>NZ_JBITGM010000008.1:0-104054 GCF_044457025.1 Streptomyces sp. NPDC050658
AAACGCCCGGTTACATTCCGAACCCGGAAGCTAAGCCTCACAGCGCCGATGGTACTGCAGGGGGGACCCTGTGGGAGAGTAGGACGCCGCCGAACAATTTTTGGAGGACCCTTGGTCCCAGCGTCCACGCTGGGACCAAGGGTCCTTTTTTATTTGTCGAAGCGCGCCGACTACCGGGCTGCGCGAGAATGACTGCGGTACCGAAGACTAGGAGTCACCGATGTCCACCAACTCTCCCGACGAGCGACCGGAGCGCGAGCAGCGCCGCCGGGACGGTGGCGACCGGGGCGGATACCGCGGTGGCGCGCCGCGCCGGGACAACGACCGTGGCGACCGCAGTGGCGGTGGGCGTCCCTCGTACCGCCGCGATGAGCGTCCCTCTTCCGGCGGACCGCGCCGTGACGATCGTGACCGCGACCGTGGTGCGCCGCGTCGCGACAACGACCGCGGCGGAGACCGTGGTGGCTTCCGCCGTGACGACCGCCGCGATGACCGTGGCGGTGACCGCGGTGGGTTCCGGCGCGACGACCGGCGTGACGGTGACCGTGGTGGCTTCCGTCGCGATGACCGCCGTGACGACCGACGTGACGACCGGGGTGGGCGTCCTCCCTTCCGTCGTGACGACCGTTCGACTTCCGGCTTCCCGCGTCGTGACGACCGCCGTGACGGGGAACGTCCCTCGTTCCGTCGTGACGACCGTTCGACCTCTGGCTTCCCGCGTCGCGACGACCGACGTGACGACCGCCGGGATGACCGCGGTGGCGACCGCGGCGGGTTCCGTGGGCGTGATGACCGCCGTGACGACCGTGGTGGCTTCCGTGGGCGGGACGACCGCGGTGGTGACCGTGGTGGCTTCCGTCGCGATGACCGTCGCGATGACCGGCGTGACGATCGCGGTGGTGACCGTGGCGGAGACCGTGGTGGGTTCCGTCGTGACGACCGGCTCCGTCGTGACGGCGACCGTCCTGCCTTCCGTCGGGACGACCGCCGCGATGATCGTCGGGATGACCGCCGCGACGACCGCGGCGGCTTCCGGCGCGATGATCGTCGGGACGACCGCCGTGACGACCGTCGCGATGACCGCGGTGGTGACCGTGGTGGGTTCCGTCGTGACGACCGGCCCCGTCGTGACGGCGACCGTCCCGGCTTCCGCCGGGATGACCGTGGCGGCGACCGCGGTGGATACCGCGGGCGTGACGACCGTGGGCCGCGCCGGGACGACCGCGGTGGGCGCCCCGGTGGGTTCCGTGGGCGGGACGACCGTGGCGGCGACCGCGGTGGATACCGCGGGCGTGACGACCGGGACCGCGAGCCCATCCGGCGGCTGCCGATTCCGGAGGACGTCACCGGGTACGAGATCGACAAGGACGTACAGCAGGAGCTGCAGAGCCTTCCCAAGGGGCTCGCTGAGGACGTCGCCAAAAACCTGGTGATGGTCGCCAAGCTCATCGACGAGGACCCCGAGCAGGCCTACGGGTACTCGCGGGTCGCCCTGCGGCTCGCGTCCCGTGTCGCCGCGGTGCGCGAGGCGGCGGGCTTCGCCGCGTACGCGACGCAGAAGTACAGCGAGGCCCTCGCCGAGTTCCGGGCGGCGCGGCGGATGACCGGCAGTGTCGAGCTGTGGCCCGTCATGGCGGACTGCGAGCGCGGTCTCGGCCGGCCGGAGAAGGCGCTGGACATGGCCGGTGCGCCCGAGGTGCAGAAGCTGGACAAGGCCGGCCAGGTCGAGATGCGTCTCGTGGCCGCCGGTGCCCGGCGTGACATGGGGCAGCTCGAGGCCGCCATCGTCACCCTGCAGAGCCCCGAGCTCGCGTCGAACTCCGTGCAGCCGTGGACCGCGCGCCTGCGGTACGCGTACGCCGACGCGCTGCTCGCGGCGGGGCGTGAGGACGAGGCACGTGAGTGGTTCGCGAAGGCCGTCGAGTCCGACAAGGACGGCAGCACCGACGCGTCGGACCGGCTCGCCGAGCTGGACGGCGTCGAGTTCGTCGACGCGGAGGAACTCGAAGAGGTCGACGGGTCCGACGAGGACGCCGACGGCAGCGAGGGCGACGAGGGCGACGAGGGTGAGCACCGGCAGGGCTGAGTGCTGACGTAGCTGGTCATGACAATGGGCGGGACCCCGGTGGGGTCCCGCCCATTGTCATATCCGCGTGTGCCCCTGTGTCAGACGTCGAGGCTGCGCAGGACCAACCCCGACGCGGGCTTGGGGCCGAAGGACGTGGACTTGCGGGGCATCGTGACCCCCTGGCGGGCCAGGTCGCGGACGACCTCCTCGCGGACCGGATGCATCAGGATCGCCGTGCCGCCGTCGCGCTCCGCCTTCTCCACCGTCGCCGCCGTGTCATGGATGTACGCGATGTGCTCGGGGGCGTCGGGGATCTGCCAGATGTGGTCGAGGAGCGTCGAGTGCAGGACCGTCGCGTCGAGGGTGCGCCAGGCCTCGGGGTGGTCGGCGGGGATCGTACGCGAGAGGAGGCCGGGGGAGGGGCGGTCGATGAGGTGGTACGCGCCGTCGCCCGCCAGGAGGAAGGCGTTGCCCTCGGCCGCGGCCCGGGCCAGTGCGTCCAGGGCGTGCGGCAGCGGGCCCTCCATGGTGCGTACGCGGAAGGAGTCCGCGAGGGCGGCCAGGGCGTCCGCGACCGGGAGCCGGTGCAGATAGCGGTGGATGGCGCGGACCCGCAGCGGGTAGCGCGCGGTGTCGACGAGAAGGACCAGGCCGTAGTCCCACGGGCTGGGGGACGGGTGCTCGGAGCGCAACCGGAGGTTGGTGGCCCAGCGGTGGTGGCCGTCCGCGATCAGTGCCTGATGGCGGGCGAGATCTGTCTGGATCTCGGCTAGGTCGGCGGGGTCGGTGACCGCCCACAGACGGTGGCTGAAGCCGTCCTCCGTGGTCGTCGACAGGAGGGGCTTGTTCAGTACGGTGCGTTCGATGACCGCCGTCGCGCCTGTGGCGTTGCCGTCGGAGCGGTAGGTCAGGAGCAGTGGTTCGAGGTTGGCGCTGGTCGCGCGCATCAGGGCCGCGCGGTCCTCGACGACATGGGGCATGACGCCCTCGTGCGGCAGGACGATGCCGTCCGCCGCCTCCGAGAGGCGCAGGGCGCCGATGACGCCGCGCTGCAGGAGGTCGCCGTCGCGTTGTTCGTAGACGTAGAGGCTGGGCTCCGGGTCGGGCGCGAGGATGCCTTCGGAGAGCCAGGTCCGCAGAGTGTCCGCCGCTTGGTCGTTGCGGGCGGCGGGCGTGGTCGCCTGCGGGAGGATCAGCCGGACGATGTTGTGCGGGTCGGCGGACTCCAGGTGGAGCAGCCCGTCGGGCCGTACGACTACGTCGTACGGCGGGGATGTCACGGCGGCGATGCTGCCGACCCGTTCGGGGACGTACCGCACGCCTCGGAACGGGATCAGGTCCAAGCCGTGGTCGTCCGTGTCACCCGCTGTGTTCATCCCCGCATCGTATGTGTGTCAGTGGCATGAGCGATGATCGGGGGAGTGGGATCGAGCGAGGAGCGATGGGTAATGAGCCAGACCGTCAGGGCACGGCCCGAAGGCAGCCGAAGTGTGCTGAGCGAGGCGTATGACACGGCGCTGCTCGACCTGGACGGGGTGGTGTACGCGGGCGGGCACGCGATCGCGCACGCCGTGGAGTCGCTCGGGACGGCCCGCGCGGGCGGCATGCACCTGGCGTATGTGACGAACAACGCGCTGCGGACGCCGGACGCGGTCGCGGAGCATCTGACGGAGCTGGGCATTCCGACCGGGCCGGCGGATGTGATCACGTCGGCGCAGGCGGCCGCCCGTCTGGTGAGCGAGCAAGTCCCGGCGGGGTCGCGGGTGTTGGTGGTCGGCGGGGACGGGCTGCGGGTCGCGCTGCGGGAGCGGGGCCTGGAGCCGGTGGAGTCGGCGGACGACGATCCGGTGGCGGTCGTGCAGGGGTACGGCGGTCCTGACCTGGCCTGGGGGCGGTTCGCCGAGGCCTGTTACGCGATCGCGCGCGGGGTGCCGTGGTTCGCGTCCAACACGGACCTGACGATTCCGAGTGCGCGGGGCATCGCGCCCGGCAACGGCGCGGCGGTCGAGGTCGTGCGGATCGCCACGGGCGCCGAGCCGCAGGTGGCGGGCAAGCCGTTGCCGCCGATGCACCGGGAGACGATCCTGCGGACCGGTGCGGAGCGGCCGCTGGTCGTGGGGGACCGGCTCGACACGGACATCGAGGGCGCGTTCAACGGGGAGGTGGACTCGCTGCTCGTGCTGACCGGAGTGACGGACGGCGCGCAGCTTCTGGCGGCCCCGCCCGAGCACCGGCCAACGTACGTGGACGCGGATCTGCGCGGCATGCTGACCGGACAGCCCGAAGTGGCCCCGGTGGACGGCGGATTCGGCTGCGGCGGGTGGACGGCGTCGGCGCGGGGGGTCGAGCTGGTGCTCGACGGCGAAGGCGAGGTCCTCGACGGGCTGCGGGCGCTGTGTGCCGTGGCGTGGACGGACGCGGGGAACGGGGTGTGCACGCTGGACGGGGGGAAGGCGCTGTCGCGGCTGGGGGTGTAGCGCGGGCGCAGGCGCGTGAGGCCCTGCGGCGGGAGTGCCCAGGAGAGTGCTCCGGGAGGCAGGCCCGCCGCAGGGGAGTGGCCTCAGGCCGTCTCGTTGCGGTCGATCAGCTCGTCCGTGGTGGTGCCCCTGCGCCAGTAGCCGGAGAACGACACCTTCTTGCGGTCGATGCCGCGTTCGCCGACGAGGTGGCGGCGGACCGCCTTGACCGTGGCGGACTCGCCCGTGACCCAGGCGTACGGCGTGCCCGAGGGCAGCTCGGCGGCGCGGATCGCGGACGGCGTCGTGCCGATTTCCGTGAGCCAGGTGATCCGGGCGTCCGCCTTCGTCGGCAGCTCCTGCTGGTCCGCCGGGTCGTGGACCTCGATCCAGACGTGGGTCTCGATGCCCGGCGGGAGCGTCTCCAGGATGCCCGCCACGGCCGGCAGCGCCGACTCGTCGGCGGTCAGCAGGATCCAGTCGGTGTCCTGCGGCGGCCTGAAGTCGTACGCGCCGTTCTCCTCCTCGATCGGGGCGAGTACGCCGATCCGGTCGCCGGGCCGGGCGGACCGCGCCCAGCTGGTGGCGGGACCGTCAAAGGGCGAGGGCTCGGAGCCGTGCACGGCGA
The DNA here is from genome assembly GCF_044457025.1 of Streptomyces sp. NPDC050658. NCBI lineage: Bacteria > Bacillati > Actinomycetota > Actinomycetes > Kitasatosporales > Streptomycetaceae > Streptomyces > Streptomyces sp. NPDC050658. Next base: position 5,153 of record NZ_JBITGM010000008.1, read on the forward strand.
AGTCGACGATCAACTCGTCAGGGTCGCGGCGCAGTTCACGCGTGGTGTACGTGCGCATGATGCCGCGTACGTCGGGGTCGAGGGCGCACCAGTCGGCGTACCAATGGGCCGCGTCGCCCTTGCTGGTGTCGGGCATGACCGGGGCGTCCTGGCCGGGGTGCGGCAGGAACACCTTGATGCGCTGGTCGCGTCCGGCCGAGGCCATCCGGGCCAGGTCGGCGCCGCCGAGGGCCACGCGGATCATGGCGGGCGTGATGTGCTCGGCGCGCAGTACCCGCACGTCGAAGAAGTGGTACGGGGAATCGGTCATGACTTGAGCCTCTTGGACTTCTCGATGGCGGCGGCGAGCTGTTCGAGCACGGGGGCGAAACCGGCGTAGCTGTAGCGCTCCTCCATCGACCAGGGCACGGTCTGGCCGGCCTTGACGGCGGGGAGCAGCTCCCAAGTGGGCTTCTTCGCCAGTTCCTTGGCCGGCATCGCGCTCTCGCGGTTGTCGATCATGATCAGGTCGGCGTGGTACTTGTCGGCGTTCTCCCAGCTGAGGAACTCCCAGAAGCCCCACTTGTCGACCTTCTTGCCCTCGACGAACTCGATGCCGAGGTCCTTGAAGTAGTTCAGGTCGCAGTAGGAGTCCGGTACGGCGACGTAGAACTGTTCGGCGTCGCCGGTCATCGCGAGGACCTTCAGGCCGGGGTTGTCCTTCGCGGCCTTGCGCAGCCGCCGTTCGGCCTTGTCGAAGCGGGACTTGGCGGCCCGCACCTTCTCCGCCTGCAGGTCCCCGCCGAGTGACTCGGCGAGCTCGGTGTAGCGCTTCAGCGGTTCGAGCAGGGAGACGCGGGCGCCCTTGATGCCGACGGTGGGGGCGAGCGCCTCGATCTTCTTGGTGCTGTCCTCGGGCAGGAACCAGAGCAGCGGCGGCGGGAACATGTTGCTGATCAGGAGGTCGGGCTTGAGGGCCGCGTACTTCTCGATGTTGAACTGGTTGAAGGACTCGCCGAGGCTGGTCAGTTTGTCGACATCGAGCTCGCCCGCCTGCGGGTTGGGCTTGCCGTTCACCGGCTTGGAGGGGCCGAAGACGCCGGTGCACTCGACTCCGTAGTCGTGCAGCGCGGCCGCCGTGCTGATGTAGGCGACGATGTTCTTCGGGGTGTGGTCGACCTCGGCGGTTCTGCCGCGGTCGTCCTTGAATCTCCAGGTCTTGGAGCCGGAGTCCTTCTTCGCCGACTTCTTCTCGTCGCCGCAGGCGGCCAGCAGGGCGGTGAGGCCGATGGCGCCGCCGGAGGCGAGCAGGCCGCGGCGCGAGAGGGGACGGCGCGAGAGGGGACGGTGCGATTTCATCAGACGGCCTTCTTCGACTTGTCGACGGCTGCCGCGAGCCGCTCGATGAGCGGGGCGTAGCCGGCGTGACTGAACTGGGCCTCGTTGGACCAGGAGATGACCTGGTCCGCCTCGACCGCGGGGAGTTTGGCCCAGGTCGGCTTGGTCTTCTTCAGCTCGGCGGGCTGGAGGTTGCCGGTCCGCCGGTCGACGAGGACGAGGTCCGCGTCGTATCTGTCGGCGTTCTCCCAGCCGAGTTCCTCGAAGAAGCCGCCCTTGGCCGTGTTCTGGGGCGTGACGAATTCGATGCCGAGGTCGGCGTAGTGGCGCAGGTCGGTGAAGTCGGCGGGGTTGCCGACGTACAGCAGGTCGGCCTGTGCCGAGACGGCCATGACCTTGATGCCGCCGCGCGCCTTCGCCGACTTGGCGGATTGACGGAGCGTCTCCGATGCCGCCTCGAAGCGCTTCTTCGCCGCGGCGACCTTCTGTGCCCCGAGGTCGGCGCCGAGGGATTCGGCGAGTGCGGCGAAGCGGCCGATCGCCTGCGTCAGCGAGGTCTTGCCGGTGAGGATGCCGACGGTCGGGGCGAGCGAGGTGATCTTCTCGGTGGATTCCTCGGGGACGTACCAGAGAGCCGGCGACACGTTCATGGTGCTGACGAGCAGCTCGGGCCGCAGCTTCGCGTACTTCTCGATGCTGAACTGGCCCCAGGCGTTGCCGATGATCGTCACTTTGTCGACATCGATGTCGGCGGCCTGTACGTCGGGTTCGCCGTTCTTCAGCTTCGTCGGCCCGAAGACTCCCGTGCATTCGACGCCGAAGTCGTGCAGGGCCGCCGCCGCTCCGATGTAGGCGACGATCCGGCGCGGGGTCCGGGCCGCCTTCGCGGTCGTGCCGCGGTCGTCCTTGAAGCGCCAGCCGTCGCCCGACGGTTTCGCGCCACCGTCCTCGCCGCCGCCGCACGCCGAAATCAGCCCACCGGCCCCGATGGCCGCACCGGCACCGAGCAGACCGCGACGGGTCAGAGCGGGAGGTATCGGGCGGCGAGCATGCATAGATGGTGCTTCTCTCGTCGAAGTCGAGTGCGAGGGTAGGCTAACCTAACCAGGTGTTGGTCGACAGTCCCCCCGAAGCCAGCGCGGAGACCGCCCCCGCGCCACCCAGCCGCCGCGTCGCGATCCGCGCTGCGGGGCTCGTCGTCTCGGTCTGTGTGCTCGCGCTCGTCGTCGTGGCGAGCATCGCGGTCGGCGCCAAATCGATGTCCCTGGACCATGTCTGGCACGGTCTCTTCCAGGACACCGGTACGTACGACGATGTCGTCGTCGGAGAGCGGCTCTCGCGCACGCTGCTCGGACTGCTCGTCGGTGTGGCGCTCGGCCTCTCCGGCGCCGTCCTCCAGGCGCTGACCCGCAATCCGCTGGCCGACCCCGGACTGCTCGGCATCAACCTCGGCGCCTCGGCGGCCGTCGTCACCGCCATCAGCTTTCTCGGTGTCACCTCGCTGAGCGGCTATGTGTGGTTCGCCTTCCTCGGCGCGGCCGTCGTCGGCGCCCTCGTCTACGCGCTCGGCGGCACCCGCAACGCGACACCGGTGCGCCTCGCGCTCGCCGGAACCGCGCTCAGCGCCGCGCTCTACGGCTATCTGCAGGCCGTGATGATCAACGACAACGCGGCACTCAACAAGATGCGCTTCTGGACGGTCGGTTCACTCGCCTCGGCCAAGAACGAGACCATCCTCCAGGTGCTGCCCTTCCTCGTGGTCGGCATCCTGCTCGCGCTCGGCCTCGCCCGGCCGCTGAACGCGATGGCCATGGGAGATGACACCGCCCGCGCCCTCGGCGCCCATCTGGGCCGCACCCGCGCCCTGTCGATGGCCGCCGCGACCCTGCTCTGCGGAGCGGCGACCGCCGCCTGCGGGCCCATCGTCTTCGTCGGCCTGATGGTGCCGCACGTCGTGCGCTCCTTCACCGGCCCCGACATGCGCTGGATCCTGCCGTACGCGGCGATTCTCTCGCCGGTGCTGCTGCTCGGCGCCGATGTCATCGGCCGTATCGTCGCCCGGCCCGCGGAGCTCCAGGTCGGCATCATCACCGCGTTGATCGGCGCCCCGGTCTTCATCTTTCTCGTACGACGGCGGAGGCTGACCCAGCTGTGAAGGCGATACGCACCAGGGGCGGGCTCAGCTTCCGCCTCGACGTCCGCACGGCCGTGGTCGTCGTCGCGCTCCTCGTGGCGGCGCTCGCCGCGAGCGTCGTACTGATCGGCACCGGCGACTTCGACATCCCCACCGCCGACGTCATCCGCACCCTGCTCGGCAACGGCGACGCCGGGCAGGAGTTCATCATCAACGACCTGCGGCTGCCCCGCGTCCTGGTCGGACTCCTGGTGGGGGCCGCGCTCGGGCTCGGCGGCGCCATCTTCCAGTCCATCTCGCGCAATCCGCTGGGCAGTCCGGACATCCTCGGCCTCGGACAGGGCTCCACCGCCGGGGCGCTCGTCATGATCGTCCTCTTCCAGGGCAGCGCGGTGCAGGTCGCGGGCGGCGCGCTCGTCGGCGGTCTGGTCACCGGCGCCGCGATCTATCTGCTCGCCTGGAAGCAGGGCGTGCACGGGTTCCGGCTGGTCCTGGTCGGCATCGGGGTCTCCGCGTTCCTCGTCGCCGTCAACGGCTATCTGCTCACCAAGGCGGACCTCGTCGACGCGGCGCGCGCCGTCGTCTGGATGACCGGCTCCCTCAACGGCCGCGACTGGGAGCAGGTCTGGCCGCTGTTCTGGCTCTGCGTGATCCTGGTGCCGCTCGTCATGGCGTACGCCCGTCCGCTGCGGATGCTGGAGATGGGCGACGACGTCGGGTACGCCCTCGGGGTGCCCGTCGAGCGGACCCGCCTCGTCCTGATGGGCTCGGCCGTGCTGCTCACCGCGGCCGCGACCGCCGCCGCCGGTCCGGTCAGCTTCGTCGCGCTCACCGCGCCGCAGCTCGCCAGGCGGCTCACCCGCTCGCCGGGACCGAACCTGATGCCGGCCATGTGCATGGGCGCCACCCTGCTGATCGTCGCCGACTGGGCCTCCCAGCGGGCGTTCGGCGCCGACCAGCTCCCCGTGGGCGTGGTCACCGGCGTGCTCGGCGGCGGCTATCTGCTCTGGCTGCTCGTCATCGAGCGCAAGGCGGGGCGGATATGAGCAGCCGGACGACCACCCATCCCGAAAGCACCGACAGGCAGGAGCGTGCCGCAGTGAACCGGCTCGTCGCGGACGACGTGACCCTTGGCTACGACCAGCGCGTCATCGCGGAGAAGTTGTCCGTGGAGATACCCGACAACTCCTTCACGGTGATCGTCGGCCCGAACGCCTGCGGCAAGTCCACCCTGCTGCGCGCCCTGTCCCGGATGCTCAAGCCGTCCGCCGGCCGGGTCCTGCTCGACGGGAACGTCATCCAGTCGATGCCCGCGAAGAAGGTCGCGCGGACGCTGGGCCTGCTGCCCCAGTCGTCCATCGCGCCCGACGGGATCACCGTGGGCGACCTCGTGGCGCGCGGCCGCTATCCGCACCAGGGACTCCTGCGGCAGTGGTCCGCCGAGGACGAGCGGATCGTCGGCGAGTCGATGGCGTCGACCGGCGTCGCCGAACTGGCCGACCGCTATGTCGACGAACTCTCCGGCGGTCAGCGCCAGCGTGTCTGGATCGCGATGGCGCTCGCCCAGCAGACCCCGCTGCTGCTGCTCGACGAGCCGACCACCTATCTCGACATCCAGCACCAGATCGACGTACTCGACCTCTGTGCCGACCTCCACGAGGAGCAGGGCCGCACCCTCGTCGCCGTCCTGCACGACCTCAACCACGCGGCCCGGTACGCCACCCACCTCATCGCCCTGCGCGACGGCGAGGTCGTCGCCGAGGGCGCGCCGTCCGACATCGTCACGGCGGAACTGGTGCGGGACACCTTCGGGATGGACTGCCAGATCATCGACGACCCGGAGACGGGGACGCCGCTGGTGGTGCCGGCGGCGCGGCGGGGGCGGGCGAAGGCGGCGTCGACAGCCGGAGTGACTAAAGCAGCGACCTGAGGCGGAGCAGATCGCGCAGGCCCGCCTCCAGCTTGACCCGGCCGGAGCCCCAGGCCTTCGCGAAGTTCAGCTCGCCGTCCACCATCGCGACCAGATCGTCGCCGGACATGGCAAGGCGGATCTCGGCCTTCTCGCGCGGCGGGCCGGGGTGCCGGTCGAGCACCAAGATCCGGCCGTTCTCGAGACGCCCCGTGAACGTGACGTCGAGATCGGTGATGCGGCAGCTCAGCGAGCGATCGAGCGTGGCTGCGCCGCGCACGCCGCCCTCCGCGCCCGCCAGGTTGTCCGAGAGTCTGTCGAGCGCCGCACGGCACTCCTCGATCGTCGCCATCGTGATCGACGGTACCCCAGTGCTTCGCGGTAGCGTCGTGGCATGAACGACTCGTTGCCGGGCCCCGAGCAGCAGCTCGCGGAGCCCGAGGCCGAAGTGGCGCGGGCTGCGGACACCCCGCCCGAGGCGTACGACCCCGCGGGCCCCGCGCCCCTCGGCGTGGAGCGCACGCCGACCGGTGACCCGGCGGTGGACGCCCAGCTCCAGCGCCTCGGCGACGCCGACCACCTCGCCACGGACGGCCACATCGAGGTGTACGAGGATGTGCACCGGGGCCTGCGCGACACGCTGACCGCGCTCGACGCACGCCCCGGGCCGCCGGCGCCCCCGCCGTCGTCCCCGCACACCCCCTCGTACAACAGGAGCTGAACAGAACGTGGCAGGAGTGGCACGCCGCCGACTCGACGCCGAGCTGGTCCGTCGCAAGCTGGCGCGCTCGCGCGAGCACGCCAGCCAGCTGATCGCCGCCGGCCGGGTGACCGTCGACCGGAACACCGCGACCAAGCCCGCGACGCAGGTGGAGACCGCCGCCGCGATCGTGGTCGCGGCCGACGACAGCGACCCCGACTACGTCTCGCGCGGCGGCCACAAGCTGGCGGGCGCGTTCGCCGCGTTCGTGCCGCAGGGACTGGTCGTCGAGGGGCGGCGGGCGCTGGACGCGGGCGCCTCCACCGGGGGATTCACCGATGTGCTGCTGCGCGCCGGGGCGTCCGGCGTCGTCGCCGTGGACGTCGGCTACGGACAGCTCGCCTGGTCGCTGCAGAGCGACGACCGGGTCACCGTCAAGGACCGTACGAACGTACGCGAATTGACGCTCGACCTCATCGACGGCGTCCCCGTCGACCTGGTCGTCGGCGATCTCTCCTTCATCCCGCTCGGCCTGGTGCTGCCCGCGCTCGTACGGTGCGCGGCGCCGGACGCCGACCTGGTGCTCATGGTCAAGCCGCAGTTCGAGGTCGGCAAGGAGCGGCTCGGCAGCGGCGGGGTCGTGCGCAGCGCGGAACTGCGGGCCGACGCGGTGCGCACGGTGGCCCGGCAGGCCTGGGGGCTCGGCCTCGGCGTGTGTGGCGTGACTGCGAGCCCACTGCCCGGCCCTTCCGGAAATGTCGAGTACTTTCTGTGGCTGCGCGCCGGGGCGCCCGAACTCGACCCGGCGGACGTTGACCGTGCCGTGGCGGAGGGGCCCCGTTGACCCAGACCCGAGTGACCCAGATCCGATCGACCCAGAACGACGTGGACCGCGACCGAGCGACCGACGACCCGGCTCGCACGGTCTTCCTGCTCGCGCACACCGGGCGGCCCGCCGCCATCCGCAGCGCCGAGCTCGTCGTCCTGGGACTGCTGCGCAGCGGCATCGGCGTACGGGTCCTGGAGTCGGAGGCGGCCGATCTGCCGCTGCCGCCCGAGGTCGGCCTGGTCAAGGAGGCCACCCCCGAGTGCCTCGACGGCTGTGAGCTGCTCGTCGTGCTCGGCGGCGACGGGACGCTGCTGCGCGGCGCCGAGTTCGCCCGGGCCTCCGGGGTGCCGATGCTCGGCGTGAACCTGGGCCGGGTCGGCTTTCTCGCCGAGGCCGAGCGCGACGACCTCGACAAGGTCGTCGACCGCGTCGTCACCAAGGCGTACGAGGTCGAGGAGCGGATGACCATCGACGTCGTCGTGCGCAGCAACGGTGATGTCGTGCACCGCGACTGGGCGCTCAACGAGGCCGCCGTACAGAAGATGTCCGCCGAGCGGATGCTCGAGGTCGTCCTGGAGATCGACGGCCGTCCCGTCACCGGCTTCGGCTGCGACGGCATCGTCTGCGCCACCCCGACCGGCTCCACCGCGTACGCCTTCTCCGCGGGCGGGCCCGTGGTCTGGCCGGAGGTGGAGGCACTCCTGATGGTGCCGATCAGCGCCCACGCCCTGTTCGCCAAGCCGCTGGTGACCTCGCCGGACTCGGTGCTCGCCGTCGAGGTCCAGCAGCACACGCCGCACGGGGTCCTGTGGTGCGACGGCCGGCGGACCGTGGAACTGCCCTCGGGGGCGCGCGTGGAGGTGCGCAGGGGAGAGGTGCCGGTGCGGCTCGCCCGGCTGCACCATGCCTCCTTCACGGATCGACTTGTCGCCAAGTTCGCGTTGCCGGTGTCTGGGTGGCGAGGGGCGCCTCACTAGCGTTCCGCTGGGGGCGGCGTTGTGGTGCCCTGCGGCGCCGTCTTTCGGCTGCGGCGCCGTCGTGGCTGGTCGCGCAGTCCCCCGCGCCCCTTCGGAGCGCCCCGCGGCGGAGCCGCAGATGTCACAGCCCCGCGCCCCTTTGGGGCGCGGCTTCCCGGCTACGTCGCCTTCACCACGGATATCGCCCGGCGCCGCATCACCGACGCCACCGGAATCCCCGTGGCCAGCAGCGTCAGCAGCAGCGTGCCCGCCGCTGTCCCCGTCGGTATGGCCCACGGCAGGTACGGCAGCGACGAGCCGAACGCCGTGTTGAGGATCGGGGCCAGCGTGCCCAACGCGATGGCGGTGCCCAGCAGCAGTGCGGTGCCCGCCACTACCACCGCCTCCCAGGCGGCCATGGCCTTCACCTGGGTGCGTCCGCTGCCCACCACCCGCAGCAGGGCGATGTCGCGGCGGCGTTCGAAGGAGATCATGGCGAGGGTGTTCGCCGCGGCTATCGCGGCGAAGCCCGCGTACAGACTCGTGCCCACATAGTCGAGCCAGACCTCGCCCCGGCTGCCCGCCGAGCCGGTGTGGTGCCGAGCCGTCGTATGCATGCCGATCTTGGTGAGGCCGAAGCCCACGACCAGGACGAGCGGTACGACGGCCGCGGAGAAGCGGCGGGGCTGCGAGCGGACGTTGAGCATGGCGAGGCGGGCGCTCGGGCCGAACCGGCCCACCAGGGCGGAGACCAGCCAGGCCGCGGGGCCGATGATGCGCGGACCGAGCAGCCCGGCGCCGACGCAGAACAGGATCAGTACGAGGAAGGCTCCCTCGGCCGCCTCGTCCGCGGGCTGACGCGACAGCAGTACGGAGACGGCGCAGGCCCCCGCGACGGCGATCACCCCGAGGGGTGCGCGGAGGATGCCGAGGCCCTTGCGCCCCGTCGCCGCCTCGCCCAGCGCGCGGGCCGGGCGCAGCAGCGAGAACCGCAGGGCCGAGAGGAGCGCGGCGAGCGCCGTCGTCACCACGGCGACGCCCAGGCATATCGGCAGCGCGACCCAGCCGAAGCGGAAGCCCGCCTCGGCGGGGAGCAGCCCGTGCGTGACCATGCCGGCGTGCCACCAGCCGGCGAGGAAGCCGCCGAGGGCGAAGCCGACGAGTGCGGCCGGGATCGAGGCGGCGAGGGCTTGGACCGCGACCGCGCGGCGGATCTGGCGGGGCTTGGCGCCGATGGCACGGACCATCGCCAGCTCGCGGTGCTGCTGTGCGACGGCCGTGCCCATCGTCGACATGACGACGAATATCGACATGTAGATCGAACCGATCAGGAGGACGACGGCCATGTCCCCGACGCCGTTCTCGGCGATCTGTGCGCGGGCCCGCGCCGAAAGCCCGTCCGTGCCCGTCGTGCCCAGCATCATCGTCGACGCGCTCACCACCGTCGCCGCGAAGAGCGCGGCCACCGCCGTGCCCACGAACGCCGGTCGGTGCGCGCGCAGTGCCGCCTGTGCAAGTCCCGTTCCCATACAGATCAGGGTGGGGTGCTGGGTCCCCCGTGCACCAGGAGGCTGGCAGGAAGATCATGCGGGGGTAATCCCCCACCGGAATTCCCCCGGCCCTCCGGAATTCCCCCGGAATCCCACCCCCTGCGGGTGACAGCGTCCGTTCGGTCCGCCTTTGCCACCTGCGCCTTCGCCGAAGGAGGGCGGAAGGAGGCCAGGGCCCGTCGCACACCCGGCCCCTGACCTCGTAAGGTCGTGTCCGTGTTGGAGGAGATGCGGATACGGTCGCTCGGAGTCATCGACGACGCGGTGGTCGAGCTGTCACCGGGGTTCACCGCCGTGACCGGTGAGACCGGTGCGGGCAAGACGATGGTGGTCACCAGCCTCGGCCTGTTGCTCGGCGGGCGCGCGGATCCCGCCCTGGTGCGGATCGGCGCGAAGTCGGCGGTCGTGGAGGGGCGGATCGCCGTGCCCGAAGGCGCCTCGGCGGCCGTGCGCGCGGAGGAGGCGGGGGCCGAACTCGACGAGGGCGCGCTGCTGATCAGCCGTACGGTCTCGGCGGAGGGCCGCTCGCGGGCGCACCTCGGCGGCCGGTCGGTGCCGGTGGGGCTGCTGTCCGAGCTCGCCGACGACCTCGTCGCGGTGCACGGCCAGACCGACCAGCAGGGGCTGCTCAAGCCTGCCCGGCAGCGCGGCGCGCTCGACCGGTACGCGGGCGACGCGGTCACGGTGCCGCTCGCCAAGTACACGGCCGCGTACCGCAGGCTGCGGGCCGTGACGACCGAGGTCGACGAGATCACCACGCGGGCGCGCGAGCGGGCCCAGGAGGCCGATCTGCTGCGCTTCGGCCTCGACGAGGTCGCGGCCGTCGAGCCGCGCGCGGGCGAGGACACCGAACTGGCCGCCGAGGCCGAGCGGCTCGGCCACGCGGAGGCGCTCGCCTCCGCCGCCACGGCCGCGCACGCCGCGCTCGCGGGCAACCCCGAGGACCCGGAGGGCGTCGACGCCACCACGCTCGTGGCGGGCGCGCACCGGGCCCTGGAGGCGGTGCGCTCCCATGACCCCGCGCTGGCCGCGCTCGCCGAGCGGATCGGCGAGATCGGCATTCTGCTCGGTGACGTGGCGGGAGAACTCGCCGGTTACGCCGATGACCTCGACGCCGATCCGCTGCGGCTCGCGGCAGTGGAGGAACGGCGCGCCGCGCTCACCCAGCTGACCCGGAAGTACGGCGCCGACATCGACGCCGTACTCGCCTGGGCCGAGGAGGGCGCCGCGCGGCTCACCGAACTCGAGGGCGACGACGACCGCCTCGAGGAGCTGACCGCCGAGCGGGACGCGTTGCGGGGCGAACTGGCGGGACTCGCGCAGGAGTTGACCTCCGCGCGCGAGGAGGCGGCGTCCCGGTTCGCCGCCGCCGTCACCGCGGAGCTGGCCTCGCTGGCGATGCCGCACGCGCGCGTGACGATCGACATCACCGCCACGGAGGTGCCGGAAGGGGCCGACGGGGTCGTGGTCGGTGAGCGCACCGTCGCGTACGGGCCCTCCGGGGTCGACGAGGTCGAGCTGCTGCTCGCACCGCATCCCGGCGCGCCGCCCCGGCCCATCGCCAAGGGGGCGTCCGGCGGTGAGCTGTCGCGCGTGATGCTCGCGGTGGAGGTCGTCTTCGCGGGCACGGACCCGGTGCCGACGTATCTCTTCGACGAGGTCGACGCCGGTGTCGGTGGCAAGGCGGCGGTCGAGATCGGCCGCCGGCTCGCCAGGCTCGCCAAGTCGGCGCAGGTCGTGGTCGTGACGCATCTGCCGCAGGTGGCGGCGTTCGCCGACCGGCAGCTGCTGGTCGAGAAGACGAACGACGGGAGCGTCACGCGGTCCGGCGTGCTGGTCCTCGAGGGCGAGGACCGGGTGCGGGAGCTTTCGCGGATGCTGGCCGGCCAGGAGGACTCGGAGACCGCGCGGGCCCATGCGGAGGAGCTGTTGGCCGCGGCTAGGAGTGACGGGTAGGACGGGTAGGGGGGAGCGGGGCCGGGGGCGCCTTCGGCGGGCTTGTTTCCCCAAGCCCGTCCCTTCCCGAAGATTCCGGCCTCGCCGGCCGTGCAGTTGCCGTCGTCACCGGCTTCGCCGGGTTCATCACCGGCTTCGCCGGGTTCGTCCTCAAACGCCGGACGGGCCGAAAGATGCCGGCAAGTGGAGTGCATGGGCCCCCGCGTAGCGTGGCCCGCATGATCGCCCCCCGAATCACCGCCCTCCTCATCTCCGCCGCCGTCACCAGCGCCGCCACCGCCGCGCTCCGCTCCCGCACCCCCGGCGGCCCCGCCCGTTGGGAGCGGAAGAACTACGCGGGGCGGACCGTGGAGTTGTACGGCGGGGTCGGCGCCGCGCTGGGGGCCGCGGCCGGGGGTGCCGTGCTCGCCGCGAAGCCTCGTGCCGCCGCCGGTCTTGCCGTGCTCGCCGCCGGTGCCTGTGGGGCGTACGACGACAGGGCGGGGGAGGGCGACCCCCGCCGTGGGTTCCGCGCGCACCTGACCGCGCTCCGCGGCGGCGAAGTCACCACCGGGGCCGTGAAGTTGTTCGGCATCTCCGCGGCGGGCCTCGCCGCCGGTGCGCTGCTCAAGGAGCGGCCACTGGACAAGGTCCTCGCGGGAGTCGTCGTCGCCGGCACCGCGCACCTCGTCAACCTCGTGGACGTACGCCCTGGAAGGGCCGCCGGAGCGGTGCTCGCGCTGGGGGCGCCCGGTCTGCTGCGGAAGGGCTCCGCAGGGGTGCTCGCCGCGGCTTCCATGGGCGCGGCCGCCGCCGTGCTCCCGGAGGACCTGGGGGAGCGCGCGATGATCGGCGACGCGGGGGCGCACGCCCTGGGCGCGGCGCTCGGCACGGCCATCGTCGCGGGCAACGGCCGCGCGGGGCTCGCGGCGCACGCGGCTGGGCTCGTCGCCGCCGCGGTCTACGGGGAGAAGGCCAGCGCGGCCGCGGCCCTCGGCGGCTAGCCACGCCGGGCCGGCCGAAAGCCTTCCGCCCGGTGCGGCTCCGCTGCGAAGATGCCTGCGGCACAGGCCGTCCGCTGTGCCGAACCCCCGTTCTCCTCACCCATGTGGGTGATCCGCTCCAGGGAGTTGCCTGCCCGTGCGCGGAAGTGACCTTTCGGCGGTGCCGGAACGTCCGTACGGACTGGCATTCTTGGCGCAGCCCCCCGACGCCGACTCAGGAGCCCCGGCCACGTGAGCCACGTGAGCAGCCACTCACCGCACGGCCAGACGCCGCTGCACACCGTGCAAGTCCTCGGCGGCGGCAGCGCGGGCAGCAGCGCCCACGTCAGGTCGCTGGCCGCCGGCCTCGCCGCGCGGGGCGTGCGGGTCACGGTCTGCGCTCCCGCGGAGGCGGCCGCTGTGTACGACCTGACGGGCACGGGCGCCCGCCATGTCCACGTGCCCCGCCGCGGCGACCCGGCGTCCGTCGCCGCCCTGCGCGTGGCCTGCGCCGACGCCGATCTCGTGCACGCCCACGGAATGCACGCGGCCCTGCGCGCCGCGCTCGCGCTCACCGGCCGCCGTGTCCCGCTCGTCGTCACCTGGCACACCCGCGCGCACGCGGAAGGGGCGCGCGCCCACGTCCTGCGCGTCCTGGAGCGGCGCGTGGCCAAGGCCGCGGCCGTGGTCCTCGGCACCTCGTCCGACCTCGTCGACCGCGCCCGCCGCAGGGGCGCGCGCGACGCCAGGCTCGCCCCTGTCACGCTCCCCGCGCCCCGCGCGAAGGCGGCGGACAGCGCGGAGCCCGACGGCCCGCACCACAAGGCGCGTGCCGAACTCGGCGCCGTGGACCGGCCGTTGATCGTGGCGGTCGGCACACTGGAGCGCCACCGGGGCTACGACGTCCTGCTGGACGCCGCCCGCGCCTGGCGGCACCTCGACCCGCCGCCGCTCCTCGTCATCGCCGGAGAAGGTCCCGAGCGGGCGGAACTGAAGCGGCGTATCGAGGACGAGGGGCTGCCCGCGCGGCTCGTCGGACGGCGTGACGACGTGCCCGAGCTGCTCGCGGCGGCCGACCTCGTGGTGCTCCCCAGCAGCTGGGAGTCCCGCTCCGTCCTCGCCCAGGAAGCCCTGCACGCGCGCGTGCCGCTCGTCGCGACCGCGGTCGGCGGCATGCCCGAACTCGTCGGCGACGCGGCCGAACTCGTCCCGTACGGCGACGCGGAGGCCCTCGCCACGGCCGTGTCCCGCCTCCTCGCGGACCCCGAGCGCCGGGAGCGGCTGAAGGAGAAGGGCGCGGCGCAGGCGGCGACATGGCCGACCGAGGACGAGACGGTCGCCCAAGTCCTCAGCGTCTACGACGAATTGACGCAGCCCAGGACCATGTAGCACCGGCGATCACACGTCTTACGGCACATGCCTCCGCGCCCGCAGCGCCAGGCTCAGCGCAAGCACCGTCTGCGGGTCGTCCAGGTCGGTCCCCAGGAGTTCGCTGATCCGGGCCAGGCGGTTGTACAGCGTCTGGCGGTTCAGATGGAGTTCGCGGGCCGTCTCCGCCTTGCGGCCCGCATGCGCCAGATACGTCTGCAGCGTCGGCAGCAGCGGTGGCTTCGAGCGGCGGTCGTGGGTGCGCAGGGGGCCGATCGCGCGGTCCACGAAGGCGGCGAGCGCCGAGTCGTCGTGGTTGTGCAGGCGCCAGAGCAGCAGGTCGATGTCCAGGCGGCGGGCGTCGTACCAGGGGCGGTCGGACAGGCCCTGCGCCGCCGTCGCCGTCTCCGCCGCGTGCCGCAGGCCCGCCGACGCCGCCGCCCAGCCGCCCGCGACCCCGACCACCACGACCGGCGGCTGCGCCCCCGCCCGCTGCATCCCCGCCCGCTCCACGCCGGCCCGCAGCGCGGCGGCGACCCGGTCGGCCACCGGGGTGCGCTCCGACTCCGAGCGCAGGCCCAGGAGCAGCGGGACGCGGCCCTCGACCGGACGTACGCCGAGCAGGACGGGAACGCCCACCGCCGCAAGCTCCTCCGCCACCGCACGCGCGAGGACCGCCCAGCCGCCGCCCGGCGGCAGTCCGTCCGCGAGCCGCATCACCACCGGAAGCAGCGGGCTCTCGCCGGGCTTGAAGCCGAGCACCCGCGCCTGGGCGGGCGCGTCCTCGGCGGTGATACGTCCCTCCGCGAGGTCGGTCAGGAAGTCGCCGCGGCCGCGTGCCGCGAGCTCCTCCTCCTGCCGGGCCTGCATCAGGACCACCGCGAGCGACCCCGCGGCCCGCTCCGCCGCGATCCGGTGCACCGGGAGCAGCGCCGACTCCACGGCGAGCAGCACGAGCCTGGCCCGCACCGAGCCGGTGCCGGGACCGCCGCCCGGCACGTCGACGAGGACCGCGCCCGCGGGCGGACCGTCCTTGTGGCTGCCCCGCAGCCCCTCCCACACCTGGAGCGGATCGGCGCACTCGGTGCCCGACCCCGCGGCGTACAGGAGCTGTCCGTCCGCCGTCTCCAGGAAGACCGGGTTGCCGCTGAAGTCCGCGAGGACGCCCAGCACCTGCGGCACCCCGCCCCCGCCGAGCAGCGCCTCCGTACAGCGGCGATGGACCTCCTCGGCGCGCTGGAGCAGCGCGTAGTGGCCGTTGACGATCTCCGTGTGCACCTCTTCGGTGACCGTCACGAACGGCACCTCGCGGTGCAGCTGCACCAGGGGGAGACCGGCCGCGCGTGCCGTCTCCACGATCGCGGCCGGAAGGCGCGTGAAGCGCGGGCCCAGCTCGACGACGAGTGCCGCGATGCCGCGCTCGGCGAGCTTGCGGACGAAGGCGCGCTGCTCGGCGGGGCGCGCGCCGAGGCCGAGGCCCGTGGTCAGGAGCAGCTCGCCGCCCTTGAGCAGCGAGGCGATGTTCGGCACCTCGCCCGCGTGCACCCATCGCACCGTGCGCTGCAGCCGTTCCGTGCCGGCGACCACTTCCGGCAGCCCGCCGCGCAGCCCCGGAAGCTCCAGGGCACGCTGCACCGTGATGCCGCCCTGAGTGCCCTGTGTGCCCTGACTTTCCATGGGGCGGACGCTACCTGCGCATACGTTCCGGGAACATCTCCGGCCGGTTACGGGAGCGATCTGGCCGCCCCGGGCCCGACAACTCGTCGTCCCCGCAAGCCAATTGTGCGACCTCCTGTCGCTTGTGGCGTACGTCACTCCACGGCAGGGTGCCCGCCATGCCAGAGCACACGTCAGAGAAACCGAGCACACCCGAGGTCCACCGACTCAAGGCGAACTCCGTCGGGATCGTCGGCGTCGTCTTCATGGCGGTCGCCACGGCGGCGCCCATCACGGCGATGACCGGCAACCTGCCCATCGCCGTCGGCGCGGGCAACGGCACCGGCGCCCCCGCGGGCTATCTCTTCGCGACCCTCGTCCTGACGGTGTTCTCCGTCGGCTATGTCGCCATGGCCAAGCGGATCACCGCCGCGGGCGCCTTCTACGGCTATATCTCGCACGGCCTCGGCCGGATCGCGGGCATGGCGTCCGGGATGCTCGCCGTCCTCGCGTACGTCGTCTTCGAGGCGTCGATCGTCGGCGTCTTCGCGTACTTCGCCAAGACCACCGTCCATGACCAGCTGGGCGCCGACCTGCCGTGGATCCTGTACGCGGCCGCGATGCTCGCCGTCACCGCCGTCCTGTCGTACTTCGACATCAACCTCACCGCGAAGGCGCTCGGCGTGATGCTGATCGCCGAGATCGCGGTGCTCTTCGCCGTCGCCACCGCCGTACTGATCCAGGGCGGCGGCCCCGACGGCATCCCCGTCGAGCCGGTCAACCCGAAGAACGCCTTCACCGGCACATCGGCGGGCCTCGGCCTCTTCTTCGCCTTCTGGTCATGGGTCGGCTTCGAGTCGACGGCCATGTACGGGGAGGAGTCCCGCAACCCGAAGAAGGTCATCCCGCGCGCGACCCTCATCTCCGTCGTCGGCGTCGGCCTCTTCTACATCTACGTCTCCTGGATGACCATCGCGGGCAACGGCCTGAGCGGCGCCGTGAAGGTCTCGCAGTCCACCAGCCCGCTCGACCTGTTCTTCGATCCGGCGCACTCCTTCATCGGGACCTGGGCCGTCGACGCCTTCCAATGGCTCCTGATCACCGGTTCGTTCGCCTGCGGCATGGCCTTCCACCAGTGCGCGTCGCGTTATCTGTACGCCATCGGACGCGAGGGATTCCTGCACCGGGGCCTCGGCCGCACCCACCCCACGCACGGATCGCCGTACATCGCCTCCTACGTCCAGTCGGTGATCGCCGTGGCCCTGGTCGCCGTGTTCTGGCTCAGCGGCCAGGACCCGTACATCCACCTCTACACGCTGCTCGCGATCCTCGGCACGATGGCGATCCTCATCGTGCAGACCCTCTGCTCCTTCGCCGTCATCGGCTACTTCCGCAGGAACCATCCCGAGGACCGGCACTGGTTCAAGACCTTCCTCGCCCCGCTGCTCGGCGGCATCGGCATGATCGCCGTCGTCGTCCTGCTCGTGATCAACATGGACACGGCGGCGGGCACCGCCGCCGACTCGCTCTTCTTCAAGGCCATTCCCTGGATCGTCGGCCTCGTCTTCTTCGGAGGCCTCGGACTCGGCCTCTATCTGCGGGCCAAACAGCCCAGCCGCTACGAGATCATCGGCCGGATCGTCCTGGAGGACGCGGCCGAGCGCACATCCGACACAGAGCCATCGTCCGTCACCACCGTCTGAGGGGATCCCCGTGTCTCGTACGCACCCCATGCACGCGCTGAAGCGACTGGCAGCAGAGCACGGAGAGGCCCACCGCCTCGGCATCCCGGTGGCCGAAGTCCGCGGTGCCGCCGCCGCGGCGCCCGGCCGAAGAACGGTCCTCAAAGGGGCGGCGGGCCTCGCGATCGGCGCCGCAGGCCTTGCGGCGGCTCCCCGCGCCAGAGCCGCGACCGGCAAGGGCGCGCCCCGCGTCGCCGTCGTGGGCGCGGGAATCTCCGGCCTGACCGCCGCCCTCACCCTGCACGACGCGGGCCTGAACTGCACGCTCTACGAGGCCAATCCCGACCGCGTGGGCGGCCGCATGTGGACGCAGCGCGACCACTGGGCGTACGGCCAGACCTCCGAGATCGGCGGCGAGCTGATCGACACCAGTCACAAGAAGATCCTGGAGCTGTGCCGCCGCTTCAACCTCCCCGTGGAGGACTTCCTGGGCGGCGGACCCAATGGCGCCGAGGAGATCCTCTGGTTCAACGGCGCCTACTACCCGCGCGCCCAGGCCGACGAGGACTTCAAGGAGGTCTACCAGCTCCTGCGCCGCGACCTGTCGGAGGCCGGCGAGGTCTTCTGGAACCAGACCACGCCCACCGGCACCGCCCTCGACAACATGTCGACATACGAATGGATCGAGTCACGCGTCCCCGGCGGGCACGGCTCCCCGCTCGGCCGCTGGTTCGACGTCGCCTACAACGTCGAGTACGGCGCCGACACCACCGAACAGTCCGCGCTCGCCCTCGTCCTGCTGATGGGCTACCAGACCAATCCGGGCCACTTCAACATCTGGGGCCTGTCCGACGAGCGCTACCACATCACCGGAGGCAACGACCAACTCCCGCGTGCCATCGCCGACTTCCTGCCCGACGGCACCCTGCGCCCCGGCTGCGCCCTGACCGCCGTACGCGCCAACGCCGACGGCACCCAGACCCTCACCTACACCGAGGCGGGCGCCACCCGCACCGCCACCGCCGACCACACCATCCTGTGCCTCCCGCTGCCGGTCCTGAAGCAACTCGACCTCACCAAGGCCGGGTTGGACACCCGCATGACGAATCTGCTGCGGGACGCCCGGATGGGCCACTGCTCCAAGCTCAACATGCAGTTCCGGAGCCGACCGTGGCGCGGCACCGGCCCCTGGCCCGGCGTCAGCGCGGGCGACTGCTTCACCGACGCCGACTTCCAGCAGACCTGGGACACCACCAAGGTCCAGCCCGGCACCGGCGGCATCCTCATCCAGTACGGCGGCGGCACCCTCGCCGAGCAGCTGTCACCGGCGGGACCGTTCAACTTCGAGTCGGACCCCTACGTACGCGATCTCGCCACCCGCTACCTGGGGCAGATCGACCGGGTCTTCCCCGGCACGAAGGCCGCCTGGACGGGCAGGGCCCAGCTCTCCGCCTGGCACAAGAACCCCTACGCGCTCGGCGCCTACTCCTGCTGGCCCGTCGGCTATCTGCACCGCTACGCCGGCTACGAAGGCACGCCGCAGGGCAACCTGCACATCGGCGGCGAGCACTGTTCGTACGACTTCCAGGGGTTCATGGAGGGCGGCGCGACCGAAGGGGAGCGCGCCGCCCGTGAGGTGATCGGGAAGCTGGTGTAACTAGCCTCCGTACGCCCCCGAAGCCGTCAGCCGCAGTGCCGTGTCGATCAGCGGCACGTGGCTGAAGGCCTGCGGGAAGTTGCCGACCTGCCGCTGCAGCCGCGGATCCCACTCCTCGGCGAGCAGCCCCAGGTCGTTGCGGAGCGCGAGCAGCTTCTCGAAGAGCTTGCGGGCCTCGTCGACCCGGCCGATCATCGCCAGGTCGTCCGCCATCCAGAACGAACAGGCCAGGAAGGCGCCCTCGTCACCCTCCAGACCGTCCACACCCGCGTCCTCGCCCGAGGTCGGGTAGCGCAGGATGAAGCCGTCCGACGTCGAGAGCTCCCGCTGGATCGCCTCGATCGTGCCGATGACCCGCTTGTCGTCGGGGGGCAGGAAGCCCATCTGCGGGATCAGGAGCAGCGAGGCGTCCAGCTCCTTGGAGCCGTACGACTGCGTGAACGTGTTCCGCTCCTTGTCGTAGCCCTTCTCGCAGACGTCCCGGTGGATGTCGTCGCGCAGGTCGCGCCACTTCTCCAGCGGGCCGTCCGCGTCGCCGGACTCGATGAGCTTGATCGTGCGGTCGACGGCGACCCAGCACATCACCTTGGAGTGCACGAAGTGGCGGCGCGGCCCGCGTACCTCCCAGATGCCCTCGTCCGGCTGGTCCCAGTGCGTCTCCAGGTAGCGGATCAGCTTGAGCTGGAGCAGCGAGGCGTAGTCGTTGCGGGCCAGGCCCGTCATGTGCGCCAGGTGCAGGGCCTCGGTGACCTCGCCGTACACGTCGAGCTGGAGCTGGTGCGCCGCGCCGTTGCCCGCCCGGACCGGCGCCGAGTTCTCGTAGCCGGGCAGCCAGTCCAGCTCCGCCTCGCCCAGCTCGCGCTCGCCCGCGATGCCGTACATGATCTGCAGGTTCTCGGGGTCGCCCGCGACCGCGCGCAGCAGCCACTCGCGCCAGGCGCGGGCCTCCTCGCGATATCCGGTGCGCAGCAGCGAGGACAGCGTGATCGCCGCGTCGCGCAGCCAGGTGTAGCGGTAGTCCCAGTTGCGGGAGCCGCCGATGTCCTCGGGCAGCGAGGTGGTGGGCGCCGCGACGATGCCGCCGGTCGGCGCGTACGTCAGCGCCTTCAGCGTGATCAGCGAGCGGACCACGGCCTCGCGGTACGGACCGTGGTACGTGCAGTGCCCCACCCACTCGCGCCAGAACTCCTCGGTCGCCGCGAGGGCGCCCTCCGGGTCGGGCAGCGCGGGCGGCTGTTTGTGCGAGGGCTGCCACGAGATGGTGAACGCGATCCGGTCACCCGGCGCGACCGTGAAGTCCGAGTACGTCGTGAGGTCCTTGCCGAAGGTCGACGCCGGGGTGTCGAGCCACACCGAGTCGGGTCCCGCGACGGCCACCGTGCGCCCGTCGACCTTGTGCACCCAGGGCACCACACGCCCGTAGCTGAAGCGCATCCGCAGCGCGGACCGCATCGGCACCCGGCCGCTGACGCCCTCGACGATCCGCACCAGCTGCGGGGCGTCGCTGTCGCGCGGCGGCATGAAGTCCGTCACGCGGACCGTGCCGCGCGGGGTGTCCCACTCGGACTCCAGGATCAGCGAGTCGCCTCTGTAGGTGCGGCGCGCGGCGGCCGACGGCTGTGCGTCGGGGGAGTGCGCCGGCCCAAGGCGCCAGAAGCCGTGCTCCTCCGTGCCGAGCAGCCCGGCGAAGACGGCGTGGGAGTCGAAGCGGGGCAGGCACAGCCAGTCGACTGTGCCGTCCCGGCAGACCAGGGCAGCGGTCTGCATGTCTCCGATGAGTGCGTAGTCCTCGATGCGCCCGGCCACGTGCATCTCCAGTCAAACGGCCACGTCGCCCTCGGGGGGCGTTCGCTCTACGGTCAGAGGTTCGCTGTAAAACGAACTGCGCGAGCCTCATGTTCCTGGAGAACGGGCGGGGGTGATGCCGTTGGTCGGACGGCTCGGCAGCAAGTGTCCGAGCAGGATACGACGCACCCCGCTGATCTGCGCGCCGCTCCGGACAACGATGCTGCGCCGAACGGGTGAGCGCCAGGTGAGGCAGCCGTGAAGGGAGTGTCGGAGCGTGGCCGGAAGCAGCCTCGCCCCGTCGCTGATACCCTGGTAGCCCGTGAGCCGGTGGTCATTGAACCCCCGAACCGCAGCGACGGCACCTCCCCCGAATCCCCGGTGAGGGCGCCGGTACGCACCCTTCAGACCGCGACCACGGGAGCCCCCTCTTGGCCATGCAGCCAAAGTCCACGACGACCAAGCACATCTTCGTCACCGGGGGTGTCGCCTCTTCCCTCGGCAAGGGTCTGACTGCCTCGAGCCTGGGTGCGCTCCTCAAGGCGCGCGGCCTGCGCGTCACCATGCAGAAGCTCGACCCGTACCTGAACGTCGACCCCGGCACGATGAACCCCTTCCAGCACGGCGAGGTGTTCGTCACCAACGACGGCGCCGAGACCGACCTGGACATCGGCCACTACGAGCGCTTCCTCGACGTCGACCTCGACGGCTCCGCGAACGTGACCACCGGCCAGGTCTACTCCCAGGTGATCGCCAAAGAGCGGCGCGGCGAGTACCTCGGCGACACCGTCCAGGTCATCCCGCACATCACCAACGAGATCAAGCACCGCATCCGCCGCATGGCCACCGACGACGTGGACGTCGTCATCACCGAGGTCGGCGGCACGGTCGGCGACATCGAGTCGCTGCCGTTCCTGGAGACCGTCCGCCAGGTCCGCCACGAGGTCGGCCGCGACAACGTCTTCGTCGTGCACATCTCGCTGCTCCCGTACATCGGCCCGTCCGGCGAGCTGAAGACCAAGCCGACCCAGCACTCGGTCGCCGCCCTGCGCAACATCGGCATCCAGCCCGACGCGATCGTGCTGCGCGCCGACCGCGAGGTGCCCACCGCCATCAAGCGCAAGATCTCGCTGATGTGCGACGTGGACGAGGCCGCCGTGGTCGCCGCCATCGACGCCAAGTCGATCTACGACATCCCGAAGGTGCTGCACACCGAGGGCCTGGACGCCTACGTCGTGCGCAAGCTCGACCTGCCGTTCCGCGACGTCGACTGGACCCAGTGGGACGACCTGCTCGACCGTGTGCACAACCCGAGGCACGAGGTCACCGTCGCGCTGGTCGGCAAGTACATCGACCTGCCCGACGCCTACCTCTCCATCACCGAGGCCATGCGCGCCGGCGGCTTCGCCAACAAGGCCCGCGTCAAGGTCAAGTGGGTCACCTCGGACGACTGCAAGACCCCGGCGGGCGCCAAGAAGCAGCTCGCCGACTGCGACGCGATCCTGATCCCCGGCGGCTTCGGCGACCGCGGTGTCTCCGGCAAGGTCGGCGCGATCCAGTACGCCCGTGAGAACAAGGTGCCGCTGCTCGGCATCTGCCTCGGCCTGCAGTGCATCGTCATCGAGGCCGCCCGCAACCTCGCGGACATCCCCGACGCCAACTCCACCGAGTTCGACGCCGCCACGGCCCACCCGGTGATCTCCACCATGGCCGAGCAGCTCGACATCGTCGCCGGCGAGGGCGACATGGGCGGCACGATGCGCCTGGGCATGTACCCGGCGAAGCTCGCCGAGGGATCCATCGCGCGCGAGGTGTACGACGGCAAGGAGTACGTCGAGGAGCGCCACCGTCACCGCTACGAGGTGAACAACGCCTACCGCGCCGAGCTGGAGAAGAAGGCCGGACTGCAGTTCTCCGGCACCTCCCCGGACGGCAAGCTCGTCGAGTACGTCGAGTACCCGCGTGACGTCCACCCCTACCTGGTCGCCACCCAGGCGCACCCGGAGCTGCGCTCCCGCCCGACCCGCCCGCACCCGCTCTTCGCGGGCCTGGTGAAGGCGGCCGTCGAGCGCCAGCAGGGCGCGAAGAAGGCCAAGTAACACTCGGGTTGTACGGTTGCCGGGGTGCGCGTCTTTCGAGGCGCGTGCCCCGGTTTCTGTTTGTGTGCGTGTGGGAGGACAGGGCGACATGACGATCAAGGACACCGCCGAGGAGTGGCAGGTCACGGCGACACAGACCCCGTTCGTCGGCAACAAGACCTCCGTCCGCACCGACGACGTGGTCATGCCCGACGGGGCCGTCGTCCGCCGCGACTACCAGGTGCACCCCGGCTCGGTCGCCGTCCTGGCCCTGGACGACGCCGGTCGCGTCCTGGTCCTGAGCCAGTACCGCCACCCCGTACGCCACAAGCTCTGGGAGATCCCGGCCGGGCTGCTCGACATCCCCGGCGAGAACCCGCTGCACGCCGCCCAGCGCGAGCTCTACGAAGAGGCGCACGTCAAGGCCGAGGACTGGCGCGTCCTCACCGACGTCTACACCACGCCCGGCGGCTGCGACGAGGCCGTGCGCATCTTCCTCGCCCGCGATCTCTCCGAGGCCGAGGGCGAGCGCTTCGAGGTCGCCGAGGAAGAGATGGACATGGAGCTGGCGCGCGTACCGCTCGAAGAGCTCGTACGCGGAGTGCTCGCCGGAGAGCTGCACAACAACTGCCTCGTCGTGGGCGCCCTTTCGCTCAGCGCCGCGCTGAACGGCGACGGCATCGACGCGCTGCGCCCCGCCGACGCCCCGTGGCCCGCGCGCCCGTTCGAGGCCTGAGGGCTCTTTGTCGCAGAGTTCCCCCGTTCCGGTACGACGATCTACTGATCCGATCGGGCGACTTGTGCGCGCCGTGCGACGGGGGACGCGCCACGGCCTGAACTAGGCTCTGGAAGCGTCCCGACCGGAGTCCCGGCGGGTTCGCGCGCAGGCGGACGGAGCATGCCCCGTGACGGATCAAGCGGTCGACTCGGCGCTGGCCGGAACTTCCGGCAGCGGTCAATTCGTCGGCCGCCGCCGGGAGTTGAAGGAACTCCGCGCCGACATCGACCGCGCGGGACTCGACACCATCTCGGGCCGCAAGGCACCCCGCGCCCGCGTCCTGCTCATCGCGGGCCGGCCGGGCTCCGGCCGCACCGCCCTCGCCGAGGAACTCGCCCGGCAGGTCGCGGACGCCTACCCGGACGGGGTGCTCCGCGCCCGGCTCACCGAGCCCGACGGCACCCGCGTCCCCACCGAACGCACCGCGCGTGAACTCCTGGACGCCCTCGCCGTCGCCGCGCCCGCCGGCGCCGACGAGGACGAGCTGACCCAGGTGCTCCGCGAGGCCCTGGCCGACCGCCGCTGTCTGCTGCTGCTCGACGACGCGGCCGACGCCGAGCAGGTCGACCCGCTGCTCCCGGACACGCCCGAGTGCCTGGCCGTCGCCGTCTCCGAGGGGCCGCTCACCGGGATCCCGGACGTGCGGCCGTGCACGCTCGGCGGCCTCGACACCACCGCCGGGGTCGAACTGCTCTCCCGCGCGGCGGGCCCCGTGCGCGTCACCGTCGACCCGCGCTCCGCGGAGAGCCTTGTCGAGGCCTGCGCCGCGCACCCGGCGGCGCTCGTCCTCGCCGGCGGCTGGCTCTCCGTACGGCCCAAGGCGGCCCTCGCCGACCTGGCCAAGCAGGTGTACGACCGCCCCGAGGAGGGGTCGGCCCTTGCCCGCGTCTTCCAGCACTCGTACGCCTCGCTGCCGGGCCCCGCCGCGCGGATACTGCGCTTCCTCTCGCTGGCCCCCGCGGGCCACGTCGACCCGCACACCGCGTCCGCCCTGGCCGGCTGCTCCGTCTCGGCCGCCCGCGCCACCCTGGACGACTTCGTCGAGCTGGGCCTGGTCAGGGCCGTGCGCTCGCCGCTGCCGCAGTACGAGGTGCCGGCCTGTCTGGTGCCGCTGCTGCGCGCGCTCAGCGAGAGCCGGGACCGCCCCGCCGAGGTGCAGCTCGCGCGGGCCCGGATGCTGGAGCGGACGGTCCGTCTCCTTCAGTCCTGCCGGGCGATCACCGAGCCGGACGGCTCGGCCGCCCGCAAGAAGCTCGCGGGGCTGCCGCGCGCCCTGCGCTTCCCGAACGCGGGCGCCGCCGCCGACTGGCTGCGCATCCGGCAGCCCGCGCTGCTCGCCGCGGCCCGCCTCGCGGTGGCCGACGGGGATCTCGACACCCTGGCGCGGCGCCTGATGGCGGCCCTGACGCGGGCCCTGGTCGCCCACCGGGGCCCGGAGGACGCGGCCCCGGAGCTGTACGGCATCCATCAGCTGGTCCTCGGCGTCGCCGAGCGCAGGGAGCTGCACCGCGAGCAGGCCGCGGCGCTGCTGAATCTCGCCGACCTGGACGCCCGGACGGGACGTACACAGGAGGCGCTGGTGCGGTTTCGGGCAGCTTTGGATGCCGGACGCAGAGCAAATGACCCGTACGCGACCGGTCGCGCAATGGAATCCGTAGGTGGCGCGTACCAGGAAATGGGCGATTGGTCGCGGGCCTCGGACTGGTTCGGGCGGGCCCTCGCGCAGCGGCTGGCGCGGGACGAGCGCGCCGATGCGGCCCGGCTCTACGGCCGCATCGCCACGGCGCACACCTATGCGGGGCGCTACGGGGAGGCGCTGCGCAACTGGAGCTCGGCCGTCACCGGGTACCGCAAGTGCGGTGATGTGGCGGGCCAGGCAAGGGCGTTGAGCGAGCTGGCGCGGGTGCAGGAGTACGCGGGGCGGCCCGAGGAGTCGTTGCGTACCTGCCAGGAGGCGGTGGAGTGGGCGCGGCAGGCGGGGGACGTGCGGCTGCAGGCGGCGCTGCAGCTCAGGCTCGCGGACACCCTGGACCGGCTCGGCGACCCGGCCGCGGCCCGGCTGCACCGCGCGGCCGCCGAGCGCATGCTGGGAGGAGAGCTCGAGGAGGTCACAGGGCTTGCATCGAAGGACGGACCAGCGGGTTCCGCCTACGAAATCCGTAGCGCTTCCGCTGAAGATTGATGCATTGAAAGGCTAGACAGCGAGAAGTCCTTCATTAGACTGGCTCCGCCGCGTACTTCCGTGGTGTCTTCCGATGCGCCCTCTTGTGTATCGGTATGTAGTTCATTGCCCGAAAGATCCCTGAGCCAAGAGGACCGTGATCGACGTGAAGGTCGGCATCCCCCGCGAGGTCAAGAACAACGAGTTCCGGGTGGCCATCACCCCCGCCGGTGTGCACGAGCTGGTGCGCCACGGCCACCAGGTAGTCATCGAGCGGAACGCCGGTGTCGGCTCCTCCATCACGGACGAGGAGTACGTCTCGGCGGGCGCCCAGATCCTGGACACCGCGGACGAGGTCTGGGCCACGGCCGACCTCCTCCTGAAGGTCAAGGAGCCCATCGCGGAGGAGTACCACCGCCTCCGCAAGGACCAGACCCTCTTCACCTACCTGCACCTGGCCGCCTCCAAGGAGTGCACGGACGCGCTCCTGGAGTCCGGCACCACCGCCATCGCCTACGAGACGGTCGAGACCGCCAATCGCGCGCTCCCGCTGCTCGCCCCGATGTCCGAGGTCGCGGGCCGCCTGGCCCCGCAGGTCGGCGCGTACCACCTGATGGCCGCCCAGGGCGGTCGCGGTGTGCTGCCCGGCGGTGTCCCGGGCGTGGCGGCCGGCAAGGCCGTCGTCATCGGCGGTGGCGTCTCCGGCTGGAACGCCGCGCAGATCGCCATCGGCATGGGCTTCCACGTGACCCTGCTCGACAAGGACATCAACAAGCTCAAGGAGGCGGACAAGATCTTCGGCACGAAGATCCAGACCGTCGTCTCCAACGCCTTCGAGCTGGAGAAGGCCTGCCTCGACGCCGACCTCGTCATCGGTGCCGTCCTCATCCCGGGCGCCAAGGCCCCGAAGCTCGTCACCAACGAGCTGGTCTCGCGGATGAAGCCGGGAAGTGTCCTTGTCGACATCGCGATCGACCAGGGCGGCTGCTTCGAGGACTCGCACGCGACCACGCACGCCGAGCCGACCTTCCCGGTCCACAACTCGGTGTTCTACTGCGTCGCCAACATGCCCGGCGCGGTGCCCAACACCTCGACGTACGCGCTGACCAACGCCACGCTGCCGTACATCGTCGAGCTGGCGAACCGCGGCTGGGTCGAGGCGCTGCGCCGCGACCACGCCCTCGCCCTGGGCCTCAACACCCATGACGGCAAGGTCGTTTACAAGGAGGTCGCCGAGGCGCACGGTCTCGAGCACCTTGAGCTGGAGACGCTCCTCGGCTGAACCCGGAGCCGAAGCTGACCGCTTTCGTCAACGAAAGTCGTCAATCTCACGCCAGCGGCCGGACCTTGAGAGGGGTCCGGCCGTATGCGTATGTCCGCGGACTTGGTCAACTCGCCGTGAACGTAACCCTTTAACCGATTCGCCCACCCCGGAAATGTCGCGATGGCGTACCGCACGCCCTTGACATGGGGGCGTTCGATTGCCGACACATCGGGCCGGGTCCGGCGGATTGTGTTGCTGCGGACCGGTGACACGCCATAGAGTCGCCAACCGTCGGCATGGTGCCACGCTGACCTATCTAGAAGTTTCCTGGTCACCAAGGAGGTAAGACGACTTGTGAATGAGTCGACATTTGCTCCCGGGGGTGGTCAACCAGGAACGTCTGCGCGGGGCCAAGGACCCGTGGGGCTCGAGGCTGTCGGCTCCGTCGCTGTCCGCACCTTCGAAGCCCGCCAGGGAACCCAGTCGACGCTGACGACACCGTCTGCACCCCAGAGCATGGATGGCCATCACGTGAACGCCATGGCCGGCGACCGGAGTGGCGAGAACACCACCCACACCCAACTCGCCGACTACGAGGAACTGCCCCAGGGGCACTTCTACGACCCTGACGCCGAGTACGAGCCCGATCCCGAGTACGCGGCCACGCTCGCCCCGGACGCTGCCCGTCAGCGCCGTGAGCGCATCGGTCCCACGGGACGCCCGCTGCCGTACTTCCCGATCCCGGGCCCGCTGACCGACCACGGCCCCGCGAAGATCATCGCGATGTGCAACCAGAAGGGCGGCGTGGGCAAGACGACGTCGACCATCAACCTGGGTGCCGCGCTCGCGGAGTACGGACGCCGGGTCCTGCTCGTCGACTTCGACCCGCAGGGCGCCCTCTCGGTCGGCCTCGGGGTGAACCCGATGGAGCTGGACCTGACGGTCTACAACCTGCTCATGGAGCGGGGCATGTCGGCCGACGAGGTCCTCCTGAAGACCGCGGTCCCGAACATGGACCTGCTGCCGAGCAACATCGACCTGTCCGCCGCCGAAGTGCAGTTGGTGAGCGAGGTCGCCCGAGAGTCCACGCTGCAGCGGGCGTTGAAGCCGCTGATGCAGGACTACGACTACATCGTGATCGACTGTCAGCCCTCGCTCGGCCTGCTCACCGTGAACGCCCTGACGGCGGCTCACAAGGTGATCGTGCCGCTCGAGTGCGAGTTCTTCGCGCTGCGCGGTGTGGCCCTCCTGACGGAGACCATCGAGAAGGTCCAGGAGCGGCTCAACCCCGACCTGGAGCTGGACGGCATCCTCGCCACGATGTACGACTCCCGCACGGTGCACAGCCGTGAGGTGCTCGCGCGCGTGGTCGAGGCCTTCGACGATCACGTGTACCACACGGTGATCGGGCGGACCGTGCGCTTCCCGGAGACCACGGTCGCCGGTGAGCCGATCACGACGTACGCATCGAACTCCGTCGGCGCCGCCGCCTACCGTCAGCTCGCCAGGGAGGTGCTCGCCCGGTGTCACGCCGAGTGAGTCTGCCGGGGGCCGACGAACTGTTCCGTACGACCGGGGGGATGGCGCTTCAGGCGTCGTCGCCGCGCCGCCAGACGAACGGCGAGGCACGGGTGCCGGGGCCCGCGGGGGAGAGCGACGAGACCGCGGCCGGTGACTCCGCGGGGGGCCCGGCCGACGCGGACGGTGAGGCCGCCGAACACGGCGCCGCCGACGCGGAGTCGGGGGCCGGGGAATCCCGTACGCGCTCGGCTCCCGCGGAGGGCGAGAAGGCGCAGGGCGGTGCCCGTCCGGCCAACTCCTCCACCGCGCAGGCGCGGCGGCGGGCCCGTGCGGCCAACCGCCGGCCGAGCGGGCGTGAGCGGCACGACGAGAAGATCACCGTGTATGTGTCGGCCGAGGAGCTGATGGACCTCGAGCACGCCAGGCTCGTCCTGAGGGGTGAGCACGGTCTCGCGGTCGACCGGGGGCGGATCGTGCGGGAGGCGGTCGCCGTCGTCCTCGCCGATCTTGAGTCGCGTGGGGACGCGAGCATTCTCGTACGACGGCTTCGTGGGCGGTAGGGGTAGCCTTCCCGCACCGTGATGCCTCCGTACGAAGACTCTGCCCCGTCACCTCCTGGCCGCCGCCGGACTCTGGGGCGGGGCCCCGGTGCAGCTCCCGCCGATGATCCGGCTGCGGACCGCGGGGGGTTGTGCCCACCCGTTCCGCCCTGCGCAACGCCTGTCCACAACCCCGAACCGGCGGAGCCGGAACCTGAGCCCGAGCCCGACGACGGGCGGTTCAAGGTTCGGTTGGCCAACTTTGAAGGCCCCTTCGATCTGCTGCTTCAGCTGATCTCCAAGCACAAGCTGGACGTCACCGAAGTCGCACTGTCGAAGGTCACCGACGAGTTCATGGCGCACATCCGCGCCATGGGGCCCGACTGGGACCTCGACCAGACCACCGAGTTCCTCGTGGTCGCCGCCACGCTGCTCGACCTCAAGGCGGCGCGGCTGCTGCCCGCCGCCGAGGTCGAGGACGAGGCGGATCTCGCGCTCCTCGAAGCGCGGGACCTGCTCTTCGCACGACTCCTTCAGTACCGCGCGTACAAACAGATCGCGGACATCTTCAGCGGGCGGCTCGACGACGAGGCGCGGCGCTATCCGCGGACCGTGGGCCTGGAAGCCC
This sequence comes from Streptomyces sp. NPDC050658, assembly GCF_044457025.1. Lineage (NCBI taxonomy): Bacteria > Bacillati > Actinomycetota > Actinomycetes > Kitasatosporales > Streptomycetaceae > Streptomyces > Streptomyces sp. NPDC050658. The sequence continues at coordinate 34,583 of NZ_JBITGM010000008.1, forward strand.
ATCACGCGGAGCTGTTGCCGGAAGTCGTCATCAGCATCGGCGCCGAGGGGTTCGCGCGGCTCGCCGTGAAGGCGATGCAGCCGCGCGCGAAGCCCCAGGTGTACGTCGACCACATCCATGCCCCGCTGGTCTCCGTGCAGGAGCAGGCCGGGGTGGTCGTGGCCCGGCTGCGGGAGCGGGGCGAGGCGAGCTTCCAGGTGCTGGTCGAGGACGCGGGGGACACCCTCACGGTCGTCGCCCGCTTCCTCGCGCTCCTGGAGCTGTACCGGGAGAAGGCCGTGGCACTGGACCAGGAGGACGCCCTGGGCGAGCTGATGGTGCGGTGGACCGGCGGGGACGGCGACGCGCAGCCGACCGTGACCGATGAATTCGACCGGGCCCCACAGACGCCGGACGAGACGACGAGCGAGGAGCAGACGGCATGAGCAGTCCCGCGGGAGACCTGGCCGGCGCCGTCGCCGACCTGGAGCTGCGGCCCGCCCTGGAGGCCGTCCTCATGGTCGTCGACGAACCGGCCACCGAGGAGCACCTCGCCAAGGTGCTCGACCGGCCGCGACGGCAGGTCGCCGAAGCGCTGCGGGAGCTGGCCGACGAGTACACGATCCAGAGGCGGGGCTTCGAGCTGCGGCTCGTGGCGGGCGGCTGGCGGTTCTACACGCGCCCCGAGTACGCGGCGGCGGTGGAGCGCTTCGTGCTCGACGGGCAGCAGGCCCGGCTCACCCAGGCGGCCCTGGAGACCCTCGCGGTCGTCGCGTACCGCCAGCCGGTCAGCCGTTCCCGCGTCTCCGCCGTGCGCGGGGTGAACTGCGACGGCGTGATGCGCACGCTTCTCCAGAGGGGTCTGGTGGAGGAGGCGGGCGCGGAACCCGAAACAGGTGCGATCCTGTACAGGACGACGAACTACTTTCTGGAGCGGATGGGCCTGCGCGGCCTTGACGAGCTCCCGGAGCTGGCGCCCTTCCTCCCCGAGGCGGACGCCATCGAGTCCGAGACGCTGGAAGGTGTCCCGTCGTTCGACCCGGACGCACCCGATGCGCCGGGGTACGAGTCCCCCCGGGACACAGCCGACTAGACGGAAATTTGATGCGAAGCAGCAGCGGCAGGAACAGCAGCGGAAACAACGGCGGGAGCCGTGGTGGCAACAGCGGCGGCCGCGGCGGGAGCAGCGGTGGCCGCGGTAACTACCGCGGTGCCGGTAACAACCGCGACGACAAGCAGGGCGGCAGCGGCCGCCCGAAGAAGCCGCGTCCGGAGGAGCGTCGTTACGACGTAGGTCCCGGCGGCACCCAGGACGGCCCGAAGTCGGGCCGCGGAGCCTCCGCGCGCGGCGGTGCCAAGGGCGGCCCCAAGCGTGGTCAGCAGTCCGGCGGCCGGTCGACTCCCTCGCGTTCGCGTGAGTACGAGACGCGGGCCGAGGAGCGCAACCGCGAGCGGTACGCGGGCAAGCCGAAGGTGAACCTGCCCAAGACCTTCCCGGGCGCCGAGCAGGAGGGCGAGCGGCTGCAGAAGGTGCTCGCCCGCGCGGGCTACGGCTCGCGCCGTGCCTGCGAGGAGCTGGTCGACCAGGCCCGCGTCGAGGTCAACGGCGAGATCGTCATGGAGCAGGGGCTGCGTGTCGACACCGACAAGGACGAGATCAAGGTCGACGGCCTGACGGTGGCCACGCAGTCGTACCAGTTCTTCTCGCTGAACAAGCCCGCCGGTGTCGTCTCCACCATGGAGGACACCGAGGGCCGGCAGTGCCTCGGCGACTACGTGACCAACCGCGAGACGCGGCTCTTCCACGTCGGGCGGCTCGACACGGAGACCGAGGGCGTCATCCTGCTCACCAACCACGGCGAGCTGGCGCACCGCCTCACGCACCCGAAGTACGGCGTGAAGAAGGTCTACCTCGCGCACATCGTCGGCCCGATCCCGCGTGACCTGGGCAAGCAGCTCAAGGACGGGATCCAGCTGGAGGACGGGTACGCGCGTGCGGACCACTTCCGGGTCGTCGAGCAGACCGGCAAGAACTACCTGGTCGAGGTGACCCTGCACGAGGGCCGCAAGCACATCGTGCGACGCATGCTGGCCGAGGCCGGGTTCCCGGTCGACAAGCTGGTGCGGGTGGCCTTCGGGCCGATCACCCTCGGCGACCAGAAGTCGGGGTGGCTGCGCAGGCTCTCCAACACGGAGGTCGGGATGCTGATGCAGGAGGTCGACCTCTAGGCCTCGTCAGGGGTTGTGACTGCCCGTCCATTCTCTTTATAGTCGTCATGACTATTAAGGGGGTGGGCGGGCATGTCCGTGTCCGGGACCTACGACAAGCACGCCTTCGAGCCGTTCGCCGTCACCGTCGACGTCGCCGTCTTCACCGTCCGCGAGGGCCGGCTGCACGTGCTGCTCGTCGAGCGCGGCCAGGAGCCGTACGCCGGACGCTGGGCGCTGCCCGGCGGATTCGTTCTCCCCGAGGAGTCCGCCGAGACCGCCGCGGGGCGTGAGCTCGCCGAGGAGACCGGACTCACCGACGCCGCCGGGCTCCACCTGGAGCAGCTGCGCACCTACAGCGAACCGGACCGCGACCCCCGAATGCGGGTCGTCTCCGTCGCCTTCGCCGCACTCGTGCCCGATCCGCCCTCCCGTCTCCCACCACCACCCTCAACCGAGGCCCTCCGGGCCGCCCCCTCGCTCGCAGTGCGCGGCGGCAGCGACGCCGCCCGCGCCGCATGGCTGCCGTACGGATCCGCGTACGGGCCGCTCGCCTTCGACCACGAGCGGATCCTCGCCGACGCCCATGACCGGGTGCGCGCCAAGCTCGAGTACACCGGCCTCGCCACCGCCTTCTGCCCGCCCGAGTTCACCCTCGGCGAGCTGCGGCAGGTCTACGAGACGGTGTGGGGCGTCGAGCTCGACCCGGCCAACTTCCGCCGCAAGGTCCTCGCCAGCCCCGGCTTCGTCGAGCGGATCGCGGGCGCCGCGCGCCTCACCGGCGGGCGCGGAAAGCCCGCCGCCCTCTACCGGGCGGGCGGCGCCACCGAGCTGCACCCGCCCCTGCTCCGCCCCACGTCCATGTCACCGGAAGGAAAGACCTCATGAAGCGCGCCGCCACCGGATCCCTCATAGGGCTCGCCCTCGGGGACGCGCTGGGCTTCCCGACCGAGTTCAACGACGTACCCTCGATCCTCGCCAAGTGCGGTCCCTGGCGGGAGATGGAGCTGCCCAGGCCCGCGATCGTCACCGACGACACCCAGATGACGCTCGCGCTCGGCCGTGCGCTCAAGGCCGCGTCCGCGCGCGGGATCTGCGGGCCCGAGCGGTTCGCGCACCTCGCCCGCCGGGAGTTCGTCGCCTGGAACATCTCGCCGGACAACAACCGGGCCCCCGGCAACACCTGCATCCGCGCCTGCGAACTGCTCGCCGACGAGGAGCGGCCCTGGCGGGACGCCAGCCAGCTGCACTCCAAGGGCTGCGGCGCCAATATGCGGGTCGCGCCGCTCGGCCTGATGCCGTGGCTGAGCCAGGACATGCGGGCCGGCGCCGCGCAGACCCAGTCCGCGCTCACCCACGGGCACCCCACCGCCCTCGCGGCGAGCGATCTCACGGCGTACGCGGTGAGACTGCTCGCCGAGGGCGCGGAACCGATGGGCCTGGTCGGGCTGCTCCGGTCGTACGCCCTGGACAACCGCACCCGGTACCGCGAGAACTGGCTCGGCGACCTGTGGACCCGCTCCCAGGACCCGAGCCCCGAGCACTTCATCGCGCGCGGCTGGGACGAGTGCCTCGCGGTCCTGGAACGGCTCGGGGCGGCGCTGAAGGACGCCAACCCGGAGACCGACCCCTGCCTCGCCACCGGCGCCGGCTGGATCGCCGAAGAGGCGCTCGCCACCGGCCTGCTGTGCTTCCTGATGTTCCCCGACGAGCCGCTCACCGCCCTGCGCCGGGCCGCCTGCAGCTCGGGCGACTCCGACTCGATCGCCTGCCTCGCCGGGGCGTTCGCGGGCGCCCACCTGGGCGCGGACGCGTGGCCGGCGCAGTGGGCGGAGCGGATCGAGTACCGGGAGGAGCTGCTGGAGCTCGGGGCGCTGTGGGACGGGAAGGCCGCCTAGGGGGCGGCTAGCCCAGCGTGATCGAATCCCCGGTGACCGTGATGTCCTGCGGGGGCAGCGGGCGCGGCGCCGGGCCGCCTGCCACCGAGGCGTCCGCGATGCGGTACTTGCTGCCGTGGCAGGGGCAGTTGATCGTGCCGTCCGCGACCTCGCCGACCGTGCAGCCCTGATGGGTGCAGACCGCGGAGAAGGCCTTGAAGTCGCCCTTCTCGGGCTGGGTCACGACGACCTTCTCGTCCTTGAAGACCTTGCCGCCGCCCACCGGGATCTCGGACGTCTTGGCCAGCTCGTCGGCCGCGGGCGGCTTCGGGGACTCCTCGCCGCCCGACTTCGACGCCGAGGCGGACGGCTGCTCCGACTTCGGCTCGCTCGACTCACTCGGCTCCGGCTCGGATCCCTCGTCGCCGTACTTGCTGCATCCGGCGGCCAGCGCGACCGCGCCGCCGGTGGCGAGGAGAGTGCGCCGGGTGGGGCGGGGGTCGCTCATGTCGTCACTCCGAACGTACGGAAGAACCACAGGGCCGACGTCAGCCAGATCACCGTGAGGACCGCGAAGACCAGGCCGCCGATCAGCGGGAGCAGCCAGTTTGGCAGTCGCTCCGAGCGGAGCAGCAGCATCTTCGCGCTGAACGCGCCGAAGAAGAAGCAGCCCAGGGCCGAATGCCACATCACCCGCGTCGAGTACGTCTGATAGCCGAGCGCGTAGAGGCAGTGCACCGCCACCGGCACCGACACCAGGAACGCGATCCGGCCCGACCAGCGGTGCAGGGCCGCCGACCAGGACGGGCCCGGCAGCCTTCCGTACACCATGGCCGCCGAGACGACCTGGACCAGCGCGAAGGCGAACGCCGTCGTGCCCAGCCAGGCCTTGACCGCGCTGGTGCTGCTGAACCCGGCGAGATTGAACGCCGTGCCCTCCGGGTCATGGGTCTTCCCGTACACCCCGAGGCCGACCGCGACCGCCGCGGCGACCAGGGCGGGCACGAGATAGCGGGCGGGGTGCGGGCGGCGGTGGTCGCCCGCCGCGGGGGGCGGGCCGAAGCCGCCGCCCTGGGTGGCGGCGTTCGGATCGACGCTCATGGCGGCTCCCTGGTCAGGGCAGTACGGGCCGGGCGGTGAGGCGTCCGCCGTCGAACGGCACGGCGCCGGTCTCCGGGTCCAGACGCGGGGCGGGACGCGGCTTTCCGTCGCTCTTGAGGATGCCGACCTGCTGTCCGTCGGGCAGGACGATCCAACCGCCGTCGATCTTCGCGCCGCGCACTTCGGTGGTCGCGCGGTACAGGCCCGACGGCTTGGTGGCCTTCTTCGCGGTGAAGTCCCAGGTCCGCTTGTCGATGTCGACGGTGCCGCGGACCTGGTCGCCGTCGAGGTCGCCGTCCAGCTTCGCGCCGTGCTTGCCGGTGAGCCGCATGGAGCCGTCGTCCTCGACGTCGCCCTTCAGCCAGGACTCGGTGTTCTTCCCGTCGCAGAAGTACGCGATGGCCTTGCCGTCCCGGACCGAGATGGAGACCGCGGAGGTGTCGTCGTCCGTGCGGCCCGCGTACTCGGCCTTGGCGGGCGGCTTCTCGGCGGGCTCCTTCGGCGTCGGCTCCTTGGAGGGGCTCGCGGCGGGCTCACTCGTGGCGGGCGCCGGGGAGGTGCTGCCGGACGAGCCCTCTCCGTACGACGTACTACCCGTACCCGTGGTCGCGTTGAGCGACAGCATGAACAGGGCGAGCAGCAGCCCCCCGAGAAGCGTGTAGAGCGGTCCCGAGCGCTTCATATGAGCCTCCCCCGAGGCGTGGGCCGTCCGGCTCCTCCATGCAAGCGGACCCGCGCCGCCCGCGTCCAGGGCTGAACGGTCACGGATCGGTCCAAGTGGCGACAGGGGGCGATTAGGGCGACATTGGCAGGGTCCGAGGCCCCGCCTCTCCACGGCGCGGGCCCGGCCACTCACTCGAAAGGCGCGACGATGGCGGGCAACGATCTGGGCAGCCTGCTCGGCGGACTGCTGGGCGGCGGACAGGGCGGTTCGGCCGGAGGCGGAGGCGGGGGCGGCAACATCCTCGGCTCGCTGCTGGGCGGACTGCTCGGCGGCGGCGGAAGCGGCGGTCAGGGCGGCAGTCCGCTGGGCGGCCTCCTGGACATGATCACGAAGTCGGGCATGGTCAGCCAGGACCAGCTCGACTCCTGGGTCGGGACGGGCGAGAACCGGCCACTGAGCCCGGACCAGGTCAAGCAGGCCGTACCCGACGCGACCCTGGACAAGGTCGCGGCCGACGCGGGTGTCAGCCGCGACGAGGCCGCCGACCAGATCGCGCAGCAGCTTCCCCAGGCCGTCGACAGGCTGACGCCCGAGGGCCAGGTCCCGACGGAATCGCTGGAGGACCTGATCAGGCAGCAGCAGCTCTGATCCCCCAGGCTCCCGGCAGAGCACGCGGCGTCCGTCTCGGCAGGCGGGCGCCGCGCACTCGTCCCCGGGGCCCTGACTACGCTTGTCCGTACAGCGGACGTACAGAACACGAGCGAGGAGCAGCACTGTGGCGGTACGAGCGGTCCGGGGCGCCGTCCAACTGGAGCGGGACGCGGCCGACCACATGGACGAGCAGGTCAGCGCGCTGCTCACCGCCATCCTCGAGCGCAACGGGCTCGGCCAGGAGGACCTGATCAGCATCTGGTTCACGGCGACGCCCGATCTGCACAGCGACTTCCCCGCCGCGGCGGCCCGCAAGCTGGGCATCGTGGACGTCCCGCTGATCTGCGCGCAGGAGCTGGAGATCGACGGTGCGATGCGCCGTGTCGTCCGGGTCCTCGCGCACATAGAGACCGACAAGCCCCGTTCCGAGATCACGCACGTCTACCTCGGTGCCGCGGCCGCCCTTCGCAAGGACATCGCCCAGTGAGAACCGCCCTCGTCATCGGCACCGGCCTGATCGGCACCTCCGCCGCGCTCGCCCTCGTCTCGCGCGGGGTCACCGTGCACCTCGCCGACCACGACGCCGGCCAGGCCCGCACGGCCGCCGCGCTCGGCGCCGGCACGGACGAGGAGCCGGAGGGCCGCGTCGACCTGTGCGTCGTCGCCGTGCCGCCGGCGCATGTCGCCCCGACCCTGGCCGACGCCATGGGCCGCGGGGTGGCGCGCGGCTACCTCGACGTGGCCAGCGTCAAGGGCGGCCCGCGCCGCGAGCTGGAGGCGCTCGGCCTCGACCTCACGCCGTACATCGGTACGCATCCCATGTCGGGCCGGGAGCGCAGCGGCCCCCTGGCGGCCACCGCGGACCTCTTCGAGGGGCGGCCGTGGGTGCTGACCCCGACGCGGGACACCGACACCGAGGTCCTCAACCTCGCCCTGGAGCTGGTCGCCCTCTGCCGCGCGGTGCCGGTCGTCATGGACGCCGACGCGCACGACCGGGCGGTCGCGCTCGTCTCGCACATGCCGCACCTGGTGTCCAGCATGGTCGCGGCGCGGCTGGAGGACGCGGAGGAGGCCGCGGTGCGGCTGTGCGGGCAGGGGATCCGTGACGTCACGCGGATCGCCGCGTCCGACCCCGGGATGTGGATCGACATCCTGTCCGCGAATCCGGGCCCGGTGGCCGATCTGCTGGCCGCGGTCGCCACGGACCTCGACGAGACGGTGACGGCGCTGCGGGCGCTGCAGTCCGCGGACGAGGCCAAGCGCCGGGAGGGCGCGGTGGGCGTCGAGGGGATGCTGCGGCGGGGCAACGCGGGGCAGGTGCGGGTGCCGGGCAAGCACGGGGCCGCGCCGACCGCGTACGAGGTGGTCGCGGTGCTGATCAACGACCAGCCCGGCCAGCTGGCCCGCATCTTCGCCGACGCGGACCGGGCCGGGGTGAACATCGAGGACGTACGCATCGAGCACGCGACGGGGCAGCAGGCGGGCCTGATGCAGCTCATGGTCGAACCGAAGGCGGCACCGGTGCTGAGCGCGGCCCTGAGGGAGCGGGGCTGGTCCATCCGGCAGTGACCGCGGGCGCGGGGACGGCAGTAAGAGGCACTCGCCGGAGCCAGTAACCTTGTGCGGGGGCGCATGCGCCCCCGCTTCTTGCCCTGTGCCCACAGAAAGGCCCCCACACCGTGGAAACCGCCGCCCCGGCAGCAGTCATCGTCGCCATCGACGGACCCTCCGGCACGGGCAAGTCGAGCACCTCGAAGGCCGTCGCCGCCCAGCTCGGCCTCAGCTACCTGGACACCGGCGCCCAGTACCGGGCGATCACCTGGTGGATGGTGAGCAACGGCATCGAGCTCACGGACCCGAGCGCCATCGCCGCGGCCGCCCAGAAGCCCGAGATCATCTCCGGCACCGACCCGCTCGCCCCGACCATCACGGTCGACGGTACGGACGTCGCGGGCCCGATCCGCACCACTGAGGTCACCTCGAAGGTCAGCGCCGTCAGCGCCGTACCCGAGGTGCGCGCCCGCATCACGGACCTGCAGCGCTCCATCGCCGCGTCCGCCGAGAAGGGCATCGTCGTCGAGGGCCGCGACATCGGTACGACCGTGCTGCCCGACGCCGACCTCAAGATCTTCCTGACCGCGTCGCCCGAGGCCCGTGCCGCCCGCCGCTCCGGCGAGCTGAAGGGCGCCGACGTGAAGGCGACCCAGGAGGCCCTGATCAAGCGGGACGCGGCCGACTCCAGCCGCAAGACGTCCCCGCTGGCGAAGGCGGACGACGCCGTCGAGGTCGACACCACCGAACTCACCCTCCAGCAGGTCATCGAGTGCGTCGTCACCCTCGTCGAGGAGAAGCGGGCCTCGAAGTGAGCTCAGTCCCATCCGAGCGCGGCGCCGAGGTCGGCCGCCGCATCGGCGTCGGCCTCATGTACGGGCTGTGGAAGCCCCGCGTCCTCGGCGCCTGGCGGGTCCCCGCGACCGGCCCGGCGATCCTGGCCGTGAACCACTCGCACAACGTCGACGGTCCGATGGTGATGGGGACGGCCCCGCGGCCGACGCACTTCCTCATCAAGAAGGAAGCGTTCGTCGGCCCGCTCGACCCCTTCCTGCGCGGCATCGGGCAGCTGAAGGTGGACCGTGAGATCGCCGACCGCACGGCGATCACCCGCGCCCTCGGCGTCCTGGAGGACGGCGGCGTCCTCGGGATCTTCCCCGAGGGCACGCGCGGCGAGGGCGACTTCGCCTCGCTCCGCGCCGGCCTCGCCTACTTCGCCGTCCGCAGCGGAGCCCCGATCGTGCCGGTCGCCGTGCTGGGAAGCACCGAGAAGCGCGGACGGTTGATAAAGGGGCTGCCCCCGCTGCGCAGCCGGGTCGACGTCGTCTTCGGAGACCCCTTCGAAGCGGGCGACGGCAGCGGACGGCGTACGCGCAAGGCGCTGGACGAGGCGACCGTGCGCATCCAGGAGCGGCTTACCGCCCACCTGGAAAACGCCAGGCGCCTCACCGGGCGCTGAGCGAGACTTATCGAGTAGTGGCCCGTCCTCGGACGAGCGACGGTCCACCGATCACCACGATGAACGACGAGGTACGGACTTCATGAACGACCAGATCCAGCCCGAGGGCTCGGCTGAGCACGAGCACGGGGCGCTTGGCGACGCCGAGTACGCGGAGTTCATGGAGCTCGCCGCGGAGGAGGGCTTCGACGTCGACGACGTCGAGGGCGCGCTCGAGGAGGCGGGCCACGGCCCGCTGCCCGTCCTCGCCGTCATCGGCCGGCCCAATGTCGGCAAGTCGACCCTCGTCAACCGCATCATCGGCCGCCGCGAGGCCGTCGTCGAGGACCGCCCCGGCGTGACCCGCGACCGCGTCACGTACGAGGCCGAGTGGGCGGGCCGCCGCTTCAAGCTCGTCGACACCGGCGGCTGGGAGCAGGACGTGCTCGGCATCGACGCGTCCGTCGCCGCCCAGGCCGAGTACGCGATCGAGGCGGCCGACGCGGTCGTCTTCGTCGTGGACGCCACGGTCGGCGCGACCGACACGGACGAGGCCGTCGTCCGGCTGCTCCGCAAGTCGGGCAAGCCCGTCGTCCTGTGCGCCAACAAGGTCGACGGCCCGTCCGGCGAGGCCGACGCCACCGCCCTGTGGTCCCTCGGCCTCGGCGAGCCGCACCCGGTCTCCGCGCTGCACGGCCGCGGCACCGGCGACATGCTGGACGCCGTCCTGGACGCGCTGCCCGAGGCGCCCGCCCAGAGCTTCGGCACCGCCATCGGCGGCCCGCGCCGCATCGCGCTCATCGGCCGTCCGAACGTCGGCAAGTCCTCGCTGCTCAACAAGGTGGCGAACGAGGACCGCGTGGTCGTCAACGAGCTCGCGGGCACCACTCGCGACCCGGTCGACGAACTCATCGAACTCGGCGGCGTCACCTGGAAGTTCGTCGACACGGCCGGCATCCGCAAGCGCGTCCACCTCCAGCAGGGCGCCGACTACTACGCCTCGCTGCGCACCGCGGCCGCCGTCGAGAAGGCGGAGGTCGCGGTCATCCTGATCGACGCCAGCGAGTCGATCAGCGTCCAGGACCAGCGCATCGTGACGATGGCCGTCGAGGCGGGCCGCGCCATCGTCGTCGCGTACAACAAGTGGGACACCCTCGACGAGGAGCGCCGCTACTACCTGGAGCGGGAGATCGAGACCGAGCTCCAGCAGGTCGCCTGGGCGCCCCGCGTCAATGTGTCCGCGGCGACCGGCCGGCACATGGAGAAGCTCGTCCCGGCGATCGAGACGGCCCTCGCGGGCTGGGAGGAGCGGGTGCCGACGGGCCGGCTGAACGCGTTCCTCGGCGAGCTGGTGGCCTCCCACCCGCACCCGGTCCGGGGCGGCAAGCAGCCCCGCATCCTCTTCGGCACCCAGGCGGGCACGAAGCCGCCGCGGTTCGTCCTCTTCTCCTCCGGCTTCATCGAGCACGGCTACCGGCGCTTCGTGGAGCGCAGGCTGCGCGAGGAGTTCGGCTTCGAGGGCACGCCGATCCACATCTCGGTGCGGGTGCGCGAGAAGCGCGGCCGCAAGAAGTAGCCGGCGACGAAGACAGCGGATACGGGTGAGGGCCCGCCTTCTTTAAAAGAAGGCGGGCCCTCACCCGTATGAGATGCCTCAGTGCTGCTCCCTGCGCGGCCCCGGCGGCAGCGCCGCCGGGAACTGCAGATGGCCCGTGCCGTGCTGCTCCTGGCCGTAGCGGCTCACGTGCAGCTGGCTGAGGGTGTTGTGCCGAGGGTCGAGCCGGTCGACGCCGCGGTGCACCCCGTAGGACGTGGGGCCGAAAGCCGTGAAGCCCAGCGCCTCCTCGCCGGTCCGGTCGCCCGGCAGGGCCTTGAACGACCTGCGGTACTCCGAGTACAGCGCGTCGTAGATCGGCGTGGCCGAGTGCGTGCCCCCGGTGTCCTGCGCCGCGCGCATGGACGGGATGGGGTTCTGGTACGCGGGCCGGTGGCGGGAGGGGTCGTATGTGTGCACGTATGTGCCAACGACCCCATTCGCGTACGGATGCGGGGGCCGCGCCGCTTTCCTGCGGCGCCGGGAGTGTGACCGGCGCATTCGCGGCTCGGGCGCGGCCTTCGCGGCTCCGTCAGGTGCCGGCCAGCGGCATCGCGGCCGCCACCAGACGGCCGTGCGCCGCGGCCTTGTCCAGGGCGTCGCGCATCAGGTCCTCGCGGGGCTGGCGGCCGATGGAGCCGACCGGCGCGGCGAACAGGAGCACCGTCTGCAGCTTGTTGGCCGCGGCCCGCCAGGCGTCGGTGACCTGGAGCGGGTGGTGCGCCTGCCACCAGGCGACGGGGGACCCGCCGCCCGTGCCGGGCTGCAGCACGGCGTGCAGCTGGCCCATGGCGAGCAGCACGGACCAGCCGTGCAGCACGCCCGGCGCGGTGTCCAGCGAGGTGACCGGCATGAAGCCCTGCTCGATCAGGAGCGGCAGGAAGTCGTCGCCGCCGCCCGGCGCGGCGCCGGGACGGGCGATGGCGCCGGTCGGTTCGACGACGAGCGCCGGGTGCAGCTCGCCCTCGATGAGGACGAGACCGCTGGTCACGCCGAGGACGGCCTGGTCGGGCACGCCGTCGGCGGCCGGGGCCGCTCCGGTGGGGGCGAGGCCGTCCTCGCCGGTGATCGAGCGGACGGCGCCCTGGAGCTGCTCCTCGGAGACCTGGACGATCTGCGAGGGCAGGCAGGTGGCGTGGGCGAAGGCGAGTACGGCCGTCTCGTCGCCGATGAACAGGACGGTGCTGGTGCGTTCCTGCTCCGAGTCGCCCGGGGTGCGGCAGGACGTGCAGTCGTAACTGCCCGGGGCGTTCTCTCCGGCGAGCAGCCGGTCGGCTTCTTCGTCGCCGATCTCGGCGCGTACGTCGTCGCCGACGTCGAGCATGCGCGGCACGGGTGGCTCCTCGGATTCGATGCGTGGGAGCCGGCGGTGTCCGGCTCATAAGGAGACAACGGGCGATCAGTGGCGCAAGTCACGCGCGAAGGCGAACGGAATCGAACCATCCACAGCGGAGGGTGAGTTGTCCGGCGGAATCCGTCACTCCGCGCCAACGCCTTTCGTCTACAGGGAAGTTGAGATGGTGAGGTGGGTCACAGATCACCATGGTGACAGGTCGACAAATACTGAAATCAGTGAATTAAGTGGCTGGCCGAAAATTGCTGATACTGCGGGTAACGGCCAACTGGCCTGGAATGACAAGGAGTCGGTTGATATCGGGGCGAGCGCGCTCCTAGATTCCAGCCTCGTGTGCAGCGAGCACCGCTCAGGTACGTCCGTCGGCCGCACCAGCCAGCTCGAGCACAGCGGCACGAGAGTGCCGACTCCGGCGGACGGGGTGGGGTGGACCTCCGGCGTCAGACGCGCGGGGAGGGTCACGGCACCTGGGGGAGCCTGGGTCCTTCGAGAGGGATTTACATGTCCGCACGTCCCAAGTGCGTTCGCAGGACGGCAGTGATCGGCGGAGCGGCGTTGCTCGCCCCGCTGGGACTGCTCACCGCCACCGGCCAGGCCGGAGCGGCGGACAGCGGAGTGTGGGATCGCATAGCTCAGTGCGAGAGCGGCGGAAACTGGCACATCAACACCGGCAACGGCTACTACGGAGGACTGCAGTTCTCCGGGAGCACATGGCGCGCGTACGGCGGAGGGGCCTACGCGGCGACCGCCGACAAGGCGTCCAAGGCGCAGCAGATCGCTGTCGCCACCAAGGTGCAGCGGGCTCAGGGGTGGGGCGCGTGGCCGACGTGTTCGGCGCGGGCCGGGGCGTACGGGAGTGCGCCGGGGGCGGCAGCGGCCCCGGCGGCTCCCAAGGCCGCCAAGCAGCGGCCCGCTCCGAAGGCGGACCGTACGCCGAGCCACACCGACCGTGGCTCGGGGCGCGGTGACTACACCGTCCGGCGAGGAGACACCCTCAGCCGGATCGCGGCGGAGCACGGAGTCGGCTGGCGTCAGGTGTACGCCGCCAACAAGGCGGTCATCGGCGGCGATCCGAACATGATCGTGCCGGGGCAGCGGCTCGACCTGTGAGCCGGGCCTGAGCGGGCACGGTCCTGTCCGATAGTCCGACCGGGTGGGGCCGTGTCCGCGGCGGCGCGGCACGGCTCCGCGCCGCCTGGGGGCTGCCTAGCGTGGCCGGATGTACCCGATGCGGATGTACCCGGTGCGGATGTGTCAGAAGCCGATCGCGCGGCTCCGGTCGCTGTGGTCCGCCGCCGTGCTCGCCGCCGCGGTGTCCCTGCCGGGGACGGCCGTGCCGGCGGCAGCGGTGCCGCCGCCTCCGCTGCCGGGGCCCGGGCCCGCCTCCGCGGCGTACGACTGCTCGCGCACCGAGGGGCCGTGGACCTGCCTCGCCCAGTGCGAGAGCAGCGGCCGGTGGCATGTGAACACCGGGAACGGCTACTACGGGGGGCTGCAGTTCTGGCAGCCCACCTGGGAGGAGCACGGCGGGCTCAAGTACGCGCCGCGTGCGGATCTCGCCACCCGCGAGGAGCAGATCAAGGTCGCCGAGAAGGTGCTGCGGACCCAGGGGTGGGGCGCCTGGCCCGTGTGCTCGAAGAAGATCCCCAAGGAGATCAGGGACGGGCACGGCAGGGTCCATGTGGTGAAGAAGGGCGAGACGTTGAGCTCGATCGCCCGGCGTCACGAGGTCAAGGGCGGATGGCAGGCGCTGTACAAGTCCAACCGGAAGGTGGTCGGGAGCAGGCCCGATGTGCTGGACGTCGGCGTGGAGCTGATCATCCCCCGCAGAAAGGCCTGAGGCTATCCCTCGGCGGGCGGGCTGTCTCTCTTCTCTGCCGCCTCGCCGCTGAACACGACCTCGCCCCTGCGCAGTTCGTGCACGATCACCGCCGTCCGGCTCGCCTGTTCGCGTACGCCGGGCGGCAGCCGCTGCTCCGCGGTGACCACGCAGGTGCCCAGGGCCATGAGGAGTTCGTACGTCCGCGATGCCACCGCCGGTGACATGCCCTGGGCGGGTTCGTCCACGAGGATCACGCGGGCCGGGGCCAGCAGGGCGCGGGAGAGGGCCAGCATGCGTTGCTCGCCGCCGGAGAGGGTGCCCGCGCGGCGGGCCAGCAGGGGGCGCAGCTCGGGGTACGCGTCCAGAGCGCGGGTGAAGTCGCCCTTCGGGGTGGACAGTCCGAGGTTCTCGCGGACCGTGAGGGTGGCGTAGGTCGCCTGCCGGTCCGGTACGAAGCAGAGGCCTCGCCGTGCCCGTTCGTGCGGGGTGAGGCGGGTGACGTCCCTGCCGTCCCAGGTGACGGAGCCCGCGGAGAGGGGGGCCGTGCCGGCCAGGGCACGCAGGGCCGTGGTGCGGCCGGAGCCGTTGCGGCCCAGGAGGACGGTCAGGCCGGTGGGGTGGGCGGCGAGCGTCACTCCGTGGAGGGCTTCCAGGGGGCCGTAGCGGACGTGGGCCCGTCGGAGCGCGATGCCGGTTCTCATGGCGCCGCCCTGTGGAGCACTTCCGCCGGCGGGCCCGAGGCGACGACGCGGCCCGCCGTCATGACGTACACGGTGTCGGCGAGATCCGCGACGAGGTCCATGTCGTGCTCGACGACCAGCAGCGCCATGCCGTCGGCGGCGAGGGCCCGCAGGAGGCGGGTCAGCGCCGCCGCTTCCGCGGTGTCCAGGCCCGCCGCCGGTTCGTCCAGGAGGAGGGTGTGCGGATTGCCCGCGAGCGCTCGGGCCAGCTCCACGCGGCGGAGGGTGCCGGTGGGGAGGTCCGCGGCGGGGCGCCGCCGGTTCTCGCCGTCGAGGGAGAGCAGCCGCAGGGCCCGGTCGGCAGCGGCGGGGTCGGCCGCTCGGCTCTGCTCGGCGCCCACCCGAACGTTCTCCTCGATGCTGAGCGAGGGGAAGACGGACAACTGCTGGAAGGTACGGGCGATGCCGAGGCGGGTGCGGGCATGGGCGGGGGTCCGGGTGATGTCGTGACCGCCGAGGGTGATGCGGCCCTTGTCGGGCCGGAGGGTTCCGGCGAGGCAGTGGAAGAGGGTGCTCTTTCCGGCGCCGTTCGGCCCGACCACGGCGGTGATGCGGCCGGGCGGCACCTGGAGCGTGACGCGGTCCAGGGCGGTGAATCCGTTGTAGGTGGCGGTGATGTGGTGGGCGGTCAGGGGGGTGTCGGGTGGGGCGTGACGGGGGGCTGGGGGCAGGTCGTCTTGGCGGCGCCGGCTTGTGGGGTGGGGCGCCTGCTCTTCCGGGGGAGGCGGGGCCGCGCCGGTGCCTCCGTACTCGCCGTCCCCGTCCGGGCGTAGGGCGGCGCGGGCCCGGAGGCCCGCCTGGGTCAGGGCCGCGCGGCGGGGGAGGGTTGCTGTGGCGGTGCGCAGGGCCTCGTACGCGCCGCCGGGGAAGCGGCCCGCCAGTACCGCCAGGATGCCGATCAGGGCTGCCGCCACCCCGCCCCGCGCCCCCGCGTCGAGACCCACGAGCAGCGCGGCCGCCAGCAGTGCGCCCAGGAGGCTGTCCGCCCCCAGGACCACCACCGCCGCGAACCAGAGCAGACCTCGTACGGGGTCGTACGCCGCTGGGTCGAAGGCCCGCAGCCCCATCCCCAGCATTCCGCCGCCGAGCGCGGCCAGCGCCGCCCCGGAGACGAACGCCGTGAGCTTCAGGGTGCGTACGGGGACGCCGGACGCAGCCGCCCCCGCCTCGTGGTCCCGCATCGCGGCCAGCGCGCGCCCCATGCGGCCCCGCCGGAGCGTCACGGTGAACAGCAGCGCCGCCGCCAGGAGCAGCATTTCCAGTACGTAGTACGCGCGGTCCCCCGCGAAGCCCGCAGGGCGGTCCAGGTTCAGGCCCGATGTCGCGTACGGCTGCGCGAAGACGAACCGGCTCACCCCGACGCCCACCGCGAACGTCGCGAGGGCCAGCGCCAGGCCGTGGCGGCTGATCGCCGGCCACCCCGTGAGGAGGCCGAGCGGCGCCACCAGGAGGACCGCCACGGCCAGGGCCGGGAGGTGGGGGAGTTCCGGCAGGCCCGGGAAGCGGCCCGCCACGAGGAGCGCGGTGAACAGGGCGCCCAGGCCCGCGTACGCCGCCTGGCCCAGCGAGATCTGGCCGCCCCGGCCCGTGACGATCACCAAGGAGAGGAGGATCACGCCCAGCGCCGGTACCTGCACCGACGTCGTCAGGTCCGAGCCCGCGAAGCCCAGGGGGATCAGGAAGAGGACCAGCGTCACTATCCACGCGCCCGGCGGGTCCGGTACGCGGGCCGTCGGCGTTCGCGGTGGTGTCGTTCCCGAGCCGATCCCCGGCAGCACCAGCGCCGCGACCAGCAGCGCCACCACGAAGAGATTCGCGCCGACCGCCTGCAGCAGCGGCTCCGCCCAGCCCGACGGGTGAAAGCGCGTCAGCTGGCTCTGGGCCACGCCGATGCCGAGCGCCACCGGCACCGCGATCAGCAGGCTGCGCATCCGGGCCGCCACCGCCACCGCCACGACCTCCATCACGAGGAGCGGCATGCCGTACGGGTCGAGTCGTACGAAAGGAGCGAGGAGTACGCCCGTCAGGCCCGCCGTGAACGCGCCGAACGCCCAGCCCGTCGCCGCGACCCGGTCCGCGTCGATGCCGCCGAGGACGGCGAGCCGCCGGTTGTCCACCACCGCACGGAGTTCGCCGCCGAACCGGGTCCAGCGCGTGACCGCCCAGACGGTCAGGGCCAGTGCCACCGTCACCGCCAGCTGGGCCCAGGGCTGCGAAGACACGAGGACCGGAGCGTCGGACCTGGCACCCGGGCCCCAGATCAGCGCGGCGCCCCCGACCAGGAGGACGAAGACGCCGATCGACGCCACCAGGGTCTGGACGGGATCGCTGCCCAGGACCGACAAGGGGCGGAAGACGGCTCTCTCGAGGATCAGGCCGATCGCCGGGGCGACGACGAGGAGGGTGACGGCTGTTGCCAGCCAAAGTGGCCAGTGCCACTCCACTGTCAGTTGGCGCAGAACGTACGCGCAGACCATCGCGATCGCGCCGTGCGCGAAGTTGAGCACGCCCGTCGCCCGGTACGTGACGATCAGGCCGATGCCGGTGAGGGCCGCCGCGCTGCCGACCGCGAGCCCGGCGAGGGTCAGGTCGTAGCTGAGGGACGCCACCGGGTCAGCTCTCCGGGGACGGCGCGGCGGGCGGTTCCGGTTCGCAGATGGGGCAGGGGCCGAGGTCGCCGGTGGCGAGGATGCGGGCGTCGGCTGGGACGGCTTCCGGTTTGCCCGCGACCAGCGGGCAGTCCGCCCGGTGCCAGAGCGTGCCGCCGGGCACCATCAGGAGATCCCCGCTGCTCGGCGCTGCGGCCGGCCGCTCGGCGCCGGGATCGGCCGTCCCCGCCGTCACGAGGAGCCCGTACAGCTCCTCCACGCGGGCCGTGGCCAGGGTGGACCTGCCGTGGGTGTAGAGCACGGCACCGGCGATGATCAGGGCCGCCCCCGGCACCGTGCACGACGCCAGATACGGCAGCTGCCGCTCGGCGAAGCGTTCGCCCGACATGCCGTACCAGCCGATCACGCTGAGCACCGCCCCGGTGGCGAGCGCGGCGAACGCCGCCCAGAGGACCGGGCGTACGGCACGCAGCCGTACGGCACGAGCTGACCCGACCGGTCGCGTCTGTTGAGCCGCCCGCATTCAGACCCCCTGGGACACGTCGGTCACGTCGATGGGCTGTCCATGTCAGTCGATGGCTTGCACTATGCCTTCTGGAAGCTGACCCTGAAAGCACCGGGCCCTGATGGCCCGGACCGACACTCGGCGGTGAGCCAGATGGTGCTCTGGACCAGCCCCAGGCGGGGGACCGATCGCGGGCGGGGAAGGGCGCGGAGCGCGGTGACGGCGGCCGCCGCGGTCCTGTTGATCGCCCCGGCCGCCGTGGCATGCGGCGACGACAGCGGAGGCGGCGGCGAGAGCGCCCCGCCCAAGCCGTCCGTCGAGAAGACGAGCGAGGCGCCCGCGGACGACGCGACGGCCCCGGCGGATCCCGCGGCGGCCGAGAAGCAGGTCAAGGAGAACTGGGAGAAGTTCTTCGACCCGGCGGTCTCGATGAAGGAGAAGGAGGCCGTCCTGGAGAACGGCGCGAAGATGCGGGCCGTCCTGGAGAGCTTCAGCGGCGACGAGCGCGGCAAGCAGGTCGGCGCGAAGGTCAGCAAGGTCGAGTTCACCTCGGCGACCGAGGCCGACGTGTCGTACGCGCTGACCCTGAAGGGCGCCACCGCGCTGCCCGACGCCTCGGGGACCGCCGTCAACCAGGACGACACCTGGAAGGTGTCGGTCAAGACCCTCTGCGCCCTGGTGAAGCTGAGCGGCAATGAGTCGCCCGGTCCGGGCTGTTGAGGTCCTCGCCGTATCCGCGCTGCTCGTCGTGGTGGCCGGGTGCGGCAGCCGGCTGCCCGAGAGCGACTTCGAGGACCGGGCCACGGCCCCCGCCCCCTCGGGCGGCGCCCCGATCCCGGTCGGCATCATCACCAGCGCGACCAGCCCGGTCGGCGGCTCCGCGTTCACCGGGCCGCGCGACGGGGCCAAGGCCTACTTCGAGCGGCTGAACGCGCGCGGCGGCATCGACGGGCGTGAGGTCGAGGTGCACACCTGTGACGACGGCGGCAGCGGCGTCGGCAACAACGAGTGCGTGCACAAGCTCGTCGACGAGCAGAAGGTCGTCGCGCTCGTCGCCACCAGCGCCATGGAGTACGCGGGCGCCTCCCGTGTCTCCGGCGCCCGCGTGCCCGACATCGGCGGGCAGCCGATCGGGTCCGCGTACGACACCTATCAGCATCTGTACGGGATCTACGGCAGCCTCGCGCCGCGCGACGGGAAGCCGGGCTGGGACGGAAAGCTCTACGGCGGCACCGAGGTCTACCGCTACTTCAAGCGGGAGCAGGGGGCGCGCACCGCGGCCGTCGTCTCCTACAACCAGTCCGCGTCCGCCGCGTACGCCCGGCTCGTTTCCCGCGGTCTGAAGGCCGAGGGCTACGAGGTGGTCACCGAGCAGGTCGACTTCGCGCTGCCCAACTTCCGCGCGGCGGCGGCCGACCTGAAGGAGCAGGGCGCCGACCTGGTCTTCGACGCGATGGACACGCACGGCAACGTCCAGCTGTGCGAGGCGATGGACGACGTCGGCGCGAAGGTCACCGCCAAGGTGACCAACGTGCAGAACTGGACATCTTCGGTGGCCGAGGACTACAAGGACGCGCCGCGCTGCCGCAACGCCCTGTGGGCCACCGGTGCCAGCCGCAACTACGAGGACTACGAGGGCGCGGACAACGCCGAGGTGCGCGCGTTCCGTGCCGCCCTGAAGGGGGAGGCGCTCTCCCAGTGGCACCTGGAGGGCTGGGCCGCCGCCCTGTGGTTCACGGACGCGGCGAAGTCCTGCGGGGGAGACGTCACGCGCGCGTGCGTCGACCGCTTCATGAACCGGGGCGAGCCGTACGACGCGCGCGGGCTGCTGCTCCCGGTGACGTACGAGGAGCGGTCCGAGCCGCCGAAGACCCGCCATACATGTGTATCGGTGGCCCGCTGGAAGGACAGTGAGGGCTGGGTCACACAAGGGGACATGAACGAGAACTGCTTCGAGGTGCCCCAGCTCTCCTACCAGCCATGATGCATGCGCCTGCCAAGAAGTTCCCGAAGGCGACTATCGATGGCGCAACTCTTGGAGAACAAGATGATGATGAAACCCAACCCTCTGGCCGGATTCCCCGTCTAACCCTGCGGTAGGCGGACGAGACGGGCTGTCCGCGAGGAACTGGGGGATTCGGGGACGCATGCACATCTCTTTCCTGATTCACAACGCGTACGGAATCGGCGGCACGATCCGGACGACGTACAACTTGGCGAACACGTTCGCCGAGCAGCACGACGTCGAGATCGTCTCCGTCTTCCGGCACCGGGACGAACCCGTCTTCGCCCCGGACCCGCGCGTGCGGCTCAGCCACCTCGTGGACATGCGGAAGGACACCCCCGGATTCGAGGGCCAGGACGCCGAAGCCCTGCTGCCCGCGCGGACGTTCCCGAGTGCGGAGGGGCGCTACGACCAGTACAGCGCCCTCACCGACCGGCGCATCGCCGCGCATCTGGCCTCCGTCAGCGCCGACGTCGTGGTCGGCACCCGGCCCGGACTCAATGTGCACATCGCCCGCGAGACCGCCCGCGGACCGCTGCGGGTCGGCCAGGAACACCTCACGCTCGACAGCCACTCCAAGGAACTCCGCCGCCAGCTGCGCAGCGTCTACCCCCGCCTCGACGTCCTGACCACGACGACCGAGGCCGAC
This sequence comes from Streptomyces sp. NPDC050658, assembly GCF_044457025.1. NCBI lineage: Bacteria > Bacillati > Actinomycetota > Actinomycetes > Kitasatosporales > Streptomycetaceae > Streptomyces > Streptomyces sp. NPDC050658. The sequence continues at coordinate 55,330 of NZ_JBITGM010000008.1, forward strand.
GCCCACGCCTACCGCAGGAAGATGCGGCTGCCCGGCGTCCATGTCCAGGCCGTGCCCAACCCCGTGCCCGCGCCCGGCATCGAGCCCGCCGACGGCTCCCACAAATGGGTCGTAGCCGCCGGGCGGCTCGCGCCCGTCAAGCGGTACGACCTGCTGATCCGGGCCTTCGACAAGGTGCGGCGCGAACGCCCCGACTGGCGCCTTCGGATCTACGGCGGCGGCAAGCAGAAGGAGAAGCTGCGCGCCCTCATCGACGAACTGGGCCTCTACAACCACGTGTTCCTGATGGGCCCCGCCCACCCCATCGAGCCCGAGTGGGCCAAGGGCTCCATCGCGGCCGTCACCTCCAGCCTGGAGTCCTTCGGCATGACGATCGTGGAGGCGATGCGCTGCGGTCTCCCCGTGGTGGCCACCGACTGTCCGCACGGGCCCGGCGAGATCATCGACAACGGTGTCGACGGGCGGCTCGTCGAGGTCGGCAACACCGACGCCATCGCGGGCGGACTGCTCGAACTGATCAACAACGACGCGCTGCGGCAGCGGATGGCGGACGCGGCGCTCCACGACTCCGAACGCTTCGACCCGGCCCGGATAGCCGCGCGCTACGACGCGATGTTCAGCGGAATGCTCGCCCGCGGCGGCTCGTTCAGCGGCCGGATGCGCGGCTCGCTGCACCGCACCCGCGGGGCGCTGCTCGGCGGTGCGTACGCCGTTCGTGACCTCGGACGCGGCATACAGACGAAGGGATCAACCGCATGACGGCCCTGGCCACCTCGGACGCCTCGATGCCCTGCGACACCGGGAGCGAGCAGCAGGACGTGGCCGCGGCACCGCGCGCCGACTGCATAGCCGACTCCGCGGGCGGACTGACCTTCGACGTCACCGACCCCGGTGGGGCCGGTGCGGCCCATCTGCTGCTGCGCCGCCGCGACGCCGCGTCCGCCGACGAGGACGTGTGGCTGCCGCTGTCCCCGGCCGCCGACGGCCGGCTGCGGGCCGCGCTGCCCAGCAGCGTCGAACTGGCCGAGGGCCGCTGGAACGCCTACGCGCAGGTCGACGGGGGCGCGCCGCGCCGCCTCGCGCCCGGCGTCAACGACCTGCGCTCCCTGGTCGACCGCGCCCCGAGCGGCGCCCGCGGCCACATCGCCGTCCGCATCCCCTACGCGACCAAGCAGGGCAACCTCTCCGTACGCAGCTGGCTGCGCGCCCCGCACGCCGAGATCGGCGAGATCGAGATCGACGGTGCCGCGCTGACCGTGCGGGGGCGGGTCTACGGCACCGGCGTGACGGCCGCCGGATACGCCGAGGTGTCCCGCCGCGCCGAGCCCGACCGCGTCGAGCGCTGCGAACTGGACCTGGAGGAGCCGGAGTTCAGCTTCGGGCTGCGCTGCGACGTGCTCGCCGGGAGCGGCGTCGGGCCGTGGGACCTCTGGCTGCGCCCGGCGGGGGAGAGCGGGCCCCGGATCCGCCTCGCGCGGCTCCTGGACGACGTCGCGGACAAGAAGCCGATCTTCACCTACCCGGTGGCGCGCATCGAGACGGCGGAGCACGGGGTGCTGGAGGCGGGCCCGTACTACACGAACGACAACGACCTCTCGGTACGGATCCGCGAGGCGAGCGCCGCCGAAGGCTGAGCCCCTCGAGGACAGCGGCTGTCCGCGACGCCGGGCACAATCACCCGCATGTTGGAGACCTCCGCACGACTGCTCCGCCTGCTCTCGCTGCTGCAGGCCCACCGCGACTGGTCCGGCGCGGACCTCGCCGAGCGGCTCGGCGTCACCCCGCGCACCGTCCGCCGCGACGTGGACCGGCTGCGCGAGCTTGGCTACCCCGTCAACGCGAGCCCCGGCACGGGCGGCGGCTACCAGCTGGGTGCGGGCGCCGAGTTGCCGCCGCTGCTCCTGGACGACGACGAGGCGGTCGCGGTGGCGGTGGGCCTGCGCACCGCAGCCGGGCAGGGCATCGAGGGCATCGGTGAGACCTCCGTACGCGCCCTGGCCAAGCTGGAGCAGGTGCTGCCCGGCCGGCTGCGACGGCGGGTCGGCGCCCTGAACGCCTTCACGGTGCCGATGCTCAGGACCCCGCAGCAGGCCGTCGACCCCGCCGTCCTCACCGAACTCGCCCACGCCTGCCGGGACGCGGAGCGGCTGCGCTTCGACTACCGGGACCACGAAGGCAGTTCCAGCCGCCGCACCGTCGAACCGCACCGCCTCGTCTGCAGCGAGCGCCGCTGGTATCTGGTCGCCTGGGACGTGGACCGCGGCGACTGGCGCACCTTCCGCGCGGACCGCGTCGAGCCGAGGCCCCCGCACGGCCCCCGCTTCACCCCGCGCACCCCACCGGCCGACGACCTCGCCGCGTACGTCTCCCGTGGCGTCTCCACGACGGCGTACGCCGCACACGCCGTGATCCGGCTCCTGGTGCCCCTGGAGGAGGCGGCCGGGCGGATCACCCCGTCGGACGGCACGCTGGAGGCCGAGACGGAGACGAGCTGTCTGCTGCGCACCGGGGCCGTCAGCCTCGACGTGATGGTGATCCATGTGCTGTTGATGGGCATCGAGTTCGAGGTCGTCGAGCCCGTGGACCTCGTCGGCCGGCTCAGCTCGGCCCGGGACCTGCTGAGCCGGGCTCTTGAGCGGGCTTCCGCGCCGGCTGGGCGGGCAGCGCCGCGAACTCCGGATGGTGCAGGTCGAACGCCGGGGACTCCGAGCGGATCCGGGGCAGCGTGACGAAGTTGTGGCGGGGCACCGGGCACGGGGTCGCCCACTCCAGGGAGCGGCCGTAGCCCCAGGGGTCGTCGACGTCGACCTGCGCGCCGTACTTGGCGGTCTTCCAGACGTTGTAGAGGAACGGCAGCGTGGACATGCCGAGCAGGAACGACCCGATGGACGAGATCGTGTTGAGCGCCGTGAAGCCGTCCGCCGACAGATAGTCGGCGTAGCGGCGCGGCATGCCCTCGGCGCCCAGCCAGTGCTGGACCAGGAACGTCGTGTGGAAGCCCACGAAGAGCGTCCAGAAGTGGATCTTCCCGAGGCGTTCGTCGAGCAGCTTCCCGGTGAACTTCGGCCACCAGAAGTAGAAGCCGCCGAAGGTCGCGAAGACGACGGTGCCGAAGACGACGTAGTGGAAGTGCGCCACCACGAAGTACGAGTCGGTGACGTGGAAGTCCAGCGGCGGCGAGGCCAGGATGACGCCGGTCAGTCCGCCGAACAGGAACGACACCAGGAAGCCGATCGCCCACAGCATCGGCGTCTCGAAGGAGAGCGAGCCCTTCAGCATCGTCCCGGTCCAGTTGAAGAACTTCACGCCCGTGGGCACCGCGATCAGGAAGGACATGAAGGAGAAGAAGGGCAGAAGCACCGCCCCCGTCGCGAACATGTGGTGCGCCCATACGACGACGGAGAGCCCCGTGATGGCCATCGTCGCGCCGACCAGCGGCACATAGCCGAAGACCGGCTTCCGGCTGAAGACCGGGATGATCTCCGTGATGATGCCGAAGAACGGCAGCGCGATGATGTAGACCTCGGGATGCCCGAAGAACCAGAAGAGGTGCTGCCACAGCAGCGCGCCCCCGTTCTCCGAGGCGAAGACCATGGAGTGGAAGCGCCGGTCGGCCTCCAGGACGAGCAGCGCGGCGGCGAGCACCGGGAACGCGAGCAGGACCAGGATCGACGTGAAGAGGACGTTCCAGGTGAAGATGGGCATCCGGAACATCGTCATGCCGGGAGCGCGCATCCCGATGATGGTCGTCAGGAAGTTCACCGAGCCGAGGATCGTGCCGAAGCCGGAGAGCGCGAGCCCCATGATCCACAGGTCGGCGCCGATCCCCGGTGACCGCTCCAGGCTGTTGAGCGGGGCGTAGGCGAACCAGCCGAAGTTGGCGGGGCCGCTGGGCACCAGGAGCGAGCCGAGCACCATCAGGCCGCCGAACAGGAACAGCCAGTACGAGAGCATGTTGAGCCGCGGGAAGGCGACGTCGGGGGCGCCGATCTGGAGCGGCATGATCTCGTTGGCGAAGCCCGCGAAGGTCGGGGTCGCGAAGAGCAGCAGCATGATCGTGCCGTGCATGGTGAACATCTGGTTGAACTCGTTGTTGGACATCAGCTGCAGTCCGGGGCGGGCGAGTTCGGCCCGCATCAGCAGCGCCATCAGGCCCGCGATCAGGAAGAACGCGAACGACGTGATCAGGTACAGATGACCGATCCTCTTGTGGTCGGTGGTCGTGAGCCAGCTCACGAGAACCCGGCCCGGACTCTTCTGCCGGACCGGCGGTGCCACCGCCTGTGCGGTCTCAGTACCCATCGCTCGCCCCTTCGCCGTCGCGCCCTGGGCCTGCCGGAAGCACCCGCCATCATGCTCGCGTCACACCCCGCTCCGACAGGGGGCGTACCGGCCCGCCGTGCTGGAACCATGAATTCCCTATGCGGCGTCACATCCTCGCCGGCGCCCATGATTCGGAAATTCGGACGGAGTGCGGAGACAACTCGGCGGCCTTTTCTTTGGCGCATTTCAGTCGTATCCGAAGCGTCTCGGGGAGCCCGTGAGAAATCCATGAATGGCATCGGGACGCGTACGGAACCGCCCGTACGTGTGACGGAGTTCGGGTGAAACGGGCGTCGTGATCCTGTGACAAAAGCGTGACCGGGGTGGGATAGGTGACGCATGGTGTACGGCCCCGGCCTTCCCCGGCGGGGCCGCGCCGCCTAACGTGGCGGCCATGGCACCTATTCCGACCCCGCCCGCAGACCCGCAGGACACTTTGGACGACTATGTCGGCCTCGACGCCGAGGGCGCCGAGCGGCAGGCCCGCGAGCGCGGGTGGTCCAAGGTCAGGGCGCTGGCGCCGGGCGCGATCATCACCATGGAGTTCCTCGCGGGACGGCTCAACTTCGAGGTCAAGGAAGGCGTCGTGACGCGCTGCTGGAAGGGCTGACGGCCGCTTCTGGCGAGAGTGCGCACAAGGCGAAGGCCCCGGCTCCTGTGAGGGAACCGGGGCCTTCGCCGTGCGGGGTGGGTGTGTGCGTACCGTCCCCGCTGCTCGTGGGCCGGGTCAGCCGCCCGCCACCGGGCGGGCCGACGAGGCGCGGGTGCCGCGCTCGGAGTGCGGCGGGCGGCGGGGGCCCACCGGGGTGATCGGGCTGCGCTCGGAGCGCGGTGTGTGCGGTCCCGGCGCGAGATAGGCCGGGTTGCGGGCGTGCCGGGACGCGCCGATCGGCTCGCGGACCGGCGGCTCTCCGGCCGGTGCGCCGGGACCCGGCAGCGGCAGGGTGACCGGGATGTCCGCGGGGGCCGCGGCGCCGGCGCGGCGCTGCCGCCAGCTCTCCCTGCGCTCGAAGATCCAGCCCTCGATGCGGGCGATCGGACCCTCCACCCAGGGCAGCGCGAGCAGGATCAGCAGGCCGGCGGCCCAGCCGAGCAGCACATCGCTCAGCCAGTGCGTGCCGAGGTAGACGGTGGTGAGGCCCACGCTCAGGGAGACCACGGCCGAGAGCGCCGACAGATAGCGGCGGGTGACCGGGGTCGAGGCCAGATAGGCCAGGATTCCCCAGGTCACCACGGCGTTCGCGGTGTGGCCGCTGGGGAATATATCGCCGCCGAGCCACATCTCGTTGGCGCCGATCGTGGTGGCGTAGTGCGGGCCGAGGCGGCCCATGCCGATCTTGGCGGCGCCGACCGTGACATTGAGCAGCAGCAGGGAGGCGCCGAACATCAGGAGCGGGCGGATGGTGTGCTGCCGCCAGGAGCGCCAGCCCAGCCAGGCCGCGACCATCACGGCGGTCGGGCCGCGCTGGCCGAGGACCACCCAGTAGTCGAGGAAGGCGTGGATCTCGGGCCACTGCTGATAGGGCCGGAAGAACATGACCTGCCAGTCGAACCGCACCAGCCATGAAGTGGTCAGCACGGCGACCACGATGGCGAGATAGAAGGCCAGGGTCGCGCTGAAGAGCACGATCCGGTGCCTGCTCATCCTCGGCTCATCGAGGCCGGCCGGTCGTTCCGGCTCACGGTCTAGTCGGGCGAAGACCCGATCCAGACGGGTGAGGTTTCGTTCGGTACGCACCCAATCGACGTTACAGCGAGTGAGTGCATGACTAGGCCGAATCAGTGGCTTTGTGATGACGATGTGATGTGGCATTGATCTCAGACGGAGGTTTATTCCCCGGGTTTCCCTATTCTGCGATGAGCCCCTTACCCAATTCGTTGATCGTTATCGTCGCTGTTTTATGGCGCTTATTAATTCGTTCACCGCGGCCTGGTGCGGAATTTCCCCTTCGATCACCGGGCGGGCCACTAAACGATCATGGAGGGCCGGAGCCGTTGAGCCAGAACGCCCCGTACACCGCGCCCGCCGCCGCCACCGCCCCGAGGATCGCCGCTGACCTGGCCGGACGCAGCCGGGCGAGGGCCACCGCGAGCGGCAGGAGCAGGGGGAAGGCGGGCAGCAGGAGGCGCGGTTTCGAGCCGAAGTAGCCCGCCGCGCACAGGGCGAGCGCGACGACGATGCCGCTGTAGACGAGCAGCGGCAGCGGCTGGCCCTTCCGTACGCCGACGACGTACAGCCAGATCAGCAGGGCGACCCCGATGATCAGGCCGATTCCGGCCAGCGCCGCCGGGAAGCCGGTGAACTTGTCGCCGATGAAGCGGGCGAAGGCGTAGCCGAAGTCGAATCCGTTGCCCCAGCCCGCCTGGACGTCGAGATAGCCGAAGAGCCCGTCGCCGGTGCGCCGGCCCACCCACAGCACATAGCCCGCGGCGCCCAGCGGGGCCAGGGCGACGCCGAGGAGCATGCGCCGGTCCGCCCGCCGCTCCCGGTACAGCTGAACGGCCGCCGTCACCCAGATCGCGGCGACCACCGCCGCGCCCACCGGCCGGGTCAGGCCCGCGAGGGAGGCGAACACGCCCGCCCACACCCAGCGCCCCCTGAGCACCGAGTACAGCGACCAGGCCGCGAGCGCCGTGAACAGCGACTCGCTGTACGCCATCGACTGCACGATGCCGACCGGGAGCACCGCCCACAGCGCGACCGCGCAGACCCCGGCCCGCCGTCCGTACAAGTGATCGGCGATCGCGAAGATCCCCCCGGCCGCGCAGAGCGAGGCGAGCCAGCTCACCACCAGACCGGCATCGGCGTACGAGAGCGGGGTGATCGCCGAGACGAGCCGCTCCAGCCAGGGGAGCAGCGGGAAGAATGCCAGGTTGGAGTGGACGCTGCCGTCCGGGAGCCGCACCTCCCAGCCGTAGCCGAACTCGGCGACGCGGGTGTACCAGAGCGAGTCCCAGCGGGCGGAGAGCAGCGTGTGCGGGCTCTTGCCCGCCGCCGCGCTCCATGCCGCGAGCACCGCGAGCCCCAGGGCGCGCACCCCCGCGTACACCAGGAGCGCGGGTGCGGCGCGGCGCAGCGCGGCCCCCGCGCGGGCGCCGTACGAGGGCCGCGACGGGCATTGATCAAGGTCGGTCACGGGCTCGATTATCGGCGCAGTCAGGAACCGCGTGGCCGCTCGGGTGCGTGGTCCATGGGTGGGCGGCGTGGCGTATGCCACATGGTCTGCGCGCAACCGTGAGAGGTCCGCCACGCGCCACAGCCGTGAACTCGCGTACGCTGACGGCTCACTCGCCTTTCGCCGCCGCCAGCTGGGAGATCACGTCCCGCGGGCCGCCGATGCGAGGGATCACTGGGAGGTATCGCACATGTCGGGGACAACCACGGCCACTGCTCCCTCCGGCCGTCGGGTGCCCAGGTCGCAGGAGGGCGCCAACCGCTGGCTGGTGCTCGTCGTCCTCTGCGTCAGCCTGCTGCTCGTCGCCGTCGACGCCACGGTGCTGCATGTCGCGGTGCCGGCCGTCACGGAGGACCTGAAGCCCGGCGGCATCGAGCTGCTGTGGATCGTCGACGTCTATCCGCTGGTCTGCGCCTCGCTCCTCATCCTCTTCGGCACCCTCGGCGACCGGGTCGGCCGCAGACGGGTGCTCCTTCTCGGGTACGCGCTCTTCGGCGTCGCCTCGGCGATCGCGGCGACGGCGGACAACGCGCAGATCCTGATCGCGGCCCGCGCCCTGCTCGGCATCGGCGGCGCGATGATCATGCCCGCGACCCTTTCGATCCTCCGGCAGGTCTTCCCCGACCGGCGTGAGCGCGCCGTCGCCATCGGCGTGTGGAGCGCGGTGGCGGGCATCGGTGCGGCGGGCGGACCGCTGCTCGGCGGGTTCCTCCTGGAGCACTTCTGGTGGGGCTCGGTCTTCCTCATAAACATCCCGTTGATGCTGGTCAGCCTGCCCATCGGGCGCTGGCTCCTTCCCGAGTCCACGGGCGACCGCAACGGCCCCTGGGATGTCGTCGGCGCGCTGATGGCGGCCGCCGGGCTCTTCGGACTCGTCCTCGCGGTGAAGCGGGCGGGCGGCGGCGAGTCGCCGTTCGGCATGACGACACTGCTCTCGTTCTTCCTCGGGGCCGCGCTCCTGGTCGGCTTCGTCCGCAGGCAGCGGCGGCGCGAGCATCCGCTCATCGATCTGTCGATGTTCTCCAGGCCCGCGTTCTCCACCTCGCTCGGCTGCATCGTGCTCGCGATGCTCGCCCTGGTCGGCCTGGAACTGGTCGCCGCGCAGTATCTGCAGCTGGTGCTCGGCCTCTCCCCGCTGGAGACGGGCATGCGGCTCGTGCCGCTCACCGTCGCCGCTATGGCCGCGGGCCTCGCCGGATCGAAGCTGCTTCACCGCTTCGGGCCGCGCACGATGGTCGCCTGCGGATTCACCCTCACCGCCGTGGCCGTGGTGGTGCTCACCGGCATGGGCGACAAGGCGAACGACCCGCTGCTGCTCACCAGCTTCGTGCTGCTCGGCCTCGGCCTGCAGACCACGCTCTTCGGTTCGTACGAGTCGATGCTCAGCGAGGCGCCGCAGTCGCAGGCCGGCGGGGCCGCCGCGATCGGCGAGACCTCCTACCAGCTGGGCGCGGGCATCGGCATCGCGCTGCTCGGCAGCGTCATGAACGCGGCGTACGCGCCGGGCCTCTCGTCCGTGCCGGGCGTGCCGGACAAGGCGAGCTCCGAGGCGAGCCACTCGCTCGGCGAGGCGTACGAGGTCGCGGGGCAGCTCGGCGGCGGCGCGGGCAGCGCGCTGCGGGACGCGGCCAGGGAGTCCTTCGTGCACGGGCTGCATGTGACGCTCCTGGTCAGCGCGGGGCTGCTGCTGCTCGGCGCGCTGATGGCGCTGCGGCTGCCGCGGACGATGGAGTGCGGGGCCGCCGCGGAGGACCAGGACCAGGACCAGGAGCAGGGCGCGTGCGCGGACGCCGGGATACCCGCACCGCGTGACGCGACGGCCGTCCCCGCGCAGTCCGTCCGCTGAGCGGAGCGGGACACCGCTGCACCCCGGGCAGGACACCGCTGCACCCCGGGCGGGACACTCTGGACGTCCGCGACACCGCGTCGTAACGTCAGCGCGAGCCGTAAGTAACTACCACTGCTAGTTTTTGCGCCGCCGGAGGCCCGTCATGTCCGCAAGCAGCCGCACCCTGCCGCCCTTCGACCCCACCGACCCGCTCGGCATCGACGACCTCCTCGACCCGGAGGACCTCGCGATCCGCGACACCGTCCGCACCTGGGCCGCCGACCGGGTCCTGCCGCACATCGCCGACTGGTACGAGAAGGGCGAGCTGCCCGGCATCCGCGATCTCGCCCGCGAGCTCGGCTCGATCGGCGCGCTCGGCATGTCCCTTCAGGGCTACGGCTGCGCGGGCGCCACCGCCGTCCAGTACGGACTCGCCTGTCTGGAGCTGGAGGCCGCCGACTCCGGCATCCGCTCGCTGGTCTCCGTGCAGGGCTCCCTCGCCATGTACGCCATCCACCGCTTCGGCTCCGAGGAGCAGAAGCAGCGCTGGCTGCCGGGCATGGCGGCGGGCGAGATCATCGGCTGCTTCGGCCTGACCGAGCCCGACCACGGCTCCGACCCGGCGTCCATGCGCACCTTCGCGAAGAAGGACGGCACCGACTGGGTGCTCTCCGGGCGCAAGATGTGGATCACGAACGGCTCGGTCGCCGGTGTCGCGGTCGTCTGGGCGCACACCGACGACGGGATCAGGGGATTCGTCGTCCCCACCGACGCCCCCGGCTTCTCGGCGCCCGAGATCAAGCACAAGTGGTCGCTGCGCGCGAGCGTCACCAGCGAGCTGGTGATGGACGAGGTGCGGCTGCCCGAGGACGCCGTTCTCCCCGAGGTCACCGGCCTCAAGGGCCCGCTGAGCTGTCTCTCCCACGCCCGCTACGGCATCGTCTGGGGCGCCATGGGCGCCGCCCGCTCCTGCTTCGAGGCGGCCGTCGAGTACTCCAGGACCCGCGAGCAGTTCGGCAGGCCCATCGGCGGCTTCCAGCTCACCCAGGCCAAGCTCGCCGACATGGCGGTCGAGCTGCACAAGGGCATCCTGCTCGCACACCACCTCGGCCGGCGTCTGGACGCGGGCAGGCTCCGTCCCGAGCAGGTCAGCTTCGGCAAGCTCAACAACGTACGGGAAGCGATCGAGATCTGCCGTACGTCACGGACGATCCTCGGTGCCAACGGGATCTCCCTGGAGTACCCCGTGATGCGGCACGCGACGAACCTCGAGTCGGTGCTCACCTACGAGGGCACCGTCGAGATGCATCAGCTCGTCCTGGGCAAGGCGCTCACCGGCATCGACGCGTTCCGGTGAGCGGCCTCGCCCGCTAGCTCTGGTTGAAGAAGCCGTCCGACGGGCGGCTCGCGGCCTCCCCGTTGACGATCTGCGTGTCGGCGGGGGTGAGCAGGAAGACCCGCGTCGCCACGCGCTCGATGGAACCGCGCAGGCCGAAGGTGAGGCCCGCCGCGAAGTCCACGACGCGCTTGGCGTCGCCGGGCTCCATCGACGTGAGGTTCACGATGACCGGGACGCCGTCCCGGAACATCTCGCCGATGCCGCGCGCGTCCCGGAAGCTGTCCGGGGTCACGGTGCCGATCCGGCGGCCCTGCTCCTCGGCCGACTCGGTCGCCACCCGGACCCGCGGGTCGGTGACCCAGGCCTCGCCCGGCCCCTCGGCCCCGTCATCGTCGTAGCCGTCGTAGTAACGCTCGTCATTGTTGTCGTCGACGAGGCCAAGCCAGGCACTCGCCTTGCGCACCGATCCCATGGACGCCTCCTCTCACAGCGGGCTTTCTGCGTTCCGCATCCCCATGTTCGTCCATGATGCGGATGGTGCGCCAAGTGGATAGTCGCCGCGCGGGGTTTTCGTGACGGTACTGGTGCACAGTCAACTGCCCGAAGCACGTGATTCCTCAAGGGTCTTGCTGTGCACGGCTGCTGACAGTGAGTGAAATATGATTCTTCACGGCGTTCGGGTGACGGGCGGTGCGTCCGGGTGAACGGACCCCTCGCTACGATGCCGGAGTTGATCGTCGGCAGACTCACGGGGGAGTCGTCTTGTTCGGAATCGTCAGGCCCTGCAGCCACCGTCTCGGCGAGGGACTGAAGACCCAGTGGATGGCGCATTTGTGCGGTCTCTGCCTCGCGCTGCGCGGCGACCACGGGCAGTTCGCCCGGGTCGTGACCAACTACGACGGCCTGATCATCTCGGTTCTGACGGAGGCTCAGGCCGCCAAGTCGACCGGCTGGCGGCGCACCGCGGGGCCCTGTCCGCTGCGCGGCATGCGGACCGCCTCCGTCGCGCAGGGCGAGGGCGCGCGGCTCGCCGCCGCGGTCTCGCTGGTCCTCGCATCGGCGAAGGTGCGGGACCACGTCGTCGACGGGGACGGCCTCTTGGCACGCAGGCCGGTGGCCGCCGCCGCGCGGAAGGTCGCGCGCAGCTGGGACAAGGCGGGCGCGCGCACCGGCGCCGATGTGGGCTTCGACACGGCGGTCCTGGTGGACGCCGTCGAACGGCAGGTCGGCATCGAGGGCTTGGCGGGCCCCGGCACCTCGCTCCTGACGGTCACCGAACCCACCGAGACCGCGACGGCCGCCGCCTTCGCGCACACCGCCGTCATAGCGGGCAGGCCGGACAACGCCGGGCCGCTCGCCGAGGCCGGCCGGCTCTTCGGCAGGCTCGCGCACCTCCTGGACGCCGTGGAGGACAAGGAAGCTGACGCCGCGTCGGGTGCGTGGAATCCCCTGACGGCCACGGGCACGGACCTCACCGAGGCCCGGCGGCTCGCCGACGACGCCCTGCACGGCATCCGGCTGGCGCTGCGGGACGCCGAGTTCACCGACGGCAAGCTGGCGCATGTGCTGCTCGCGCATGAGCTGGGGCGCTCGGTGGACCGGGCCTTCGGGACCGAGGCATGCGGGCACAGCCATCAGGTGACGGCTCATCAGGGGGGTTCGTTCGGGCCGCCGCAGGGGGGTGATCCCTATGGTCAGCAGGGTGGGCCGTACGGAGGTCCGTACGGGGGCACGCAGAATCCGTACGGCGGTGGCAACCCGTACGGCGGCGGCGCGCCCGGAGCCCCCGGTGGTCCTGGTGGTCCCGGTGGCTTCGGCGGTGGGCCCGCGTTCGAGCCACAGCCGCCGAAGCCGGAGAAGCGGGGGTTCTGGGCCGGGTGCGCCGTCGCCATCGGCCTCTGCTGCACCTGCAAGGTGTGCTGCGCGGATTCGTACGAGGGACCGTGGTCCCGCAAGCGGCGTGAGGGCTGCTGCAACAACTGCGGTGACAGTGGGTGCTGCTCCTGCTGCGAGTGCTGCTCTTGCTGTGACTGCGGGCTTTAGGTACGCGGGGTCTCTTCTTCGTCTGCGGGGCTGTGGGGGCTGGTCGCGCAGTTCCCCGCGCCCTTTGGGACGCTACCCCTGACCGGGAGTCAGTCCTTGATCTCCGGTGGGGAGATCCGGGACTTCTCGATGGCCGAGCCCTGCGTGTCCCACTTCTTCAGGATGCGTTCATACGTGCCGTCGGCAATCAGCCCGTTCACCGCCGCCCGGAAGGCGCCCGCCAGCTTCGTCCCCTTCTTGAAGGCGAAGCCCACGTCCAGGCGGTGGTACTCGCCCAGGAACTTCAGGCCCTCCTGGTGGGCCACCGCGTAGCGCAGGCCGTTGATGGTCGACATCACCACATCGCTGCGGCCCTGCTGGAGCGAGCCCCAGATCGCGCCCGGTTCGGCGTACGTCTTCACGCTGTACGGCTTCTTGCCCGCGTCCCCGCAGACGTGCTTGTTGTCCTCCAGGGTGACCTCGAAGGTGGTGCCCGCGCCGGTCGCCACGTTCAGTCCGCAGAGCTGCTCGAAGTCGGTGACCTTCGTCAGCTCGCTGTCGTCGCGGACGGCGAAGCCCTGCCCGTCGTTGATGTACGTCACGAAGTCGATCGTCTTGCGGCGTTCCTCGGTCACGCCGAAGTTGCCGGTGCCCAGGTCGTACTTGCCGCTGTCCAGGGCGGGCAGGATCGCCTCGAAGCTCGCGGCCTCGCGCTTCAGCTTCAGGCCCAGCGCCTTCGCGACGGCCTCAGCGAAGTCGGCGTCCTGGCCGACGATCGTCTTCCCGTCCTCCAGATATGTGTTGCCGGGCGGGCTGCCGCCGACGGCGGTCGCGAGACTGAGCGTGCCCCGCTCGCGCACGTCGGCCGGCAGCAGCTTCGCCGCCGCCTCGTTCTTCTTGACCGAGGAGACCACGTCCTGCGTGGGGATCTTGTCGCTCTTGCCCGCGGGCGCCGCCCCGCCCGCGGTGTCGGCGGAGCCGCCGGAACCGCAGGCGGTGAGCGTCAGCGTGACGGCGGTGATCAGGGCGAAGGCCGCCGGGATGCGGCGGGAATGCGGAAGCGTGCTCATGGCGTGACGTTCTCCATCGGGCGGCAAGGCAAGGCAAGGCAAGGCGCAAGGCGAGGCGAGGCGAGGCAGGGCGAAGCGGACGTGCGAGGGGAGGGGCCGCTGCTCAGGTGCTCATGGGCAGTCCAGCAGCGGTGTACGCGTGTGAAGGCGGGGTCGGCGGCGCGCGGGCGCACGGCAGATGCGACAGAAGGGAGCCTTTGGGGGCTCAGCGCGCAGGGGGTCGACTCAGAGAGTCGTCGAAGCTCAGAGGGTCGACGAACAAGACGCCGACCACACTCGACCGAAGTCGATGTGGGAGCGCGTGACCAGCCACTGCTGCGGATGCATGGGCCAAGTGGAGCAGGCATCCGTTTCCACGTCAACTGCGGTGAGACGTACGGCTCATATCCTGGACGCCCTTGACAGTGCGCGTGATCCGCCCCGTACTCTCAAGGCGGACCGTGCTGAGGGGCTCGGTCCGTGTGAAGGCTTCATCCCGTATCCACGGAGCCTTCGCCATGTCTTCCGACACGCTCGCCAAAGTCGCGACCGCCCCTCCCCAGGAACCCCCGCCCGACGTCCCGCGCATCGTGCCGCGCCGCCGCGTCGGCCAATGGGTCGCCGCAGCCGTGGTCCTCGTGCTGCTCGCACTCACCGTCAACTCCGTCGTCCGCAACGACGCGTTCCAGTGGGACGTGGTCGGCGACTACTTCACCTCCGCGTCCGTGCTGCGCGGCCTGTGGCTCACGCTCTGGCTGACCGCCGTCGTGATGGCGCTCGGCTTCGCGCTCGGGACGCTGCTGGCCCTGGGCAGGCTGTCCGCCAACCCCGTGCTGCGGAGCGTCAGTTGGGGGTACGTCTGGCTCTTCAGGTCGATGCCGATCCTGGTGCAGCTGCTGTTCTGGTTCAACATCGGGGCGCTGTACCCGTACCTCTTCGGCATGAAGACGGTGAACCTGCTCGGCCCCGTCACCATCGCCGTCATCGGGCTCACCCTGCACGAGGCCGCGTACGCCGCCGAAGTGGTGCGCGGCGGTGTGCTCTCCGTCGACCGGGGGCAGATCGAGGCCGCGCAGGCGCTCGGGCTCAGCCGGTGGCGCCGACTGCGGCGGATCGTGCTTCCGCAGGCCATGCGGTCCATCGTGCCGCCGGCCGGGAACATGCTGATCGGCACGCTCAAGGGCACCTCGATCGTCAGCGTGATCGCCGTGCAGGACCTGCTGTACTCCGTGCAGCTCGTCTACCACCGCACTTACCAGGTCATCCCGCTGCTCCTGGTCGCCACCGTCTGGTACGTCGTCATCACCTCGCTGCTCAGCGTCGGCCAGTACTACGTGGAGCGACACTACGCGCGCGGTTCGGAGCGCACCCGATGAGCGTGACGGAGTCCGGGGTGGCCACTGAAGTCGCTGCTGCCAAAGAGGACTTGGGTGCGATGAAGGTCGTTCCCGTACGTCATCCCTGGCGCTGGGCGGCCGTCGTCGCGACGGCGGTGCTCGTGGCCCAGTTCGCCCATGGGCTCGCCACCAACCCCGGCTGGGAATGGGAGGTGTTCGCCGAGTTCTTCACCGCCGACGTGATCCTCAAGGCGGTCTGGGTCACCCTCCAACTCACCTTCTACGGCACGGTCGTCGGCTTCGCGCTCGGCATCGTGATCGCCTTCATGCGGCTGTCCGCCAGTCCCTTCCTCAAGGCCGTCGCCTTCGCCTACATCTGGGCGTTCCGGTCGATCCCGCTCATCGTGCAGCTGCTGTTCTGGTTCAACCTTGCCTATCTCTACAAGGAGTTGCAGTTTGGGATCCCGTTCGGACCCGGCTTCTTCTCCTTCGACACGATGGGTCTCGTCGGCGCGATGAGCGCGGCCGTCCTTGGACTCGCCCTGCACCAGGCCGCGTACGCCGCCGAGATCGTGCGGGCCGGCGTACTGGCCGTCGACGGCGGACAGTTGGAGGCGGCGGCCGCGCTCGGCATCCCCCGGCTGCGGCAGATCCGCCGGATCGTCCTGCCGCAGGCGATGCGCTCGATCCTGCCCAACGCGGCCAACGAGATCATCTCCCTCTTCAAGGGCACCTCGATCGTCTCCGTCATGGCGATCGGCGAGCTCTTCTACCAGGTGCAGGTCATCTATGGCCGCAACGGCCGCGTCGTGCCGCTCCTGATGGTCGCCACCGCCTGGTACGTGCTGCTCACCACCGCCCTCTCCGTCCTCCAGCACTACGTCGAACGCCACTTCTCGAAGGGGGCATCGCGATGACCGCGATGGTCGAAATCCGCTCCGTACACAAGTCCTTCGGCTCCCTGGAGGTCCTGAAGGGCCTCGACCTGGAGGTGCGGACGGGCGAGGTCACCGTCATCCTCGGCCCCTCCGGATCGGGCAAGTCCACGCTCCTGCGCACCATCAACCACCTGGAGAAGGTCGACCAGGGGTGGATCAGCGTCGACGGCGCGCTCGTCGGCTACCGGCGCTCCGGCGACAAGCTGTACGAGCTGCGCGAACGCGACGTACTCAAACAGCGCACCCAGATCGGCTTCGTCTTCCAGAACTTCAACCTCTTCCCGCACCTCACCGTCCTGGAGAACATCGTCGAGGCGCCGGTCTCCGCGCTGAAACGGCCGCGCAAGGACGCCGTCACGGCCGCCGAGGCACTCCTGGCCCGCGTCGGGCTCGCCGACAAGGCCGACGCCTATCCCAAGCAGCTCTCCGGCGGCCAGCAGCAGCGCGTCGCCATCGCCCGAGCGCTCGCCCTGGAGCCGAAGCTGCTGCTCTTCGACGAGCCGACCTCCGCGCTCGACCCGGAGCTGGTCGGTGAAGTCCTCGACGTCATCAAGGACTTGGCCGGACAGGGCACCACGATGATCGTCGTCACCCACGAGATCGGCTTCGCGCGCGAGGTCGCCGACACGGTCGTCTTCATGGACGACGGACTCATCGTCGAGCAGGGCACGCCGGGTGACGTACTCGATCGGCCGCGGCATGACCGTACCCGCGCGTTTCTTTCCAAGGTCCTCTAGGAGCTTCCACATGCCTTTCCCTTCCCGACGTCTCCTCTCCGCCTCCGTCGCCGCGCTGGTCCTCGCACCCCTGCTCGCCGCCTGCGGAGGAGACAGCGACGCCGCGACCGGCGGTGGCAAGCCCGGCACCAAGAAGGTCGGCGACATCAACATCGGGCCCGACCAGAACCGCGTACGCGGCAAGAAGGTCGACGCCATCGCCGCACTCGTTCCCGAAGAGGTGCGCAAGCGGGGGACGTTGCGGCTCGGCGGTGGCGCCGACTCGACCGCGCCGCTCGGCTTCTACGCCACCGACGACAAGACCCGCATCGGCTCCGAGGTCGACATCGCGATCCTGGTCGCCGACACGCTCGGCCTGAAGCCGAAGTTCGAGCAGGTGTCCTGGGAGAACCTCTTCGTCGGCCTCGACAGCGGGAAGTTCGACGGGGTCTTCGGCAATGTGACGGTGACCGAGGAGCGCAAGGAGAAGTACGATTTCGCGACGTACCGCCTCGACAACATCGCCTTCGAGGCGCGGGACGACGTCGACTGGACGGTGCAGGGCCCGAAGGACGTGGCGGGCAAGTCGGTCGCCGTCTCCTCCGGCACCAACCAGGAGAAGATCCTCGTCGACTGGAGCAAGGAGAACGAGAAGGCCGGGCGTGCGCCGGTGGACATCAAGTACTTCCAGAAGGACTCCGACTACTACCTCGCCCTCCAGTCGGGGCGTATCGACGCGTATCTCGGGCCCAATCCGTCTGCCGCCTATCACGTTGCCTCTGCCGGGCAGACGAAGATCGTCGGCACGTTGTCCGGCGGGGGCGCCTCGATTCAGGGGGAGATCGCCGCGACCACCCGGCGGGGGAGCGGGCTGGTTGACGCGTATGCCGCTGCGCTGAACCACGTGATTCGGGACGGGAGTTATAAGGCCGTCCTGAAGCGATGGGGGCTTTCCGGTGAGGCTGTTCGGAAGTCTCGGATCAATCCGCCGGGGTTGCCGAAGCCGAAGCCGTAGACGTGTCGACTGCGGGAGCGTCGTGGCTTGTCGCGCCCACGCGGCGGAGCCGCATATCGGCACAGCCCCGCGCCCCTTTGGGGCGCTCCCACTCCCCCCTGCTTGAAAGGCTCAACCCATGTCCCCGCTCCATCTTGCCGCTGCCATCGATCTACCAGGGATCTATGGAGCCGGTCCCTTCGCCGAGTTGGCCTTGCTCGCCGAACGTGGCGCTCTCGACTTCGTCACCCTCGAAGACTCCTTCGGGCGGTCCGGGCCCGACGCGCTCGGCGTGCTCGCTCGGGTCGCGCCCCGCACCGCGCGGGTCGGGCTCGTGCCCACCGTGACCACCACCCATACCGAGCCCTTCCATGTGCAGGCCGCCGTGGCGACCCTGGACTGGGTCAGTCACGGGCGGGCCGGCTGGTGCCTCGACGTGTCGGCGAGCGAGGCGGAGGCCCGGCTCTTCGGGCGGCGGCACGCCGCGCCGCGCGCGGAGCTGTGGCGGGAGGCCGGTGAAGTCGCCGACGTGGCCGCCCGGTTGTGGGACAGCTGGGAGGACGACGCGGAGATACGTGACGTGGCGACCGGCCGCTTCATCGACCGGGACAAGCTGCATTACGTCGACTTCACGGCCGGCACCTTCTCTGTCCGAGGCCCTTCCATCGTGCCCCGTCCGCCGCAGGGCCACCCGGTGACCGTCGTCGACGCCACCGCCCCGCACGCCCGCGACACCGCGGCGCGGTACGCGGATGTCGCGCTGGTGCGCACCACCGGACTCGCCGAGGCGGACGCCGCGCGCGCCGAACTGCGGGCGGCGGCAGCGGGGTTCGGGCGTGACCCGGACTCGCTGCGGGTCCTCGCCGACCGCACCGTCGACCTGGGCGAGGGCGAGCGGGTCGTCGATCTCGCCGAACTCATCGCCTCCTGGCACGCGTCCGGCGCCGTGGACGGGTTCCATCTGCGGTTCGCCGAGCCGCGCCGCGATCTGGAGCGGCTCGTCAACGGCACCGTGGAACTGCTCAAGCACCGCGGCCTGTTCCGCACCTTCTATCCGGGCGGCACCCTGCGGGACCACCTGGGCCTCGCCCGGCCCGCCAACCGTTACGCCGCCCGCACGGGGGACCCGTCATGAGTGAACGTACAGAGAAGAAGCAGCTGCATCTCGCCGCGCATTTTCCCGGCGTCAACAACACCACCGTCTGGGCCGATCCGCGGTCCCGCTCGCAGATCGAGTTCGGCTCCTTCGAGCATCTGGCACGGACCGCCGAGCGCGGGCTCTTCGACTTCTTCTTCCTCGCGGAGGGGCTGCGGCTGCGCGAGCACAAGGGGCGCATCCACGACCTGGACGTCGTCGGGCGGCCCGAGTCCCTCACCGTGCTGACCGCGCTCGCCGCCGTCACCGAACGGCTCGGCCTGGCCGGCACGGTCAACGCGACCTTCAACGAGCCCTTCGAACTGGCCCGCAGGCTCAGCTCGTTGGACCACCTCAGCGCGGGCCGCGCCGCCTGGAACGTCGTCACGTCACCGGACGCCTTCACCGGCGAGAACTTCCGGCGCGGCGGCTATCTCGACCGGGCCGACCGCTACACCCGCGCCGCCGAGTTCGTCGCGACCGCGCGCGAGCTGTGGGACTCCTGGACGCCGCAAGGTGAGTCGCGGCCCTTCGCGCATCGGGGGCAACACTTCGACATCGAGGGGGAGTTCACCCTGCCACGCTCGCCGCAGGGGCATCCCGTCGTCATCCAGGCGGGGGACTCTCCGGAGGGCCGGGAGTTCGCCGCGTCCACGGCCGATGTCGTCTTCACACGGCACGGCACGCCGGAGGCCGGCCGCGCCTTCTACGCCGACGTGAAGGGCCGTCTCGCCAGGTACGGCCGCGACCCCGACGACCTGAAGATCATGCCCGGCGTCACCTTCGTCCTCGGCGACACCGCCGCCGACGCCCAGGAGCGCGCCGCCGAGATCCGCCGGCAGCAGGTCTCCCCGCAGAACGCGATCCTCGCCCTGGAGCAGGTCTGGGGCGTGGACCTGTCGGCGTACGACCCGGAAGGGCCGCTCCCCGACTTCGACCCGGACCCCGGATCGTCCCTGGTCCAGGGCCGGGTGAAGATCACCAACGCCCTGGAGACCGCCGAGAGGTGGCGCGCGCTCTCCCGCGAGAAGGGGCTCTCCATCCGGCAGACCGTCATCGAGACGACGACACGCCAGTCGTTCGTCGGCACCCCGGATTCGGTCGCCGCCGACCTCGCGGAGTTCGTGACGGCCGACGCCGCCGACGGCTTCATCCTCGTCCCGCATCTCACCCCCGGCGGTCTCGACGAGTTCGTCGACCGGGTGGTGCCGCTGCTCCAGGAGCGGGGCGTGTACCGCACGGAATACCAGGGCGCGACGCTGCGCTCGCATCTCGGGCTGCGCGAGCCCGTATGGAAGGGTTGATCATCATGAGCACCGAAACGAGCACTGAAGCGAGCGCCGCGGACAGCGCCGCGAGCAGTGACGCCGTACGCGACTGGAAGCACTGGCACGAGCAGCGGACGGAGACGGTCTCGGCGCCCTACGGCCCGCTCTCCCTCACCAGCACGCACTGGCTCGCGGACTATCCGGATGGTCGACTTCCGGACATCCCCGGGCGCTGGACGCAGGCGGCGGAAGCGGGCGACGAGATCGTCCTGACCGCCGATGCGGGCGACGGACTCACCCTCGACGGGCGGCCCTTCAGCGGCGAGACCCGGCTTGCCGCCGACCCCGGCCCGGTGGGCGCGGCCCGCGTCGCACAGGGCGGGCGCCGGTTCGTCGTGCTGCGCCGCGAGGGGCTCTGGGCGGTCCGCGACTTCGACCCTCAGTCCGCCACGCGCCGCGCCTTTGGGGGCATCGAGGCCACCGGGTACGACGCGCGCTGGGCGGTGGAGGGGCGCTTCACGCCGTACGACGCCGAGAGCGCCGACAGTCCCGGCAGCGGCGTGCGCACCGTCCGCGTGGCCAACGCCGACGGGGTCGAGCGGGGCCTGGGCCTGGGCGGTGAGCTGGCCTTCGACCTGGCCGGAAAGCAGCACACGCTCCAGGTGTCGGTGGAGGGCGATGGCTCGTTGTGGGCGGTGTTCGCCGACGCGAGCAGCGGGGGCTCCAGCTACCGGTTCCGCTTCCTGCGGCCCGCCGCGCCCGACGCCGAGGGACGTACGACGGTCGACTTCAACCGCGCTCTCCTCCCGCCCTGCGCCTTCGCCGACCACTTCATCTGCCCCTTCCCGCCCCCGGGCAACACCCTTGCCGCCGAGATCGCCGCCGGAGAGCGGAACCTACTCGGCCGGTCACTCGTCTGACCCAGAGCCGATGACCCAGAGCCCCGGTGGCGTACGTGAGGTACGACAGCCACCGGGGCCGGTCGACGTGTATCCGGCTGACGGCCGAAAGGTGCCCTTGTGCGGGCCGCGCCTGGCCCGAATACTCCCGAGCAGCGCTTGTCAGGGGCACGGCGTATCCGGAATCCGGGCCGCCTCTTGCTCTTTGGCTGCGCCTCACGGGCTCCCAACCCACGCGGGCCCACTGACTTCCCCTCGGGAGGAACAACAAGTGAGGATCAAGCGCACCACCCCCCGCAGTGGCATAGCGAGACACACACGTCTGCTCGCCGTGGCCACCGGACTCGTGGCCGTCGGCGCGCTCGCCGTCCCCGCCGCGAACGCGAACGACGTCACCACCTTCAGCTCGGCGCAGCTCACCAAGGCGGGCGACGCGGTGCTCGACGCGGATGTCGCGGGCACCGCCTGGGCCGTCGACAAGGCGACCAACCGCCTTGTCGTCACCGCGGACAGCACCGTCTCCCAGGCCGAGATCGCGAAGATCAAGAAGGCGGCGGGCGGCAACGCGGGCGCCCTCAAGATCGAGCGCACTCCCGGCAAGTTCAACAAGCTGATCTCCGGCGGCGACGCCATCTACGCGTCCAGCTGGCGCTGCTCGCTCGGCTTCAACGTCCGCAGCGGCAGCACCTACTACTTCCTGACCGCCGGTCACTGCACAGACGGCGCGACCACCTGGTGGTCCAACTCGGGGCACACGACGACGCTCGGGTCCACGACGGGTTCCAGCTTCCCGACGAACGACTACGGCATCGTCAAGTACTCCAACACGTCGATCACCAAGTCCGGCACGGTCGGCAGCCAGGACATCACCAGCGCGGGCAACCCCACCGTGGGCCAGGCCGTCAAGCGGCGCGGCTCCACGACCGGTACCCACAGCGGCTCGGTCACCGGTCTCAACGCGACCGTCAACTACGGCGGCGGCGACATCGTCTACGGCATGATCAAGACCAACGTCTGCGCCGAGCCCGGCGACAGCGGCGGTCCGCTCTACGCGGGCACCAAGGCGCTCGGCCTCACCTCGGGCGGCAGCGGAAACTGCTCCACGGGCGGCACGACGTTCTTCCAGCCGGTCACCGAGGCGCTGAGCCGGTACGGCGTGAGCGTGTACTGATCCTCGTACGAGCGTGTACTGATCCTCGTACGACAGAGCGGCAGCCAGCAGCAGACGAACCCCCGTCCGTGGTCAGGGCGGGGGTTCACCCCTGTCTCCCGTCTCCCTTTGCGCGCCGTGCGGGGTTACCTTCGAAGGACACGCCCAACATGCCCAATTCGGACCCTGGGGGGCCGGCATGGTCGAGGAGCTGGTGGCAGCGGGAGTGACCGTCGGGGCTGTCGGGGCGGTCTATGTGATGGCGGCGGCGCGCGTCGTCAAGCAGTACGAGCGAGGCGTGGTGCTCCGGCTCGGACGGCTGCAACGCTCGGTGCGCGAGCCGGGGTTCACGATGATCGTGCCGTTGGTGGACCGGCTGCGTAAGGTCAACATGCAGATCGTGACGATGCCGGTGCCCGCGCAGGACGGCATCACGCGGGACAACGTCACGGTGCGGGTGGACGCGGTCATCTACTTCAAGGTGGTCGACGCCGCCGAGGCCGTCGTCCAGGTCGAGGACTACCGCTTCGCCGTCTCGCAGATGGCGCAGACCTCCCTGCGCTCGATCATCGGCAAGAGCGATCTCGACGACCTGCTCTCCAACCGCGAGAAGCTCAACCAGGGTCTGGAGCTGATGATCGACTCGCCGGCCATCGGGTGGGGCGTGCAGATCGACCGCGTGGAGATCAAGGACGTATCCCTGCCCGAGACGATGAAACGGTCCATGGCCCGGCAGGCCGAGGCCGACCGTGAGCGCCGAGCCCGCGTCATCAACGCCGACGCCGAGCTGCAGGCCTCCAAGAAACTCGCCGAGGCCGCGCACGAGATGGCCGAGGAACCCGCCGCCCTCCAGCTCCGCCTCCTGCAGACGGTCGTGGCCGTCGCCGCCGAGAAGAACTCGACCCTCGTCCTGCCCTTCCCCGTCGAACTGCTCCGCTTCCTGGAACGCGCACAACAGGCCCAGGAGCAGCCCCGGCAGCGGCCCGAGGAGCGGCCCCAGGCCCTGCCGGAATCCGGTGCGCAGGATTCGGAAGCCGGAGATCAGGTGGCGCGCGGAGAGTCGAAAACCGGACAGGACTAGTCCTCACCCGCTGCCGACCGCCCGCTCGCACGCGGTGTTTGCAACGGGAACCGACGTGGCGCGACCGGGTCCCGTGAAGGGGGAGGGGGCGCACGGTGTCTGTCGCGTGCGCGTCCTGAAGTAGACCTTGTGTGCTACCGGACGGTCTCGGAATAGTGGGCCGCGCCCTTTGGCATGGACGCGGCTATCTCAGCGTGTGCGACTCCGTGCCGGTACGCCTTCCGGCCCATAGGTCCCCCCACACCGAACGGGCCGACCCCCCACAGGAGGACGTGAGTTGAAGCACCGACGCATACCCAAGGGACGCGCGGCCGCGGCAGGAGCCGGCGTGGTCGCGCTCATCGCCGCCGGAGTGACCTTCCAGACTGCGAACGCCAGTGAGAGTGCCCCGACCCCCACGCCGGACACCCTCACGGTCGCGAAGGCCGGAAACCTCGCCTCGTCCATCGTCAAGGACCTCGGCGTGGACGCCGCCGGCACGTACTACGACGCCAAGAGCAAGAACCTCGTCGTGAACGTCCTCGACGAGACGGCGGCGAAGACGGCCGAGGCGGCCGGCGCCAAGGCGAGAATCGTCGAGAACTCGCTGGCCGAGCTGAAGAGCGCCCGCACCACGCTGAGCGACAAGGCGTCCATCCCCGGCACCTCGTGGGCCGTCGACCCGGCGACCAACAAGGTCGTCGTCACGGCTGACCGCACGGTCAAGGGCGCCGAGATGGACAAGCTGACCGCCGTGGTCAAGAAGCTCGGCCCGAAGGCCGAACTCCAGCACAGCAAGGGGGAGTTCAAGCCCTTCATCGCAGGTGGCGACGCCATCTGGGGCGACGGCGGCCGCTGCTCGCTCGGCTTCAACGTGGTCAAGGACGGCGCACCGCACTTCCTGACCGCGGGCCACTGCACGGAGGGGATCACCAGCTGGTCCGAGGAGCAGGGCGGCCCGGTCATCGGCGAGAACACCGACTCCAGCTTCCCCGACAACGACTACGGCCTGGTCAAGTACACCGGCGACACCGCACACCCGAGCGAGGTGAACCTCTACAACGGCTCGACCCAGGCGATCACCAAGGCGGGCGAGGCGACCGTGGGCCAGAAGGTGCAGCGCAGCGGTTCCACGACCCAGCTGCACGACGGCTCGGTCACCGGTCTGGACGCCACCGTGAACTACGGCAACGGCGACATCGTCAACGGGCTCATCCAGACCGACGTCTGCGCCGAGCCCGGCGACAGCGGCGGCGCGCTCTTCGCGGGCGACACCGCGCTCGGCCTGACCTCGGGCGGCAGCGGCGACTGCACCTCCGGCGGGGAGACGTTCTTCCAGCCGGTGCCGGAGGCGCTGACCGCGCTCGGTGCGGAAATCGGCTGACCTGCGGCAAATCCGCGGAGTCCGCGGAGTCCTGAGTCCCACCCCCGCCGCGGCGGGGGTGGGACTTTTTCGGTACGCGGCGGGACCTTCGGCCCCTGGAACGAGGCCCTTTTCGGTGCGGCGGGCGACCGGTACGGATGTCGAATGGAGGTATCAGCGCAGCACAGCAGCGAAAAGGTCGCACTGAAGGAGCCCTGCCATGCGGGCCAAGGAGATGCTGGACGGACCGGCCACCGGGACGACTGACGAGATGGTGGACGGACTGGTCAAGGGGGCGCTGACCGCGCTCGGCGAGTTCGCGTCGTACGACCAGGAGCAGGTCGACCACATCGTCAAGAAGGCCTCCCTCGCCGCGCTGAGCCGGCACGGGGAGCTGGCGCGGCAGGCGGTGGAGGAGACCGGCCGCGGCCTCTTCGAGGACAAGGCCGTCAAGAACCTCTTCGCCTGCGAGCACGTCGTGAACTCGATGCGCGGACTGAAGACCGCGGGCGTCATCTCCCGCGACGAGCTGAACGGCATCACCGAGATCGCCGAACCGGTCGGCGTCGTCTGCGCGATGACCCCGGTGACCAACCCGACGTCGACCACGCTCTTCAAGGCCCTCATCGCCCTGAAGACCCGCAACCCGATCGTCTTCGCCTTCCACCCGAGCGCGCAGCACTGCTCGGCGGAGGCCGCCAGGATCGTGCGGGACGCCGCGGTCGAGGCGGGCGCGCCCGAGAACTGCGTGCAGTGGATCGAGGAGCCCTCGATGGCGGCCACCGGCCTTCTCATGAACCACGAGGGCGTCTCCACCATCCTCGCCACCGGCGGCAACGCGATGGTCAGGGCCGCCTACTCCTGCGGCAAGCCCGCGCTCGGCGTCGGCGCCGGAAACGTACCCGCGTACGTTCCATGTCGCCCACGGCCGCACCAACGCGTTGCTGCTGCCGCATGTCATCCGGCACAACGGGACCGTCTCCGGGAAGGCGACGCCGTGGCCGAAGGCCGAGGTGTACCGGGCGCCGGAGCGGTTCCAGGAGATCGCCCGGATGCTGGGGCTGCCGGCGGCTTCCGCGGAGGAGGGGGTTGAGGCCTACGCCCTCGCGGTGGAGGAGCTGCGGGCCAGGTGTGGGATTCCCGGCTCCTTCCAGGAGGAAGGCGTCGACGAGGCGGCCTTCATGGAGGCGCTTCCGCAGCAGGCGATGAACGCGTACGCGGATCAGTGTGCGCCCGCCAATCCGCGGATGCCGATGCTCTCCGAGATGGCGGGGTTGATGCGGCGGGCGTATTACGGAGACAGGGTGGGGGGCTGATCTGGTTCGCCGACCGCGAGCCGTTTGTGGCTGGTCGCGCAGTTCCCCGCGCCCCTCAGGGAGCGCGGGTCTCGCCCGGCCGGCGGTCTCCTCGCAGAGCTGACATGACCAACGTGACGGCCGTGCCCACCACCGCCCAAGCCGCCAGTACCAGCAGCGGCCCCGTGACCGCGTTGCCCTCGAAGTACGCGATCGAGCGGGCCACCCAGGTGCCCGCTCCCGGTGGCAGCCAGGGGCCGATCGCCTCCCAGAACGGGGGCAGCATCGGCAGGGGGAAGGCGCCGCCCGCGCTCGGGTTGCCCGCGATCACGACGACGAGGACGGCCAGGCCGATGCCCACGATGCCGGTCAGCGACTGCAGGGCGAGGGTGATCATGCCGACCGCGAAGACGATCAGGGCACCCAGGCCCCACAGGCCCATGATGCTGCCGGGCAGGGCGCCGAGGACCGGGCCGATGATGAGTGCGCCGCCGAGCCCGCCCACGACGGAGTAGAGCGCCATGGCCCCGGTCCTGATCAGGGCGCGCGGGCCGTTCGCGGCGCGGGAGCCCGCGCTGATCGCCAGGATCGAGGCGCACAGGTAGCCGCCGACGCACCAGCCGACGACCAGGTAGAAGGACGAGAGCCCGTTGAAGTCCTGGCCCGATGCGGGGGCCACGTCGACGGTCCGCACCGTGCGCTTCTCGGCCGCCTCGACCTGGGTGGTGATCCGGTCCAGCGCGGTGGCGAGCGCGGTGCCGCCGCCGGAGGCGACCAGGAGGGTGTCGGTGGTGCCGCGGGGGTCGATGACCAGGGCGCCGTCGATGTCCCGGTCCATGATCTTTTTGCGGGCCGCGGCCTCGCTCTCGACCACCCGCGGGTCGAGCGGATCACCGGGGAGCTTCCCGAGCCGCGCCGACGCCTCCTCGGCCGCGGGTCCCGGGGCGACGACCCCGAAGGGCACGTCCCTCGGCTTCGGGTCGTGCAGCGCCCCCACGTAGGAGGCGATGAAGAGCAGCTGCAGGGCGAGTACGCCGATGACCAGCAGGGCTGCTCGCGGGGTGACGGCGCTCTTCAACTCATCGGTGAAACTCATGCCCCCACGCTCCGTGGCCCGTGTCGTTCCCGCAGGTGGGCGGGGCCGAACGGGCGACGCGGGGGCTGCGGGGGAGCGTCAGAGGAGTGCGCTGCCGCACGTGTCGTACATGCGTTCGAAACTTGGTCTATGGTGGAGGCGGGGGATGTGAGGTCGGATCGGTTCAGGGTTTCAGGAGGTGCGTGTGCCAGGGTTCACGCATCTGCGCACCGTCTCCGGATTCTCCCTGCGGTACGGGGCCTCGCATCCGGAGCGGCTGGCCGAGCGCGCCGCCGAGCGGGGGATGGACGCCCTCGCGCTCACCGACCGGGACACCCTCGCGGGAGCCGTCCGGTTCGCCAAGGCCTGCGCGAAGGCGGGGGTGCGGCCGCTGTTCGGGGCCGAGCTCGCGGCGGGGGAGCCGGTGCCGGCGCGGGGCGAGCGGCGGCGGGCCCCCGTGCGCGGAGGAGCCTTTGTCGATGAGTCGACCCCGCGGGTGACGTACCTCGCACGGGACGGCGCCCCGGGCTGGGCCGCGCTGTGCCGGCTGGTCAGCGCCGCGCACCGGGGCGGCGGGCAGCCCGTCCTGCCGTGGGAGGAGAACCACGGCGAGGGCCTGACCGTGCTGCTCGGGCCCGACTCCGACGTGGGGCGCGCGCTCGCCGCGGGGCGCCCCGACCGGGCCGCCCGGCTGCTCGCCCCCTGGCGCGAGCGCTACGGCGACGCGCTGCGCCTGGAGTCCGTCTGGTACGGCCGCGAGGGCACCGGGCCCGGCTCGCTGCGCCTGGCCGCCCGCACCGTCGGCTTCGCCGCCGAGCAGGGTGTGCGCCCCGTCCTGAGCAACGCCGTCCGCTACGCCGACGCCGGCATGGGCCCGGTCGCCGACGTGCTTGACGCGGCCCGCCGCCTCGTCCCCGTCGACCCGAGCAAGGAACTCGACGGCGGGCAGCGGTGGTTGAAGGGCGCGGGCGACATGCTGCACGTCGCCGAGCGCGTCGTCGAGTCCGCGGGCTTCCGCCGCGACACCGCCCACCGGCTGCTCGAGCAGACCCGGGCGACCGCCGCCGAGTGCCTCGTCGACCCCGAGGACGACATCGGCATCGGCTCCGTGCGCTTCCCCGAACCGCGTCTCGTCGGCGCGGGCCGCCGCACCGCGCAGCGGGTCCTCGCCTCGCGGGCGGCGGCCGGAATGGTGCTGCGGGGGTACGACTCCCGGCGCGACCGGCGCGTCTACTGGGAGCGGATGCACCACGAGCTGGACATCATCGCCTACCACGGCTTCGCCTCCTACTTCCTCACCGTGGCCCAAGTCGTCGACGACGTACGAGACTTGGGGATCCGGGTCGCGGCGCGCGGCTCCGGCGCGGGGTCGCTGGTCAACCATCTCATCGGCATCGCGCACGCCGACCCCGTCGAGCACGGGCTGCTCATGGAGCGGTTCCTGTCCACGCGGCGGTCCGTCCTGCCGGACATCGACATCGACGTGGAGTCGGCCCGCCGTCTGGAGGTCTACCGCGCGATCATCGGCCGCTTCGGCACCGAACGGGTCGCCACCGTCGCCATGCCCGAGACCTACCGGGTCCGGCACGCCGTACGCGACGTGGGCGCTGCCCTCTCCATGGACCCGGCCGAGATCGACAAGGTCGCCAAGGCCTTCCCGCACATCCGCGCCCGCGACGCCCGCTCCGCGATGGAGGAGCTGCCCGAACTGCGGCAGATCGCCGAGGAGTTGGGCGATCGCAAGCGCATGTGGGAGCTGGTCGAGGCGCTCGACGCGCTGCCCCGCGGCATCGCCATGCACCCGTGCGGGGTACTGCTCTCCGACGCCTCGCTCCTCTCGCGTACGCCGGTCATGCCGACCAGCGGCGAGGGATTCCCCATGTCCCAGTTCGACAAGGAGGACGTCGAGGACCTCGGCCTGCTCAAACTGGACGTGCTCGGCGTGCGGATGCAGTCGGCGATGGCGCACGCGGTGGCGGAAGTCGAACGGGCCACGGGCGAGCGGGTGGACGTGGACGCGGTGCCGCCGGGTGATCCGGCGACGTACCAACTCATCAGGTCCGCCGAGACGTTGGGCTGCTTCCAGATCGAGTCGCCCGGCCAGCGGGACCTGGTCGGGCGGCTTCAGCCCGCCACCTTCCACGACCTCGTCGTCGACATCTCGCTCTTCCGGCCCGGACCGGTCGCCGCCGACATGGTGCGGCCCTTCATCGAGGCCCGGCACGGCCGCGCGCCCGTCCGCTACCCGCACCCGGACCTCAAGGGCCCGCTGGAGGAGACGTACGGAGTCGTCGTCTTCCACGAGCAGATCATCGAGATCGTCGACATCATGACCGGCTGCGGCCGCGACGAGGCGGACCGGGTGCGGCGCGGGCTCTCCGACCCCGACTCGCAGGGGCGGATCCGGTTCTGGTTCGCCCAGCAGGCGGCGGCGAAGGGGTACGACGCCGAGACGATCGGGCGGACGTGGGAGATCGTCGAGGCCTTCGGTTCGTACGGCTTCTGCAAGGCGCACGCGGTGGCCTTCGCCGTGCCGACGTACCAGTCGGCGTGGCTGAAGGCCCATCACCCGGCCGCGTTCTACGCCGGGTTGCTCACGCACGACCCCGGGATGTACCCGAAGCGGCTGCTGCTCGCGGACGCGCGGCGGCGCGGGGTGCCGATCCTGCCGCTGGACGTGAACCGGTCGGCGGTCGCTCACCGTATCGAACTGGTGTCTGATAACTCTGGGTCCCGGGAGGCTTGGGGGCTGCGGCTCGCGCTCTGTGACGTCCACGGCATCAGCGAGGCCGAGGCCGCCCGGATCGCCGACGCCCAGCCCTATGCCTCGCTCCTGGACTTCTGGGAGCGGGCCAGGCCCTCGAAGCCGGTCGCGCAGCGGCTCGCGCAGGTCGGGGCGCTCGACGCGTTCGGCGCCAACCGCCGCGACCTGCAGCTGCACCTGGCGGAGCTGCGGCGGGGCTCGCGCGGTTCCGCCGGGGCTCAGCTGCCGCTGTCGGGCGGGCGGCGGACGGCACCCGCCGGACTCCCCGACCTGGACGACGCGGAGCGCCTCAGCGCCGAGCTCGGCGTCCTCGGCATGGACTCCTCGCGCCATCTCATGGGCGACCACGCCGAATTCCTCCGGGAGCTCGGCGTGCTGACGGCCCGTCGGCTCCGGGAGGCCGAACACGGCGCGACCGTGCTGGTCGCGGGCGCGAAGGCGGCCACCCAGACCCCGCCGATCCGCTCCGGCAAACGCGTCATCTTCACGACCCTGGACGACGGCACCGGCCTGGTCGACCTGGCCTTCTTCGACGACGCCCACGAACGGTGCGCGCACACCGTCTTCCACTCCTGGCTGCTCCTTGTGCGCGGTGTGGTGCAGCGCCGCGGACCGCGCAGCCTCAGCGTGGTCGGCGCGGCGGCCTGGAACCTGGCGGAACTGGTGGAACTGCGCGCGGAAGGAGGCCTCGACGCGGTGGCGGAGCGACTGACCGAGCAGCCTGCCGAGCAGTCGGCCGAGCGGTCGGCGGAGCGGTCCGGCAGCGGCACCGACCGGCGCATCAAGATGTCCACGGGGTACGAGATGCACCCCTGGGCCGACCTCCGGCCGCCCGGTGAACGGGCGGCCACAGGACGGAAGTTGTGGCACCAGAGTCCGGGGAGCGCGGGATGAGTACTCTCTGCATACGTTTTCTGCTGCCGCCCATGTACGAGGCGATGCTGCCCCGGCTGATCGCGCTGGTCGGCGAGTTCAGCCCGGTCGTCGAGGCGCTGCCGCCCGACGGCGCCCTCGTCGACGTGACGGGAGCCGTGCGCTACTTCGGCCGGGACGCCGTCGAGCTCGCCGCGGTCATCCGGGTGCGGGCGCTCGCCCGGTACGGGTTCGACTGCGTGATCGGCGCCGGTCCTGGACCGATGCTTGCGCGCATGGCGGTACGGGAGGCCGTGCCCGGGCTGCCCCGCGTCGTGGGTCAGGACCCGGACGCCGTCACGGAGTTCCTCGGCCCGAAGCCGGTCGCCGAACTGCCGGGAGTCGGCCGCGCCACCGCCCGCACCCTCTGCTCGTACGGACTCGACTCCGTCGGCAAGGCCGCCGCGGCGCCGCTGTCCACGCTGCAGCGGCTGATCGGCGCCCGCGCGGGCCGCGAACTGCACGAGAAGGCGCACGGCGTCGACCGCACACGGGTCGTGCCGAACGCCGCCTCCCGCTCGCTCGCCGCCGAACGGCCCTTCACCATCGACGAGTTGGACCCCGACCGGCACCGGCGCGCGCTGCTCTCGATCACCGAGGAGCTGGGCGTCAGGATGCGCGGCGACGGCCAGGTCTGCCGCTCCCTGACCCTCACCGTGCGGTACGCGGACCGCACCGGCTACTCGACGATCACCCGCACCCGTACGCTGCCCGAGCCGACCGCCCACTCCGGCGCGCTGACCGCGACCGCCTACCGGATGTACGAGTCGCTCGGCCTGCAGCGGGCCAGGGTGCGCGGCATCTCGCTGCGCGCCGAAGGGCTCGGCCCCGCCGAACAGGCCGCCCATCAGCTGATGTTCGACCCGGCGGACGACCGGGCGCGCCGCATCGAGGAGGTCGCCGACCGGGCACGGGCCAAGTTCGGACCCGGCGCGATCGTGCCGGGGACGCTGGCGGCGTAACGGGAACGGTAGCCCGTGGGCGTACGACCGCGGGCCAATACCCCTGTGCCGGACGGGCACATACGATCGGCGCATGGACATCAAGGCAGGTCAGGCGCCGCCGGAGGCAGGCCGGGACAGCTCCGCGCCCCGGCGCGTGTGGCCGGCCGTACGCACGGGTCTGGAGTGGAGCGGGGCCGTCGTCTACCCCGCCGTCACCTACATCACCTTCGACCACGGGCAGCAGGGCTTCGACCTCCTGATGGTCCTCGCGACGATCGCGCTCACCGCCGTCGTCGCCTCGCTGCTCCGGCGCAGGCCGCTGCCCGCGCTGGCCCTCCTGCTGCTCGCCGGGGTGGCGGCGACGATGGAGATGCGCAAGACCGAGGTCAGCTATCTGCAGACGCTGGCCGGGGTCTGCGCCGTCGGCTATCTCGCCGCCGCCCGCTCGCGCCGCGTCTCCGTCCCCGCCGCCCTGATGACGTTCACGACGCAGGTGGTCGGCCTCTTCGCCTTCCCGCCCGACGAGGAGTGTTTCCCCGGCGGGTATCCGGCGAACGGCTGCCAGTCCTCCGGGTGGGCGGGCGACGACGTCGAGACCGTCGGGTTCATCGCGGTCGCGCTGATCGCCGCCTGGATGGTGGGCAGTTCGGCCCGCGAGCGCCGTGCGCACGCCGAGGCGCTGCGGAGCCAGGCGACGGCCCGCGCCATCACCGCCGAACGGCTGCGCATCGCCCGCGAGTTGCACGACATGATCGCGCACAGCATCGGCGTCATCGCCATCCAGGCGGGCGTCGGCAGCCGGGTCATCGACACCCAGCCCGCCGAGGCGCGGGGCGCACTCACCACGATCGAGGCGACCAGCAGGGAGACGCTCGCGAGCCTGCGCCGGACGCTGGTCGCGCTGCGCAAGCCGGAGACGGCGGCCGAAGGGGCGGCCGGCGCCGCTGACTTGACGCCCCGTGAGCCGGCGCCCGGACTCGCCGACCTCGACCGCCTTGTCGCGTCCGCGCTGGACGCCGGGGTCCGGGTGGCGGTGCGGTGGACGGGCGAGCGGAGGCCGCTGCCCGCCGACATCGACCTGGCCGCGTTCCGCATCCTCCAGGAGGCGCTGACCAACGTCATCCGGCACGCGGGCACGGACAGCTGCCGCGTACGGGTCGAACTGGCGGCGGCGGAGCTGTCCGTAGAGGTCGAGGACGACGGGCGGGGCGGTCTGTCCGCCGGGACCGGGCTCGGCCTGGTCGGCATGCGCGAGCGCGTCGCCCTGCTGCACGGGCGGTTCACCGCGGGGCCGCGCCCCGAGGGCGGCTTCCGGGTGGCGGCGGTGCTGCCGGTGCCGGTGCCGGTGCCGGAGGGGGAGCGGTGACGGAGCCCGTGGTGCGTGTCGTCCTCGCCGACGACCAGCCTCTCGTCCGCGCGGGGCTGCGCGTGCTGATGGCAGACAGCCCCGGACTCGACGTCGTGGGCGAGGCGGGAGACGGCGCGGAGGCCGTCCGTCTCGCCGCCGAACTGAGCCCGGACGTCGTGGTGATGGACATCCGCATGCCCGGCATGGACGGCATCGAGGCGACCCGGCTGATCACGGAGAGCGAAGCGGCCGAGGCGACCCGCGTCCTCGTCCTGACCACCTTCGACGACGACGATTACGTGTACGGGGCGCTGCGCGCGGGCGCGAGCGGGTTCCTCGTCAAGGACATGGCCCTCGACGACATCCTCGCGGCGATCCGGGTGGTGGCGGCGGGCGACGGACTGATCGCGCCGGGGGTCACGCGGCGGTTGATCGCGGAGTTCGCGGCGCGGCCGGAGCCTGAGTCCGCGGCGCGGGAGCGGCGGTCGGTCGAGGGGGTCACGGAGCGGGAGCGCGAGGTGCTGACCCTGGTGGGGCGGGGGCTGTCCAACTCCGAGATCGCGGGGGAGCTGTACATCACCGTGGCGACGGTGAAGGCGCATGTGGCGCGGCTGTTCACGAAGCTGGGGGCCCGGGATCGGGTGCAGTTGGTCATCATCGCGTACGAGTTGGGGCTGGTTGCGCCGCCTCGAAGGTGAGGGGTCGCGGCGGCCGGGGCGACGACTCTGCCAGTGATCGCTGGAAGTTTTTACTGACGCGTAACTTCACACTTTTACTACTCGCCCGTAATTTGGCGTGTGCACGGCATCCTCGTGATCCGGATCACAGGGCTCACTCATCGTCACTTCCTTGAGCAACTCCCTTGAGCCGCAAGGAGATCACCCGATGCTGCCCTGGAGAAGAGCGCTCAGAGCGCTTGCCGCCGCCCTGCTCATGACGGGCGCGCTCACCCTCACCCCGGCCTCCGCCGCATCCGCGTCCGCGAACTCGACCTCGAACTCGACCTCGTCGAGCGGCTGGAACGACTACGACTGCGAGCCGTCCGCCGCCCACCCCCGCCCGGTCGTCCTCGTGCACGGCACCTTCGGCAACTCCATCGACAACTGGGTCGTCCTGGCGCCCTACTTGGTGAAGCGCGGCTACTGCGTCTTCTCCCTGGACTACGGCCAGCTGCCCGGCGTGCCGTTCTTCAACGGGCTCGGCCCGATCGACAAGTCGGCCGAGCAGCTCGACGCCTTCGTCGACAAGGTGCTCGCCGCGACGGGCGCCCCGAAGGCGGACCTCGTCGGCCACTCGCAGGGCGGCATGATGCCCCGCCACTACCTGAAGTTCCTCGGCGGCGCCCAGAAGGTGAACGCCCTGATCGGCCTCGCGCCCGACAACCACGGCACCACCCTGCTCGGCCTGACCAAGCTGCTGCCCTACTTCCCCGGCATCGAGGACCTGCTCACCACCAAGACGCCGAGCCTCGCCGACCAGATCGCCGGATCGCCGTTCCTGACCAGGCTCAACGCGGGCGGCGACACCGTGCCCGGGGTGCGCTACACCGTCATCGCCACCAGGTACGACCAGGTGGTCACCCCGTACCGGACACAGTTCCTCGACGGTCCGAACGTACGCAATGTGACCGTCCAGGACCTGTGCCCCGTCGACGTCTCCGAGCATGTCGCGATCGGGATCCTGGACCGGGTCGCCCACCACGAGGTCGCCAACGCGCTGGATCCGGCGCACGCGACGCCGACGAACTGCTTCTCGTGACGCACAGAGCCGCCGCCGACTGGGCTCGGCGGCGGCTCTGCGGACCGGGTGACCCGGCGGCTCAGCGGCTCAGCGGCCGTGTCGTGCCGTCCGGCGGCGGGCCGTGGCGAACATGGCCGCGGCGCCGACGGCGAGGGCGGCGGCGCCGCCGATCGCGATGTACGGGGTGTTGCTGTCGCCGCCGGTCTCGGCGAGGTTCTCGTTCGCGGCGGCCGCGGGCTTCTCGGCGGCGCCGTTCACCTCGGGCTCGTTGGCGGCGGTGTCGTCGGCGGGCGCGGCCTCGGTGGCCTCGGCGCCCGTCTTGGCATCGTCGTCACCGTGGCCCTGGTGCTCGACGGTGGACTTCTCGGCACCGGCCGCGATGTCCTTCTCGGAGGGCGCGGAGGCGGTCGGGGCCGGGGCGGTGGCGCCGCTGTCCTTGCCGAAGACGACGTCCGAGCAGGTGTAGAAGGCCTCGGGGGAGTCCGAGCGCTGCCAGATCGAGTAGATCAAGTGGCGGCCCGACTTGGCGGGGACCTTGCCGTCGAAGACGTAGTCGCCGTTCTCCATCTTCGGGTCGGTGACCTTGACGAAGGGCTTCTCCTCCAGGTCCGACCACTTCAGGGGCTTGGTCGGGTCGTACGAGTCCTTCGTGACGTACAGCTCGAAGGAGCCCTTGTGCGGGGCGGTGCCCTTGTAGCGGAACGTGTGGTTTCCGGCGGCGAGCTTGCTGGACGGCCAGTCGGCGCGCGGCAGGTCGAGGCCCTTGTACTTGTCGTTGCCGGCGCTGCACAGCTTGCCGTCGGGGATGATCTCCTTCGACTTGCCCGCGGCGTTGGCGATGTTCACGCCGTTCCAGTCGTAGAAGGCCTGCGTGCCGCTGGCGGCGACGGCGGCCTTGCAGGCGGCCGACTTCGGGGACTCAGGGCCCTCCTGGAAGCAGGCGGAGACCCGGCTGACCGGGTCCGTCATCGAGCCGTGCGCGGCGGCGGGCGTGACCGAGAGGGCGGTCAGCGCGAGCGGGGCGATGCCCGCGGCGGCGACGGCGGCGACCTTGCGACGTGCGGTCATGGGTGGTTCTCCTCAGCGGCGGATCTGGGGGGTGGGGGACACGAGACGGTCGCGAACGGCCGGTGCCGCCCCCCGAGTCACGTGCGGCGCCGACGGTTCGTGACCGGCCCGGCGAGCAGAAAGCTAGCCGCTGAAATCCCCGGATTCGCCTGCTGAGGGCGGGTGAAGGCGATCTTTATGGTGCGGTTAAGGAAGCCCTCAGGCTCCGCTCAGGTCACGCCCGTTTTGCCCTCACCGCACCCACCGATACCTTCGCTCCGGCCGCCCCGTCCCCCCGTACCGCAGCGTCACCTCGACCCGCCCCGTGTCCGCGAAGAACTCCAGATAGCGGCGGGCGCTGACCCGCGAGAGTGCGCCCTCCTGCGCGCACTCCGAGGCGGAGAGGCCGTCCGGATGCCGGCGCAGGGTCTGCTCGACCAGGTCGGCGGTGTGCGCGGCGAGGCCCTTCGGCAGCTCCCGCGAGCCGGGCGGGCGCGTCCCGAAGATCTGGTCGACGTCCTCCTGGCGCGCCTCGTCCAGACCGTCGAGGCGGGCCCGCAGCGCCGCCACATGCCGCAACTGCTCGCTCAGCGCCGCCTGGTTGAACGGTTTGATGAGGTAGTGCAGCGCTCCCGCCCGCAGCGCCGCCCGCACGATCCCCGCGTCCCGCGCCGCCGTGATGAACAGCGCGTCCACCGGCTGTCGCGCCCGGTCCCGCTCCTCCACGGCCCGCAGCTCCCGGAGTACCGCGATGCCGTCCATGTCGGGCAGATACACATCAAGGAGTACGAGATCGGGGCGCAGCCGCTCGGCGGCCGCCAGCGCCTCCGCGCCGCTGTGCGCCACCCCCACCACCGAGAATCCGTCCACCGCGGACACATAACGGCTGTGCAGCTTGGCGACCATGAAGTCGTCGTCCACGACCAGCACCCTTGTCATCGCCGCAGGCTATGGGCGCGACCACAACGACCACAACGTCCGTTGATTCCGGAAGAGAGACAGCTTCTTAACGTGCGGGCAACATGTGGGCCACCTCACAGGCTTATCGCGCCTTTATCCGCATTCGACGTACCGACAGGTGGTGGCACACGTGCGTCTGCGCACACCCCTCGCCCTGCTCGGGGCCGCGCTGCTCGTGCTCGCGGGGCCGCCGCTGCTCACGACCGGCAGCGGCGCCGAGACCGGCACCCAGATCCCCGGACTGCGCTTCATGGTCCCCAATACGCCGGGCGGCGGCTACGACATCACCGCCCGCACCGCGGCGAAGAACGCCGAGGACGCCGGACTCACCCACAACATCGAGGTGTTCAACCTGCCCGGCGCGGGCGGCACCGTGGGCCTGACCCGCCTCGTCGGCGAGCACGGCAACGGCAAGCTCGCCATGTCCATGGGGCTTGGAGTCGTGGGTGCCGCGCGCTCCAACGACTCGCCCAAGACCCTCGCCGACACCACCCCCATCGCCCGCCTCACCGAAGAGCCGGACGTCGTCGTGGTCGCCAAGGACTCGCCATACAAGGACATCAGGCAGCTGATCACCGCCTGGAAGAAGAACCCGGGCAAACTCCCCGTCGGCGGCGGCTCTTCGCCCGGCGGCCCCGACCACCTCGCCCCGATGCTGATGGCGCGGGCCGCCGGGATCGCCCCGAAGAAGGTCAACTACGTTCCCTTCGACGGCGGCGGCGAACTCCTCGCCTCGATCCTCGGCAAGAAGGTCGCCTTCGGCGTCTCGGGCGTCGGCGAGTACCTGGACCAGATCAAGTCGGGCGAGCTGCGGCTGCTGGCGGTGACCGGGCCGGAGCGCGTCGACGGCCTGGACGGACCCACCCTCAAGGAGTCCGGCTACGACGTGGACTTCACCAACTGGCGCGGCATCGTCGCCCCGCCGGGACTCTCCGAAGCCGAGCGCAAGAAACTCACCGGGCTGATCCGCGAGCTCCACGACTCCCCGGAGTGGCAGAAGTCCCTCAAGACCAACGGCTGGGACGACGCCTTCCTCACCGGCGACAAGTTCGGCGACTTCCTGGACGCCCAGGACAAGCGCGTGGTGTCCGTCCTGAAGGAGCTGGGACTGTGATGACGACGACCACCGAAACTCCGCCGGAGGAGCGCGGAAACGCCCGCCGCTCCTGGCTGCGCGAGCACTCCGAACTCGGCGTGTGCGTCATGCTGTTGGCCCTCGGCGTGCTCGTCCTCACCGACGCGCTCACCATGGACGTCGACATCGCCCAGCGCGGCCCCATCGGCCCCAAGACCGTACCGATCGTCGTGGGCATCGGACTCCTGGTGATCGCCGTCGCCCTCGCGGTGGACGTGCTGCGCGGCGGCCGCGGCGAGGCCGAGGGCGGCGAGGACATCGACCTGTCCGAACCCGCGGACTGGCGCACCGTGCTGTTGCTCGCCGGAGTCTTCCTCGGCGCCGCCGTCCTCATCGAGCCGCTCGGCTTCCCCGTCGCGGGAGCGCTGCTCTTCTGGGGCGCCGCGTACGCGCTGGGCAGCCGCCACCTGGACCGCGATCCGCTGATCGCGGCGGGGCTCTCCCTTGTCACGTACGTCGTCTTCAACAACCTGCTCGGAGTCCCGCTGCCCGGCGGCCCGCTGATGGGAGTGCTCTGACATGAACGCCCTCAACTCCCTGATGGACGGCTTCGGTACGGCCCTCACCCCCATGAACATGCTCTGGGCGGCCGTCGGCGTGCTCCTGGGCACCGCGATCGGCGTGCTGCCCGGCATCGGCCCCGCGATGGCGGTGGCGCTGCTGCTTCCCGTGACGTACGGCCTGGAGCCGACCGGCGCGTTCATCATGTTCGCCGGCATCTACTACGGGGCGATGTTCGGCGGCTCGACCACGTCCATCCTCCTGAACACGCCCGGCGAGAGCGCCGCGGTCGTGGCGGCCATGGAAGGCAACCCGATGGCCAAGGCGGGGCGGGGCGCGCAGGCGCTCGCCGCCGCGGCCATCGGCCACTTCGCGGGCGGCATGATCGGCACGATCCTCCTGGTCGCCCTCGCCCCCACGGTCGCCGACCTCGCGGTCGACATCGGGGCGCCCGACTACTTCGCCATCATGGTCCTCGCGTTCATCGCGGTGACGTCGGTCCTCGGCTCGTCCCGCATCCGGGGCCTGGCCTCCCTCCTGATCGGTCTCACCATCGGTCTGGTCGGCCTCGACCAGATGACCGGGCAGCAGCGGCTGACCTTCGGCTCGCTGCAACTCGCCGACGGCATCGACGTGGTGATCGTCGCGGTGGGGCTCTTCGCGATCGGCGAGGCGCTGTGGGTCGCGGCCCATCTGCGCCGCACCAGCGGCGAGGCGATCCCGGTGGGCCGCCCGTGGCTCGGCAAGTCGGACGTGAAGCGCACCTGGAAGTCCTGGCTGCGCGGCCCGCTCATCGGCTTCCCGTTCGGCGCGATCCCCGCGGGCGGCGCCGAGATTCCCACCTTCCTCTCCTATGTCACCGAGAAGCGCCTGTCCAAGCACAAGGAGGAGTGGGGCAAGGGCGCGATCGAGGGGGTCGCGGGCCCCGAGTCGGCGTCGTCGGCGTCGGCGGCGGGCACCCTGGTCTCCATGCTGACGCTGGGCCTGCCGACGACGGCGGTGGCGGCCGTGATGCTGGCCGCCTTCCAGCAGTACGGAATCCAGCCTGGCCCGCTGCTCTTCGAACGCGAGCCGGACCTGGTCTGGGGCCTGATCGCGTCCCTGTTCGTGGGCATGGTCCTGCTGCTGGCCCTGAACCTCCCGCTGGCCCCGGTCTGGGCGAAGCTGCTCCGCATCCCGAGGCCGTACCTCTACGCGGGCATCCTGTTCTTCGCGGCGGTGGGCGCGTACGCGGTCGGCGGCGAATCCCTCGACCTGGTGATCCTCCTGGTCATCGGCCTGATCGGCTTCGGGATGCGGCGCTACGGACTGCCGGTGCTGCCCGCCGTGATCGGCGTCATCCTCGGCCCGAACGCCGAGCAACAGCTGCGGCGTGCGCTGCAGATCAGCGACGGCAGCGTGAGCGGGCTCGTGAACACGCCCTTCTCGGTGACCGTGTACGTGATCATCGCGCTGATCGTGCTGTGGCCGCTGCTCAAGAAGGCAGTGGTGCGGGGGCGTGCCCGTGACGTAGACGTAGACGCATGACAGACGACATCCGCCCCGCCACCACCACCGACGTCCCCGCCGTGAAGACGGTGACGGACGCCGCGTACCACCACTACATCGAGCGCATCGGTGTGGTGCCCGCCCCCATGGAGGCGGATCACGCGGCGGAGGTGGCGGCGGGGCGGGTGTTCGTCACCGGGGACCCGGTCGTGGGCGTCCTGGTCCTCGTCCCGCACGAGGACCATCTCTTCCTGGACAGCATCGCGGTCCACCCCGACGCGGCGGGCCAGGGCGTGGGCCGCCGGCTCCTGGCGTTCGCGGACGCACGCGCGCGTGCCCTCGGTCTCCCCGAGATCCGCCTCTACACGAACGCGATGATGTGGGAGAACCAGAAGATCTACCCGCGCTACGGATACGAGATGGTGGAGCGCAGGGTGGACGGCCCCTACGACCGCTACCACTACCGCAAGGGCGTCTGACGCTCCGGGCCCGTCCGGCCCTACCGGGCGGGTCTCATCCGTCCGGCCACCAGGTCCGCTGGATGTCCTTGCGGACT
This sequence comes from Streptomyces sp. NPDC050658, assembly GCF_044457025.1. Classification (NCBI taxonomy): domain Bacteria; kingdom Bacillati; phylum Actinomycetota; class Actinomycetes; order Kitasatosporales; family Streptomycetaceae; genus Streptomyces; species Streptomyces sp. NPDC050658. The sequence continues at coordinate 95,692 of NZ_JBITGM010000008.1, forward strand.
TCGGGGCGTTCACGGGGCCGGTCCTCGGCCTCGTACTTCTCGCGGATCTGTCGGGTGGTGGGCTTACCGACGGTCTTGTGCACGGTCACACGGCGCATGGCTGCCTCCCTGTACCTACCGATGTCCAAGGCGGTACGGCTGTAGACCTCTGCCGGGAGGGTTTCTCATCGGAGGGGGATTGTCAGTGGCGGATGTCACGCTCGGGGGAAGGCGATCGACCGACCTGTCGCCCAGGAGAAGCGGTCAGAGCACCACGCGGTAGTGGGTCGTCAGGCGGTTGGTGTTGTCCAGGACGTGGAACGCCAGGGCGGGGGGCTGCGTGCGGTCCGCGGGGGACGGGCCCTCCCAGGGGAGGCGGAGCGTCCAGGTCACCGCCGGCCCGACGATCAGGGGGCGATCGGCGAAGGTCGAGGTGGCCGCCGTGTGGGCGTGGCCCGTGATCACTGCCGTGACCTGGGGGTGCTTCGCCATGAGCGCCGCCAGCTGCTCCGGGTGCTCCAGGCGGTGGGCGTCCGGAAGCGGGTGGTGGAGTGCCACCGGGGGCTGGTGGAAGGCGAGCAGGGCCGGGGTCTTCGGCGGCAGGGCGTCCAGGGTCCCGGTGATCCAGTCGTACGTCTCGGGGGCCAGGCGACCCTCGTCCCTGCCGGGGATCGTGGAGTCGCACATGAGGATCGCCGCGCGGCCGACCCGGTGTACGCGGTTGATCGGCCCCTCGGCCGGCTCCTCGCCGAGGAGGGCCTCGCGGTACGCGGTCCGTACGTCGTGGTTGCCGGGGCACGTCAGTACGGGGAACGGGGCCTTCAGGAGCTCGGCGGCCTCCTCGTACTCGGCGGGGGTGCCGTGGTCGGCGATGTCGCCGGTGACCAGGAGCGCGTCCACCGGCTGCGGAAGCTCCCCGAGGTAGTCCATGACGCGAGCGGCGCGTTCCGTGGACCGCTCGCTGCCGTCCAGGTGCAGATCGCTGATCTGGGCCAGCAGGATCGTCATCGCCCGATCCCCTCCCTAATGGTTGGCGGCTTCTTATGCGTTAGGGAATGTAAGGTGTGAGGGCGTACGTGATCAAGTGGTTCGGGAAGGGAACTCGTGGGGCGCTACCTGGCCTTGGAGCTGGCGAGCACGATCCGGCACGACGGGGACGGTGGTGTCGCCGATGATCTGGAGTCCGTGCCGGGGGCGCGGCGTTGGCTCCGGGAGCAGGAGGAGCTGCTGCCCGACGGAGTCGACGAGGGCACGCTCGTCGTCGACGAGGGGCTCCGGGAGGAAGTGGTCGGCCTGCGGCAGGCCGTGCGGGCCCTGTTCGCCCAGGCCGTGTATCCCGCTCCCGCCAGCTCCGCCGACGCGCACGGCCTGATCACCGTGGATCAGGCCGTGGCCCGGCTCAACGCCGGCGCCGCCGAGGAGCCCGTCGTGCCGCGACTGGCCTGGCACGACGAGGCGCCCCCCGAGGCGCAACTGCTGCCCGCCGCCGGGCGCGACGCCCGCTCACGGCTCACCGCCGCACTCGCCCGCGCCGCCATCGACTTCCTGACGGGACCGGAGCGCGAGCGGCTGCGCGCCTGCGCCGCGCCCCGGTGCGTGCGCTACTTCGTCAAACGGCACGGCAGGCAGGAGTGGTGCAAACCCTCCTGCGGCAACCGGGCCAGGGTCGCCCGCCACTACCGGCGTCAGCGCGAGGCGCCCTGACCGGCGGGCGGCAGGACCGGCAACCCGCCCTCGCGCGCCAGCTTCTCCAGTACGTCCAGCGCCCAGACCGCCGCTGCCGCCGCCTCCGGGTCGCTCTCGGCGAGCCCGCTCTCCGCGAACTCGTCCTCGTCCAGGCGTACGACCGTCCCGCCGTCCGCCGAGCACCACAGGTCGAGGTCCAGGTCCTCGACCGTCAGCGCCGCCCCGTCCCGCACCGCGGGCCGCGTCACATCGCAGTACCAGCCCTTCAGCTCCCCGCTCCCCGTACGGACCTCCTTCACCGCGTACCAGCGGTCACGCCAGTAGTGCTCGGTGAAGACATCACCCGGCTCGAAGCGTACGAAGCCGAAGTCCCGTACGCCGTCGGCCGCCCAGGGCGCGCGGACCGTCACCCGCACGCCGTCGTCCGCCACCACCTCCGCCGGGTAGCGGATCTTGACCCGGCCCGCCTTCACCAGGGTCACCTCTATGGTGTCCGGGCCGCCGCCCTCAGCCGAGCTCGCGGACATGCCGCACCTCCGTCGCACAGATCTCGTATCCGAACCACTTGTTGATCGCGAGCATCGGCTCGTTGCCGGCGTCGTTGCCCGTGAACGCCTCCGTGCAGCCCGCGGCGCGCGCCCGGTGCAGGGAGTCGTTCTTGGCGAGCTTCGCCAGACCCCGGCCGCGGAACGCGCGCGCCGTGCCGGTCATGCCGCTCGCATAGCGCCCCGCGCCGTCCGTGCGGGCCAGGCTGAACGCGGCCGGGCGGCCGTCCACCACGGCCACGGTCGTCAGCTCGCGGTCGACCAGGGGGTGGTTCCAGGTCTCGGCGAGCCAGTGCCCGTAGTCGGTGAACTCCGCGGCCACGTCGCTCGGTTCGTCCGCCACGGTCTCCGCGTCCAGCGCGAACAGCTCCCGCGGGTCGTCCCCGAAGTCCGCTCCCGTACGCAACTCCACGCCCTCCGGGGTCTCCTGACGCGGCGGCAGCTTGCCGCCCGCCAGGTCGAGGCGGAGGAAGTGGGCGGACCGGCTCGCGCGATAGCCCCGCTTGGCGGCGAAGTCGAGGTTCGCGGGCTCGTCTAGGACCCAGGAGAAGACGGTCGTGGCGCCCTCGCCCGCCAGATGCTCCTGTGCCGTCCGCAGGATCAGCGAACCCGCGCCGAGGCCCCGCCGGTCGGGATGGACGTACACATTCGCGTAGCCCTGGCCCGGCTCGGGGCTGTCGTACGCGATGCCGACCTGCGCCGTGCCGATGATCTCGCCGTCGGACTCGGCGACCAACTGGCGGTAGTGGGAGTCCGGATGGGCGTGCGCCAGGTCGAAGGCGACCGAGTCGGCGGTGGCGAGCATCGCCGGGACGCAGACGCGGCGGACCGCCGCGAAGGCCGCGGCGTCCGGAGTGTGATGGGGGCGCAGGGCGCGTACCAGGACGGTGGGGACGGTCATGGGGCCGCACGCTACGCGTGGCGCGCGCCGGGGTGCCTCTCATTTTCCGCCGGTGCGGGACAATCGCCGCGTGACTTTGAAGATCGAGATCGAGAGTGGCGGCGACGCGGGCGGCGGTGTGCCGCCGTACGAGCAGGTGCGGGCGCAGGTCGCCGAGCAGGCGCGGAGCGGGTCGCTGCCGGTGGGGTACAAGTTGCCCACCGTGCGGGGGCTTGCGCAGGAGTTGGGGCTGGCCGCCAATACCGTCGCCAAGGCGTATCGGGCCCTTGAGGCGGATGGGGTGATCGAGACTCGGGGGCGGCATGGGACGTTTGTGGCCGCTGCGGGGGATGCGGCTGTGCGGGAGGCTTCTGCGGCGGCGCAGGGCTTTGCCGAGCGGGTGCGCAGGCTTGGCCTCTCCGAGGCCGACGCGCTGTCCGCTGCGCGGGAGGCTCTGCGGGCGGCTTATGGGGACTCGGGGTAGGGGTAAGGCTCCTGGGCTTCACACCCGCTGCTTCGGCACCCGGCGTTGGCGTTGTGCCCACCCGTTCCGCCCTGCGGAACGCCTGCCCACAACGGGAGCGGGTAGCTTGCCCGCGACGGGAACGGCCGGGTCGCGGGCGGGTGGTGGTGCTGGGTGATCGGGTGGGTGGGTGGGAGATATCGCCGCGCAGCGGCGCCTAGACCCCCAGCACATCCAGCATCGCGGCCGTCGCCGGGCTCGGGTTGAAGCTGCTCCAGGACAAGTACTCGACGCGGCGGGGGCCGTTCAGTACGGGGACCAGGGCGAGGGCCGGGTCCGCTTCTGCCACGGGGCGGATGAAGGCCGACGGGAGCAGGGCCACGCAGAGCCCGCGGGCGATCAGCCGGGTCATCATGGCCACGCGGGCCTCGTAGGCGACATCGCGGACCAGACCCGCGGCGGCGAACGCCCGGTCCGGCTGGGCGCGGGCGGGTGACCCGGCCATGAAGTCCACGAAGGTCTCCCCGGCGATCTCCTCCAGCGTGACCTGCCGCGCCCCCGCGAGCCGATGCCCCGCCGGCACCACCAGCACATGCTCGTCGTGATCCAGGACCAGCGTCTCCACCCCTGACGGCAGCTCGTCCTCCGCCCCGCCGAGAAAGGCGATGTCCAGCTCGCCCGCCCGGATCGACGCCACCAGGTCGTCGCTGCGGCCCCCGCGCAGCACGACGCGGACGTCCGGATGCCGGGCCCGGTACCGCTGCAGCAGCTCGGGCACGTCCACCGCCGCCGTCGTCACGATCACCCCCACCGCGAGCCGCCCGCGCACCACCCCGGCCGCGGCCGCCGCGTCCACGGCCGCCCGCTCGGCGGCGGCGAGCGCCTCGCGCGCCCCGACGAGGAACGCCTCGCCCGCGCTGGTCAGCTCGACCCGGCGGCTTGACCGGGCGAACAGCCGGACGCCCAGCTCCCGTTCGAGCCCGGCGATCCGGTGACTGAGCGACGACTGCACCACGGCACACCGCTCGGCGGCCCGCGTGAAGTTCTGGGTTTCGGCGACGGCCACGACGTACCGCATCTGCTGGAGATCCACGGCAGCATCGTTCTTGTTCATGGCTGGCATCGCAACCATGCTTTGGATTCATCGCGGAGCCCGGCCGAGACTCCCTCGTATGCAGCACACGCACCGCACGCGGCACACACCGCAAGCCCTGACCGTCGCCCTCACCGCCCTCGCCCCCGCCTCCTGGGGCACCACCTACGCCGTCACCACCGAGCTGCTGCCGCCCGGACACCCGCTGTTCGCCGGGCTGCTGCGCGCCCTGCCCGCCGGGCTGATCCTGCTGGCGGTCACCCGCGTCCTGCCGCGCGGGGACTGGTGGTGGAAGGCCGCCGTCCTCGGCGTACTCAACATCGGCGCCCTGTTCCCCCTGCTGTTCGTCGCGGCCGAGCGGCTCCCCGGCGGGGTCGCCGCCACCCTCAGCGCCGCCCAGCCGCTGATGGTCGCGGGCCTGGCCGTCGGGGTTCTCCACGAACGGCCGACCGGCCGGCGCCTGGCCTGGGGCGTGCTCGGTGTGGTCGGGGTCGGCTGCGTCGTGCTCGGACCGGCGGCGCGCCTCGACCTCGTCGGGATCGCCGCGGGCCTCGGCGGCACGGCCGGCATGGCGGTCGGCGTCGTCCTCACCAAGCGCTGGGGACGTCCGCCCGGCGCGGGCCCGCTGACCGTGGCGGGCTGGCAACTGACCGTGGGCGGCCTGGTGCTGCTGCCGCTGACCCTCGCGGCCGAGGGCGCGCCGCCGCACGTCGACGCCGGAGCGCTCGGCGGCTATCTCTGGCTCGGCAGCATGGGCGGGCTCATCTCGTTCCCGCTCTGGTTCCGCGGCGTCGGCAAGCTGCCCGTCGGCGCGTCCGCACCGCTGGTGCTGCTGTCCCCGCTGGTCGCGGCCGTCGTCGGCATCGCGCTCGGCGAGTCCCTGAACCCGCTGCAGTCCGCCGGGTTCGCCCTCGCCCTCGCAGCCCTGCTCGCCGCGCAGCTCACCCCGGCTACAGGTAGAGCCCCGAGTCCGCCCCGTCCCGCGGATCCGGCACCGACGTCGGCGACGATCCCCGCCGCAGCGCGTACAGCTCCGCCAGCGTCGCGCCCTCACGGGAGATCCCCTCGGGAGAGCCGAGCCACGACACCGCCTCCGGGTGGGTGAGCCCGCCCACCTCGATCCGGGCGAGACAGCGGCCGGGGCGGACGACCGCCGGGTGCAGGCGCTCCAGGTCCTCGTTGGTGGTGACACCGACGAGGACGTTGCGGCCCTGGCCGAGCAGTCCGTCCGTGAGGTTGAGCAGACGGGACAGCGCCTGGCCCGCCGTGTGCTTCGCCTCGCCCCTGATCAGCTCGTCGCAGTCCTCCAGGAGCAGCAGCCGCCAGCGGCCCTTCGCGGTGCCGTCGTCCTCACCGATCGCGATGTCCATCAGATAGCCGACGTCGCTGAACAGCCGCTCCGGGTCCAGGACGCAGTCCACCTGGCACCAGTCCCGCCAGGACCGGGCCAGCGTCCGCAGGGCCGACGTCTTGCCCGTGCCCGGCGGTCCGTGCAGCAGCAGGAGCCGGCCCGAGATGTCCTCCGGAGTGGTCTTCATCAGGGTGTCCATCGCCTCGGCGACCGGCGCCGTGTAGTTCTCCCGCACCTCCTCCCACGTACCGGCGGAGATCTGTCGCGTGGTGCGGTGCGGGCCGCGCCGCGGCGACACGTACCAGAAGCCCATCGTCACGTTGTCCGGCTGCGGTTCGGGCTCGTCCTGCGCGCCGTCCGTCGCCTGCCCCAGGACCTTCTCCGCGAGCTCGGCGGTCGTCGCCGTCACCGTGACGTCCGCGCCGCGGTTCCAGCGGGAGATCAGCAGCGTCCAGCCTTCGCCCTCGGCGAGCGTCGCGCTGCGGTCGTCGTCGCGGGCCGCCCGCAGCACCTTCGCGTCCGGCGGAAGCAGCGTGGAACCCGACTTGACGCGGTCGATGTTGGCGCTGTGCGAGAACGGCTGCTCGCCGGTGGCGAAGCGGCCGAGAAAGAGGGCGTCCACGACATCCGACGGGGAGTCGCTGTCGTCGACGTTGAGCCGGATCGGCAGGGCGTCCTGTGGGTTCGCAGACATGCCGCCATGATCCGGCACGCATGCGCCCTTGTGCATCCCGGTTTACGTACTCCGTGCCGACGTACGCCGTCGCCCGCCGGGCCCGTTACAGAGCTGTGGTACGGAATCTGTGCTACCGGCAACTCGCGCCGTTACTCTTGCCCCTGATGGGACGTCATGGGTGGAATTCGGGGGCACTGCGGTGGCGGCTCACCGCGTTGCTCGGCGTTGGTGTGGCCGCACTGGCCCTGGTCCTGACCGTCATCACCACGCTCCCCGATGACGGCGACGGCACCAAGGGCACCACGCGCGACGGCGACAAGGTGCACGGCACCCCCGCCGTCCCGCCCGGCGACGCCAAGCCGGACGTCGGCTGGGGCTTCACGCACACGCAGTACAGCGCCGACGAGGGCGAGGACGCCGCCGTGCAGCGCGCCGAGTCGACGCTCGCCGGACTGCCGCGCCCGCTCCCGCAGATCCAGCACATCATGGGCTGGGGAGCCAGTAACCCCGAGCCCGTCAAGGGCCGTTACGACTTTTCCGAGATGGACCGGCGGATGGACTTCATCCGCGCCACCGACGGCACGCCCGTGGTGACCCTGTGCTGCGCCCCGGACTGGATGAAGGGCGGCGAGCCCGGCGCGGACAACACCGACTGGAGCGAGGCGGCCCTGGAGACCGCGCCGGACCGCGCCCACTACAAGGACTTCGCCCGGCTCGCCGCGACGGTCGCCAAGCGCTATCCGGACGTACGCCACTTCATCGTCTGGAACGAGTTCAAGGGCTTCTGGAACAACGAGAAGGCCCGCTGGGACTACGAGGGCTACACCGAGCTCTACAACCTCGTCTACAAGGAGCTCAAGAAGGTCAACAAGGACATCATGGTGGGCGGCCCCTACCTGGTGATGGACAGCGTCGACCCGCGCCAGACGGAGGACGCGTCGGACACGGTCAAGGGCCCCTGGGGCCGCATGGACCAGCGGGTCCTCGACGCCTTCGACTACTGGAACAAGAACAAGGCGGGCGCCGACTTCGTGGTCGTCGACGGCTCCAGCTACACCGCCGACGACGAGATGCTCCCCGACGAGTTCAAGGCCACACAGAAACTCACGGCGGTCGGCGAGTGGGTCCGCAAGCGCACCGGTGACCTGCCGCTGTGGTGGGCCGAGTACTACGTGGAGCCGGGCGACAGCAACGACGACCGCGACGACTGGTCCGAGGCGCACCGCGTCGCCGTGCAGGCCACCGGCCTGATGGCGATGGTCCGCGGCGGCGCGAGCAGCGGCTTCTACTGGAACCCGCAGAACAAGGGCGCCAGTTGCGCGGGCTGTCTGTGGCGCTCGACGCGGCTCGAGGACGGCGGCACGGCGCTGCCGATGCTGAAGATGCTCTCCCGGTTCAGCGACGCCTTCCCGCCCGGCACCGAGTACGAGAAGGTCTCCGTCGCCGCCGACGACGTACCGAATGTGAGCGTCCTCGCCGACGACAGGACGGTGCTCGTCGTGAACCACCTGGACCGGACGATCAACGCGAAGGTCGACGGGAAGCGGTTCGAGATGCGGGGGTACGAGGTGAAGTGGGGGGGGGGGGGGGGCGCGGGGGCCCCCCCCCCCCCCCCCCACCCCCCCCCCCCCACACCCCCGCCCCCCCCCCCCCGGCCCCCCCCGCCCCCGGCCCCCCCGCCCCCCCACCC
>NZ_JBITGM010000008.1:104064-435659 GCF_044457025.1 Streptomyces sp. NPDC050658
CCCGGCCGATCACCGCGCGGGTCGCGGGGAGGGGGTTCGAGTGGGGGGGGTCCGAGGTGAGGTGGCTGAAGCGGTAGTCCGCTTCAGCCACCCCGCACGCCACTCACGCCATCGTCAGGAACCGCTGGACCAGCGACGCGAGCAGCACGGCGAGCAGTGGCAGCGAGAACCAGAAGCTGCTCTGCAGCCAGCGCAGCTGCCGCACGCTCGGTGCCATCGCCACCCGCACGACCTCACGGGCACCGAGCAGCAGCACCAGCGCCACGGCCGCGAGCGCGCCGATCACCGACCAGGGGGTCCATGTCACCTGCGGCCCGATCGGTCCCGGATCGGCCTTCTCGACCTTCCCCTCCGGCTGTTTGCGCAGGCTGTAGAGGGTCGCGTCGTCGTTCGTGAGGACCTTCTTCAGCTCCTGCCGGTTGTCGAGGTTCTGGATGAGCCGGCTGTCCCAGCTCTTCGAGTAGCCGACGTCCATCTGGAGATAGACCGTCTGACTCTTGTTGATCATCAGATACGAGTTGGGGCCCGCGTCCTTGAGCGCCTTGACCAGACCGGAGACGAGCACCGGGTCGGCGGGCGCCAGCGTCGGCACGTACTGGACCTTCTCCATGTCGCGGGTGCCCCACGGCATCGCGGGCGTCACGTTGTTCACCGTGTCGTCGCTCATCCACAGCAGCCGGACCGTCGGGTCGTCGTGTTCGTAGACGTACTCCATCGCGGCGATCTCGCCCGTGCGGGTCCGCTCGAACGGCTCGTTGCCCCAGCGCGCCACCAGGAAGCCGCCCATCAGGACCAGCCCCGCCAGCAGCGCGGCCAGCGGCGCTAGGCTCACCCGGTCGCGGTCCCGCTCCTCGGCGGTGATGCCCGCCCGCGGGAAGAGCGCGAGACCGGCCAGGAGCGCGGCGCCGGGCAGCGCGAACATGAAGACGCGCAGCGCCATCTCGCCGCCGTACGACTGCATGCCGAACCCCAGGAACGGCACGAACGCCAGGACGAGCAGCGAGCGTTCCGTGTACTTGTGGTCGCGCCGCCGCCACCAGCCCCAGCAGGCGAGCGCCATGACGCCGCCCGCGAGCGCCACCCGCGCGTACAGCACGAGCTGATGGGTCGAACTGCCGCCCTCGATGCGCCCCGACACCGACGAGGACACATTGCCGCCGACGCCGCCGATCCCGCCGAACAGCTCGTCGAAGTGACCCGACCAGTAGGGCTCGGCGAGGAAGCCGATCCAGACGAGGACGAGGACCCCGAAGAGCAGCGGCAGACCGCGCAGCTCCGAGCGGCCCACCACGACGAGCAGGGTGAGGACGCCCAGCATCACGAACGGGGTGAGCTGGTGAGCCGGCACCGTCGCCGCGAACAGCGCCATCAGCACCAGGAGCAGAACCGTGCGCTGACGCCGGTCCGCGGGCTCGACCTCCAGCTCACCGGGGCGCCGCTTGGCCCACAGCACGTGCGGCGCCCGGAACCAGACGAGGAGCACCGCCACGAACACCAGATAGAGCAGATACGTGAAGCCCTGCGGGGAGAAGTAGTCCTGGCCGACCCAGCCGCTCAGCGCGAAGATCCACAGCCCCGCCCACCTGGCCCGCCAGGCGGCCCGCATCGAGCGCGTGAGCAGCAGCATCGGGGCCAGATAGAGCAGTTGCATGGCCAGCGGCCACCAGCGGATCACCTCGGTCATGGCGGTGATGTCGGAGACGCCGCACGCCTTCGCCACGAACGTCGCCGCCGCGAAGAAGCCCGGCCAGCTCCAGCGGGCGTCCAGGTCCGGCACCGCGGACCCGGTCCTGTCGATGTACTCCATGAAGCCCAGGTGCTGCCAGGCCGTCGCGAACCGCGGCTCGTCCTCAAGGACCGCGGGCAGTGCGTGCAGACAGACCACCGTGGCGATCAGCGTCGCCAGGAGCAGCACCCGGTGCGGGCGCTCCATCCAGAGCAGCGAGGCGAAGACGACGACCAGGAGCGCGCCGCCGAGCAGCGTCGTCCCGGGCAGCACGGAGATCAGCCCGAGCCCGCCCATCGCGTCGAGATCGGCCTCGTCGAATCCCGTCAGCGGCAGCCAGAACAGGCCGAGCGCCAGGACCAGGAGCAGCGTCATGACCGCGCTGTGCCGGCGGGGGAGCGGCTCCTCGGCGACGACCGGCTCGGGCGGCGCCGGCGGCGCCTCCTCGATCCGTACGCCGGTGTCCCGCTCCTCGGCCTCCGGTTCGCTGCTGGAGGCCGAGGAGGGGACGGGGGGAGCCGTGGTGGTCTCGGGGGACACGGGCGGAACGGGCGGCACGGGCGGCACGGGCTCGGCGGGAGCCGCCGGTGGCTCGGGCGACTTCAGGGGCGATCTCAGCGCCCAGGTCGGCCGGTGGTCCATGTCGTCCCCCTCGTCGGACCCAAAAGCCCCGCCCCGCGCCGTCGGCGTCCCGGCGGCGGGCGTTCCGGGACCGGGGCGTACGTCGGGCCGGCGCTCCTGGTGTTCGAAGTCGAGCTGTACGGCGAGGTGCAGCGTGTCCGAGTCGAGCGTCTCGCGCAGTGCCCAGGCCGGACCCCGCCGCTCCGTGCGCTGCCCGGAGGCCGTGCCGGACGGCGCCTCGGACGTCCCCAGGTCGGCCAGGTCGCCGTCCGGCGCGGTGGCCTCGGGCGGTGTGGCGGAGGGGGCCGCCCGCGCCACCCGGTAGAGCTTCGGCGCGGCGATCGCCACGATCACCGCGAGGCTGACGATCTCCGCGACGCCCGCGCCCGTGAGCCCCATCCGCGGCAGCAGAAGCAGCGTCAGACCGAGCACGAGGAAGCACAACAGGCCCTGCAGCCAGGCGATCCCGGAGGTGCGGCTCTGCGCGCGCTGCACCGCGAAGTACGTCTCCATGACGACCCGCAGCGCCGCGCCCACCGCGAACCAGCGCAGCAGCGGCGTCGCCGCTTCGGCGTACCCCTGGCCGAAGACCCGCAGCACATAGGGCGCGCAGATGAAGAGCAGACCGCACACCGGCAGCATGATCCGCGCCATCCGGCGCAGCGCGGCCCGGGTGTTCGCGGCGAGCCGCGCCGGGTCGTGCGCGCCCTCGACGGTCAGTGAGGCACCCATGTTGATGGCGAGCAGGTTGACCGTGCCGCCGATGGTGGTGGTGATGTAGAAGTACGCGTTGTCGACCGAGCTGACCTGCGAGGCGACGATCACCGGTACGAGATAGACCACGGCGAGCGAGAAGAGCGAGCCGGTGTAGTCCCCGGCCAGGAAGCGTCCGATCTCGCGCAGCGTGGGCGGCCGTGCGGTGGACTCGGTCGCCTTCACGTGCCGGGGCACGAGCCGCCGGAACACCAGCCAGCCGAGCGGGATCACGGACAGGGCGATCGCGGCGACCCAGGAGACGAAGACGCCCGCCGTCGGGATCGCCGCGGCGAACGCGATGAGCAGGCCCAGCTTCACGACCGAGAAGATTGTGTTGCCGACCGGCACCCACAGCGCGCTGCGCAGCCCCGTGAGCACCCCGTCCTGCAGGGTGAGCAGCGACCAGGCGACGACCGCGGCGACGAAGCCGATGCCGTGCAGCGGGCCGTGCAGGAACCGGTACGAGGGTCCCCACAGGTCGAGCGTCAGCAGGAAGATCAGCGCGGCGAACGCGACGACCAGCGAACTGCCCGCGTACGTACGGAAGATGAGCCTGCCCGTGGCGCGTCCCGCGATGGGGATGAAGCGGGCGAGGGCGCCCATCAGGGTGAGGGCGGTGAGCCCCGCGAGGAACTTCATGGCGGCGATCGCCGCCGAGCCCTGGCCGACCGCCGACTCGGAGTAGTACCGGGCGGCGGCCAGCCAGAAGCCGAGGCCGAGCACGCCGGAGATGCCGGTGTTCAGCATCAGCGCGTAGGCGTTGCGGAACAGCGGGCTCCCGCCGTCGCCGCCGCGTCCGGGCAGGCGCATTCTGCGCGGCCTGCCGGGCTTGCCGGACGGCTGCTGTTCGGGCTTGCGCGACCCAGAGACGTCTGCCTGGGCGGTCGACGTGTCAGACACGGGTACGAGTTGCCTTCCGGCGGGCCTGTCGGGCTCTGCGGACCACGGCGTACCCCTTGGTGAGGGCACAGTCCTTGGCGAAGTTGCGGGCGATGGCGCGGCCCTCGACGAGCCGCTCGAACTCCTCGATGCCGGTGGAGCGGCGCACGGTCACCCGCTGCAGGGCGTACGGCCCCTGGGCGCGCCGCGCGAGACGGTTGCCGACCGCGAGCGACTGGGCGAATCCGGCACCGCGCACCGTGCGGCGCACGCGGCGGTCGGAGTAGCCGTAGGGGAAGGCGAAGGAGGCCGGGCGGGTGCCGAGCTCGTCGGCGATGATCTCCTTGCAGCGCAGCAGCTCGGACCAGAGGTCGGCGTCGGCCAGCTGGTCGAGCTCCGGGTGTGTGTGGCTGTGCCCGCCGATCTCCGCGCCGGACGCGGCCAGTTCGCGCACCTGGTCCCAGTCGAGCATCAGGTCGAGGCCGCCCCCGGTGTCGTGCGCCCCCCGCAGCCAGCCCGTGGTGACGAACACCGTCGAGGCGAAGCCGTGCTTGGCGAGCACGGGCAGGCCGTGCCGGTGCACGCCCTCATAGCCGTCGTCGAAGGTGATCAGGACGGGCCTGGCCGGCAGCGCGCGGCCGGGACTGCGCCAGATCGCGGCGAGCGCGGCCGTGCTCAGCGGCGTGAACCCGCGTTCGCCGAGCAGGTCGAGCTGCTCGGCGAACGCGCCGGGGGACACGGACAACTCCCGTGTCGCCTCGGTCGGTTCATGCGCGATCGAGTGGTACATCAGGATCGGCACGCTCATGCGGCAGCCCCCTCACCGTCCGAACCGCCCACGCCGTCACCGGACCGCTCGATCTCCACGACCGAGAAGACGGTGCCTCCCCTGCGCGCGCGGGCGCTCCCGATGACGTACCCGCCTGCCGCCGTCACCACTCCCGCCACGATCGCGCCCGCGCGGCCCGCGCCGCCCGGCCTGGCGAGCAGCGCGTCCCGCAGCCCGCGCCCCACCCCGGCCGGCAGTACCCGCGTGGTGTACCGCCGCTCGGACTCGAGCCCCTTGTCGGCGCCCACACTTCGGGCCACCAGCGCCTTGGAGAGGCCTTCCGCGTACGTCCGCGTACGGAAGTAGTGGAAGCGCTCCCGTACGGCGGGGACGCGGTGGTGGATCACCGCGCGGTCGTCGATCAGCAGGACCGCGTCGGGTCTTGCCCGGACGAGGCGGATGCACAGCTCCGTCTCCTCGCAGCCGAGCGGGCGCTTGTCGCCGTCGCGCCCGATGCCGGTGGCGAAGCCGCCCGCCGCCTCGAAGGCGGTGCGGCGGAACGAGGCGTTCCCGCCCAGTACGTTGCGCACCCGCACCCGTCCCTGGGGCAGCCCCTTGTACGTACACCCGACGACCCAGTCGAACTCCTCGGGGAACCAGGCGGGCCTGCGCCTGGACTCCCAGACGGGCATGGTGCGCCCGCCCACCGCCATGACCTTCGGGTCGGCGTACCCCTCGGCGAAGTGCCGCAGCCAGTCGCGCTCGGCGACCGCGTCGTCGTCGAGGAACGCGATGATCTCGCCGCCGGACGCGGCGATCCCGGTGTTGCGGCCCGCGGAGAGGCCGCGGGGGCCCGCGTTGGCGAGCACCCGCACCCCTTCGGTCTCCTTGTACTCCTTGGCGAGCCGGTCGAGCAGCGAGGCGTTGTGGTCCACCACGAGCAGCGTCTCGAGCGCCGCCAGGGACTGGGCCCGCACCGAGGCGACCGCCGCGAGGATGTCCTCCCAGCGGTCCTCGGTGTAGACGCAGATGACGACGGAGACGCCCCCGGCCGTGCTTCCCCCGTGGTGTCCAAAACCGCTCAAGACACCTCTCCCTGACGTGTGCGGAAGGGGGACCTGGCGGGGCGGCGGCGCTGCTGCCCCCGGCGGTTGGAGCGCTCCGTGAGGATCACCTTGAGGACCCGCAGACCGTCGCGCACGGCGCTGAGATTGCTCGCGCCGTGGATGCGCAGATACTCGTGGCTCGGGATCTCCTGCACCTTGAGCCCGGCCTTGACCACCCGGATGTTCATCAGGGTCTCCACCTCGAAGCCCGTGCAGTCGAGGTCGATCTTGTCGAGGCAGTGCCGCCAGAAGGCGTTGTAGCCGTAGCAGAGGTCGGTGTAGCGGGCGCCGAACTTGGCGTTCACCACCGAGCACAGGACATGGTTGCCGAGCTTGCGGATCGGCGTCATGTCGTCCGTGCCGCCGCCGTTGGCGAAGCGGGAGCCCTTGGCGAAGTCCGCGCCCGAGACGAGGGCGGAGACATAGCTGACGATCTCGTGCCCGTCGGCCGAGCCGTCCGCGTCGACCATCACGATGATGTCGCCGGTGCACGCCTCGAATCCGGTGATCAGGGCGTCGCCCTTGCCCTTGCCGAGCTGCCGGACGACCTTCACGTCCGGCCACAGCTCACGGGCGACGGCCACGGTGTCATCGGTGGAATTGCCGTCCACCAGGACGACTTCATGGATCCAGTCGGGCAGTGTCTTGAAGACGTACGGAAGATTCTCCGCCTCGTTCATCGCGGGAATCACCACGCTGACCGGCGGCGCAATCGCCAGGTGCGTCGAAATCGGCCGATATTCGCGGGCCGGTCGCGGACCGCTTAACGGATCTTGGCCGGGCTCGGCCGGGCGCACAAAAGAACTCATGAGTCTGATCCCTCTCGTCCGGTGGACCGCCCGCCCCCGGGCGGTCCGGCTATGTATCCGGTTCGAAAGGGGGGTTCTCACTTGTGCATGACGAAATGGATCTCCGTGCATGCCGAGTGAGCTGGCATTGCGCGGGACGTGACACGGCACCTTGCGGTCGCCGAGCACGGCACCCCCCTACCGCGCCCCGCGCCGGAACCACCGCGATCTTGAGCCCTCCCCTAGATCGCATTGCGTGATGGACCGATGCGGGTGGATGTACGACGGTATTGATGATTGAGACCGTATGGCAAGACCTGGAACGTGGCCTCACGTTTTTGATGATTTGAGCGTTCTTGACGAGCACATTCGGAGTGTGCTCTTCCGTCCCCCTTATTCTTTCTGCCGTGAACGGATCTTTCCCATTCGTTTCAGCAGCCGGTCGGCCGGCTCGAACAATTCAGGCCGGGACAACACGGTGTTGCGCAGCGCCCTGACCGGGGCGCGCCGCGCCCGGTGTCCGATCGCCGCCGGATGGCGCAGCGCCACCCACCCCTCGGACACGGTGAGTTCGCGTGTCTTCAGGGAGTCCTTGTACTGCTTCTGACCTCGCCCGAGGTCCATGTACGCGATGCCGTCGGCGGCAGCCGCCTCGGCCATGTACAGATGCAGGATCAGACCGGGCGAGTACTTGGCGAAGGCCGGGTCGTAGGCCGGAAACCACTGGGCGAAGACCCGCTCGGAGCGCAGCCCGAAGTGTCCGGCGGCCGGTACCCCGTCGACGTACAGGACGGAGAGCAGGCCCGCGAACTGGTCGGACTTGGTGTGGAAGAGCTGGCGCACCAGCTGGCGGATCCAGGCCTGCGCGAAGCGGTCGCTCCGCCCCGTCCTGCGGTACTGGGCCGACTTCCAGGCCATCAGGGTGGTCAGCGCCTCGGGGTCACGCTCGTCGTGCACATAGCGCACGGTGCCCTGATCGCGCTGCAGCCTGCGCTGCTTGGCCTGGGTCGAGCGGGTGAACTTCGGTGATCTCGCCTTGAGCTGGCCGAGATAGGCCTCGTACCCCTGGTCGATGTCCATGACGGGGGAGGCGAAGGAGCCGGAGGCGCCCGCCTCGAACGGCTCCTGGCCGCCGGCCAGATGGTCGAACTCCCACAGCGCGAGCCCGCAGGCCCGCAGCAGCTCCCGGGCGTCCCAGCTGAAGCCGGGCCTGTGCACCAGGCCCTGGCAGTCGGAGACGCCCAGGCCGACGGCCCGGCCGACGCCGGTGATGGATCTCTGGAACGGGAAGAACGCCGCCGGTTCACCGGCCTCGCGGACCACCGCGATCCGCACCCCGCGCCGCCAGCGGCCCACCGCGAGGGTGAACTCCGGGGAGAGGAACGGATTCGCCAGCTCGGGCGAGCCGTGCAGATGGGCCTTGGACTGCATGGCCGTCCAGGCCAGCCGGTCGGCGGCGGTGAGTTCTCCGGGGCGGTGCACGGTGATGTCCACGTCAGGAGGTCCACCTTCTCGGGGCGCGGCCTCGCAGTCGCCGCGCCAGTACCAGCAGGAAGATGAGCGAGCCGATCGCACCGACCGCCGCGACCCCGCCGCGCACGGACCACATGTGCAGGGCCAGCATGGCCTGGGCCACCAACAGGTTGACCGCCACGGCCCCGGAAACGGAAGCCACGATCCGGCCCCATGGCTCAAGTCCGCGCAGTGCGGCAGCGATCGCCGCGCCCGGCGCCGCGAGGAGGAAGAAGAGCACGAAGGGTCCGCGCAGCGGTGACGCGATGTCCGTGAGCGCCAGCATCGCACCGACGGCGCCGACCGCCACGGCCATGCCCCCGAGCAACGGAAGCAGGTCTCCGCGACGGTCCGGCCGGTCCCGGCGGCCTTGCCCGGTGTCTGATGACGGTGCCTTGATCCTGATGGTCTGCATTGGCGACTTTGCCCCCCGAAGCGCCGGATGCCGGGCTTCAATGTCGCGCAGTCCGTGGCGGCGCGTCAAGATGCGGAGGGAGTGTGGAGATGTCCGCCTCTGTGCCCTTGGACGGGAAGGCAACTCCCTTTGCGGGCAAGGGAATTAAAGGCGAACTTGTTGACATGAACACTACCGACGGCGAGGGGGGCGTGCTACCACAGTCGAGGCAGAAATCCTGCTAAGGGAGGTTCCATGAGATTGTCCCGAATCACGGCAACCGCATCCTCGCTCCTCCTCGCCGCCGCCTTCGCCCTGACCGGGGCCTCAGTGGCTCAAGCGGACCAGCAGACCGACCAACAGGCCGCCGCCACGGGCTATGTGGCGCTCGGCGACTCATACTCCTCCGGCGTCGGAGCCGGCGGATACGACAGCGGAAGCGGCGACTGCAAGCGCACCCCGCGCGCGTACCCCGCGCTCTGGGCCGCCGCCAACTCACCCTCCAGCTTCAATTTCACGGCCTGCTCGGGCGCTCGTACGGGTGACGTCCTGGCCAACCAGCTCGGCCCGCTCGGTTCAGGGACGGGCCTCGTCAGCATCAGTGTCGGCGGCAACGACGCGGGCTTCGCCGACGTCATGACGACCTGTGTGCTCCAGTCCGAGAGCAGCTGCCTCTCCCGCATCGCCACGGCCCGCACCTACGTGCAGAACACGCTCCCCGGCAAACTCGACCAGGTCTACTCGGCGATCAGCGGCAAGGCGCCCTCCGCGCAGGTCGTCGTCATGGGCTACCCGCGCTTCTACAAGCTCGGCGGCAGCTGTCTCGCCGGTCTCTCCGAGACGGAGCGCGCCGCCATCAACGACGCCGCCAACCTCCTCAACTCCACGACGGCGAAGCGGGCCGCCGACCACGGCTTCGCCTTCGGCGATGTGACCAGCACCTTCACCGGGCACGAGATCTGCTCGGGCGACGCGTGGCTGCACAGCGTGAAGTGGACCAACATCGGCGAGTCCTACCACCCCACCGCCGCAGGACAGAGCGGCGGCTACCTTCCCGTGTTCAGGGCGGCGGCCTCCTAACGGGCCGAGTTCGACGTCTGCTTCGGCGACCGGTCCTGGTCCGAGGTGTACCGGTCCTGGTCCGAGGTGTAGGGGGAGGCTCCGTCCGTCGGGGTCTCCTCCTCGCATGTGACCGAGTACGCGACGGAGTTCGAGGTCGCCTTCACGGGACTGCGCACCTCCACGCTGATCTCGTTCTGGTACGTCTGACCGGGCTCGCCGGTCACCGTCTCCGTGTGGTGCACCTGCTTGGTCCTGTTCCCGCCGGACGCGAACGTGAGCGTCTTCCAGCCGGGGTCGCTCGGCTCGCCGGTCTTCGTGACCCAGCGGTAGTCGACGGTGGCCGGCACCCGGCCCACCGTGAACGTCGCGGTGAACGAGGGGGCCTGGCCGGCCGCCGGCGGGCACACCCCGCTGTACTCCGTGTGCGCCCCGGTGACGGACACCTTCACGGACTGCTGCGGGGGAGTGGTCGTCCCGCCGTTGCCGCCGCCCGTGGAGCCGCCGGTCGATCCGCCGTTGCCACCGCCGTTGTCGCCGCCCGTGGAACCGCCGCCAGTGGAGCCTCCGTCGGAGCCGCCCGTCGTGCCGTTGCCGCCGTTCGTGCCGCCGCCGGAACCGCCGTTGCTCCCTCCGTTGTCGCCGCCTCCGCTGCCCCCCGAGGAGGAGCCGCCGTTGCTCCCGCCGCCCCCGCCGTCCCGGTTGACCAGGGCGTACGCCAGTCCGCCGAGGGCCAGCGCCAGGGCGACCAGACCGGCCGCGAAGACGAGCACCGACCTGCGCGAGCGGGCCGGAGTCGTCGTGGTGGTCCCGAAGCCGCCGGACACGACCGGCTGCGGCGGCGGTGTGGGAGGCGCCGTCTGCTGTTGCTGTTGTTGCTGCTGGGACGTGACCGTGGGCAGATACGGGACCGCCGGATCGGCGCGCGGCGCGCCGCCCGCCGCGACGAGCCGCAGATCCCGCTCGGCGTCGGCGGCCGAGATCCGCGTGGCGGGATCCTTCCGCAGCAGCCCTTCGAGTACGGGAGCCAGCGGGCCCGCGTCACGCGGCGGCGGCAACTCCTCGTCCACCACCGCCCGCAGGGTGCTGAGCGGGGTGTCCTGCCGGAACGGCGAGTTGCCCTCGACGGCCGCGTAGAGCAGTACGCCGAGCGACCACAGATCGGACTCCGGTCCCGGCCGCTGCCCCAACGCCCGCTCCGGGGCGAGGAATTCGGGCGATCCGATCACCTCGCCCGTCATGGTGAGCGCCGAACTGCCCTCCACCATCGCGATCCCGAAGTCCGTGAGGACGACCCGGCCGTCGTTCGCGATCAGGACGTTGCCGGGCTTCACGTCGCGGTGCAGGACCCCCGCGTCGTGCGCCGCGCGCAGCGCCGCGAGGACCTCCGCGCCGATGTGCGCGGCACGCTGCGGCGCCATCGGGCCCTCCGTCTCGAGGATGTCCGACAGCGAGAGTCCGCGCACGACCTCCATGACGATCCACGGGCGCCCGTCCTGCGTGGCCACGTCATAGACCGTCACCACATTGCGGTGCGGGATACGGGCGGCGGCCCAGGCCTCGCGCTCCAGGCGCGCGTACAGCCGGTCGACGTCGGGGGCCGGGAGCCCCGCCGGGGCGCGCACCTCCTTGACCGCGACCTCGCGGCCCAGGACCTCGTCACGGGCGCGCCACACCGTGCCCATACCGCCCTCGCCCAGGGGGGCCAGGAGGCGGTAGCGCCCCGCGATCACACGCTCGTCGTCGCTCACGGGCGTCCCCCATCGGCAGCCGTGCGATTCTCCACAAAACTACCTCAACCGAGCGCCGTTGCGGCCCCCTTGAACACCAATCCACACCCGAGGGCGACCACGACACAGGCCGAGCCGACCGGCAGGAAGCGCTGCGTGGTGCGGCGCAGCCAGCGCGGCCCGTTGACCCGCCGTACGGCGGCCGACCCGACCCGCACGACGAGGAACCCTGCCGCCGTGAGCGTCACGGCGAGCCCCACCCCGTACGCGAGCACGAGCAGCAGTCCGAACCAGGCCTCGCCGAGGGCGGCGGCGCCGACGAGGACGACGACGGCGGAGGGGCTGGGCACGAGACCGCCGGCGAAGCCGAGGAAGAGGGCGCCGCGGAGGGTGGGGGCTGGTCCGTGGGAGTGGTGGTGTCCGTGGGGGTGGGTGTGCCCGTGCGTGTGGTGATCGTGGGAGTGGGCGTGGGAGTGAAGGTGGGCGCGGCGGCGCCAGGCCCGGCGCAGGAGCAGTGCTCCCGCGCCGGTCACCAGGACGCCGCTGGCGATGCCCAGCCAGGCGATGACCGAGGGCGCCGCCGCCGAGCCGCCCGCGACCAGGAGGCCGAGCGCCGCGACGCCCAGGGTGTGCGTGACGGTGACCGAGGCCGCGAGGGGGAGGACGTCCCGCAGGGTGGCCCGGCCGCGGGCCGCCGCCGACGCGGCCATCAGCGTCTTGCCGTGTCCGGGTGCCAGGGCGTGCAGGGCGCCCAGCCCCAGGGAGATGGCGAGGGCCAGTGCGGCGAAGCCGGGGGTGAGGTCGTGCCGGGCGACGAGTCCCGTCAGGGCCTGCGTCCAGCGGTCCGCGCCGCGCGGCAGCGGGCTCGCGGCGGGTGTCTCGTCGGGGTTGCCGGGCGCCGCGAGTGCGGGGCCGCCGGGTGTGATCCGCAGCTGCGCGGATGCGTCGCCGGGCGGTGAGGAGAGCAGTCGCTCGGGGTAGCGGGTGAGCCGGCGCGAGACGGACTTCTCGGGTACGTCGCTGCTCCGTACCGTCATCCGGTCGCCCTGGGCGGTGATCTCCCGCCAGCCGGGGCCGGGTTGGCCCGCGGCCTCGAAGCGGAGAGTGAGCTCGGTGCCCCGGGGGAGCGGGGCACCGAGCTCACACTGCACGCGCAACGTGGGGAGGCCTGCCTGGCCGTCGCGCGTGGTGGCGCCTGATCGCGCCACGCGGAGGGGTACGGTTCGGTCGCCGATCCGGAGTCGGCTTTCGCGGGCCGCGGTGTCGCACCGCTTCTTGGCCCAACTGGTGATGTCCGTGCGCTTGATGTCGCGCATGGCCTGGGTGGCCGGGATCTCCGCGAGGTCTTCCACGTGGTCGACGGTGAGGTGGCCGCGGGCCGCGACGAGGCCGTCGTAGCGGTTCGTCGTGAAGTTGCCCAGCGGGTGGGCGGAGGCGTGCCCTGCGGGCAGCAGGGCGAGGGCTACTGCGCCGACCAGTACGGCCAGTGCTGCCAAGGCGCGTTTCATCGGGTACCCCCCGCGGTGCCTGTCCGGCCGGCGCTTGCCCACAGCAATGACGGCGCGAGCGACGGGTTCAGCTTCAGCGCCCTCGCTGCCCACTCGCGGGCCGCCTCGGGGTTGCCCGTGGACCTTTCGATCTCGGCCCGGTGATGCATGAACGACGCCTCCCGGAAGCCCGTCGACGTGGCGAAGCGGGTGTACTGGACGGCCTCCTCGGAGCGGCCGTTGCGGTGGAGAGCCCAGGCCAAGGCGTCCGCCGTGTGGACCGTGTGGCGGCGGGACCACTCGGCACGGGCCAGGCGCAGTGCCTCCCGGCGGTCGCCGTGATCGGCCAGGGCGACCGCCGCGTCGAGGTCCGCGTTCACGCCGTTGGCGCGGGCGAGGGACACCCAGGCGGACACGAGCTCGTACTGCTCCCGCGCCTTCGCCCGCTCCCCGCGCGCCTCGTACAGCTCGCCGAGGGCCACCAGCGGCCCCGGCAGCGGCGCCCGGTCCACGACCTCGCGCAAGGCGCGGATCGCCCGGCCCGTCTCGCCCTGCCCGGCCCAGGCCCGTGCCCGGCACTCCAGTGCCGGCAGATAGCCGGCATCGGCCCGCAGCGCCCGGCCGCACTGGCGCAGCGCCTCGGCGAACCTGCCCTCGCGCCAGGCGAGTTGGCCGAGGGCGGTGGTGACATAGGCCATGTCGCCGGGGGCCGGCGCGGAACCCGTGCCTGCCGCCCGGTTCAGGGCGCGCCGGGCTCCCGCCACATCGCCGCGCAGCTCACGGACGTACGCATACCGCGTGAAGACCGGGACGCCGGGCCGCCGGACGTCCGCCTCGTCGGCGGCGCGCCCCGCAGCGCGGTAGCGGCCGAGCTCGACCAGGGCGTCGATCCGCGATGCCAACGCCCCTTCGTTGTACGGGTTTTCGGCGAGCGCGGACTCCGCGTGCCGCAGCGCTCCCTTGAAGTCGTGGCGGGCGGCGGCCTGGGCCGCGCGTCCGGCGAGGGCGGCGTCGTTGCGGGGCCGCAGCTCCAGGGAGCGGTCGAGGGCCCGGTCCGCCTCGCGGTAGCGGGACGGGTCGCCCCCGGTGCGGGCCTGCTCGACATAGGCGGTGCCCAGCGTCGCCCACGAGCCGAAGTCCTTGGGCTGGGACCGGAGATGGGCCTGCAGCGACTCGACGCCACGGTCCAGGTCGCCGCTCCTGAGCCCGTCGAGGCCGCCGCCGGCCGCCCCCGCGACGGCCGGCGGCGGCTGCCTCCCGCTGTCCTCGCCGCCCAGGACCACGGCACCGGCGGTCAGCGTGAGCGCCAGCGCGACGGCGGCGACACCGGAGCGCACGGTGGGACGGGGCAGAGCCATGGCTGTGGACCTTTCAGGAGAGTCGGGGCGGGGCGGGAGAAGGGAAGAGGGCGCGGCCCGCAGGGGGATGAATGCGGACCGCGCCGGTCTGGAGGGGGTGGCACCCCGGCCGGACCGGATGACCCCGGCCGGGGTGGGCCTGATTCACCCCGAGGGCCTCACGTCCCTCGCGGAGTACGCCTGCGCCACCAGGCGAGCCCGAGACCCACGAGCAGCACCCCGGCCGCCCCCGCGGCGCCGGAGGCGATCAGGACGGCGTCGGTGTCGCCGTCGGAACCGGAACGGCCGGGCACAGCACCGCCGTTGAGCGCGTTGCGGGCCGAGTTGTCGTCAGAACTGGAGCCGCTGCCCTTGGCCAGCGGTCCGCGGGAGCCCGGCGTGGGCAGTGCCACGTACGGGAAGGTGCCGCCGAACTTCACCTCGTTGGCGTCCACCGCGTCGCCCAAGTCGTTCTTGTTGCCGACCAGTTCGCCCTCGATGGCCTGCAGCTCGATGTCGATGACGTCATCGGTGAGCCGCCGCCCGTTCGGGAACCCGGCGTTGTCGCCGTCGAGCACACCGAGCCGCTTGGGATCGGCGGCGGGCTTGATCGACGTGTTGAGCCGCAGCGCCTCGGCCGGCCGCACGTTCGGCGGCTGGTTGAGGTCCTTCACACCGGTCAGGAACACCGACACGAGGTCGTTGCGGGGCTCTGCCGGAGCCTTCAGTCCGTAGATCTTCTCCAGGACCTTGGGCAGTTCGGGGTTGGTGACGTACTTGAGGAACTGCTTGTCGTTCCAGGGCGAGGACGCGTTGAACTTGTCCTTGTCCTTCCTCGGCACGACAACCTCGTTCACCAGCGGGTTGCCCATCCGCGAGACCTGCGTCCACTTGCCGCTCGCGTTCTTGCGCTGGGTCGTCGACCAGACGCCGACGACGGGCTGCTTCTCAGACTGCCGCAGCTCCGCGGTCGGCACCTGAAGGGCGATGGTGTTCACGTTGTAGCCCTTGAGCGTGTCCCGCCCGACCTCGGAGAGATTGCCGCCGTACGCGAGGTCGAAGACCCTCAGGTCGGCGAAGAACGGGTCGTCGGCCTGTCCGGCGTACGTCGAACCGCCGCCCTTGATGTCGCGCACGGCCTGGTCGCGCAGCTTCTTGTAGTTCGGCATCGACGCCTTGCCGACGTGCGAGGGCGCCGCGGGCACGTCGTCGGCGAGCTTCGTCGTCGACGTGACCTTCTGGTCCTTCAGTTTGATGAGGTCCAGGTCGTAGGTCTGCGTGACGTTCAGGTCGGGGTCGTCGAGGCTGGTCACGGGACCGGTGTTGTAGAGGAACGAGTCGCCGTTCTTGGTCTGCGTGGAGAACGTCCACCGGTAGAGCAGATCGCCCTGCGCGTCCCCGTCGCTGTCGACGTGGACGTCGTACTGCGCGTCGTCGGCGAACGGATAGAAGGTGGGACCGCCCGCGGGCTCCTCGAAGGGCAGCCAGTTCGCCACGATCGTCGTGGAGTCGGGCCGGTCGGGGCTGACGAACGCGTACACGTCCGTGTTGTCGTACTGGGGCTGCCCCGAGATCAGCGGGGCCTCCCGGTGGCTGGCGGCACCGGCCGCCCCTGGTTCGAGTGCGGTCACGCCGGCGGCTGCGAGCCCCCCGGCCGCCAGTGCGCCACAGACAAGCGCGGCGAGGCCGCGCCTGCTGTGACGCCCCCCGCGGCTTCTGGCGATAGCTGTCATCGCGTCCGTCCTTAACGTTCCTTCGCGCGACCGGCGCGTGCTGAGCGCGAGCCGCCTGACGAACCCCATTCGGGGCGGGCGGCCCGGCGGATTGGCCTCTTTCCCAATCCGGTCCGTTCTCTCGCCCCGAAGACCCGTCGACCGGACAATGAGCCCGCGCGCCCGAAGCGCCGGGGAAGGGGGACGGCGGATGGACGCCGACGAGCTGCTCCCGCTGGTCGCGCATGGCGACCAGCAGGCCTTCGAGAAGCTGTACGGGCTGGTCTCCGGGCCGGTCTACGGACTGGTCCGCAGGGTGCTGCGCGATCCCGCGCAGTCCGAGGAGGTGGTCCAGGAGGTGCTGCTCGAACTGTGGCGCACGGCGGCCCGCTACGACCCCGCGCGCGGCAGCGCCCTCTCCTGGGTCCTCACCCTCGCCCATCGCCGCGCGGTGGACCGGGTGCGCAGCGTCCGCGCGGCGAGCGACCGCGAGCGGCGGGTGGCCGGGCGGGCCGAGATCCCCGCCTACGACCAGGTCGCCGAGGAGGTCGAGGGCAGCCTGGAGCGCGAGTGGGTGCGCCGCTGTCTGCGCCGCCTGACGGACCTGCAGCGCCAGGCCGTGACGCTCGCCTACTACGACGGCTACACCTACCGGGAGGTGGCCCGCCGTCTCTCCGTGCCGCTCGGCACCGTCAAGACGCGGATGCGGGACGGGCTGCTGCGGCTGCGCGAATGTCTCGGCGCGGCGACATGAGGCGGCTCTCGCAGATCTGGCCGCCGCCGGTCGGGCGGCTCGGCAGGCCCGTGCACTCGCTGGCCGTGCCGTACGCCCTGGACGCCCTCGACCCCCGTGAACTGCGCCGCTTCGAGCGCCATCTGCCCCGGTGCGCACGCTGCCGCACGGAGACCAGGGAGCTGACCGAGGGCGCCGCACGCCTTGCGGGAGCGGCGGCGGTCCCGGCACCGGTCGCACTGCGCGAGCGGGTCATGACGGCCGTCCGCACGACGGAGCAGGAGCCGGTGGTGCGGGCGCCCGCCGTCTTTGGCGCGCCCCCGCGTTCCCGTGTGCTTCTGGTGCCGCTCGCCGCCGGTGCCGCGCTGGCCCTCACCGCGTGCGCGGTCCTCGTGGTCCAGTTGAGCCGCGTCGACGAACGGCTCGACCGCGAGCGGACCACCGCACGTGAGATCGCCCACGTCCTGGCCGCTCCCGACGCCCGTGCGACGGGTGACCGAGACCGCTGGGGACGCGGCATCAACGTCGTCGCGTCGCCGTCCACGCGGCGCGCCGTGGTGACCGTCACGGGGCTCGGCGGGCCGCCGCGGGGCCGGGTCCATCAACTGTGGGTGATGCGCCCCGCGGCGCAGCCGCGCTCGCTGGGCCTGCTCGACGGCGAAACGCCCGTGCTCGCCGACGGGCTGAGCGCTTCCGCTTCCTCACTCGCTGTCACCACCGAGCCCGATGGTGGCTCAGAACAGCCCACTTCTGCCCCTCTTGTCCAACTCGCCCTGGAATCAGTTGGATTCGGAGAGTAATCGTCAACCTCCTTGTGGGGAAGGTGAATCCCGCTACCGGGATACACGAGTGTGATGGCGGGGCGATAGGGTTAACCTGCCCTGGGCCGGGTGCCCTCGTACGGGTGGGGAGTGACATGGAACAGATAACGGTGCGCAGCAGGGCGCGTGTCCCTGCGATCACTTGCGGGAGCAGTGCGACCAGCTCTCGTCTCGACCGCCATCTCGCGGTGCTGGGCGGTCCCGCCGTCCCGCAGCGGGAGTCGCACGAGGCGACGCTGCTGATGCGTGAACTGACCTCGCGGGGTGCGCATGACCGGAGCGGTCATGGTGCGCGGGTGCGGAGGGTCTCCCTCTTCGCTCCGTTGCGCAGGCTGCGTCGGTCGCTTTTCGGCGGTCGTTGACCACGGGTGGTCGGGGGGCTCTTCCCGTCGTTTCGTCGGCGGATCGGTCCCACCCATCCACCCCACTCCCCGTAGTGCACCCCTTCCGTAACACCCATGTCATGCGCACCTGTTGACGCCGCAACGATTCAGTCGCACTGTTGCTGATCGATTGGCCGATACACCCAACCTCACCCCCGGAGGTGCGCGTGTGTGACCTGCACGATCAGCATGAGCATGAGGCACTCCCCGCGAGCGGCCCGCCGTTGAGCCGGCGCCGCATCATGCAGCTGCTCGGCGCGGCCGGTGTGACGTCCGCCGCCATGAGCGTCGAGGCCGACCCCGCGATGGCCGCGGGCGCCGACGACAGCCCCGCCGCCTACCAAGCGCCCGAAGGCCTCGCGGCCGACACCCCCGCCAAGCGCTCCGCACTCGACTGGATCGCCTCCCACGACGACCGGATCACCGGCCTGAACGCCGAGATCTGGGACAACGCCGAGCTGTCCCTGCGCGAGTGGAAGTCCTCGATCGCCGAGGCCGATTTCCTCGAACAGGCCGGATTCGACGTGCAGTTCGGCACGGCGGGCTTCCCCACCGCCTTCACGGCCGGCTACACGTACGGCAGTGGCGGCCCCGTCATCGGCTTCAGCGGGGAGTATGACGCGCTGCCCGGCCTCTCGCAGAACAAGGGCGTCGGCCACCACGATCCGCGCGAGTACGTCCACGACCCCTTCGCGCCGGGCTACGGCCCCGGTCACGGCTGCGGGCACAGCGCGCTCGGCACGGCGGCGGCAGCGGCGGCCGCGGCCGTGGCGCAGGCCGCGAAGAAGCACCGGCTGCCCGTCACCGTGAAGTTCTTCGGCTCCACCGCCGAGGAGACGCTGATCGGCAAGACGTACGCCGTCAGCAAGGGCGTGTACGAGGGCCTCGACGCGTTCCTCGACTGGCATCCCTCGACGGCCAACGCGACCGGCTGGGGCACCACCACCGCGATGACCGCCGTCACCTTCACCTTCCTCGGTGTGGCGGGCCACGGCGGCACCCCGCTCGGCAACAAGTCGGCCCTGGACGCAGCCGTGATGATGGCGACCATGTCGGAGTTCCTCCGGGAGGAGAACCTCGCTCCGTCGGGCCGCCTCCACTGGGTGATCAACAACGGCGGCGACATTCCCAACGTCACCCCGGAGATCGCGGAGATCAGCTACTACGTACGCGAGGGCAGCCCCGCCCGCGTCCAGGTCCTCCTCGACAAGGTGATCGCCGTCTCGGAGGCGGCGGCCAAGGCGTCCCGGACGACCGTCCGGCACCGCGTCACGTCCGCCTGCTGGAACCAGCTCCCCTCCAAGTCCTTCGCCGAGCTGCTGCACGCGAACATGAAGGAGATCGGCCCGCCCGAATTCACCGACGAGGCCCATGAGTTGGCCAAGGAGCTGCAGAAGTCGCTCGGCCTGCCCGAGCGCGGGATGCACGACAAGATCGGCGAACTCACCCCGCCCAACCCGGTGTTCATGGGCGGCGGGTCCACGGACGTCGCGGACATCAGCTGGAACGTCCCCACCGTCTCGATGGGCGCCGCGCTCGCCCCCGTCGGCACCAAGATGCACACCTGGTCCACCGCCGCCTGCGCGGCCGCGGCGCCGGGACAGGCCGCGGTGCTCGCCGCCGCGAAGTATCTGGCGGCGACGGCGGTCGACCTGCTGACGCAGCCCGAGCGCCTCAAGGCCGTCAAAGACGAGTTCAAGGAGCGTACGAAGGGCGTGAGTTGGAAGACCGCGCTGCCGGACGGCTATGAGCCGCCGATGTACGAACCACCGGAGTGGTTCTTGAAGAAGACGGGCCAGAAGTGGCCGCCGTCGAACATCACCTGGCCGCCGAAGCGAGTGGTGTCCCAGGAGAAGTTCTCCTCGCTGGGCCCGGAACTCGAACCCCAGACGTAGTCCGTACGTCGTTGCCCGCTCACCGTCCGCCGTTCGCGTACCGGCGGACGGCGAGCGGCACGCACAGGGCCAGCAGCACCGCGCACCACAGGAGCGAACCGGCCACGGGGTGCGTCACCGGCCAGCCGGCGTCCGTCGGCACGGGCGCGTTGCCGAACAGGTCACGCACCGCCGTCGCCACCGCGCTGATGGGGTTCCAGTCGGCGACCGTGCGCAGCCAGCCGGGGAGTCCGTCGGTGGGGATGTACGCGTTCGAGAGCAGTGGCAGCATGAACGTGGCGCCGCCCAGCTGCCCCGCCGCCTCCTCGCTCTGCGAGGCGACGCCGAGGAGGATGCCGATCCAGGTGGTGGTGAACCGGAAGAGCAGCAACAGGCCGAAGGCGCCGAGGGCTTGCAGCGCCCCGCCCTCGATCCGCCAGCCCATCGCGAGCCCCACGAGCATGAGCGGGATCAGCCCGACGGCGGTGGTCAGCACATCGGCGGCGGCCTGCCCGAGCGGGATCGCCGAGCGGGTCATCGGCATCGTACGGAACCGGTCCATCACGCCCCGGTGCAAGTCCTGGGCGGCGGTGAACATCCCGGTCATGATCCCGTTCGCGGCGGTCGCGACGAGCATCCCCGGCACGAGGAAGGCGCGGTAGTCGGTGCCAGGCATGGCGAGGGCGCTGCCGAAGACGTACCCGAAGAAGAGCAGGAAGACGATGGGCATCGTCTGCGTCATGATCAGAATGGCGGGCGCATGCTTGATGCGCGTCAAATGCCGCCCGAGGATGGCGGAGCCGTCGTAGAGGATGGCGTTCACGGATAAAACCTTCCGGGTGATCGGGTGGGTGGGAAAGATCCGCCGCGAAGCGGCGGGCTAGGAGACGCGGGCCGCGACCAGCCGCAGGAACACCTCGTCCAGCGTCGGCGCTCGCAGCGTCGCGTCGATGACGGGCACTCCCGCCGAGTCCAACTCCCGTACGACCCGCGGCAGGTTCACCGCGGGGTTGAGCGCGACGGCCCCGGCTGTCCGGCGACCCGTGTCGAGGGACGGCTCGGACCCCGTCAACTGATCCAGCACCACCGCCGCCGCATGCAACTCCTGCTCCGACGAGTCCTGCGGCAGGACCACCTCGACGTAGCTCCCGATCTCGGCCTTCAGCTCCGTCGGCGTACCGCGATGCGCCGCCCGCCCCTCGTCGATCAGGACGATCTCGTCGGCCAGCTGATCCGCCTCCTCCAGGTACTGCGTGGTCAGCAGCACCGTCGTCCCCTCGGCGGCCAGCTCCCGTACCGCCTCCCAGATCCCGCCCCTGCTCTGCGGATCGAGCCCGGTGGTCGGCTCGTCGAGGAACAGCACACGGGGCCGCACCAGGAGACTCGCCGCGAGGTCGAGCCGCCGCCGCATCCCTCCGGAGTACGTACGGGCGGGCCGATCGGCGGCCTCCGTGAGCCCGAAGCGCTCCAGGAGCTCGTCGCCCCGCGCCCGCGGAACCCGCAGCAGCCGTGCGAAGAGCCGCAGGTTCTCGCTCCCTGTCAGGTCACCGTCGACTGAGGCGTACTGTCCCGTCACCCCGATCAGCCGGCGCACGGCAGCCGCGTCGCGCACCACGTCGTGCCCCGCGACGAAGGCCGTGCCGGCATCCGGCGTCTGGAGTGTCGTCAGGACGCGGACCGCCGTCGTCTTGCCGGCGCCGTTGGGCCCGAGCAGCCCGCACACGGTGCCCTCCGGGACGGCGAGATCCAGGCCGCGCAAGGCATGCACGTCCCCGAAACGCTTCTCCAGACCTTCACTAAGTACAGCGTACGTAGAAGTCATGACCTCACCGTACCTCACTACGTACGCTGTACGTAACTAACATGGTGGTCGAGGTGATGATCAATGGCGGGCCGACCGGCCGAACCGGAAGTGATCTGGGCGCGCCCCGAGCGCGCGGGCCGCGGCCCGAAGCCCGCGTACAGCAGGGCGGACATCACGGCGGCAGCCGTCCGCATCGCCGACGCGGACGGCATCGACGCGGTGTCCATGCGCAGAGTCGCGGGCGAGCTGGGCTGCGGCACGATGTCGCTGTACAACTACGTGCCGCGCAAGGAGGACCTGTACGAGCTGATGGTCGACGCCGTCAGTGCCGAGTACGAACTGCCGGCCGCGCCCCCGGGCGGCGACTGGCGCACCGAGCTGCTTGCCCTCGGCCGTCAGGCGCGCGGCATCATGCACCGCCACCCCTGGCTGCCGCGCATCATGTCGACGCTCTATGGCTTCAGCCCGAACGCCCTGCGCTTCCTGGAGCACTGCCTGGGCACCCTGGAGGGACTCGACGCCCCCTACGGCACCAAGATGGAGCTGATCGGCATGCTCAACGGCTCCGTCATGACGTACGTGGTCAATGAGTTCGCCATGGCGGAACGCACGCGGGCGCTGCCCTGGTCCGAGGAGCAGGAACAGGCCGTGCGGTTCGCGTATCTGGCGGGGCAGGTGAGCGGCGGTGCCTATCCGCACCTCGCCGCGATGCTCGCCCAGGGGCCGCCGCCGGGCGACGCGGACGAGGTCTTCGACCGGATGCTGAACCGGCTCTTCGACTCGTTCGCCGGACCGGCCTCCGGCTGAGGCCGGTCGGCCGTTACGCCGTCGCCGGCTCCTCGTCGTCCCGGAACTCCAGCCGGGCCAGCTCGCCGCGCGATGCCACGCCCAGCTTCGGATAGGCGTTGTAGAGGTGGTAGCCCACCGTGCGCGGCGAGAGGAACAGCTGGGCGCCGATGTCCCGGTTGGTCATGCCGGTCGCCGCGAGCCGCACCACCTGCCGCTCCTGCGGGGTGAGCCGCGCGATCGGCGCCCGGTCGCCGCCGTGCCGGGCCCGGCTCTCGCCGGTGGCCCGCAGCTCGGCGCGGGCCCGCTCGGCCCATGGCGCCGCTTCGAGCAGCTCGAAGGTGTCCAGGGCGGACCGCAGCGGCGTACGGGCCTCGCTCCTGCGGCCCGCGCGGCGCAGCCACTCGCCGAACAGCAGCTCCGTGCGGGCCTGCTCGAAGGGGCGGCCGTCGTCGGCGTGCAGCGCGAGCGCCTCCTCGTACGCGGCTCCGGCGTCCGGCTCCGGGGCGAGCAGCGCACGGCAGCGGGCGGCAAGCGCCGCCGCCCACGCGGCGCCCGTCTGCCCGGCCCACTCGGCGTAGCGCGCCGCCAACTCCCGTACGGAGTCGGCCTGTCCGGTGCGGGCGGCGGCCTCGACCCGGTCCGGCACGGAGTACAGGGCCACGATCGTGTGCCCCGAAGGGCTCGCCGCGATGTCCTCGTAGACGCGGCGGGCCGTCTCGTAGCGCCCGGCGCCCAGCTCCAGCATGCCGAGCGCGACCGGGCCCCACACCTGCCCCGGCAGCACCTGCCGGGGGTCGCTGCCCCGGCCCGCCAGCTCCCGGCAGCGCTCCTCGTCGCCCGCGAGCGCCGCGAGATAGGCGAGTACGCCCGTCAACTGCCCCACATAGTGCGGCTGTCCGGTGTCCTGCGCGATCCGCAGCCCCTCCAGGGCGCCGGTCACCGCGCAGCCGTGCCGGCCGAGGAAGATCCGGGTGCGGGTGCGCAGCAGCAGCACCAGCGGCAGCGGGCCCAGCGCACCCTGCTCGCGGCATTCGCGCTCCAGCTCGGCGGCCAGGTCGTTGCCGGTCTCCAGCTCGCCGAGCGGCGCGAACCAGGAGGCGATCGAGACCCGTTCGCGCAGCGTGTGCCCGTGGTCGTGGCGCTCGGTGCGCAGCGTCTCGAACAGCGCCCGCAGCGGCGGAAGTCCGGCCCCCGGATCGCCCGCCGCCAGCCGGGCGAGGCCCTCGGCGGCGGGCAGATAGGGCAGGGCCTGCGGTGAGGTCTTGAGGTCGAGCCCGGCGAGGCGGGCGCTGGTCCCGTCGATGGACTGTCGGTGCCCGGAGAGCCAGGCGGCCGTCATCGCCTCGTACGCCATGAACGCCGCCGTCTGGGGGGCGTGCGGGGCGATCTCGGCCGCCGTGTCCAGGAGCACGGAGCTGGAGGCGTCGAGCCTGCCCTCCTCGCGGGCGAGGGCGGCCCGTGCCTGCGCGAGCCGCGCGAGCACCGCCGGGTCGGTGAGGTGCGGGGCGGCGCGCAGGGCGAGTTCCGCCGCGCGCTCGTTCTGCCCCGCGTCGGCCGCCGCCGACGCGGCGAGCGCGAGCCGCCGGGCGCGATGGGCGCTGTCCGGGCTGAGCTGGGCCGCGCGTTCGCAGGCGGCGGCGACGGCGGCGAAGCCCCCGCGCTCACGCGCGTGCTCGGCGGTCTCCTCCAGGACGGCGGCGACGTACTCGTCGGGCTCGGTGGTGGCCGCCGCCAGATGCCAGGCCCGGCGGTCGATGTTGCCGACGCACGGCAGCGCGTCCGCGAGCGCGCGATGCGCGGCGATGCGGTCGCCGACCGGGGCGCTCTGGTAGGCGGCGGCCCGGATCAGCGGGTGCCGGAAGGTGAGCCTGCCGCCGTCGAGGCTGAGCAGTTCCTTGCGCTCGGCGGGCTCCAGATCGGTGACCGAGGCGCCGAGGCCGCTCGCCGCCGACGCGGTCACCGCGAGGTCCCCGGTGCCTTCCGCCGCCGCGACCACGAGGAGCGTGCGGGTCGCGCGCGGCAGGGCCAAGATCCGGTCGGCGAACGTCCGGAGCAGCCGGGAGTGGCTGGGCAGCGCGCTCAAGTGATAGCCGTACGCGGGTATCTGGCCCTCCCGCTGGGCGGCGGGCAGCTCGCGCAGGGCGAGCGGATTGCCGCCCGACTCGCCGCGGATCTGGTCGCGTACGTAGCGGGGCAGGTCGCCCGCGTGCTCGGCGAGCAGTTCACCGGCCGCCCCGTCGTCGAGCCCGGTGAGCCGCAGTTCGGGCAGGCCCTGGGCGGGGAACTGCGGGGCGTGCGCGTCGCGGGCCGCGAAGACCATCACGACGCCCTCCGCCGCGAGCCGCCGGGCCGCGAAGAGGAGCGTGTCGGCGGAGGCCTTGTCCAGCCAGTGGGCGTCGTCCACGAGGCAGAGCAGCGACCCGGTGCCGCCCTCCTCGCCGTCGGCGGATTCCGCGAGGAGGGTGAGCACCGCGAGGCCGATGAGGAAACGGTCGGGTCCGGTGCTGCCGGGCACGGCGAGGCCGAGCGCCGCGCGCAGGGCGTCGGCCTGGGGCGCGGGGAGGCCGTCGATCCGGTCGGTCACCCGGTGCAGCAGCAGATGCAGGCCCGCGAAGGGGAGTTCGCTCTCGGACTCGATGCCGGTGGCCCGCAGCACCCGGATGCCGTGGTCCGCCGCCCGTGCCGCCGCGTGCTCCAGGAGCGCGGTCTTGCCGATGCCGGCCTCGCCCCTGAGCACCAGGGCGGCGCTGTGGCCCTGCCGGGCCCGGGAGATGAGTTCTTCCAGCCTCGCCGTCTCGGCTGCACGTCCGTAGAGCATGAGGTCGACCCTAACCGTGGCCCTGTCAGGGGGTCAGGACCACCTTGCCCCTGCCGTGCCCCGAGCCCACGTCCCGCTGTGCGTCCGCCGCCCGTTCCAAGGAGTACTCCGCGCGGACGTGCACCCGCAGTCGACCCTTCGCGTACAGCTCGGTCATCGCGGCCAGGCGCTCGGCCGTGCGCGTGCCGGTGAGTTCGGGCAGGCCAAGGCGGCGGGCCTCCTCCGTGGCGACCATCGTGATGACACGGTCGGGATGGATCGCCACGGCCGCCGACGCCCGCAGCGCCTCGGGCCCCGCCCCGTCGAGCGCCGCGTCCACCCCGCCGGGGGCGATCGCCCGCACCCGGTCCTCAAGACCCTCCCCGTACGTCACGGGAATCGCCCCGAGCGAGCGCAGATGGTCGTGGTGCCGTTCGCTCGCCGTCCCGATCACCGTCGTCGCGCCCCAGGCCCGCGCCAACTGCACCGCCAGCGTGCCGAGTCCGCCCGCCGCCGCGTTGACCAGGACCGTGTCGCCGGGCCCGACCCGCATCGCGGTCAGCGCCATGTGCGCCCCCTGCGCGTTCCCGGAGAAACCGCCCGCCTCGGCCCACGCCATCTCCCCGGGCTTGCGCACCAACTGGTCGGCGCCCACCACGACGTACTGCGCGTACGACCCGAGCAGCGAGAAGCCGAGCACCGGATCCCCGGGGCCGAAACCAGCGACGTCGGGGGCGGCGGCGTCGACCGTGCCGGCGAACTCATTGCCCGGCACGAGCGGGAACGCGGCCCCGGGCGGTCTGATCACCCCCTCCCTGACCCCGATGTCGTACGGGAGTACTCCCGCCGCCCGCACCCGGACCCTGACCTGACCGGGGCCCGGCTCGGGGACGGGCAGGTCCATGGGGCGCAGGGCGTCGGCCGGGCCGTACGCGGTGATCGCGGCGGCCCGCATGGCCGACGTGGTCGTCCTTGTCCTTGTCGTCGTCATCGCTCACTCACATCCGTTGTCCGATCGGTGATGTCACCCAGGGCGTGCCTGGCCGGCCAGGGGATGCGGCCGGCTAGGGGATCAGGACGACCTTCCCCACCGTCCGCCGCGCGAGCAGCGCCGCGTGCGCCGCGTCCGCCTCCCGGAGCGGGAACGTCGTCACCGCCGGCACGAGTGAGCCGCGGGCCGCCTCCGCGAGTGCCCGCTCCTGGAGGCCGCGCAGACCGCCGGGTACGCGGGCGATGCGCGGGCCCAGCGCGTACGTCGCCGTGAGGAGCCTGCCCTGCAGATCCTTGGTGGCGAACTCCGTGGGGGTGCCCGACGACCAGCCGTACACCACGAACCGGCCGCCGCTGCCCAGGAGTTCGAGCGCCGCGCGGCCCGCGTCGCCGCCCACGCTGTCGAACGCGACGCTCACCTCGCGCCCGCCGAGCGCCGCACGCACCTCCTCCGCCCAGCCGGGCCGGGTGTAGTCGACGGCCACGTCCGCCCCGGCCGCCCGCACCCGCGCCGTCTTCTCGGCGCCGCCCGCCGCGCCCACCACCGTGACGCCCGCGTTCCGCGCCGCCTGCACAAGGAGGGTGCCGATGCCGCCGGCGGCCGCCGTCACCAGGGCCACGTCGTCCGGTTCGAGCGCGGCGACGTGCAGGACGCCGAGTGCCATGCGGCCGGTGCCGACCATGGCCACGGCCGCCTCGTAGGAGAGGTCGTCGGGCAGCGGGAACAGCGCGTCCGTCTCGCGCACCGCCAGCTCGGCGTAGCCCGCGTTCACCAGGCCGAGGTGCGTGACGACCCGGCGGCCGAGCCACTCCTCCTCGACCCCGTCGCCCAGCCCGTCGACCACGCCCGCCACCTCGCGACCCGGCGTGATCGGCAACTCGGGCATAGGGAAGGGGAGTTCATCGGCCGCGCCCGCCTGGAGCGCCGTGTCCAGCAGATGGACCCCCGCCGCCCGCACGGCGATCCTGACCTGGCCGGGCCCCGGCACCGGGTCGGGCGTCTCCTCGTAGCGCAGATTCCCGGGCCCGCCGAAGGTGTGCAGTCGAATGGCACGCATCGTCAACTCGCTTTCCTCGCAGGGGTGGTCACGCCGCGTACGGGTTGGTCGCCTTCGCGTCCCGCAGGGTCGAGCCCCACCAGACGAGCTGGTCGAGCATGACCTTCGCGGCGCCCGCCGGGCCCGCCTCGTCGTGCGGCCTGCCGTCCGGGCCGAACTGGTTCCAGACGCCGTGGAAGCTGACCGTGTCCCGCATGGTCGGCGCGTGCAACTCGGCGAAGACGAGCCGCAGTTGCTCCACCGCGCGCAGGCCGCCCGCGAGACCGCCGTACGAGACGAAGCCCACCGGCTTGGCCTGCCACTCCTCGCGGTGCCAGTCGATGGCGTGCTTCAGGTCGGCGGGGAAGCTGTGGTTGTACTCCGGCGTGACGACGACGAACGCGTCCGCCGCAGCGATCCGGGGCGTGATCTCGCCGATGACGGGGGCGCTCTGGCTGCCCAGCGTCTCCGGGCGCCCACCGGTCGCGAGGTCGATCACGTCGAGCGCGAGGTCGGCGCGCTGTTCGGCGACCGAGACGAACCAGTCGCGGACGGTCGGCGCGAAGCGGCCCTCGCGGGTGCTGCCGACGATGACGGCCACCTGAAGTCGCTGCGTGGTCATGGGAGTTCCTCTCTCGGGTCGTGCTGACACCGAGAAAGCTAGGGAGCACCGCCTCTGCCGGGCCTCTGTCGCACGACCGGGATCGCGACTGGGCGGGGACGGGGCGGGGACCGGGCGGGGACCGGGGACCGACTGGGGTGGGGTCTACCTGGTCACTCCCAGTCGTACGACAGAGGCGAGGCGCCCGGCCCTGTTCCTAGCGTCGGAGCATGACGCAGACGACATGTGACGCCACCCCGCCCGCCGGTCAGGACGCCGAGAAGACCCGCTGGGCGCCCGTCGCCGTGATGGCCCTCGCCTTCCTGATGGTCACCCTCGAACTCAGCCTGTCCTCGGTGACCTTGCCCGCCATCGGCTCCGAGCTGGACGTGGGAACGGGCGCCACCCAATGGGTCCTGCTCGCCTACGCGCTGCCCACGGCGGCCCTCGCGATCCCCGCGGGACGGTGGGCGGACCGCGTCAACCTGCGCGCCCTGTTCCTCTTCGCCGTACCGGCGATCGGCCTCACCAGCGTCCTGGCCGCCGTTGCCCCCACCTTCCCGCTGCTCGTCGCGGCCCGCGTCCTGCAAGGCGTCGCGGGCGCCCTGGTCGGCGCGCTCTATCTGCCGGTGGTCGCCGCGACGGTACGGCCCGACCAGCGCGGCCGGGCCATGGGATACGTCGCGACGATCATGCCGCTCGGCTCCATGGGCGGCTCGTCCCTCGGCGGGATCGTCGCGGACGCGTACGGCTGGCGGCCCGTGATGCTGATGAAGATCCCCGTCCTGATCGTGGTGATCTGGCTCGGGGCGCGCTTCATGCCCTCCGTCGGACCGCGTCGCGGGCTCGTCCGGCCCGACCGTTCCCTGGTCGGCGACGGGCTCGTGCTCGGCGGCGCGGTGACCGCCGTCCTGGTGGCCTTCGACCGGATCGAGGCCGGACAGCCGCTCGTCGCCACGGTGTTCGCGGCGGCCGGCGCCGTGCTCGCGGTGTGCTGGACGCGGCTGCGCTCGGCGCGCCCGGTAATCGGTCTGCTGCGGCGCAGGGCCATCGGCTTCCCGGTCCTCAGCCTCCTCCTGACCGGCACCTTCGTCGGCCTCTCCTACTTCCTGCTGCCGTTCTACGTCGCTGACGTCCTGGACGAGGGCGCCGCCATGACCGGCCTCGCGATGGTCTTCTTCATCGGCACGGTGGCCCTCTGCTCCCCGGTCAGCGGCCGGCTCGCGGACCGGCTGCCCGGCAGGATCGTCGGCACGGGTGGGCTGCTCCTCGTCATCGCCGGGCTCCTGAGCATGCTGACGCTCGGCCCGGACGCGGGGCTGCCCGACATCGGCTGGCGGCTCGCCGTGATCGGGGCCGGACAGGCGCTCTTCGGTACGCCGGTGAACGCGTCGATCATGGCCGCCGCACCGCCCGACATGCTGGGCACCAGCGGCGGGGTCGGCAACACCTTCCGCACCCTCGGCTTCACGGTCGGCCCCGCGATCGCGGCCCTCGCCCACGGACTGGGCGGCGGGGGAGCCACGGGCTTTCGCACCGGAGTCGTCGTGCTCGCCCTGCTGCAGGCGGCCGGCGTCCTGGCGCTCCTCGCGTCGGGCGGCGGCCGAAAGGCCGAGGCAGGGGGGTGAGGTCGGAAAGGGCGAGGTCGGAAAGGGCGACGTCGGAAAGGGCGACGCGGACCGCGTCAGATGAGCGCGAACTGGCCGCCCGGTCCCTCCTCGTGATGGTCGAGGACGGAGGCCGGGCGGCGCGCGGCGTCCGGCACGGGCAACACACCCGCCGCACGCAGCTCTTCGGCGCCGATCAGCGGCGTACCGTCGAGGGAGTCCGTCAACTCCCGCTGCTGAGGCTCCAGTTCACGCAGCAGGGCGAGTACGGTGATCAGCTCCAGCAGCTCGGACGTCCAGGCCTGCGGCCAGGCGCCGGGGCGGATCGCCGCGAGGCCGCCGCCCTCGACCGGCTCGGTTCGCCGGGCGAACCACAGGTCGAGCACCCGCACCCCGCTCACCTCGAACTCCCAGGCCTCGCGCGGCACCGGCGAGATGCGCCCCTCGTCCAGGCACAGCACCTCCTCGTCCGCGTCGTAGGAGAGCGCCGAGGGGCGGGCGGGCAGCGGTGCCCGTACATAGGGGCGGCGCCCGCCGGGCAGTTTCGGCCGGGCCCCGTCGCCGCGTGCCTGCAGCCACAGCAGCCGCCGGCCAAGCTCCGTGCCCCGCGCCCACACCTGCGGGTCGGAGGTCAGCGGCACCCGGCAGCCCGTCGCCGACCCCCGCGCGACCGCCAGCGTCCAGGCCAGCAGCTCCCCGGCGTCGACCCCGTGCCCGAGCGCGGCGGAGAGCCGCCCGAGCAGCCCCGGAGCCACATTGGGCTCAAGGCCTCCGGGGCGGCGGAACAGCGGGCGGATCCTGCCCGGACGTCCGGCGGGGGAGCGGCCGTCGGGCAGTACGGCCGAGGCGAGCACGGCGGGCCCCGAGGCCCCGGCGACATGCCCCTGCTCCACGAGGTAAAGCTGGCCCTCGCCCGCCACCCGCCACAGCTCGGGCCTTGCGGCGTCGATGAGCCGGTGGTCCGGGATCAGCCACTGCTCGTCGAAGGGGCCGTGCAGCACCCGCACCGGCTCCGGGCAGCGGCCGGACTCGGCGGCCAGCGGACCCGTGGAGCCCCGCTGCCCCGGCAGTTGACCGACCGCGGTGTGCAGGGTGCGGGCGCGCGAGGGGGAGAGCAGCCGGTCGCGCTCCGCGCCCTGCGCGCGCACGAACGCGTCCCAACGGGCCCTGAGGGATGCCGCGTCCGGGCCCATCGGCCACGCCCGGCCGGTCCGGAGCGGTGCGACGGACCACGGCATGAGGTCCGCGAGGAGCGGCGCTTCGTCGTGCGTCACGCCCGGCATCGTACGACGAGACCCTTACGTCGCGTCGAGGGTGACCGTGAACGAGAAGCGGTCCCCGCGGTAGTGGATGCGGGCCACGTCCAGGGCGCGCCCTTCCTCGTCGTACGTGATGCCCGTGTAGTGCAGGATCGGGCTGAGCAGCGGCACTTGGAGCAGCCGGGCCGTCTCCGGGTCGGCGAGCGTGGCCTCGACGGTGTCGGTGATCCTGCTGATGCGGACGCCCACCACGTCGCGCAGCACCTTCGTCATGGGCCAGCGCGTCAGATCGTCGAGATCGATCCGCCCGGCGAGGTCGGGATGGACGAAGTTATGGGCGTGGTTGGTGGGTTCGCCCGTCTTGTCGTCGCTGCGGAGGCGGTGGTACGTCGCCACCTCCGGTACGTCGGGGAAGTACTCGGTGAGTTCGGCCGGGACCGGAGCCGCGCCGTGCGAAAGGAGTTCGGTGACCATGCCCGACTGCTGGGCCACGATCGCGTCGACCGAGCCGAGCAGCCGGACCGGGGAGCCGCGCCGGACGTCGGGCTCGATGAAGGTGCCGCGCCGCCGGTGCCGGGAGATGAGTCCCTCGTCCTCCAGCTCCTTCAGCGCCTGCCGCATGGTCAGGACGCTCACCCCGTAGTGCCCCGCCAGCTGCTCCTCGGTGGGCAGCCGGAGCGGGGCCTGCGGCGTGCGCCCGAGTATCGAGGCGCGCAGCGACTGTGACACCTGATACCAGAGCGGCAGCTTGCGATTCAGGACGATCGAGTCCGGGGCGAAGGCGGTCACGGTCTCTCCGAATCAGTCCGCGTCAGTTCCGAAAATGGCGCTCCAGACCCTGCCACACATCGTCGTACCCGCGCTGCAGGTGGGACGCCTGAGCTGCCTGTTCCGTCGCCGTCACCGGCCAGCGGGTCTCGAACATGAAGGCAAGGCCGTCGTCGATCTTCTGCGGCTTCAGCTCGGCGGCCGAGGCCTTGTCGAAGGTCTCGCGGTCGGGTCCGTGCGCCGACATCATGTTGTGCAGCGAGCCGCCGCCCGGCACGAAACCTCCCTTGCCGCCGGTCTTCGCGTCGTACGCGCCCTCGATCAGGCCCATGTACTCGCTCATCACGTTCCGGTGGAAGTACGGCGGCCGGAAGGTGTCCTCGCCCACCAGCCAGCGCGGCGCGAAGACGACGAAGTCCACGCCCGCCAGCCCCGGGGTGTCGGACGGCGAGGTGAGGACCGTGAAGATCGACGGGTCCGGGTGGTCGTAGCTGATCGTGCCGATCACATTGAAGCGGTGCAGGTCGTAGACGTACGGGACGTGGTTCCCGTGCCAGGCGACCACGTCGAGGGGGGAGTGGTCATAGGTCGCGTGCCACAGGTTGCCGCAGAACTTGTTCACCACCTCCACCGGCCGCTCGACGTCCTCGTAGGCCGCGACCGGCGCCCTGAAGTCCCGCACGTTCGCCAGGCCGTTGGCGCCGATCGGGCCGAGGTCGGGGAGCTGGAAGGGCGCGCCGTAGTTCTCGCACACGTACCCGCGCGCGCTCGCGTCGAGCAGCTCCACGCGGAAACGCACACCGCGCGGGATCAGCGCCACCTCGCCGGGCTCGGCGTGCAGCAGCCCGAACTCGGTGCGCAGCAGCAGCCCGCCCCGCTCGGGCACGATCAGCAGCTCGCCGTCCGCGTCGCTGAACACCCGGTCCGTCATGGAGGCATTGGCGTGGAAGAGATGGATGCCCATGCCGCTGCGCTGGGTCGCGTCCCCATTGCCGCCGAGTGTCCACAGGCCCGCGAGGAAGTCCGTGCCGGGCGCGGGGTCCGGGAGCGGGTCCCAGCGCAGCCGGTTCGGGTCGGGCGCCGCGTCGGCGAACGGGGCCGTGCGGATCGCGCCGTTGTCGACGCGCGTGAACTGCGGGTGCGCGGCCGAGGGGCGGATGCGGTAGAGCCACGAGCGGCGGTTGTGCGCGCGGGGCTCGGTGAAGGCCGTGCCGCTCAGCTGCTCGGCGTAGAGCCCGAGCGGCGCGCGCTGCGGCGAATTCCGGCCGTGCGGCAGCGCGCCGGGCACGGCCTCGGAGCTGTGTTCGTTGCCGAAGCCGGAGAGATAGACCAGCCCCTCGGCGGTCTTCCGTGCGTCGGTCGTGTGGTCCCCGCTCATCATCGCTCCCTCGTCAATGATTCCTATGGGTCACCGTAGGATTCGCGTATACCTTCCGCAAGAGGGAGCGGTGGATGTCGTAAGGGAGATCCGGGAATGCCGTAAACGCGAGCCAGGAAGCTGAGCGGTGCTCTACTCTCCCCGGATGTCCCACCGCAACGCGCCCAAGGAACCCCGCCCCGCGAGCCATCTGCGCCGTACGCCCGTGCAGGCACGCAGCGCCGAGCGGCTGACCCGGATTCTCGACGCCTGCGCCGACCTCCTCGACGAGGTCGGCTACGAAGGCCTCAGCACCCGCGCCGTCGCCCAGCGCGCCGACGTACCGATCGGCTCGGTCTACCGCTTCTTCGGCAACAAACGGGCCATGGCCGACGCCCTGGCCCACCGCAACCTCGATCTGTACGGAGAGCGCGTGGCCGCCCGCGTCAGCGGCGTCGGGCGCGGCGACTGGCGCGGGGCCGTCGACGCAGCCTTCGACGAGTACCTCGCCATGAAGCGCACCGTCCCCGGCTTCGGCCTGGTCGACTTCGGCATCCCGTCGGCCCCCGACGCGATGCCCGACGCCAACTCCGACGTCGCCGAACGGGTCGCGGCCCTCCTGGCCGACCATCTGGACCGGCCGCTCGACGCACGGCTGCGCCGCACGGTACTCGTCGGCGTCGAGGCGGTCGACGCGCTCCTGCAGCTCGCCTTCCGCGTCCGCCCGGGGGGCGACCCGGACCTCATCGACGAGACACGGACGCTCCTGCACGCGTACTTCGCGGGTTCGCTCGACTGAGGCAGATGGCACCACGTGCCGCGCTGACCAGGAGTTTTGCGCTTATTGCTCGCGCGTCAACATCTTGTTAACGCTCAATTGACGGCCCTAACGTCATCCGGACCGCCAGACCTGGTGGGAGTTCGATGGTGAACGTTAGGTAGCCCCCATGCTGACAATCCTCGGATTCGTCATGATCGCCACGTTCCTGGTGCTGATCATGATGAAGAAGATGTCGCCGATCGCGGCGCTGGTGCTGATCCCCGCGCTCTTCTGCGTGTTCGTAGGAAAGGGAGCCCATCTCGGGGACTACGTCCTCGAAGGCGTCGGCAATCTGGCGCCCACGGCGGCCATGCTCATGTTCGCCATCGTCTACTTCGGCGTCATGATCGACGTCGGCCTCTTCGACCCGATCGTCCGGGCCATCCTGCGCTTCTGCAAGGCGGACCCGGTACGCATCGTGGTGGGCACCGCTCTGCTCGCCGCGATCGTCTCGCTCGACGGCGACGGCTCGACGACCTTCATGATCACGGTCTCGGCGATGTATCCGCTCTACAAGCGCCTCAAGATGAGCCTCGTCGTCATGACGGGTGTCGCGGCGACCGCCAACGGCGTCATGAACACGCTGCCCTGGGGCGGCCCGACGGCCCGCGCCGCGACCGCCCTGAAGGTCGACGCCGCCGACATCTTCGTCCCGATGATCCCGGCGCTCGCCATGGGCCTGGTCGCCGTCTTCCTCCTCTCGTACGCACTGGGTCTGCGCGAGCGCAAGCGGCTCGGCATCCTGTCGCTCGACGAGGTCCTGGAGAAGGAGACGTCCGGCGAGACGGTGCTCGTGGGTGCCGGTGGGGGCACCGGCGACGGCCGTACGTCGCTGACGAAGAAGACCGCCGGCGGCTCCGGTGCCGGTACCGACGCATCGGAGGGGTCCGCTGGGTCCGGCGCGTCCGGCGCGTCCGGCGAATCCGACGAGGACGACGGCTTCCAGGGGCTCGACCCCCACCGCGACACCCTGCGCCCCAAGCTCTACTGGTTCAACGCGGGCCTCACCGTCCTGCTCCTGACCGCCATGATCATGGAGTGGCTGCCGATCCCGGTCCTCTTCCTGCTCGGAGCCGCGCTCGCCCTCACCGTCAACTTCCCGCACATGCCCGACCAGAAGGC
Source organism: Streptomyces sp. NPDC050658 (assembly GCF_044457025.1). NCBI lineage: Bacteria > Bacillati > Actinomycetota > Actinomycetes > Kitasatosporales > Streptomycetaceae > Streptomyces > Streptomyces sp. NPDC050658. Next base: position 138,703 of record NZ_JBITGM010000008.1, read on the forward strand.
CCGGATCGCCGCCCACGCGGAGAACGTCCTCAACGTCACCGGCATGGTCTTCGCCGCCGCCGTCTTCACCGGCGTCCTCCAGGGCACCGGCATGGTCGACCACATGGCGAAATGGCTCGTCGACGCCATCCCCAGCGGCATGGGCCCGCACATGGGCCTGGTGACGGGGCTCCTCTCGCTGCCGCTCACCTACTTCATGTCGAACGACGGCTTCTACTTCGGCGTCCTGCCCGTCCTCGCCGAGGCCGGCCAGGCGCACGGCGTCGGCACCCTGGAGATCGCCCGAGCCTCCATCGCGGGCCAGGCCCTGCACATGTCGAGCCCGCTGGTCCCCGCCGTGTACGTCCTGGTCGGCATGGCCAAGGTCGAGTTCGGCGACCACACGAAGTTCACCGTCAAATGGGCCGTCCTCACCTCGCTGGTGGTGCTCGGCTCCGGCATCCTCTTCGGCATCATCTGATGCCACCCCCACCGGGCCGCGCCTGGTTGCTGCGCCTCGTCATCGCCTTCAGCTTCGCGCAGGGGGCGGTGTCGATGGCGCGTCCGGCCGTCTCCTACCGGGCTCTGTCGCTGGGCGCGGACGAGCGGGCGATCGGTGTCATCGCGGGTGTGTACGCCCTGCTTCCGCTCTTCGCCGCCGTACCGCTGGGCCGCAGGACGGACCACGGGCGGTGCGCGCCGCTCCTTCCGATCGGCGTCGTGCTGATCGCCGGCGGGTGCGCGCTGAGCGGTACGGCGGGGTCGCTCGGCGCGCTTGCCGCGTGGAGCGGTGTGATGGGCCTCGGCCATCTCTGCTTCGTGATCGGCGCGCAGTCGATCGTGGCCCGGCAGTCCGCGCCCCATGAACAGGACCGCAACTTCGGGCACTTCACGATCGGGGCCTCGCTCGGGCAGCTGATCGGCCCGATCGCCGCGGGCTCCCTCATCGGCGGCGACATGGGCCGCACCAGCGCCCTCGCCCTGCTGGTCTCGGGGGCGGTCGCGGCGGTCTCGCTCGCCTCGCTGTGGCGGATCGAGCAGGTGCGGACGGCCGGTGGCGGCTCCGCGAAGCGGGGCGAGAAGGTGCCGGTGCTCGGCATCCTCCGTACGCGGGGTGTGCCCGCCGGGATCTTCATCAGCCTCGCGGTGCTGTCCGCGACCGACATCCTCACGGCCTATCTGCCGGTGGTCGGTGAGCACCGGGGGATCGCGCCCGCCACGGTGGGGGTGCTGCTCTCGCTGCGGGCCGGGGCGACGATCGCCTGCCGGCTCGTGATGACGCCGCTGATCAATCTGCTGGGGCGTGCGGTGCTGATCGTGGTGACGTGTCTGCTGGCCGCGGTGCTGTGCGCGGGGATCGCGTTGCCGGTGCCGGTGTGGGGGCTCGGCGTGATGCTGGTGCTGCTGGGGTTCTGTCTGGGCGTGGGGCAGCCGTTGTCGATGACGACCGTGGTGCAGGCGGCGCCGGAGGGGGCGCGGTCCACGGCTCTTGCTCTGCGGCTTACGGGGAACCGGCTCGGGCAGGTGGCCGCTCCTGCGGGGGCGGGGCTCATCGCCGGGGTGGCGGGGGTCGCGGCGCCCTTTGTGATGCTGGGTGGGCTGTTGGTGGTGGCGGCGGGGTTGGGGCTGAGGAAGAACCCCCCTGTCGGGCCTCCCTCGGCCCCAACCCTCTCCGGAGCGAGGGGCTCCACCCCCAGAGCCCTGCTCCTCAAGCGCCGGAGGGGTTGACGGACCAGCTCCTCCGGCCTTCGACGGCTACAGGACCAGCTTGAGCAGCCTGTTCGGCGAACCGGCGCCGGGGCTGCTCACCTTGCCGTTCGTGGCACCGTTCACCAGCGCGGAAGCCACCTGTGGCGGAGTCGCCGAGGTGTGCCCCGCCAGGTACAGCACCGCCGCACCCGCGACATGCGGTGAGGCCATCGACGTACCGGAGATGGTGTTGGTGGCCGTGTCGCTGGTGTGCCAGCCCGCCGGGATTTTCACGCCGGGCGCGAACATGTCCAGGGACGAGCCGTAGTTGGAGAAGCTGGCCCTGACGTCCGAACCGTCGGTGGCGCCGACCGTGAGGGCCGCGGAGACGCGGGCGGGCGAGGTGTTCGAGGCGTCGGTGCCGGAGTTGCCCGCCGCGACGGCATAGGTGATGCCGTCGGCGATGGAGTTCTTCACCGCGTTGTCCATCGAGGTGGACGCGCCGCTGCCGAGCGACATGTTGGCCACGGCGGGCGCGCCGCTGCTGTGGTTGCTCGTCACCCAGTCGATGCCCGCGATGACACCGGCGGTGGTGCCGTCGCCGTTGTTGTCGAGCACGCGGACGGCCACGATCTTGGCCTTCTTGGCGACGCCGTACGTCGTGCCCGCGATGGTCGTGGCGACGTGTGTGCCGTGGCCGTTGCCGTCCTGGGCGGTGGAGTCGCCGTCCACGGCGTCGTAGCCGTTCACCGCGCGGCCGCCGAGGTCGGAGTGCGTGACGCGTACGCCGGTGTCGATGACGTACGCGGTGACGCCCGAGCCCGCGGAGTCCGGGTAGGTGTAGGTGCCGGACAGCGGCAGGCTCGTCTGGCCGATGCGGTCAAGGCCCCATGGGGGGTTGGTCTGGGTCGCGGTGGCCCGCACCGTCCGGTTCTGCTCGACGGTGGTGACGGCAGGGTCGGCCGCGAGTCGCTTGGCTTCGGTTGAACTGAGGCTCACGGCATAGCCGTTGAGCGCGGACCCGAAGGTCCTCTTCACCGACCCGCCGTACTCGGCTATCAGGTCCTTGCCCTGCTCGGACGCGGCCTTGAAGCCCGCGCCCCGATTCAGCGTGACGATGTAGCTGCCCTGCACGGCGTCGGCCGATCCGGCGCCGATGACGGTGCCCTCCGCGGGGGCGGCCTGGGCGGGCAGGGCGGTGACCGCACCGAACAGGGTGGCGGCGGTGGCGGTCGAGATCGCCGCGGCGATCACGGTCTTCTGGCTGCGCGGCAGTGCCATTACGGGGCAGTCCTCCTCATCGGCGGCGCGCACTCTGGGTCGGGCGGCACGCGGCTGTGGGGGTGTGGGCGCGTGTTCGCGCACACGGCCGGAAACGGAGTGTTCCGCTCTCGGCGTGATCGGAAGAGTGGTGGGTCCGCGGGCGCGGATCAAGCACAGTCGCGCCAGTGGCACGTTCTTGCCACATGGCTGCGATCGAGCTCGGGGCGGATGGTGGGATTCCGTCGCATGGTGCTGCCGTCCGCGGGCGTACCGCGGGTAGGAGGTCTGCCGGGACGGACGCCCCTGGTGTCCAAAAACTAACAGCGCTAGTTTGGTGCGCGGACGAGTGTGCGCGGACGGCCGATCGGTGTGCTCCGCGTGCGCGGACGACTCTCTGGAGGTTGCGATGAAGGCCCACGACGGGATGTACATCGGCGGTGCCTGGCGCCCCGCCGCGGGCACAGACATGATCGAGGTCGTGAACCCGGCCGACGAGCAGGTCATCGACCGGGTCCCGGCCGGGACCGCCGAGGACGTCGACGCCGCCGTGCGCGCCGCCCGCGCCGCCTTCCCCGCCTGGTCCACCACGCCGCCCGCCGAGCGCGCCGCGCTCATCGGCGCACTGCGCGACCAGCTGGTCGCCCGCAAGGACGAGATCGCCGGGACGGTGACGGCCGAGCTGGGCGCACCGCTGCAGTTCTCGCAGATGGTGCACGCCGGGGTGCCGATCCTGGTCGCCGGTTCGTACGCCGATCTCGCCGCGACGTACGCCTTCGAGGAGAAGATCGGCAACTCCACCGTCTATCTGGAGCCGGTCGGCGTGGTCGGCGCGATCACGCCCTGGAACTACCCGCTCCACCAGATCGTCAACAAGGTCGCCCCCGCGCTCGCCGCGGGCTGCACGGTGGTGCTCAAGCCGGCCGAGGACACCCCGCTGACCGCCCAGCTCTTCGCCGAGGCGGTACACGAGGCGGGGCTGCCCGCGGGCGTCTTCAACCTGGTCACCGGGCTCGGCCCGGTCGCGGGCCAGGCGCTCGCCGAGCACGAGGGCGTCGACCTGGTCTCCTTCACCGGCTCGACGGCGGTCGGCAGGCAGATCGGCGCCACCGCCGGGGCCGCGGTCAAGCGCGTCGCCCTCGAACTCGGCGGCAAGTCCGCCAACGTCATCCTGCCGAGCGCCGACCTCGCCAAGGCGGTGAACGTCGGCGTGGCCAATGTGATGTCCAACTCCGGCCAGACGTGCAGCGCGTGGACCCGCATGCTGGTGGACGCCGCCCGCTACGACGAGGCGGTGGAGCTGGCCGCCGCGGCCGCCGCGAAGTACGGCTCGCGCATCGGTCCCGTCGTCAACGCCAAGCAGCGGGCGCGCGTGCGGGGTTACATCGAGAAGGGCGTCGAGGAAGGCGCGCGGGTGGTCGCGGGCGGAGCCGAAGCACCGCAGGAGCAGGGCTACTTCGTCCAGCCGACGGTCTTCGCCGACGTCACCCCGGAGATGACGATCGCCCAGGAGGAGATCTTCGGCCCGGTCGTCTCGATCATCCGGTACGAGGACGAGGCCGACGCCCTGCGGATCGCCAACGGCACGGTGTACGGCCTCGCGGGCGCGGTCTGGGCGGCGGACGACGCGGAGGCGGTGGCGTTCGCCCGCCGCATGGACACGGGTCAGGTCGACATCAACGGCGGAAGCTTCAATCCGCTGGCGCCGTTCGGGGGCTACAAGCAGTCGGGCGTGGGGCGCGAGCTGGGCCCGCACGGCATGACGGAGTACCTCCAGACGAAGTCCCTCCAGTTCTGAAACCGCTCCTGCCGAAGCAGGCCGAAGTCTCTGTCCCGAACCCTTTGAGGAGTACGTCACCGTGGTCCGCGCCGCTGTTCTGCCCGCCGTCGGCTCTCCGCTGGAGATCACCGAGATCGATCTGCCCGAGCCGGGCCCCGGTCAGGTGCGGGTCCGTCTCGCCGCCGCCGGGGTCTGCCACTCCGACCTGTCCCTGACCAACGGCACGATGCGGCTTCCGGTGCCGGCCGTGCTCGGGCACGAGGGCGCGGGCACGGTGGTGTCCGTGGGCGCCGGCGTCACCCATGTCGCGCCGGGCGACGGAGTGGTGCTCAACTGGGCGCCGTCCTGCGGCAGTTGTCACGCCTGCTCGCTCGGCGAGGTGTGGCTGTGCGGGAACGCGCTGGCGGGTGCGGCGGACGTCTATGCCCGGCGGGCCTCGGACGGCGGTGATCTCCACCCCGGTCTGAACGTCGCGGCGTTCGCCGAGGAGACGGTGGTGGCGGGCAACTGCGTGCTGCCGGTGCCGGACGGCATCCCGCTCACGGACGCGGCCCTGCTCGGCTGTGCGGTGCTCACCGGGTACGGCGCCGTGCACCACTCGGCGAAGGTCCGCGAGGGCGAGACGGCCGCCGTCTTCGGGGTCGGCGGTGTGGGACTCGCGACGCTCCAGGCGGCGCGGATCGCGGGAGCCTCGCAGATCATCGCGGTCGACGTGTCGCCGGAGAAGGAGGAGCTGGCGCGCTCGGCGGGGGCGACGGAGTACGTCGTCGCCTCCGAGCTCACCCCCAAGGCCATCCGCAGGCTGACCGGCGGCCAGGGCGTGGACGTGGCGGTGGAGTGCGTGGGCCGTGCCGTGACGATCCGGGCGGCATGGGAGTCGACGCGGAGGGGCGGCCGGACGACGGTGGTCGGCATCGGCGGCAAGGACCAGCAGGTCACCTTCAACGCCCTGGAGATCTTCCACTGGGGCCGGACGCTCTCGGGCTGTGTCTACGGCAACTGCGACCCGGCGGTGGACCTGCCGGTCCTGGCGGAGCATGTGCGGGCGGGGCGCCTGGACCTGGGGGCCCTGGTGACGGAGCGGATCGCGCTGGACGGAATTCCCGCGGCCTTCGACAACATGATCGCCGGGAAGGGCGGCAGGGCGCTGGTGGTGTTCTAGCCACCGGGGCACACGGGCGGGAAGGCGGTGTCGCGGGGTGCCTCCGGGCACCCCGCCACTGTCCGGGGACAGCAATACGTACCGAACCGTTGACCGCATACCCACTGGTCGGTACGTTCCCTGCCATCACGGCGCCACCCCCTGTCCCGTCCCCGGAACCACCGGAGTGTGCACCCGCATGGACCCCGCACCGACCTCCGCAGCCCCCCTCTCCGCTCAAGCCCCCGCGTCACCGGCGGATCCCCACCGCCGCAAGGTCGCCACCGCCGCCGCTCTCGCCTCCGCGGTCGAGTGGTACGACTACTTCGTCTTCGGGATAGCCGCCGCCCTCGTCCTGGGCGACCTGTACTTCCCCGCAGGCAGTTCATCCGCAGGCGTCCTCGCCGCCTTCGCGACCTTCGCCGTCGGCTTCCTGGCCCGCCCCATCGGCGGCATCATCGCGGGCCAGCTCGGCGACAAGCGCGGCCGCAAGCCGATGCTGGTCCTCGCGCTGACCCTGATGGGCCTCTCCACGACGGGCATCGGCCTGCTCCCGACGTACGAGACCGTCGGCATCGCCGCGCCGATCCTGCTCGTCCTGCTCCGCGTGCTCCAGGGCATCGCCGTCGGCGCCCAGTGGGGCGGCGCGATGCTGATGGCCACCGAGTACGCTCCCGAGGGCAAGCGCGGCCTCTACGGCAGCCTGGTCCAACTGGGCGTCCCCATCGGCGTGGTGACCGCCAACACCGTCTTCCTCGTCGCGGGCGCCGCCACCAGCGAGAGCGCCTTCGAGGCATGGGGCTGGCGCGTCCCGTTCATGGTCGGACTCTTCGTCCTCGTCCTCGCCTGGTACATCCACACCCGCGTGGAGGAGACCCCCGAGTTCCGCGAGGCGGAGAAGGCGCTCGCCGAGAAGGAGAAGGGCGAGAAGGCGAACGGCGGCAACTCCCCGCTGCGCACCGTCCTCCGCCACCACCTCGGCACCGTCTTCCTCGCCGGCGGCTCCTTCGCGGTGAACACCGCCACCTTCTACATCATCATCACCGGCGTCCTCGACTACACCACCCGCGAACTCGACATGAAGCGCAGCGCGGTCCTCACCGTCTCGCTCTGCGTCAGCCTCACCCAACTCGCCCTGATCCCGGCCTCCGCGGCCCTCTCCGACCGCATCGGACGCCTGAAGATCTACGCCCTGGGCGCGGCCGGGCTCGCGGTCTGGGCGGTGCCGATGTTCCTGCTCATCGACACCGGATCACTGCTCTGGCTGGCCGTCGGCACCTTCGTCACCAGCTGCTTCCTGAGCATCATGTACGGGCCGCAGGCGGCGCTCTTCGCGGAGCTGTTCACGGCCGAGATGCGGTACACGGGCGCCTCGCTCGGCTACCAGATCGCGGCCGTGCTCGGCGGCGGGCTCGCGCCGTTCGTGATGGTGCTGCTCCTGGAGGCGACGGGCACCTCGATGGCCGTCTCCGCGTACATCATCGTGCTCGCGGTGATCGCCCTGTTCTCGATCAAGGTGCTTGCGGGGCGGGCGAGTTCCCGCTGATCTCCCCGGTCGCGACCGATTCCGGCACCGTCTCCGCCGACGGCGCCGGAATCGTCGTACGCAGGCGCGGGAAGGACGGCGCCGCCGCGAGGAACACCAGCGTCGTCAGGATGAACGGCCAGGTGAAGGCGTGGCCGCCGGACGGTGCGAGGAGCGCGGAGAGCGCCGGGCCGACGGCGGTCGCGGTGGCCGCGCCCACGGCCGCGTAGCCGACCGACGCCCCGCGCACCGGCAGGAAGGTGCCGCACAGCGCAAGGGCGACGAGCACCGAGTTGTATCCCATCGAGCCGTCCGCGATCCGCGCGGCGGGCGCCCCGAGTGCCCAGGCCACGCCGATGCCGACGAGGCTGCCCAGACAGGCCACGGCGCCCGCACGGCGGCTCGCGGCGAAGAGGCCGATGAGCACGAGCGCGCCGACGTACCACTGCGGCATGAAGAAGATTTGCGCGAAGTCGGCGAAGAACGCCCGTGCCAGGTCGGTGAGTTGGAGGGACGTGGGGCCCGTCGCCGCCTTCGGGAGCGCCGCGGGGCCGTTCGCGTGCTGCCCCACCCGTTCGAAGCCGGGCGCCGCGAGCGTCATCACCCCGGCCAGCAGGCAGTACGGCATCGTCAGGGGCGGCAGCCGCCAGAGCGAGAGGAGGTTCGTCATGGCCGCCGTGACGACCGTGACGACCACACAGCCCGCGAGCGCGAGCAGGGCCGTGGAGAGGCGTTCGGCCCCGAGGAACACGGCGAAACACAGCGCGGTGAGACAGCCGTTGAAGCCTTCGAGGCCCGTCGTCACGCCCTCGCGTGACGCGCCCATGGCCCTCGCGGTGGCCGTGGCGACGGCCGTGCCCGCCAGGGCGTAGAGCCCGTACTCCCAGCCCGCCGCGAAGAGCGCGACCCCGAACAGGGCGCCTGTGGCCGCGCTGGGCAGGAAGGTGACCTGCGCCTGTCCGCGCAGCACCTGAGCGACGAAAGCCACGACGGGAAGCGCACCGAAAGGCGGGCGCCCGGCATCCGTTGAGGGCCGCACGGCTCACTCCTGTGTTACGTCCATGTTTCGTCCGGCAGAACGGATGGACTTTACAGCTATCGGCCGGGGTTCGTCGCGCCCTGTTCAGGCAGCGGACGTCGCGACCTGCTCGTACTGCAGGGCGAGCCCGTCGAGCAGGGCCCGCAGTCCCGTCTCGAAGGCGCGCCCGTCGATCCGCTGCTGGCGGTCCGCGAGGAGGTGGGCCTGGCCCAGGTGCGGATAGTCGGCCGGGTCGTACGCCGCCTCGTCGTCGACGAAGCCCCCGGCGAACGAGCCGAGTGCCGAGCCCATCACGAAGAACCGCATCAGCGCGCCGATCGACGTGGCCTGCGCGGCCGGCCAGCCCGCGTCGACCATCGCGCCGAAGACCGCGTCCGCGAGGCGCAGGCCCGCCGGGCGGCGCCCGGGGCCGTGCGCGAGCACCGGGACGATGTTCGGGTGCCGGGTGAGCGCGGCCCGGTAGGAGACCGCCCAGTCGTGCAGGGACGTACGCCAGTCGCGCTCGTCGGCCGGGTCGAACATCGACAGGTCGACCTGGGCGCTGACCGAGTCGGCGACCGCCTCCAGGATCTCGTCCTTGGTGCGGAAGTGGTTGTAGAGGGAGGGCCCGCTGACCCCGAGCTCGGCGGCGAGGCGCCGTGTGGAGACGGCTGCGAGGCCCTCGGCGTCCACGAGCGCGCGCGCCGTCTCGACGATGCGATCTGTGCTGAGGAGGGGCTTGCGCGGTCGGGCCATGCGGCACATAGTAGGGCTGCCAACAGAAACTAGCAGTGCTAATTTAAAGCCGAAAGAACCGGGAAGAGTGGGTGCTCTCGATGAACCTGGAGCTCAGCGAGGAACAGATCGCCGTCAAGCGGCTCGCCAGGGACTTCGTCGAGCGCGAGATCGCCCCGCACGTGATCGAGTGGGACCGCGCCGAGAGCGTGGACCGGGCCATCGTGAAGAAGCTCGGCGAGGTCGGCTTCCTCGGGCTCACCGTCGACGAGGAGTACGGCGGCTCGGGCGGCGACCACCTCGCGTACTGCCTGGTGACCGAGGAGCTGGGGCGCGGCGACTCCTCCGTGCGCGGCATCGTGTCGGTCTCGCTCGGGCTCGTCGCCAAGACCATCGCCTCCTGGGGGAGCGAGGAGCAGAAGCGGCGGTGGCTGCCGGGGCTGACCTCCGGCGAATACGTCGGCTGCTTCGGGCTCACCGAGCCGGGCACCGGGTCCGACGCGGGCAACCTCGCCACGAAGGCCGTGCGCGACGGCGACGACTACCTGATCAACGGCTCCAAGATGTTCATCACGAACGGTACTTGGGCCGATGTCGTGCTGCTCTTCGCGCGGACGAACGACGCCCCCGGTCACAAGGGTGTCTCCGCCTTCCTCGTGCCGACCGGCACCCCCGGCCTGACCCGCCGCACGATCCACGGCAAGCTCGGCCTGCGCGGCCAGGCCACCGCCGAACTGGTCCTGGAGGACGTCCGCGTCCCGGCCTCGGCCATGATGGCGCCCGAGGGCAAGGGCTTCTCCGTCGCCATGTCGGCGCTCGCCAAGGGCCGGATGTCGGTCGCCGCAGGGTGCGTCGGCATCGCCCAGGCGGCCCTGGACACGGCCGTGACGTACGCGACCGAGCGCGAGCAGTTCGGGAAGCCGATCGCCGGGCACCAGCTGGTGCAGGAGCTGATCAGCGACATCGCGGTCGACGTGGACGCGGCCCGGCTCCTGACCTGGCGGGTCGCCGACCTCGTCGACCGGGGGCAGCCCTTCGCCACGGAGTCCTCCAAGGCCAAGCTCTTCGCGTCGGAGGCGGCCGTCCGCGCCGCCAACAACGCGCTCCAGGTCTTCGGCGGCTACGGCTACATCGACGAGTACCCGGCGGGCAAGCTGCTGCGCGACGCCCGCGTGATGACGCTGTACGAGGGCACGAGCCAGATCCAGAAGCTGGTCATCGGGCGGGCGCTGACGGGAGTCTCGGCGTTCTGAACGGACGTACTGGGTACGCCTGCTGGGTACGCCTACTGAGTACGCCTACTGAGTACGGGAGTTGAGTACGGGAGCGGATGCCGGCGGCGCCGCTCCCGCGCGAGGCTCTCGGTCATGAGTGAGACACCGGTCAAGCAGCAGAACACCACCGCCTACTACGGCCAGGCGGTCGCCTCGTTCGCCGTGGCGCTCGCGGCGACGGCCGTCGGGATATACAGCCTCGACGTCAGCGGCTGGATCCGCGCGTTCCTCGCCGTGTCCGTGCTGTACCTGACGACGTCCGCGTTCACGCTCGCCAAGGTGGTCAGGGACCGGCAGGAGGCCGACCAGATCGTCAGCCGCGTGGACCAGGCCAGACTGGAGAAGATCCTCGCCGAGCACGACCCGTTCAAGCCGGCCGCCTGACCCCGCGCTCCACCGGCTGCTCCGGGCGGCTCCACCGGCTGCTCTAAGCGCTTGCTCACCGTCAGGGGTATGGTGTCCCTCCCGACCGGCGGAAGGAGTGGGCATGAGCGCGGCGGAGGAGACCCGGGCCGAGGACCAGCCATGGGGCGAGGTCACGCCCGACGCGGCGCGGCGGCTGCTCGTCGCCGCGGTCGAGGCCTTCGCCGAGCGTGGGTACCACGCGACGACGACCCGTGACATCGCGGGCCGCGCGGGCATGAGCCCCGCGGCGCTCTACATCCACTACAAGACCAAGGAAGAGCTGCTCCACCGCATCAGCAGGATCGGCCACGACAAGGCCCTCGCCATCCTGCGCGCCGCCGCCGACGAGCCCGGCAGCGCGGCGGAGCGGCTCTCCGCGGCCGTGCGCTCCTTCGTCCGCTGGCACGCCCGGCAGCACACCACGGCGCGCGTGGTCCAGTACGAGCTGGACGCGCTCGGCGATGAGCACCGTGCCGAGATCGTCGCGCTGCGCAGGCAGTCGGACGCCGCGGTGCGGGACATGATCAACGACGGGGTGCGGGACGGGGAGTTCGACGTCCCCGACGTGCCGGGCACCACGCTCGCCGTGCTCTCGCTCTGCATCGACGTGGCCCGCTGGTTCAACGCCGCGGGCCACCGGACGCCCGACGAGGTCGGCGCGCTCTACGCCGACCTCGTGCTGCGGATGGTGGGCGCCCGCAAGCCGTAGCGGGCCGGGCTCAGAAGTAGTAGCGGGACACCGACTCCGCGACGCAGGCGGGCTTCTCGCCGCCCTCGAGCTCGACGGTGACCGCCGCCGTGACCTGCACGCCCTTGTCCTTGGTCGCCGCGACCTCCTGGAGCACGGCGGTCGCGCGCAGTCGCGAGCCGACCGGCACGGGGGAGGGGAAGCGGACCTTGTTGGTGCCGTAGTTGACGCCCATCTTCATGCCCTCGACCCGCATCACCTGCGGCACCAGGCTCGGCAGCAGCGACAGCGTCAGATAGCCGTGCGCGATGGTCGCCTTGAAGGGGCCCTGGGCCGCCTTCTCCGCGTCCACGTGGATCCACTGGTGGTCGCCCGTGGCATCGGCGAACAGGTCGATCCGCTTCTGGTCGATCTCCAGCCAGTCGCTGTACCCGAGCTGCTCGCCGACCGCGGCACGCAGTTCCTCGGCCGACCTGAAGATCCTCGGCTCCGCCATGTCCCTGGCCTCCTCAAAGTATTCGTACTAAGCGCTTGCTCAGCATGCTGTGTGCGCCGACGTGTGTCAACGGACCGGCGATCAGTTCCGATCGGCGGGCGATTAGGGTCTGAGGGGTGCCCCAGATCCCAGAGAAGATCCACGAACTCACGGTCGGCCAGTTGTCCGCCCGCAGCGGCGCCGCGGTGTCCGCCCTGCACTTCTACGAGTCCAAGGGCCTGATCAGCAGCCGCCGCACCTCGGGCAACCAGCGCCGCTACCACCGCGACGCGCTGCGTCGCGTCGCCTTCGTGCGCGCGGCCCAGCGCGTCGGCATCCCGCTCGCCACGATCCGCGAGGCGCTCGACTCGCTCCCCGAGGAGCGCACGCCCACCCGCGAGGACTGGGCGCGCCTCTCGGAGACCTGGCGCTCCGAACTGGACGAGCGCATCAAGCAGTTGGGGCGGCTGCGCGATCACCTCACGGACTGCATCGGCTGCGGCTGTCTCTCCCTGGAGAACTGCGTGCTCTCCAACCCGGACGACGTCTTCGGCGAACGCCTCACGGGTTCGCGTCTGTTGGCGGAGCGTCGCTCTTCGTCGGAGTGACGGGGTCTTGCGCGCGAGGCCGTCCGTCGGGCCCGAGACGGCGGAAGACGGCGCCGAGGATGACGGCGGCGAGCGCCCCGGCGGCCACTCCGCTGCCGAAGACGGTGTGTGCCCAGGACGGCAGGCCCGCGTACATCTCCGGGGCCGTCACCGGCAGCAGCCCCACCACCAGGGCGAGCGCGACGACGACGCTGTCGGTGCCGTGCGTCAGGTCGACCCGCGAGAGCATGCTGAAGCCGAGCACCGCGATCACCGCGTAGATAACCAGGCCCGCGGCGCCCACCACCGGCTCGGGGATCGCCGCGAGCGCGCGGGTCAGCGGCGTGAACAGCCCGCAGAGGACGAGCAGCACGCCCGCGCCCGCCGTGACGAACCTGCTGCGTACGCGCGTCAGTTGGACGATGCCGATGTTCTCGGCGCTGGTCACCATCAGCGACGTACCGAAGACGCCGGCACCCAGTGAGACCAGGGCGTCGGCGCGGGCGATGCGCGGCACGTCGCGGCCCGCGTCCGGGGTGCGGCCGACCGCCTCGCTGTTGAGGACGGTCTGCCCGGTGGCCTCGGCGAGCGAGGCGAGCGCGAAGACGAGGAGCGGGATCGCGGCGAGCAGGTCGAAGTGCGGGGCGCCGTAAGGGAACGGGTCCGGCAGGGCGAACGCGGCACCCGACGCGAGATGGATGTCCGTGCCGAGCAGCAGCGCGACGACGGTGCCCCCGGCCAGGCCGAAGAGCACCGCCATCTGCCGCCACACGCCGCGCAGCACGAGGAAGAGGACCGCGATGACGCCGAGCGTCGCGAAGCCGGGGGCCGGGTCCGACGCCACCATCGGCGCCGTCACCTTGATCATGTTGATGCCGATCAGGACGACCGTCGTACCCATCACGAGCGGCGGGAAGAGCCGCACCACCCTTCCGTAGAAGGGCAGTACGCAGATCAGGAAGGCCGCGGCGAGCAGCACCGACCCCGAGGCGGTCGCGGGCCCGTACTCCTTCGCGATCTGCAGGAAGATCGCCACCGCGGCCCCGCCCGGCAGCATCAGGAACGGCAGCCGCGCGCCGACCCGCAGCGCCCGCACGCCGAGCGACTGGAGCAGCGCGCCGATCCCGCAGAGCACCAGCGTGGCGCTGAGCAGCGAGGCGGTCTGCCCGGCGGTGAGCCGCAGCGTCGTGCCGATCAGGATCACGGAGGAGACGGGGGCCGCGACACCGGCGAGCAGATGCTGGACGGCGAGCGGGGCGAGGCGTGGCAGCGGCAGGCGTTCGTCGACGGCGGCGGCCACCGGGTCAGCCCTTCGCGGAGTCGTGCGCCGAGGGCGGAGTGTCGTGGGCCGGGGTCAGCCAGGGCAGTTCGGGCGCCGCGTAGCGGTAGGCGCGGAAGACGGCGTTGGGTTCGGAGGGGAAGAGCTTGCGGACCTCCTCCTCGTCGTAGCCGCCGAAGTACGGCACGACGTACTCCCAGCAGAGATAGCCGTCGGCGGTGACCTCGAAGAGCCGGCCCGCGGGGGAGTCGGTGACCAGCGTGTTGCCGTTCGGCAGCCGCTGGGCGCTGCCCATGAACGGCGCGAAGAACGACTCGCGGGCCGGGTCGTGGTACTCCCAGGCGATCTTGCCGCTCGACCGCTCGATCTCGATGACGCGGCTGAACGGCACGTCCCAGTGCGGCCGGAAGACGCCGTTGTCGAAGACGAGGAAATTGCCGTTCGGCAGCTCGGTGGGGCAGTGCTGCTGGGAGACGACGCCGGGCTCGGAGCGCCAGATGATGTCGCCGGTCTCGCGGGAGATGACGACGACCGCGGAGACCGAGCGGAAGCTGGCGAGGATGTTCCCGTCGCTCGTCGGCAGGACGCTGTTGATCAGCGGGTAGTGCTCGCGGGCGTAGTCCGGGTGCAGCGGGAAGTCCTCGCGGCCGAGGTGCTCGGAGACCTTCCACTCCCAGGTCCTGTTGCCCTCGGCGTCCACCTCGACGACGGTGTCCGCCCAGACGGTGCCGCCCTCGGCCTCGGAGCCGGGCACGCCGCCCCGCACGGCCGCCGCGTCGGCTCCGGTCAGCGGCTCCAGGGCGGTGTAGAGCAGGCGCCCGTCGCCGTAGTGGTGCGCGTCGTGGTGCTGGAGCGGGTCGCGGTGCTCACGCAGGACCGTGCCGTCCGGGGCTATCTCCTGCATGATCCCGCCGCGGTACTTGTGCCACATCGGGAAGAGCGCGGGCTCGTCGGGGAGTACGCCGTTGTAGGCGAGGTTCCCGTTCGGCAGGATCCGCGCGTGCCGGCCGGGCCGGTGCGGCAGGTTCCACTGGTGTACGACCTCGCCGCGGAGGTCGATCAGATAGACCTCGCCGCGGCCGGTGAGCGGCGCGAAGAGGGTGTAGCCGCCCTGGCTCGCCTCCTCGTCCAGGGCCATCAGGCCGGTGCCGCGCCGGCGGCGCTGATTCTGGTCCACGCGGGCCATGTCGATCCCGTCCTCTCGGTCCATGCCTGTCGGCAGTCGACTGCTCACTTAACTTTCTTAAGTGGTGCTGAAGACATTAACCCAAGGGATAGGCTGGGCGACATGGGTACGACAGATGACGCGGACACCCCGCAGGTGGGCCCCGGGATCCGCAGGCTGCGCCGCGCCCTCGATCTGACGCTGGCCGACGTGGCGGCGCGGGCGGGGGTCTCGGCGCCCTTCCTCAGCCAGGTGGAGAACGGCCGCTCCCGGCCCAGCATGGGATCCCTGCAACGCATCGCGGACGCCCTCGGCACCACGGCCGTCCAGCTCCTCGCGTCCGCGGAGGCGCCGCGCCCGGTCGACGTGGTGCGCGGCGACTCGGCCGCCGTGCGCGAGGGCGAGGGCAAGCGCGAGGCGCGGATGCGCCCGCTGGTCCGCGGCCATCAGCGGCTGCACGCCCTGGAGTTCACCGGCGACCACGACTGGGGACGCGAGTTCCGGCATCGGGGCGACGAGGTCCTGTACGTCGCGGACGGCTCGGCGGAGGTGGAGGCGGCGGGCTCGGTCTACCGCCTGGGGCGCGGCGACACCCTGTACTGCGCGGCCGAACTCCCCCACCGCTGGCGCCCGTTGGAGGAGGGGACGCGGGTCCTGGTGGTGGGCATCGCGGACCATGTCCAGGTGACGGACGACACGGGCCGCTGACCACCGGGAACCGTCTCTGGTAGCGTCACGCTCTTCGGCGGCGCCCGGGCGCCGCCGGAGTCACGTCAGGACCGCTCATGACCACCGCTTCCGCCCCCTCGTCGCCCTCCTCTCCCGCCCGCGACCTCGACGCCGCGCTGGCCCGGATCCGCTCCGTCTTCGACGGGATGACCGCCGCCCCGGACGAGGAGGGCTGTACCTACTGCTACGGGGAGCAGGAGATCGCGCTGCTCAGACAGCCGCGCGTCGAGCTTCCCGAGGATCTGCTGGTGCAGGTCTTCCACGAGGTGCCCGACCATTTCACGGACCATCCGGCGGTGATCCGCAGGCTGCTGCCGCAGTTCGCCGGACATCTGGCGGCCGGGCGGTTCGGCGGGCTCGGGTACGGGGCGACGGGACTCGGACGGTGCCGCTGGCCGCAGTGGCCGGCCGAACAGGCCGATGCCATAAGGAAGTTCATCGACGCCTGGTGGGCCGCGTGCCTCACGGACGAGTCGTCGCCGTACGACATCACCGACGTCTTCGCGGTCTGCGCCGACATGGGCGGCACCATCACCCCGCTCCTGGAGTACTGGGCGCGTCAGCCCGTCGGCGGCCGGGCCGACGAGCTGCTGCGCCGGGCCGTCGAGTGGTGGATGCCCGAGCTGTTCAGCGACCTGCCGCAGCTGATCATCCCCTGGTGGTACTGGCCCGATCCGGACGCGCCGGTCTTCGACTTCTTGCCCGAGCCCCTCCCCGAACTCCAGGCCTGGCTGGCCGTGCACGCCCCGGAGCGGCTGCGCGCGGTGGGCGCGACGGAAGGCCTGTGCGTCCAGATGCGGCTGCTGGCCCTGCCCTACGACGCGCGGTGGGACGACCCGTACTGGGACAGCCCCGAGGCCACCAACTGAGCGTTGGACACCGCCCGTTCCCCGTCCGGCAGGAACAGCGTGTCCTCCAGGCCGACGCGGGTCGCGAGGCCGAGCCGGCCCGCCAGGCGGAGCACCGGCCAGGCCCCGCCGTCCGCGCCGTGCAGCAGGACCGGGCGGCCGTGCGCCGGGCCGATCTCGGCGAGCAGCGCGCGGGCCGTGTCCGCCGCCGTGCCGCCATCAGGGTCCATCACCTCGGCGAGCACCCGCAGCACACGGGGCCCGAGCTCCGACGCGGCGAAGCGCGCGGGGCCGTCCGTGCCGGACCAGAGCCCCGCCTCCACCGCCACGCCCCGCTCGAGCAGCGCCCGCGCCACCGCCTCCGCACCCGGCTCGTGCCAGTTGACCGAGGCGTGGTCGGGCAGCACCGTCCAGGAGCGGATCCTGGCGACCCGCCGGTCAGGATCCGTTTCGGCCCACGCGCCGGTGGTCACCCCTATAGGTACGGAGGTCACGGCACGCAGCGCCGCCAGCGTGGCCGCAACCGCACGCGGGGACAACGTGTCTTGTCCACAAGGGGACTTGGGATGGACGTGGACGTCCCTGGCCCCGGCCCCGACGGCCGCCGCCACGGAGTCGGCCATCGCCCCGGGCGACACCGGGACCACCGCACCATCGCCCGCGCCGCGGGCGCCGTTCACACAGAGCTGCATCACCACAGGACAACACACAGGGGGAGGGCCGATGGGAATCGCCGTCTGCTCGTTGAAGTGGGAAGCCGCACGGACCGGACCGCAGAAGATCACGTACGACAGCGACGGGTACCACCTCGTGCGGTTCCCGTACGACGATGCCGAGGAGTCCTACGACCCCTGGCACATGCACGACCCGGCCAAGGGCGGGACCCGCCCCTCGCAGTTCCCGGACAGCCGCTCCGGGCTCATCTGGCCCAGCCACGAGGGCTGGGGCACCCTCTCCGCGATGATCTTCTGGAAGCCGGACGACCGGCCCACGGAGTACCGCGCGCGGTATGTGCGCGATCCGCTCGGCGGCTCGACGGGGTACGACTCGACGGCCACCACGGACTGGGCGCCGACGCGGGGCGGGCAGTACCGGACGTACACCTGGCAGATGTTCGTGCGTCCGGGGACGCCGGTCGGCCTGAAGATATCGGCGCGCGGCGTCGGCGACGTGAAGATCGCCGCGCCGCTCATGCTCGCCGAGTTCAAGCTGGCCGTCCAGACGGACGTGGCGACTCCCTGACGGGACCCGCCGGCGGGGCTCAGGCGGAGACCAGTGGACGTTCGTGCCGGGTGCGCGCCCGTGCCGTCGCCGCGGGCGTGAGCACGGGGATCGGCACCACGATCCCGCAGTTCGTGCAGACGGGGCCCGACGAGGGTTCGTGCGCCAGGCCGTGTATCCAGAGCAGATCGGGCCGGGCGCACACGGGACAGCCGGTGCCCGGTTCCCGCTCCAGGGCCGCGATCAGCCGGCGGAGCACCTCGGCCAGTGGTTCGGAGGGGTGCACACCGGGGTCGTCGCACCAGGCGACCCCGCAGCCGCCCCAGGTGTAGCGGTGCCAGTCGTCCAGGCTGCCCGGCCGGCGGAGCCCGTCGTGCTTCTCCTTGCGGCGGCGCTCCGCGAAGCCCTCCTCGTAGGCGAGCCAGACCGCCCGTGCCGCCTCCAGTTCGTCGAGCGCGGCCACCAGCCGCGCCGGGTCGGGCGAGCGGTCCTCGGGCCCGAAGCCCGCACGGGAGCAGAGATGGTCCCAGGTCGCCCGGTGGCCGTAGGGGGCGAACCTCTCCAGGCACTTGCGCAGCGAGTAGCGCCGTAGCGCCAGATCGCTCTGTGGATCGCGCACCTGTCTCGCGAGACTCCGGAATCCGGCCATCGCCCTGCACCTCCGTCGCACGTTCTCGGACGTTGCCGAGTAGACGTATCGACACGCGATTCGGCTCCCTCGACTTCCATCCGATTTTCGATGGCTGACATAAGGCGGCGGTGAGCTGTCGCTGTGTGGCCGGTGAGCTGGGGCGATGTGGCGGTTCTGAAAAGGCGACGGTTGTTCATCTTCCGGGTTTGGCAACCCGTCAGTAACCTCCGCTCCAACTCCCTTACGGAGGAGCCCAAGAGGAGCACAGAGGAGCACCTATGCGACGACGCATCGTCCGGCTCAGAAGCCTCACCGCCAGCGCGGCGCTCGCCCTCGCCGCATCACTCCTCGCCCCCCAGCCGGGGGCGGCCGCCGAGGAGCCGGCGCCGGCGGCCGACTACTGCGAGGGGCAGTGCGCGGACATCCTGCCGCCCGGCGCGAACGGCGACGCCACCCTCGCCCAGATCCTGGCGCACCGCATCCTGGGCACCAGACCCGCCCACGCGGACGACCAGTTGGGCCCGTACGACGCGCTCTCCTCCGGCTATCCGTCGCTCACCGACGACAAGCTGACGGAGTTCTTCAACGACGCCTCCTTCGGCGTCCGGGAGGACCAGGTCGCCTCCGTCACCCGGCCCCGTGACGACGTGACGATCACCCGGGACAAGAAGTACGGCGTCCCGCACATCAAGGGCACGACCCGCTACGGCACCGAGTTCGGCGCGGGCTTCGCCGCCGGGCAGGACCGGCTCTGGCTGATCGACCTGTTCCGGCACATCGGCCGCGGCCAGCTGTCCTCGTTCGCCGGCGGCGCGCCCTCCAACCAGGGCATGGAGCAGCAGTTCTGGCCGCAGGCCCCGTACACGGAGCAGGACCTGGAGCAGCAGGTCGAGTACATCAGGACCACTCAGGGCGAGCGCGGCAAGCAGGCCATGGAGGACGCGCAGGCCTATGTCGACGGGCTCAACGCCTACCGCGAGAAGTCGAAGAAGGGCCGCTACTTCCCCGGTGAGTACGTCCTGACCGGCAAGATCGACGCGATCACCAACATCGGCGAGATCGAGCCCTTCAAGGTCACCGACATGATCGCGCTCGCCTCGGTCGTCGGCGGCCTCTTCGGCAACGGCGGCGGGGGAGAGGTCGAGTCCGCGCTCTCCCTCCTCAAGTCCCAGGAGAAGTACGGCGTCGAGAAGGGCACCAAGGTCTGGGAGTCCTTCCGCGCCCGTAACGACCCCGAGGCCGTGCAGACCATCCACGACGGCACGAGCTTCCCGTACGCGGGCAAGCCGGAGAAGGCGCGCGGCACGGCCATGCCCGATCCGGGGTCGGTCGAGCGCGAGCAGCTCGTGTACGACAAGGAAGGCGGCGCCGCGACCGGCGCCAAGGACCCGGTGAAGGCGCCCAAGAAGCTCAAGCCGCTCCAGGGCATGTACGACAAGGGCGTGCTGCCCTCGGACCTCTTCCGGCAGGACGGCCACAAGAAGGGCATGTCCAACGCCCTGCTCGTCTCCGGGAAGCACACCGCGAGCAAGAACCCCGTCGCCGTCTTCGGCCCGCAGACCGGCTACTTCGCCCCCCAGCTCCTGATGCAGCAGGAGCTCCAGGGCCCCGGCATCAGCGCGCGCGGCGTCTCCTTCGCGGGCGTCGGCATGTACGTCCAGCTGGGGCGCGGCCAGGACTACGCCTGGTCGGCGACCTCCGCAGGGCAGGACATCACCGACACGTACGCCGTCGAGCTGTGCGAACCGGGCGGCGGCACGCCCACCAAGCAGTCGGCCGGCTATCTCTACCGGGGCGAGTGCACCCCGATGGAGAAGCTGGAGCGCAAGAACGCCTGGAAGCCGACCATCGCCGACTCCACGGCCGCCGGCTCCTACCGGATGCAGGTCTTCCGCACGAAGTACGGCGTCGTCACGCACCGCGCGACCGTCGACTCCAAGCCCGTCGCGTATGTCTCGCTGCGCTCCACCTACCGCCACGAGGCCGACTCGATCATCGGCTTCCAGATGCTCAACGACCCCTCGTACGTCAAGGACGCGGCGAGCTTCAAGAAGGCGGCACAGAACATCAGCTACGCCTTCAACTGGTTCTACGCCGACTCCCGCGACATCGCGTACTACAACAGCGGCGCCAACCCCGAGCGGGCCGCCGGCATCGACCCCGCCCTTCCGGTGAAGGGCCAACAGTCCTATGAATGGCGGGACTTCGACCCGAAGGACAACACCTCCGCGCAGACGCCGCCCGCCGAGCACCCGCAGTCCGTCAACCAGGACTACTACATCTCCTGGAACAACAAGCAGGCCAAGGACTTCAGCACGGCGGGCTTCGGCGTGAGCGCCGTGCACCGCGGCGATCTCCTGGACGGGCGGGTGAAGAAGCTGACCGAGGAGGGCGGCGTCACCCGTGCCTCGCTCACCCAGGCCATGTCCGAGGCGGCCGTCACCGACCTGCGCGGCGAGCAGGTGCTGCCCGAGCTGTTGAAGGTGCTCCGCAGCAAGCCGGTCACCGACCCGCAACTCGCCAAGGCCGTGCAGCAGTTGGAGGCCTGGCGCAAGGCGGGCGCCCAGCGCAACCAGACGTCGGCGGGCTCAAAGACGTACGCCCACCCCGACGCCGTACGCGTCATGGACGCCTGGTGGCCGCTGCTGATCGAGGCCGAGTTCAAGCCGGGCCTGGGCAAGGAGCTGTACGACGCACTGACGGCCCAGCTCTCCACCGACGAGGCGCCGTCCGCCGGTCACGGTCCCACCGGGGCGCATGCCGGATCGGCCTTCCAGTACGGCTGGTGGGGCTACGCCGACAAGGACCTGCGCGCGGTGCTCGGGCAGCCCGTGGAGGGGAAGCTCGGGGACGCCTACTGCGGAGAGGGCAAGCTCGACGCATGCCGTGACACGCTCCTCGCCACCCTCGCGCAGGCCGTCGCCAAGCCCGCGACCGAGGTCTACCCCGGCGACGCGAGCTGCGCGGCGGGCGACCAGTGGTGTGCGGACTCGGTCATCCACCGGGCGCTCGGCGGCATCACGCACGGGCCGATCCAGTGGCAGAACCGGCCGACGTACCAGCAGGTCGTCGAATTCCCCAAGCACCGGTAGCGGCCAGGGAGTTCACGACGAGGCGATCCGCCCTGCGGCGAACACGACACGCGCCAGCTCCTCGTGGCAGATGTCGCTGTGCGCGCCGGAGGGCGGACCGCCGCGCCGCACCACCGCCGAGGCGTCCACGCTCACACACCCCTTGGCGGGGAACGCCCGGCCCAGCTTGACGCGCCTGGCGCCCTCCACGGCCCGGATCCCGTCGTAGCCGATGGCGCCCCAGCGCTCCCACAGCCCCAGGAACGTGGACGAGTCACCGGCGATCTTCGAGGCCAGCGGATAGAGCTTGCCCAGGGCGTCGTCGTGCCGCGAGTAGCAGGACACCAGCGGTCCGTCGATCCGCTTCTGTACGCCGTGCAGCGCGCCGCCCCTTCGCGGGTCGTGCGGCAGCCGCTCGGCGAACGCGTAGTGCGAGAAGGCCCCTTGGAGCAGCGTCGTCGACTTCACCCCGCGCACCGAGGCGGGCATCCCGCGCAGCGCGAACGACACGAGCCGCGCGCCGAAGCTGTGCCCGATGAGATGCACCCGCAGCTCGGGCGCCTCCCGCGCAAGGAGGCCGACCGTGGGGCCGAGGCCGAGCTGCCCCACCGAGCCCGCCCTGCGCTTCATCCCGTAATAGCTTGCCTGGCGCAGGAGTTCATGGGCCCCGTTCCACAGCCGTTTGCGCAGGCTCCCGAAGAGTTCCTGCTGCCCCGTGCCCTCCATCGCCGCGGCCAGCAGCTCGCACACCTCGACCGCGTCGTCGGTCAGCATGGCGGGCTCACCGCCCCAGATGTCGTCCGCGAACCGCCGGGCGGGGCTGCCTTCGCGTACGGCCACGAGATCGCGGACGAGGCGGCCGTACTCGTAGAGCCGGGACCGCACGGCGGAGCGCTCGGCCAACAGGGCGCCGATGCGGTCGAGTTCGGCGTCGTGGCCGGGGAACGTGCGGCCCAGCAGCCGCCGGGTCGGATCGTCGAGCAGAGGTCCGGCGCCCGCGCCCGCGACGGTGACCGAAGGCTCGAAGTCCGGGATGCGCTCGTCGGGGAAGCGGATCGCGGGCCAGATCACGCCCACGTATCCCATGCGCACGCCCCGGCCCGCCAGTTCCCGGCAGGGCGCGAAGAACCGCCGGTAGAGGGCGGTCGCCATGTCCTGGTCGTTGTTCCAGCCGTGCGCGAGGACGAGCAGATCGGTGACGCGCTCGCGGGACACCTCGCCGAGGAGGCGGTCGCGCTGCGCGGTGTCGACGTCGCCGTCGGCGTCGAAGGTCAGTTCCCAGTAGGGCTCCACGCGGGCATCGTCCTGCGGGCCGGGGGAGCTGACCAGATGTCCGGCGCCGCGCACCTGCCGTCCGTACGCGATGGGGCAGGTGCCCGTCCCCCGACGGGCACCTGCCCCATGCGGTCACCGGCCGTCGGCTAGCCGGTGGCCTTGCGCCCCCGCGCGAAACGGTTGACCGGCGGCAGCCAGCACAACACGATCGCCGCGACGGCCGTCAGGAGGGCGACGAGGCTCGTCATGACCACCGCGTCGGGCTCGTAGTCGCCCATGATCAGGATGTGCGGGAAGACCGCGATCACGGCCGACACCGTGATCAGGACACGGGCCCAGGTGGCGGCGCCCTTGCGGGCGGCGAGCGCGAAGATCAGCAGGCAGACCGCGGTGAATATCGCGAAGCCCGCGCGCGCCGACAGTGTGCCGGCCCGGTCGCTGACCATCTCGTCCCAGAGCGGACCGGACAGCGCCTTGATGTCCGCCGCGGTCGTCCCCGAGGGCAGCCCGACGATGTCCGGGTGGTCGTGGATGACGTCGTTGATGTTGTCCTCGGCCATGTCCTCGCCGCCGGCGAAGACCATGACCGCGCCGATGATGGCGGCGACCGCGGAGAGGACCGTTGTCCACACCAGGGCGGTGAGGGTGCCGGGTCGCCTGACCGCGCGGCCCGCACGGCCCTGCGGGCCCGCGGGGTGGGGGCCGGGGTGCGCGGGTGCGGCCTGGTATTGGCTCACGAGCGTAAGTCTCCTTGCAGAGATGTCGGGGTGATCGGGATTGGCTCGACCATTCCACGGGTACCGGGAACGCATCCAGGTTTTTCTGGAAGAAATCGCCAGATAATTTGGGGTGTTCTCCGGATCAGTTTCCGCGGCGGCTATGCTGCAATGCCGTAAAACACAAAGGAGTCGGAGAGCGAGTCGCCGAGCATGGCCTTATCCGGTCCGCAGCAGTACCCCACGGAGCTGCTGGACACCACGATGGATCAATTACGTACGCTGCTCGCCGTGCACGAGACGGGCACGGCACTCGCCGCCGCCCGGCAGCTGGGCCGCGAGCAGTCCAGCGTGCAGAAACAGCTGGACACGATGAACCGCACCTTCGGCGCGCTGTGCGGCGAGGCCCTGGTCCTCAAGCGGGGGCGCGGCAAGGACGTCCTGTTCACCCCCACCGGCGAGACCCTCGTCGACCTGGCGCGGCGCACGCTCGGCCAGTGGACCGACGGTCTGCACGACGCGCGCCGCCGCCTGGGGCGTACCCTCTCGGTCGGCTCCACCCGCTACACGCTGGGGTTTCTCCTCGACGCGGTGGAGCGGGTGAGTGATGCCTACGAACGCCGCGGCGTCGACCTGAAGGTCACCCACGTCCGCACCGGCGATCTCTTCGCCAAGCTGCGGTCCAAGGAACTCGACCTGGTCTGCGGCAGCGTGGTCGTCATCGAGGGCGAGGAGGCGGAGCTCGATCCGTACGAGGTCATCGAGTGGCGGCGCAGCGGACTCTCGCTGCTCACGAACCTGCCGGCCGACCGGCTTCCCGG
The DNA here is from genome assembly GCF_044457025.1 of Streptomyces sp. NPDC050658. Taxonomy (NCBI): domain Bacteria; kingdom Bacillati; phylum Actinomycetota; class Actinomycetes; order Kitasatosporales; family Streptomycetaceae; genus Streptomyces; species Streptomyces sp. NPDC050658. Next base: position 163,015 of record NZ_JBITGM010000008.1, read on the forward strand.
CCCCGAGGTCGGCGCGAGCGCCCTGCCCGAGCTGCCCCTTGTGGTGTCGGCGGGCGGTCTGATCGGGCGTTTCCTCACCTCCTGGTACGGCGCCGACTACCGCAAGGAGCTGTCCATCGCCGCCGAGATAGAGGCGGCGCACTACGGCTTCGAGCTGCTGCGCTCGGGTGTGGTCAGCGGGGCGATGCTGGTCACGCGGGGGATCGCGGAGGCCGCCGAGAGCGGCAGCCTCCCGGAGGCCGGGGGGCTGCGGCGGCTCGACGTGGTGGGCGACACCGGTCCGCGGACCGAGGTGCTCGTGGGTGTCTTCACCCGGCGCGGCGACCGCGATTCCTGCGAATCCGGACATCCCCTGAACCTGCTCTGGGACGCGCTCGCCAAGGACAATGAACGATGGTGGCTCAGTCCCTGAATTCTCCATTCCGGATATGACCGGAGTATGTGGTCTAGACGTGTGGAGAATTCATGTCCCGAGCCCTTCGTATTGTCTTTATTCGGTTATGCAAGGTCCCGTTCACGGGTTTCCGGCAGCGCGAGTACACACAGCACGGACACAACGGCCATGGCGCTCACGTACCAGCCGACGGACGAGGAGCCGAAGGCGGACTGCAGCCGCGTCGCCACCAGCGGCGAGACCGCACCGCCGAGGACCCCGCCCAGGTTGTACGCGAGCGAGGCGCCCGAGTAGCGCACGTTCGTGCCGAACAGCTCCGGCAGATAGGCGCCCATCGGCCCGTAGACCACGCCCATGCAGAAGAGCGCGCCGCCGATGGCCAGCGCCATGAGCACCGGCTGCTCGGTGTCCAGGAGCGGGAAGAGCACCAGGCCCCACACCACCGCGAGCCCACTGCCCGCGAGGATCAGCTTGCGGCGCCCGGCGCCGTCGGAGCGGGTCGCGGCGAGCCAGGTGCCGGCCGCGAGGAAGAGACAGGCGACCAGCGAGAGGCCGAGCATGGTGTTGCGGGAGACGCCCAGATTGCCGGTGGCGTAGGAGAGGCAGTACGTCGTCGCCGTATAGAAGAGCCCGTACGCGACGATCATCCCGCCCGCGCCGAGCAGCAGTTCGCGCGGATGGCGGCGCAGCACGTCGAGCGCGGGGACCTTGCTGGCCTCCTGGGCGTCCATGACCTTCGCGAAGACCGGCGTCTCGCTGATCCGCAGGCGCACGAAGAGCCCGACGCCGACGAGCAGGAAGGAGAGCAGGAACGGCACACGCCAGCCCCAGGTGCGGAACGCGTCGTCGGAGAGCACGGCGGACAGCAGCCAGAAGACCCCGGTCGCCGCGAAGAACCCGACGGACGGGCCGAGTTGTGGGAAGGCGGCGTACAGTCCACGCTTCTTCTTCGGCGCGTGCTCCACCGCGAGCAGCGCGGCCCCGCCCCACTCGCCGCCGAGCCCGATGCCCTGCAGGAAGCGCAGCAGGATCAGCAGCAGCGGCGCCCAGATGCCCAACGTGTCGTAGCCGGGCAGGAGTCCGACGAGCGCGGTCGAAAGCCCCATGAGCAGCAGCGAGGCCACGAGCACGGACTTGCGCCCGACCCGGTCGCCGAAGTGCCCGAAGACGACCGACCCGATGGGCCGCGCCGCGAACGCCACCGCGTATGTGGAGAAGGAGGCGAGCGTGGCGTTGACCGGGTCCAGGGTCGGGAAGAACGCCTGGTTCAGGACGAGGGCGGCCGCCGTGCCGTAGATGTAGAAGTCGTAGAACTCGATGGCCGTCCCGATGAAGGAGGCGACGGCCACGCGGCGCAGGCTCTCGGGACTGCCGTCCTGCTCGGGCCCGGCGTCCTGCTTGGGCCCGGCGTCCTGCGGAGTCTTCTCCGGTGAGATGTCGTCTGGTGAGATTTCGCTGTGCACGAGCGGCACTCTCACGTTGGATGTATGGGCCAGTCAATAGGTGGGACGGCGCGTCTCGATCACTGAGACTGGCGGTGAGCTGCGGTGACCCGGTTCAGATGGATGAGGATGTCGTGCGAGGGCGCGAGCCGGATCTGGTACGGCCCGTCGGGCCACCCGGAGCCGATGCTGCGGGTCACCCGGGCCCTGCTCAGCCAGGCGCGGGAGGGTCCCGGCAGGGCGCGCATGTCGACGAAGTAGTCGTCGAAGCGGACCCTGTCGAGCGTGTGCTCGTTCATGCCGCGCGTGGCCGGGCCCACCGAGACGGACTTCCACGGGCCGTTGTCGGGACCCTGTGCCATGAACGCCCCCCGGCCGAACGTGAACCCCATGCTGACGTACCGCCTCCCGAACTGCTCACGCAGGAAGGCGCCCTGCATCTTCGGGTAGCGCGGGTCATAACTCTCGTACGCCACATGGGCGTTGTGCGCCGAGAGGAGCACCTTGTCGCCGGTGAACCGCTGCCACCAGGCGGTGTTCGCCGCCATGATGCGATCGCGGTACAGCATGGCGTCCTTCGATCCCTCGGGGGTGTCCAGGGCGAAGGCGTAGAGGTCGGCGGTCTGGGAGACGGAGCGAGCGTGCTGGAGCACGAACTGCCCGTCCTTGCCTGAGGGGTGACGCTTCTTCAGGAGCCGGTACGCCTCCTGCGCCCGCGCGGCCAGCTCGCGCCGCTCCTTCAGCGGCCGGGCCATGTAGGTGTCCCCGTCCGCGAGGCGGCGGATCGGGGCGTACAGCTTCGTGAGGCGGGGGAGCAGATCGGGTTCGTGCGCGCGGGCGTAGTCCGCGATCCCGTCGAACAACTCCCCGCCCAGCTCGGGGTAGTTGAGATCATTGCCCATGAAGCGGAGCTGCCGGTCGGGGTGCCGGTCGTTGTACGCGCGCATCCAGCGCAGCAGCTCGACGTGCTCCTCGGTGTCCCAGGGCGTCTTGGCGAGCTCGTCGTGCACGAGCCCGCGCACATCGCCCTTCCCGCCGCGTACGTACGCGTCGAAACGCAGGCCCGTGGTCCAGCTCACCTCCTGGGCGAAGGTGGTGAAGCCCTTCTCCTTCACGAGGTGGCGGAATACGCGGTCCTTCATGGTGAAGAACTCGTGCGAGCCGTGCGTCGCCTCTCCGAGGCCCACCACCGTCGCGTCGCCGACCATGTGGTTCAGCGGTCGCAGGTCGCGGGTGTCGCCGCCGGGATCCGTGGAGCGCAGGGGGTGGGCGGCGCGCTCGATCGCCGGGACGGGGTCCGTCGCCGCGACGGCCTGCGGGGCGACCAGCGCCGCCGCTCCGGCCAGCAGCAGGGGGACCGCCGCCCTGCGCGTCATGGGTGCCATGCGGAACTCCTCAACTCCGGTGGGACGAGCCGAGGATCATGTTCTCCGCCGGCCGGGCGGGGGCGCCATCCGGTGGGCACCCCTCTCCCCGGTAGGGCCTGCACCCCCTCAGCGGTACTGCAGATACCGCCTGCGCACCTCACGGAACCGCGTCAGATCGTCCTGCCAGGCGGCGGTCACCTCGTCCGTGCTCGCGCCCGCGTCGATCAGCGTGCGGACGCTCGTCGAGCCCGTCAGTTTGTCGATCCAGTTGTCGGAGCGCCAGGCGAAGCCGCTCCAGGTCTTCTTGGCGGTCACGAGCAGCGCGATGCCGGTGCGTACCGGGTCGTACGACTCCCGGTCGTGGACGTGGAGTTGGACGCCGCCGATGGTCTTGCCCTGGAACTTGGAGAACGTCGGCGCGAAGTAGGCCTCTCTGAAGTGCACGCCGGGCAGCCTCAGTTCGTTCGCGGCCGCCGCCCACCTGCGGTCGATGCCCTCCGCGCCGAGCAGTTCGAAGGGGCGGGTCGTGCCGCGCCCCTCGGAGAGGTTCGTGCCCTCGAACAGGCAGGTGCCGCTGTACACCAGGGCGGTGTCGGGGGTCGGCATGTTCGGGCTCGGCGGCACCCACGGCAGCTCGGACGCGTCGTGGAAGTCCCCGCGCTTCCACCCCGTCATCCGCACCGTCTCCAGCTCGACGGGCCGCTCCAGGAACTCGCCGTTGAAGAGCAGCGCGAGCTCCGTCACCGTCATCCCGTGCGCCTGCGAGATCGGCTGCCGCCCGACGAACGTCGCGAACTCCTTGTGCAGGACGGGCCCGTGGGCGCCGCGCCCCGTCACCGGATTGGGCCGGTCGAGCACCACGAACCGCTTGCCCGCCAGCTCCGCCGACTGCATGCAGTCGAAGAGCGTCCAGATGTACGTGTAGAAGCGCGCCCCCACGTCCTGGATGTCGAAGACGATCGTGTCGACGCGCGCGGCCGTGAAGATGTCGGCGAGCGCCTGACCGCTCTTCTGGTACGTGTCGTAGACGGGAAGGCCGGTCGCCGGGTCGTCGTGGCGCCCTTCTGAACCCCCGGCCTGCGCCGTCCCCCGGAAGCCGTGCTCGGGGCCGAACACGGCGACCAGGTCCACGCGCTCGTCGGCGTGCATCACGTCGACGATGTGGCGTACGTCTCTGGTCACGCCGGTGGGGTTGGTGACGACACCCACCCGCTCGCCGTCCAGAAGCGCGTATCCGTCGGCGGCGAGCCGCTCGAAGCCGGTCCGCAGCGGCCGCCCGTGGCCGGAGCCGCCGCCGGCCGCGGAGGCCGGGGCGGCCGAGGTGAGGGCGGCGGTGGTCGTGGCGGCCAGCAGGCCGCGTCTGGACAGACTGCGTCGGGACAGGTTCATGCAGAGACCTCCGTGAGCGCGGTGGCTGTCATGGCCACGCACGCTAGCGCGCGGGCCCCCGACGGGGAACGAACCGGGCTGAGCGGCCCCCTTCCGTCACGGCATACCGACTGGTTAGTCTGCGATCACCGCGGAGCCGCAGTCGAAGGAGACCCATCGTGGAGACCCTGCAGGACAAGGGAGTTGTCGTCACCGGCGCCGGAGGCGGGATCGGGGCCGCGCTGGCCCGCCGTTTCGCCGCGGCGGGGGCGCGCGTCGTGGTGAACGACCTGGACGCCGGCAAGGCGAAGACGGTGGCCGGCGAGATCGGTGCCGTCGCCGTGCCGGGGGACGCGTCCACGATCGTGCCTGCGGCGATGGAGGCCCTTGGCGGCACCGTCGACGTGTACTGCGCCAACGCGGGCCTCGGCTCCGGGGGATCGGAGGGCGCGCCGGAGGAGGTCTGGGCGGCGGCCTGGGACGTCAATGTCATGGCCCACGTCCGCGCGGCGCACGCGCTGCTCCCCGACTGGCTGGAGCGCGGCAGCGGCCGGTTCGTCTCCACCGTCTCGGCCGCCGGGCTGCTCACCATGATCGGCGCCGCGCCCTACAGTGTCACCAAGCACGGCGCGTACGCCTTCGCGGAATGGCTCTCGCTCACGTACCGCCACCGGGGCATCAAGGTCCACGCGATCTGCCCGCAGGGCGTCCGCACGGACATGCTGGCCGCCACCGGCAGCGCGGGCGACCTGGTCCTCACCCCCACCGCGATCGAGCCGGACGACGTCGCGGACGCCCTGTTCACCGGTATGGCGGAGGACCGCTTCCTGATCCTGCCGCACCCCGAGGTCGCCGAGTACTACCGCGTCCGCGCCGCCGAGCCCGACACATGGCTGACGGGAATGAACCACATCCAGCAGAAGTGGGAGGCGAGCGAGCGATGACCGACACGACCCCCGCCCCCGCCCCCACCCCCTCCATCTACGCCGCCAAACCCTGGCTCCCCCGCCTCAGCGCGGCCCAGCGCGGCCCCGTCCGGCCCGCCGACTCCGTGGTGCACGCCTTCCGTGCCGCGGTCGGCCGGGCGGGCGAGCACACCGCCCTCGCCTACTTCGACGGGCGGCTCAGCTACCGCGAGGCCGACGCCCTCACCGACTCCGTCGCCGGGTATCTCGCCGCCCACGGGGTCGCGCGCGGGGACCGGGTCGCGATCCTGCTGCAGAACACGCCGCACTTCGTCATCGCCCTGCTCGGCGCCTGGAAGGCCGGGGCCACCGTCGTGCCGGTCAACCCCATGTACAAGTCGGCCGAGGTCGCCCACGTCCTCGCGGACGCCGACGTGACCGCGCTGGTCTGCTCGGACCGTGCGTGGGAGACGTATCTGCGCGAGACGGCCGCCCCCTCTCCCGTACGCGTCGTGCTCACCGCATGCCAGCTGGACCTGCAGACGCGCGGCGACACCCGCGTCCTCGACTTCGAGCGGCTGCCGCAGGCCGCCGACGCGGAGGACCTGGTGGCCGTCGCCCGGCAGGGGCTGCCCGCCCCCGAAGGCCGTGAACTCGGGCCCGGCGACGTCGCGTTGATCAGCTACACCTCCGGCACGAGCGGCACCCCCAAGGGCGCCATGAACACCCACGGCAACATCACCTACAACGCCGAGCGGCAGCGCACCGGCTCCGGCATCCCCGAAGGCGCCTGCTACTTCGCGATGGCGCCGCTCTTCCACATCACCGGCATGGTCGCCCAGATCGCCGGCTGCATCGCCAACGCCGGCACCCTCGCGCTCGCCTACCGCTTCGACGCGGGAGTCGTCCTCGACGCCTTCGCCGAGCACAAACCCGCGTACACCGTCGGCCCCTCCACCGCCTTCATGGCCCTGGCCGCCCACCCCGCCGTCACCCGCGAGCACTTCGACTCCTTCGTGATGATCTCCTCCGGCGGCGCGCCGCTGCCGCCCGCGCTGGTGGAGAAGTTCCGCGCGGGCTTCGGGCCCTACCTCCACAACGGCTACGGCCTCACCGAGTGCACCGCGCCCTGCGCCGCCGTACCGCCGGGACTCCAAGCCCCGGTGGACCCGGCGTCCGGCACCCTCGCCGTCGGCGTCCCCGGCCCCGAGACCGTCGTACGCATCGTCGGCGACGACGGCGAGGACGTCCCCTTCGGCGAGCACGGCGAGATCGCCGTCCGCGGCCCGCAGGTCGTCCCCGGCTACTGGAAGCGGCCCGACGCCACCGCCGAGGCCTTCCCGGAGGGCGAGCTGCGCACCGGCGACATCGGCTTCATGGACCCCGACGGCTGGCTCTACGTCGTGGACCGCAAGAAGGACATGATCAACGCCTCCGGCTTCAAGGTCTGGCCCCGAGAGGTCGAGGACGTGCTCTACACCCACCCGGCGGTCCGCGAGGCCGCCGTGATCGGCGTGCCCGACAGCTACCGCGGGGAGACGGTCAAGGCGTACGTCAGCCTGCGCCCCGGCGCCGAGGCCGCACCGGAGGAGCTCGCCGCGTACTGCAAGGAGCGGCTGGCGGCGTACAAGTATCCGCGCGCCGTCGAGATCCTGCCGGAGCTCCCGAAGACGACAAGTGGGAAGATCCTCCGGCGGGAACTGCGTTCCGGTACAACCAACGGCAAGTGACATTCGGAAGGAAGGTGGCGGCAGTGGCCAGGACGACGGACGGTGACGGTACGCCCGTCCCTCAGCGGCTGCTCGCCGCCGCCACGCGGCTCTTCGCCGAGCGCGGCTACGACCGCACGTCGGTGCAGGAGATCGTGGAGTCGGCAGGCGTCACCAAGGGCGCGCTCTACCACTACTTCGGCTCCAAGGACGATCTCCTGCACGAGGTGTACGCGCGTGTGCTCCGCGTCCAGCAGGAGCGCCTCGACGCCTTCGCGGACGCGGACGCGCCGATCGAGCAGCGGGTGCGGGAAGCGGCGGCGGACGTGGTCGTCACGACCATCGACAACCTCGACGACGCCTCGATCTTCTTCCGCTCCATGCACCACCTCAGCCCGGAGAAGAACAAGCAGGTGCGGGCCGAGCGGCGCCGCTACCACGAACGCTTCCGCGCGCTGATCGAGGAGGGTCAGCAGTCCGGCGTCTTCTCCACGGCGACCCCGGCGGACCTGGTGGTGGACTACCACTTCGGTTCGGTCCACCACCTGTCCACCTGGTACCGCCCGGACGGCCCGCTCACCCCGCAGCAGGTCGCCGATCACCTGGCGGACCTGCTGCTGAGGGCGCTGCGGCCCTAGGGCCTACAGGTACTTCTTCAGCTCCCGCCGCGCCAGCGACCGCTGGTGCACCTCATCCGGCCCATCGGCCAAGCGCAGCGTCCGCGCCGCCGCCCACAGCTCCGCCAGCGGGAAGTCCTGGCTGACGCCGCCCGCACCGTGCAGCTGGACGGCCTGGTCGAGGATGCCGACGACCGTCCGCGGCGTCGCGATCTTGATGGACTGGATCTCCGTGTGCGCGCCCTTGTTGCCGACGGTGTCCATCAGCCAGGCGGTCTTCAGGACGAGCAGCCGCAGCTGCTCCACCGCGACCCGCGCGTCCGCGATCCACTCCTGTACGACGCCCTGCTGGGCGAGCGGCTTCCCGAAGGCCGTCCGCGCCACGGCCCGCCGGCACATCAGCTCGATGCCCCGCTCGGCCATGCCGATCAGCCGCATGCAGTGGTGGATGCGCCCCGGACCGAGCCGCGCCTGGGCGATGGCGAAGCCGCCGCCCTCCTCGCCGACCAGGTTCGCGACGGGGACGCGTACGCGGTCGAAGACGACCTCCGCGTGACCGCCGTGGTAGTGGTCCTCGTACCCGTACACCCGCATGGCGCGCCGCACTTCGAGGCCGGGAGTGTCGCGCGGCACGATCACCATCGACTGCTGGCGGCGGATGTCGGCGCCGTCCGGGTCGGTCTTGCCCATCACGATGAAGACCTGGCAGTCCGGGTTCATCGCCCCGGAGATGTACCACTTGCGGCCCGTGATGACGTACTCGGAGCCGTCTGCGGACCGCTCGATGAGCGTGGTGATGTTCGTGGCGTCGGACGAGGCCACCTCCGGCTCGGTCATCGCGAACGCCGAGCGGATCTCACCGGCCAGCAGCGGCTGAAGCCACCGCTTCTTCTGCTCCTCGGTGCCGAACTGGCTCAGCACCTCCATGTTGCCGGTGTCCGGCGCCGCGCAGTTCAGCGCGGTGGGCGCCAGCTGCGGGGAGCGGCCGGTGATCTCGGCGAGCGGCGCGTACTGGAGGTTGGTGAGCCCGGCCCCGTGCTCGGCGTCCGGGAGGCTGTGCTGGTCTACAAAGAAGAGATTCCACAGGCCCTGCCTGCGGGCCTCGGCCTTCAGCTCCTCCACGACCGCGGGCGTCTCCCACGGCGAGGCCAGCCCGGCCCGCTGTTCGTCGGCGACCGCCTCGGCCGGGTAGACGTACTCGTCCATGAAGGCGAGCAGCTTGGCACGCAGTTCCTCGGTGTGCGCGTCGTAGGCGAAGTCCATGGCCGGCTCAGCCTTCCTTGTGGTTCCGGAGCGTGGTCAGGCCGTGCTCGATGAAGACGGGGACCAGCTCCCCGATCCGGTCGAAGCCCGCGCCGACCGTCTGGCCGAGCGTGTAGCGGTAGTGGATGCCCTCCAGGATCACGGCGAGCTTGAACCAGGCGAACGCCGTGTACCAGTCGACCGCCGACACGTCGCGCCCCGAGCGCGCGGCGTACCGCTCCACGAGTTCGGCCGCCGCCGGATGCCCCGGAGCACCCGCCGTGGTGCTGATGGGGGAGTCGGGCAGTTCGAGCCGGGTGCTGTACATGACGAGCAGACCCAGGTCGGTGAGCGGATCGCCGAGGGTGGACATCTCCCAGTCGAGGATCGCCCTGATCCTGTCGTCCGGGCCGATCAGGACGTTGTCGAGGCGGTAGTCGCCGTGTACGACGGTGGCCGCGGGGGAGGCGGGCAGCTTGCGGCCGAGCGCCGAGTGCAGCTCGTCGATCCCGGCGAGGTCCCGGTTGCGGGAGGCGTCCAGCTGCTTGCCCCAGCGGCGCAGCTGCCGGTCGAGGAAGCCCTCGGGCCGCCCGAAGTCGCCGAGGCCGACCGCCGCGGGGTCCACCGCGTGCAGGTCGACGAGGGTGTCGACGAGGCCCTCGACGGCGGCGCGGGTGCGCTGGGCGCCCAGCGGCGCCAGCTCGTCGGCCGTGCGGTACGGGGTGCCCTCCACGAACTCCATGACGTAGAAGGGCGCACCGAGGACGGAGTCGTCCTCGCAGAGCAGCACGGGCGTCGGGACCGGTACGTCGGTCGGGTGCAGCGCGCTGATCACCCGGTGCTCGCGCTTCATGTCGTGCGCGGTCGCGAGGACATGCCCGAGCGGCGGGCGCCGCACCACCCAGCGGGCGGTGCCGTCCGTCACGGAGTAGGTGAGGTTCGACCGGCCGCCCTCGATGAGCCGGGCGGTGAGCGGTCCGCCCACGAGCCCCGGCCGTTCGCGGTCCAGATGGCCGCGCAGCCGGTCGAGATCGAGGCCGGGCGGGTGGGCTGAGCTCATCTTCGCTCCTGATCGGACGGTCGACGTCGATTGCTGTACTGGTCCTCATGATGCCGACCAGTCGGTATGCCGTCCAGAGCGCAGCGGGAACGTGATCAGGATCGCGGCGGCGCGGGCCGCCCCGGACATGCCGATCCCCCGCCACAGACTGCCAGTTGGCGTCCGTGCGGGGGAAGGCGGCAGGTCCGTCCGGGGCCGGGTGGGGTCTCGGCGAGCCTCAGTGGTCGTCCCAGTGGCCCTCGTGCGGGGCGTGCCGGTGCCCGTCGTGCAGATAGTCGACGTGGTCGCCGTGCAGCACCGAGGCGTGGCCGCAGCCGTCGCCGTGCCGGTGGTCGTGCCCCTCGTGGATGGCGTGGCCGCTGGGCTCGCACTCGTCGTAGTGCCCGGAGTGCAGACGGTGCAAGTGCCCGTCGTGCGCGTAGTCGACATGGTCGCCATGCGGCACCTCGGGGTGTCCGCAGGCCGGACCGTGGATGTGCTGGTGCACGGGGTGCTCGTGATGCAGCGTGCTCATGACGCGTCCACCTTCTGTGGGAGGGGGTGACCCTCTCAGGCTAGTCCTCGATGCCCGTTTGATGGGGATATGGAACCGTTGTTGATGTTTCCATCACCGCACCACGGCACACCCCGCAAGGGCGATCCACGAAGGCGATCCCATGAAGGCGATCAGCTACCGCTCGTACGGCGGACCCGAAGTCCTCGAGTACGGCGATGTCCGCGACCCGAAGGTCGGTCCCGACTCCGTCCTGGTCAAGGTCCGCGCGGTGTCCGTGAACCCGGTCGACTGGAAGTGCCGCGAGGGCTACCTCGACACGATCATCGACCCCGTCTTCCCGGTGATCCCCGGCTGGGACGTCGCCGGTGTGGTGGTGCAGCCCGGTGCCGCCGTCCCCGAGTACGCGGTGGGGGACGAGGTCATCGGGTACGTCCGCGAGGACTTCCTCTCGCGCGGCACCCTCGCCGAGTACGTCGCCGCCCCCGTGCGCACCCTCGCCCGCAAGCCGCGCAATCTGACCTTCGAGGAGGCGTCGGGGCTGCCGCTCGCCGGGCTCACCGCCTACCAGGTGATCAACAAGGCCCTCGCGGTGACGGAGGGCGACGTCGTCCTCGTGCACGCGGCGGCCGGCGGCGTCGGCTCCATCGCCGTCCAGCTCGCCCGGCACGCGGGCGCCCGCGTCATCGGCACCGCCAGCGAACGCAACCACGACCACCTGCGCGAACTCGGCGCCGAGCCGGTCAGCTACGGGGACGGGCTTGCCGAACGGGTGCGGGCGCTTGTCCCCGAAGGGGTGGACGCCGCCTTCGACACGGTCGGCGGCGAGACCCTCAAGGTCTCCGCCGAACTCCTCGCGCCCGGCGGCCGCCTCGCGTCCGTCGCGGACGGCGCGGTGATCGGCCTGGGCGGCCAGTACTGCTGGGTGCGCCCCGACGCCGACGACCTGCGGCGCCTCTCGCTCCTCGCCGAGCAGGACGTCGTGACGGTCCATGTCTCCGAGACGTTCCCGCTGGAGCGGGCGGCCGACGCCTACCGGCTGAACGCGGAGGGCCGCACGCGCGGCAAGATCGTCGTTACGGTGGACTGGGCGGACCAGGGCGGCGCCGAAGGGACTGCCGGGGCGGACTGAATCCGGCGGTCACCGGGGTTCAGAGCACCATCGCCATCGCGCACACCGCGAGCGCCATCGTGCACAGCGTCGCCGTCGCCGCCGCGCGCGGCGCCAGCGGGCGCGGCCTGTTCGTGGCGGCCAGGGCCGTCAGCCTCCGGTGCGCCACGGCGAGGAACCCCAGCCAGAGCAGCAGACACAGGGCGCAGGCCAGGACGGAGAGCGTGGTCGTGCCGTGGTGCAGGGCGGCCCGTGCGGCGAGGATCGCGGCGACCGTGCAGGACAGCGTCGTACGCCGCCACGCGAGCCGGGTGCGCTCCGGCTGCAGCCCCGGATCGCGTTCCTGCGGCCGCTCGGTCACCCCTCCCACCCGAAGAGCACGACGACGACCATGGCGAGCGCCACGACCGCCACGGCCAGGCTCAGCAGCGTCGGGAAGCGCGACGCGGGCAGATCATCGCCGCGCCGCATGGCCCGCTCGCAGCGCACCCAGTGGTTGACCGCCCGCAGCGAGCAGAGCACGCCCGCGCCGAGCAGCGCGAGGGCGAGCCCGATCCGCCAGCCCCAGCGCAGGTCCGGCAGGAACTGGTCCACCGCGAAACCGCCGCCGATGAGGGCGAGCGCCGTGCGCAGCCACGCCAGGAACGTGCGCTCGTTGGCGAGCGAGAAGCGGTAGTCGGGGGTGTCGCCCTCCTCGCGGATCCGCTCGGGGGCGAACCACAGGCGCAGGCTCTGTACGAAGTTGCTCACGGGCGCACCATAAGCCGTACCGGTCAGGCCGCGCGGAAGGCCCTCAGCCGGTGGTAGGCGTCGAGCCCGTCCGGCACCCACTCCCACTCGTCGAGCCGTCGCTCCAGCTCATCCTCGGTGAGGAAGGTGTGCCAGGCGACCTCTTCGACCTGCGGGCTCACCGGCTCCTCGCAGACGACCTCGTAGAGGTACGACCACCAGGTGTGCCCCGCGCCGTCGTCGTACAGGAACTTGAACAGCGGTGTGGGGCGCGGGAGTCTGCCGACCCCCAGCTCCTCCTGCGCCTCGCGCAGCGCGGCGTCGTCGCAGGCCTCGCCCGCGCCGACGACGCCGCCCACGAACATGTCGTACAGGGAAGGGAAGACCAGCTTCGTCGGCGTGCGGCGGTGCACGAAGTACCGCCCCGCGGTGTCCCGCGCGACGACGAACACACAGCGGTGCCGCAGGCCCCGCGCGTACGCCTCACCGCGCGGGACCTCCCCGACGACCTCGTCGTTCTCGTCGACGATGGTGATGATCTCTTCGCGGGGGTCGGCGGGGCCGTCGGTGGCTTCAGTCATGCCTGCCATCCAACCTCACCCCTCGGTGTGGGAGCTCCTCACTGCCCCATGACGTACTTCACGGTCGGGCCGGCCGTCCAGCCGCCGTCGACGGCGAGCTCGGCGCCCGTCACGTACGAGGCGGCGTCGGAGAGCAGGAACACCATCGCGGCGGCGATCTCGTGCGCCTCGCCGACCCGGCCCATCGGGGTGTTGGGGTACTTGCCCTCGCCCTTCTCGATGCCGACCTGGGCCGTCATCGGGGTGTACGTCATGCCCGGGTGGACGGAGTTGACGCGGATCCGGGCGGTGCCCAGCTCCACGGCGCCGATCTTGGTGAGGCCGCGGACGCCCCACTTGGACGCGCCGTACCCGGCGGTGAGCGCGAGGCCCATCAGACCGGCGGCCGACGAGATGTTGACGATGGAGCCGCCGCCGTTCTCCTTCATGACCGGGACGACGGTCTTCATGCCGATGAAGACGCCGGTGAGGTTGATGTCGAGGACCTTGCGGAAGTGCTCGACGGACTCCGCCTCCAGGAACTGGCCGGTGGAGATGCCGGCGTTGTTGACCAGGCCGTGTATCCCGCCGAACTCGGCGACGGCGAACTCGGCCACGCGCTGCCAGTCCTCCTCGGACGCCACGTCGTGGTGCATGAAGCGGGCCCGCTCGCCGAGTTCGGCGGCGGTCGCCTTGCCGTCCTCGTCGAGCACGTCCGTCAGGACGACGTTGGCACCCGCCTCGATCGCCTGCCGGGCGGCGTCGGCGCCGAGGCCGCGGGCCGCGCCGGTGATGACGACGGTCTTGCCGGTGAGGTCGTGCAGTTCGCTCATGGTTCTCTCCGCGGGGTGGGGGCCCCAAGCAGGGCCGTGGTGGTCTCGACGAGATCCGCGAGGAAGAGCGGCTCGTCGGTCAGGGGGGTGGTGCCGGCCAGGTACTGGCTCGCGCGGTCGCCCATCGCGGCGCCGATCAGGGTGAGGGCGAGGTCGAGCCGCTCAAGCCGGAGGGGCTCGGGGAGCCGGTCGGTCAGCCTGTCCTCGACGCGGCCGATCAGCTCCCAGTAGACGGTGCCGTCGATGGTGGGGTGCGGGGTCCGGGTGCGTACGCCGCTCTCGTGGCTGAGCTGGGCGGAGATGCGCAGACAGCGGCGGCCCCGGTCCGAGCGCAGCTCGCTGGCCTCCGCGTCCACCAGGGCGGTGAGGAGGCCGTGCAGGGTGTCCGGGGCCTCGGCGAGCTCCGCCGCGAGCACCTTCTCCGTCCGCTGCTGGCGGGCGGCCATCACCGCGTCGAGGAGTCCGGCCCGCGAGCCGAAGTGGTACTGGACCGCGGAGGGGTTGCTCTGCCCCGCGATCCGCACGATGTCCCGCAGCTGGGCCCCGTCCACGCCTTGCGCGGCGAAGACCTCCTCGCCGGCGCGGATCAGTTTCTCCCGGGTCTCGGGTCCTGAGGTCCTGGCCATACGACGATTGTAATGCTGGCCATTATTAAAAGCGAGGGCCGAAAGTCCTCGCCGACGATGTCGAGAACCCGTGACCGGCTCCGTCCCAGGGGTGAACGCGGCCACAATGGGTCGCACGAGCACCAAGGAGAGACGTCATGGCCAAGTACCTGCTGCTCAAGCACTACCGCGGCGCTCCGGCGGCGGTGAACGACGTACCCATGGACCAGTGGACGCCCGAGGAGATCTCGGCGCACATGCAGTACATGCGGGACTTCGCGGACCGGCTCGAGAAGACGGGCGAGTTCGTCGACGGTCAGGCGCTCGCCCCCGAGGGGACCTTCGTCCGCTACGACGGCGAGGGGCGCCCGCCGGTCACCGACGGCCCGTTCGCCGAGACCAAGGACCTCATCGCGGGCTGGATGGTGATCGACGTCGACAGCTATGACCGTGCCGTCGAGCTGGCCGGAGAGCTGTCCGCGGCGCCGGGGGCCGGCGGCAAGCCGATCCACGAGTGGCTGGAGCTGCGCCCGTTCCTGGGCGAGGCGCCCACCATCACGGACTGACGCCCGGGTGCCCCGGATGGACGAGTCCCTGCTCCGGAGCCTCACGCCCGGAGTGCTCGCCGTCCTCGTCCGCCGCGGAGCCGACTTCGCGGCGGCCGAGGACGCGGTGCAGGACGCGCTGGTGGAGGCGGTCCGCGGCTGGCCGGACGGGCAGCCGCGGGACCCCAAGGGCTGGCTGGTGACCGTCGCGTGGCGGAAGTTCCTCGACGCGGCGCGGTCGGACGCGGCCCGCCGCCGGCGCGAGGACCTGGTCGAGGAGGAACCCGCGCCCGGTCCGGCACCGGCGGCCGACGACACGCTCCAGCTGTACTTCCTGTGCGCCCACCCCTCGCTGACCCCGTCGTCGGCGGTGGCGCTCACCCTGCGCGCCGTGGGCGGCCTGACGACCCGCCAGATCGCGCGGGCCTATCTGGTGCCCGAGGCGACGATGGCGCAGCGCATCAGCAGGGCGAAGCGCACGGTCTCCGGGGTGCGCCTGGACCGGGCGGCCGACGTCTCCACGGTGCTGCGCGTCCTGTACCTGGTCTTCAACGAGGGCTACTCGGGCGACGTGGACCTGGCGGCCGAGGCCATCCGCCTGACGCGGCAGCTGGCCGCGGAGATCGACCACCCCGAGGTGGCCGGACTGCTGTCCCTGATGCTGCTGCACCACGCCCGCCGCGCGAGCCGCACGGCCCCGGACGGCGGTCTGATCGCCCTGCCCGACCAGGACCGGGCCCGCTGGGACACCCGCATGATCGCCGAGGGGGTGCACATCCTCCAGTCGGCCCTGGCCCGCGACCGCCTGGGCGAGTTCCAGGCGCAGGCGGCCGTCGCGGCGCTGCACGCCGACGCGCGTACGGCGCAGGAGACGGACTGGGTCCAGATCGTCGAGTGGTACGACGAGCTGCTGTGCCTCACGGACAGCCCGGTGGTCCGGCTCAACCGCGCGGTGGCGGTGGGCGAGGCGGACGGTCCCCGCGCGGGCCTGGCGGCCCTGTCCGGCCTCGACCCCGCCCTGCCCCGCCACACGGCGGCAGTCGCGTACCTCACGGAACGCATGGGCGACGCGGAGACGGCGGCGCGCCTCTACGCGGAGGCGGCCCAACAATCGCCCACCCTCAAGGAACGCGACTACTTGACCCGGCAGGCGGCCCGTCTGAACGCGACCCTGAGGCCGCCCTCGGGGGCGGGGTGAGACGTCGGAGCGAGGCGAGACGTCGGAGACGTCACCCGTGTTGCAGCTGCCCGACCTCTAAGCGCGCCCCGGCCCTCGGCATCGCCGGGTGCAGCCCGAGCAGGACGATGCCGCCGACGATGGCCGTAAGCCCCAGCGCCTGCCAGGTCAGGGCCACCGCGTCGGTCCGCAGCTGGTCGCCGAGGAAGCCGACGCCGCAGGCGATCCCCGCGAGGGGCTGGGCGGCGGTCAGCGCCGGGAGCGACATCCGCAGCGGCGCCGTCTCGAAGGCGCTCTGGACCAGGAGCAGCCCCGTCACGCCGAGCACCAGCACGGCGTACGGCTGCCATCCCGTCAGGAGATGCGACCAGCCGCCGTCGGAGAACCGCCCGCCGCTGACCCGTGTCAACGCGTCCTGCACCCCGTAGAGCAGCCCCGCCGCCACACCGAGCAGCACGGGACCGGCGGTGAAGCGGTGCCGCGACCCCTTCGCGTAGACGGTGAGCAGCATCGCCGTACCCACCATCACGCCCATGATCAGCCACTGCCGCAGCGGATCGGACTCCGCGCTGCCGCCGCGCGGTTCACCCGCCACGATGAACGCCGTGACCCCGCCCGCGAGCAGCGCGAGCCCCGACCAGCCCTGCCGGCCGAGGGGCTGTTTGGTGCGGTAGCGGGAGAGCGTCAGCGCGAACAGCAGGTTCGTCGCGAGCAGCGGCTCCACCAGGGAGATCTCGCCCTTGCCCAGCGCGAGCGCGCCGAGCACCATCCCGCACACCATGAGGCCGATCCCGCCCAGCCACTCCGGCACCCGCACCAGGTCCAGGAGGAGCCGCGGCGAGAGGAAGTCGCTCAGCGGCGCGCGCTGCGCCGCGTCCTGCTGGAAGACGAAGCCGAAGCCCAGGCAGCAGGCGGCCGATACGCCGAGGACGAGGACCAGGACCGACACGTCGTACCTCGAGACGGAGCGGGACCCAAGTGGGGAGAAGGCCGACGATAGTCCGCTTCTCTGTGCCCCGCCCCACGAGTGACCCGAACCGGGTAGTTGACGCCAGTCGTTCGCGTACCCAGGATCTGACCAGGATCTGACTCACCGGTATCCAGGAGGAACGACCCCTATGGCGTACGACGCAGATGTGATCGTGATCGGCGCGGGTCTCGCCGGGCTCGCGGCTACGGCCGAACTCGTCGACGCAGGGCGCCGGGTCATCCTCCTCGACCAGGAACCCGAGCAGTCCATCGGCGGCCAGGCGCACTGGTCCTTCGGCGGGCTCTTCTTCGTCGACTCGCCCGAGCAGCGGCGGCTGCGGATCAAGGACTCGCACGCGCTCGCCCTCCAGGACTGGATGGGCACCGCCGCTTTCGACCGTCCCGAGGACCACTGGCCGCGCAAATGGGCCGAGGCGTACGTGGACTTCGCGGCCGGCGAGAAGCGGCCCTGGCTGCACGGCATGGGGGTGCGCTGGTTTCCCGTCGTGGGCTGGGCCGAGCGCGGCGGCTACGACGCGCAGGGGCACGGCAACTCGGTGCCGCGCTTCCACATCACCTGGGGGACCGGGCCCGGCCTGGTCGCCCCCTTCGAGCGGCGGGTCCGCGAGGGTGTCGCCCGCGGCCTGGTGCAGCTGAAGTTCCGCCACCGGGTCACCGGGCTCTCCCGCAGCGCGGGCGACCTCGACACCGTCACCGGCGAGGTCCTTGAGCCCTCGGACATCGAGCGGGGCAAGGCCAGCAGTCGCGAGGTCACCGGGTCCTTCGAGTTCCGGGCCCAGGCGGTGATCGTGACGTCCGGCGGCATCGGCGGCAACCACGACCTCGTACGCGCCAACTGGCCCGAGCGGCTGGGCAGTCCGCCCGAGCGGATGGTCGCGGGCGTGCCCGCGCACGTCGACGGCAAGATGCTCGGCATCGCCGAGGCGGCGGGCGCCCGGCTGATCAACCGCGACCGGATGTGGCACTACACCGAGGGCATCCAGAACTGGAACCCCATCTGGGAGAACCACGGCATCCGCATCCTGCCGGGCCCCTCCTCGATCTGGCTCGACGCGCGCGGCGACCGCCTGCCGGTGCCGCTCTTCCCGGGCTTCGACACCCTGGGCACGCTGGAACACATCATGAAGTCCGGCTACGAGTACACCTGGTTCGTGCTCAACCAGCGCATCATCGGCAAGGAGTTCACACTCAGCGGCTCCGAGCAGAACCCCGACCTGACCGGCAAGTCCGTGCGCGGCGTCATCGACCGCGCGCGTGCCGATGTGGCCGCCCCGGTCAAGGCGTTCATGGACCACGGCGCCGACTTCGTGGTGGAGAAGGACCTCGGCGCGCTCGTGCGCGGCATGAACGCGCTCACCAAGGAGCCGCTCATCGACGAGGCGTCGCTGCGCCGCACGCTCCAGGCGCGCGACCGCGAGATCGTCAACCCGTTCACCAAGGACCTCCAGATCACCGCGATCCGTGGCGCCCGCAAGTTCGTCGGCGAGCGGCTCATCAGGGCGGCTCCGCTGCACCCGGTGCTCGACCCGAAGGCGGGCCCGCTGATCGCGGTGCGGCTCAACATCCTCACCCGCAAGACGCTCGGCGGTCTGGAGACCGACCTCTCCTCACGCGTCCTGACGGAAGGCGGGGCTCCGCTCCCCGGTGTGTACGCCGCCGGTGAGGCCGCCGGTTTCGGCGGCGGGGGAGTGCACGGCTACCGCTCGCTCGAAGGGACCTTCCTCGGCGGCTGCCTCTTCTCGGGCCGGACGGCGGGCCGCGCCGCCGCCAAGTCGGTTGGCTGAGACGCCGGTCGGCGTGATCGGTGCCTGCTTGTCCGAATCGTGTCCTTGCGGGCAACCCCGCAGGTCGGGGGTGAAGTCTGGGGAATTTGAAACGAGTTGGTGAAGAGGGGTGGGCAGGGCCGACCTTGACTGGAGCGCTGCCTACCGCTTTGCTGTGCGTGATCATCCGTAAGCGAGCCGCGCCGGGGAGGAAGTCCCGCGGTGTCACCACCCCCGCCCCCCTTGGGCCGTTCCCGCAAGCGAGCGGCGCACACCTTCGACTCCGCGCTCGACGACACCGAACTCGTGGCAGCCCGCGCCGCGTTGGCCCAGGGTCGTTGGACCGAGGTCCGTGCGCTGTTCGCCGCGACCGGCGACGAATGGGACCGCAGGGGCCACCGGTTCGACGTACTCGCGCAGGAGCACTCCACCACCGCCTGGACCCGTGACTGGCGGCTCGCCGAGCCCGAGTCCGCCGACGCCGCCGTGCTGCTCGCCTACGCCGCCGTCCATCTCGCGCTGCGCGGCAAGGGCCGCTCGGAGAAGGCGCGGGAGGCCTGCCGCGAGGCGGCGGCGCTCGTCCCCGCCGATCCCACGCCCTGGCTCGCACTGCTCGCCCTCGAACGCACCCTGGGCCGCGAGGAGGACGTCGTCCGCCTCTTCGACGAGGTCCGCCACCGCCACCCCGAGCACCACCACGCCCACCATCTGATGGTCGCCAGGCTCGCCGAGCGGCGCCCCGCCGCGGGCCAGGACCCGCTGCACGAGGTGTACGACTTCGCCGCCTGGGCCGCCGAACAGGCGCCCGCGGACTCGCCGTTGGCGGTGCTTCCCGTCGTCGCGCACGCCGAGCGCTACCGCGTCCTCGCCACCATCGGCAGCGAGCCCGCCGACCCGGTGGCCTCCGGGCACTGGACCGGACGCAGGGCCCGCCAGGTCATGAAGTCCGCCTTCGACTGGTGGCTGGAGTGGGAGATGCCCGAGGGCAGGGCCCATCCGCGCGGCCGCGTCGACCTCAACTTCCTCGCGCACGCCAAGTCCTGCGAGGGCCGGGCCGCCGAGGCGGCCGCGCTCTTCCACCGCATCGGGCGGCACGCCACCAAAGACCCCTGGTCGTACCCGGACCGGGACCCGTACCAGGCGTTCACCGCCGCGCGCGCCGCCGCGCTCGGCGCCGCCTGACCCGGCCCACCAGCAGGACCCGACCAGCAGGAACCCACCAACAGGACCCACCAGTAGGAACCCACCAACAGGACCCCTCGGAAAGGACCAGCGCGCCATGGCGACGGGAAGTTCGAGCAGTGCGAGCGGCACCAGAGCCGTCGGCGGATCCGCTCCGGGGGCCGCCGGCTCCGACAGCGGGATCAGCACCTATGTGGGCGAGGAGCGGGCGCTGCGCGCGGGTCGCCTCGGCACCGCGGGACTGCTGCTCTCCGTGCTCGCCGCGACCGGCCCCCTGATGGTCGTCGCGGGTGTCATGCCCACGACGTACGGCGTGATGGGTATCGTCGGACAGCCGCTGCTCTTCCTCATCCTCGGCGTGGTCCTCGGCCTCTTCAGCTTCGGGTACGCAGAGATGAGCCGCCACGTCCACAACGCGGGCGCCTTCTACGCGTACATCTCGCGCGGCCTCGGCGGCACCGCGGGCGCCGGTGCCTCGCTGGTCGCCCTCGTCGCCTACAGCGCGCTGCAGATCGGCCTCTACGGCATGCTCGGCTTCGAGATCTCCGGGCTGCTCAACACCTACTTCGAGGTCGAGGTCGCCTGGTGGATACCGGCAATCGTCGCCGTCGTCGCCGTCGCCGTGCTCGCCTGGCTGAAGATCGACCTGAACGCGCGCGTCCTCGGCGTCCTGCTGCTCATCGAGGTCGCGCTCGTCGTCATCTTCGACATCGCGGCCGTCGCCGACCCGGCCAAGGAAGGCCTCTCGCTGCACGCCTTCAACCCGGACACCCTCTCCGGCGCGGGCCTCGGCACCGCCCTCTGCTTCTGCATCGCCGCGTTCCTCGGCTTCGAACAGGCGCCGGTGTACGCCGAGGAGACCAGCCGCCCGCAGGTGGTCGTCGCCCGCGTGATGTTCTTCGCCGTCGGCTTCGTCGCCGTCTTCTTCGCGATCAGCTCCTGGGCCCTCACGGTCGCCGCGGGGCCCTCCGGCATCGTGCCCGCCGCGCAGGAACAGAGCGCGGGACTGCTCTTCGGGCTCACCGAGTCCCGGCTCGGCGCCACCTTCACCGACGTACTCCATGTCCTGTTCGTGACGGGCATGTTCGCGGCGCTGCTCTCCTTCCACAACGTGGTCGCGCGGTACGCCTTCGCCATGGGCCGCGAGGGTCTGCTGCCCGCCGCGTTCGGCCGCACCAACACCGCCACCGGCGCTCCCGGCACCGGCTCGCTGCTCCAGACGGTCCTCTCCGTGCTGGTCGTGGTGGCCTTCGCGGTCACCGACGACGGGGCCTTCGGCGACCCGACCGCGCCGGTCCTGCACCTGTTCACCTGGCTCGGCAACATCGGCGCCCTCGGCGTCATCCTCCTGATGGCAACGGCCTCCGTCGCGGTCATCGTCTTCTTCGTACGCCGTGGCGCGGGCCGCGCCCAGGCCTGGCGCATCGTCGCCTCCGCGCTCGCCGCGGCCGGACTGCTCACCATCGCGGTCTACACGGTCAAGGACTTCGACGTGCTCGTCGGGGCGGGCCCCGGCTCGGCGCTCAGCTGGGTGCTGCCCGGCATCGTCCTGCTGGCCGCCGCGACCGGCGTCGTCTACGGCCTGGTCCTGCGCGCCACCAAGCCGGACGCGCACGCCCGGATCGGCCTCGGCAACGAGGCGTTCCAGCTGGAGAAGGCGGCGGAGCGGCCCTGACGGCCGGCCGGAACCTTACGGAACGCTGACGGACACCCGCGGCCCCTGTACCCCGGGGACCGCGGGTGCTCGAATCGAAGGGTGACAACTCCCCTTCCGCACCCGCCAGAAGAGGCCGACGGCGAGGTCGGCGGCGAGGCCGGCGGTGCGCCGGTCGGCCGCCGTCTGGTCCTTGGGATGCTCGGCCTCGGCGTCGTGGGCGTGGCCGCGGCGCCGCCGCTCCAGCGCGGCCTGGAGTCCTTCCTCGGCGCCGCGTCCGACAAGGACCCCACCGGCCTCACGGACCTGCTGCCCAACGGCGGCGGCTTCCGCTACTACTCGGTGGCGTCGTCCGTCCCGCACCGCGACGCGTCGTCCTACCGCCTGAAGATCGACGGCCTGGTGGAGCGCCCCCGGACCTATGCGCTGGGGGACCTGCGTGCGCTGCCGCAGACCCGGCTCGTCCGCGACGTCCAGTGCGTGACGGGCTGGCGGGTGCCGGGCACGCCCTTCGAGGGAGTACGGCTCTCGCGGCTCCTGGACGCGGCTGGGGTACGGCCCACCGCCCGCGCGGTCCGCTTCACCTGCTTCGACGGGGCGTACAGCGAGAGCCTGACGCTGCGGCAGGCGCGGCGGGCGGACGTCCTGGTGGCGCTGCGCATGCAGGACAAGGACCTGGGCCACTCGCACGGCGGCCCCGCGCGTCTCTACGTCGCCCCGATGTACTTCTACAAGTCCGCGAAATGGCTCTCCGGAATCACCCTCACGGACGAGGTGGTGCCGGGTTACTGGGAGCGGCGGGGCTACGACGTGGACGCCTGGGTGGGTGATTCGAATGGCCGCGACGACGAGCCCACGGAGGTCTGACGTCGCACGCTTCACCCCGCTTCAGCGCTGGGTGCACCGCCTGACGGCGCTCCTGATGGGCGTGTGCGTGGGGACGGCGGCCTGCCTGTATCTGCCGTTCCTCGCCGAACTGGTGGGGCGCCGGGCGCTGGTCGTGACCCTCCACGAGTGGTCCGGGCTGCTGATCCCGGCACCCTTCCTGGCGGGCCTGGCCTCCCGCGCCTTCCGCGGCGACCTGCGGCTCCTGAACCGCTTCGGGCCGCACGACAGGGTGTGGCTCCGCTCGGCGCTGCGGCGCCGGGCCGCGCCGCGCCCGGCGGGGAAGTTCAACGCGGGCCAGAAGCTGTACGCCGGCTGGATCGGCGGGGCGGTCCTGGTGATGCTGGGCACGGGCCTGCTGATGTGGTTCACACACCTGACCCCGCTGAGATGGCGCACGGGAAGCACATTCGTCCACGACTGGCTGGCCCTGGCCATCGGCGTGGTCCTTGCCGGGCACGTGGGGATGGCACTGGGGGACCCGGAGGCGCGGCGGGGGATGCGGTCGGGGTCGGTGGACTCGGGGTGGGCGGAGCGGGAGCACTCGTTGTGGCGCAGGTAGGGCCTGTGGCGGTGCCTCCCCCGCTCCTCGAACGCCGGAGGGGCTGAAGACCAGCCCCTCCGGCGTTCGACGACCGACCCCGCGGCTAAATCACCAGCGACAGCAGCAGCACGAAGCCGCCCGCGACCACCGAGATGATCGTCTCCATGACCGACCAGGTCTTGATCGTCTGGCCGACGTTCAGCCCGAAGTACTCCTTCACCAGCCAGAACCCGGCGTCGTTCACATGCGAGAAGAACAGCGAACCGGCACCGATCGCCAGCACGAGCAGCGCCGTGTGCGAGTCGGACATGTCAGCCGCCAGCGGAGCCACGAGCCCCGCCGCCGAGATCGTCGCCACCGTCGCCGACCCCGTGGCGAGCCGGATCACCACGGCGATCAGCCAGGCAAGCAGCAGCGCCGGAATCGACCAGTCCTTGGAGATGTCGAGGACCATCTGACCGACACCCGAGTCGATCAGCGTCTGCTTGAAGCCACCACCCGCGCCCACGATCATCAGCACACCGGCGATCGGCGCGAGCGACTTCTCGACCGTCGTCGAGAGCTGCCCCTTGGTGAACCCGGCCGCACGCCCCAGCGTGAACATGCCCACGATGACCGCGGCGAGCAGGGCGATCAGCGGCGAACCGATGACGTCGAAGACCCGCTGCACGGTGTGCTCGGGGTTGTCGACGATGATGTCGACCAGCGCCTTGGCCAGCATCATGACGACCGGAAGCAGGATCGTCGCGACGGAGGCGCCGAAGCTCGGGCGCTTGTCGAGGTTGTCCGAGGTGCGCTCGGGGATCATCCGGTCGGGCACCGGCACGTCCACCCAGCGGGCGGCGTACTTCGAGAAGACCGGACCCGCGATGATCACCGTCGGGATGGCGACCAGCACGCCGAGCGCCAGCGTGATGCCCAGGTTCGCGCCCACCGCGTCGATCGCGACCAGCGGACCGGGGTGCGGCGGGATGAGGCCGTGCATCACGGAGAGACCGGCCAGGGCCGGGATGCCGATCCGCATCAGCGAGTAGTTGCCCCGCTTGGCGACCATCAGGACCACCGGGATCAGCAGCACGATGCCGACCTCGAAGAAGAGCGGAAGACCGATCACCGAGGCGATGAGTACCATCGCCCACGGCATCGCCTTGCCGCCGGACTTGCCCGCCTTGGCCAGGATCGTGTCGACGATCTGGTCCGCGCCGCCGGAGTCCGCGAGCAGCTTGCCGAGGATCGCGCCGAGGGCGATCAGTACGCCCACACCCGCGACGGTCGAGCCGAGGCCCGCCGTGAAGCTGGTGATCGCCTTGTCGAGCGGGGCGCCCGCGAAGGCGCCGAGGGCGAGCGACCCGATGGTCAGGGCCAGGAACGCGTGCAGCTTGAACTTCGTGATGAGCAGGACGATGACGGCGATGCCCGCGAGGACGGCGATGCCCAGCTGGGTGTGGCCAGCGGAGGTGATCGGCTCGACGGTGTCCGCTGCCAGCATCTCAACGCTGAGACTGGTCACGGTGTCTTCCTTGTACGTCAGGGGGGAGGGGACGGTGGTGCGGTGGGACTGGGGAGTGGGGGGTATCCGCCGGCGGCGCTACCCGCCGGCAGGAGCTGTCTGCCGACAGGCGCTATGTGTCGAGGGCGAGCAGCGCCTCGTACGCACGCTCGCTGATCTCTTCCGGACTGCCGGTGACGTCCACGGCGACGCCCGCCTCGTCCGCGCCGAGCGGCTGGAGCGTGGCGAACTGCGAGTCGAGCAGGGCCGTCGGCATGAAGTGGCCCTGCCGGTGGGACATCCGGTCCTCGATGAGTTCACGGCTGCCGGTGAGGTGGACGAAGACGAGACCGGGGGCCTCGGCGCGCAGCCGGTCGCGATAGCTGCGCTTCAGCGCGGAGCTGCTGACCACACCACCGAGCCCGGCACGGCCGTGCGCCCAGGCGCCGATGGCGTCGAGCCACGGCCAGCGGTCGTCGTCGGTCAGCGGGGTCCCGGCCGACATCTTGGCGATGTTCGCCGGGGGGTGGAAGTCGTCGCCCTCGGCGTAGGGAACGCCGAGGTGTGCCGCGAGCAGGGGGCCGATCGTCGTCTTGCCGGTACCTGCCACGCCCATCACCACGACGACGTGGGGAGTGCTCATCGCTGTCCTGCCTCGCTGTCTTCATCGACATCGGTCGTTCACGGGCCGCCGGTCGGGGGAGGCCGACGGCCCGTTCACGTCACTGAAACCCATTAGGTCTGACGAATTCAAGAGTCTGTGACACAAAAGTCTGACTTTTTGTTCCCGGGGGTCCCCTCGTACCCTGACGACATGACCGCACAGGCCCGTGGGCTGCACGCTCGTGTACTGGAAAGCCTCGGGCCCGCCATCACCGGCGGCGACTACCCGCCGGGCAGCGTGTTGCGCACGGATGAACTCGCGCAGCGCTTCGAGGTGTCACGCTCCGTCATCCGCGAGGCCATCCGGGTGCTCGAATCCATGCATCTGGTGGAGTCCCGGCGCCGGGTCGGCGTGACCGTGCGGCCCACCGAGGAGTGGAACGTCTACGACCCGCAGGTCATCCGGTGGCGCCTCGCGGGCGCCGACCGGCCGCGGCAGCTGCGCTCCCTCACCGTCCTGCGCTCGGCGATCGAGCCGGTCGCCGCCGGGCTCGCGGCGCAGCACGCGACACCCGAGCAGTGCGCCGCCCTCACGGAGTGCGCGCTCGGCATGGTCGCCACGTCCCGCGGCCAGCAGCTGGAGGGGTACCTCTTCCACGACGTGAACTTCCACCGGATCGTCCTCAACGCGTCCGGCAACGAGATGTTCGCCCGCCTCGGGGACGTGGTCGCCGAGGTGCTCGCCGGTCGTACGCACCACCAGGTGATGTTCGAGGACCCGGACCCGGCCGCGGTGACGTTGCATGTGCGGGTCGCGGAGGCGGTGCGGGAGGGCGACGCGGTCAAGGCGGAGGCGCTGACCCGGGAGATCGCGGTGGGCGCGCTGCACGAGCTGGACATCCTCGCCCCGTAGCGGGACGTTCCCCGCGCCGTGCAGGGGCGCCCCCTGGTGAACAATGGCCCTATGTCCCGACGCGCCACCCCACCCCCGTCCTCCTGCCCCTGCGGTCACCCCGAGCCGTACGAGAAGTGCTGCGGCCGGCTGCATCGCGGCGAAGCCGTCGCCGCCGTGCCCGAGGAGCTGATGCGGTCCCGGTACTGCGCCTTCGTCAAGCGTGACGCGGCCTATCTGCTGCGCACCTGGCATCCGCGGACCCGGCCGCCCGGCGTCGACTTCGACCCCGGCATACGGTGGGCCGGCCTGGAGATCCTGGCCACCGCCGACGGCACGGCGTTCCACACCACCGGCACGGTCGAGTTCCGGGCGCGGTACACCGACGGCGGCCGCGCCGAGGCGCTGCACGAGCGGAGCCGGTTCGAGCGGGTGGCCGGGGCCTGGGTGTATGTGGACGGCGACTTCATCGAGTAGCACCGGCACGCCGCCGACCCGTCACGGACCGGCCATCGGTGTACACCCGCTTCTGGGGTTGCTGGGGGTGGTGGCCCCAGAGGGACTCCCGGCCGATCACAACCGTCCACGCGCACCCCGCCGACGGGCCCAAACACCCCCGCCCGCCTGCCTGTTCGACCTCGGGCGACACCCCGCACATAGGCGGGAACCCGCGCTGCGCAAGTCCCTCTACGCCACTAGCGTCCTAGGCCCTCCCGTCCCGTACGCCTGCGTGCGAAGGAAGCCCCCATGGCCGACACCGGACAGAACGACCAGAGTTACGAGCGCTACGCAGGCGGCAGCCCGGAGGCCGAGCACCGGCTCTTCCAGCGCCTGGCCCGCGAGTTGATGCGGGTCCAGGCGGAGAACCGGCGCGCGGGCGACGCCGGTTCTCTCGCGCGGACCCTGCACGCGAAGTCCGCGCTCGGCGTGGAGAACGCCCGCCTCAGCTTCCACGAGGACCTGCCCGAGGCGCTGCGCACCGGATTCGTCCGGCCGGGCGCCGAGTACCCGGCGACCGTGCGGCTCTCCAACGCGAGCGGCATCCGGCAGGCCGACGGCGTGGCCGACCTGCGGGGCGTGGCCGTGCGGGTGACCGTGTCGCCCGAGGAGAGCCACGATCTGCTCGCCACCAACTTCCCGGTGTCGCACGCCAAGGACGCCCGCGAGTTCGTCGCCTTCGCCAAGGCCATGGCCGGCGCGACGAACCCCGTCCAGAAGGCCTTCGGACTCCTCGTCAAACTCCCGCTCGCCGTGGGCCTGGCAACCGCGACCCGGATGCGCCGCAACATCCAGGCCGCCACCCGGCACAAGGTCGACAGCCTGGCCAGGGAGACCTACTGGAGCCGCGGCGCGATCCTGTGGGGCGAGGCGGGCCCGGTCCGCTATCTGCTGCGGCCCGTCGTCGGCGGCGCCCCGGAGCCCAAGCCCGAGCGCCGCGACCCCGGCTTCCTGAACCGCGAACTCGCCCACCGCCTGGTCACGGCAGACGTCGCCTTCGAGCTGTGCGTCCAGCGGTACGTCGACGAGCAGCGCACCCCCGTCGAGGACGGCTCCGCCGACTGGAAGGACGCCGTCACCCCGGCCGTGCCCATCGGCCGGCTCACCGTGCCCCGCCAGGACCTGACCACCGCCGAGGCACAGGCCGCGGCCCGGCGCGTCGAGGAACTCGCCTTCAACCCCTGGTACACCACCGACGAGTTCCGCCCCCTCGGCAATCTCAACCGCGCCCGCAAGGCCGCCTACGAGGCCAGCGCCGCCCACCGCCAGGGGCTGCGCTTCAGCACCGAGGAGCCGCTGCGCAACCGGGTGCTCGGCGTACCCGTCGGCGGATTCTTCCGCGTACTGAACCGCTATGTCCCCTGGTACAAGCTGCCGTTGGAGTCGAGCCTGCTCAACGTGGTCTTCCTGCGGAAGGCACTCAGGCGCTTCAACCTCATCGACACCGACGTACCCGAGGCGCCGCCGAAGGCGGGACCCGTGCCGGCGCCCGTCGACGAGCGGCACCGCACCGCCCGCTCGTACGACGGCACGTACAACGACCTGTCCGCGCCGGCCATGGGAGCCGTCGGCGCGACCTTCGGACGCAACATGAAGCCGGACTACCGGCCCGACCTCTTCGACACCCCGAACCCGGTGACGGTCAGCCGCACCCTGCTGCACCGCGACACGTTCGTCCCGGCGACCACCCTGAACGTCCTCGCCGCCGCCTGGATCCAGTTCCAGGTCCACGACTGGGTCAACCACCGCCGCCACCCGTTCGGGAGCAAGTCCGTCGAGGTGCCGCTGCCGCCCGGCAGCACCTGGCACAACACCCCCGACGGGCCGCCCGAGAACGTGATGCGCTTCGCCGAGAACGAGGGCATCGAACTGCCCGGCGACCGCCCCCCGATCCTCTTCGCCAACAGCGCCTCGCACTGGTGGGACGGCTCGGAGGTGTACGGCGCGACCGCGCGCACCGCGCGGTTCCTGCGCGGTCCCGACGGCACCGCCGACCTCCGCCTGGAGGACGGACACCTGCCCCTCACCCAGGAGGGCGGCATCCCGCTCACCGGCTTCAACGAGAGCTGGTGGATGGGCCTCAGCGCGATGCACACCCTCTTCGCCCGTGAGCACAACGCGGTCTGTGCCGCGCTGCGTTCCGAGTACCCCGCGATGAGCGAGGACAGCGTCTATCACACGGCCCGCCTGGTCGTCTCCGCCCTCATCGCCAAGATCCACACGGTGGAGTGGACCCCGGCGATCCTCGCCACCGAGGCCCTCGACGTCGGCATGCACACCAACTGGCAGGGCCCGCCCGACAAATGGCTGTCCAAGCTGGGCCTGTGGCTCCTGGAGGCGCACTCCCTCACCGGCATCCCCAAGACACTGCCCGACCACCACGGAGCGCCGTACTCCCTCACCGAGGAGTTCGTCACCGTCTACCGGATGCATCCGCTGATCCCCGACGACTTCGAGATGCGCGAGCACCACTTCGGGCAGCGCCTGGAGACCCTCGGCTTCAACGACATCCAGGGCGGCGCCGCCGAGGCCGCCATCCGCAAGACGGGCCTCGCCGACACCCTCTACTCCTTCGGCATCGCCCACCCCGGCGCGATCACCCTCAACAACTTCCCGCGCGCGCTGCAGCGCTTCGAGCGGGACGGCGAGATCATCGACCTGTCCGTCGTCGACCTCGTGCGCACCCGCAGGCGGGGCGTGCCGCGCTACAACGACTTCCGCGCGGGCCTGCACAAACCGCGGCTGCGGCGCTTCGAGGACCTGACCCAGGACCCCGAGACCCTCGCCCGCCTCACGGACGTCTACGACTCGGTCGACGAGATCGACACCGTGGTCGGCCTGTTCGCCGAGAATCCGCCCACCGGCTTCGGCTTCAGCGACACCGCCTTCCGCATCTTCATCCTGATGGCGACACGGCGGCTGCAGAGCGACCGCTTCCTGACCGTCGACTACCGCCCCGAGATCTACACGCCGCTCGGCATGGACTGGGTGGAGAAGGGCGGCATGAAGTCCGTGATCCTGCGGCACGCCCCGGACCTCGCGGGTCTGCTGCCCCGCGGCGCGAGCGCGTTCGCGCCGTGGCGCCAGGTGCAGCCGACGCGTGACGGAGGCAGCGGTGCCACCGGGTGACGGCCGGGCCGACCGCCGTCATCCGGGGCTCGACGACCTCTTCGTACGTCCCCTCCTGGAGACGGTGTGGCGGCGCCGCACACACCGGGTGAGCCGGGGCGCCGACGTCCCGGCCGGCTCGATGACCCACACCTCCAAGCACGCCCCGCAGCCGCTGACCGAGCTGGAGGAGGCGGTCCTGATCGCCCTGACCGGCTGCACCGGTCTGACGATGCCGGACCGGCCCTTCGAGGACCCGCGCGACGGCAAACCGATCATGGCGAAGCCGAACCTGACGATGGCGGGCCGCACGGCGGGCAGCCCCGACAACGCGCAGGGCACGCACTTCTTCCTGATCAACGACACGGGCACGTACTACCTGCGCAAGCTCGCCCCGGCCCCGGAGGAGTCCTTCGACGCGCCCACCCTGACGGCCCGCGCGCGGGCGGCGAAGGTCCGCGTCCTCGACCACCGCCTCGACGTGGCGGAGGGCCTGCGCGACTTCCCCGCCTACCTGGACTCGAACCGCTTCCTGTCCAACCTTCCCGGTACGACGCTGCTGTTCCCGGTGGTCGACCTCTCCCACCAGTACATCAACGCGCTGATGTATCTGCTCACCCAGCCGGACGGGGCGCGCCCCACACTGGTGGACGACCGCAACTTCTACCGCCCGGCGGGCGTACGGAAGTGGATCAGGAACGGCTTCCTCAACGAGAAGCTGAAGCTGCCGCTGGGCGCCCTCGGCCCGCTCCGCACCCAGATCGAGGCCGACCTGCTGCTCCAGAACCTGATGCTGGTCGCCGAGGCGATGGGCCTCGGCGCCTGGATCCACGCCTCCATCAACCCCCAAATAGCGCTGGGCGACCCGAAGTTCTCCCGCGTCTACGGCAAGATGCTCGGCTTCACCTTCGTCACTCCGCGCTGGCGCCCCGCGGACATCTGGCGCTGGCACGTCCCGCTGCCCAAGTACGCCACCATCCGCTCCCACCCGGTCGGCCTCAAGGCACCGGACGGCGAGCCGCTGATCGCCGCGATGTGCCCGCCCGCGTTCGCGTCGATGTCCGACGCGGTGGACAAGGTGATCCGCGAGAAGTTCGGCCCCGGCGGCGTGTACGGCGACAAGGACGTGTTCGCCCGCATCTACCGGGAGGACTTCGGCCGCCGCTACCTCGCGGAGGCGAGCGAGTACGACGACCGGGTCATCGACTGCGCCCGCGACATCTGCACCTACATCCTGCGCACCCACCGCCGCTTCCCGGCCCACACGGACGCGATCCACGTCCCCGGGATCTGGCTCCAGACCCACCACGTGGAGACGGAGTACTACGAGCGCTACTTCACCAACGGCTTGACGGGGGCACATCGCAGGCACGGGAGTCTGTGGGACGTCTAGACGGCGGTGCGTATCCAGCCAAGGGCGCACATCCTCCTGGCCGAAGATCACCTACGGTTCGCGCCCGCTAACCCACCGGGTTGATCAACACCGTCCCCAACCAGATAAGCTCCGCTCCAGCGCCGTGAGTTGACGCGATATCAAGCTGTCGCGCCCCACGGCGCCGTCGCGCTGTCGTACGGGGGATCACGCAGGTGTGATCGAGGGGGTGCCGCCGTCCCGGGGTACCGAGATGCGATGGGTGCGACCCCTTGGTTGGGTTGTCCACTCTTCGATCGCGTTGGTTTGAGGATGCAGATGGAACTTGCCACTCCGCCGCCGGCCGCAGCCCGTGCACCGGCGGCCTGGTACAGCTGGTGGCTGCTGCCGACCGGCCTCGGCGCAGGCAGCGTCGGAATGCTGGTCGCCGGCTCCGACCCGGCCCGAATACCCGCCGCACTCACCGGCATCGCCGCCACCGCGGCCGCCTCCGCGTGCGTCCGCCTCCTGCTGCGTACGCGGCAGGGCCTGAGCCGGGCGGCCGACGAGTCGCGCACGGCCCAGCAGAACCACTCCCAGCAGTGGCAGCAGCACGTGGCCGCCCTGGAGCGGAGCTACGAGGACAAGTACGCCGCCCACGAGGCCCAGCTGGTGGACGACGCCAAGGCCTGGCAGTGGCAGCTCGACCGGCAGCAGGCGCTGGTCGCCCGCCTCGCGGAGGAGTTCCTGCCCGCGGCCATCGAGGGCCTGCGCGCCGGCGAGGCCATCGACGACGTCCTGCCCGTCGAACTGGAACAAGAGGCCGATGTCACACCGGAGTTCAGGCTCGAACTCCGCAAGGTCCTGCGCACCGGCCTGATCGCCGTCGAGGAGGAGTTCAACCGCAGCACCTCCGCCGAGCAGGCCGTCATCAGCATCGGCAGCCGGATCCACGTACTGACCGGAAAGATCCGCGGCCGGCTGCACGAGATGCAGGGCGAGCACGGCAGGACCCCGGCCGTCGCCCAGGGCCTGATGGAACTCGACCAGGCGATCGGCCCCGCCGACTGTCTGGCCGCCAGCATCGGCGTGCTCGGCGGCACGGACCGGCCGGGCCGCCAGTGGCAGGAGCCGCAGCGCCTGCTCAGTGTCGTACGCGGCGGCATCGGGCGCATCAAGGACTTCGACCGCGTCCAGCTGCGCCAGCTCCCCGAACTCGGCGTGGACGGCGGTCTGGTGGACCACCTGACGCTGATCTTCGCCCACCTCCTGGACAACGCGGCCCGCTACTCGCCGCCCACCGAGCCGGTCGTCGTGTCCGGCAAGGAGGTGCCCAACGGCGTCGGCATCGAGATCCAGGACGCCGGCAAGGGCCTGACCGACGAGAAGAAGCAGCAGGCGCTGCAGGCGCTCGAGGGCATCGCGGAGGGCCCCGGACTCGGCGGCCTCGCCGAGGACGCCCACCTGGGTCTGCGGGTCGTCGGCACCCTCGCCCGCAAGTACGGCATCCGCGTCACCTTCGCCGACTCGCCCTGGCTCGGCACCTCGGTGGTCGTCGTCGTACCGCACAAATACTTCAGCCCGCTCCCGGCCGCGTCCGTCACGGGACCGGCGGCCGCCCAGGCACCGGCCCCCGTCACGGACGCCGTGCCGCGCAGCGAGCCGGTGGCCGTCCCCGCGCAGCCGGTCGCCGAGGAGGTGGCCGACGCCACCGTCGGGGCGGACGCCGACCTCACGCCGGGCGGTCTGCCCCGGCGCAGGAGCAAGCGCGCCGAGGCCCCCAAGGCGGCCGAGCGGCCGTCGACGGCTCCCGCGCAGCCCGTAGTCCCGCCGGACGCGTCCTTCACGGGCCTCGCGGCCTTCGCGACGGCTGGACGAGAGACCGACGAGCCCCGCACCGAAGAGAGCGACTAGCCACATGACGCAACACGAAACCGACGTGAGCTGGGCGCTCCGCGATCTGACCGAGAGCATCCAGGAGATCCGCTTCGCCCTGGTCGCGTCCAGCGACGGCAAGGCCATCACGTCGTACGGGGCGGACGACCCGGACGACGTCGACCGGTTCGCCGCGGTGGTCGCCGGACTGCAGGCGCTCGCGCAGCCGGTGGCGGACCAATTCCCCAAGTACGGCGGCCAGTTGCGCCTCGCGATGATCGAGGTCGACGGCGGACACCTGTTCGTGGTGCGGGCCGGAGTGGAGACGTACCTCGGAGTCCTCGCGAAGGAAGGGCTCGACCAGGGGCTGCTCGGGCACCAGATGAGGGATCTGTCCCGCAGGATGGGTGAACTCCTCGGCACCACGCCGCGCCAGGAGGAGCAGCCTGGATGAGCGGCCCCCACCGGTCCGGCCCCCCACGGCCCACGGAACCGTCCGGTCTTGAGCGCTACTACGTGCTCACCGGCGGTCGCAGTGGTCCTGGCGGGCCGGCCGCCGGCCTCGACGTGGCGACCCTCATCGTCTCCCGCTCCGCCCCCGCACCCGGAATGCAGCACGAGCACGAGGAGATCGTGCGCTGGTGCCGCGACCCGCTGTCGGTGGCCGAGTTGGGCGCCCATCTCGGACTGCCGTTCAACATTCTCGCGGTGCTCGTGGCCGATCTGCTGGAAGCAGGCCAGGTGGACGCCCGTGACCCCATCCCGGCATCCACACCCGGCCATGGGGCGGACCTCGCGCTCCTTGAGGAGGTACTCAGTGGACTTCAAAGGCTTTGACCGTCCGGACCAGCCGACGGCAGCGGGCGTACTGCCCGCCGAGAGCCGCTCGGTCAAGGTGATGATCGCCGGGGGCTTCGGCACCGGCAAGACCACCATGGTCCGCTCCGTGAGCGACATCAAGCCGCTCACCACCGAGGAGACCCTGACCCAGGCGAGCATCGACGTCGACCACCTCATCGGCGTCGCCGACAAGACCGAGACCACGGTCAGCCTGGACTTCGGGCGGATCGGCCTCAACGAACAGCTGGTCCTCTACCTGTTCGGCACGCCGGGCCAGGAGCGTTTCTGGTTCCTGTGGAACGGCCTGTTCAAGGGCGCGCTCGGCGCGGTGGTCCTGGTGGACACCCGCCGCCTGGCCTCCAGCTTCCGGGCGATCGAGGAGATGGAACGGCAGGGCGTGCCGTTCGTCATCGCCCTGAACGTCTTCCCGGACTCGCAGGAGCACCCGATCGAGGAGATACGCGACGCCCTGGACATCTCCGAGCACACCCCGATCGTCGCCTGCGACGCGCGGGACCGCGGCTCCAGCCGCGACGTCCTCATCGCCCTGATCCGGCATCTCAAGGAACGATCCACTGCCGCTCTGGAGGTCCGATGAACGCTCCGACACCGGCCTCCGGAGGCTGCCCGGTCGCGCACGGCGGGGCCGCCGGAATCGCCCGGCTCTACGGCGAGGACGCGGCCAAGGACCAGCAGGGCATCTACGAACGCCTGCGCAAGCAGTACGGCTCGGTGGCCCCGGTCCTGCTGGAGGGCGACGTCCCGGCCTGGCTGGTGCTCGGCTACCGGGAGAACCGGCGCGTCCTGGAGAACCCGCGCCAGTTCACCCGCGACTCGCGCATCTGGCGGGACTGGAAGGAGGGCCGCGTCGAGAACACGTCTCCCCTGATGCAGATGGTCGGCTGGCGACCCGACTGCGTCTCCCAGGAGGGCGAACCGCACCGGCGGCTGCGCGGCGCGGTCACGGACAATCTGCAGGCACTGGCGGACCGCGGGATCAAGCGGCACGTCACGCACTTCGCCAACAAGCAGATCGACGCGTTCGCCCACGAGGGCCGCGCCGATCTCGTGGCGCAGTACGCCGAGTACCTTCCGATGCTCGTCCTGACCCGGCTCTTCGGGCTTCCCGTGCGCGAGGGCAGGCAGCTCGCCGTCTCCTGTGCCCAGGTCATCAAGGGCGGTGAGGACGCCCTCGCGCACAACGACCGCATCATGGAGATCCTGGACGCGCTCGCCGCCCGCAAGCGCGCCGAGCCCGGGTCCGACTTCACGACGGGACTCCTCGGTCACCAGGCCGAACTGGACGACGACGAGATCCTGGGTCATCTGCGACTCGTCCTGATCACCGCCCACACCACCACCAGCAACCTGCTGGCGCGGGTCCTGCAGTCGGTGCTCACCCACCCCTCGCACATGGCGGGACTGGTCAGCGGCCAGCTGAACATCTCCGCGGTGGTGGAGGAGGTCATGTGGAACACCCCGCCGCTCGCGGTCTGTCCGGGGCGGTTCGCCACGGCCGACCTCGAACTCGGCGGACAGCAGGTCAAGGCGGGCGATCTGCTCGTGCTCGGCCTCGCGGCGGGCAATTTCGACCCGGAGATCCGGCCCGACGCCTCGTCCGACCTGCACGGCAACCAGGCGCACCTCGCGTTCAGCGGCGGCTCCCACGAGTGCCCGGGACAGGGCGTGGGCCAGGCCATCATCGAGACGGCGGTCGACGTGCTGCTGCACCGGCTCTCGGGGCTGCACCTGGCGGTCGCGCCCGAGGAGCTGACGACGACCGCCTCCACGTGGGAGGCCCGTCTGGACAGCCTTCCGGTCGAGTTCCCGGCTCAGGGCGCGGGGGTCTGAGCGAGCGGGGGCCGGACCGCGATCGGCGGCCCGGCCCCCGGCACCGGCTCAGACCGCGGCGAGCAGATCGTCGAGGGAGCCGCGGCCCTGCTCCTCGGCGGCGGCCGCGGGGCTGTCCTTGACCGCCGCGTACCGCCCGGTGACCAGCGCCCACTCGTAGTTGCCGTTGATCCAGTGCCGCGCGGCCTCGACGCCCATCCGCACCTGGTCGCGGTCGTCCGCCGAGAGCTCCAGCTCGTCGCACATGGCGGGCACTTCGTCCTCGTACGCCAGATAGTCCTTCAGCCGCTCCTCGGTCATCCGGATGGCCTCGTCGACGGCCTCCTCCCAGTCGCAGCCTTGCTCGGCGCGCAGCACGACGATGAGGTTGTGGCCGTCCCCTCGGCGCTTCTCGCGCTCGAAGGAGTGGATGTCGTTCATGAACCCGATGGTGTCCGCGGCGGCATCCCGCAGCCCGATCATCACCGGATGCGCCTGCACCTGGGCGGGCACCTCGAAGCGCCGGCTGCGCTCGCCCGCGTCGATGCTGTGGTGGATGCCCACGGTGCGCCGCCGGAAGTCGGTGTACTCCTCTAGCCCGATGGCGGCGCCCTGCGCCGCCAGGTCGACCTCCTCGGTGTGCGCGACCAGGAACCGCCCCCAGGACGCCGCGAACCGGGTCTGCCAGGCCAGGGACATGCCGTCGGAGAGCTGCGCCCACACCTGGGCCCAGGCCAGCGTGATCGGGCAGCTGACCCGCGGCTCGCTGCCGGCGGGCCGCAGGGGGGTCACGATGAGCTCGCGGGCGACCTCCGCGACGCGGTCGGCGCGGTCGGGCTGGGCCGCGTCGAACTGGTCGTCGAAGAGGAAGGCCAGTGAGAACCAGTTCATCAGGACGACCATGTCGTCGGCCGACGCGTGCGGATACGTGCGTATCGCGGCCTGGGGCAGGTCCCAGCTCACGTACTCCTCGAAACCGGCCTGACTTCGCACCAGCCCCATCTCCCTTACCCAGCGCAAGTGCCGCTCGCGCGCGTACGCGAGGTGCTCGCTGACGGGGGTGGTGAAGGGCAGGTCGAAACGGATGTCCTGGGGCATTCACATTCTCCTGAGGGCGTGCGCGCGGAGCCCCCCTACCCCTCACGCGAGCGTATGTTCGATTGATCGATCAACTGCGCTAGCAGACTGCCCAGGCCGCAAACGATCTACTCTGTGACCGAGATCATTCAAAGCGTCAGAAGTGGTCTGTGTGGCTGAGGTTGCGCCGGGGTGAGGCATGGGCAGAGATAGCGCACCCCGATCATCTGAAGGAGCACGACCCACCGTGACCACCGCAGCGCCGCCCCACATACCCACCGCAGCGGGATCCCTCCCGCTGCTGGGCCACGCGATCCCCCTCCTGCGTGACAACCTCGCCTTCGTCGCGTCCCTGCGTGCCCACGGGCCGCTGGTCCGGATCCACCTCCAGCCGCAGCAGCCGACCATCGTCGTCAACGAACCGGCGCTGATCCGCAAGATGCTGGTGGACCTGGCGCCCGGCCTGGACAAGGGGCGCTTCTTCGAGAAGATGGGCCAGGTCCTCGGCGGTGACAGTGTGGTGACCGCGGCGGGAGCGGACCACGTCCGCAAGCGGCGCCAGCTCCAACCCGCCTTCCGGCACCAGGAGATCGCCCGGTACGTCGACCTGATGCGCGACCAGGTGACCGGGACGATCGCCGACTGGAAGCCGGGTCAGGTCCTCGACGTGCGCGAGGCGATGGTCAAGCTGTCCCTCGACATGCTCGCCGCCACGGTCTTCGCCTCCAGCCTCGACGACCAGGCGTTCCTGCGGCTGCGCCGCGACCTCTCGGTGGTCATGAACGGCGTCGGCGCGCGCGTCATGCTCCCCGACTGGGTGGAGAAGCTGCCGCTGCCCGCCAACCGGCGCTTCAACGCCTCGCGGGCCGCCGTGCGCGCCATCATCGGGAACGCGGTCGACGAACTGCGGGCGTCCGGCCACGACACCGGCGACATGCTCTCCATGCTGCTGCGCGCCGAGGACGAGGAGACCGGTCAGCCGATGACCGGGCATCAGATCTGCTCCGAGGTGCTGACCCTCGCCGTCGCCGGCACCGAGACCACGGCGTCCGTCCTCTCCTGGATTCTGTACGAACTCGCCCGCAACCCCGAGGTCGAGCGGCGCCTCCAGGCCGAACTGGACGAAGTGCTCGGCGGCCGTCCCGTCACCTTCGACGACATCCCCAAGCTCCGTTATCTGCGCAACGTCATCACCGAGGCGACGCGCCTGCACCACACCGGCTGGCTGGTTACCCGCCGCACCCTGGACACGATCAAGCTGGGCGAGTACGAGATCCCGCCGGGCACCGAACTGGCGTACTGCCAGCACGCGCTGCACCGCGACCCGGAGTACTTCCCGGACCCGCTGCGCTTCGACCCCGACCGCTGGCTGGACGAGAAGCAGCAGGCCGCCTTGCAGGAAGGCGCGTTCCTTCCCTTCGGTGCGGGCAAGCACAAGTGCATCGGCGACCACTTCGCGATGACCGAGATGGCCACGGCGATCGCGACCATGGCGGGTTCCTGGCGCCTGGAGCCGGTGCCCGGCCAGAACGTGCGTCCTGTGGCACGCGCCACAGTCCGCCCCAGCGCGCTCATGATGACGGCGGGCCCGCGGGCATGACGAAGAGAGCCGGCCAGGATCTCTCCTGGCCGGCTCTCTGTCCTGCTCTGTGTCCGAGGGGGGACTTGAACCCCCACGCCCGATAAAGGGCACTAGCACCTCAAGCTAGCGCGTCTGCCATTCCGCCACCCGGACCGGGTGTCTTTCGCGGTTTCCCGCGGCGACGTGGAAAACAGTACCAAACATTCGGGGCCCTCTGATCACACAGGTCACGCGCGTGAACGGCGTATGACGGCGGGCGCCCGGCCTTGGGCGTCGAGGGGTGGGCGCGGGAGGATGAGGGGGACCACCAGGAGCGACAGCGGGAGGAACAGCGTGAGCGAGTCGAGCAGGGCCGACAGGGCGGGCGAGGCGGACCGGTCGCAGCGCGTCACCGGCGAGGACGAGGTCGTCGATCTCTGCCGCGATCTCATCCGCATCGACACGAGCAACTACGGCGACCACTCGGGGCCGGGCGAGCGCAAGGCCGCCGAGTACGTCGCGGAGAAGCTCGCCGAGGTGGGCCTCGAACCGCAGATCTTCGAGTCGCACCCCGGCCGGGCCTCTACGGTGGCGCGCATCGAGGGCGAGGACCGCTCCCGGCCCGCGCTGCTCATCCACGGCCACACGGACGTCGTACCGGCGAATGCCCAGGACTGGACGCACCACCCCTTCTCCGGAGAGATCGCCGACGGGTGCGTCTGGGGCCGCGGCGCCGTCGACATGAAGGACATGGACGCGATGACCCTCGCGGTGGTGCGCGACCGGATGCGGTCCGGCCGAAAGCCCCCGCGCGACATCGTGCTGTCCTTCATGGCCGACGAGGAGGCGGGCGGCACGTACGGCGCCCGGTACCTCGTCGACAACCACCGGGACCTCTTCGACGGCGTCACCGAGGCCATCAGTGAGGTCGGTGGCTTCTCCTTCCAGGTGAACGAGCAGCTGCGGCTCTATCTGATCGAGACGGCGCAGAAGGGCATGCACTGGATGAAGCTGACCGTGGACGGCACCGCCGGTCACGGTTCGATGATCCACAAGGACAACGCCATCACCGAACTGTCCGAGGCCGTCGGCCGGTTGGGGCGGCACAAGTTCCCGGTGCGGGTCACCAAGACGCTGCGGCACTTCCTGGACGAGCTGGGGGACGCGCTCGGCACCGAGCTCGACCCCGAGAACATGGACGAGACCCTCGCCAAGCTCGGCGGCATCGCCAAGCTCATCGGCGCCTCGCTGCAGAACACCGCCAACCCGACCCAGCTGGGCGCCGGCTACAAGGTCAACGTCATTCCGGGGCAGGCGACGGCGCACGTCGACGGCCGCTTCCTGCCGGGCTACGAGGAGGAGTTCCTCGCCGACCTGGACCGGATCCTCGGCCCGAACGTGAAGCGCGAGGACGTACACGCGGACAAGGCCCTGGAGACCACCTTCGACGGCGCGCTCGTCGACGCCATGCAGACCGCGCTCCAGGCCGAGGACCCGATCGCCCGCGCCGTCCCGTACATGCTCTCCGCGGGCACCGACGCCAAGTCCTTCGACGACCTCGGCATCCGCGGCTTCGGCTTCGCCCCGCTGAAGCTGCCGCCGGAGCTGGACTTCGCCGGAATGTTCCACGGCGTCGACGAGCGGGTGCCCGTGGACGGCCTGAAGTTCGGCGTGCGCGTGCTCGACCGGTTCATCGACGCGTCCTGAACGCCGGTCCGTACGCCCCCGAATGACCGTCAACGACCGCGATGCGCGCTGAATCGAGGCATCGGTAATCGTCAGCGCGTACGCACTTGACTGAAAAGAGTGAATGAGACCATAAGCTCGTAGCCCGATTACTTCCTCCTCGTTACAGGTGGTGCGGTCCGCGGCTGGGATCGCATTGCCAACAAGGAGGAATAATGATCAAGAAGGTCGTCGCTGCTGCGGCTGCCACTGGTGGTCTGGTGCTCGCGGGTGCGGGCATGGCCGTCGCCGACTCCGGTGCCCAGGGTGCCGCCGTGAAGTCTCCCGGTGTGCTTTCGGGCAATGTCGTGCAGGCGCCGATTCACGTTCCCGTGAACGTGTGCGGGAACACGGTCTCCGTGATCGGGCTGCTCAACCCCACCTTCGGCAACACCTGCATCAACAAGTGACGTTGTTGTGCCTCACCCCATGAGGGTCTGAGTCCGAAGGCCCCGGAGTACGCGCCATGCGCTCCGGGGCCTTCGGGCATTCCGCGCACCCTGCCCATGGGCGCGTGCGCATTCCAGAAGGTCATAAGGCAGGTGGAACCAATGCGACAGGTCACGAGGAAAGGCCTGATCACCGTGGCGGCCGCGACCGGCGTGCTCGCCATCAGCGGTGGCTACGCGCAAGCCGACTCGGGCGCCGCCGGAAGCAGTTCGGACTCGCCGGGCGTGCTCTCCGGCAATTCCGTCCAGCTTCCCGTGGACGTTCCGGTCAACGTCTGCGGCAACAGCGTCAATGCCATCGGCGTACTCAATCCGGCCGCGGGCAACGACTGCGCCAACACCTCCGACGGCGGGGGCGACAGCGGTACGAAGCCCTCGGGCGGCGGCGCGCAGGCCGACGGGCACACCAGTGACTCGCCGGGCGTCGCCTCCGGCAACAGCGTCCAGGTGCCGGTCGACGTGCCCGTGAACGTCTGCGGCAACAGCGTCACCATCGGCGGTCTCGGCAACGCGGCCACCGGAAACGACTGCGCCAACGACTCGGGCGAGGCGCCCCCGCCGGGCGGCGAGCAGCCGCCGACGGAGCCGCCGGGCAAGCCGGAGCACCCCGGGGAGCCGGGGCAGCCCCAGCAGCCGGGCAATCCGGAGCACCCGAGCACTCCGGGGGAGCAGCCGCCGGGCGACCGGGGCGCGCCGAACGGGCCGGGGACGCAGCTCGTCACCCCGCCCAAGGGCTCGGACCAGCT
This sequence comes from Streptomyces sp. NPDC050658, assembly GCF_044457025.1. Lineage (NCBI taxonomy): Bacteria > Bacillati > Actinomycetota > Actinomycetes > Kitasatosporales > Streptomycetaceae > Streptomyces > Streptomyces sp. NPDC050658. The sequence goes on from NZ_JBITGM010000008.1 coordinate 204,234, forward strand.
CGCCCAGACCGGCGGCTCGCTACCGGTGGGGGTCGCGCTGCCGGTCGGCGCGGGCATGCTGCTCGCGGGCACGGTGCTGTACCGCAGGGCGCGGGCCTCGGGCTGAGCGCTCGGGCCGCCGCGGGACGGCGGCACTGAACGGAGCGGGCCCCGCCTCGGCGGGGCCCGCTCCGTTCAGTCCGTATCAGGTCACTCTCGGCTCACTCCCGGCTCACCAGGTGGCCCGGAGCTGGCGGATGATCCGCCGCTTCAGCCGCACCTTGCGGCTGCCGTCCGAGCGCAGGCTCAGGCGGTCCAACTCCCAGTGTCCGTACTCCGCGTGGTCTGTCAGCAGCCGCGTGGTTTCCTTGCGGGTGACCCCGCGCGGCACATACACGTCGACAAATTCGTATTCCGGCATCGCATCTATTGTGCAAGTACACGCCCGGTACGGATAGCGTCTGCACTATGTCTGATGCTGCGCAGCCCACCGCTGCCGAGGTACGTGCCGCCGCCGAGGCGGTCAAGACCGCGCTCGACCGCCACCTTGCCGCGGTCGAACGCAGGTCGGGGGAGGACGACCCGGCCGTCTACGAGGCGTTCAACGAGCTGGCCGCGGCGGCCGAGACCTATGACGAGCTGCTGTACGACGGCTACGACGAGGTCACGCCCTTCGAGATCCCCGGCGCGGACGGCGAGGTGCCGCCCTACGAGGGTCCCGAGGAGCCGAACGCGCTCAGCGTGCTGATCCGCAGGGACTACACCGTCGCGGAACCGCATCGACTGCTCGCCCAGGCCCAGCGGGTCGCGGACCTCGACGCGGACCAGGCGGCCGGCGAGAGCCCGGCAGCCGCGGCGGCGGGCAGCAGCGCGCACGCCGCGCTCGGCGTGCTGTTCGGCGAGTTCGAACCGGACGAAATCGCCACCCGGCACAAGGAGTTCGGCCTGGAGGAAGGCGACTCCACGCTCTGGGTGACCGCGCTGGACGAGCCCGCGGAGCCCGGCGAGTGGCTGGAGCAGCCCTTCGACCAGGCGGACGCGCACCGGATCGTCTGCCGCTTCGACGTCAGCACGGTCTTCGACGACGAACTGGATGACGACGACAGCCTCGACACCGAGATCACCGCGGCGACGGCACTGGGCAGGCAGGCGGCGGACGAACTCGACGAGGTCGAGGAGATCGACGAGACCGACGAGACCGACGAGGTGGATGTGGTCGACGTCGTGGACGTGGACGACGACCGCAGCCCGTTGGACGCGGATCGCTGACGACGGCTGACCGCTGACTGTCGACGGCTGACGGCTGACCGTCGGGCCGCTGACCGTCGGGCGGGAGTGCGGGGGCCGAGCGGGGTTGCCCGGCCCCGGCTGCTCACGGTGTCGTCGGGACCTGCGGGCGCAGCAGGGTCTGCAGGCGGGTCGTGCGCTCCTTCGGGAGGACTTCCGCCACCGCGCGGGGGAGGGCCTGCTCTGCGCCCTGGACCACCGACAGGTGGCGCTCCGCGCGGCTGAACGCGGTGTAGACCCAGGACCTGGTCAGCGCGGCCGTCGCGTCGCCCGGCAGCACCACGACCACCGCGGGCCAGGTCAGGCCCACCGCCTGGTGCGCGGTGAGCGCCCAGGCGTGCCGCACCGTCTGCTCTACCTTCTCCTTCGGTACGACGACGGGGGTGCCGTCACACTCCAGGTGCAGCCCCTCCGCGTCGGCCCGGACCACCCGGCCCGGAGCCGTCCGCCCCGGCGCGGGGACGTGGGCCACGCGGTCTCCGGGGTCGAAGCCGCCGAACCGGCCGGGGCCGGGGTTCAGCCGCTCCTTCAGGGCGGCGTTCAGCGCGCGCGTGCCCGCCGCGCCGCCGTGCCCCGGAGTGATCACCTGGGTGTCCTGCGGGGGCACCCCGATCGCCCTCGGCACCGAGTCCGCCACGAGCTGCACCGTGCGGTGCACGGCCTCGCCCGCGTCCCGCACGGGGACGATCACGACTTCCTTGCCCGGCGCCTCGACCTGGTTCAGCTCGCCGATGCCGATCCCGGAGACCAGCTCCCCGATGGGCCCCGGATCGGGCGTCCGGGAGACGATCTGCGGGCAGCAGCGCGCCGCTGCGAGGTCCGCGAAGACCCGTCCGGGCCCTGCCGACCACAGCACGCCGGGGTCGCCGCCGAGTACCAGGCGGGCGCCGTCCGGCAGGGACTCCACCAGCATCGCGGCGGTCTCCACGTCCAGTTGGGGCGCGTCGAGGACCACCAGGAGGTCCAGGGCGAGCGCGCCGTCCCGGTCCCTGCCGGGGCCCTCCGTCCCGGAGAGCAGCCCCGCCACGGTCACGGCGGCCGCCTCGTCGGAGTCGATCAGCCCGGCCAGGCGCCGCCGCCCCGCCGCGCTGTGGGTGGCGGCGCAGACCCGCAGGCCGAGCGCCGCCGCGGCGGCGGCCAGGGCGGCGGGCTCGGCGCGTGCCGTCTCGCCGCCGGTGTGCAGGACGAGCCCGTGACCGGCCGCCGCGCGGATCAGCTCGGCGGCGGAACCGGACGCCTCGCCCGCGGCGGACTCCCAGTCGGCGGCCTGCGGGCCCGAACCGTCTTCCTTCGGAAGGGAGTTGATCAGCCGGGCGAGGCCGTCGGCGAGGCTCTCCTCCGCCAGTGCGTACCGCTCGAGGCCCACCAGGACCCGCACCGGGCGCTCGGTCTCCTCGCCCTCCTCGTCGCCGTCCGCCGGCGCGGGGGCGGGTGCGCCCGGCGTCTCGATCGCGTCCTGGAAGACCAGGATGTCGCCCTCCGCGATGGCGTCCTGCACGGCCGCGTCCGGGTCCGGCACGGCCCGCTGCCCGAGCGCGGCGGTGAGCGCCGCCGCGTCCAGCGCCGTGTGCCCGGCGACGGCCGCCTGCTCCAGGAGCCATACGGTGATCGCGCGGCCCCTGCGCTCGTCGTCCGGCCGGCACTCCGCGCCGAGCAGCGCCCGCGCGAAACCGTCGGCCTGCTCGGTGCGCACCCCGCCGACCCGGAGCAACTGCCAGGGGTCGTCCCGCAGTTGGCTGTCCGCGCCCTCGCCGAGGACCGCCGCCGTGCGCTCGGCGAGGGCGGCGGGCGCGCCTCCGTCGGCGAGCACCGAACGGACCGCATCGACGGTCTCCGCGCCGGGTCCCGAAGGCGCCGGCGCGGGCTGGGGGCGCCGCACGGGCTCGGCTGCCGGGGCCTTGCGCGGCGCGGGCTCCGGCTCGCGGAAGGCGCTGGCCACCGGCTGCTCGCCGCTCTCCACCGCGCGGACGGCGGCCAGCAGATCGGCGGCCTTGCCGCTGAGCTTCGCCCCCGCGTCGACCGGCCCCTGCTTGGCGGCCTTCCGCTCCTCGATCCGCTCCCGCAACTCCCGCTGGGCAACAATCTCGGCCTCGACCTCGGAGAGCTCCTTGCCTTCGGCGCCGGTGGCTTCCCCTCTGGCGTCGCCTGCGTCGGTGGCCTCCGCTTCGGCGCCGCCTGCGTCGGTGGCGTCTGCGACGGCGGCGCTCGTTTCCGGGGCACCCGCGCTGGTGGCTTCCGCTTCGGCGTTGCCCGCGTCGCTGGCTTCCGCTGCTTCGGCGCCGCCACCCGCTTCCGTGTCGCTCGCGTCTGTGGCCTTTGCGTCGGCGGCTTTCCCTCCGGCGGCACCTGTGCCGGTGGCCTCCGCTTCGGCGTTGCCCGCGCCGGTGGCTTCCGCTGCGGCGCCACCCGCTTCCGCGTCGCCCGCGTCTGTGGCGCCCGCGCCGGTGGCGCCCGCGCCGGTCGCTTCCGCTGCGTCGGCGTCACCCGCTTCCCTGCCGCCCGCGTCGGCGGCTTCCGCTTCCGCTCCCGTGCAGCCCGCTTCCCCGTCGGCGGCCCCCGCTGCGGCAGCCTCGACCGATGCGGTGGCTGTGACCGGGGGCTTGGGATCGGTGCTCTCGGGGGTGGTGTCCGCCCCGGTCGTTGCGTCGGAACCGTCCGTGGCGGGGGTGGTGTCGGCCGTGCCTGCGGGCTCCGGTGCCTGTGCACCGGTCTCCTCCGCGGCAGCGGTCTCCGCCTTCTCCGCGGCAGTGGCCTCCGGCTCCGTACTCACAGCGTGCTCCAGTCCTGGTCCGGGTAGCGGTGCACGGGCGCCGACACATCGTCGAGCGCCTGGCAGATCTCGTCAGGAAGACTAAGGGTCTCCACTGACAATGCCGCCGTGAGCTGCTGCGCGTTGCGCGCGCCGACGATCGGCGCGGTCACTCCGGGGCGGTCCCGCACCCAGGCGAGGGCGACCTGGAGCGGTGTCGCCGCGAGGCCGTCCGCAGCCGTGGCGACCGCGTCGACGATGCGGCTCGCGGCGTCGTCGAGATAGGGCGCGACGAACGGGGCGAGATGCTCGGAGCCGCCGCGCGAGTCGGCGGGGGTGGAGTGGCGGTACTTGCCCGTGAGTACGCCGCGCCCCAGCGGAGAGGACGGCAGCAGGCCCACGCCCAGGTCGAGCGCCGCGGGCAGCACCTCGCGTTCCACGCCGCGCTGCAGCAGGGAGTACTCCATCTGCGTACTGGCGAGGCGGGTGCGCGTTCCCGGGAGCGCGAGCTGCCAGGTGGCCGCCTTGGCCAGTTGCCAGCCGGAGAAGTTCGAGATACCCGCATAGCGCGCGCGGCCGCTGCTGACGGCGATGTCCAGGGCCTGCAGCGTCTCGTCCAGGGGCGTGGCGGGATCGAAGGCGTGCACCTGCCACAGGTCTACGTGGTCCGTGCCGAGGCGGGCGAGCGACGCGTCGAGCGCGGCGAGCAGATGGCCCCGCGAGCCGTCGAAGCGCCGCTCCGGATCGGGGACGCTGCCCGCCTTGGTCGCGATGACCAGATCGCGGCGCGGCACGAGCCGTTCTATGAGCCGGCCGAGCAGATACTCGGCCTCCCCGTCGCCGTACACGTCCGCCGTGTCGACGAGGCTGCCGCCGGCCTCCCAGAACACCTTCAACAGCTCGGCGGCATCGCTCTCGTCGGTGTGCCCCCACGTGAGCGTGCCGAGTCCGATCCGGGACACGCGAAGGCCGGTACGGCCGAGATGCCTCTGCTCCATGGGCGCTGAGGTTACTGGCCGTGCCCCTGTGGCGGGCGGGCCTGTGGGCAAACCGGCACCTGTGGACAACTCCGCCACCCGTCCGCACGGGAACTCGCCACCCGTCCGCACGGGAACCCGCCACCCCTGACGGCTCCCACCGCCACGCGCTACAGTCCCCGGCACAGGGACGTTACTGCTCAGTAAGGGGATTCGGCCATGCAGCTCGGGATCAACCTCGGCTACTGGGGCGCCGGGATGGACGCGGACAATCTCGCCGTCGCCAAGGAGGCCGACAAGCTCGGCTACGCGGTCTGCTGGGCCGCCGAGGCCTACGGCTCGGACGCCGCGACGGTGCTCTCCTGGGTGGCCGCGCAGACCGAACGCATCGACATCGGCTCCGCGATCTTCCAGATCCCGGCCCGGCAGCCCGCGATGACCGCGATGACCGCCGCCACCCTCGACTCGCTCTCCGGCGGCCGCTTCCGCCTCGGCCTCGGCGTCTCGGGACCGCAGGTCTCCGAGGGCTGGTACGGCATGAAGTTCGACAAGCCGCTCGCCCGCACCCGCGAGTACGTCGAGATCGTCCGCAAGGCGATGTCGCGCGAGCGCCTCTCCTACGAGGGCGAGCACTGGACGCTCCCGCTGCCCGACGGCCCCGGCAAGCCCATCAAGCTCACCGTGCACCCGCAGCGCGAGCACATCCCGCTCTACATCGCCGCGATCGGCCCCAAGAACCTTCAGCAGACCGGCGAGATCGCCGACGGCGCCCTGCTGATCTTCCCCGCCGCCGAGCACCTGGAGGAGACCGCGATCCGGCATCTGCGTGCCGGACGCGAGAAGGCGGGCAAGACGATGGAGGACTTCGACGTCGTCCCGATGCTGCCGCTCGCCGTGGGCGACGACATCAGCGCCCTCGCCGACATGTTCCGCCCCTACACCGCGCTCTACGTGGGCGGCATGGGCAGCCGCAAGCAGAACTTCTACAACCAGCTCGCCCAGCGCATGGGCTACGAGAAGGAAGCCGCCGAGATCCAGGACAAGTACCTGTCCGGCGACAAGGACGGCGCGGCGGCCGCCGTTCCGCAGCAGCTGATCGACTCGACCACCCTGCTCGGCTCCGTGGACCGCATCGCCGAGCGGATGCGGGCCTACGCGGAGGCCGGCGTCACCACGCTCACGCTGGCGCCCGCCGGATTCACGCTGGAGGAGCGGCTCACGGCCCTGCGCGCGGGCACGGAGGCACTGGAGCGCGCCGGACTGGCGTAACGGAGAGGGAGATTTTCTGCGGCCGTGGTGGGGGCTCGGGGGGTCTTCCCCGCCACGGCCGTCACGGGGAACAACGCCCCGTGCGGCCCCCCGGTTACGGCCTCGAGCGGCCTTCCCCGTCCTTCGTTTGGCGGAGCGGTCGCGCACACCTGTTGCCCGGAGGCGTACATCGCACTTGACTCGTTCTTTGCGGAGGTCCGCGCGGAGGGCATGGAGGTGCCACTGATGCTTTCGGCAAAGAGCGTCTTCGAGGAGATCCTCGACAACGACGAGTCGTTCCGGCTCTTCTGTTCCATCGCGGCGAGCGGCGAATCGCAGGGCGGCTGGGAGAACGGCCGCATCGCGGCGCTCATCCCCGCGAGCGAGCGCGCCCTCGCCCCCAAGGTGGTCCGGCACGGCGCCGACGAGGACAAGCACGGACGGATCTTCAACGCGCTGATGCGCAAGCGCGGCCTGGAGCCCGTCGAGGTACCCCACGAGACCGACTACACGATGCTCCTGGAGAGGCACGGCATCGGCCTCGCCCACGAGCAGCTCAAGGCCGACAAGCCGCTCACCGTCCAGGACATCGTCACCTACCTCGCCCACAGCAGGGTCACCGAACAGCGCGCCTCCGAGCAGATGGAGCTGCTGCGCAAGTACTTCGCCGACCACCCCGACATCGGCCGCGCGGTCAGGATGATCTCGAACGACGAGGACAACCACCTCGCCTACTGCCACGAGGAGTTGCTCCGGTTCGCGTACGCCGGACACGGCCGCGCCATCCAGCGCACGCTGCGCGAGTGCGCGCTCGCCGAGATCCGCGTCTACCGCGACGTCAGCCTCGCCGTGATGGACCACATGGGGCGCATCCTGGGCTGGCCGAAGGCCAAGTCGGCGGTGCTCGCCGCGGGCATCCACGGGGTGTACGCGTACGAACGTCTGGTGGGCTGGCGGCGGATGGTGTCCCTGGAGATGCCCGAGCGGCGCGACGCGCTCGGCGGGCCCGCCACCACCGCGGCCGAGTTCGCCTAGCCGGGGGCGTCCGCTACAGCCAGCCGCGGCTCTTGAACATCCGGTAGAGGCAGATCTCCAGCACGGCCATCAGGAGGATCACGGCCGGGTACGCCCACCACCAGTGCAGCTCGGGCATGTGGTCGAAGTTCATGCCGTAGACCCCCGCGATCATCGTCGGGACCGCGGCCATGGCCGCCCACGCCGAGATCTTCCGCATGTCGTCGTTCTGCCGCACGCTCATCTGCGCCAGATGCGCGGAGAGGATGTCCGACACCAGCCGGTCCAGGCTGTCCACCGAGTCGTTCACGCGCGTCAGATGGTCGTTCACGTCCCGGAAGAAGGGCCGCGCCGTGTCCTCCACGAAGGGCACGGCCGGCGCGAAGGGGCCCGCTCCGGAGAGGCGCATCATGGGCATCGCCAACGGTCCCGTGGCCCGGCGGAACTCCACGATCTGGCGCTTGAACGTGTAGATCCGGGACGCCGTGTTGCGCGTACCGCCGCTCTCCGGAGAGAAGACCTCCGCCTCCAGCTCCTCCAGGTCCGTCTGCAGCTCCCCGGCGACGTCCAGGTAGTGGTCCACCGTGGCGTCGGCGATCGCGTACAGGACGGACGTGGGGCCGTGCTTGAGCACCTCGGGCTCGGCCTCCATCCGATGGCGTACGACACCGAGGGGCGAGCCCTCCCCGTGCCGGACCGTCACCACGAACGAGTCGCCGACGAAGACCATGATCTCGTCGGAGGTGACGGCGTCGCTCTCCGGCTCGTACACGACCGGTTTCAGGACCATGAAGAGCGAGTCGTCGAAGACTTCCAGCTTGGGCCGCTGATGTGCCTTCAGCGCGTCCTCCACCGCCAGCGGATGCAGCCCGAACTCCTCGCTGACCTCGTCGAACTCCGCCTCCGTCGGCTCGTACAGGCCGACCCAGACGAACGCGTCACCGCCCGCCCGCGCCTCGTCGAGCGCGTCCGAGTAGTCGGCGGAACACTCGGTCCGCCGCCCGTCCCGGTACATCGCGCAGTCCACGATCACGGAGCGCATTCTTCCGAAGCTCCGCTCGGGGCGCACCCCGTCGGCGGCTTAGGCTGGCCCGCATGCCCACGCTGATCCTCGTCCGGCACGGACGATCCACCGCCAACACCGCGGGCCTGCTCGCCGGGTGGACCCCCGGCGTGGCCCTGGACGAGCGCGGCGCCGCACAGGCCGCCGCGCTCCCCGGGCGCCTCGCACAGCTGCCGCTCGCCGAAGTCGTCACGAGCCCGCTGCAGCGCTGCCAGGAGACCCTCGCGCCGCTCCTCGCGGCCCGCCCGGAGCTGCGGCCGCACACCGACGACCGCATCGGGGAGTGCCACTACGGAGACTGGTCGGGGCGCAAGCTCGCCGAACTGTCCGACGAACCGCTGATGCAGGTCGTCCAGCAGCACCCGTCGGCGGCCGCCTTCCCCGGCGGCGAGTCCATGCGGGCCATGCAGACCCGGGCCGCGGAGGCGGTACGCGAGTGGAACGCGCGCGTGGAGCGCGACCACGGCGCGGATGCCGTCTACCTGATGTGCTCCCACGGCGACATCATCAAGTCCCTTGTCGCCGACGCCATCGGGCTCCATCTCGACCTCTTCCAGCGCATCTCCGTAGAGCCCTGTTCCGTCACGGCCATCCGGTACACACGGCTGCGCCCCTTCCTCGTACGTCTGGGTGACACCGGCGACTTCGGGTCGCTGGCGCCGCGCGAGGAGCCGGCCGGGGACGACGCGGCGGTGGGTGGCGACGCGGGAGCACCGTGATCGTCGGCCGCAGTAGGGTGCAGTGGTCACGCCGCGCCAGCGCAAGTGATCAGCCGTACCACCGCAAGTGATCAATCGCAGTCGAATCCAATGGAGACAGGACGTGTCGCGTCAGGTGTTCCTCTACGACCCGCCGGAGCGCTTCGTCGCCGGAACGGTCGGGCTCCCCGGACGGCGGACCTTCTTCCTCCAGGCCTCGGCCGGAGTCCGGGTGACCAGTGTCGCCCTGGAGAAGACCCAGGTGGCCGCGCTCGCCGAACGCATGGAAGAGCTGCTCGACGAGGTCGTGCGGCGCAGCGGCGGCAACGCTCCGGTGCCCGCCGTCGCCCCCACCGAGGTCAGTGACAGCGCGCCGCTCGACTCGCCCGTCGAGGAGGAGTTCCGGGTCGGCACCATGGCGCTCGCCTGGGACGGCGACGAGGAGCGGATGATCGTCGAGGCGCAGGCCCTGGTCGAGCTGGACGCCGACTCCGACGAGGATCTCGCGGAGGCCGAGGAAAGGCTTCTGCAGGACGAGGAGAACGGTCCGCCGATGCTGCGGGTCCGGCTCACCGGCACGCAGGCCCGTGCCTTCGCCAAGCGCGCCCTGGACGTCGTGAACGCGGGGCGCCCGCCATGCCCGCTGTGCAGCCTGCCGCTCGACCCGGAAGGACACGTATGCCCGCGCCAGAACGGATATCGGCGGGGCGCGTGAGCGCGGCGCCGCCGGATCCGCTGACCCTGCTCGCCGAGGGCGAGCTGACCGTGCGCGGGCGGATCCGTGAGGCCTCGAACGCGGTGCTCTACTGCACTGTTTCGTACGAGGGTGAGTCGGCGGCCTGCGTCTACAAGCCCGTGGCCGGGGAGCGGCCGCTGTGGGACTTTCCCGACGGGACGCTGGCGCAGCGGGAGCTGGCGGCGTACGAGGTCTCCGAGGCGATGGGGTGGGGGCTTGTGCCGCCGACCGTGCTGCGGGACGGGCCGCACGGTGAGGGCATGGTCCAGCTGTGGATCGAGGGCTCTTCCGATGACGCGGACGCGGGGCTGCTGGCGCTCGTGGAGGGCGATGAGCCGGGTGAGGGCTGGAAGGCGGTCGGCTTCGCCGAGGTGGGGGAGGGGCGTACGGCGCTGCTCGTCCACGCGGACGATGCGCGGCTTCGGCGGCTCGCCGTCCTCGACGCGGTGATCAACAACGCGGATCGCAAGGGTGGGCATCTGCTGGTCGGGGCCGGGGAGCGGTTGTACGGGATCGACCACGGGGTCACGTTCAACACCGAGGACAAGCTGCGGACGCTGTTGTGGGGGTGGGCGGGGGAGCGGCTCACCGCTGAGGCGGTGGGTGTCCTTGAGTCCCTGCGGGACGCGGAGCCGCTCGCCGAGAGGCTGGGCAAGCTGATCACGGGGGCGGAGGTGGACGCGTTCCGGGCGAGGGTCGCCGCACTGCTGTCCTCCGGCGTGCACCCCGCGCCCGGCGGCGACTGGCCCCCGATCCCCTGGCCCCCGGTCTAGCCGGGCACCCGGTCCGCCAGATAAACCTTGATCCCCGCTCGTATACGGACGCCCCGTCCGGTTAGGCTCAGGGCATGCATGCCTGGCCCGCTTCTGAGGTCCCCGCCCTTCCCGGCAAGGGCCGCGACCTCCAGATCCACGACACCGCGACCGGTGGTCTCGTCACCCTTGACCCCGGTCCCGTCGCCCGTATCTACGTCTGCGGCATCACTCCGTACGACGCGACCCACATGGGTCACGCGGCGACCTACAACGCGTTCGACCTCGTGCAGCGCGTGTGGCTCGACACCAAGCGGCAGGTTCATTACGTCCAGAACGTGACCGACGTGGACGACCCGCTCCTCGAACGCGCGAACCGCGACGGCAAGGACTGGGTCGAGCTCGCCGAGGGCGAGACCGCGCTGTTCCGCGAGGACATGACCGCGCTGCGGCTCCTGCCGCCGAAGCACTACATCGGGGCCGTCGAGTCGATACCCGGCATCGTGCCGCTCGTCGAACGCCTCCGTGACATGGGCGCCGCCTATGAGCTCGAGGGCGACATCTACTTCTCCGTGGAGTCCGACGCCCACTTCGGGGAGGTGTCCGGGCTCGACCGCGCCGCGATGAAGCTGCTCTCCGCCGAGCGCGGCGGCGACCCGGAGCGCCCCGGCAAGAAGGACCCGCTCGACCCGATGCTCTGGATGGCCGCCCGCGAGGGCGAGCCGAGCTGGGACGGAGCCTCCCTCGGCCGCGGCCGCCCCGGCTGGCACATCGAGTGTGTCGCCATCGCCCTCGACCACCTGGGCATGGGCTTCGACGTACAGGGTGGCGGGTCCGACCTCGCCTTCCCGCACCACGAGATGGGCGCCTCCCACGCGCAGGTCCTGACCGGCGAGCACCCCTTCGCCAAGGCGTACGTGCACGCCGGCATGGTCGCCCTGGACGGCGCGAAGATGTCCAAGTCCAAGGGCAACCTCGTCTTCGTGTCCAAGCTGCGGCGCGACGGCGTCGACCCCGCCGCCATCCGCCTCGCCCTCCTCGCGCACCACTACCGCGCGGACTGGGAGTGGACCGACGACGTGCTGCGGGAGGCCGTCGAGCGGCTCGGGCGCTGGCGCGCCGCCGTGTCCCGTCCCGACGGGCCCGGCGCCGAGGAACTCGTCGAGGAGATCCGCGACGCCCTGGCCAACGACCTGGACGCCCCGACGGCGCTCGCCGCCGTCGACCGCTGGGCCGCCCGCCAGGACGCCGACGGCGGTACGGACGAGGGCGCCCCCGGCGTCGTGTCGCGTGCCGTCGACGCGCTGCTGGGCGTGGCCCTCTAACCACCGGTTCACCGTATGGGCCGCTCCGGAAATCCAGGAGCGGCCCATCAAAGTCCATGGCCCCGGCGCCCGCCCAGGCGCTAGACCTCCGGCCATGAGATCACCGACTCGCTTCAGACGGGCGGCGCTCGCCGCCGCCCTGCTCGGCCTTCTCGCGGCCTTCGCCGGACCCGGCGGCGGTGCCGCGCAGGCCGCGGACGATCCCGCGACCACCGTCGGGGACGTCACGGACTTCGCCGCCGACGGCTCCGTCTACCGCCTCACCGCCGGCAAGGCGCAGGCCCGCGTCAGCTTCGTGTCGAAGGAGACGTTCCGGCTGGAACTCGCTCCCCAGGGCGACTTCACCGACCCCGTCGGCAAGGACATCGTCCTGCCCCAGGGCGACCCGCCCCGCACCAAGTGGGCCGACAAGGGCGACCGTTACGAACTCAGCACCTCCGAAGTGACCCTGCGGGCCTATAAGTCCCCGCTCCGGTTCGCCCTCCACCGCGCCGACGGCCGTCAGATCTGGGCCGAGTCCAAGGGGCTCTCCTGGACCAAGGACGCCACCACGCAGAGCCTCGCCCGCGGCGCCGACGAGCAGTTCTACGGCGCCGGGATGCAGAACGGGCGCGGCAACACCTCGCACCGCGGCAAGAAGGTCGAGGTCAGCGTCGACTACAACTGGGACGACGGCGGCCACCCCAACTCCGTGCCGTTCTACCTGTCCTCACAGGGCTACGGAGTCTTCCGGAACACCTACGCCCCGGGCACCTACGACTTCGCGGAGCCGGTGACCGCCACCGCCAAGGAACAGCGCTTCGACGCCTACTACTTCGCCGGAGAGGGCGGCGACGCGGCCAAGGACGTCATCGGGCAGTACACGAAGCTCACCGGGAAGCCGTTCCTGCCGCCCGTCTACGGGATGGAGATCGGCGACGCCGACTGCTATCTCCACAACGCCAACCAGGGCGAACGGCACACGCTCGACTCCCTGAAGGTCGCCGACGAGTACCTGAAGCACGACATGCCGGGCGGCTGGATGCTCGTCAACGACGGCTACGGCTGCGGCTACGAAGACCTCGCCGAGACCGCGAAGGGCCTCCAGGACCGCGACATGCAGCTCGGCCTGTGGACCGAGGACGGCATCGACCAGATCGCCGACCAGGTCAAGGCGGGCCAGCGCGTCGCCAAGCTCGACGTCGCCTGGGTCGGCGACGGCTACAAGAAGGCCCTCGACGGCTGCAAGGACGCCTACAAGGGGATCGAGGACAACAGCGACGCCCGCGGGTTCACCTGGGCCCCCGAGAGCTGGTCGGGCGCCCAGCGCTGCGGCGTCCAGTGGTCCGGCGACCAGAGCGGCAGCTGGGAGTACATCCGCTGGCAGATCCCGACGTACGCGGGCGCGACCATGTCCGGTCTCGCCTACACGACCGGTGACGTGGACGGCATCTTCGGCGGCAGCGCCAAGACGTACGTACGTGATCTGCAGTGGAAGTCCTTCCTGCCCGTCACGATGACGATGGACGGCTGGGCCGCCACCGACAAGCAGCCCTTCCGGCACGGGGAGCCGTACACCTCCATCAACCGCAAGTACCTCAAGCTGCACGAGGCGCTGCTGCCCTATCTCTATTCGTACGGGCATCAGGCGACGAAGAGCGGTGTCGGCGCCGTCCGGCCGCTCGCGCTCGAATACCCCGACGACCCGAAGGCCGCCACCGACGCCGCCAAGTACGAGTTCCTGACGGGCGAGGACTTCCTCGTGGCGCCCGTCTACAAGGACACCACCGTCCGGGACGGCATCTACCTCCCGAAGGGGACGTGGACCGACTACTGGAGCGGGCGTACGTATCAGGGGCCGACGACCGTCGACGGCTACAGCGCGCCCCTCGACACCCTGCCGCTCTTCGTCAAGGGCGGTGCCACCGTGCCGATGTGGCCCGGCGGCATCAGGTCCTACAAGGACCGCACCGCCGACTCGCCGCTCGCCTGGGACATCTACCCGCAGGGCAGGTCCTCCTTCGAGCTGTACGAGGACGACGGCGTGACCCGGCAGCACCGCGACGGCAAGTACGCCACCCAGCGCGCCGAGGTCGATGCGCCACGCGCCGGCAAGGGCGATGTGAGCGTACAGATCGGCGCGAGCAAGGGTGAGTTCAGCGGGAAGCAGACCGAGCGGCCGTACGAGTTCACGCTGCACACCGGGGACGCGCCCAGCGGCGTGGAGCTCTCCGGACGCGAACTGCCCCGGCTCGCCTCGAAGGACGCGTACGAGAAGGCGGCGCGCGGCTGGTTCTACGACCGGGACGACCGGGGCGGCGTCGTGAAGGTGAGGACAGGGTCGCTGCGCACCGACCGGGCCTTCGGCCTCGAACTCGACGACACCAGCGCGGTCGGCGGTGCCGTGCCCGGCGCGACCGCCGCGCTGAGCGCCCCCGCAGGACAGGAGCTCGGCGCCGGAGCCGAGGGCAAGGTCGCCGTCGACGTCACCGCGGGCACGCGGGACGCCACCGGGGTCGATGTCACCCTGGACGCGCCGGACGGCTGGACCGTCTCCGGAGAGCACGTCGACCGGATCCCGGCGGGCACCACCCGCCGTGTCGAGGTGGCCGTCACACCGGCCAAGGGCGCAGATCCCGGCGAGCAGCCGCTGACCGCGAGCGCGCGCTATCGCTCGGCGGGCCAGGACCGCACCGCCACCCAGCGGATCGCGGTCGCCGTCATGCCGCCGGCGCCGACGGCCGGCACCTGGGCGAGCGACATGGTCTGGCTCAAGTCGGCCAATGGCTACGGCCCCGCCGAACGCGACCGCAGCAACGGCGAGTCGGGCGCCGAGGACGGTCACACGCTGACCCTCGCCGGAAAGACGTACGAGAAGGGGATCGGCGTGCACGCCGACTCCGTGATCGAGGTCTACACGGGCGGGCAGTGCACGAAGTTCACCGCCGACGCGGGCATCGACGACGAGATCAACGGCTACGGAGAGGTCGCCTTCTCCGTGGAGGCCGACGGCAAGGTGCTGTGGACCTCGCCGAAGGTGACGGGCGCTTCGGCGACCGTGCCCGTGGACGTCGACGTGAGCGGCGCCCGGCACGTGGAGCTGAAGGTGACCGACACCAACGGCTCCAAGAGCGGGGACCACGGCGACTGGGCGGCGGCCAGGTTCAGCTGCGCGTAGCCGACAGCGGAGACAGGGAGCGGCGCCGGGCGGGAAGGACTCCGCCCGGCGCCGCCGTCTCACGTGGCGGTGGTGACCGTCACTTGGTGACCACGATGGCCAGCAGATAGCCCGGGTTGGCGGTGTCGTAGTAGCCGATCACCTGCTGCCCGAACGCGAACGCCTCCTGGACCTCGTCGTGGGTCTGCGGGTTGGGGTTGATGAACGCCCGCCAGGCGCCGTCCACGTGCAGATAGAGGACCGATGCCTGGCCGGGCAGCGGCTGGACGACGTCCCAGAACGCCGTGGCGACGTTGGACGCGAGCGCCTGTGTGGAGATCTCGGGCGCCTGCGCCTGCGGGACCTGCTCCTGACCGAACTGCTGGAGCAACTGCTGGAACGGCTGCTGCTGGCCGAGCTGCTGGAGCTGCTGGCGCAGCTGCGGCGGGACCTGCTGGATGCCCTGCATGCCCGGCTGGCCTTGCATCCCCGGCTGGCCCTGCATCCCCGGCATGCCCTGCGGGCCGAACTGCCGCTGGCCGATGGGCTGCTGGCCGAACTGCTGCTGGAACGGCTGCTGCTGGTACTGCTGCTGGCCGAACTGCTGCGGAGGTGCCGTGCTCGGACCCTGCTGCTGGCCCTGCTGGGGGCCGTACTGCTGCGATCCGTACTGCTGTGATCCGTACTGCTGCGGTCCGTACTGCTGGCCTTGCTGCTGCATGGGACTCATTTGCGGGGTGGTGCTCATGCGGGTGCCACCTTCCCTCAATGGTTGTGGTGCTTCAGCAATGCGCTTCTTGCAGTGACGCGCGTGCCGCTTCAGCCGTGCCGATCAGGCCGCCTCAGCCCGTGACGACCAGGCCGACGACCTCGTCGTCGGAGAACCAGACACGTACGTCGGGATGTCCCCCAGCGAAGGCGGAGTGCACCGCCTGGCGGATCTCGGGGGACGGGTGGTTGAGGTTGCGCCACTCGCCGGCGACGAACAGCCGCAGGCGCGGCGGAAGTTCGGGCGGATAGGGCAGCAGTTCGTCCCAGTACCGCTCGGCGCGTCCGGAGCCCACCGCCGACGGCAGCAGGTTCGTGACCGCCGCCTTGATGTCGGGTCGGTTGCCGATCCGCTGGGAGGCGGGGCGGCCCGGCGCGTCCTGCTGCGCAGAGCCCGTCGCCCGCAGCACGGCACGCGCCCGCTCCGGCGTCATCAGCTGCTGGCCCGCGGCCTTCAGCATGCCCTGGAGGCAGGCCAGGGCGCCGACCACGATCGGCGAGGCGGACGAGGTGCCGGAGAACGTGTCCGTGTACCAGGCGATCTCCTCCGTGCCGCCCTGCAGATCTCCGGGCCGGTCCCAGAAGCCGCCGGTCGTGGTGGTCTCGCGGCCCCAGCCCTGCGCGTCCACGCGGGCCCCGTAGTTGGAGAACCCGAGGCGCGAGCGGTCCGGGCCGTGGTCGCGGCCGTGCGTGCCGGGCGGCGGTGCGCCCGCGCCGACCAGGACGGCGCCCGACGGCCGGTTGGACGGGTTGAACGGGTTGCGCCACGACTCGGGGAACTCGTCGGGCCTGCGCTCGTACACCGCGTCGTCCAGGGACTCGGCGCCGTTGCCCGCCGCGCCGACCACGATGACGCCCTTCGCGGCGGCGTGCCGGATCGCCGCGTAGTCGTCGGGCCACCACTCCAGGGCGATGTAGCCCTTCTGGTCGTCGCGCGGCTCGAAGTCGAACCGCGGTCCGGGGCGGTGCAGTTCGATCAGGATGATGTCGCCGGGGGTCAGCCGCTCCGCCGCCGCGTGGATCGTGGCCGCGGTGCCCAGCGGCTGGAAGGAGGCCGCCGCCGTCACGGACTCCGGTGCGATGCCGGAGATGCCGACGGAGTTGCGGTCGCCGCCGATCACGCCGATCACCGCGGTGCCGTGGTTGCGCCAGGCGACGTCCTGGACGGGCGTGCCGACGACCACCCCGGCGAGCTTCGCGGTCAGGTCCTCGTGGCCGAGCTGCCAGGCGCCCTCGATGTCGATGACGGTCACGCCCTCGCCGGAGCCGCCGAGCCGCTGCCAGGCCCACAGGGCGTCGACGCCTTCGGGGGCGGGGCGCAGATAGCCCTGCCGTCCCGTGAAGTCGGGGGTGACGGCCGCGCCCTCCTTGCGGCGCCCGGACTCGCCGGTCTCCGGACTGCCCGACTGGCGCTGCGGCGGGGGCTGCGGGCGGCCCGTGGCGCCGATCGAGGCGGGGACGGCGCCCGGCTTCACGTACGCCGTGTCGATGCCCGGCAGCGCCGCCATCCGCGCGCGCAGCTCCTGGGCCCGGCTCTCGCCGCCGCGCACCCGGTAGAAGAGCGCCAGATCCGGTGCCGCGTCGTCGCTGCCGCCGCCGGTGTCGATGTCGTGCCGTGCCGCCGACTGGAGCCGCTCCTCGCTGCCGAACAGCGGTTCCATGGCGAGCTGTTCATCGGTGAGGAACATGTTCAGGGCCGACACGTCGGAGCCCGCCGCCGAGCGGATGCCCTGGGTGCCGGCCCGCAGCCGGGCCTCGGGCCGTGCGACGACGATCAGTTCCTGCTCGGCCGGTCGATAGGTGAATCCCGCGCCGTCGGGGCCGGGGCCACTGGCTCCCGGGCCTCCGGCGGACCCTGCCTGGTCGGTCATCGCTCCACCGCTCCCTTCGGTTCCGTCCGGTCCTGCGGGTGCCGTGCTGCGCGCTGTGGCCGCGCCTTCGGGGCACACCCTGCTACCGCGCGGCGCGCTCGTCCACCCCCCCCATTGCCCCAACTGAGTTTGAAATCAAGGTGATCGGGGAAGCCCGTGCAATTCGTCCGGAAGGCGATGTCACGTTCCAATCCGGCCAGATTCCCCTCGCGACTCAGATTCCGCCGCGATGACGCAGACGACGAGCGGGGCGGCACCCTTCCGGAAGGGTGCCGCCCCGCTCGCTCAGATCGTGTCAGTCCTCGGAGGAATCAGACGGTCCGGATTCCTCGCCGCTCTCCTCGTCCGAACCCGCGCCCGGCCCCGGCGGCCGCTTCGGCTTCGGGGGCGTGGTGCGCTCACCCGGGGTGGGACCACCGCCGCCGTCCCGCCGCCGCAGATAGCGCTCGAACTCGCGGGCGA
Organism: Streptomyces sp. NPDC050658; assembly: GCF_044457025.1. Taxonomy (NCBI): domain Bacteria; kingdom Bacillati; phylum Actinomycetota; class Actinomycetes; order Kitasatosporales; family Streptomycetaceae; genus Streptomyces; species Streptomyces sp. NPDC050658. The sequence goes on from NZ_JBITGM010000008.1 coordinate 222,299, forward strand.
TGGCCTCGCCGGAGGCCTCCGGCAGCTCGGCCGTGTCCCTGGCCTCCTCAAGGGACTGGACGTACTCGGCGACCTCGCTGTCCTCGGCCGCCAGCTGGTCCACGCCCACCTGCCAGGCCCGCGCGTCCTCCGCGAGGTCGCCCAGCGGGATGCGCAGGTCGATCAGGTCCTCCAGACGGTTCAGGAGGGCGAGCGTGGCCTTCGGGTTCGGCGGCTGCGAGACATAGTGCGGGACCGCCGCCCAGAGGCTGACCGCCGGGACACCCGCGTGCGTGCACGCCTCCTGGAGGATGCCCACGATGCCCGTGGGGCCCTCGTACTTGGTCTCCTCCAGGTCCATGGTCCGCGCCAGGTCCGGGTCGGAGGTGACGCCGCTGACCGGGACGGGGCGGGTGTGCGGGGTGTCGCCGAGCAGCGCCCCCATGATGACCACCAGCTCCACGCCCAGCTCATGGGCGAAGCCCAGGATCTCGTTGCAGAACGAGCGCCAGCGCATCGACGGTTCGATCCCGCGCACCAGGACGAGGTCGCGCGGCTTCTCGCCGCCGACACGGACCACCGAGAGCCGGGTCGTCGGCCAGGTGATCTTGCGTACCCCGCCCTCCAGGAAGACCGTGGGACGGTTGACCTGGAAGTCGTAGTAGTCCTCGGCGTCCAGCGCCGCGAACACCTCGCCCTTCCACTCCTTGTCGAGATGCGCGACCGCGGTGGAGGCGGCGTCGCCGGCGTCGTTCCAGCCCTCGAACGCGGCCACCATGACCGGGTCGACCAGCTCGGGTACCCCCTCGAGCTCGATCACCCAGGCCTCCTTCCGACGTCCTTTAAGTACGCCCCAACCTTACGGCTTCCGGCCGGGCCGTCCGCAGCCCCCTCGCGCGGGCTTCGATGGGCGGATCACTGCCCCGCGCGGGGCCCGCGCACTCCTTCCGGAGCCGCCGGTTCACTTCCGCGGCGCGGGGCCCGCGGCTCACAGCGTCGAGCGCAGCCACTGCTCGACGCTCGCGATGTGCACCGTCGCCCAGGACCTGGCGGCCTCCGCGTCGCGGTCGCGCAGCGCGGTGAGGATCGCGCGGTGCTCGTGCAGGGTGCGGCTGACGGCGTCCTCCTGGGTGAGGCCGCGCCAGACGCGGGCCCGGGTGGTGGGTCCGGACAGGCCGTCCAGGAGCGAGCAGAGCACGGAGTTCCCGGCGGACTGCACGATGCCCCGGTGGAACTCCAGGTCGCTGGCGACCAGCTCCTCCACCGAAGGCTCCGCGCCGAGCGCGTCCAACTGGGCCGTCAGGGCGTCCAGTTCGGCCTCGGTGATGTGGACGCTCGCCATGGCCGTGGCCGCCGGTTCCAGGATGCGGCGCACCGCGAGGAACTCCAGGACCGTGTCGTCGCGGTGGAAGTCGACGACGAAGCTCAGTGCCTCAAGGAGCAGTTGCGGGTCCAGGCTCGTGACGTACGTGCCGTCGCCCTGGCGTACGTCGAGGATGCGGATCAGCGACAGGGCGCGCACCGCCTCCCGCAGCGAGTTGCGCGAAAGGCCCAGGTCGGCGGCGAGTTCACTCTCCTTGGGCAGCCGGTCTCCGGGGCGCAGCGCACCGGAGACGATCATGCCCTTGATCTTTTCGATGGCCTCGTCGGTGACAGCCATGGGGACCTCGTCTCGCAAGACTGGAAGACATCCGATGTATCGGGTGATTATGGCGTGTTCCAGGGCTCCCGCGCACGTGGGTCAGGCGAATATGTACATCTCTCAGGGCTAAGATTTCCGTACTGACCGCGGTACCGGGGAGAGGGAGGCTACGGCACATGGCCGGGAAGAAGTCGGCGGGGGCCCATCAGGACGCGGTCGCGTCGATCATCGAGGACTGGGCCAGGGAGCGCCCGGACCTCGACACCTCGCCCCTGGAGGTGCTCGCCCGGCTGCACCGCACCTTCCTGCGCTACAACACCCGGCTCACCACCGCCATAGAGCGGCACGGCCTCGCGGTCGCCGGATTCGACGTGCTGACCGCGCTGCGCAGGGCCGGGGCGCCCTACCGGCTCACCGCGGGCCAGCTCGCGGACTCCGGTCTGGTCTCGTCGGCCGGGGTGACCCTGCGCATCGACCGCCTTGAGAAGGACGGCCTCATCGTCCGGGAGCGGGACGCCGACGACCGCCGGGTCGTCTACTCACGCCTCACCGACGAGGGCCTCGCCAAGATCGACGAGGTGTTCGCCGAGCATCTCGACAACGAACGCCGGATGCTCGACGGACTCTCCCCGGCCGAGTGCCGCCAGCTGGCCCGCCTGATGTCCAAGCTGGAGCGGTCCATCACCGACTCCGACGGGGCTCACGAGGCGGACGCCTGAGCCTCCGCCGCCGCTCGGTACATCCGGCGCAGCCGCACCACGCCCAGATCGTGCTGGTACAGGTTCTCGCGCTGGTCGGCGTCGGCCGGCATGGCCTCCAGGATCGCCCGGTCCTGTTCGAGCACCTGCCAGTGCCGCTCCTCGATGAGCGTCTTGTAGAGGAAGCGCCAGGTGTCGCGCTGCCAGCCCTGGACGCGGCGGTAGCGCCAGAAGAAGACGCCGGTGCGGTTCTCGTCGACCGGGCAGACCATGCCGACGATCCCGAACGGGCCGCCGGGTCCGGCCGACGGCGGGTACGGAATGGTCAGGTCCACCCAGTCCACGCCGGTGCGGCACAGCTCCACCCAGTCGAAGTTGACGCCCCGCTGGTCGGTCTTCTCGAAGAAGTAGCCGCGCTCGGTCTCCCTGATGCGGAACTTGGCGGTCGTGTCGCCGTCGTACATCGTGTGCGACTCGTGGTGCAGGAACGCCCCGTGCATGGGGTCGAGGAGGTTCTCCACCGCGAACCGCCACGGTCCTTCCCACTCCGCGTAGCAGAGGATCGCGTCGACGTCCGGGTCGGTGAGCGGCTCCGGCAGCGTCAGTTCGGCCGGCTCCGGGTGCTCCTCGTCGCCGAAGTACGCGAGGATCGCGCCGCCGGTCTCCCGCACGGGCAGCGAGGCGACGAGCTTCTTGCCCTCCAGACTGCAGCCGGGCAGTCCGGGTACGGAGGAGACGGTGCCGTCCGTCTCGACCTCCACCCCGTGGTACCAGCAGGCCACCCGGTCGCCGAGATGTTTCCCGAGCGACAGGGGCGCCCCGCGGTGCGGACAGCGGTCGGCGAGCATCGACAGGGTGCCGTCCGAACGGCGGAAGAGCAGCCACTGCTCGCCGAGGGCGGTGACCTTGCGCATGGCGCCGGGGGCCACGAAGTCCGAGGGGACCACGGGGTGCCACTGGTTGCGCAGGCCCGTGGCGTAGATGTGGTCGGCGGAAGCGGTCAGGCTGGTCGTGGTCTTCATCGGGCTACGCTCCCAGTCGGTTCATCTCGGCGCGGAAGGACTGCTCGGTCCAGGCGGCACCGTCCGGCGCATGGACCTGACGGGCATTCAAGCCGCGTACGACGTCGGCGAGTTCGTGCCCGTCCTTGGTGAAGATCTCCTCCAGGGTGGCGGCGAGCCTGTACTCGTACGGGGTCGGCTCGTGCGCACGGGACTGGTGGACTTCCAGATACGGCCAGCTGGTGTTCGCGGTGGTCACTCTTGTCTCCCAGGGGGTTTACAGGTCGAGGACGAGACGGCCGGAGGCGCAGCGCGAGACGCAGATCATCATCGAGGCGTTCGCGGCGTGCTCGGCCTCGCTGAGCAGGAAGTCGCGGTGGTCGGGCGTGCCGTCGAGCACGCGGGTCTCGCAGCTGCCGCAGATGCCTTCCTGGCAGGAGCTGCTGACGGCTATGCCGGCCGCCTCGGCGGCCCGGAGGACCGAGGTGTCCTCGTCGACGGAGAGCGTCACGCCGGAGCGGCGGCACTCCACCTCGAACGCGGTCTCGTCGCCGGTCCGCTCCACGACGGGCGCGGCGAACCGCTCCACGCGCAGCCGCTCGGCGGGACAGAGCGCCTCCACGGCGGCGAGCAGCGGCTCCGGGCCGCAGCAGTACACCAGCGTTCCCTCGGGCAGCCCGCCGAGCGCGGCGGGCAGGTCGATGTGCCCGTGCTCGTCCTGCGGTACGACGGTCAAGTCGCCTCCCAGGGCCGCCAGTTCGCCGGTGAACGCCATGGAGTCGCGGGTCCGCCCGCCGTACACCATCCGCCAGTCGGCGCCGCGCCGGGCCGCCTCGCGGGCCATCGCGAGGAGCGGCGTGATGCCGATGCCACCCGCGACGAAGAGATAGCCGGGCGCCTCGTCCAGGGTGAAGTTGTTGCGCGGCCCGGACGTGGTGACCCGGCCGCCGGGCCGCAGCTTCGTGTGCACGTGCCGCGAACCACCGCGTGACGACGGCTCGTTGAGTACGCCGATCCGGTACGCGGAGACGTCACGCGGATCGCCGCAGAGGCTGTACTGGCGGACGTGGCCGCCGGTGTGCAGATCGACGTGGGCGCCCGGCGTCCAGGCCGGCAGCGGCTTGCCGTCCGGGTGGACGAGCTCGACGGAGAGGACTCCGTCCGCCTCCCAGGTCATCCGGCGTACCAGCAGATCGAGTTCGTTCTCTTCCATGGTGGTGTCCTCCTCACTGGCCGGGGATCTTGACGGGCGGGGTGAACGGGTTCTTCATCGGGCCGAGCGCGGCCAGGTCGACCTCGACGAGGGTCGGCCCGTCCGAGGCGACGGCGTGGCCGATCACCGGCTCCGCGTGCTCCTCGGCGGCGATCCGCGCGTAGGCCAACCCGCAGGCCCGCGCGAGGAGTTCGAAGTCGGGCGTGGCGAGGTCCACACCGGAGCGGCGCTCGCTGTAGCGGTCCTGCATGTTGCGGAGCACGCCGTAGCCGCCGTCGTTGAAGACGATCAGGGTGAGCCGGGGCTTCTCCTGGGCGAGCGTGAGGAGTTCGCCGAGGTGGACGGCGAGCCCGCCGTCGCCGGCCAGGACCACGGTCGGCGCGTCGGGCCTGGCGAGCGCGGCGCCGATGCCCATGCCCAGGCCCTGTCCGATGCCGCCGCCGCGCGGGAAGACGTTGTCGCGCGGGTCGTACATCTCCAGGAGCCGGTTGCCCCAGCTGCTGGACGGGATGGTGACATCGCGGGCGACGACCGCCTCGCGGGGCAGCGCGGCGCGGATGGCGTCGCAGATCGCGGCCTGGGGGCCGATGCTGTCGTGCAGCGTGGCGCGTACGTCCGCACGGACCCCGGCGATACGGCGCGTCCAGCTCTCCTCGGCCCGCCGGGCGTGCGGCAGCAGCGCGGCGATGACGTCGGGCGCGTGGCCGTGCAGGGCGTGCGCGGCCGGGTAGACGCGTCCGACGGCGTCCGCGTCGACATCGATCTGGATGTGCGCGGCGGGAATCCCGAGCCCGTAGTCGGCGGTCTCGTTGGACCGGAAGTGCGTGCCGACGGTCAGCAGCAGATCGGCGTCGGCGAGCAGGGCGCGCCCCGCCGGGGTGGTGGCGAAGTTCCCGACGACCAGAGGGTGGTCCTCGGGCACGGCCCCCCGCCCGGAGTTGGAGCTGAGCAGCCCCGCCCCCGTGGCATCGAGCAGCGCGGCCAGCTCGGCACGGGCCCGGGTGGCACCGCCGCCGGCCCAGATGAGGGGGCGCCGGGCGGTTGCCAACAGGGCGCACGCGCCCGCCAGTTCGTCTGCCGCGGGGACCGGACGTACCGGATCGGCAGCCTCTGCCGGTACGTCCGTCTGCGCCGCGTACTGGAGATCGATCGGCCACTCGACGCTCGCCGGGCCGCCCGGGTCGGTCAGGGCCGCGCGGGCCGCCTCGCGCAGGACGCGGCCCGCCTCGTCCGCCGACGGGACGGTGGCGGCGTACGCGGAGACGGCCCGGAGCATGCCGAGCTGGTCCTTGGTCTCGTGGATGAAGCCGCGGCCGCTGCCGAGGAACTCAGCTTCCACCTGCCCGGTGACGTGCAGCACGGAGGTGCCGGAGCTGAGCGCCTCGACCAGGGAGCCGGCCGCGTTGCCCGCGCCCGTGCCGGTCGAGGTGAGCGCGCAGCCGAGTGTGCCGCGGGCCCGGCCATAGGCGTCGGCCGCGTTCACGGCGGTCGCCTCGTGGCGGACCGGGACGAACCGCAGCTCCCGGTCGACGGCCTCGACCAGCGGCAGATTGTGCACGCTGACGATGCCGAAGACCGTGTCGACGCCGAGTTCGCGCAGGACGGCGACGAGGAGATCGCCTCCGGTGGCGTAATGCATGGGGAACTCCTCAGAGAATGCCGCGGCCGACGCCGCCGCAGACATCGATGCTGGTGCCGGTGGTGTACGAGGCGCGGGGCGAGAGCAGGGCGACGATCGCGTACGCGACCTCATCGGCCCGCCCGAGCCTGCCGAGCGCGATCCCGCGGTCGGCGGCCAGCTCGGCCTGCCAGTCCTCGTACGACATGCCGGAGTCGGCCGCCGCGTGCCTGCGGGTCCACTGGCCGGTGTCGATCAGGCCCAGGCAGACCGAGTTGACGCGGATGCCCTCGGGGGCGAGCTCCGCGGCCAGGGACTTGGAGAGGTTGAGGATGCCGGCGCGGGCGGCGCTCGTGGTGATGAGGCGGGGCTCGGGCTGCTTGGCGAGGACCGCGTTGACGTTGACGACGCTCGCCGCGTCCGACGCCGCGAGGTAGCGGCGGGCCGCGTGCAGCGGGTTGAGGACGCCGGAGAACTTCAGCTCCAGCTCGTCGCGCCAGTCCTCGGCGGTCGACTCGTCGAGACCCTTCATGCGGGACTGGCCCGCGTTGTTGACGAGCCCGTCGATGGAGCCGAACGTCTGTGCCGCGTGCCGCGTGAACTCCCGTACGGCATCCGCGTCGCGTACGTCGCACACCCCCGTGAGCAGCCGGTCGCCGCCGCCCAGCGAGGCCGCGGCCTTGCCGAGCCGCTCGGCGTCACGTCCGCAGGTGGCGACCCGCGCGCCCTCGTCGAGCAGGGCGCGGACCGTGGCCAGGCCGACGCCCGAGCTGCCGCCGGTGACCAGGACGGTCCGGTCGGCGAGGCCCAGATCCATGATTCATCGCTCCTGTACGTCAGTTCATGGTGAAGCCGCCGTTGACGGCGACCACTTGTCCGGTGAGATAGCGGGACTCCTCGGAGAGGAGGAAGGAGACGAGGCCGACCAGGTCGTCCGGCTGCTGCGGGCGGGAGATCGCCCGGTTGCCCCGGTACAGGTCGTGCCGCTCGGCCGGGACCGTCTCGGTGGCCTCGCACTCGGTGAGTCCCGGCGCCACCGCGTTCACGGTGATCCCCCGCTCTCCCGACTCCCGTGCCATCGCCCGGGTCAGCGCGATGACCGCGCCCTTGGAGGCGATGTAGTGCGCGAGCCGGGGCGATCCGTAGAGGGCCGCGTCGGACGCGATGTTCACGATCCGGCCGGGTGAGCCGAAGAGCGGGTGCAGGGCCTTGGAGACCAGCCAGGGGCCGCGGGCGTTGACCGCCATCAGGCGGTCCCACACCTCGACGTCGATGTCCTGGAACTCCTTGCCGCCCACGCCGTTGGCGAGCGCCGCGTTGTTGACCAGGCCGTACAGCGACCCCAAGTCCCGTACAGCGTCCGCCAGTTCATCGACCGATGCGGGATCGGCCACGTCGCACCGCACGAAGTGCGCGTCGAGCCCGTCGGCCCGCAGCCCCGCGGCGGCGGCCTCGCCGCGCGCGGGGTCCACCTCGGCGACGACGACCCGGAAGCCGTCCTCGCCGGCCCGGCGGGCCATGGCCAGTCCCAGGCCACGGCCCGCCCCGGTGACCACGACCGTGCGGACGTCAGTCACGGGTGACGCCGTGCATCGGCGAGTGCTCGGGGTACGTCGGCACCTGCGGCTTCCGGGTGCCGATGACGACGCAGAACAGCGCGTCCGTGTCGCCCTCGTTCTTCAGGGAACGGGCCACGCCGGCCGGCACGACGATCATGTCGCGGTAGCCGAGCGTGCGGTACTCCACCTCGTCGGCGCCGCGGTGGATGCCCACCTTGACCTGGCCCTCCAGGACGAAGAAGGCCTCCTCGACGTCGTGGTGGGTGTGCTCGGGGCCCTCGGCGCCGGGCGGGAGCAGCATGTTGGAGAAGGTGAAGCCGCCGGACGGGATGATCCGGCTGTCGCCCTCGTGGTTGCCGGTCGCGCCGGAACCGACGTACCGGATCTGCCCGCGGCGGTACTGCGGGCCCGCCTTCTCCTGGAAGGAGAGCGTGTCGAAGTCCGCGACGCGGGACTCCTTGGTGGCGATCAGCGAGTCGGTGTACTTGCCGAGGTCGCCGCCGTTGTCGTACTCGGTGGTGGTCAGAGGCATGGCGGGGCTCCAGTTCAGAGGTGTTCGGGGATACGGGCGGTGATGCGGAGGTGGGAGAGGACCCAGGCGTTGAAGGCCTCGGGGCGCTCCTGGTTCGCCAGGTGACCGGCGTCCTTGACGATCACGTAGGCGGTCTTGTGCAGGGCACCGGCGATGTCCTGCGAGGCCTCGATGCCGGTGACCCGGTCCTGGTCGCCGCAGAGGACGAGGGAGGGCGCGGAGAGCGAGGGGAGCTCGGGGCGCAGATCGGCCGCGGCCATGGACTCGGCGGCGTACCCGTAGCCGGGCAGTCGCACGGCCGCGGCCATGGTGTCGACGACCCGCCGGACCAGCTCCGGCGGTGCGTCCGGCGAGACGAGCCGGGGCCCGCGCCGCTCGGCGAACGCCCGCGGCCCCAGCTCGGCCAGCTCGGCGGCCCGCTGCCGCATGGCGGCGGCCTTCGCCGGGTCGGTGCCGGAACCGGCGCTGGAGTCCGCGACGATCAGCGAGTCGACGAGGTCCGGATGGCGGGCGGCGAGCCGCAGCGCGATCACTCCGCCCCAGGAGACGCCGAGGACGTGGGCGCTGGCGCCGTGTTCCCGGATGACGGCTGCCGCCGCGTCCGCGAACCCGTCGAGGTCCAACGGCCCTTCGGGGTCGGGCGACTTGGCGTATCCGGGAGCGTCCCAGGCCAGGACGCGCAGGTACGAGGAGAGCTCGGCGAGCTGCGGCGCGAAGGCGGCGGACGAGGAGCCGATGCCGTGCAGGCAGAGCAGCAGCGGACCGGTGGAGCCCGCCTCCTCCACATGAAGGGCCGTCACAGGATCTGCCCCGTCCGCCCGGCCAGCGCCGCGAGGCTGCGCAGCACCGCGTACGGCACGACCTGGCTGGTCGCCGGGTTGCCGGGGTCGGGCAGATGCGCGACCTCGAAGCGGTAGGCCCCGTGCGGTCCCGAGGCCTCGACGACATGCCGGGTGCGCTGTGCCCCCGGATCCGCGACGACCCGGACCCGCACAGCGTCCAGGTCGCCGACGGCCAGGGCGACCGACGCCGCGACGTTCGTCGACTTGGGGAACTTCACCGGTACGTCGCGCGCGGTGCCGGACATGACCTCGACCGGACCGGTCGCCGTCCGCAGCCGGGACAGCAACTCCTCGTCCATCCACGGCTGTTCGAGGGTAGAAGGCAGCTTGGTGGTGGTGAGCCCGACCTCGTCGAGCGGGCCGAGGGAGCGCACGGCCTGGAGCAGGTCGAGCCCGCCGACGGCGCCCCCGGTGAAGTACACCCGGCCGGGGCCGGCGGCGAGCAGCCGTTTGGCCAGCTCCTCGTCGGTCAGCGCGCCGGTCGACGCGACCAGCAGATCGGTCCCGGAGGCGAGCACGCGCTCACCCCATTCGCGTACGACACCCTGGCCCGCCGCCTCGACGATCAGATCGCAGCGTTCCATGGCCTCGTCGAAGGAGACCTGCGGTGCCGGGGCGCTCTCGCCGAGCGGACGGTTGTCGACCAGGCAGGTCAACTCGGCGCCGGGGACGCGCTGTTCGGCGAGCGCCGTGCCGACGACGCGGCCGATCGCACCCCAGCCGACGATGCCGACCTTGCGCACATGGCGTACGGCGCTCATGCGTGGACCTCCAGCGGTTCGGGGGAGTGGAGCGGGCCGGGGTCCGGCGAGCCCGCCATGTGGCAGCGGATCTCCTTCGACGGCGGACCGGCCGTCCCCCACAGGTCGGAAAGATCGGGCACGCGCCGCCAGACCCGCGCGATCCACTGGTCCTCGACGATCTGCGCGACCTCGGAGGTGTACTCGCAGACGAGCCCGGAGGGATCGGTGAAGTAGGAGAAGGTGTTGTTGCCGGGGCCGTGGCGTCCCGGACCCCACTGCGGGTTGATGCCGTGGTGCCGCAGCCGCCCCAGGCCCCGCATGAAGTGGTCGACCGAACTCATCTCGTACGCCACGTGGTTGAGCGATGCCCACTCGGCCTGGTTGAAGGCGATGCAGTGGTGGTCGGCGTTGCAGCGCAGGAACGCCATCTGGTGCTCGGACCAGTCGGAGACGCGAAGCCCGAGGACGTCGCGGTAGAAGGCGACGGCGGCGTCGATGTCCGTCGTGTTCAGGACCGCGTGCGTGACGCCGACCGGCACGGCGCCGTCCCGGCCGCGCGGCGCGACCGCCTCGACCTCGGCGCTGATCTCGACGAGGCGGTGCTCGGGGTCGGTGAAGCGCAGGCCGTAGCCGCCGCCGACCTGGTCCAGCGGGCCTGGCCCGGCGACGGGTGTGATGCCGCGGGCGAGCAGCCGCCGCGCCGCCTCGTCGACCTCGGCGGGCGTGGCCACGGCGAAGGAGATCCGGCCGAGCCCGGTGCGGTCGGCGCGGGTGAGCTGGAGGGCGTGGTGCTCGGCTCCGGTGCCGCGCAGCCAGGCGGCGGTGCCGCGCTCGGACTCGACGGTCTCCAGGCCCCAGACCTCCTGGTAGAAGTCGGCGGCCTCGGTGAAGGAGGGGGTGAGCAGTTCGACGGAGCGCAGGGCGCGCAGCCGTGCGACGGGGGGTTGGGGCATGACCTTCTCCAGAGGTGCGGGGATTAGTTGGCCCAGGGGAGCGGGGCGTCGGAGGTGCCCCAGTACAGGGACTTCTGGCGCTGGTAGGCGCGGATGCCGTCGCGGCCCTTCTCCCGGCCGAGACCGCTCTCCTTCATGCCGCCGAAGGGCGTGGCGATGCTGAACTGCTTGTACGTGTTGATCCAAACGGTGCCCGCGTCGACGCGGCGCGCGATCCGCCAGGCGGCCCGGTGGTCGCGGGTCCAGATGCCGCAGGCGAGGCCGTAGACGCTGTCGTTGGCCTGGCACACGAGGTCGTCCTCGTCGTCGAAGGGCAGCGCGACCAGGACGGGTCCGAAGATCTCCTCCTGGCAGGTGCGGGAGGTGTTGGGCAGACCGTCCAGGACGGTCGGCAGGTAGTACGCCCCGTCCTGGTACTCGGCGCCTTCCGGGACGGAGCCTCCGCAGAGCACACGCGCCCCTTCCGCCCGAGCGAGATCGACGTACGCGGCGACGGAGTCCCGGTGCTTGTGGTGGACCATCGGCGCGACCTGGGTGCCGGGGTCGGTGCCGGGCCCGACCCGCAGCTTCCGCGCGCGCTCGACCAGCTCCCCCACGAACTCGGCGTACAGCTCGCGCGCCACGAAGAGCCGCGAGCCCGCGATGCAGGACTGGCCGCTGGAGGAGAACACCCCGAACAGCACGCCGGCCAGCGCCTGTTCGACGTCGGCGTCGGTGAGGACGACCGTGGGCGACTTGCCGCCCAGCTCCAGCGAGAGGGGCATCAGCTTCTCGGCGGCCGCGTGGGCGAGCGTGCGTCCGGTGCTGGTGCCGCCGGTGAAGGTGACCTTGCCGACGCGCGGATCGCGCACGATGGCATCGCCGACGATGCTGCCGCGGCCCGGCAGGACCGACAACAGCCCTGCGGGCAGGCCGAGTTCGTCGAGTGCGCGGGAGACGATCCGGCCGAGCGCGAGGGAGACGAGCGGGGTCCACTCGGCGGGCTTGAGCAGCACCGCGTTGCCGCCCGCGAGCGCCGGGGCGAGCTTCTGGGCGTCGCTGGCGACGGGGGAGTTCCAGGGGTTGATCGCGCCGACGACTCCGATCGGCTCGTGCACGCTCATCGTGACGTAGTCGCCGCGCGAGGGCGTGAGGGCCTCCTCGGAGGTCTCCAGGGCGGCGGCCGTGTAGCGGAAGGTGCCGGCGGCGCTGGCGACCAGGGCGCGGGTCTCGGTGAGCGCCTTGCCGGTGTCGGCGGTCTGCAGGGCGGCCAGGTCGTCCGCGGACTCGTCGATCAGCTCGGCGACGCGGTGCAGGAGCAGGGCGCGCCGGTGGGGGAGGAGGTGCCGCCAACGCGGGTCGGCGGCGGCCCGCGCAGCTTCCTCCGCGGCCTCGGCGACCTCGTCGGGGGTGACCGCGTGCACGGTGGCGATGGCGCGGCCCGTCGCCGGGTCGACGGTGTCGACGGGGGCGCCCGCGCCGCGCCGCCACCGGCCCGCGATGAGGGCTTCGTCGGCTGGGATGCGGGGCATGGGGGCCTCCTTGCGTGCGGGATCCGGGCTGAACCACGCGGCGTGCCACGGCAGTTCCGAATGCTCGTCGGTGAGCGGGGCGCGGACCGGACCGCTCGGCGATCCGATCCGCAACTCGGTAAGTGCTAGAAATCTAAGGGCTTAAATATCTGAAACGCAAGACCCGATCGTGACCGTTCCTCGACGATTTCCCCTGCGGAGACTCTTGACGGCCTCCGGTGTCCGGACGGTACAACTTAAGCGCTTAGAAACTTTGCGCTTACTTGCTCCTCGGCCCGAGTTTCCCCAGACTCCGAGGGCCGAGGCGATCTCTCCCCGCTCGTCCCCGCCATCGCCCCCTCAGCAGCGGAGTACCCGCATGACGATCGACGCCTCCCCGGACCATGCGGTCCGGGCCTCCATAGCCGCCCGCTTCGAACGGCTCCCCCTGTGCCGCTGGCACGTCACCGTCCGGCTCATCGTCGGCGCGGTCACCTTCTTCGAGGCCTTCGACCAGCTCCTGATCGCCTACGCGCTGCCGCAGCTGCGCGAGGAGTGGGACCTCAGCACGTCCGCCGCGACGCTGCTGCTCACCGTCGGCTCGATCGGCATGCTGGTCGGGGCGCTGCTCTCGGGGCGGCTCGCGGACCGGATCGGCCGGGTGAAGGTCATCGCGCTGTGCGTGGCGGTGTCCAGCGCGGCGAACCTGGCGCTGTCGGTGGCGACGTCCCCGGAGATGTTCATGGGCCTGCGGTTCATCCAGGGCCTGGCGATCGGCGGCGAGGTCCCCGTCGCGGCCACCTTCATCGCCGAGATCACCCGCAGCCACAAGCGGGGCCGCTTCGTGCTCCTCTACGAGCTGGTGTTCCCGGCGGGGCTGACGGTGGGCGCGCTGGTCGCGGCCTGGGTGGTGCCGATCCTGGGCTGGCGGTGGATGTACGCCATCGCGGCGCTGCCGGGGCTGCTCTGCATCCTCGTACAGCGCAAGGTGCCGGAGTCGCCGCGGTGGCTGGCGGATCACGGAAGGGTGGACGAGGCGGCATCGGTGATGTCCGGCATCGAGGCGGAGGTCGAGCGGATCACGGCGAAGCCGTTGCCGCCCGTGCCTCAGGCGCTGCCGGTGGCGGCGCCCGGAGAGGCGGCTTCGGGGCTGCGGGGCCTGTTCACGGGCCGCTACCGCCGCCGCACGCTCGTCGTCGGCGTCCTCTGGTTCACGGGCTACTTCGTCAACTACGGCATCACGTCCTGGCTCCCGACGATCTACCAGAACCGCTACGACCTCTCCCTCTCGGACGCGCTCCTCTACTCCACGGTGACGTCCTGCGCGGGCCTGCTGGGCTGTCTCGTCGCTGCCCTGACGGTCGACCTGGCCGGCCGCCGCAGGGTCATCGCGGGCTGCCTGGGCGGGGCGGCGGCGATGCTGCTGGCCCTCGCGTTCCTCGGCGCGGGCACGCCGGTCCAGGTCCTGGTGTGGACGTCGCTCGCGGCGGTCTTCTTCTTCGGCTCCAACATCTGCCTGTACCTCTACACCCCGGAACTCTTCCCCACCCGCATGCGGGCGCTGGGCAGCAGCGTGGGCGGCGCGATGAACCGCCTGGGCGTGATCCTCGGCCCGATCGTGGTGGGCGTCGTCTACGCGGGCGGCAACATCTCCACGGTGTTCGTGATGCTGGGAGCGGTGGCCCTGGCGGGTTCGGCGGTGGCTGCGGTGGCGGCGGAGGAGACGGCGGGGCGAAGGCTGGAGGAGGTCTCGCCGTAGGGGGGGCGGTCCGGGTTCGCCTGCGACGGGCTTCTTCCCTTCCGGCTGCCGCCGGTCGCGCGATTGCCTTGGACCCCGTCTCCACGGGGGCGGGACCGCTACCCCGCCGCTGCCCCGCCCCTCCGCGCCGGATCTTTCCCACCCACCGACCCGATCACCCCGAACCTGCCAAGGACCCCGGGAACGGGCAGGCGGCACGCCAATCCGGCTGTGGCACAGCGACCGGCGATGGTGAGCGCACCGCACGGGGTGGGTGGGCTGTCGCCGGGTAATCGGGCGGGTGGGTGGGATAGTTCCGCCGCGGAGCGGCGGCGCAGGCATGGAGCCGCAGCTGGCGATGGTGAGCGCACCGGACAGGTCGGGTGGGCTGTCGCCGGGTAATCGGGCGGGTGGGTGGGAAAGATCCGCCGCGGAGCGGCGGCGCAGGCACGGCGCCGCAGCCCACGACGGCGAACGCGCAGGAGCCGAGCCGCCCCGTGGGGCAACCCGGAAGCACCCCCGCAGCCGCCCCCGTGGGGCAACCCCGCACCGCCGCAGCCGCCCCCGTGGGGCAACCCGCACCCCCGCAGCCGCCCCCGCGGGGCAACCCGCACCCCCGCAGCCGCCCCCGTGGGGCAACCCGCACCCCCGCAGCCGCCCCCGCGAGGCAACCCCGCAGCCGCTACCCGAACCGCTCGATGCGGATCCGGTCCACCGGCTGGCCCCCCGCCACCAGCAACCGCGACGCATGCTCCGCGAAGCCGTTGGAGCCGCAGACATACGCCTCCCAGCCCTCCGCAGGGGGCGAGTCAAGCAGCGGGGCCAGGTGGGACGCGTTCAGGCGGCCCTCCGTGCCCGTCAGCACCGCTCGCGTCTCATCGCCGTACTCATCCGCATAGATGAGATCAGCGGACGTCCGCGCCGAGACGATCAGCCTCAGCGGGACGTCGAGGCCCGCATCCCGCCGGTGCCGCAGCATCGACATCAGCGGGACCACCCCGGAGCCCGCGCCGAGGAGCAGGGCCGGGCGGTCGCCGGGCCATGCGAAGAAGCCGGACAGCGGGCCCCGCACCTCGACCACGTCGCCGACACGGGCCACCGTGTGCAGGTGGCCGGAGACCTCGCCGCCCGGCACGTGGTCGAGGGTCAGCTCGATCTCACCGGACGCCGCCGCCAGCTCCGGCGCCGAGGCGATGGAGTAGTGGCGCTGGGCGACATAGCCGTCCGGCGCCGTCAGCCGGAGCATCAGGTGCTGGCCCGGCAGATGCCCCTGCCAGTCGGGAACCCGGAGCCGGAACGTCGAGGCGGCAGGCGTCTCGCGGCGGATCTCGACGACCGTCGCCCGCTGCCAGAGTGCCGCCGCCCGATTGCTCACGGCGATCCGGCCGGGCACGGCGAACCGCGTGGGGGGTACGAACGCGGGGGGTACGAAGGTGTCAGTCACCGGAGTAGCGCTCCTCCCGCCAGGGATTGCCCCGGTGGTGATAGCCGTTCTGTTCCCAGAAGCCCGGCTCGTCGTGGTCGAGGAGCCGCAGCCCCGCGATCCACTTCGCGCTCTTCCAGAAGTACAGGTGGGGGACGATCAGCCGGGCCGGGCCGCCGTGCTCGGGAGGCAGCGGGCCGTCCCCGTACTCCCAGACGATCCACGCCTTGCCGTCCGTCACGTCGGACAGCGGCAGGTTCGTGGTGTAACCGGTGTGCGAGTACGCCACGACATGGCTCGCCTCCGGACGCGGCCCCGCCTCCGCGAGGAACGCGTCCAGGCTCACCCCGCCGAACCGCACCCCGAACTTGGACCAGCTGGTCACACAGTGGATGTCGCCCCGGTACTCGGACCCGGGCAGCGCGTGCGCCTCGTCCCACGTCCAGGTGCGCGGGGACGTGACGAGCCCGTCCACGCGGAACGTCCAGTCCTGCGGCGTCAGCGCGGGCGTCACCTCGGCGGAGAGGACCGGCCAGCCGTCCGCCGCGTCGTACTGTCCGGGCGGCAGCCGGGGATCGCGGTCGGCGGCGCGGGCGCGCCCGGTGAAGCCGCGGGTGGGTTGGTGGGTCATATGGTGCTTGCCACTTCGATGGTGCTGTTGGTGTCAGGAGCCCCCGCCGCGTCCTGAAGGGCACGCAGCACGGACACCTCGTCCAGCGTACGCAGCACCCGGTCCCGCATCAGGATCCGGCCGTCGACGACCGTGTCGCGGACGTCCGACGACGCGGCGCTGTACGCCAGCATCGACCACGGGTCGTGCCGGGGCGTGAGGTGCGGCCGGCCGAGGTCGAGGACGATCAGGTCCGCGCGCTTGCCCGGTTCGAGCGAGCCGAGCCGGTCGCCGAGGCCGAGCGCCCGCGCCGACTCGATGGTCGCCATGCGGACCGCCTGCTCCGCGCCGACCGCCGTCGGATCGCCGCCCGCCTTGTGCACGAGCGCCGCGACGTTCACGGCGCCGAGCAGGTCGAGCGTGTTGGAGCTGACCGCGCCGTCCGTGCCGAGGCCGACCGTGACGCCCGCTTCGAGCAGATCGGGTACGCGGGCTATGCCGCAGCCCAGCTTCAGGTTCGATACGGGGCAGTGGGCGACCGCCGTACCGGTGCGGGCGATCGCCGCTATCTCCGCGTCCGTGAGGTCCACGGCGTGGGCCAGGAGCGTGTCCGGACCCAGCACGCCCAGCGAGTCCAGCAGCTCCACGGGCCGCATGCCGTGCTGCTCGACGACCGCCGCCACCTCGCCCGCGTTCTCCGCCGCGTGGATGTGAAGCAGGGCCCCGTGCTCGCGGGCCAGCGCCGTGATCGCCGTCAGCTGCTCGGGCCCCAGGGTGTACGCGGAGTGCGCGAAGAGCACCGGGCGCCTGCCCGGCGCCGGGGCGCGCGCGGCGAGGTCGGCCGCCGCCCAGCCGAGCCGGTCGGCGTACGGGCGGCCGTCCGGCGGTTCCGGTACGTCCATGAAGGTGGGGCCGGTCAGCAGCCGCCACCCGGCGTCCCGCGCCACCGCTTCGGCCGCCTCGTGGAACCAGTACATGTCGAGCGCGGTCGTGACCCCGCCGCGCACCGACTCGGCGATCGCGCCCCGCATGCCCGCCGTCACCGTCCGGGGCGACAGCCGCGCCGCCTCGGCCGGGATGACCCGCTCCAGGAAGCCCTGCAGCGTGACGTCGTCGGCGATGCCCCGGAACAGCGTCATCGCGAGATGCGTGTGCGTGTTGATCAGGCCGGGCAGCACCAGGCATCCCGCGGCGTCCAGCTCGTCCGCCGCCGCGTACGTCGCGCGAAGCCGCTCGGCGGGGCCGACCTCGACGATCTTCCCGTCGCGTACGGCGACGGCGCCGTCCGGCACGACGGTGCCGGCCGCGTCGACGGTCAGGACGTCGCCGCCGTGGACCAGGAGATCCACGGAGCCGCCCCGGTCCTGGGCCGGCAGGTCAGTGGGGTGCATCGGTTCCGTTCTCCGTGATCTTCGTCGGCCTGGGGACAGACGGCGCGCGGCTCAGTGTTCGGTGCCGGCCAGCAGGCGCAACGCGTCCAAGGTTATCCGGGCGCCCCGGTCGACCCCGTCGGCGACCACGTTCCGGTGCGGGTTGTAGCCACCGGTCGCCTCCTCGTCGACCAGCTCGTCCGCGTTCGCGCCGTCCACGACGAGCGCGCCGCCCGCGACCAGGCCGTGCGTCGAGGCGAAGACAAGCAGCGCGCTCAGCTCCATCTCGATCGCCGCGATCCCGGCGGCGGCGTACGCCTCGCCCGGCAGCGGCAGGAAGCCCGGCTGGAACGCGGCCCGCGTCCACACCACGCCCCGGTGGTGCGGGGCGTCGGCGGCCCGCGCCGCCCGCTGGAGCGCGAGCACCGCCTCCGGGGTCGAGAACGCCGGGTACTCGGCGGGGATCAGCTGCCCCGTCACACCGTCGTCGCGCACCGCCGCGTCGGCGATCACCAGGTCGCCGTCGCCGATGCCGGGGCGGATCGCACCGGCCGTGCCGAGCCGCAGGATGGTGCTGACGCCCGCATCGGCCAGCTCCTGGAAGAGCAGGATCGCGCCGGGGGCGCCGACGCCGTGCGAGGCGACGACCACGGGGGTGCCCTGCCAGCTGCCGGTGAAGGTGCGGTACTCGCGGTGGTACGACACCTCCTTCGCGTCGGTCAGGAGGTCCGCGACGGCCGCCGCACGGGCCGGGTCGCCGACGACGACCGCGTGGGCGGGCAGCCCGGTGCGGGGGACGCGGGTGATGGGCAGGGTGTCAGTGCTGTCGGGGGGTGACGTCGTCATGCGGGTGCTCCAACCGAAGGCTTGCGGCGGCGCCTGCGCGCCGTGGACAGGAAGAGGGCGACCAGGGTCACCACGTACGGAGCGGCGTCGGTCGCCTGCTGCGGCATGCCGAGCCCCTGCAGCCGGAAACCGACGGCCTCCGCGATGCCGAACAGCAGCCCCGCGAGCAGCACGCCCAGCGGCAGGGCGCGGCCCAGCATGACGGCGACCACGGCGATCCAGCCCCGGCCCGCCGTCATGTTCTCGGAGAACAACGTGACGTTGCCGAGGGCGAGTTGGGCTCCCGCGAGCCCGCACAGGACGCCCGACGTCAGGACGGCGGCGTACTGATACTTCGCCGGACTGACCCCCAGCGTCGCCGCCGCGTCGGGCGCCTCGCCGACGCCGCGCAGGCGCAGCCCCCAGGGGTGCCGGGCGAGGAACACCGCGGCCACGGCGACGGCGGCCCAGGAGAGGTACACGAGGGCGGAGTGCCCGGAGAAGACGGCGCCCACGAACGGGATGTCGATGCCGCCGAGCCCGGCGAGATCAGGGTCGGAGAAGGTGCCCTGCACCCCGAAGACCGTACGCAGCAGGAAGCCGGTGAGGCCCACGGCGAGCAGGTTGAGCGCGACGCCGAGCACGACGGCGTCCCCGCGCAGACTGATCGTCCCGACGGCCAGGATCATCGAGTACGCCGCCGACGCGAGGGCCGCGAACGCCACCCCCAGCCAGGCGCTTCCGGTGAACCAGCTGCCCGCGACGCCGCTGAAGCAGCCGATCAGCATCATGCCTTCGAGGCCGATGTTGAACACGCCGGCCCGCTCGCAGATCGCGCCGCCGAGCGCGGCGAGCAGGATCGGGGTGAGGGCGAGCAGCGCGGAGTGGAACAGGGCGGAGTCGACGCTCATCGCACGCTCACTTCCTTCGGGGAGTCCTCGGTGCCGCTCGGCTGCTTCTTGCGGGCCCGGCGCCAGGTCAGGTTCAGCCGGGCGGCGAGGAAGACGATGACGACGGCCTGAAGGACCTGGGTCAGCTCGCGCGGCACGTCCGTGGTCCGCTCCATGGCGAGCCCGCCCACTTCGAGCGCCGCGAAGAACAGCGCGGCGAGTGCGGTCCCGATGGGCGCGGCGGCGGCGAGCAGCGCCGCGGTGAGCCCGGTCCAGGTGTGTCCGGCCGCGGTGAGCGAACCGTCGATGAACCGGTACGGGAAGCTGAGCACGCCGATCGCGCCGACCAGGCCCGCGACGGCGCCGGACAGTGCCATCAGACGCAGCGTCAGCTTCGGCCGGTCGACACCGGCGTAGGCGGCGAAGCGCGGGTTGAGCCCCGTCATGCGGATCTCGTAGCCGGTGGCGGTGCGGGCGTCGGCGAAGGCGTACACGGCGGCCGCGACGGCCACGAGGACGAGCCCGACGGTGACGGTCGACGCCCCGAAGGCGGGCAGCTCGACCCCGTCCGGCAGCCGCCGGGTCTGCGGCAGGCTGGACCCTTCCTCCTTGAGCGGGAAGCGCGCGAGATACGAGGCGAAGGACATCGCCGGATACCCGAGCAGCAGACTGCTGACGAGCAGCGGTACGCCGAACCGGTTCTGGCACACGGCGGCGAGCGCGGCGTACGCGGCACCGGCCGCCATCCCCGCGAGCAGCGCGGCGACGACGGTGAGCGGCGCGGGCAGCGGCGAGTAGAGCCCCGTCGCGGCGGCCGCGATCCCGCCGAGCACCAACTGCCCGTCCCCGCCGAGGTTCAGGAGCCCGGCCCGCATCGGGATCGCGAGCGCGACGGCGAGCCCGAGGATGCTGGTCCCGGTGGTCAGCGTGGACCCGATCCCGTCGGGCCCGAGCGCCCCGTTGACGACGGAGCCGTACGCCCCGATGGGATCGGCCCCGGTCCCGACCAGGAAGAGCGCGCCGACGAGCACGGCGGCGATCACGGAGTGCAGCGCGGGCGCACGCAGCACGCGCGCGCCGAGTGATCCCACGTTGCCGGGAGATTGCGTCTCGGCGGCCATGTCAGGGGGCCTCCTTCACGGGGGCGGAGTCGTCGCTCTCGCGGGGAGGCGGGACGGGGGTGCCGGAACCGGCGGCCGGGGGACCGGAGCTGGGCAGGCCTGCGCTTTCGCCGTCTGCCGGGCTGCCGGTGTCGCTGGTGGGCGGTCCGGCTTCGGCTGCCGTGCCCGCGTCATCCGCATCGCTCGGGCGACGTTCCCGCGCCGCGGCGCCGCCCGCCATCGCGAGCCCCAGGGTCCGTTCGTCCGCTTCCTCACGCGCGTACTCCGCGGCGACCCCGCCCTCGTACATCACCAGGACACGGTCCGACAGGCCCCGGATCTCGCTGAGTTCGGCGGAGACCAGGAGGATCGCGTGACCCGCGTCGCGGTGCGCGATCAGCTGGTCGTGGATGGTCTGGATGGCGCCGATGTCGACGCCTCGGGTGGGCTGCTCGACGATCAACAGCGGTGATTCATGGGCCAGTTCGCGGCCGATGACCAGCTTCTGGAGGTTGCCGCCGGACAGCGAGCCCGCCGGGTGGCGCGGCGATGCCGCCTTGATGCCGAAGCGGTCGATCAGGCCGCGCGCGTGCTCGCGGAGCCAGGCCGGGCGCAGCAGGCCGTGGCCCCGGTGGTGGCCCATGGCCAGGTTCTCCGCGATCGTCGCCGCCGGCGCGGTGCCGACCGCCGTGCGGTCCTCGGGGACGTACGCCAGACCCGCCGCACGGCGGCCCGCCGCCGTCGCGTCCGTGATGTCCTGCCCGGAGAGTTCGATCCGTCCGGCGGCGATCGGGCGCAGGCCCGTCACCGCCTCGATCAGCTCGGACTGGCCGTTGCCCGCGACGCCCGCGATGCCGACGATCTCGCCGGCGCGGACGGTGAGCGAGACGTCCCGCACGGAGTCCGTGCGCAGCCCGGTCACGGTGAGGACATCGCCGCCCGGCGTGCCCGACGCGTGCACCCGGTCGAGTTCGACCGCGCGCCCCGTCATCGCCGCCGCGATCCCGTCCGCCGTCGTGTCGGACGTCCGCATGCGCGCCGCGACCCGGCCGTCCCGCAGGACCGTCACCGCGTCGCTGCCCTCCATCACCTCGCGCAGCTTGTGCGTGACGAGGAGGACCGTGCGGCCGTCGTCCGCGAGGGAGCGCAGGACACCGAACAGGGCGTCCGCCTCCGCCGGGGTCAGCACCGCCGTCGGCTCGTCGAGGATCAGCGTACGGGCGCCCCGGTAGAGCAGCTTGAGGATCTCCACGCGCTGGCGCACGCCCACCGGCAGGTCCCCGACCTTCGCCGTCGGGTCCACCGCGAGCCCGTGCTCCTCGGCGAGCGCGCCGACCCGCCGCACCGCCGCCGCCCGGTCCGTCAGACCGAAGCGGCGCGGCTCGGCGGCGTACACGACGTTCTCCGCGACCGTGAAGGACGGGAAGAGCTTGAAGCTCTGGTGCACCATGCCGAGCCCGGCCGCGATCGCCTCGCTCGGGCTGCCGAACGCCACCTCGCGCCCGTCGAGCAGGATCTGCCCGGCGTCCGGCCGAAGGAGGCCGTACAGCACGGACATCAGGGTCGACTTGCCCGCGCCGTTCTCGCCCATCAGGGCGTGGATCTCACCGCGCGCGACGGTCAGGTCCACCCGGTCGTTGGCGAGCGTGCCGGGGAACTCCTTGGTGATGCCCCGGAGTTCGACGGCGGGTGCGTCGGGCGTCACGGCTGCGGCCGACTCAGGCCGCGGGGTCATTGACCTTCAGCTTCCCGGCGACGATGTCGTCCCGCAGCGACTCGACGCGCTTCAGCACGTCCTTGTGGTCCGCGATCAGGCACTTGGAGTCCGCGAGACCCGGCTCCAGGCCGGTCAGCGACATGCCGCCCTCCTTCAGGCCGTACGACACCGTGGTGCCGCCCTTGCCCTTCAGGATCTGCGAGATGCCCTTCTCGACGGCGACATCGGTCTTCTTCAGTACGTTGTCGACGACGACCCCGGGGCTGGTCAGGCACTGGTTGGCGTCCACGCCGTACGCCTGGAAGCCGCCGGACTTCGCGGCCTGGAATACGCCCGTGTTGCCGCCCGCGGCAGCCGCCATCACCTGGTCGGCGCCGCCCGAACCGAGCGTCGCCGCCTGGTCCTTGGCGCGCGCGGCGTCATTGAACGGCGACTGCCCGCCCACGAACAGCGTGCGGGACTTGGCCTTGGGCTCGACCTTCTTCGCACCGGCCGCGAACGGCTCGCTGTAGCGCCGGAACTGCAGGGTGTCGAGGACGTCGACCGCGCCCACCTTCTTGCTCTTGGTGAGCAGCCCGGCCTCCGCGCCCGCGAGGTAGACCGCCTCATGCTCCCGGAAGACCGCGCAGGTGACGTTCTTGTACGCCTTCTTCGTGCACGCGTCGACGAGCAGGAACTGCTGCTTGGGGTGCGCCTCGGCCTGCTGCGCCGCGATGTCGGCGAACTCGAAGCCGACCAGGGCGATGACGTCGGGCCCGGAGTCCACCGCCGACTGCACGTTCTGCTGCCGCGAGGACGTGTCGCTGCTCTGGAAGACCTTCGGCGTCCCGGCGCCCTCGGCCTTCGCCGCCGACTTCACACCGGCGACGGCCAGCTTGAGGAACTCGTTCTGGGCCACCGGGTCCGGCGTGATGAGCGTGAACGCCTTGTCGCCCTTGTCGTCGGATCCGCCCTTGTCGGCGGCGGCGTTGCAGCCGGTGGCCAGGAAGACGGCGGCTGCGGCCGCGGCGCCGATTCTGAGGGACGTACGCGTGGGGATGGAGAGGGACATAGGGGAGCGCCTTCTCGAAGGTGCCTGGTGGGCCCAGGCGGTGGCGGGGAAGCGGACGGTGCGGAGCGGCGCCGCTCAGCGGCGGCAGGAGCGACAGGAGCGACAGCGGCACATTCGGCGGCCGTCGGCGGCCACGGCGGGGCGGCACATGACGTCCGTGCCGTTCTTTCCGGCGTCGTACATGGCTGTCCTCCTCGCACCGTGGGGGGTCCGTCCTGGGTGGCGGTGAGGGTAACACCGGATTTCGGACAGCCGCACGAACGTCTCGAAATATGGTTCGAGCGGGTCGGGTACGGTGACGGCACCCCTCCCCGCATGGCCTGAATCGCCCCTATTTCCCCGGAGTTGACCACCATGACCAGCCAGGATCTGCGCGCCGTCACATGGCAGGCGGCCGCGGAGGGCGGCACCGCCCAGTCCCTCCCGCTCATCTCCCTCATCGACCAGACCGCGCTGCCGCACGCCCTGAACCGGCTCGACGTGACGACGGTCGACGAGCTGATCGACGCCATCGTCCGCCTGGTGGTCCGCGGCGCCCCAGCGATCGGCGCCGCAGGCGGATACGGCGTCGCGCTCGCCATGGCGCAGGGCGAGCGCGAGGGCTGGGACCGGGCGCGCCTGGACGCGGAGGTGGCCCGCGTGCGGGCGGCACGGCCGACCGCCGTGAACCTGATGGTGTGCGTGGACCGGGTCGCGGCGCGGATCGACGAGGGGCCCGCGGCGGTGCTCGCCGAGGCGGACGCCGTCGTCCGGGAGGACCTGGAGGCGAACCACGCGATGGGCGCGTTCGGCGCCGACTGGCTCCTGAAGCGGATCCCCGACGCGGGGGAGTGCCCGCTGCGGATCCTCACCCACTGCAACACGGGCGCGCTGGCCACGGCGGGCTGGGGCACGGCACTCGGCGTGATCCGCGAACTCCACGGGCGTGGGCGCCTGGAGACCGTGTACGCCGACGAGACCCGCCCCCTGCTGCAGGGCGCGCGGCTCACCGCGTGGGAGCTGGCGCAGGAGGGGATACCGCACTTCGTCCAGGCGGACGGCGCGGCGGCCGGGACGATCCTGCGCGGCGAGGTGGACGCGGCGATCGTCGGCGCCGACCGGATAGCGGCGAACGGCGACACGGCGAACAAGGTCGGCACGGTCGCGGTCGCCCTGGCGTGCGCGCACGCCGGCATCCCGTTCATGGTGGCGGCCCCGACGACGACGGTGGACGTCGCCACGGCGACGGGAGCGGACATCCACATCGAACTGCGCGACGAGGCAGAGGTGTTGGAGTGGGCGGGCATCCGCACGACCCCCGCGTCCTCGCGCGGCCACAACCCCGCGTTCGACGTGACACCGGGTTCGCTGGTGAGCGCGCTGGTGACGGAGCGGGGCGTACTCGAGGTGTCGGCGGGGGAGTTGCCGGGGGGCGGGCTGTAGGAGGAACGCCAGGGCTCCGGAGGCCGAACCCCCGGAGCCCTGCGCGCCTGATCCCGAAGGGCCGTCTCAGCCCCGCGTCAGCTCCAGTTCAAGGAGCCACTCCACGACCTCCGTGCGATGGCGCGCCTCGCGAGGGTCCGCGCCCCACACGTAGATCCCGTGCCCGGCGACCACCACCGCCGGCATCCCCGGCTGAAGTGCCGCCTCCAGCCGGTCCCCCAGCACCGTCATGTCCTGGCTGTTCTCGATGACCGGCAGCGTCACCTCCACCTCGTGCGTGCCGTGCCCGAGCCCCTTCAGCATCTCCAGGTCCCGGAACACCACACCGCCCGGCTTCCGGTGCCCCATGGCCACCGAGGCCACCGTGTGGACGTGGACGACCGCCCCGGCCCCGGTCAGCCGGGCCACCCGCGCGTGCAGCGCCGCCTCGGCCGAGGGACGGCCCGGACCCAGCGCCGAACCGGACTCGTCCGTCAACACCACGTCCGCGGACGTCAGTTCACCCTTGTCCCGGCCACTGGCGGTCACCGCGAGCTGCAGCGGCGTACGCGAAAGGACCACGGACAGGTTCCCGGACGTGCCCCGCATCCAGCCGAACGAGGCGAACCGCGCCGCCTCGGCGGCCAGGGCGGCGCCCGCCTCCTCCAGGTCGAGCTCAGTGGTCCCGCTCATGCCGTGCTCCTCGCGACTGAAACAGTGATCTCGTCGAAGGCGGACGCCTCCGGATGCCCGCCGACCCCGGCGGCGAAGTACGGCTCACCGGCCCGCCGGACGCCCACCGTCCGCCACCCGGCCTCCCGCGCCGCGTCCAGCTCGCCGAGCCGGTCGGAGAGGAAGAGGGTGCGCCCGGCGGGCACGTCGATCGCCGCCGAGATGGCCCGGTAGGAGTCCGGCTGCTGCTTCGGGCCCGCGTTCTCGGTGTCGTAGAAGCCGCCGACGAGGTCGAGCAGGGACCCCTCCGGCGAGTACGTGAACCAGGCGCGCTGCGCCGCCACCGAACCCGACGAGTACACGTGGAGCCGCACCCCGTCGGCGGCCCAGCCGCGCAGCACCCCGATCACCTCCGGGTAGAAGTGCGAGACCAGCTCGCCGCGCGCGAAACCCTCCGCCCAGAGGATCCCCTGAAGGGTCTTCAGCGGCGTCGCCTTGCGGTCCTCGTCCACCCAGCCGTGCAGGATCTGCTCGATCCGTCCCGCGTCGGCATCCGGCTCACCGGAAAGCTCCCGCACCTGCGCGACCGCCCGCGCGACCTCCGGCTCCGCACCCCGTGAGCCGAGCAGCGCCCCGAAGCGTTCACGCGCGTACGGGTACAGCACGTCCACCACGAACCCCGTGGCGCTCGTGGTGCCCTCGATGTCGAGCACCACGGCGTCCACGGCGAACCCCGAACCAGAACTCACGCGGCGTACCCCGCGTGGATCGCGTCGAAGTCCGGGAAGCGGTCGGCGATCGGGCTCCCCGTGAAGTTGCCGATCCAGCCGTCCTCCTCGTGGAAGAAGCGGATCGCCGTGAACGCGGGGGACGTGCCCATGTCGAACCAGTGCGTCGTGCCGCGCGGCACCCCGAGCAGGTCGCCCTTCTCGCAGTACACCGCGTGCACCTCACCGCCGACGTGGAGGTAGAAGATGCCGGCGCCCGCGACGAAGAACCGCACCTCGTCATCGTCGTCGTGCGTGTGCTCGGCGAGGAACTTCTGCCGGGCCGCCTTCGCCTTCTCGGGCCACTCGGGGTCGTCGCTGGGGTGCAGCGCCACCACGTCGACCGTCTGGAAGCCCTCTTCGGCGTTGAGCCGGTCGATCTCCGTGCGGTACGCCGCGAAGACCGTGTCGCTGTCCGCGTCGGCCGGTACGTCCTCGCGCACCGGCCACTGTTCGTAGCGCACGCCGACGGGGGCGAGCGCGGCGGCGATCTCGGCGGGGTCCGACGTACGGCGTACGACGGTCTCGGTGCCGGACTCCGGCCACGTCGTCAGGAGAGTCATTGATCACTCCAGGGCAGGTCAGGTCAGGTATGTCTTCGGATCGTAGCCCCAGGCGCCGACCCGTCACACGGTGTCCCACAGCGTGGACGGCGCGGCCGCCCGCACCACCGGCGCGATCTCCTCGGCGAACCGCTGAAGCGTCTCGATCTGCTCGCCGCGCTCCAGGCCGAAGCCGTCAACGGTGATCGACTGCAGGTCATGGCCGTACACCTCGTGGTAGCCGAGGATCTTGTCGATGATCTGCTGCGGGGAGCCGATCAGCTGCGGCCCGTCGGCGATCGCGTCCTGAATGGTGCGGAAAGGCGTGTTGTAGCCCGCTCTGCCCTCCAGGTGCGGCTTGAAGCTCTGCCGTACCCGCGCCTCGTACAGCTCGCCGTAGCGCGCGACCGCCTGCTCCGCCGAGTCCGCGATCAGCAGCCCGCCCGAACCGGCCGCCACCCGAGCCCGCGCCGGATCATGGCCGTACGCCGCGAACCGCTCGCGGTAGTGCGCGATCAGCTTCGCGTACGCGGCGCGCGGCTGGACGGCATTGGCGGTGAAGAGGGGATCGCCGTGCCGGGCCGCCAGGTCGGGGGAGTTGAGGGAGGTCGCCGAGCCGTGCCAGACGCGCGGCACTCCCGCGTACGGGCGCGGCACCGTCGTCACGTTCTTCAGGGCGGGCCTGAACTCGCCCTCCCAGTCCACGTTCTCCTCGCTCCACAGCCGCCGAAGCAGCTCGTACTTCTCCTTCTGCAGATCCCACTGCCGCTCCTCGTCGAGCCCGAAGAGATCGAAGTGTCCGGCCTCGGCACCCTTCCCGATCACCAACTCGACGCGCCCGCGCGAGATCTGATCGAGCGTCGCGTAGTCCTCGGCCACCCGCACCGGGTCGAGGATCGCCACGACCGTGACGCCGGTGAGCAGTCTGATGCGGGTGGTCCGCGCGGCGAGCGCGCCGAGCACGACCGTCGGGCTGGAGGAGAGGAAGGCGCCGGCGTGCCGCTCGCCCACGGCGTACGCGTCGTAGCCGAGTTGCTCGGCGGCCACGCCGACCTCGACGACGTCCGCCAACCGGTCCGCAGCCGTGGGAAGTTCACCGGTCAGGGGATGCGGGGCGTGTCCGATGATCGACAGTACCTGGAACTTCATGGTGTCCTTTCGTGCCTGTCCTTCGTCCGCGTGCTTCAGGCCTGCTTCTGCCAGGCCTGGGCCAGCAGTTCGTACGACCGCACCCGGTCCGCGTGGTCGTGCGTGATGGTGGTGATCAGCAACTCGTCGGCGCCGGTAGCCCGTTGGAGTTCGGCGAGGCCTTCCGTCACCGTCTCGGGCGCGCCCACGAACTGCGTCTCGACGCGGTCGGCCACCAGCACCCGGTCCTCGTCCGTCCACGTGAGGCGGTCCGCCTCCTCGGGGGTGGGGAACGGGATCGCCCCCTCCGCCCGCCGGATGGACCGCACCCAGGGCGCGTAGCCGGTCGCCAGCCGCCGCGCCGTCTCGTCGTCGGGCGCGACCACGGCGTCGGCGGACACCAGCACATACGGTTCCGAGAGCACCGCCGAGGGCCGGAACGCCGCCCGGTAGGCCGCCACGGCCTCCCGCACCGTGCCCGGACTGACGTGGTAATTCGCCCCGAACGGCAGCCCCCGGGCGCCCGCGACCTCGGCGCTCTCGCCCCCGCTGCTGCCGAGGATCCATACGCCGACGTCGGCACCGTCACCGGGCACCGCGTGCGCCTCGGTACCGTCCTCGCCGCGGTACGTACCGCCGAAGAGCGCCAGAATGTCGCCGATCTGCTCGTCGTACGCGGGAGTCTGCGCCCCCGGCTGCTGGAGCAGCTTGAACTGGAGCTGGAATCGGGGGGATCGGAGGATGCGGGCGAGGCCCTCGGGCGGCGCCCCGGACCCACCCGTCCCCGCGGAGCGCGGCCGCCCCGACCGGCCGAGCCCCAGATCGATCCGCCCCGGATGGAGCGCGTCCAGGATCCCGAACTGCTCCACGACCGACAGCGGCGTCTGATGCCCGAGCAGGACCGCGCCCGACCCCACCCGGATCTCCCGCGTCGCCTGGGCGACGGCCTGGATCACCAGGGCGGGCGCGGAACCGGCGACGCCCGGATTGAGATGGTGCTCGGCCAGCCAGTAGCGGCGGTAGCCGAACTCCTCGGCGGCACGGGCGAGTCCGACGGTGTTGCGCAAGGCCGTCGGAGCGTTCGAACCGGAGCTGACGGGGACCAGGTCAAGGACTGAGAGAGGAACCGGAGGCATCCTCCAACTCTCCCCGCGGCGTATTGCACGCGTATGTACGCGGTATGGCAGCCCGGCCGGGTACGCCGAAGGGGCGGCCCCCCTCAAGAGGGAGCCGCCCCTTCGGCAACCAGTGTCTGCCTACTTGTTGTCGAGCACGTCCTGCACCTTGGCGCGGACGTCGTCCGATGCCAGGCCGCGGATCGTCAGCGTCGTGCGGCGGCGCAGCACGTCGTCCGCGGTCTCGGCCCACTCGTGGTCGCGGGCGTAGACGACCTGCGCCCAGATCTCCGGGGCGTCCGGCGAGATGCGCTCGGCGAGCGCCGGGTCCTCGTTCGCCAGGCGGGCGATGTCGAAGGAGAGCGAGCCATAGTGCGTCGCCAGGTGCTTGGCGGTGTCCGCCGCCATCCGCGGGCCGGGCGCCGGGCCGTCGACCAGGAGACGGTGGGCGACCGCGCGCGGGTTGGCGATGCCGGGCAGCGGCAGCCGCTTCTGGAGCTGCGAGATCGGCTCGTAGTCGTCGCCGAGCGGGTGACCCGGCAGCGACTCCAGCTTCTTCATCACCGTACGGCCGATGTGGCGGAAGGTCGTCCACTTGCCGCCCGCCACGGACAGCATGCCGCCCGCGCCCTCGGTGACGACGGTCTCGCGCTTGGCCTTGGACGTGTCGCCCGGACCACCGGGCAGCACACGCAGACCCGCGAAGGAGTACGTGATCAGGTCACGCGACAGCTGCTGGTCGCGGATGGAGAACGCGGCCTCGTCCAGGATCTGCGCGGTGTCGGCCTCGGTGACCCTGACGTCCGCCGGGTCGCCCTCGAACTCCTCGTCCGTCGTACCGAGAAGGAGCATGTCCTCCCACGGCAGCGCGAACGTGATGCGGTACTTGTCGATCGGGGTCGCCAGCGCGGCCTTCCAGGGGGCGGTGCGCTTGAGGACCAGGTGCGCGCCCTTGGAGAGACGGATGGAGGGCGCCGCGTCCGGGTTCTCCATCTTGCGCAGGTGGTCGACCCAGGGGCCGGTCGCGTTCAGGACCAGACGGGCGTTGATGCCGAACTCGTCGCCGCTCATGCGGTCCTTGAGCTCCGCGCCCGTGACCCGGCCCTTGGTGAAGCGCAGGCCCGTGACCTCGGCGTGGTTGAGGACGGCGGCACCGGCCTCGACGGCCGCGCGGACCGTCATCAGGGCCATGCGCGAGTCGTTCATCTGGTCGTCGCCGTACACGGCCACGGCCTTCAGGTTGTCCGTACGCAGCTCCGGCACGTCCTGCGCGGCCTTCGAGGGCGAGAGCAGGTGGCCGACGCCGTCGCCGAACGCGGACAGCGCGCTGTACGCGAAGACGCCCGCGCCCAGCTTGGCCGCGCCGTGCGGGCCGCCCTTGTAGACGGGCAGGTAGAACGTGAGCGGGTTCGCCAGGTGGGGGGCCACCTGGCGGGACACCGCGCGCCGCTCGAAGTGGTTCTCCGCGACCAGCTTCACCGCGCCGGTCTGCAGGTAGCGCAGACCGCCGTGGAGGAGCTTGGAGGAGGCGGAGGAGGTGGCGCCGGCGAAGTCACCGGCGTCCACCAGGGCCACCCGCAGTCCCGACTGCGCGGCATGCCAGGCGGTGGAGATGCCCAGGATCCCGCCGCCGATCACCAGGAGGTCGTACGTCGCCTTGGAAAGCTGTTCCCGGGTCTCGGCGCGGCTCGCCACACCGAAGGAGGCGCGGGAACCGGCAGCCGGATGCGTCCCGAGGGCGGGGACGCTCTGCAGGGTGGTCATGTCTAACTCCTCGTCAGCTTTCGTCCTCGAGCCAGCCCATGGTCCGCTCGACGGCCTTGAGCCAGTTCTTGTACTCACGGTCGCGGATGTCCGCGTCCATGCGGGGGGTCCACTCCGCCGCGCGGCGCCAGTTGGCGCGCAGCTCGTCGGTCGAGGACCAGAAGCCGACGGCGAGACCGGCGGCGTAGGCGGCACCGAGGCAGGTGGTCTCGGCGACCATCGGGCGCACCACGGGCGCGTCGAGGAAGTCCGAGAGGGTCTGCATCAGCAGGTTGTTGGAGGTCATGCCGCCGTCGACCTTGAGGGCCGTGAGCTCGACGCCGGAGTCCTTCGTCATGGCGTCGGTGATCTCACGGGTCTGCCAGGCCGTGGCCTCCAGGACGGCGCGCGCGATGTGCGCCTTGGTCACGTACCGGGTCAGACCGGCGATCACACCGCGGGCGTCGGAGCGCCAGTACGGGGCGAACAGACCGGAGAAGGCCGGCACGAAGTAGGCGCCGCCGTTGTCCTCGACCGACGACGCGAGCGTCTCGATCTCGGCGGCGGAGTTGATCAGGCCCATCTGGTCGCGCATCCACTGCACCAGCGAACCGGTGACGGCGATGGAACCCTCGAGCGCGTAGACCGGCTTCTGGTCGCCGATCTGGTAGCCGACGGTGGTCAGCAGGCCCGAGTAGGAGTTGATGGCGGTCTCACCGGTGTTCATCAGCATGAAGGTGCCGGTGCCGTACGTGGACTTGGCCTCGCCCTGGGCGAAACAGGTCTGGCCGAAGAGGGCCGCCTGCTGGTCGCCGAGCGCCGAGGCGACGGGGATGCCGCCGATCAGCTCGCCGAGGCTGCCGCCGCTGACCTCGCCGTAGACCTCGGCGGAGGAGCGGATCTCGGGGAGCATCGCGAGCGGCACGCCGATGGACTCGGCGATCTTCGCGTCCCACTGCATGGTGTGCAGGTTCATCAGCATGGTGCGCGATGCGTTGGTGACGTCGGTGTAGTGCTTGCCGCCGTTCACACCGCCCGTCAGGTTCCAGATGACCCAGGTGTCCATGGTGCCGAAGAGGATGTCGCCGGCCTCGGCGCGCTCGCGCAGGCCCTCGACGTTGTCGAGCAGCCAGCGGGCCTTGGGTCCGGCGAAGTAGCTCGCCAGGGGCAGACCGGTCTCGCGGCGGAAACGGTCCTGCCCGACGTTGCGGCCGAGCTCCTTGCACAGGGCGTCGGTGCGGGTGTCCTGCCAGACGATGGCGTTGTGGACGGGCTCACCGGTGTTCTTGTCCCAGAGCAGCGTCGTCTCGCGCTGGTTGGTGATGCCGATGGCCTTGATGTCGTCGCGCGTGATGCCGGCCTTGGTGATGGCCCCGGCGACGACCTCCTGGACGTTGGTCCAGATCTCGTTGGCGTCGTGCTCGACCCAGCCCGGCTTCGGGAAGATCTGCTCGTGCTCCTTCTGGTCGACCGAGACGATCCGGCCGTCCTTGTCGAAGACGATGCAGCGGCTGGAGGTGGTGCCCTGGTCGATGGCCGCGATGAACGGGCCTGCGGTGTGTGCGTCGGTGGTCACGGTGTGCTCCATGTTCTTGCTCGGCGGTCTGTCTCAGGCGGTCATCGGTCGCTGTCGCGGTCCTACTTGAACGCGATGTTGTAGAGACCGCCCGCGATGGCTCCGCCGATCAGCGGGCCGACGACCGGAACCCAGGCGTACGTCCAGTCCGAGCTGCCCTTGTTCGGCAGCGGGAGGAGGGAGTGCACGATGCGCGGGCCGAGGTCACGGACCGGGTTGATCGCGTACCCCGTGGGGCCGCCGAGCGAGAGGCCGATGCCGACCACGACGAGCGCGGTGATCAGGGCGCCGAGGATGCCGAGGCCGTTGCCGCCGTCGTTCAGGCCCTGCGTGAGGATGGCGAGGACGAGCACGACCGTGGCGATGACCTCGGTGAGCACGTTCTGGACGGCGTTGCGGATCTCGGGACCCGTCGAGAAGATGCCGAGCACCGGGCCCGCCTTGGGCGCGGCCTTCTGGTCGACCATGCCCTCGTCCATCGGCTGCGCCGCGAGGATCTCGGGGTCGGTCAGGTGGGCCTTGAACTGGCCCATGTAGGTGACCCACACCAGAACGGCGCCGATCATCGCGCCGAGCAGCTGCGAGGCCAGGTAGAGCGGAACGTCGCCCCACTTGGTGCCGCCCTCGATCGCGAGACCAAGCGTGACCGCCGGGTTGAGGTGGGCGCCGGAGACGCCACCCGCGAGATAGGCGCCGGTCAGGACGGCGAAGCCCCACCCGAAGGTGATCGCGAGCCAGCCGGCGTCCTTGGCCTTCGAGGCCTTGAGCGTGACGGCGGCGCAGACGCCACCGCCGAGCAAGATGAGTACGGCGGTACCGATGGTCTCGCCGATGAAGATGTCGGAGCTGGACACCCGCGACTCCTTTGTCCTTCGTCCAGGGGAAGGCGAACCCCGGGTCCCTCCGGTGGTCCGCGACCTCAGGTGAGGTCGTTGCCGGCCCTTGGCCTTGCCACACTCTAGCGCGTAATGCCGGTAGGTGTTCGACAATGCCGACCGATGGACGCGAGTCTCGCCCCGTGGTTACCGACCCGTCAAGAGCTCTGTTATTGAAAACGCGATCGTTATTGATCGTTCCGGGTTATCGGTGACCGTGGGGCGAAACGCGGTCCAACGATGGTCGCGCAGAAGGGTGCACCCTGCATGTTGAACAGGGAAAAGAGAGCGGCGGGCTAGAAACGCCCGGCGCCCAGGTCCCGAGAGACGGCGCGGGCGCAATCCCGCACCGCCGCGATGAGGTCGGGCCGGAGCTCGCCGTCCTTCTGGACGCGCTCCACGGCACCCGTGATGCCGACCGCGCCGACCGGCATCCTGCGCCGGTCGTGGATGGGTGCGGCCACCGAGGCGATGCCCTCCCAGGTCTCCTCGACGTCGGCCGCGTACCCGCGCGCGCGGGTCAGGTCGAGTACGCCCTCGAAGCCGTCGGAGTCGATGACGGTGCGAGAGGTGAAGGTCTGCCGGTCGGCCTCCGCGGCCTCGCTGTGCGCCACCGGGTCGTACGCGGCGAGCACCTTGCCCAGCGCCGTGGAGTGCAGCGGCTGCATGGCGCCGACCTCCAGGACCTGCCGGCTGTCGTCGGGGCGGAAGACGTGGTGCACGATCAGTACGCCCTGCTGGTGCAGGACCCCCAGATAGACGCTCTCGCCGCTGGAGCGGGCCAGGTCGTCGGTCCACACCAGGGCGCGGGCCCGCAGCTCGTGCACGTCCAGATAGCTGTTGCCGAGGCGCAGCAGCTCGGCGCCGAGCTGATAGCGGCCCGACGCGGGGTCCTGCTCGACGAAGCCCTCCGCCTGGAGGGTGCGCAGAATGCCGTGCGCCGTGCCCTTGGCCAGGCCGAGCGCGGACGCGATCTCCGAGAGGCCGAGCCGTCGCTCGCCGCCCGCGAGCAGCCGCAGCATCGCGGCGGCCCGCTCCAGCGACTGGATGTTGCGTGCCATCGCAGCCTCTTCCTCCGTACCCTCGGACATCAACGTTCAGATACCAACGTTCGACAATGCTGAACACTATCGGTCGTTGTCGACCTCCCGCTAATGAGCGGCAGGGGGTGTTTCTCGCCGTTTCCCCCTCGTTCTACGTGATCACCCTCCGGGCTCCGACAGGGGGTGGCACCGGGCCGGGCGTCCGCCCCGTGAACACCTCAGCGCCACGGACGTCCGTCCGGCTACCCTGACCGAGTGCGCCTTCCCACCGAAGCGCAAAGCCGACAGCCGTCGCACCTTTGGGAGCTCTTTCATGGCCTCGTTGCCGACCCCCTCGTCCGGTTCCTCGAACGGAGCCCGGGCCGATGCCCTCCGTGAAGCCCTCGCCACCCGCGTGGTGGTCGCCGACGGGGCGATGGGCACCATGCTCCAGGCGCAGGACCCGACGCTCGACGACTTCCAGCAGCTCGAGGGCTGCAACGAGATCCTCAACGTGACCCGGCCGGACATCGTCCGCTCGGTCCACGAGGAGTACTTCGCGGTCGGCGTCGACTGTGTCGAGACGAACACGTTCGGCGCGAACTTCGCCGCCCTGAACGAGTACGAGATCCCCGAGCGGAACTTCGAGCTCTCCGAGGCCGGCGCCCGCATCGCCCGCGAGGTCGCCGACGAGTTCACCGAGAAGACCGGGCAGCAGCGCTGGGTGCTCGGCTCCATGGGCCCCGGCACCAAGCTGCCCACCCTGGGCCACGCCCCGTACACCGTGCTGCGCGACGCCTACCAGACCAACGCCGAGGGCATGATCGCCGGCGGCGCCGACGCGCTCCTGGTGGAGACCACCCAGGACCTCCTGCAGACCAAGTCCGCGATCCTCGGTGCCCGCCGCGCCCTGGACGCCACCGGCTCGAACCTGCCGCTGATCTGCTCGGTCACCGTCGAGACCACCGGCACGATGCTGCTCGGCTCCGAGATCGGCGCCGCCCTGACGGCCCTGGAACCGCTCGGCATCGACATGATCGGCCTGAACTGCGCCACAGGACCCGCCGAGATGAGCGAGCACCTGCGCTATCTGGCCCGCCACTCCCGCGTACCGATCTCCTGCATGCCCAACGCGGGCCTGCCGGTCCTCGGCAAGGACGGCGCGCACTACCCCCTGACGGCGTCCGAGCTCGCCGACGCCCAGGAGACCTTCGTACGCGAATACGGCCTCTCCCTGGTGGGCGGCTGCTGCGGTACGACCCCCGAGCACCTGCGCCAGGTCGTCGAGCGCGTGCGCGGCGTCGAGACGGTCGCCCGCGACCCGCGCCCCGAGCCGGGCGCCGCCTCGCTCTACCAGACCGTCCCGTTCCGCCAGGACACCTCGTACATGGCGATCGGCGAGCGCACCAACGCCAACGGCTCGAAGAAGTTCCGCGAGGCCATGCTGGAGGGCCGCTGGGACGACTGTGTGGAGATGGCCCGCGACCAGATCCGCGAGGGCGCCCACATGCTCGACCTCTGTGTCGACTATGTCGGCCGTGACGGCGTCAAGGACATGGCCGAGCTCGCGGGCCGCTTCGCCACCGCCTCCACCCTGCCCATCGTCCTGGACTCCACCGAACTCCCGGTCATCCAGGCCGGGTTGGAGAAGCTCGGCGGTCGCGCGGTCATCAACTCCGTGAACTACGAGGACGGCGACGGCCCCGAGTCGCGGTTCACGAAGGTCACCGCGCTCGCCAAGGAGCACGGCGCCGCGCTGATCGCGCTGACCATCGACGAGGAGGGCCAGGCCCGCACCGTCGAGAACAAGGTCGCCATCGCCGAGCGCATCGTCGACGACCTGACCGGCAACTGGGGCATCCACGAGTCGGACATCCTCATCGACACCCTGACCTTCACCATCTGCACCGGTCAGGAGGAGTCCCGGGGGGACGGCGTCGCCACCATCGAGGCCATCCGGGAGCTCAAGCGCCGCCGCCCGGACGTGCAGACCACCCTCGGCCTCTCCAACATCTCCTTCGGCCTCAACCCGGCCGCCCGCGTACTGCTCAACTCCGTCTTCCTGGACGAGTGCGTCAAGGCCGGCCTGGACTCGGCGATCGTGCACGCCTCCAAGATCCTGCCGATCGCGCGCTTCGACGACGAGCAGGTCAAGACCGCGCTCGACCTCATCTACGACCGGCGACGCCCCCAGCAGGGGGACGAACCGGCCTACGACCCGCTGCAGAAGCTCATGGAGCTGTTCGAGGGCGTCTCCACCAAGTCGATGAAGGCCGGCAAGGCCGAGGAACTCCTCGCCCTGCCGCTGGACGAGCGTCTGCAGCGCCGCATCATCGACGGCGAGAAGAACGGCCTGGAGGCCGACCTCGACGAGGCGCTCCAGGACACCCCGGCCCTGGACATCGTCAACAACACCCTCCTGGAGGGCATGAAGGTCGTCGGCGAGCTGTTCGGCTCCGGCCAGATGCAGCTGCCGTTCGTGCTCCAGTCCGCCGAGGTCATGAAGACCGCGGTCGCGCACCTCGAACCGCACATGGAGAAGTCGGACGCCGAGGGCAAGGGCACCATCGTGCTGGCCACGGTCCGCGGCGACGTCCACGACATCGGCAAGAACCTCGTCGACATCATCCTGTCCAACAACGGCTACAACGTGGTCAACCTGGGCATCAAGCAGCCCGTCGCAGCGATCCTGGACGCCGCCGAGGAGCACAAGGCCGACGTCATCGGCATGTCCGGCCTCCTGGTCAAGTCCACCGTGATCATGAAGGAGAACCTGGAGGAGCTCAACCAGCGCAAGCTGGCGGCCGACTTCCCGGTGATCCTCGGCGGTGCGGCCCTGACCCGTGCGTACGTCGAGCAGGACCTGCACGAGATCTACGAGGGGGAAGTGCGCTACGCCCGCGACGCGTTCGAGGGCCTGCGCCTGATGGACGCCCTGATCGCGGTCAAGCGGGGCGTGCCCGGCGCGACCCTGCCCGAGCTCAAGCAGCGCCGCGTGCAGAGCAAGGCCTCCGCCGCCGTCCTGGAGGTCAACGAGGACGAGGGGCCGGCCCGCTCGGACGTCGCCGTCGACAACCCCGTCCCCACGCCGCCGTTCTGGGGCACCCGCGTCGTCAAGGGCATCCAGCTCAAGGAGTACGCCTCCTGGCTCGACGAGGGCGCCCTCTTCAAGGGCCAGTGGGGCCTCAAGCAGGCCAGGACCGGCGACGGGCCGACCTACGAGGAGCTGGTGGAGACGGAGGGCCGTCCGCGGCTGCGCGGCTGGCTGGACGAGCTGCACACCAAGAACATGCTGGAGGCGGCCGTCGTACACGGCTACTTCCCGTGTGTCTCCAAGGGCGACGACCTGATCATCCTGAACGACGACGGCTCGGAGCGCACCCGCTTCTCCTTCCCGCGCCAGCGCCGCGGCCGCCGGCTCTGCCTCGCGGACTTCTTCCGCCCGGAGGAGTCCGGCGAGACCGACGTCGTGGGCCTCCAGGTCGTCACCGTCGGGTCCAAGATCGGCGAGGAGACGGCCAAGCTGTTCGCCGCCGACTCCTACCGCGACTACCTCGAACTGCACGGCCTGTCCGTGCAGTTGGCCGAGGCGCTCGCCGAGTACTGGCACGCGCGCGTCCGCGCCGAGCTGGGCTTCGGCGGCGAGGACCCCGACGACGTACAGGACATGTTCGACCTGAAGTACCGCGGCGCGCGCTTCTCGCTCGGCTACGGCGCCTGCCCCGACCTGGAGGACCGCGCGAAGATCGCCGAACTCCTGGAGCCGGAGCGGATCGGCGTACAGCTGTCCGAGGAGTTCCAGCTGCACCCGGAGCAGTCCACGGACGCGATCGTCATCCACCACCCCGAGGCGAAGTACTTCAACGCGCGCTGATCCCTCGCAGTCGTACACTGGTCGGTCCAGTGCAGGCCGGTTGCCTTCCCGTCAGAAGGAGGCAACCGGCCTTCTCGTCCCTCATGGAAGGTGTGGTCGCATGACCAGTACGGTTTCAGCGCTCGGCACCCGAACGGCCGAAGGCTCCGCCCTGCAGGGCGTGCTCCTCGACATGGACGGAACCCTCGTCGACACCGAGGGATTCTGGTGGGACGCCGAGGTCGAGGTCTTCGCCGCGCTCGGCCACACGCTCGACGAGGCCTGGCGCGATGTGGTCGTCGGCGGCCCCATGACCCGCAGCGCCGGCTTCCTCATCGAGTCCACCGGGGCGGACATCACGCTCGCCGAGCTCACCGTGCTGCTCAACGACGGCTTCGAGGACCGCATCAGCCGCCGGCTTCCGCTGATGCCGGGCGCCGCCCGGCTGCTCGCGGAACTCGCCGCGCACGAGGTGCCGATGGCCCTGGTGTCCGCGTCCCACCGCCGCATCATCGACCGCGTGCTCGACTCGATCGGCTCCCACCACTTCGCGCTGACCGTCGCGGGCGACGAGGTGAACCGGACCAAGCCGCACCCCGACCCCTACCTCATCGCGGCGGCCGGAATCGGTGCGGAACCGGCCAGATGTGCCGTCATCGAGGACACCGCCACCGGCGTCGCGGCGGCCGAGGCCGCGGGCTGCCGGGTGGTCGCCGTACCGTCAGTCGCCCCCATCACCCCGGCATCCGGCAGGACCGTCGTCCCCTCCCTCGAACACGTCAACCTGCCTTTCCTGCAAGGCCTGATGGCCGGAAAGCGCTGAAACGTTGAAGATGTGACCTTTCCCACTCGGCGGGGGGTCGACAACCGCCCAGGGCTGTGCGGGGGAGCCGAAATGCGCCACTTGTGGCGTGGCGTTGTGTCCCGATTCAGGGGAACCTGCACGAATCCTTCCCGTGTTGGGTTATCGGTGCGTCCGCGCCCGGTTTCGCTGCGTGATTAAGGGTCAACTCCGGTCTCTTCCGGCGCTTGTGGCGGTGCGGACTAATGTCGTCGCGAGAACATCGCCCCACCCCCGTGGACCGGCTGACCCCACCCCTCGCTGCCGGTTCCTGGCGGGATTCAACAGCTCTGGAGAACGTCGAGCATGAACCGCAAGACTTTGGTGCTGCCGGCCGTCATAGGTCTGCTCGCCCCCGCCCTCGCCGCGTGCGGCGGAGCGGGCGGTGGAGGGGGAGACGACGAGGCGATCGCCGTCGGCACCACGGACCGGTTCGCCACCTCCGCGGAGGTCCCGGCCCCCTTCGACCCGGCCTACGCCTATGACGCGGGCTCCTGGAACATCCTGCGCCAGACGGTCCAGACGCTGATGGCGATGCCGCGCGGCGACGGCGAGCCGGAGCCGGAGGCCGCCGAGAAGTGCGGATTCACCGACACCGGCAACGAGCGCTACGAGTGCACGCTGCGCAAGGGCCTGAAGTTCGCCGACGGCAAGCCGCTGACCGCCGCCGACGTGAAGTTCTCCATCGAGCGGGTACGCGACATCAAGGTCAAGGACCCCAGCGGCTCCGACGGCCTGGTCGCCAACATCGACGAGATCGAGACCACCGGCGACCGCGGCGTCGTCTTCCACCTCAAGAGCCCCGACGCGACGTTCCCGTACAAGCTGGCCACGCCCACGGCGGGCATCATCAGCTCGGACAAGTACAGCAAGACCAAGCTGCGCGCCGGCTTCGAGGTCGACGGCTCCGGCCCCTACACCGCCGAGCAGGAGGTCAAGGGCAACCAGCTCGTCAAGACGGTGTTCACCAAGAACCCCGACTACAAGGGCGCGTTGAAGCCCAAGAGCGAAAAGATCGAGCTGCGCACCTACGCCTCCGCCGACGCCATGGGGGACGCGCTCAAGGGCGGCGACATCGACATGATGACCCGCACCATGTCGCCCCAGCAGATCAGGGAACTCGACGCGAACCCGGCCAAGAACATCGAACTGGTCGAGATGCCCGCCCTCGAGATCCGCTACCTCGCCTTCAACACGGACGCGAGCACCGTCAAGTCCAAGGCGGTCCGCCAGGCCATGGCGCAGGTCGTGGACCGCGGCGCCCTCGCCAGCGGTGTGTACGGCGACGCGGCCGAGCCGCTGTTCTCGCTGGTGCCCACCACCATTACGGGCCACACCAACTCGTTCTTCAACAAGTACGGCGACCCGAGCCCGAGCAAGGCCCGCGCCCTGCTGCAGAAGGCCGACATCACCACCCCGGTGAAGCTGACCCTGCACTACACGACCGACCACTACGGTCCGGCCACCAAGAAGGAGTTCGAGCTGCTGAAGAAGCAGCTGAACGACAGCGGCCTGTTCGACGTGTCGATCAAGGGCACCCCCTGGAACACCTTCCGCGCCGCCGAGCAGAAGGGCGCGTACGACGTCTACGGAATGGGCTGGTTCCCCGACTTCCCCGACGCCGACAACTTCCTCGCGCCGTTCCTCGACAAGGACAACTTCCTCGGCTCGCCGTACGCGAACAGCACGATCAACGACGAGCTGATCCCGCACTCCCGCCGCGAGGCCGACCGGCTCACCGCCTCCACGAGCATCCAGAAGATCCAGGACATCGTCGCCGAGGACGTGCCGGTGCTCCCGCTCTGGCAGGGCAAGCAGTACATCGCCGCCCGTGACGAGATCACCGGCGTCGAGTGGGCGCTCAACTCCTCGTCGAACCTACAGCTTTGGGAGCTCGGCCGTGGTGTGAGCGGCTGACCTCCGCCGCACCGCAGCAGGCGCCGAGCTCTGCTCCACCGATGGAAAACGACGACAAGGCACGTACGTGAAATTGCGTAACCAGTGGCTGGCCCTTCCCCTCACGGGAGGGCTGGCCGCCGCCCTGCTGACCGGCTGCGGTTCACAGACGGGCGATGCGGGGGAATCCGGTGACTCCGTGGTGGTGGGGATGTCCGACGACATCCTGGCCACCGACCCCGCCTCCGGCTACGACCCGGGGTCGTGGCTCCTCTTCAACAACGTCTTCCAGTCCCTGATGAGCTTCCCGAACGGGGCCACGGAACCGGAACCCGAGGCGGCGAAGGACTGCGGCTTCACGGACACGGAGGCCAAGGTCTTCAAGTGCACCCTCCGTGACGGCCTCAAGTTCAGCAACGGCAACGCGCTGACCTCGAAGGACGTCAAGTTCTCCTTCGACCGTATGAGCGCGATCGGCGACGACAACGGTCCCGCGATCATGTTCCCGATGCTCGACCGGGTGGAGACGCCGGACGGTAAGACCGTCGTCTTCAAGCTCAAGTACCCCGACGCGACCTTCCCCAGCAAGATCGCGTCCGGCGCCGGGTCCATCGTCGACCACCGTTCGTACGACATGAACGGGCTGCGCGCCGACGGCGAGGCCACCGGCTCGGGGCCGTACAAGCTCGACTCCTTCTCCAAGGAGAAGGCGGTGTTCTCGGTCAACCCCGACTACAAGGGCACCGCCAAGGTGAAGAACAAGGGCGTCACGCTCAAGTTCTTCCACAACGACCGCAAGAGGCTCAAGCAGGCGATCCTGGACCACAAGGTCGACATCGCCTACCGAGGCCTCGCCGCGTCCGACATCGCGGACATCGAGCGGGACACGTCCGACGCGAGCCAGAGCATCGACGTCGTCGAGGGCACCAGCGCCGAGGTCCAGCACCTGGTCTTCAACATGAAGGACCCGGTCGCGGGCAAGCTCGGCGTGCGCAAGGCCATGGCCTATCTCCTGGACCGGGACGCCCTGGTCAAGGAGGTCTACCAGGACACGGCGACACCCCTGTACTCGATCGTCCCGGCCGGGATCGGCGGTCACACCACCGCGTTCTTCGACACCTACGGCGCCCGCCCGCAGCGCGCCAAGGCCGCGCAGGCCCTGCGCGCGGACGGACTGACGGGCAAGGTCAAGCTCACGCTCTGGTCGACGCCCGCGCGGTACGGCCCCTCGACGGACGAGGAGCTGAAGGCGATAGCCAAGCAGCTCAACAAGAGCGGTCTCTTCGACGCCGACGTGAAGTCCGTCGGGTTCGAGCAGTACGAGAAGGACATCCAGGCCGGCAAGTACGGCGTGTACGTGAAGGGCTGGGTGCCGGACTACCCGGACCCGGACAACTTCACGCAGCCGTTCTTCGGCAAGGGCAACGTCCTGTCCAACGGCTACGAGAACAGCGACATCACCGGGAAGATCATCCCGGGCACCGCGGCCCAGAGCGACCGCACCAAGACCGACGAGGACTACGCCAGGCTCCAGGACACGGTCGCCGAGGAGCTGCCGATCCTGCCGGTCTGGCAGGCCAAGCAGTACGCGGTGATCCGTGACGACGTGTACGGCGTGGAGTCGTGCCTGGACGCGTCGACGGTGTTCCGGTTCTGGGAGATCAGCAAGGGCTGAGCCCGTCTCCGTACGGGAATGTCTCCGTACGGAAGTGCCTCCGTACGGAAGTGCCTCCGTACAGAAATGAAGGTGGCCGCCCCCTCCCGGGGACGGCCACCTTCCGCGTTGTGCTGCTGCTACTGGGCGCCCGGACGCACCAGACCG
Organism: Streptomyces sp. NPDC050658; assembly: GCF_044457025.1. Classification (NCBI taxonomy): domain Bacteria; kingdom Bacillati; phylum Actinomycetota; class Actinomycetes; order Kitasatosporales; family Streptomycetaceae; genus Streptomyces; species Streptomyces sp. NPDC050658. The sequence continues at coordinate 264,546 of NZ_JBITGM010000008.1, forward strand.
CTCTCGTACGCGTACACGGCCGCCTGCACCCGGTCGCGCAGGCCCAGCTTGGTGAGCACATGGCCCACATGCGTCTTGACCGTCGTCTCGCTCACGAACAGGTCCGCCGCGATCTCCGCGTTCGACAGGCCGCGCGCCACCAGCTTGAGGACCTCGACCTCGCGCTCGGTGAGCGTGTGCAGCGTGTCCGGGACGGGCTCGTCGCCCGACGGGAGATGCCCCGCGTACTTGTCCAGGAGCCGGCGGGTGATGCTCGGCGCGAGCATCGCCTCGCCCGAGGCGACCACGCGGATCGCCTGCACCAGCTCGTTCGCCGGGGCGTCCTTGAGCAGGAAGCCGCTGGCGCCCGCGCGCAGCGCCTCCACCACGTACTCGTCGAGGTCGAAGGTGGTCAGGACGAGCACCTTCGCCGGGCCGTCCCGACCGGGGCCGGTGATCTGCCGGGTCGCCTCGACACCGTCCATCCGCGGCATGCGGATGTCCATCAGGACCACGTCGGGCTGCAGCGCCCGCACCTGGTCGAGAGCCTGCAGGCCGTCTCCGGCCTCGCCGACGACCGCGACGTCCTGCTCGGCCTCCAGAATCATCCGGAATCCGGTGCGCAGCAGCGGCTGGTCGTCGACCAGTAGGACACGGATCGCCACGTAACTCTCCTTCGCTAGCCCGGCCCCATTCTGCCCTGCTCACCCTCGCCGGACTCGGGCACCCTCACCGCAAGCGGGTACGGCGGGGGAGTCCCGCCGAATTCCGGACATACGGCCTGGTGGTCGCACCAGCCGCAGAGCTTGGTGGGCCGCGGCCGCCAGTCGCCCGTCTCGGTGGCGAGCGTGATCGCCTCCCACAGCGCGTGCAGCTTCCGCTCGACCTGCTCCAGGTCGGCGATCACCGGGTCGTACGTGATCACGTCGCCGCTGCCCAGATAGACCAGCTGGAGGCGGCGCGGCACGACACCCTTCAGCCGCCACACCACCAGGGCGTAGAACTTCATCTGGAAGAGCGCGCCCTCCGCGTACTCGGGACGCGGGGCCTTGCCCGTCTTGTAGTCGACGATCCGCACCTCGCCGGTCGGCGCCACGTCCACCCGGTCGATGATGCCGCGCAGCTTCAGCCCCGAGTCCAGCTCGGCCTGCACGAACAGCTCCCGCTCCGCGGGCTCAAGACGCGTCGGGTCCTCCAGGGTGAACCACCGCTCGACGAGCTTCTCCGCGTCCCCGAGCCAGCGCGCCAGGCGCTCGCCCTCCGCATCATCGGCGAACAACTCCGTCAGCTCGGGTCTGGCCTCCCGCAGCTTGTCCCACTGACCCGGGATCAGGGACTTGGCACGCGGCGCGGTCCGCTCACCGGCCGGGGCGTCGAAAAGCCGCTCCAGTACGGCATGCACCAGCGTGCCACGCGTCGCCGCCTCGCTCGGCTTCTCGGGCAGCTTGTCGATCACCCGGAACCGGTAGAGCAGCGGGCACTGCATGAAGTCGCTCGCGCGCGAGGGCGACAGCGACGCCGGGCGCACGGCCGCCACGGCACCGTCGGTGCTGGTTTCCATGAGGACAGACCCTACGACCCGCCACTGACAACGGCCGCATACCATCGACGACAGACCCTCTCACCCTGCATGATCGTGCGTGTACCGCGCCGGACAGGGGCGAGGGACGCTTCGAACGAGGGGACATCGTGGACGAAAGCGGCGGGAGCGGCAGGCCGCGGTCCGAGGGCACGGACGGCCTGCGGCCGGGCGTCACGGACGACGTCGGCCACCAGGAGCCGCCGCGTCCGACGGACGCGGCCGGCGACTCCGCGCGGCCCGCGCAGGGCGACACGGACGGCAGCGCTCCCGGCGCTGACGCCACCGAAGCCGCCGCCGAATCCGCGCGGCCCGAACCCGAGAACATCCCGGACGACACGAACCCCGAGCAGCCGCCCGCCGAGGACACCACCGCGCCGCGTCCCGCGGACGACGCGCGCTCGCCCCGGCCCGTCGGCGACCGCCTCACCAAGGCCCCCCGGCCCGCGTCCGACCCCGCCGACACCCACCCCGAGTTCGCCCGCGCCACCCACGGCCCCGCTCCCAAGCCGACCCCGCCCAAGGCGCAGAAGGGGCCCGGCGGCGGGCTTCTCATGGGGCGGCCGTTCGGCGTGCCCGTGTATGTGGCGCCCAGCTGGTTCCTCGTCGCCGCGCTCATCACCTGGGTCTTCGGCGGCCAGCTCGACCGCGTGCTGCCCGAACTCGGCGGCGCCCGCTACCTGGTGTCCCTCTTCTTCGCCGTTGCCTTCTACGCCTCCGTGCTCGTCCACGAACTGGCCCACACGGTCGCCGCCCTGCGCTTCAAGCTGCCGGTGCGCCGCATCCAGCTGCAGTTCTTCGGCGGCGTGTCCGAGATCGAGAAGGAGAGCGAGACCCCGGGGCGTGAGTTCATCCTCGCCTTCGTCGGGCCCCTGCTCTCCCTCGTGCTCGCCGGGGTGTTCTACGCGGGCATGCGCGCCGTGGAGCCCGGCACCGTCCCCGGAGTGCTACTCGCGGGCCTGATGTTCTCCAACCTCATCGTCGCCGCCTTCAACCTGCTGCCCGGCCTCCCGCTGGACGGCGGCCGCATGCTGCGGGCCATTGTCTGGAAGATCACCGGCAAGCCCATGAGCGGCACCGTCGCCGCCGCCTGGGTCGGCCGCGCCCTCGCCATCTCCGTCCTCGTCGGCCTGCCCATCCTCAACCAGTCCGGCGCGCTCGGCGGCGAGGCCCAGGACATCGGCGGCCTGGACACCGTCACCGACGCCCTGCTCGCCGCGATCCTCGCCGCGATCATCTGGACCGGCGCCGGAAACAGCCTCCGCATGGCCCGCCTCCGCCAACACCTGCCCGAGCTGCGGGCCCGCGCCCTCACCCGCCGCGCCGTCCCCGTCGAGACCGACACCCCGCTCTCCGAGGCACTGCGCCGCGCCAACGACGCCGGGGCCCGCGCCCTCGTCGTGGTCGACGCCGACGGCGACCCCACGGCCGTGGTCCGCGAGGCCGCCATCGTCGGCGTGCCCCAGCACCGACGCCCCTGGGTCACCGTCAGCGGCCTCGCCCAGGACATCACCGAGGGCATGCGGGTCTCCGCCGAACTGGCCGGCGAAGAGCTGCTCGACACGCTCCGCGCCACCCCCGCCACCGAGTACCTCGTCGTCGAGGACTCCGGCGAGATCTACGGAGTGCTGTCCGCCGCCGACGTGGAGCGCGCCTTCGTGAAGGCCATGGCACGCCCCAGCTGACCGGGACCCGTGTGGTCGGCGGCCGCCGCACGGGCCGGTAGGCTGTTCACATGTCCGAACCGACCGGTGCCGCCCGCCGACGCGGGCCCTTCAAGGTCGGGGACCAGGTTCAGCTGACCGACCCCAAGGGCCGCCACTACACGTTCACGCTCGAAGAGGGAAAGAACTTCCACACCCACAAGGGTTCCTTCCCGCACGACGAGCTGATCGGCGCTCCCGAGGGCAGCGTTGTCCGCACCACCGGAAACGTCGCCTACCTCGCGCTGCGCCCCCTGCTCCCCGACTATGTCCTGTCCATGCCCCGCGGTGCCGCCGTGGTCTACCCCAAGGACGCGGGGCAGATCCTGGCCTTCGCCGACATCTTCCCCGGCGCCCGCGTCGTCGAGGCCGGCGTCGGCTCCGGCTCGCTCAGCAGCTTCCTCCTGCGCGCCATCGGCGACGACGGCATGCTGCACTCCTACGAGCGCCGCGAGGACTTCGCCGAGATCGCCCAGGGCAACGTGGAGCGCTACTTCGGCGGCCCCCACCCCGCCTGGCAGCTCACCGTCGGCGACCTCCAGGACAACCTGAGCGACACCGACGTCGACCGCGTCATCCTCGACATGCTCGCCCCCTGGGAGTGCCTCGACGTCGTCTCCAAGGCGCTCGTCCCCGGCGGCATCCTCTGCTGCTACGTGGCGACCACCACCCAGCTCGCCAGGACCGTCGAGTCCATCCGCGAGATCGGCGGCTTCAACGAGCCGACCGCCTGGGAGTCGATGATCCGCAACTGGCACATCGAGGGCCTCGCCGTCCGCCCCGACCACCGCATGATCGGCCACACCGGCTTCCTGCTCACCGCCCGCCGCCTCGCGGACGGCGTCGAGCCGCCCATGCGCCGCCGCCGCCCCGCCAAGGGCGCGTACGGCGAGGACTACTCCGGACCCAACGCCGACGGCGGCTCCCCGCGCTGACCCGCGCGGCGGACCCCGCCCAATGGACAGGCGCCGCCGCCGAGTTCCCCGACCGACCGGGGAACTCGGCGGCGGCGCCGTTTCGTTGACGGTACGCCAGCCCCGTACCAGAGAATCATCGGCGTACCAGAAGAACCGTGAAACCCACCGGACCCCGGTGTTCCACCTCACTGTGAGGTATGGCACGATGCTGGCCACTCCCACCGGCACAGCCCTCACAGGAGACGCTCCTAGTGCAGCACCCCGCCGTCCCGGAACTGGCACACACCACCACCCGCCCCATCCACTGGCTGGCCACCGCCGCCGCTCTCGCCGCCGTCGTCGCGGGCTCCTCCTTCCTGCAGCCCGACCCGGCGAACGCCGCACAGCCCGGCTCCAGACCCGCGAGCAGGTCCGCGCCCGCCGCCCCGGCGCCCGCCCCCGACGCCTCGACCGTCACCTATCCCTTGACCTGCGGAAACGTAAAACCTGTGGTCAAGAAGAAGGCCTCCGGTGACCTCGACGGCGACGGCAGACCCGAGACGGTCGCCGTGGTGCACTGCGCCGCCGGATCCGGCACCCCGCCCGACGGCATCTACGTGATCACCCGCCCCACCGAGGGCAAGCCCCGCGTGGTCGCCACCCTGGTCGACCCCAAGGACCGGCAGAACGTCAGCGACTTCGCCGTACGTGACGGGGCGATCACCGCCACACTGCTCGGCTACTCCACGCCGGACGTGCCCAGCTGCTGCCCGGACCTCAAGGACGAGGCCAAGTGGCGGTGGAGGGACGGTACATTCGCCCGCTCCACTCCGGCCGGCGCACACAGCGTGTGACCGTACGGACACGGCAAAGGGCCTGTATCCACCGCCGACCGGTGGGCACAGGCCCTTCGCTGTGTGTGGGTTCGACTCCCGCTCAAGCCGCGTCGGGGCCGTAGACCTCGACGCTGTCCGAAACGCGACGTACATGAATACAGTCGCCCGGACATTCCTTCGCCGAGTCCACCACGTCCCGCAGAAGCGGCAGCGGAACGGGCGTTGTGGCCCCCGGCGCCTGCAACAGCTCGTCGTCGGCGCTCTTCACATAGGCCAGGCCGTCGATGTCCAGCTCGAACACCTCGGGCGCGTACTGGGCGCAGATGCCGTCACCGGTACAGAGGTCCTGGTCGATCCAGACCTCCAGAGGATCGCCCTCAGGGCCGGTCCCAGCCTCGTTCTGCACGGTCATCTCTCCTGCCGATCGCTGCGTCGGACGGGCCGACTCTGCAGCAAGTCGGGCCAGCCCTGACGGGTGTTGAACGCTTCGACGATACAACCGCCCGCTTTCCGATGTTGTTGGGTGGGTATTCACCTGGCGTGAGGGAGAGCGCAAGGGTGAAGATCGGACACACCCCATCGTCTTTTTGATCTAGGGGTTTCAATCGACACCCACCCAGGTAGGGTCTGGAAGCGTCCAGCTCCCCTTGGAGGAGGTGAGGACCGTGGCAGCCCACGACGACGACATCAACCGCGGCATCCGGCCGGGGCGGGGGTCTGAAGACCCCGCCGGTCAGGTTGCCTATCTCGAGCAGGAAATCGCCGTCCTGCGACGTAAGCTCGCCGACTCTCCGCGTCATACGAGGATTCTCGAAGAGCGGATCGTCGAGCTGCAGACCAACCTGGCCGGCGTATCCGCACAGAACGAGCGGCTCGCCAACACGCTCCGTGAGGCCCGCGACCAGATCGTGGCCCTCAAGGAAGAAGTCGACCGGCTCGCACAGCCACCGGCCGGCTTCGGAGTCTTCCTCGTGGCGAACGAGGACGGCACGGCCGACATCTTCACCGGGGGCCGCAAGCTCCGGGTGAACGTCAGCCCCAGCGTGGAGCTCGAAGAGCTCAGGCGCGGCCAGGAAGTAATGCTCAACGAAGCGCTCAACGTGGTCGAGGCCATGGAGTACGAGAGCGTCGGAGACATCGTCACCCTCAAGGAGATCCTCGAGGACGGCGAGCGGGCCCTGGTGGTCGGACACACCGACGAGGAGAGGGTGGTCCGGCTCGCCGAACCGCTCCTCGACGTCACCATCAGGCCCGGCGACGCGCTCCTGCTCGAACCCCGCTCCGGCTACGTCTACGAAGTGGTCCCCAAGAGCGAGGTCGAGGAACTCGTCCTCGAAGAGGTCCCGGACATCGGCTACGAACAGATCGGCGGCCTGGGCAACCAGATCGAACTGATCCGGGACGCGGTCGAACTGCCCTACCTCTACCCGGACCTCTTCAGGGAGCACGAACTGCGCCCGCCCAAGGGCGTACTGCTCTACGGGCCCCCCGGCTGCGGCAAGACGCTGATCGCGAAGGCCGTCGCCAACTCCCTTGCCAAGAAGGTCGCCGAGGTGACCGGACAGGCGGCGGGGAAGAGCTACTTCCTCAACATCAAGGGACCCGAGCTCCTCAACAAGTACGTCGGCGAGACCGAGCGCCACATCCGCCTGGTCTTCCAGCGTGCGAGGGAGAAGGCGAGCGAGGGCACCCCCGTCATCGTCTTCTTCGACGAGATGGAGTCCCTCTTCCGCACCCGCGGATCCGGTGTCAGCTCGGACGTGGAGAACACCATCGTCCCCCAGCTGCTCGCCGAGATCGACGGCGTGGAAGGCCTGGAGAACGTCATCGTCATCGGCGCCTCCAACCGCGAGGACATGATCGACCCCGCGATCCTGCGCCCCGGACGACTCGACGTGAAGATCAAGATCGAGCGTCCGGACGCCGAGGCGGCGAAGGACATCTTCGCCAAGTACCTCACCGAGCGGCTCCCGCTGCACGCGGACGACCTCGCCGAGCACAGCGCCGACCGGCGCGCCACGGTGGTCGGCATGATCCAGTCCGTCGTGGAGCAGATGTACGCGGAGTCCGAGGAGAACCGCTTCCTCGAGGTGACGTACGCCAACGGAGACAAGGAAGTCCTCTACTTCAAGGACTTCAACTCCGGCGCCATGATCGAGAACATCGTCGGACGCGCCAAGAAGATGGCCATCAAGGCCTTCCTCGAAGCCAACCAGAAGGGCCTTCGGGTCTCCCACCTCCTCCAGGCTTGCATCGACGAGTTCAAGGAGAACGAGGACCTGCCCAACACCACCAACCCGGACGACTGGGCCCGCATCTCCGGCAAGAAGGGCGAACGGATCGTGTACATCCGTACGCTCGTCACCGGAAAGCAGGGCGCGGACACCGGACGCTCCATCGACACGGTGGCCAACACCGGTCAGTACCTGTAGAAGACAGGACGGCTGCGGGTGTCCTTCACGGGTACCCGCAGCCGTCTGTTTTTCAATGAAGGCAATGATCTCCCCACCAGCGCAAAGGCGCTCTAGGCTCTTCGGTACCGCCGAGTCGCGCAGTGCGGGGTCGGGCACCGCACACGCACCGGAGAACCAGCGGTACTTGAGCGCCGTTCCCGAAGGGGAGCGCCGCCGGGCAAGGAGGGCCGCATGACCGTACGGCGAGTAATGGGCATCGAGACGGAGTACGGCATCTCCGTCCCCGGCCACCCCAACGCCAATGCCATGCTCACCTCGTCCCAGATCGTCAACGCCTACGCCGCGGCGATGCACAGGGCGCGACGCGCCCGCTGGGACTTCGAGGAGGAGAACCCCCTGCGGGACGCGCGGGGCTTCGACCTCGCACGCGAGTCCGCCGACGCCAGCCAGCTCACCGACGAGGACATCGGCCTCGCCAACGTCATCCTCACCAACGGAGCGCGACTCTACGTAGACCACGCGCACCCCGAATACAGCTCTCCGGAGGTCACCAACCCCCGGGACGCAGTCCTCTGGGACAAGGCCGGCGAACGCATCATGGCCGAGGCCGCCGAGCGCGCGGCCCAGCTCCCCGGCGCCCAGCCGATCCACCTCTACAAGAACAACACCGACAACAAGGGCGCCTCGTACGGCACGCACGAGAACTACCTGATGAAGCGGGAGACCCCCTTCTCGGACATCGTGCGCCACCTGACGCCGTTCTTCGTCTCCCGGCAGGTCGTCACCGGCGCGGGACGCGTCGGTATCGGCCAGGACGGCCATGAGCACGGCTTCCAGCTCAGCCAGCGCGCCGACTACTTCGAGGTCGAGGTCGGCCTGGAGACCACCCTCAAGCGGCCCATCATCAACACCCGCGACGAGCCGCACTCGGACGCCGAGAAGTACCGCCGCCTGCACGTGATCATCGGCGACGCGAACCTCTCCGAGATCTCGACGTACCTGAAGCTGGGCACCACATCCCTGGTCCTCGCCATGATCGAGGACGGCTTCATCGCGGTGGACCTCGCGGTGGACCAGCCCGTACGCACCCTCCACCAGGTCTCCCACGACCCCACCCTGAAGCGACTGGTCACGCTCCGCAGCGGCCGGACACTCACCGCAGTACAACTCCAGATGGAGTACTTCGAGCTGGCCCGCAAATACGTCGAGGAGCGGTTCGGCGCCGACGCCGACGAGCAGACCAAGGACGTCCTCACCCGCTGGGAAGACGTCCTCGGCCGCCTGGAGAGCGATCCCATGAGCCTCTCCGGGGAGCTCGACTGGGTCGCCAAACGGGAGCTCATGGAGGGCTACCGCCGCCGCGACGGCCTCGACTGGGACGCGGCGCGCCTCCACCTGGTCGACCTCCAGTACGCGGACGTACGCCCCGACAAGGGCCTCTACAACCGTCTGGCGGCCCGCGGCAAGATGAAGCGCCTCCTGGACGAGCCGGCCGTCGAGACGGCCCAGAGCAAGCCTCCGGAGGACACCCGCGCCTACTTCCGCGGCCGCTGCCTGGAGCAGTACGCGGACGACGTGGCCGCGGCCTCCTGGGACTCGGTCATCTTCGACCTGCCCGGCCGTGACTCTCTGCAACGGGTCCCGACCCTGGAACCCCTGCGGGGCACGCGCAACCACGTCAAGGAGCTCCTGGACCGCTGCCGCACGGCGGAGGACCTGGTTCGGGTGCTCTCCGGAGGCTGAAAGGCCCGGCGTGTGGGAATCATCGAGGTGGTCCCCGGACGTTGAGGAAAGTGCGGGGCCGATGTCAGACCCGGCTTATAAGGTCTGATCAAGTGCATCGAACCGAGCGAGCGGGGTGAGGTACATGGCGACCAAGGACACCGGCGGCGGACAGCAGAAGGCGACGCGCTCCACCGAGGAGACCGAGGAGCAGGCGCCGGAGGCGCAGGGCTCCGAGGATCTCAAGGAGCGGCAGGAAAAGCTGAGCGATGACGTGGACTCCGTTTTGGACGAAATCGATGATGTGCTCGAAGAGAACGCAGAGGATTTTGTTCGAAGTTTCGTACAAAAGGGTGGACAGTAGGAAAAATCGGACATGAAGTCGGATGGCTTCAGCCGCTGCTCCCGGTGTCAGCAGACTCTGGAGCGTGCGGCGTTCGCCAGTAACAAGTCGATGCCCGATGGCCTCCAGGCGTACTGCAGGGAGTGCTCTGCCGAGTGTTACCGGCGGCGCCAGGAAGCCAAGGGGCGGGCCGTGCGTGCGAAGGTGCCCGTGGAGCCCGGGTACAAGCACTGTCGGGGTTGCGGTGAAGTGAAGCCGCACGCTGATTGGCACCGGAAGAACAGCGCGGCTGACGGGTTGGCGAGTCGCTGCAAGGCGTGCAAAGCGGCAGCGGGTCCTGAGGGGCACCTGCGGCGTAAGTACGGCACCTCGGTAGCTGAGCGCGATGAGCTGATCGCCTCTCAAATGGGCGTCTGCTGCATCTGCTTGGCCGCCCCGGCGGTACATGTGGATCACTGTCACGAGACGGGTAAGGTCCGTGGCGTACTGTGCTTCAACTGCAACTCTGGCCTCGGCTTGTTGAAGGAAGACACAGACGCAATGCACCGAGCCGCTGCCTACCTGGAAGGAAACCCGTGGAAGCCAACACTCGTAGCACCGGGCGTCTACCAGCTGCCTTCCTGACGCCTGGATCGTCGTCCTTCATGGACTTCCTGTCAGAGCATCAGCCCGAGATCCTGCCCGGCAATCGCCAACTGCCGCCCACTCAGGGCGTCATCGAGGCCCCGCACGGCACGACGATCGTGGCGACGACGTTCCCCGGTGGCGTGGTGCTCGCCGGTGACCGGCGGGCGACCATGGGCAATGTGATCGCGCAGCGGGACATCGAGAAGGTGTTCCCGGCCGACGAGTACTCGGCGGTCGGTATTGCCGGTACGGCCGGTCTCGCCGTCGAGATGGTGAAGCTCTTTCAGTTGGAGCTCGAGCACTTCGAGAAGGTCGAAGGGGCGACGCTCTCGCTGGAGGGCAAGGCCAACCGGCTCTCCACGATGATCCGCAGCAATCTCGGTATGGCCATGCAGGGCCTGGCCGTCGTCCCGCTCTTCGCGGGGTATGACGTGGACCGCGAGAAGGGGCGCATCTTCTCGTACGACGTCACGGGCGGGCGTTCCGAGGAGCACGGCTTCGCGGCCACCGGTTCCGGTTCGGTGTTCGCGCGCGGTGCGATGAAGAAGCTGTACCGCGATGATCTGAGCGAGCAGGAGGCGACGACGCTCGTCGTGCAGGCGTTGTACGACGCCGCGGACGACGACTCGGCGACGGGCGGTCCGGACATGGCCCGGCGGATCTTCCCGATCGTGACCGTGATCTCCGACGAGGGGTTCCGGAGGCTGTCGGACGAGGAGTCCTCCGGGATCGCCCGTTCGATCCTCGAGCGGCGCCTGGAGCAGCCGGACGGCCCGCGGGCCTCGCTGCTCTGATCGATCCGTATTCGCCACTGACTGAGTCACTGACAGAAAGGGACGGATAACCGGTGTCGACGCCGTTCTATGTCTCACCCCAGCAGGCCATGGCCGACCGGGCGGAATACGCCCGCAAGGGCATCGCCCGTGGCCGCAGCCTCGTTGTGCTGCAGTTCGCCGATGGCATCGTGTTCGTCGGCGAGAACCCGTCCCGTGCGCTGCACAAGTTCAGCGAGATCTATGACCGGATCGGCTTCGCGGCCGCCGGCAAGTACAACGAGTACGAGAATCTGCGGATCGGCGGCGTGCGTTATGCCGATCTTCGTGGATACACCTATGACCGTGACGATGTGACGGCCCGTGGGCTCGCGAACGTCTACGCCCAGACGCTGGGCACGATCTTCTCGAGCCAGGCGGAGAAGCCGTACGAGGTCGAGCTGGTCGTCGCCGAGGTCGGGGACACGGCGGAGGGCGACCAGATCTACCGCCTGCCGCACGACGGTTCGATCGTGGACGAGCACGGCTCGGTCGCGGTCGGCGGCAACGCGGAGCAGATCAGCACGTATCTGGATCAGCGCCACCGGGACAGCATGACGCTGGCCGAGGCGTTGAAGCTGGCGGTGCAGTCGCTGTCCCGTGACACCAACGGCAGTGAGCGGGAGATCCCCGCGGAGCGGCTCGAGGTGGCGGTGCTCGACCGGACGCGGCCGCAGCAGCGGAAGTTCAAGCGCATCGTGGGTCGTCAGCTGGCGCGGCTGCTGGAGGACTCTTCGGCGCCGACGGATGCGGCGTCCGACACCGAGGAGGGGGACGCGGGCTCCGACTCCGGGTCCACCACCGGCGACCAGTAGTCCGTTTCGTCGTACGCCCCGTGTCCTGGCCGAGTGGTCAGGGCGCGGGGCGCACGTGTGTCCGGGGTCCGCAGGCGCCTAGGGCGCGGGGGCGGTCGAGCCGCGGACGACCAGTTCGACCGGGAGCGTGTCGAGTTCGGGGGCGCGGCCGTCGAGGACGGCGAGCAGCGAGGTCATGCCGCGCTCGCCGAACCGTTCGGCGGGCAGTCGCACGGTGGTGAGTTCGGGCTCCACGGCGGTCGCCAGGTTGAGGTCGTCGAAGCCGGTCACGGAGAGGTCTTCGGGCACCCGCAGGCCGAGCCTGCGGGCGGCCTTGCAGGCGCCGACGGCCAGGATGTCGTCGTCGCAGACGAGTGCGGTGGGGCGGGGTCCCGACGCGCCGAGGGCGGTCTCGGTGGCGGCGCGGGCGTCGTCGACGGCGAGGGGTGCCCGCACGGTGCGTACGGCGGCTCCGGTGCCGCGCAGCGCCGTGGCGAGGGCGTCGGCGCGTACGTCGAAGGTCCAGGTGTCGACGCCGGCGGCGAGGTGCAGGAAGTCGCGGTGGCCGAGGGCGAGCAGATGCCCGATGACGCGGCGCATGCCGTCGGCGATGTCGAGGTTGACGGTGGCCGCGCCGAGGCTGCCCGCGGGGTCGCTGTCGAGCATGACGAGGGGGAGTTCGTCGCCCCGGATGGCGGCGAGGGCGTCGGAGGCCATGGAGGAGGCGAGGACGCCGTCCAGGGAGGCGCGCGCGGAGTCGAAGGGGTCGCGGGCGGGGCCGACGCCGTCGGGGGAGGGGTAGAGGACGACGCCGAAGCCGTGCTCGGCGGCGACGCGGGCGGCTCCGGTGTAGACGCGGGCGAAGAATTCGTTGGTGAGGGCGGGGACGACGAGGAGCGCGGTCCTGGTCCGGCCCAGGCGCAGGTTGCGGGCGGCGATATTGGGCCGGTAGCCGAGTTCGCGGGCGGTGGCGCGGACCCGCTCGGCGGTGCGCTCGGCGACCCGGCCGCGCCATTTCTCGCCGAGGACCAGCGAGACGGTCGCCTGGGACACGCCGGCGGCGCGTGCGACGTCGTGGCTGGTGGGGCGGGGCCCCGTGGCCTCCTGCTGTGGCCCGGCCACTGGTGGTACCTCCCGGATCGGTGCCGCGGGCCGGCATCGAGGTGGACCCGCGGTGAGCGCTCATGGTACGTATGACGCTCGACGTTATACGTAAAACCTCGGTCCGTCGGAGCCGGGGTGAGGGGCGGGAAGCGATGGCTGCCGGATACGCGGAGATCCTCCGGACGAGATATGCCGGGCGGCTGCTGGCCGGCACGCTGGTGGGCCGGCTGCCGAACGCGACGGCGGCGATCGCCATCGTGCTGTTCATCCGCGCGGAAGGCGGCACGTACAGCCTGGCCGGTGCGCTGGCGGCGGTGTACGGCGTGGCGAACGCGGTGGGGCAGCCGCTGCTCGGCCGTCTGGTGGACCTCTACGGACAGCCCCGCGTCCAGCTCCCGGCGGCGGTGCTTTCCGCCCTGGGCATGGGTGCCTTCGCCTTCACGGGGCCGGACTCGCTCGGGGCCGCCTATGCGGCGGTTGCCGTGGCGGGCCTTTTCACGCCGCCCCTGGAGGGCGGTCTGCGGGCCCTGTGGCCGAGCGTCCTGGGCAGGGAGGAGCAGGTCCACACGGCGTACGCGATGGACGCCATAGCCCAGGAAGTCATGTTCACGGTCGGCCCGTTGCTCGTCACCGGCAGCGTGGCGCTCTGGTCGGAGCAGGCCGCGCTGCTCGTCGTGAACGCCATCGGCGTATTGGGCGCCCTCTCCGTAGTGACGTCGAAGCCCTCGCGCGCGTGGCGCTCGGCGCCCCGTGAGGCGCACTGGCTGGGCGCGCTGCGCTCCAAGGGGCTGCTCGCGCTCCTCGGTGCCTTCCTCTTCATCGGCATGGCGCTCGGCTCCATCACCGTCGCCGGTGTGTCGTACGCGGACGGGCACGGCGGGGACGCGGTCTACGGATGGATGATGGCGGCGATCGGCCTGGGTGCCCTGGTCGGCGGCTCCGTCTACGGGGCGCGGCAGTGGAGCGGCGTACCGGAGAGGCGTCTTACGGTCCTGGTGGCCCTGCTGGCGCTCTGCTACTGGCCGTTGACGCTGACGCCGGGACCGGTCGCCATGGTGGCGCTCACGGTCGTCGCGGGTGTCTTCCTGGCCCCGGCGCTCGCGTGCGCGTTCATCATCGTCGACCGGCACGCCCCGCGCGGCACGGTCACCGAGGCGTTCTCCTGGCTCGTGACGACGTTCACCGTGGGCGCCTCGCTGGGAACGGCCGCCGCCGGGCCGGCGGTCGAGTGGGGCGGCACGGTGTGGGGCTTCGCCGTGCCGGGCTTCGCCGGGGTGGCCGCGCTGCTGGTGCTGCTGGCCACGGGGCGGGTGCTCGCACTGCCGGTGGATTCGGCGGTTGTTGCGGGTTCATCGGAAACTGATCGAAACGGTGCCGTCGAACCCGGTTTCAGTGCAGGGCATAAGGCGTAATGTTCAGTCATGGACCGCCGCATTTTCGGGCTGGAGAACGAGTACGGCGTCACGTGCACGTTTAGGGGGCAGCGCCGGCTGTCACCTGACGAGGTGGCGCGCTACCTCTTCCGCCGTGTTGTGTCATGGGGCCGCAGCAGCAACGTCTTTCTGCGGAACGGCGCCCGCCTCTATCTTGACGTCGGGTCACATCCGGAATACGCGACACCGGAATGTGACAACGTGACCGAGCTGGTCACGCACGACAAGGCGGGCGAGCGCATTCTGGAAGGCCTGCTCGTCGACGCCGAACGCCGCCTGCACGAGGAGGGAATCGCGGGCGACGTCTATCTCTTCAAGAACAACACCGACTCGGCGGGAAACTCCTACGGCTGCCACGAGAACTATCTGGTGGCCCGGCACGGGGAGTTCTCGCGGCTCGCGGACATCCTCATCCCGTTCCTGGTCACGCGGCAGCTGCTGTGCGGCGCGGGCAAGGTGCTGCAGACTCCGCGCGGCGCCGTGTACTGCGTGAGCCAGCGGGCCGAGCACATCTGGGAGGGGGTCTCCTCCGCGACCACCCGCTCCCGGCCGATCATCAACACCCGCGACGAACCGCACGCGGACGCCGAGCGTTACCGCCGGCTGCACGTCATCGTCGGCGACTCGAACATGTCCGAGACGACCATGCTGCTCAAGGTCGGTGCCACCGACCTCGTCCTGCGCATGATCGAGGCGGGCACGGTGATGCGTGACCTGACCCTGGAGAACCCGATCCGGGCGATCCGCGAGGTCAGCCACGACATCACGGGCCGCCGCAAGGTGCGGCTCGCCAGCGGCCGTGAGGCATCGGCCCTGGAGGTGCAGCGCGAGTACTACGAGAAGGCCGTGGACTTCGTGGACCGCCGCGGCATCCGCACGGGCACGGTCGAGCAGGTCCTGGAGCTGTGGGGCCGCACGCTCGACGCGATCGAGGCCGAGGACCTCGACCGGATCGGCACCGAGATCGACTGGGTCATGAAGTACAAGCTCATCGAGCGGTACCGGGCGAAGAACAACATGACCATGTCGCACCCGCGGGTCGCGCAGATAGACCTCGCGTACCACGACATCCACCGGCGTCGTGGCCTGTACTACCTCCTGGAACGAAAGGGACAAGCCGCCCGTATCTGCAACGACTTGAAGATCTTCGAGGGCAAGTCGGTGCCCCCGCAGACCACGCGCGCGCGCCTGCGCGGGGACTTCATCCGCCGGGCCCAGGAGCAGCGCCGTGACTTCACGGTCGACTGGGTGCACCTCAAGCTCAACGACCAGGCGCAGCGCACGGTGTTGTGCAAGGACCCCTTCCGGTCGGTGGACGACCGGGTGGAGAAACTGATCGCCGGCATGTAAACCCCTGCGACAGGTGGTGCGTTGCGGGAACGCAACGCGGGGCGCCGTACGTTCCTCGTACGGCGCCCTTCTCCATGCGTAGAGTTGCGCGCACGCCAACCGACAAGATCGACCGATACGAGGCCCCCACCGTGCGCCGACGCTCACTTCTTCTCGCAGTTCCGGCCGGCCTGCTCACGCTGGCCGGGTGTGGTGACGACAAGAAGGCCGACAAGGCCAAGTCCAGCGACACCCCGTCCCCCAGCAACTCGTCCTCGGCCGCGCCGACGGCGAAGATCGTGGACGGGCCCGTGCCCGAGATCACGAAGGGGACGAAGTTCGGCCAGAAGCCGACCGTCGCCAAGGGGAACGGCAAGCCGTCTTCCGACCTC
This sequence comes from Streptomyces sp. NPDC050658, assembly GCF_044457025.1. NCBI lineage: Bacteria > Bacillati > Actinomycetota > Actinomycetes > Kitasatosporales > Streptomycetaceae > Streptomyces > Streptomyces sp. NPDC050658. Next base: position 280,509 of record NZ_JBITGM010000008.1, read on the forward strand.
GCGGTCAAGACCCTGATCCAGGGCAAGGGGGCCGAGGTCAAGAAGGGCGACTACCTCCAGGCCAATTATCTGGGCCAGATCTGGGCCACGGCCAAGGTCTTCGACAACTCCTACGACCGGGGCAACCCGACGGTCTTCCCGATCGGCGTCGGCCAGGTCATCCCCGGCTGGGACCAGGCCCTGGTCGGCAAGAAGCTGGACAGCCGCGTCGAGCTCGCCATCCCCCCGAAGATGGGTTACGGCGAGCAGGGCAACGAGCAGGCGGGCATCAAGGGCGACGACACGCTGGTCTTCGTCGTCGACCTGGTCGGCACCTTCAACGCCAAGAGCTCCGCCAAGGGCAAGGAGGTCGCGCAGTCCAACATCGACCTCCCCAAGGTCGGCACGAACACGGACGGCAAGGCCCCCTCGATCGACGTCCCGAAGAAGAAGGACGCCCCCAAGAAGCTCGTCGCCACCTACGTCCTGGAGGGCGACGGGGACGAGGTCAAGGAGACCGACAGCCTGCTGTGCCAGTACAAGGGCGTGCTGTGGGCCGACGGCAAGGAGTTCGACTCCTCGTACAAGAGCGGTCAGCTCGCCCAGTTCCAGCTGGCGCAGGTCGTCAAGGGCTGGGCGCAGGGCCTGACCGGCAAGAAGGTCGGCAGCCGCGTCCTGATCGTCATCCCGCCGGAGCTGGGATACGGCGACCAGCCGCCGCAGGGCAGCTCCATCAAGAAGGACTCCACGCTGGTCTTCTCCGTGGACATCCTGGCGAAGGCGTGACCCCGCGAGGGATGTAAGACTGTCCGCGCTGACCTTCCGTATCAAGCAGGAGCATTTTCGTGAGCATCGACAAGCCTGAGGTCGACTTCCCCGTCGGCGAGCCGCCGGCCGATCTGCAGATCAAGGAGATCTGGGAGGGTGACGGGGCGGTCGCCAAGGCGGGCGACTTCGTCAAGGTCCACTACGTGGGCGTCGCGTTCAGCACGGGCGAGGAGTTCGACGCCAGCTGGAACCGCGGCAACCCGCTGGAGTTCCAGCTCGGGGCCGGTCAGGTCATCGCCGGCTGGGACCAGGGCGTGCAGGGCATGAAGGTGGGTGGCCGGCGCGAGCTGACCATCCCGGCCCACCTCGCCTACGGCGACCGCGGCGCCGGCGGCGGCCGTATCGCTCCCGGCGAGACGCTGATCTTCGTCTGCGACCTCGTCTCCGTCTGAGCGACGACTCAGCCAAGGTCTGATCAGACCTGTCCACCGAGGGCCCATGCCTGTTCTGGCATGGGCCCTCGGCTTTTGCCACGACACCCCGGGACGGTACGGTCGCGGTCGTAGGAACCTTCAAGAAAGGGCGTCGATGGCCATTGCCAAGGCCGAGCGGCTGATGAACCTGGCGCTGTGTCTGCTGGGAACACGGCGGCCGCTCAGCAAGCGCGAGCTGCGCGAGTCCATCGAGGCCTATCTGGAGGCGGGCTCGGACGACTCCTTCAACCGGATGTTCGAGCGCGACAAGGACGATCTGCGCGAACTCGGCGTGGTCATCGAGACGGTGGAGAACCTCGACGGGGACGTCGGCTATCTCGCCCGCCGCGACAGCAACCGGCTTCCGCCCATCACCATCGACGCCGAGGAGGCCGCCGCCCTGGGCCTGGCCGCCAAGGTGTGGCAGCAGGCCCGCCTCGCCGGAGCCGCCAGCGGCGCCCTGCAGAAGCTGCGCGCCGCGGGCCTGCCCGAGGACGTCGACCCGTACGAGGCGCACAGCGCCCTGGAGCCGCGCATCCCGGTGCACGAGGCCTCCTTCGAGCCGCTGATGCTGGCCTGCCGTGACCGCCGCCCCGTCGTCTTCGACTACCGCAAGGCCACCGCCGCGCGCCCCGAGCAGCGCCATGTCGAGCCGTGGGCGCTGGAGTGCTGGCGCGGCCACTGGTATCTGGCGGGCTGGGACCGCGACCGCGGGGCCGAGCGCGTCTTCCGGCTCTCCCGGATCACGGGCAAGGTGCGCGCCCGCGCGGGGAAGTTCACCGCCGACGTCCCCGACGTGGTCACGGTGCGCGAGACCGTGGCGAGCTGGGCGGGGGAGAGCGCGGACCGCTCCGCCCTGATCAAGCTGCGCTCCGGGGCGGGCTATCCGCTGCGCGCCAAGGCCACCCGTATACGTGAAGCGGGCGAGGGGTGGGACGAGTTGGAGATTCCGTACGGGCACGGGCTCGATGCCTGGCTGGTGGAGTTCGGCCCCGATGTGGTGGTCCTGGAGCCCGCCGAGCTGCGGGCCGATGTCGTGGACCGGCTGCGCGCCGTGGCCAAGGGCTGAGGGGGACGTACAGACCATGGCCTCGAACGCCATCGACCAGACCCGGCGGATGCTCTCCCTGGTGACGTATCTGCGCGAGCGCCCCGGCGCCCATGTCAGCGACGTCGCCCGCGCCTTCGGGATCACCCAGGACGAGCTGATCTCCGACCTGGACGTGCTGCCGCTGTGCGGGACCAGCTTCCGCGGCGGCGACCTGCTCGACATCGACACCGACGGCGACCGCATCTGGTGGCACAACCCGGACGACGTGGCGGCCCCGCTGCGGCTCGCCGCCGACGAGGCCACCGCGCTCCTGGTGGCCGCCCGCGCGGTGGCCACCTTGCCCGGACTGCGCGAGAGCGACCGGCAGGCGCTGCTCAGGGCCACCGCGAAGCTGGAGACGGCGGCCGGTGAGGCCGCAGGGGCCAGCGCGCGGCTCTCGGTGACCTTCGAGTCCGAGGGCGGTGTCTTCGCGGACGTCGACCGGGCCATCTCGGAGCGGCGGCGGCTCTGGCTGCGCTACTACTCGCCGGCCCGCGACGAGCTCACCGAGCGTGAGGTCGACCCGATCCGGCTGTTCGCCGTGGGGCACACGTACATGGAGGCGTGGTGCTACCTCTCCGAGGCACGCCGCACCTTCCGGCTCGACCGGGTCGCCGAGATCAGGCTCCTGGACGAGCCGTCCGCGCCGCCCGAGGTCGAGCTGCGCGATCTCTCCGAGGGCCTGGTGCAGCCCGCCGCCGAGGACCCCGAGGTGGTCGTCGACGTCGGGCCCGGCGGCCGCTGGGTCGCCGAGTACTACCCGCACGACAGCGCCGAGGAACTGCCCGACGGCGGCCTGCGGATCACGCTGCGTACGCCGGACCCCGCATCCCTGCGCAGGCTCGCGCTGCGGCTCGGCGGGGACGGGCACATCGTCTCGCCGAAGGATCTCGCGGACAGCGCGCGGCAGGCGGCGCGCGAGGCGCTGGCGGCCTACGACAGGCATCCCGAAGGGTCGTACGACAGGCAGGAGCAAGGGCGTTGAACACCAGCCTCATGTCCGAGATTCCCGGAATGTCGAGAATCGCCCCGGTGCTGTTCAAGGCCGCCTGCCCCGACTGCCGCGCCCGCTTCGAACTCTCCGCGGGCGCCCTGCGGTTGGCCATCGGGGCGTCGGCCCGCACCACCTTCTACTCGTTCACCTGTCCCGAGTGCGGAGCCGCGGTGCGCAAGCCCGCGGGCGAGCGCATCGTCGAGCTCCTCACCGGCGGTGGGGTGCGGACGCTGCGCCTGCACTCGACCGTCTAGGCTCGGCGCATGTTCTGGGCGATGCTGGCGATTGCTGTGGGGTTCTGTGGGCTTGCCGTGCTCGGCGTCCTGGCGATCCGGGTCTTCCTGGAGGCGCAGCGGCTGAGCCGTCAAGTGACGGAGACCACACGGCGGATCAACCGCGCCGCCGAGGATCTTGAGGCGGCGGCGACGGGCGTGGCCCGTGCGGGCCGGGACGCCCGCTAGGCCCGGTGCGTGCCGCCGGTGCCGCTGAGGCGCGCATCGATACCGCCACCTGTCAACTTCCCTTGCCCGGAAGGTACGCTGCACAGGCGGCCCGGAGTGCGAGGCGCGGGCCGCGACTGGGAGTACGCACAGGGATTGCCCTGCGTTCACCCCTGAGCGTTACGATCGCTGCCAGCACGGTGGCCGGACAGCAAGTCCGGCCTGTCCGGCAGCCCCGCCCCTGCCGCCTCGGTGAGAAGGTATTGACCTATGTTCGGAAAGATCGGCGCCCCCGAGATCATTCTCATTCTCGTCGTCATCGTTCTGCTGTTCGGCGCGAAGAAGCTTCCCGACATGGCCCGGTCGCTCGGCAAGTCCGCGCGCATCCTCAAGAGCGAGGCCAAGGCGATGAAGACGGACGGCAAGAAGGACGAGACCGCCCCGACCGACCCGCCCGCGGAGCCTTCCGCCCAGCAGCGCACCATCCAGGCCGCGCCCGGCGACGTGACCAGCTCGCGCCCGGTCACCGAGCCCACCGATCGTACGACTCAGCGCTGATCCAAGGCCGGCGACGGCCGGCCTGCCGCACGAGATGAGGACGTGGGTTGCTCAAGTCTGCCCGCAAGAAGGAACAGGATCCCGAGGGGCGGATGCCTCTTGCGGAGCACCTGCGTGAGCTCCGCAACCGGCTCGCGAAGGCCGTGCTGGCCATCATCGTCGTCGCGGTCGTCGCCGCCTTCTTCTACAAGGACATCATCGAGTTCTTCACGAACCCGATCCTGAGCTCGGTGGGCTGTGAGTCCAGCTTCGCCGAGCTGGCGAAGAAGGAAGACGGCACGTGCGCGCGCATCGTCCTGAACGGCCTGCTCACGCCGTTCACCCTCGCGCTGAAGATCTCCCTGATGGCCGGTCTGGTGCTCGCCTCGCCGGTCTGGCTCTACCAGCTCTGGGCCTTCGTCGCGCCCGGACTGCACAAGAGCGAGAAGAAGTACGCGTACGCCTTCGTGGGTGCCGGCTTCCCGCTCTTCCTGGGCGGTGCCTTCTTCGCGTACAAGACGCTGCCGACGATGGCGCGGGTGCTGCTGGAGTTCTCGCCGGGCGGTGTGGACAACCAGCTCCCGCTGGACGAGCTGATCGACCTGGTCACCCGCATGGTGATCGTCTTCGGCCTCTCCTTCGAGCTGCCGCTGCTCCTGGTGATGCTCAACCTCACCGGCGTACTCACCGGAAAGCGGATGCTCGGCTGGTGGCGCGGCATGATCATGGGCATCACGGTCTTCGCGGCCGTGGCGACGCCCAGCACGGACCCGCTGACCATGATCGCGCTGGCCGGGCCGATCTGGGTGCTGTACTTCGCGGCCACCGCCTTCGCGCTGATCAACGACCGGCGCAAGGACAGGATCGCGGCTGCCGGGCCCGCCGACGACGAGGCCTCCGACCTCGACCTGACGCCCGAGGACGTCGGCGAGATCGAGTCCGTCGCGGCCAGCCGCGCGCTGCCGGAGCAGGCCGGCTCGGACCGAGACCGGGTAAACGGTTTCGACGACGTGACCTGACCTTGTAGGGTCCGGCCGTGACCAGCGAGATCACTCTCTTCGTCAATCCCACCGCGGGACGCGGCCGGGGCGCCCACGCGGCGCAGCCGGCCGCTTCGGCGTTGCGGGCGGCAGGCTTCTCCGTACGTACCGTCATCGGCGAGGACGCCGCCGACGCGCTGCGCCGGGCGCGGGACGCCGTCGAGGGCGGCACCGGGGCGCTGATAGCCGTCGGCGGCGACGGCATGGCGAGCCTCGCGCTGCAGGCGGTCGCCCAGACCGACACGCCCCTGGGGGTGATCGCGGTGGGCACCGGCAACGACTTCGCGCGGGCGCTCGGCCTCCCGGTGCGGGACCCCGCGGCCGCCGGGGCGATCGTCGCCGACGCGCTGGACGCGGGGCGCACGCGCGGCGTCGACCTGGGGCGGGTGGGCAAGACCTGGTTCGGCACCGTCCTCGCCTCCGGCTTCGACTCGCGGGTCAACGACCGGGGCAACCGGATGCGCTGGCCCACCGGACGCTTCAAGTACGACCTCGCCATGGTCGCCGAGCTGGCCACCTTCAGGCCCACCCCGTTCCGGATCACGCTGGACGACGGGGCGGTCCACGAGGTCGACGCGACGCTCGTCGCCGTCGGCAACGGATCCTCGTACGGCGGAGGCATGCGCATCTGCGCCCGCGCCGACCTGAGCGACGGGCTCTTCGACGTCACCGTCGTCGGCGACTGCAGCCGTACGACGCTCCTGAAGGTGTTCCCGCAGGTCTACAAGGGGACGCACCTGGACCATCCCAAGGTCACCGTCCACCGGGCGCGGAAGGTGGAGCTCGCCGCCTCCGGAGTCACCGGATACGCGGACGGGGAGCAGCTGGGGGCGCTGCCGCTGACCGCGGAGTGTGTGCCGGGGGCCGTGCGGATCCTGGGGCCCGAGACGCCCTGAGTGCCGTAAGACAGATAATGATCGTCCGTTGTCAGTGGGGGCCGGTAGGCTCGAAAGCACGATGACAGAGGACCTCTCACCGGCCGAGCGGTACGCGGCGGCGCGCGAGCGCGCTGTCGAGCAGGCCACCGCACTCGCTGGCTTCCGCGAGATGTACGAATTCGGCCTCGACCCCTTCCAGATCGAGGCCTGCCGGGCGCTCGAGGCGGGCAAGGGTGTGCTCGTGGCCGCCCCCACGGGCTCGGGCAAGACGATCGTCGGCGAGTTCGCCGTGCACCTGGCCCTGCTCCAGGGCAAGAAATGCTTCTACACCACGCCGATCAAGGCGCTCTCCAACCAGAAGTACGCCGACCTGGCGAAGCGGTACGGCGCGGACAAGGTCGGCCTCCTGACCGGCGACAACAGCGTCAACTCCGATGCCCCGGTGGTCGTGATGACCACCGAAGTGCTGCGCAACATGCTGTATTCGGGCTCGCAGTCGCTGCTGAACCTCGGCTATGTGGTGATGGACGAGGTGCACTACCTCTCCGACCGCTTCCGCGGCGCCGTCTGGGAAGAGGTGATCATCCACCTCCAGGAGTCCGTCACGCTGGTCTCCCTGTCGGCGACGGTGTCGAACGCGGAGGAGTTCGGCGACTGGCTGGACACCGTGCGCGGCGACACCCAGGTGATCGTCTCCGAGCACCGGCCCGTGCCGCTCTTCCAGCATGTGCTCGCCGGGCGCCGGATGTACGACCTCTTCGAGGAGGGCGAGGGCCACAAGAAGGCGGTCAACCCCGACCTCACGCGCATGGCGCGGATGGAGGCCAGCCGTTCGTACAACCCGCGGGACCGCCGCAAGGGCAAGATGGTCCGCGAGGCCGACCGTGAGCGCGAGCGCCGGCAGCGGTCCCGGATCTGGACGCCGGGCCGGCCCGAGGTCATCGACCGGCTCGACTCCGAGGGCCTGCTGCCCGCCATCACGTTCATCTTCAGCCGCGCGGCCTGCGAGGCCGCCGTGCAGCAGTGTCTGCACGCGGGTCTTCGGCTGAACGACGAGGAGGCGCGGGCCCAGGTCCGCGAGATCGTCGAGGAGCGGACGGCCGCCATCCCGGACGAGGACCTGCACGTCCTCGGCTACTACGAATGGCTGGAGGGTCTGGAGCGGGGCATCGCCGCGCACCACGCGGGCATGCTGCCCACCTTCAAGGAAGTCGTCGAGGAGCTCTTCGTGCGCGGCCTCGTCCGTGCCGTCTTCGCCACCGAGACGCTCGCCCTCGGCATCAACATGCCCGCGCGCAGCGTGGTGTTGGAGAAGCTGGTCAAGTGGAACGGCGAGCAGCACGCCGACATCACCCCGGGTGAGTACACCCAGTTGACCGGCCGTGCCGGGCGGCGCGGCATCGACGTCGAGGGCCATGCCGTCGTGCTGTGGCAGCGGGCCATGAGCCCCGAGCACCTGGCCGGGCTCGCGGGCACGCGTACGTACCCGCTGCGGTCCAGCTTCAAGCCGTCGTACAACATGGCGGTGAACCTGGTCGAGCAGTTCGGGCGGCACCGCTCGCGCGAGCTCCTGGAGACGTCCTTCGCGCAGTTCCAGGCCGACAAGTCGGTCGTCGGGATCTCCCGCCAGGTGCAGAAGAACGAAGAGGGTCTTGAGGGCTACAAGGAGTCCATGACCTGCCACTTGGGGGACTTCGAGGAGTACGCGCGGCTGCGCCGCGAACTGAAGGACCGCGAGACGGATCTGGCCAAGCAGGGCGCCAACCAGCGCAGGGCCGCGGCCGCCGCCGCCCTGGAGAAGCTGAAGCCGGGCGACGTCATCCATGTGCCGACCGGGAAGTACGCGGGCCTCGCCCTCGTCCTCGATCCCGGGCTGCCCGCCGGGCGGGTCAACGGACACCGTGGCTTCGAGCACCAGGACGGGCCCCGGCCGCTGGTGCTGACCGCCGAGCGGCAGGTCAAGCGGCTCGCCTCGATGGACTTCCCGGTGCCGGTCGAGGCGCTGGAGCGGATGCGCATCCCGAAGTCGTTCAACGCGCGCTCGCCGCAGTCGCGCCGCGATCTGGCCTCCGCGCTGCGCACCAAGGCCGGGCACATCGTGCCGGAGCGGCACCGCAAGGGGCGGGCCGCCGCCGCGGACGACCGCGAGATCGCCCGGCTCCGCGCGGAGCTGCGGGCGCATCCCTGCCATGGGTGCGACGAGCGGGAGGACCATGCGCGGTGGGCCGAGCGGTACTACCGGCTGCGGCGGGACACCAAGCAGCTGGAGCGCCGCATCGAGGGGCGCACGAACACGATCGCCCGGACCTTCGACCGGATCGTCGCGCTCCTGACCGAGCTGGACTATCTGCGGGGCGACGAGGTCACCCAGCACGGCAAGCGGCTCGCCCGGCTGTACGGCGAGTTGGATCTGCTGGCCAGTGAATGCCTGCGGGCGGACGTCTGGGAGGGGCTCAGCCCCGCCGAACTGGCCGCGTGCGTCTCGGCGTTGGTCTTCGAGGCGCGGGTCGGTGACGACGCGCTCGCGCCGAAGCTGCCGTCCGGCAAGGCGAAGGCCGCGCTCGGTGAGATGGTGCGGATCTGGGGCCGCCTCGATGCCCTTGAGGAAGAGTTCAAGATCAACCAGACGGAGGGGGTCGGGCAGCGCGAGCCCGATCTGGGCTTCGCCTGGGCGGCGTACATGTGGGCGTCCGACAAGTCGCTCGACGAGGTGCTCCGGGAGGCGGACATGCCCGCGGGAGACTTCGTGCGGTGGTGCAAGCAGGTGATCGATGTGCTGGGGCAGATCGCCGCGGCGGCGCCTCGCGAGGGGTCGACGGTGGCCAAGAACGCCCGCAAGGCCGTGGATCAGCTGCTGCGGGGGGTCGTGGCGTACAGCTCGGTCGGCTGACGGTGGGTGGGGGCGGGGCGGGCGAGGTGCTGTCCCCAAGCCCGCCCCTTCCCGAAACCTGGGGCAAGCCCCTGGGCCCACTGCCCGGCGGACGGGTCGGGCCCGGTGGGGTGCCGCCTACGCTGCCGAGTCCGCGCGCGCCGCGTCCCGCTTCGCCACCTCCTCGCGCACGATCGGGATCACCTCGCGGCCGAAGTCGATGGCGTCGCCCAGGAGGTCGTAGCCGCGGGCCGAGAGGATTTCCACGCCCAAGTCGTAGTAGTCCAGGAGGGCTTGGGCGACTGTTTCCGGGGTGCCCACCAGCGCCGTGGAGTTGCCGGCGCCGCCCGTTTCCGCCGCCGTGGGGGTCCATAGGGCGCGGTCGTGGCGGTCGGCGGAGGCCGCTGCCGCCAGCAGGCGCTGTGAGCCGGAGTTCTCCGGGCTGTGGGGAGCCGCGCCCGGCCTGCGGGACTTGATGCGGGCCAGTGTCGCGTGTGCCTTCTCCCAGGCCAGCTCCTCGGTCGGCGCGATGATCGGGCGGAACGCCACCTGGATCCTGGGGATGTCCGTGCGGCCCGCGGCCCTCGCCGCCGCCTTCACCGACTCGATCTGCTCGGCGGTCTGGGCCAGCGGCTCGCCCCACAGGCAGTAGATGTCCGCTTCGGCGCCCCCCGCGGCGTACGCGGCAGGCGAGGAACCTCCGAACGAGACGCGCGGATGCGGCTGTTGGACCGGGAAGGTGTCGCTGACGAAGTCCTTGAAGCGGTAGTGCGTGCCCTCGTGGTCGAACGCCTCGTGCGAGGTCCATGCCTTCTTGATGATCTGGATGGCCTCGCGGGTCCGCGCGTACCGCTCGTCCTTGGTGAGGAAGTCGCCCTCGCGCCGCTGCTCGTGGTCGTTGCCGCCGGTGATGAAGTGGACGGCGAGACGGCCGTCGCTGATCCGGTCGAGCGTCGCGAAGGTCTTCGCCGCGAAGGTGGGGTACGAGACGTTCGGGCGGTGCGCCACCAGGATCTGGAGGCGGTCGGTGTGGGACGCGACGTACGCGGCGGCGGGGGAGGGGTCCGGTGAGCCGGAGCCGTACGCGAACAGGACGCGGTCCCAGCCGTGGTCCTCATGGGCCCGGGCGAGCCGGAGCGTGTAGTCCTTGTCGAACGAAGCTCCCGAGCGGGCGGTGACTTCGGAGCCTTCGTTGGTCGCTGCTATGCCGAGGAACTCGACGGGCATGGTGGGGCCTCACATCTCGACTGGTCGTGGTGTGCGCTGACATGACGGGAGTCAGAAACCGACTTCGAAGCAGTCAGGAGCAACACGAGGCGGACCACACTCGACCGAAGTCGATGTGGTCGCGGGTGACCAGCCGCAGCTGAGGGCGCATCGGCCCAGGGGAACAGCCGTCCATATGAGGCGTCAACCACGGCCGGTCGACGGCCATTCCCCGTTCTCCGGAGCCGAGTTGGGGCCGAGTCGGAGCCGTTGGGCGGCCATGTTCCCGCCTGTTCGACGCCATCACTCCATGTGTTCGATTGATCGCCACGCGTGCAAATGGGGCCGAGTGTATGCCTGTCGGCGAGGCCGCTGCAGGGGGTTGCGGAATATGACTCGGCGATGATTCCGGCGGACTAAGCTCGCCCGGAGCGCGGCGAGTTGAAACGAGTTGCGATAGATTCGTGCGCTTGTTCCCATTTCGATTGATATTCCGTCTGTCTCTTTCGTTTTCAACTCCTCGCAGCACACCCCCATTTCGCAGGATCACCCCCCCAATTCCTCCCCCCAAGACGAGTGTTCAGAGGGCATACATGGTGAGTGTTCAATCGCCTCCCGGTGGCCGAGAAGTCCCTTACGCGCGTGTGTTGTTGCTGCCCGCCATGCTGATGGCCGCGGCAACCGGAGCCGCTGTCGCGGCGGTCACGGAACCCGCCCGCATCGCGGTCGGCTGGTGCGGCGCGATCGCGACCCTCGTGGTCATCGCGGTCGGCGCCGAAGCCGTGCGGCGCGGCCGGTCCATCCGTGAGCTCCACACGCAGTACGCACGGCGAATCGCCCATCTGGAGCGGCGTATCGCATCCCATGACGACGAGACCGTCCGGCTGGGCAGGGAGATCATCCCGGAGGCCGTGTTCCGGCTCCGGCAGGGCGAGGCGCCGTCGGAGGTCATCCGGCACCTCGTCGACGGCGACCCCAACTTCGCCGAACTCCCGCAGTCGCAGCGCCAGATGCTGCGGCACGTCCTGGACACCCTGGACACCGGAGAGGCGATGCGCGAGTCCTCGCAGCGCGCCTTCGTCAACATCGCCCGGCGCGTCCAGTCCATCGTCCACCAACAGGCCGCGGAACTGCGCGAGATGGAGGAGTTCCACGGCCGCAACCCCGAGGTCTTCGACGACCTGCTCCGCATCGACCACGGCACCGCGCTGATCGGCCGCCTCGCCGACTCGATCACCGTGCTGGGCGGCGCCCGCCCCGGCCGCCAATGGCCCAAGCCCGTACCGCTGTTCAGCGTATTGCGCGGCGCCATGTCGCGGATCCTGGAGTACCAGCGCGTCGACCTGCACTCGATCGCCAAGGTCGCCATCCACGGCACCTCCGTCGAGCCGCTCATCCACGCCTGCGCCGAACTCCTCGACAACGCCACGCGGTACTCCCCGCCGCAGACGCGGGTGCACGTCACCGCGGTCGAGGTGCAGACCGGCATCGCCGTCGAGATCGAGGACGGCGGCGTCAGCCTCAGCGAGGAGGCCAGGGCACGGGCCGAGCGGATGCTCGCCCAGGCCCAGGCCGGCATCGACCTGAACGACCTCGGCGAGACCCCGCGCCTTGGCATGGCGGTCGTGGGCCGCCTCTCGCAGATGTACAACCTCCAGGTCTCGCTCCGCCAGTCCGCGTACGGCGGCGTGCGCGCGGTCCTCATCGTGCCGCGCGAGATGATCACCACCGGACCCGCGCCCGGCCTGGCGCACGGCATCGGCGCCTCCGCGGTGCCGCGGGTCAACGCCGACGGCCAGCCCATCAAGGAGCCGATCGGCATCCGGCGCAAGAAGCCCCGCGTGATGACGGCGGGACCACCGCTCGCCAAGGCGATGACCGCGCCGATGGAGGACGACGTCCCCGAGGTCACCGAGTGGACGAGCAACGGGCTGCCGCAGCGCCGCAGCCGGGTCCGCACTCCGCTGGGCGAGCGCCTTGCCCAGCAGGCGGCCGACGAGAAGTACCGGGAGCAGAAGGCCCAGTACGCCCCGCCGTCCGCCGCACCGGTCGTACCCGAACCGGTGAAGAAGGAGGAGAAGGAGCCCGGTCTGTGGATCGAGGCCTTCATGAAGGGCGTCAAGGGCGACGAGCCCACCGGCGACGACCCGCTGTCCCCCGGGAACCACACCGAGAACGACCACGGCACCGCCGACAATGCCGACGAGGGGGGCTGGAAGTGATCCAGCAACGGGCCAATTTCGACTGGATGCTCAAGGAGCTCGCCGACGGGGTCCCGCAGACCCGGCAGATCGTCGTGCTCTCCGCGGACGGACTGCGGATCGCACGCTACGGCGGCGACCCCGACGCCGCCGACCGGATCGCCGCCGCCTGCGCGGGACTCCAGTCCCTCGCGGCCGCCGTCGCCACCGAGATCCCGCACAGCGACGGCGGGATGCGCATGGTGATCATCGAGATCGAGGGCGGCTACTTCTACATGATGGCCGCGGGCGCCGGCGCCTACCTCGCCGTCCTCGCCGACGAGACCGTGGACGCGGGCCTCATCGGCAACCGCATGCGGGACCTCGTCGTCCGGATCGGCGCCCATCTGACGAGCCCGCCCCGGCGAGACGGGCAGGCCGTATGACTCCTCCGCAAGGCGATGACCCCGCCCACCGGGACGACCCTCCGCAGCGGGAGCGGCGCACCCCGGAGAACCCCGAACGGCTGTACATCCTGACGGGCGAGGACACCGACAGAGCACCGCTCGACCTGGTCACGCTGATCGTCGCGCACGGCGAGGCGGCACCCACGGCGCAGCCGGAGCACTCGGTCGTCTTACGGCTGTGCAGGCAGCCGCTGTCCGTCGCCGAGCTCTCGGCGTATCTCGCACTGCCGTTCAGTGTGGTGACGGTCCTCCTGACGAAGATGATCGAGGCGGAACTCGTGCAGGCGCGCGAGCCGATCGTCCGCTCCACGCTCCCCGACCGTTCCCTTCTCGAAGCGGTGATGCATGGACTTCAAAAACTCTGAGAGCCTGGCCACCATCACCGGACCCAGCAGCGAGGACGTGCTGCCGCACACGGCCACGGCCGCGGTGAAGATCGTGATCGTGGGCGGGTTCGGGGTCGGCAAGACCACCATGGTCGGCTCGGTCAGCGAGATCCGTCCGCTGACCACCGAAGAGACCATGACCCAGGCCGGTATCGGCGTGGACGACAACTACGGCTCCGAGTCCAAGACCGCCACCACCGTGGCGATGGACTTCGGCCGGATCAGCATCTCCGAAGAGCTGGTGCTCTATCTGTTCGGCACCCCCGGCCAGGAACGCTTCTGGTTCCTGTGGAACGGGCTCTTCGAGGGCGCGCTCGGCGCGGTCGTCCTCATCGACACCCGGCGCCTCGAGGTCAGCTTCGACGTGATCGGGCGCCTCGAGGAGCGGGGCGTGCCCTTCGTCGTCGCCGTCAACGACTTCCCGGACGCGCCCCAGCACCCGATCGCGGCACTGCGCGGCGCCCTCGACCTGGACGAGGCGGTGCCGATCGTGAAGTGCGACGCCCGGCAGCGCGCGTCCAGCCGGGACACCCTGCTGACCCTCATGCGGTACCTGCACGCCCTGGCCGTGGCCCGCGCCTGACACCTCATCTCATCCGCAACCCCGGAGCGATCACCGTGACGACTCCCTCCCACCACCACCCCGGCATGGACGACCCGGCCGGGCCGCCCCCCGGCTGCCCCGCCCACGCCCTGGGCTCCGGCTTCGGCCCCGGCGGACTGCGCCGGCTCTACGGCCCCGAGGCGGACACCGACCTGGCCGGCCTGTACGAGAAGCTGCGCGCCGAGCACGGCGCGGTGGCCCCGGTCCTGCTGCACAACGACGTACGGATCTGGGCGGTCCTCGGCCACAGCGAGAACCTGCACATGGTCCGCACCCCCTCGCAGTACACCCGCGACTCGCGCCAGTGGCGGGCCGTCCTCGACGGCTCCATGGGCCCCGACAACCCGCTTGCCCCCGTCGTCACCTGGCAGCCCATGGCCACCTTCGCGGAGGGCGCCGAGCACGAGCGGCTGCGCGGCGCGGTCACCGGCGCCATGGGAGGCCTCGACCACCGGGGCATCCGCCGCTACATCAACCGCTACAGCAACCTGCTGCTCAACGACATCTGCCAGGACGGCAAGGCCGACCTGGTGAGCGGGTTCGCCGAGCATCTGCCGATGATGGTGATGTGCCATGTCCTCGGCATGCCCGAGGAGTACAACGAGCGGATGGTCCAGGCCGCCCGCGACATGATCAGGGGCACCGAGACCGCCATCGCGAGTAACGCGTACATCATGGAGGCGCTGACGCGCCTGGTGGCGCGGCGCCGGGCGAAGGCGGAGGAGGACTTCACCAGCAACCTCATCGCCCAGCCCCAGCAGCTCACCGACGACGAGGTCGCCGCGCACCTGCGGCTCGTGCTCATCGCCGCCTACGAGGCGACGGCCAACCTCATCGCCAACGCGCTGCGGACGGTCCTCACCGACCCGCGGTTCCGCGCCCAGCTCAGCGGCGGGCAGATGACCGTCCCGGAGGCGATCGAGCAGTCGCTGTGGGACGAGCCGCCGTTCAGCGCCATGATCGGCTACTTCGCCAAGCAGGACACCCAGCTCGGCGGCCAGCAGATCAAGGCGGGCGACGGACTCATCCTCGGCATCGCGCCGGGCAACGTCGACCCTGTCGTACGCCCGGACCTGGCGGCCAACATGCAGGGCAACCGGTCCCATCTGGCGTTCAGCGGCGGTCCGCACGAGTGCCCCGGTCAGGACATCGGCCGGGCCATCGCCGACACCGGCGTGGACGCGCTGCTCATGCGCTTCCCCGATGTCGAACTCTCCGTCGGGGAGCACGAGTTGAGGTGGAACTCGTCCATCCTGTCCCGCCATCTGGTGGAGCTGCCGGTGCAGTTCGCGCCCAGGCCGCCGCAGGACGTGATGGCCCGGCCGATGGCGCGGGTGCCGGGCCAGCGCAACGACTGGCAGGTGTCGTCGCCCGCGCCCCGGCCCGTCCATCCGGCGCCGGCCGCGCCGCAGCCGCAGCCGGTGCCCGCTCCGACGCCGCCGCCCGCACCCGCGCCGGAGCCGGTGGCCGCGGCCGTGCCGCGCCAGGGGGCGTGGCGGCGCTTCGTCACCTGGTGGCGGGGCTACTGACCGTCGCAGGAACCCTGCCAGTCGGTGTACGAGGTCCAGGCGCCCAACGCGCGTGCGCTGACGAAACGGTGCTCGGCGCCCGTCACGGGGTCGGTGAACTCCAGGACGCGGGAGAGGAGTTGCAGGGGCCGCCGGTAGTCGTCCGGCGGCACCGGTCCGGTGACCACCGGGTAGACGGGATCGCCGAGGATGGGCAGCCCGAGCGCGTTCATGTGGACCCGGAGCTGGTGGGTGCGGCCGGTGTGCGGGGTGAGCCGGTATCGCCCCAACCGGCCGTCCCGCTCGATGAGTTCGACCCGGCTCTCGCTGTTGGGCTCGGCGCCGGGGACTTCGTGGGCGGCCATGACGCCGCGTTCCTTGACGATGTGGCTGCGTACGGTGCGGGGGAGCGCGGTGCCGGGGTCGTACGCGGCCACGGCCTCGTACTCCTTGCGCACCCGCCGCTCGCCGAAGAGGCTCTGGTAGGCGCCGCGTTCCGCGGGCCGCACGGTGAACAGGATCAGCCCGGCGGTGAGCCGGTCCAGGCGGTGGGCGGCGCCCAGCGTGGGGATGCCGAGTTCCCTGCGGAGCCGGGCCAGCGCGGTCTCGGTGACGTGGCTGCCGCGGGGCATGGTGGCGAGGAAGTGCGGCTTGTCGGCGACGACGATGTGCTCGTCGCGGTGCACCACGTCGATGGCGTACGGCACCGGGACCTCGGCCGGCAGATCCCGGTGGAACCACACATAGGAGCCGGGCGCGTAGGGCGCGTCCGGCGTCACCGGCGCCCCGTCGACGTCGACGATCCTGCCGTCCCGCAGCATCGCGTCGATCACCCCGGACCCGGCGTTGAGCCGCTCGACGAGGTGATCCCGGACCGTCTCCCACGCCCCGTCGACCGGCAGCCGCACCCGCACGGGGTCGACGCCGAGGCGTTGCGGCAGCGGAGCGGGCGGGATGCGGCGGGTGCGGGTCACAGGGTGCAGCGTACGGTTCGGGTCAGTCGGCCCTGACCAGGGCGTGCAGATGCATGTCGTGCCAGCCGTCGGCGTGCAGGACGGCGCTGCGCTTGGTGCCTTCGGGCTCGAACCCCGTCTTGAGGGCGACGCGGCAGGACGCCTCGTTGGCCACGGAGTGGGTGAGCTCCAGGCGGTGCAGGCCCACCTCGTCGAAGGCCCAGCGGGTCAGCGCGGCCAGGGCGCGTGGGGCGATGCCACGGCCGCGGGCCGCCGGCATGGTCCAGTACGCGACCTCGGCCTGCCCGTCGGCGAGCACGATGAGGCGCAGCGCGATCCGCCCCACCACCGCGTCGGTGGCGGTGTCGGCGATCGCCCAGTACGCGTCCCGCTCCTCGGCCCAGGCCTCGCGCCAGCCGTCGATCCAGCCGCGTGCCTCGTCGACGGAATCGGCGACGCGGGCGTGCCAGCGCTGTATCACCGGGTCCTGGAACGCCTCGTACACGGCGGGCGCGTCATCGACCGACCAGGGCCGGATGACCAGCCCGTCGGCGACGTCGATCCTCGGCTGCACCTGCCGCGCGAGCGTCCCCGCGGCGACTACGTCAGAGATCTTGAAGGGCATGGGGGCATGGTGCCAGCGAGACAGAGACAAAGGGGAGCGGTTTTGGGGGGCGTGCCCCGAAGGGGCGCGGGGAACTGTGCGACCAGCACCCACCGGCGGCGAGCCGAATCACGGCGCCCCCAGCGCCGGGTGCCCTGAACCCGAACCTGGGGGCACCCCCGCTCAAGCCGAGCGCAGCGTTTCCTGCTCCGCCTCCACCTGCGCGTTCCACTCCCGCTTCGACGCCTGCCAGCCGTCCTCGTTGTGTCCGAGCCGCCAGTAGCCGGAGATCGAGAGCCGCTCGCGCGGTACTTCCCGCTCCATCCGCAGGTACCGGCGCAGCTCCTTCACGAAGCCCGCCTCGCCGTGCACGAACGCCTGGACGTCGCCCGCCGGGAAGTCCAGGGAGCGTACGGCCTCGACGAGGGCCGCACCGACGGGGCGCTCCCCGCGGTGCAGCCACTCGATGCCGGCCGCGGAGTCCACCTTCTGCTCCTCGTCCGGCGAGCCCACCTCCACGAAGGCGAACGCCCGCGCGCCCTGCGGCAGCGCCTCGAGCGCCGCGGCGATCGCGGGCAGCGCGCTCTCGTCACCTGCGAGGAGATGCCAGTCGGCGGCGGCGTCGGGAGCGTACGCACCGCCCGGACCGAGGAAGCGGACCGTCGCGCCGGGCTGCACGCGCCGGGCCCACGGGCCCGCGAGGCCCTCGTCGCCGTGGATGACGAAGTCGAGTGCCAGCTCGCGGGCGCGCGGATCCCACCAGCGGACCGTGTACGTACGCGTCACGGGCCACTGCTCGCGCGGGAACTCCTCGCGGATCTTCTGGATGTCGAAGGGCTCCGGGTACGCCACGCCCTCGGCGGGGAACAGCAGCTTCACGTAGTGATCCGTGGAGTCGCCCGCCGTGAACTCGGCGAGGCCGTCGCCGCCGAGTACCACCCGCTGCATGTGCGGGGTGAGCCGCTCGGTGCGCACGACCTGCGCCACGTGGGTCTTCGGTGCCTTGCGTGCGGGACGTTCTGCCATGGCGACGGCCTCCCCTGATCAAAGGTTGCTTAGGCTTACCTAAGCTAGCACCTCAGTCCCGGAGAACGGACAACAACCGCTGGAGTGCGCCACCGAGCCCCCACCGCGCCGCCAGCTCGTCGAGCGCCGCGGGATCGCGCGGCTCGTCCGGCAGCGCGAGGTCCACGTCCGGCAGCGGCACGTCGTCCGCGACACGGACCACCGTCGGCGCGACCGCGACATATCCCCGCGATTCGTCGAGCCGCTTGCGCTGCGAGGGCGTCAGCCTGCTCTTCGGGTCGTCCACGGCGGCCATGATTCCGGCCAGATTTCCGTACGCGTCGAGCAGCTTGGCCGCGGTCTTCTCGCCAATGCCGGGCACGCCCGGCAGTCCGTCGCTCGGGTCGCCGCGCAGCAGCGCCAGGTCGACGTAGCCGGCGCCGTCCACGCCGTACTTCTCGCGGAGCCAGTCCTCGTCCGTGAGCTGGAGCGTGCCGACGCCCTTGAGGGGATAGAGGACGCGGATGCCTCGCTCGTCGTCCACCAGCTGATAGAGGTCGCGGTCGCCGGTGACGATGTCGACGGGGCCGGTGGCCCGGGCGGCGTACGAACCGATCACGTCGTCCGCCTCGTACGCGTCCACCCCCACGCGTGCGATGCCGAGCGCGTCGAGCACGTCCTCGATGATCGGGACCTGCGGAGACAGCGTGTCCGGGGTCTCCTCGGCGTCCGGGCCCTGCTCGACCTCCTCGGCGACGCGATGCGCCTTGTACGAGGGAATCAGCTCGACCCGCCAGTGCGGGCGCCAGTCCGCGTCCCAGCACGCGACCAGGTCGTCGGGCCGGTGGTCCTGGACGAGCCGGGCGATGAAGTCCAGCAGGCCGCGCACCGCGTTGACCGGGGTGCCGTCCGGGGCCTTCACGGAGTCGGGGACCCCGAAATAGGCGCGGTAGTACAGGGAAGCCGTGTCGAGCAGCATGAGCCGTCGCGTTCGCTGAGTCACGTTCGCATCATGCCGCACGGCACTGACAGCGCACCGGCTGCGCCTGCGTCAAGGCGTTGTTTCGGCCCCGCAGGAACGGGGCGGTTTCCGGCTGTACAGAAGTGAACGGAATGTGAACTGGAACACTCTTGCGTTTGGCCTGTGTAAGTGCGGGCAGGCGCGGATCCGGAGCGCTCCCGGTCGACGATTCAACTATTTCGCCGGGCAACAGTGGGCAGAACCCACACTGCTCCACGGCCCGCCGGCGGGGGAGGCGGGCCGTCTTGGTTCAACCCGAGAGGTGTATGTGTCCAGGCTGCAAGCCGAGCACTTGTACAAGGTGTTCGGCAGACGACCCGCTGACGCGGTGGAGAAACTCCGCCACGGAACCGACCGAGAGGAGCTGCGCGCCGAAGGCACCACCGCCGCGGTGATCGACGCCTCCTTCACGGTCGAGCCGGGCCAGATCTTCGTCGTCATGGGTCTCTCCGGATCCGGCAAGTCCACGTTGCTGCGCATGCTCAACGGTCTGTCGGAGCCGACGGCCGGACAGGTGCTCTTCGACGGACAGGACCTGACCGGTCTGAGCGCCCGCGAGCTGCGCGAGGTGCGCTCCAAGAAGATCAGCATGGTCTTCCAGCACTTCGCCCTCTTCCCGCACCGCAGCGTCCTCGAGAACGCCGGCTACGGCCTCGAGGTGCAGGGCGTGCCGCGCGCCGAGCGCGAGGAGCGGGCCATGGTCGCGCTCGAACTCGCGGGACTGAAGGGCTGGGAGAAGTCCTGGCCCGACGAGCTCTCCGGCGGCATGCAGCAGCGCGTGGGCCTGGCCCGCGCCCTGGCCACCGACGCCGACCTGCTGCTCATGGACGAGTCGTTCAGCGCGCTCGACCCGCTGATCCGCCGTGACATGCAGGACCAGCTCCTCGAACTCCAGAAGCGGCTGAAGAAGACCATCGTCTTCATCACCCACGACCTGAACGAGGCCATGCGCCTGGGCGACCAGATCGCCGTGATGCGCGACGGCCGGATCGTCCAGATCGGCAACGCCGAGGACATCCTGGTGACCCCGGCCAACGACTACGTCGCCTCCTTCACGCAGGACGTCGACCGCTCCCGCGTGCTCACGGCGGGCGCGATCATGTCCGAGCCGGACGCGGACTTCGTGCAGGCCGATGCCCCGGCGACGGTCACCAAGGACACCCCGATCATCGAGCTGTTCACGCCGTGCTCCACCAGCGGTGTCGCCGTGGCCGTCACCGACGCCGACGGCGCCCTCACAGGTGTCGTGTCGCGCGCCCGGCTGCTCGCCGTGCTCGGCGAGGAGGCGTCCGCGACGCAGGAGGACGGGTCCGTGCCGCGGCAGGGCGAGTCCGGGCCGCAGGACGCGGTGGCCGTGACCGAGGACGAGGGCAACGACCCGAAGAGCAAGGTGATCGCCAGTGCCTAGGATCCATATCGGCGACTGGGTCGCCTCCGGGGTCGACTGGCTGCGCGACAACTGCGAGTGGCTCTTCGACTTCATCAAGCTGGTCGTCGGGAACGCCTACGACGGTGTCAACGCGGTCCTCACCTCGCCCGAACCGCTCCTCCTCATCGGCATCTTCGCCGTGCTGGCCTTCTGGCTGCGCGGACTGCTCGCCGGTGTGGCCACCTTCGCCGGATTCACGCTGATCGACTCGATCGAGCAGTGGGACCCGGCGATGAACACCCTGTCGCTGGTGCTCGTCTCCTGCGTGATCATCTTCGTGATCGCGCTGCCGATCGGCATGTGGGCGGCCAAGAGCCGCACCGTCAGCGGCATCGTGCGCCCGGTGCTCGACTTCATGCAGACCATGCCCGCCATGGTCTACCTGATCCCCGGCATCTTCTTCTTCGGCGTCGGCCCGGTCCCCGGCATGGTCGCGACCATCGTGTTCGCGCTGCCGCCGGCCGTCCGCCTCACCGAGCTCGGCATCCGGCAGGTCGACGAGGAACTCGTCGAGGCCGCCGAGGCGTTCGGCACCCACCCGCGCTCCACCCTGTGGCGCGTCCAGCTCCCCCTCGCGCTGCCCACGATCATGGCGGGCGTGAACCAGGCGATCATGCTGGCGCTCTCGATGGTCGTCGTCGCGGGCATGGTCGGCGGTGGCGGTCTCGGCTCCACCGTGTACGACGGCATCAGCTCCGTCGATGTCGCGCTCGGCTTCGAGGGCGGTATCGCGGTGGTCATCCTCGCGATGTACCTGGACCGGATGACCGGCGCCCTCAACCAGCGCGTCTCGCCGCTCGGCCGGCGCGCCCTGGCCAAGGCCAACGCCTCGCTCGGCGGGCTGCGGATCATGCAGTGGAAGCCGGCCACGCCGGTCGCCATGGTCGGCGTCCTGGTCCTCGCGCTCGTCGCGGGCGGTCTGAACGTCTTCGGCAAGGACGACGAGGCCACGAAGGTCTCCGCCAATGTCGGCCAGGGCCGCACCATCAAGTTCGGCTACATCGACTGGCCCGAGGGCACCGCCTCCACGTACCTGTGGAAGAACGTCCTCGAGCAGCGCGGCTTCAAGCCCGACGTGAAGGCCCTCGAGGTCGGCGCCCTCTACAACGGCCAGGCCCAGGGCAGCGTCGACGTGCAGACCAACTCCTGGCTGCCGGCCACGCACGACCCGTACTGGAAGAAGTACGGCGACCAGCTGGAGGACTACGGCAGCTGGTACGGCCCGACCTCGCTGGAGATCGCGGTCCCGTCCTACGTCAAGGGCGTCAAGACGCTCGACGACCTCAAGGGCAAGAGCGACACGTTCAAGGGCAAGATCTACGGCATCGAGCCCGGCGCCGGTGAGACCAAGCTCTACGAGGACAAGGTCCAGAACGAGTACGGCCTGAAGGGCAAGTACGAGCTGGTCAAGTCCAACACCTCGGCGATGCTGGCCCAGCTGGACCGCGCGTACAAGAAGAAGGAGCCCATCGCGGTCACCCTCTGGTCGCCGCACTGGGCGTACGACAAGTACAAGCTCACCAAGCTGAAGGACCCGAAGGCCGCCTTCGGTTCGGGCGACGGTATCCACACCATCGGCCGCAAGGGCTTCGCGAAGCAGGAGCCGCAGGTCGCGCAGTGGCTGAAGGACTTCAAGCTCAGCGAGGCGCAGCTCACCTCCCTCGAAGGCGCCATCCAGGACGCCGGCAAGGGCAAGCAGGACGAGGGCGTCAAGGCCTGGATGAAGAAGAACCCGGGCATCGTCGACAAGATGGCCCCGGTCGCCAAGGACACGTACGCGAAGGGCCGGCAGGCCGGCGCCGCGCCGAACATCGGCTACCCGGCGTGGGACGAGGGCATCGCCGCCACGTACCTGTGGAAGAACGTCCTGGAGAAGCGCGGCTACAAGCCGAAGACCACCAAGCTCGACGTCGGCCCGCTGTTCACGGGTCTGTCCACCGGGCAGGTCGACTTCGAGCTCGACGGCTGGCTGCCGGTCGCGCAGAAGCAGTACTGGGAGAAGTACAAGAAGGACCTCGTCGACGTCGGGGCCTGGTACGACAAGACCACGCTCGAAGTCGCGGTCCCGTCGTACGTCAAGGGCGTCAAGACCATGGACGACCTGCGCAAGAACAAGGACAAGTTCAAGGGCAGGATCGTCGGCATCGAGCCGGGCACCGGCCAGATGATGCGGCTGAAGAACAAGGTCATGCCGGCCTACGGCCTGGACGACTTCGAGCTGACCACCGCGGGCACCAGCTCGATGCTCGCCGAGCTGGAGCGCGCGTACGCGAAGAAGGAGCCGGTCGCGGTCGTGCTCTGGTCGCCGCACTGGGCGTACAACAAGTACAAGCTCACGCGCCTGGAGGACCCCAAGAAGACCTGGGGTGCCAACAACCAGATCAAGACGCTGGCCCACAAGAGCTTCCCGAAGAAGTACTCGGAGCTGAACGGCTGGCTGAAGAACTGGAAGATGACTCCGGACGAGCTGATGAGCCTGGAGCAGGCGGTCCAGAAGGCCGGCAAGAACCACGAGGAGGAGGGCGTCCAGAACTGGATCGACGCCCATCCCGGGATCGTCGACAAGATGGCCCCCGTGAAGTGACGGCCCGGCGCCACGCCTGACGGAGCCCCGGCACCGAGTACTCCTCGGTGCCGGGGCTCTTTCGTGTCCCGGTGGCGTCGGCCGCCGCGCTTCGCTGTGCGCAGTGAGTAATAGCAAATTCAATGCTTTGGGCCGCCTTGCCCGAACATGTCCGAGTGAATGCGATCCGGCCGTACCGCAGGACCGTTACCTCGGATCCACCTCGACGAAGGCCGTGCGGTGGCTCACGGCCAGTCAGTTCCCCTGGCAAGACGGGTGGTTCGGCGTCGATGCCGACATTTTGGAACGGTTGGTTCCGGGTCTGACCGGGGTGTGTCCGGATGATGTAACGAATGATCATGTCACGTGTCTCACGTGGCTGCTCTCGCGCGCCGCGCCGCCGCGGCGGCGATCGCCGCCACCCAGTCGGGCTCGACGCCGGCCTCCGAGGCCGCGCTGAGCAGGCGATTCCACAGCTGGGAGCGGGTCCAGGCGGTGTAGCGGCGGTGTGCGGTGGCCGGCGGGACGCCGAAGGCCGACGGGATCTGCCGCCAGGCGCAGTCGCCGGTCAGCGCGAACACCACCGCGGTGAAGACGGCGCGCTCGTCGCGCGGCGCGGTCCCGCCGCCCTGTGGGCGTGCGGGGAACTCGGGGAGCAAGGGGCGGACCACCGCCCACAGTTCGTCGGGGACGAGGCGTCGGCAGAGGTCACTGGTCACTCCGTCATGATGCCGTACGCGTAGCACCACGTGAGACGCCGATACACCCCTCACAACTGCGAACGCGGTGCCCTACAGTGCACGTTGATCGGAAGTGCCAACGGGGAAACGGGGAACTGGTGACTACCGCTGTGAGCATCGAGTACACGGAACCGCAGCCGAACTGCCCGTGTGAGTCCGCACTCCACTCGGCCGGGGAGCCGCCGGCCGTCCATGACCTGACGTGCCGTGAGAAGGAGGTGTTGCTGCTCCTCGGCGCCGGGCTGCCGAACCCGGCCCTTGCCCGGCAGCTCGGAATCGCGGAGCGGACGGTGAAGGCGCATGTCGCCCGCATCATCGGGAAGCTGGGGCTCCGGACCCGGCTCGACGCGGTCGTCATCGCCATCGTCCACCACGGTCTGCTCTGCCCGGACGGAATGCGGCGACCGGCTGTGGAAGCCGACCAGAGGGGATTCCTGCACTAAAGGGCAGTGCCTAAAGATTCACTATGAATGTGTCATTCCTCGTCCATACGCTCTTGCCCGCACAGGAGCCATCGATGAACGGGGAAGAAACGACATGCTCATATCGCGGATCAGTGTCGCGTCGCTAGCCGTGGCGGGCGTGCTGGCGACGGGGGCGGGCGTGGCCACGGCCACGCCCCAGACCGACGGCACGGTGGCGTCGCAGGCCGGCGACACGGTGACCGGGCAGGGCGGCTCCAGCAAGATGCGGCGTCTGTACGAGCTGACCCGCTCCAGCGAGACGAGCGTCAAGGACTGGCGGAAGACCCGCAAGCTGGCCAAGGCCGGGGTCGACCGCTGGAGATTCCGCTGGGACACCGACTGGTGCACCCGGCTCGCCGACAAGCCGGGCGGATTTGATTTCCGGCTGCCCTGCGCCCGGCACGACTTCGGATATCGCAACTACAAGCAGCTGATCGGCAAGAAGGCATTCGCGGGCTCTAAGCACGAACGGCGCGTCGACAAGGCGTTCCTTTTCGACATGAACCGCCAGTGCGCGGTCCAGCCGCAGAAGACCGCCGCCGAGCGCGCGAAGTGCCGCAAGACAGCGAAGGCGTATTACGACCGCGTCAGCTGACCCGGCATCCTCGGGGCCGCTGGGGCGGGGGATGGGGTGGGCGGTGCCGTGTGGCGCATCCCACCCCGCAGCCCGTTCCGGCGGACGGGGGCAGTCCTTAGCCTCGATGAGGTCCTCAGCCCCGATGAGGTCCTCGCCGTCCCCCTCCCGTGAGTCACCCCCGTGAGCCCCCGCCCATGACCGTCGTCCCCCGATCCGGCAGATCCCTGCCGATCCTGCTGGCCACCGCCCTGGCCCTGGCCGGCGCCCTCCTCCTCGCGCACCGGGCCGACGCAGGCCCCGCCTCCGCCGCCACCGGGCGCCTCGCGGCCCTCGTCGGCGATGTCCGCGCGGCCGACGGGCACCGCTACGACGCGCGGGACGACACCGGTCGCACCATGGACGCCGCACAGATCGTCCAGCGGTCCGACGGCGGCTATCTGGCCGTCTACCACACGCTCCTGGACGACGGCCGCTTCCACGCGGGCGTCGCCACCTCCGCCGATCTGCGGCACTGGCAGCGCCGTCACGACTTCGGCCCCGGCACCCATCAGGCGTCCCTGGCCGACGACGGGCGCGGGGGCTACGTCCTCGCGTACGAGAAGGACCCGGACAACCACATCGCCGTGCGCGGGTACGCCGACGAGGCCGCGCTGCTCTCCGGGCGCGCCACCCGTGCGTACGACGCCCCGCGCACCCTCTCGCGCTGCGCCGAGGGCACACCGGCCGTCACCGCGGTCCACGGCGACACCGTCGAGCTCACCGGGCACTACCGCGCCGACTGCGACACCGACCGCCAGCTGCGCGCCACCCTCACCGGCTTCCGGCACTGGAAGGCGACGCCCGACCGGCGGCTCGACCAGGCCCTGCAGACCTGGGGCAACACCGGCAACATAGGCGACCGGGCACCCGTCGAGCTGGCCGGGCAGCGGATGCTCCTCGTCGAGGGGCAGCGGTGGCGCGGCGACTTCGGGAGCTGGCGCAGCTATGCGTACGACCCCTCGAGCGGGCGTGCAGACCGGCTCGAGATCCGCACGCACGGCGGCAGCCGCGCCTTCGCCAACCCCTCCGCGACCCTCCTGACCGACCCGCACGGCAGGCCCGCGCTGCTGGTGAGCCTGTTCGTGCCGGCCCAGGGGGCGGCGCCGGGCGAGGCGGGGCAGCTGCTGTACTGGCGCGAGCTGTAGGTATCGGTCCGCGCAACGGGGCAAAACCGTTTGGCGAACATGCGTAGGGTGCAGAAAACCCAACAGGGTCGAGAGTGGACCGACGCGCAGAAGGGAGCCGGGGCGATGGACGAGCAGAAGGAACCCCTCCGGGTGGGCTCGGCCGTGCGGCGCCGCCGCCGGCAGCTGGAGCTCACCCTCGCCGTGGTGGCCGAGCGCAGCGGGCTCTCGGTGCCGTTCCTGAGCCAGGTGGAGAACGAGCGGGCGCGGCCCAGCAGGCGTTCCCTGCAGCGTGTCGCCGACGCGCTCCTGACCACCGACGTCGAACTGCTCGCCGCCGCCGACCCCGCGGGCACGGTCGATCTGATGCGCGCCGACGAAGGCGGGCGCGAGGGTTCCTCGCCCGACGTCCGCGTACGGAACCTGGTGCGCGGACATCACCAGCTGCACGCCATGGAGTTCACCGGCGACCACGACGAAGGGCGTGAATTCCAGCACCGCAACGACGAGTTGATGTACGTCGTGGGCGGTGCCGTCGAGGTCGAGGCGGAGGGCAGGGCGCACCGGCTCGGCCGCGGCGACAGCCTGTATCTCACCGGCGGGGTGCGGCACCGCTGGCGGGCGACGGTGCCGGACAGCCAGGTCCTCGTCGTGGCCGTCGCCGACCACATCGAGGCGACGGACGACGTCCGCCGCTGAGGAGGCCCCATGTCTGTGGTGCGGGTCGTCTCCCTCGTCCCCTCGCTGACCGAGGCGATCGCCGTGAGCATGCCGGGCGCGCCGGTGGGTGCCACGGAGTGGTGCAGCCACCCGGCGGACCTGGACGTGGTCCGCGTCGGCGGCACCAAGAACCCCGACGTACGCGGCATCATCGCGCTCGCCCCCGATCTGGTGATCGCCAACGAGGAGGAGAACCGCGCCCCCGACCTCGCGGAGCTGCGCGCCGCGGGCATCGAGGTACTCGTCACGGAGGTACGCGATCTGCCGGGCGCCTTCCGGGAGTTGACCCGGGTGCTCGCCGCCTGCGGGGCGGGCCGGCCGCGCTGGCTGGACGAGGCGGAGGAGGCCTGGACACGGCTCCCGCCGCCGGAGGCCCGGCTCCGTGCCGTGGTCCCGATCTGGCGGCGCCCCTGGATGGTCCTGGGCCGCGACACCTTCGCCGGCGACCTGCTGCGCCGCCTGGGCGTCGACAACGTCTACGCGACGCACGCCGACCGCTATCCCCGCATCCCCCTGGAGGAGCTGAGGGCGACGGACCCGGACCTGGTCGTGCTTCCCGACGAGCCGTACCGCTTCACCCGCGAGGACGGCCCCGAGGCGTTCCCCGTCCCGGCCGCGCTGGTGAGCGGGCGCCATCTGACGTGGTACGGACCGTCGTTGGGGGAGGCGCCGGAGGTACTCAGCGCGGCGCTGCGAGCAGCCTTCCGCTGACCAGGCCGCGCACCGTCTGGGTCAGCGCCACCGCCCACGCCGCCACCAGGGCCGCGTACAGGGCGACCGCCAGCCAGTCGTACGCCGCCAGGCCCGTGTGCTTGGCCAGGCCCTCGGCGCCCGTGACGCAGGTGCCGACCGGGAACGTGAAGGCCCACCACGTCATCGCGAAGCCCATGCCCTGGCGGCGGGCCCGGATCACCATTGCGCAGGCCAGCGCCAGCCACAGCAGGGCGAAGCCCATCATCGGTACGCCGAACAGGACGGCGAAGACGGAGAAGCCCTGCTCGAAGGGGGCGGGCACGGCGCCCGACGCCGCCGTGTCGGCGAACTTGTTGACCGCCGTGGTCGACTGTCCGATCGGGCCGAGGACCAGGAAGAGCGTGGGGGTCAGGGCGAGCGGCAGGGGCCCGCCCGTCAGGAGCCTGGCGAAGATCACCGGCAGCATCACCAGGGTGGCGAGCAGGCTCAGGCCGAACAGCGCGAAGCAGGCGAAGAGCAGCGTCGCCTGCGCCTGGCCGGCCGGCAGATGCGGGACCAGGAGCGGGCCGACCGCCGCGGACACCATCGGCGCCACCACCGGAAGCAGCCAGACCGGCGAGGCCTGGCCCGGTTCTATGCGGTGCTTGACGACCATCAGGTACGGGACCGTCACGGCCACCGCGAGGCCGATGACACAGCCGGCCGTGAAGAGCACGGCACCCAGGGCCAGTGCCGCGCCCGTGCCGATCCAGTCCTCGCCCACCAGGAGCGCGCCGCCGCCGACCGAGACCAGGGCCATGGCCAGACAGCCGTAGAAGGGGGCGACGGCCGGGTCGAGGAGGTGGGCGCGGGCCTGGTCGCGGTGGTGGACCCAGTGCAGTGTGCGGGCGGTGAGCAGCAGGGCCAGCATCAGCAGGGAGAGCGCCCAGACCGCCGTGCAGGCGGTGCGCAGGCCGGGGACGTGCGCGGGGAGCGTCGCGCCGGCGTTGGCGATGATCGCCGTGCCCATGACGGCGGCGTACCAGTTCGGGCCGAGGTGGCGGGTGGCGGGGGCGAAACGGGCGGGCGCGGGCGCGGGTGCCTGCGGCTGGGCGACGGTGACCATGCGTCCACGTTCGTGCCTCGGCAGGCCCCCCACCAGGAGTCATGTCCCTATGGGGACATAAACTGGCCTTATGAGTACGTCCGCTTCGCCCTCCGGTTCGCCCGGCCTTCCCGAGTCCGATACGCCGTCGGGGGTGCCGCTCGCCCACCGTGTGCCGGACCTCGGGGCGCTGGAACTGCTGCTCGCCGTGGCGCGGCTCGGCAGCCTCGGGCGGGCCGCGCGGGAGCTGGGCATCACGCAGCCCGCTGCGAGCAGCCGCATCCGGTCGATGGAGCGGCAGCTCGGGGTCGCGCTGGTCGACCGGTCGCCGCGCGGTTCGCGGCTCACCGACGCGGGGGCGCTGGTCACGGACTGGGCGCGGCGGATCGTGGAGGCGGCGGAGGCGTTCGACGCGGGCGCGCAGGCGCTGCGGGACCGGCGTGACTCGCGGCTGCGGGTCGCGGCGAGCATGACGATCGCGGAGTATCTGCTGCCGGGCTGGCTGATCGCGCTGCGTTCGGCGCGGCCGGACACGGCGGTTTCGCTGCTCGCCGGCAACTCGGCGGCGGTCGCCGAGCGGCTGCTCTCCGGGGAGGCGGACCTCGGCTTCGTCGAGGGGCTCACCGTGCCGAGCGGGCTCGACTCGGCAGTCATTGCCCATGACCGGCTGATCGTCGTCACCGCGCCGGGGCACGTGTGGGCGCGGCGCCGGAAACCGCTGGCGGCGGCCGAGCTGGCGGCCACCCCGCTGATCCTCCGCGAGGAGGGTTCGGGCACCCGGCAGGTCCTCGCCGCGGCGCTCGGCGGTCTCGCCCGGCCGCTGATCGAACTGTCCTCCACCACCGCGGTGAAGGCGTCCGCGGTGAGCGGGGCGGGGCCCGCGGTGCTGAGCGAGCTGGCGGTGGGGGAGGAGCTGGCGGCGCGACGACTGGTGGAGATCCCCCTGGAGGGCGTCAGCCTGGGCCGCGCCCTCCGCGCGGTGTGGCCCACGGGGCACCGGCCCACGGGACCGGCGCGGGACCTGCTGTCACTGACGCGGGCGTCCTGACGGAGGGTGCCCGAAGCCCCCCGCCTAGGCGCCCCCCCGCCTAGGCGCCCGCCGCCTCGACCAGCGCCGCCATCACCCGGACGTCCTCCCCCATCTCCGGGTGCCACTGCACGCCCAACACCCAGCCGGAGCCGGGGAGTTCGACGGCCTCCACCGTGCCGTCCGCCGCGTGGGCCGAGGCGACGAGGTCCCGGCCCAGGCGCGCCACCGACTGGTGGTGGTACGTGGGGACGCCCGTCGACGGCTCCGGGGCGATCGACGCGTACAGCGTGTCGGGGACCGGCTTCACCTCGTGGGTGCCGAAGACCCCGATCGCTTCGACATGCCCTTCCAGGTGCTGGGTCAGGGTTCCGCCGAGGGCCACGTTCAGGAGCTGCATCCCCCGGCAGATGCCGAGCAGTGGTGTCCCCGACGCCAATGCCGCCTCGATCAGCGCCAGTTCCCACGCGTCCCGTTCCCGCGCCGGCGGCCCGGTCCGCTCCTCGCGCTCCGCGCCGTAGCGGACCGGCTCGACGTCTGGGCCGCCCGCGATGACCACGCCGTCAAGACGGGCGACGACTTCGGCGGCGTACGAGGGATCGTCCGGCGGGAGCATCGACGCGAGGCCGCCCGCCGCCTGGACCAGGCGCGGGTAGCCCGCCGGCAGCAGGGCGGCCGGCAGCTCCCACACGCCCCAGCTCGCCTTGGACTCCAGATAGGTGCTGACTCCGATCAGCGGCCTGCCGCTCACTGCGTTCTCCCTCGCCATCGTGTTCAGTCACGTCGCCGTGATCAGTTGCGTCGTCGTGATCGGTCGCATCGTCTTGTTCCGTCGAGTCGTCGTGATCAGTCGCCTTGCCCTGATCAGTCGCGTTCCAACTCTGCCTCGGCCGCCGCCAGCGCCGCGAACTCCTCCTCCGGCGCGCTCGCCACCAGATGCTTGCGGCTGTACAGGCCGAAGTAGGCGATGGCGACCACGTACACGGCGAGTGCGATGAGCGCCGCCGTCACGTCCACCAGGAACGTCGCCACCAGCGCCGAGCAGGCGAGGGCCAGTGCGACGGAGGACGTCAGGATGCCGCCCGGCGTGCGGTACGGCCGTTCCAGGCCCGGCTCGCGGCGGCGCAGCACGATGTGCGAGAGCGACATCAGGGCGTACGAGATCGTCGCGCCGAACACCGCGACGTTCAGCATCCGCGCACCGTCCCCGGTGGCCGCCGCCAGACCGAAGCCGATCGCGCCGGGCACCAGGAGGCCGAGGTAGGGGGCCTTGCGGCTGCTCGTCAGGGAGAGGAAGCGCGGCAGATAGCCCGCCCGCGACAGCGCGAACAGCTGGCGCGAGCCCGCGTAGATCAGGGAGAAGAAGGACGCCACCAGGCCCGCCAGGCCCGCGTAGTTGACGATGCGGCTGAGCGCCGTCGCCTCGCCGTTCGGCTGCAGCGCCTCCACCAGCGGGTTGCCCGCCTCCTGGATCGCGTTCGCGCCGCGCGCCCCGGCCGACGCGAAGAACGTGAGGAGCGCGAGGACGACGAGGATCGCCATCGACCAGCGGATCGCGCGCGGCAGCGTACGGGCCGGGTCCTTGGTCTCCTCGGCCGCGAGCGGCACGCCCTCCACGCCCAGGAAGAACCACATGCCGAACGGGAACGCCGCCCAGATGCCCAACAGGCCCATCGGCAGCCAGGAGTTGGAGCCGAAGGCCGAGGAGTCCACCGGGATGTCGTTCAGCTTCGACGCGTCGAAGTCCATGAAGGCGCCGACCGCGAAGACGAGCAGCGCCGCCACCGCGATGCCGGTCACGACGAAGCTGAACCGCAGCGCCTCGCCGACGCCCCAGAGGTGGATGCCGATGAAGATGACGAAGCAGGCCAGGTACACCGGCCAGCCCGACTCCAGGCCGAACAGGCCGAGCGACTCGACGTAGTCGCCGATGAAGATGGAGATCGCGGCGGGCGCCAGGATGTACTCGATGAGGATCGCCGTGCCGGTGAGGAAGCCGCCCCAGGGGCCGAGCGCCCGGCGCGCGAAGCCGTAGCCGCCGCCCGCGGTGGGCAGCACCGACGACAGCTCCGCCAGCGAGAACACCATGCACGCGTACATCACGCCCATGAGCACCATGGCGATGGCGAGACCGCCGAAGCCGCCCTCCGCCAGGCCGAAGTTCCACCCCGAGTAGTCGCCGGAGACGACGTACGCGACGCCGAGCCCGGTGAGCAGGAGCCAGCCCGCGCTGCCCCGGCGCAGCGTCCTGCGCTCCAGATAGTCGTCCGTCGGCGGGGCGGCGGGTGGCTTGGTTGACTCCACGGTCATGGCACGGCTCCTCTGCGGCGGCGGCACTACGGCTCGGCGGCTGGGTGACTCAGACGACTCAATGGAACGGATGCATACCTTTGCCGTGCGGCCGCCGAGAAATCAAGCCCCCTGCGTTACACCGCGGTTAATCACCGCTCACCGCGCCCCTTATGTCAGGAAGCCCCGCAGCAAGGCGGCCGTACCGGCGCAGTGCTCGCGCATCATCTCCCGCGCCCCGTCCGCGTCCCCGTCGAGCACTGCCTCCACGAGCGCGGTGTGCTGGCGCTGCGAATGCTCCAGGTTCCGTACCAAGAGGGGGATGCAGTCGAGCAGGTCGTTGACGGTCGCGCGGACCGCCGCGTACTGCGCGGTGAGCGTGGGCGAGCCGCACAGTTCGGCGAGCGTCAGATGGAGCAGCGTGTCCAGGCGGCGGTACTCGGACAGGGGCGCGTCATGGGTCTGCGCGAGCGCCGTGCGCAGCCGCTCCTTCTGCTCCCCGTCCAGGCCGTGCGCCGCGCAGAGCCCGGCCGCGCCGACCTCAAGGACCTCGCGGAAGCGCAGCGCGTCCTCGACGTCGACGTCCTTGATGCGGCGGCGCAGCTCGTCCTCGCCGGCGGCCTCGGGGCGCGGCCGGACGAACGTACCGCCGTACCTGCCGCGCCGCGACTCGACCAGGCCCTGGTCCTGGAGCACCTTCAGGACCTCGCGCAGCGTGACCCGGCTGATGCCGAGGCGGTCGGCCAACTCCCGCTCCGAGGGGAGGCGTTCGCCGCCGGGCACCAGGCCCAGACGTACGACCTGGAGGATCTGCTCCAGGGCCTCCTCGAAGCCGTTGCCCGCCCGCACGGGACGCAGTACCGGCGTCAGCCGGTCGTCGTCGGCGGACGTGCTCCCGGCGGGCGTGACACCGGAAGCGCCGGCATCCGTGTGCGACATCTGGCCGTACCCCCTTCCCAATCAATGGTTCTCGGCAATACCTTATGGCTCTCGGCTGACCCAAGGAGGATTTTCCCGTGGCAGACCGCACACCCCCGCTCGGGGTCGAGGAGCTGCGTGCTCTCGTCACGAGCGGCGAGATCGACACTGTCGTCCTGGCCTTCCCCGATATGCAAGGGCGGCTCCAGGGCAAGCGGTTCGCCGCACGCTTCTTCCTCGACGAGGTCCTCGAGCACGGCACGGAGGGCTGCAACTACCTCCTGGCCGTCGACGCGGAGATGAACACCGTCGACGGCTACGCGATGTCCTCCTGGGACCGCGGCTACGGCGACTTCGCCATGCACGCCGACCTGAGCACCCTGCGCCGCGTCCCCTGGAACGAGGGCACCGCGATGCTGATCGCGGACCTCGCCTGGAACGACGCATCGCCCGTGGTCGCCGCGCCCCGGCAGATCCTGCGCCGCCAGCTGGACCGGCTCGCGGAACTCGGCTTCACCGCCCACGTGGGCACGGAGCTGGAGTTCATCGTCTTCAAGGACACGTACGAGCAGGCCTGGGACGCGGGCTACAAGGACCTCACCCCGGCCAATCAGTACAACATCGACTATTCGGTGCTCGGCACCGGCCGGATCGAGCCGCTGCTGCGCCGCATCCGCAACGACATGGCGGCCGCCGGGCTCGTCGTCGAGTCGGCCAAGGGCGAGTGCAACCCCGGCCAGCACGAGATCGTGTTCCGGTACGACGAAGCCCTCGTCACCTGCGACCAGCACGCCATCTACAAGACCGGCGCCAAGGAGATCGCGGCCCAGGAAGGCGTCTCGCTCACCTTCATGGCGAAGTTCAACGAGCGCGAGGGCAACTCCTGCCACATCCACCTCTCGCTCCAGGACGCCGACGGCAACAACGCCATGGCCGGCTCCGCCGACGACCCCGGCGGCATGTCGCCCGTCATGCGGCACTTCCTCGCCGGGCAGCTGGCGGCGCTCAGGGACTTCTCCCTCCTGTACGCCCCCAACATCAACTCCTACAAGCGGTTCCGGCCCGGCTCCTTCGCGCCGACCGCCGCCGCCTGGGGCTACGACAACCGCACCTGCGCGCTCCGCGTCGTCGGCCACGGCCGCTCCCTGCGCTTCGAGAACCGCCTCCCCGGCGGCGACGTCAACCCGCACCTGGCGGTCGCCGGACTCGTGGCCGCGGGCCTGCACGGCATAGAGCAGAAGCTCGAACTGCCCGACGAGTGCACGGGCAACGCCTACACCGGCGACTACGCGCACGTCCCCACCACCCTGCGCGAGGCCGCCGAACTCTGGGAGAACAGCCCCACCGCCAAGGCCGCCTTCGGCGACGAGGTGGTCGCGCACTACAGCAACATGGCGCGGGTCGAGCTGGACGCCTTCGACTCCGCGGTGACCGACTGGGAACTCCGCCGCTCCTTCGAACGCATGTGAGGAACGACTTGCTGCAGGTACTCAACCCGGCGACCGAAGAGGTCGTCGCGTCCGTCCCGGCCGCCACCGCGGCAGATGTCGACACCGCCGTCGCCCGCGCCGCGAAGGCACAGGCCCGATGGGCGGCCACCGCCCCCGCCGACCGCGCCCGCCTGCTGCGCCGCTTCGCGGTCGTGGTCGACGAACACCTCGAAGAACTCGCTCAGTTGGAGGTGCGCGAGGCCGGCCATGTCATCGGCAACGCACGCTGGGAGGCGGGCAACGTCCGCGACCTCCTCGACTTCTCCGCCGGGGGAGTGGAACGGCTGAGCGGCCGTCAGATCCCCGTACCCGGCGGCCTGAACGTCACGGTCCTCGAACCCCTCGGCGTCGTCGGCGTCATCGCGCCCTGGAACTTCCCGATGCCGATCGCCGCCTGGGGCACCGCCCCCGCGCTCGCGGCCGGCAACGCGGTCATCCTCAAGCCCGCCGAGACCACCCCGCTCACCGCGCTCCGGCTCGCCGAACTCGCCCTGGAGGCAGGCCTTCCCGAGGGCCTCTTCCAGGTCCTGCCCGGCGCCGGGGACATCGCGGGCAACGCCCTGGTCGAGCACCCCGGCGTCGCCAAGATCGTGTTCACCGGGTCGACCCGCGTCGGCAAGCAGATCATGACCAAGTGCGCCGACCGCGTGAAGCGCCTCACCCTCGAACTCGGCGGCAAGAGCCCGAACATCGTCTTCGCCGACGCCGACGTGGAGGCCGCCGCCCTCGCCACGCCCATGTCGTACCTCGACAACTCCGGCCAGGACTGCTGCGCCCGCACCCGCGTCCTCGTCCAGCGCTCGGTCTACGAGCGCTTCCTGGAGATCGTGACGCCCGCGATCGAGTCGATCGTCGTCGGCGACCCGTCCGACGAGCGGACCCAGATGGGCCCGCTGATCTCCAGGTCCCAGCTGGAGCGCGTCCGTTCGTACGTCCCGGCCGGCGCCGGCATCCAGGGCAAGGCCCCCGAAGGGCCCGGCTTCTGGTTCCCGCCCACGCTGCTCACCGACGTGGACCCGGACGCGCCCGTCGCCGTGGAGGAGGTCTTCGGCCCCGTCGCCGTCGTCCTGCCCTTCGAGGACGAGGCCGACGCGATCCGGCTCGCCAACGCCACCGAGTACGGCCTGTCCGGCTCCATCTGGACGCGGGACGTGGGCAGGGCGCTGCGCGTCTCCCAGGCCGTCCAGGCGGGCAACCTGTCCGTCAACTCGCACTCCAGCGTGCGCTATTGGACCCCCTTCGGCGGCTACAAGCAGTCCGGACTCGGCCGCGAGCTCGGCCCGGACGCCCTCACCGCCTTCACGGAAACCAAGAACGTCTTCATCAGCACGGAACGCACTGACAGCACGGAGGCCTGAGCACCATGACCGAAGAAATCATCTGCCGCCGTCTCGTCGGCCGCACCGCCGTCATCACCGGAGCCGGCAGCGGGATCGGCCTCGCCACCGCGCGCCGCCTCGCCTCCGAGGGCGCCAACGTAGTCTGCGGAGACATCGACGAGACCGCGGGCAAGGCCGTCGCCGACGAGGTCGGCGGGACCTTCGTGAAGGTCGACGTGACCGACGCCGAGCAGGTCGAGGCGCTCTTCAAGACGGCGTACGACACCTATGGCTCGGTCGACGTCGCCTTCAACAACGCGGGCATCTCGCCCCCCGACGACGACTCCATCCTGGACACCGGCCTGGAGGCCTGGAAGCGCGTCCAGGAGGTCAACCTCACCTCCGTCTACCTGTGCTGCAAGGCCGCCATCCCCTACATGCGCGAGCAGGGCAAGGGCTCGATCATCAACACCGCGTCGTTCGTGGCGCGGATGGGCGCGGCGACCTCGCAGATCTCGTACACCGCGTCCAAGGGCGGCGTCCTCGCCATGTCCCGCGAGCTGGGCGTCCAGTTCGCCCGCGAGGGCATCCGCGTCAACGCGCTCTGCCCCGGCCCGGTCAACACCCCGCTGCTGCGCGAGCTGTTCGCGAAGGACCCGGAGCGCGCCGCGCGCCGCCTCGTGCACATTCCCGTGGGCCGCTTCGCGGAGGCCGAGGAGATGGCCGCCGCCGTCGCGTTCCTCGCCAGCGACGACTCCTCGTTCGTGAACGCCACGGACTTCCTCGTGGACGGCGGGCTCACCGGGGCGTACGTCACCCCGCTCTAGGCACCGCGAGCAGTTCACCTCAAGGCCACCCACCCGTCAGCCGGGCGTCGCACGACGCCCGGCTGACCTGCGTAAACACGGGAGTGTGTTCGTGAACTTCAAGCGCCGCGCCATCGCGGCCACAGCCGTCACCGCCGTCGCCGCAGCGGGCCTCGTCACCGTCCAGGCGACCGCGCAGGCCATCCAGCCCGCCCGGTCCGAGCCCAGGACCTGCCCCACGCTCTCCGTCTCGGACGGCTGGTACGGCGAGAACAAGGCGCGGCTCCAGCGGATGATCGAGGAGTACGGCGACTGCGGCCCCCGGCACCACAAGGGAGGAGCCAGGCCGGTCGCCACCTTCGACTGGGACAACACGGTCATCAAGAACGACGTCGGCGACGCCACCATGTTCTGGCTGCTGCGCAACGGCAAGATCCGTACGCCGGAGCGCGGCGACTGGCACACCACGAGCCGCTACCTCACCGATCCGGCGGCCAAGGCCCTCGCCACCGCCTGCCCCGCAACCGGCACCGGCACCGGCACCACCCTGCCCACCGAGCGCGACACGGGCTGCGCCGACGAGATCGCCTCCGTGTACGGCGAGGGCACCACGACCAAGGGCGATGCCGCCTTCGCCGGCTTCGACCACCGTCGCATGGAACCCCAGTACGCCTGGCTCGCCCAGCTCACCCGTGGCTGGTCCGCCCACCAGGTCAAGGGCTTCGCGGCGGCGGCCCGCAAGGAGAACCTCGCCGCGCCCGCCGGCACCGAACAGACGGTGGGCACCGGCAAGTTCACCGGCTGGGTCCGCTACTACGACCAGCAGCGGGATCTGATCCGTACGCTCAAGAAGGCCGGATTCGACGTCTACGTGGTCTCCGCCTCGCCCGAGCCGGTCGCCGAGGTCTGGGCGAAGAGCGTCGGCGTCGACGCGCGGCACACCATCGGCATCCGCAGCGTCACCGCGCACGGGAAACTGACGGCGCGTCTGAAGGGCTGCGGCACCGTGAAGGACGGCGACGACTCGATGATCACGTACATCGACGGCAAGCGCTGCTGGATCAACCAGGAGATCTACGGAGTGCGCGGACCGGCCGCCGAGAAGGTCCAACCGGCCGACAGGCGCCAGGTGTTCGCGGCCGGGGACTCCGACACCGACATCTCCTTCCTGCGCGACGCCACGGCCCTGCGGCTCGTCCTGAACCGCAACAAGAACGAGCTGATGTGCCGCGCCTACGACAACCGCGACGGCCGCTGGCTGGTCAACCCCATGTTCATCGAGCCCAAGGGGAAGAAGGCCGACCCGTACCCGTGCGCCGGCACCGGATACACCGAACGGGACGGCGAGGAGGGCCCGGTGCGCCGCACGGACGGGTCCGTCATCCCCGACCAGCAGGACACGGTGTACGGAGCCTCACCCGCCGCGCAGGGTTGATGTACGGTCCACTCACATGCGTAGCAGAAACATTTTGGCGCTGACTCTGGCCACGGCCGCCACTCTGGCGGCGGCCGTGCCCACAGCTCTCCCCGCGGCCGCCGCCACGGCCGCAGACCCCGCCGACTCCCGTACGCCGGGCGCCCATTGCCCGCAGCTCTCGAAGAAGCTGAGCTGGTACGGCGACAACCGCGCCAGGCTCCAGCAGATGATCGACGAGCGCGGCAGCTGCTCCAACGCCCAGGTGCGGCACGGCAAGCAGCGTCCCGTCGCCTCCTTCGACTGGGACAACACCGTCGCCAAGAACGACGTCACCGACGCGACGATCGCCTGGGCCCTGCACCACGACAAGATCCTTCGCCCGGCCACCTGGAAGTCCACCAGCAAGTGGATGACGGACGACGCCGACAAGGCGCTCACCGCGGCCTGCGGCACCGACGTGCCCGTCGGCAAGCCGCTGCCCACCTCCACCGACACCGACTGCGCCGACGAGATCTTCGAGGTGCGCGAGGACGGGAAGACGATGAGCGGCGCCGCCGCCTTCGCGGGCGAGTGGGACCACCGGCACACCGTGCCCCAGTACGCCTGGGTGCCGCAGCTCTTCGCCGGACACACCGTCAAGGAGCTGGAGTCGTACGCCGCGAAGGCCCGCAAGGAGGCCCTCGCCGCCCCGATCGGCGCGACCCAGACGGTCGGCACGCACGAGATCCCCGGTTACGTCCGCTACTACGACCAGCAGCGCGACCTGATCCGCACGCTGAAGAAGGCCGGGTTCGACGTCTACATCGTCTCGGCGGGCTCGGAGCCGGTCACCGAGGTGTGGTCCAAGAGCGTGGGCATCGACCGCAAGCACACCATCGCCATCCGCTCCGTCCTCGACGACAAGGGCCGCATCACCCCCTGGAACCAGGGCTGCGGCGACGTCCCCGTCAACAAGGGCGAGGCCATCCCCTACATCGACGGCAAGCGCTGCTGGATCAACCAGGAGATCTACGGCGTCAAGGGCAAGTCCGCCTGGGACAAGCAGGACTGGTCCCACCGCATCGCGCTCGGCGGCGGCGACGCCGACACCGACGTCACGTTCGTCGGCGACGCGACCGGCGCCCACCTGGTCCTGAACCGCAACAAGAGCGAGTTCATGTGCCGCGCCTACGACAACGCGGACGGCCGCTGGGTCGTGAACCCCATGTTCATCGAACCGCTGCCGCAGAAGGCCGACCCGTACCCCTGCTCGACGGCCGCGTACAACGAGCACGACGGCGCCAAGGGCCCGGTGCTGCGCGAGGACGGCTCGGTCGTGCCCGATCAGGAGGACGCGGTGTTCTGACGGTCCTGCTGTCCTGATCTTCGGGGCACGACCTAGAGTGCCGGGATGAGTATGTCGCCCCCTCCCGGCTGGTACCCCGACCCGTCGGCGCCGCCGGCTCAGCCCGTCGAGCGCTGGTGGGACGGGTCCGCGTGGACCGAGCACCGGCGCGCCCCGCAGACGGCCCAGGCGCAGCCGGGATTCGGCCCCGCGACGACCCAGCCGCAGCAGGGGCTCGGCCTCGCGACGACCCAGCCGCAGCCCGTGGTCTCCGGGGGCGGCGGCCGGGCCAAGGCCGTCGCGCTCGCCGCCGCCGGGGTCGTCCTCGTCGCGTCGATCGTCACCGGCGTCGTGGTGCTCGGCAAGGACGACGGGGACCCGGAGGGCGACGGCCCCCCGCCGGGCACGTCGGAGCCGGTGGATCCGCCGTCCCCGACCTTCGCGTCGCCCACCACTTCGGCCCCCGACCCCGAACCCTCCCGGCTCGTCGACCAGCTCAACGGCATCACGATCCCCGTGCTCGACGGCTGGGAGAAGGCGGACAGCACGGTCGGCGGCGACCCGACCGTCCGCACCCCCGACGTCTACGACTGCCCCGGCGAGGGCAGCCTCTGCCGGCACGGCACGGTCTACTCCCGCACGGCCACGGCCACCGACGAGCGCTCGCCCAAGGCCCTGGCCCTCGGCGACATCAAGGACGCGGCGGACGCGGCGTACGACGAGGACCGGGTCGGCCAGGAGCCGTACGGCGGCATCACCCGGCACGAGAAGGTCAAGGAGGGCTCGGTCGCCGTCGCGGGCCGCTCCGGCTACCTGGTGCGCTGGCGCGTCTACACCGAGAAGGGCGAGGGCGGATACGTCCAGTCGCTGGTGTTCCCCTCGACCCTCGGCTCCGAGTCGCCGGTCATCGTCCGCTCCGCCCTCGCCGTGGCCGACGGCGCGCCGCCGCTCTCCGACCTGGACGAGATGACCAAGGGGATCCGCCCGATCGGCGGCGGCGAGACGGACGGCGGCGTGGGCAACAGCGTGGGCCCCACGCCCTGACGGCCGGGGCTACAGGAAGGTGTGGCCCTCTCCGCGGTACGTCGGCACCGTCGCCGTCACGCGGTCGCCCTCCACGAGGTGCAGCACGTCGAACCGCTCGCACATCTCCCCGGCCTTGGCGTGCCGGAACCACACCTTGTCGCCGATCAGGAGATCGTCCGCGGGCGAGCCGAGCAGCGGCGTCTGCACCTCGCCCGCGCCCTCCTGCGGGTCGTAGCGCAGACCCTCGGGCAGATACGGCACGGGGGAGCGGTCGGGGCCCGCGGCGCCCGACGCCGGGTAGCCGCCGCCGAGCACCGTCACCGTGCCGACGCCGGGCCTGCGCACCACGGGCTGACCGAAGAGCGCGGCCGGACGCCCGCTGAACGACGTGTAGTTGTCGAAGAGCCTCGGTACGTAGAGACCCGACCCGGCGGCGATCTCCGTCACCGCGCCCTCGGCCGCCGTGTGCTGCACGCTGCCCGTGCCGCCGCCGTTGACGAACTCCAGGTCGGGCGCGACCGCGCGCACCGCGCGGATCGTCTCGGCGCGGCGGGCCGCGAGTTCCCTGCGGGCCGCGCTCTGCATCGCCCGGATCGCCCGCGACCGCAGCGGCCGCCCCGCGATCGCGTCACCGACGCCGGCCACATGCCCCTCGTACGCCATCACACCCACGAGACGGAAGCCGGGCCGCCGGGCCACGGCGCGGGCGAGGGCGGCGACCTGCACGGGGGAGTGCAGCGGAGAGCGGCGCGCGCCGATCCGCACCCGGCCCCCGAGGATCTTGAGGGCGGTGTCCAGTTCGAGACAGACCCGCACCTCCTGGGAGCCCTCCGCCCTGGACTCGTCGATGAGCCGCAGCTGCGCCGGGTCGTCGATCATCACCGTCACGGAGGCGGCCAGCTTCGGGTCGGCGGTCAGCTCCGCGAAACCGGCGCGGTCGGCCGACGGATAGGCGAGCAGCACGTCCTCGAACCCGGACCGGGCCAGCCAGATCGACTCGTCGAGCGTGAACGACATGATCCCCGCGAAGCCGTCCCTGGCCAGGACGCGTTCGAGCAGGGCACGGCAGCGCACGGACTTGCTGGCGACCCGGATCGGCTTCCCGCCGGCCCGCCGCACGAGATCGTCGGCGTTGGCGTCGAACGCCTCCAGGTCGACGATGGCGAGGGGGGCGTCGAGGTGCTTGGTGGCCCGGTCGTAGCGGGCCCGGTCTGCGGCTCGGGCGGTCATGTCCGAAGCCTGCCAGACGCGATTACCCGAGGGTAGGGGGATGATCCGGGCAGATCACCCCGGCCTTCGGTCTGGTTCCCTGCCGACCTGCGTCTGCCTTTAGAGTTACGCGCACAAGAGCGAGGAAACGGGGGGTGCATGAGCACGGAAGCGCGACGGACTCCCGTCCCGCCGCTGCCCACGGCCCCGCCCCCGCCGGCGGGCCCGCCGCAGCCGCCCGCGGACGGCGACCAGGACTCCGTCCTCGGCGACCTCCTCGCCCCCTTCGACCGGGTACGCCTCCCGGAGCCCTCGGAGGCGGCAGAGCCGGCGGAGAGCGAACCGGCCGAAACCCCGCAGTCCCCGCCCCCGCCGCTCGCGTCCGCCCGCTTCCCCGACGCGCCGCCGCCCCCCGTCGAACCGCCCCCCGCCGCGGAGCCCGCACCGGACACGGAGCACATGAACGACACCGATCCGGGTGCCGCCGACTACCCCCTGCCGCCGCCGCAGCCGCCCGTTCCCGACGCCGCCCCCGCGTCCCCGGCCCGGACGACCGCCGCCCGCCGCGCGGTCGGCGCCGTCGACCTGACGCCGGGACCCGGCGCCGGACGGCCCTTCGTGACCCTCGCCCGCCCCGCGCTGTACGACGACAGCACCACCCGGCTGCGGCCCGTCCGCCCCTGGGCACGTCCCAGGGCGGCCGCCGCCGCGGCCTGTGTGGTGCTCGGCCTCGGTCTCATCGGCGGTGCCGCCACCGGGAGTTGGCTCACCGGCGACGCCCGGGGCGCGGGCGGCACCCAGAACGCGTACGCCGTC
Organism: Streptomyces sp. NPDC050658; assembly: GCF_044457025.1. Classification (NCBI taxonomy): domain Bacteria; kingdom Bacillati; phylum Actinomycetota; class Actinomycetes; order Kitasatosporales; family Streptomycetaceae; genus Streptomyces; species Streptomyces sp. NPDC050658. The sequence continues at coordinate 322,585 of NZ_JBITGM010000008.1, forward strand.
GCGGGCGAGCTCTGGCACAGCGTGCCCGTCGACCGGCTCTTCCCCGCCACCATCAAGGGCGAGGGGGCGGGCCCCGGCGGCGCCGACCGCACCTGGACCCGGATAGCCGTCGCCCCGGACAGCGGCTGCAAGACCGCCTTCGACCCGCTGCTCCGCAAGGCCCTCGCCCCGGCCGGCTGCCTGCGGCTGCTCCGCGCCACGTACACGGACGCGACCAGCAGCCATGTCACCACCGTGGGCCTGCTGTTCACCAAGGCCGACGCCGACGCGATGCGCTCCCTGCGCACCCGCTTCACCGAGGAGGGCCTCGACCGGCGCGAGGACCTGATGCCGCGCCCGTACGCCGCCAAGGGCACCCCGGCCGCCGGCTTCGGCGACGCCCAGCGCGCCTCCTGGACCGTCTCCGTGCTGCCGGACGCCCCGGTCGTGGCCTTCGCCGTCTCCGGGTTCGCCGACGGCCGCACGGTCACCGAACCCGAGCCCGCCGCCGACGCCATGAAGTCGTCCGCCACCAGCGCCCCCGCCCAGGCGGGCCTCGGCAACGAGGCGAAGGGCATCGCAGACCGCGTCGAGCGGAGCCTGCGCAAGACCATCGCGGCCACGGGGAAGTCCTCATGAGCATCCGCCAGTTGACGACCGCCGCGACCGCCGCCCTCCTCGCCGGGTCGCTCGCCCTGCTGCCCACCGCCGCGCACGCCGACGACGGCATCCGCGCCCAGCAGTGGGCCCTCGACGCCCTGCACACCGAGGAGGCCTGGCAGACCACCAAGGGCAAGGGCATCACCGTCGCCGTCCTGGACACCGGCATAGACGCCGAGCACCCCGACCTCAAGGGCAACGTCCTGACGGGCAAGGACATGGTCGGCTTCGGCGCCAAGCGCGGCGACCGCCCCTGGGCCCGGCACGGCACCGCCATGGCCGGCATCATCGCGGGCCACGGACACGGCGCGGGCGGCGGCGACGGCGTACTGGGCATCGCCCCCGAAGCGAAGATCCTGCCGATCCGCGTGATCCTGGAGGACGGCGACCCCGCCCGCTCCAAGGCCCGCAACACACGCGGCAACGCGCTCGCCGACGGCATCCGCTGGGCCGCCGACCACGGCGCCGACGTCATCAACCTCTCCCTGGGCGACGACTCCAAGTCCGCCCACCCCGAACCCGCCGAGGACGCCGCGGTCCAGTACGCCCTGAAGAAGGGCGCCGTCGTCGTCGCCTCCGCGGGCAACGGCGGCGAGCGCGGCGACCACATCTCCTACCCGGCGGCCTACCCCGGCGTCATCGCCGCCACCGCCGTCGACGAGAACGGCAACCGCGCCTCCTTCTCCACCCGCCGCTGGTACGCCACCGTCAGCGCGCCCGGCAAGGACATCGTCATCGCCGACCCCGACCGCGAGTACTACGAGGGCTGGGGCACCAGCGCCGCGTCCGCGTTCGTCTCCGGCGCCGTCGCCCTGATCCGCGACGCCCACCCCGGCCTGACCCCGGCGCAGATCAAGAAGCTCATCGAGGGCACCGCACGGGACGTGCCCGGCGGCGGCCGCGACGACTCACGCGGCTTCGGCTTCATCGACCCGGCGGCCGCGATCGCCAAGGGCGGGTCGCTGAAGCCGGAGGGGCTGAGTTCGGCGGCGTACGAGAAGAAGTACTTCGGCGCGGGCCCCGATCCCGACCGGGGCGACGGCGGTCCCGCGGGGTGGGTGGGCCCCGTCGCGGGCGGCCTCGGGGTGGCCCTCCTCGCGGCGGGCGTCTACCTGTGGCGCGGCCCGAGGGGACGCGGGACCCGCACCGTCTGAAGCGGCCCCCGCACCGCCCGCCGGGCCCCCGAGCGGGGTCGATAGGCTCAGGAGCGTGGCGAACAAGAACATCCCGGACCCCGGCTTCTCCGACGACGACGGGTCCGCCGACCCCCGGCTGACCAGCGCGCTCGCGGCCTGGGCCGAGGACCGCACGGCGCACGGCCCGGTCCTCGAGGCACTCGCGGGCGCCCGCCTCCTCGTCCCTGTCGTCGCCGTCCTCGGCGAGGTCGAGGAGGACGAGAACGGCCTGCGCCGCGAGAAGACCAGCGACATGGCCGTGCCCACCCTCAAGGCGGGCGACCGCAAGGCGCTGCCCGCCTTCACCTCCATCCGCTCCCTGGCCCTGTGGGACCCGGAGGCCAGGCCCGTCGCCGTGCCGCTGCACCAGGCACTCGCGGCCGCCGCCCACGAGCAGGCGGACACGATCGTGCTCGACCTCGCGGGCCCTGTCCCCTACGAGCTCGGCAGGTCGGCCCTGGTCGCGCTCGCCGAGGGCCGCTCCAGCGCCGACCCGCTCGCCGACCCGGCCGTCACCGATGCCGTGCGCGCGGTCGTCGCCGCCGAGCCGGCCGTGCTCCGCGCCCATCTGGGCGCAGGCCGCGCGGACGGCACCCTCGCCCTGGTCATCGACCCCGCCGCCGACGCCTCCGAAGTGGCCCAGCGCGTGGCCCGGGGCATCGCGGCCGACGAAACACTCAGGGCCCGCCTGGTGCGCGGCCTCGACCTGGCACTGCTGCCTGCCGAGGCGACGCCACCGGGCGAGCCCCTTTACGTACGTACGGTGTAGGACTCAGCCGAAGACCGGGCCCGTGTACTTCTCTCCCGGGCCCTGACCCGGCTCGTCCGGCACCACGGACGCCTCGCGGAAGGCCAGCTGCAGCGACTTCAGGCCGTCACGCAGCGGGGCCGCGTGGAAGGAGCTGATCTCCGTCGCGCTCGCGTCCATCAGACCGGCGAGGGAGTGGATCAGCTTGCGGGCCTCGTCGAGGTCCTTGTGGCCCTCGCCGCCCTCGGCCAGGCCCAGGTTCACGGCGGCGGCGCTCATCAGGTGGACCGCCACCGTGGTGATCACCTCGACCGCGGGGACGTCCGCGATGTCACGGGTCAGGGTGTCGAAGTCGGGGGAGTCACCGGCGGGGGACTCGGGGGTGGGGGTCGCGTCGCTCATGTCCCACACGATAAGCGGAGGCCCGGGCGGGCGGCGCCGCGGGAGGCCGCGCGCACGACGGTTAGCCGCACCCCCCGGGACCTGCTAACCTTGTGTAACGACCGGCCGGAGTCTCGCGTGCCAACGCAAGGAACCGGCCCACAAGTGGAGGCTCCGCTTCCCACCTGGCCGCTCCCCGGAGCGGCGGGTCACCGGTCAGGCGGCCACAGTCCCCGAGACTTCGGCCCGCCCGAGATGCGCCCCGCGATCACCGCGGAGGTGCTCCGGTAGTAATGGAGCCCCTTCCTGTGATCGGCCGGGGCATTTTTTATGCGCCGACGCTGTTGGTCCGAATATTCAGACGTAACGCGGCTGTCCGCCAGACCGCCGCGTGGTGCTACCGAGGAGGATCCATCAGCGCCGAGCCCCGCATCAACGACCGGATTCGCGTTCCCGAGGTGCGACTTGTCGGTCCCAGCGGCGAGCAGGTCGGGATTGTTCCGCTTGCCAAGGCCCTGGAGCTTGCGCAGGAGTACGACCTGGACCTGGTCGAGGTCGCGGCGAACGCACGTCCGCCGGTCTGCAAGCTCATGGACTACGGGAAGTTCAAGTACGAGTCGGCCATGAAGGCCCGTGAAGCGCGCAAGAACCAGGCGCACACGGTCATCAAGGAGATGAAGCTCCGGCCGAAGATCGACCCGCACGACTATGACACCAAGAAGGGTCACGTCGTCCGGTTCCTCAAGCAGGGCGACAAGGTCAAGATCACGATCATGTTCCGTGGTCGCGAGCAGTCCCGGCCGGAGCTCGGCTACCGACTGCTGCAGCGTCTCGCGAACGACGTCGAAGACCTCGGGTTCATCGAGTCGAACCCGAAGCAGGACGGCCGAAACATGATCATGGTCCTCGGTCCGCACAAGAAGAAGACCGAAGCCATGGCCGAGGCCCGCGAGGCCCAGGCCGCCCGCAAGGCCGAGCGCCAGGGCCGAGGCGACGACTCCGCTGAGGAGCCGGCCGTCGACGCCGAGGCCGAGGCCCCTGCTGAGGCCTGATCCAGGACGCGCCTCCCACGCGCGCCCCGGATGACAACTGATACATCTGACGCTCCCTGCCGCCGGTTCGCAGGAACTGGAACCGGCGGGGAGTGCCACTGACGAGGAGAGAACGGCGCTATGCCGAAGAACAAGTCGCACAGCGGTGCCAGCAAGCGCTTCAAGATCACCGGCTCCGGCAAGGTGCTCCGTGAGCGCGCCGGCAAGCGCCACCTGCTCGAGCACAAGTCGTCCCGTCTGACGCGTCGCCTCACCGGCAACGCCGAGATGGCCCCGGGCGACGCCAAGAAGATCAAGAAGCTTCTCGGCAAGTGAGTTCGGGCGCGGCGAGCGCCTGAATTCTGACCGGGACCCAATCGATACCGGGCCGTGTGAAGACAACCACGGCCCCGCTACAAGGAGTTAACAAGTGGCACGCGTCAAGCGGGCAGTCAACGCCCACAAGAAGCGTCGGGCGATCCTCGAGCAGGCCAGCGGCTACCGCGGTCAGCGGTCGCGCCTGTACCGCAAGGCCAAGGAGCAGGTCACCCACTCCCTGGTCTACAACTACAACGACCGCAAGAAGCGCAAGGGCGACTTCCGTCAGCTGTGGATCCAGCGCATCAACGCCGCTGCCCGCGCCAACGGCATCACCTACAACCGCTTCATCCAGGGTCTGAAGGCCGCGAACATCGAGGTCGACCGCAAGATCCTGGCCGAGCTGGCCGTCAACGACACCAACGCGTTCGCCGCGCTGGTCGAGGTTGCGCAGAAGGCGCTGCCCTCGGACGTCAACGCGCCGAAGGCCGCCGCGTAACACTGCGCCGAGCTGAGCGTGAATCGGACCCGCAGGCCACTTGGCCTGCGGGTCCGAGTGTGTCCGGCTTCCCGTCTGCCGTCGTCTGTCGTCTGCCGTCCGCGGGTCTTCTTTGGCTGGTCGCGCAGTTCCCCGCGCCCCTTTCGGGGGCGCTGTTCCTAAGGTGAGTCCCATGGTTGCCGCCCCTGAACTGATTTCTCCCAAATCGCCCCGCGTCACCGCCGCCCGGCGGCTTGCCAAGCGGAATTTTCGGGGGAAGGAGCGGCTGTTTCTCGCTGAGGGGCCGCAGGCCGTGCGGGAGGCCGCGGGGTACGGGGACACGCTCGTGGAGCTGTTCGCGACCGTCGACGCCGCCGAGCGGTACGCCGACATCGTCGGGGAGGCCCGCGCCGCGGGCGCCCGCGTGCACCTCGCCGAGGAAGCCGTGATCGCCGACATCTCGACGACCGTCACGCCGCAGGGGCTCGTCGGGGTCTGCCGGTTCATCGACGTGCCGTTCCAGGACATCCTCGCCGCCCGGCCCAAGCTCGTCGCCGTCCTCGCGCACGTCCGCGACCCCGGGAACGCGGGCACCGTGCTGCGCTGCGCCGACGCCGCGGGCGCCGACGCCGTCATCCTCACCGACGCCTCCGTGGACCTCTACAACCCCAAGTCCGTACGGGCGTCGGTCGGTTCGCACTTCCATCTGCCCGTCGCGGTCGGCGTACCCGTCGAGCAGGCCGTGCAGGGCCTCAAGGACATCGGCGTACGCATCCTCGCCGCCGACGGCGCGGGCGAGGACGACCTCGACGACGAACTCGACAAGGGGACCATGGGCACCCCGTCCGCCTGGGTCTTCGGCAACGAGGCCTGGGGGCTACCGGAGGAGACCCGCGCACTCGCCGACGCCGTGGTGCGCGTTCCGATCCACGGCAGAGCGGAAAGCCTCAACCTCGCCACGGCCGCGGCGGTGTGCCTCTATGCCTCCGCCCGTGCACAGCGTGCCGTGGGAGGGTGCCGCTCCGTCACCCCCAGCTAGTAGTGTGACGGGCTCGGGGGCCTCGGCATTGCTCGAGCGGAGGTGTGCACCTCCTGTGCCAGTCCGAGAGGTGGGATACGGGGAATGAGCATCGGCACGAGCAGATCACCGGCGGCGCAGGGCGTCCTGTGCACCCGCGCGGACCCAGGCGGCCCCGGTGACCTCGGCGGACTCGGCCTCGACCCGGACGAACTGCCCGACGGCCTAGTCGTCGCGGACGAGACGGGCCACGTCATCTGTTTCAACACCGCGGCCGCGCGCATCACCGCGGTCTGCGCCGCCGACGCGCTCGGTACGCCCCTGGAGCGCGCCCTGCCTTTAGAGGACCTCGAAGGGCGCCGCTGGTGGCAGCTCACCGATCCCTACGGCGGCCTCGCCACCCGCTTCGCCCAGCCCGAGCGCAATCTGCTGCTCCCCGGCGGGCGTGAGGTCCTCGTCTCCGCGCGCTATGTGCGCACCGCGCCCACCGGCCCCGTCCGCCGTGTCGTCGTGTCCATCCGCGACACCGAGGCCCGCCGCCGCACCGAGCGCAGCCACGCCGAGCTGATCGCCACCGTCGCCCATGAACTCCGCTCGCCCCTCACCTCCGTCAAGGGCTTCACGGCGACGCTGCTCGCCAAGTGGGAGCGGTTCACCGACGACCAGAAGAAGCTGATGCTGGAGACGGTGGACGCCGACGCCAACCGCGTCACCCGGCTCATCGCCGAGCTGCTCGACATCTCACGGATCGACTCCGGACGGCTCGAGCTGCGCCGCCAGCCCGTCGACATAGGCGCCGCCGTCGGCCGGCACATCCAGGCCCATGTCGCGTCGGGCCAGGACGCCGACCGTTTCCTGGTCCGGATACAGCAGCCGCTGCCCGATCTCTGGGCCGACCCTGACAAGATCGACCAGGTACTCAGCAACCTCCTGGAAAATGCCGTGCGGCACGGCGAGGGAACGGTCACCATTGACGTGGCGTCCTCGCCGGCCTGCTCGACGGCCGTGACGGTCAGCGACGAGGGCCCCGGCATTCCGGAGGAATCGATGGGCCGCGTCTTCACCCGCTTCTGGCGGGGCAGCAAACGCGGCGGGACGGGACTGGGCTTGTACATCGTGAAGGGCATCGTGGAAGCGCACGGCGGCACGATCACCGTCGGCCGCGCGCCCGGCGGCGGCGCCCAGTTCCGATTTACGTTGCCCGTGGGCACTCCGGCGTATCTCCTCTGATCAAGACCCATCACGACTCGTCACGTCTGATCGCGTCTGATCACTGCTGATCCGCCCGAGCAACGCCCGCGGGCTCATTCGCCTGCGCCACCCCCGTTAGAATCGATCCTTGGCACGTTTGCGTCCCTGATCTGTGGACGATTCGTCTCCGAGTCGTAGACGGGGACCATCACCAGCCAACCGGAAGCACGGGAAGAGATGTCGGCACCGAACAAGTCGTACGACCCTGTTGAGGTCGAGGCACTGAAACCTGAAGAGATCGAGCGCATGCGGGACGAGGCGCTCGCCGCCTTCGCCGCCGCCGGCGACCTCGACAAGCTCCAGGAGGCCAAGGTCGCGCACACCGGCGGCACCTCGCCGCTGGCGCTCGCCAACCGCGAGATCGGCGCGCTGCCCCCGCAGGCCAAGGCCGAGGCCGGCAAGCGCGTCGGCATGGCGCGCGGCGCGGTCAGCAAGGCGCTCGCCGCCCGCCAGACCGAGCTCGAGGCAGAGCGCGACGCGCGGGTCCTGGTCGAGGAGGCGGTGGACGTCACGCTGCCCTACGACCGCACCCCGGCCGGTGCCCGGCACCCGCTGACCACGTTCATGGAGCGGGTCGCGGACGTCTTCGTCGCCATGGGCTACGAGATCGCGGAGGGCCCCGAGGTCGAGGCGGAGTGGTTCAACTTCGACGCCCTGAACTTCACCCCGGACCACCCGGCCCGGCAGATGCAGGACACGTTCTTCGTCCAGGGCCCCAAGGGCACCGAGGGGGACGAGTCCGGTGTCGTACTGCGGACGCACACCTCGCCCGTGCAGGCCCGCGCGATGCTCGACCGTGAGCCGCCCGTCTACATCGTCTGCCCCGGCCGCGTGTACCGCACGGACGAGCTGGACGCGACGCACACCCCGGTCTTCCACCAGATCGAGCTGCTCGCCGTGGACGAGGGCCTGACCATGGCCGACCTCAAGGGCACCCTGGACCACATGGTCCAGTCGCTCTTCGGCGCGGACATGAAGACCCGCCTGCGCCCGAACTACTTCCCGTTCACCGAGCCGTCCGCCGAGATGGACATGGTCTGCTACGTCTGCCGTGGCGAGTCCGTGGGCAACCCGGACCGCCCCTGCCGCACCTGCGGCAGCGAGGGCTGGATCGAGCTGGGTGGCTGCGGCATGGTCAACCCGAAGGTCCTCACGGCCTGCGGCGTCGACCCTCAGAAGTACAGCGGATTCGCCTTCGGGTTCGGCATCGAACGGATGCTGATGTTCCGCCACAACGTCGAAGACATGCGAGACATGGTCGAGGGTGACATCCGGTTCACCCGGCCGTTCGGGATGGAGATCTGATGCGGGTCCCGCTTTCCTGGCTGCGGGAGTACGTCGACCTCCCCACCACCGAGACCGGCCGTGACGTACAGGCCAAGCTGATCGAGGTCGGCCTCGAGGTCGAGACCGTCGAGCAGCTCGGCGCCGGCCTCTCCGGCCCCCTGGTCGTCGGCAAGGTCCTCACCATCGAGGAACTGACCGAGTTCAAGAAGCCCATCCGCTTCTGCACCGTCGACGTGGGCTCCGCCAACGGCACGGGCGAGCCGCAGGAGATCGTCTGCGGCGCCCGGAACTTCGCCGTCGGCGACAAGGTCGTCGTCGTGCTGCCCGGCGCCGTCCTGCCCGGCGACTTCAAGATCGCCGCGCGCAAGACGTACGGCAAGACCTCGCACGGCATGATCTGCTCCGGCGACGAGCTGGGCATGGGCGACGACGGCAGCGGCGGCATCATCGTCCTGCCGCCCGAGCACGAGGCCGGCACCGACGCCATCGAGCTGCTCCAGCTGGTCGACGAGGTCCTGGACATCGCCGTCACGCCCGACCGCGGCTACGCGCTCTCGATGCGCGGCGTCGCCCGCGAGACCGCCACCGCGTACGGCCTGCCGCTGCGCGACCCGGCGCTCCTGGACGTGCCCGCGCCGAACTCGTCCGGCTACCCGGTCAAGATCTCCGACCCGCGCGGCTGCGACCGCTTCACCGCGCGCACGGTCACGGGCCTGCAGCCCGAGGCCCGCTCGCCGATCTGGCTCAAGCGCCGCCTGCAGAAGGCGGGCATGCGCCCGATCTCGCTCGCCGTCGACATCACCAACTACGTGATGCTGGAGCTCGGCCAGCCGCTGCACGCCTACGACCGCTCCCGCATCGAGGGCACCATCGGCGTGCGCCGTGCCGAGCAGGGCGAGAAGTTCACGACGCTCGACGGCGCCAAGCGCGTCCTCGACGCCGAGGACCTCGTCATCACCGACGACCGCGGCCCGATCGGCCTCGCGGGCGTCATGGGCGGCGCCAACACCGAGATCGCGGATCACGAGGAGACGGCGGGCACGACGGACGTCGTGATCGAGGCCGCGCACTTCGACGCCATCTCCATCGCCCGCACCGCCCGGCGCCACAAGCTGCCCTCCGAGGCGGCCAAGCGCTTCGAGCGCGGCGTCGACCCGCAGGCCGCGTCCGCCGCCGCGCAGCGCACGGTCGACCTGCTCGTCCTCCTTGCGGGCGGCACCGCCGACGCCGGGGTCACCGAGGTCATCGCGCCCTCCGCGCCCCGCACGATCAGCATGCCGGCCGACCACCCGGACAAGGTCGCGGGCATGGACTACGGCCGCGAGACCGTCGTACGCCGCCTCCAGGAGGTCGGCTGTGACGTCTACGGCCAGGACGCCCTGACGGTCACCGTGCCGTCCTGGCGCCCCGACCTCACCGAGCCGAACGACCTCGCCGAAGAGGTCATCCGGCTTGAGGGGTACGAGAACCTGCCCTCGACGCTGCCCAAGCCCCCCGCGGGCCGCGGCCTGACCGACCGGCAGCGGCTGCACCGCCGCATCGGCCGCGCCCTGGCCGGCAGCGGTTTCGTCGAGGCGCCGAACTACCCGTTCATCGGCGAGTCGGTCTTCGACCAGCTCGGCCTCGAGCCCGGCGACCCCAAGCGCCGCGTCGTGAAGCTGGTCAACCCGCTCTCCGACGAGGAGCCCGCGCTCCGTACGACGCTGCTTCCGGGCCTGCTCGGCGCGCTGCGCCGCAACGAGGGCCGGGGCAGCCACGACCTGGCGCTCTTCGAGACGGGGCTTGTCTTCCAGCCGCGCGAGGAGGCCCGGATCGCGGTCCGGCTGCCCGTCGACCGCCGTCCCACGGACGAGGAGATCGCCTCCCTGACCGAGGCGCTTCCCGTCCAGCCGCGGCATGCCGCCGTCGTCCTCGCGGGCGCCCGCGAGCAGGCCGGCTGGTGGGGCAAGGGCCGCCCGGCGGACTGGGCCGACGCGGTCGAGGCCGCGCGCACCCTGGCCGCCGAGTCGGGCACCGAACTGCTCGTGCGCCAGGGCCAGTACGGTCCGTGGCACCCGGGCCGGTGCGCCGAGCTGGCCGTGGTGATCGACGGTGCGGAGCAGGTCATCGGGTACGCCGGTGAGCTGCACCCGCGTGTCGTCAAGGCGCTGTCGCTGCCCGCGCGCACCTGCGCGATGGAGCTGAACCTGGACCGTCTGGAGGACGCCGGCGCCGGTGTCCCGCAGGGGCCGAAGATCTCCACGTTCCCGGTCGCCACGCAGGACGTCGCGCTGGTCGTCTCCCAGGACGTCCCGGCCGCCGAGGTCGAGAAGGTCCTGCGCGAGGGCGCGGGTGAACTCCTCGAGTCCATCCGGCTGTTCGACGTCTTCACCGGCGAGCAGATCGGCGAGGGCAAGAAGTCCCTGGCGTACGCGCTGCGCTTCCGCGCGGCCGACCGCACGCTGACCGTCGACGAGGCCTCCGCGGCCCGTGACGCCGCCGTCGCCCTCGCGGCGGAGCGTACGGGTGCGGTGCTGCGCGGAGCGTAGTCACCGCCTGTAGTCGTTGCCAGGCGCACAAGGGGCGCAAAGAAGGGCGTATCCGGACTTCCGGATGCGCCCTTCACTCGTTTGAGTGACAAGTAAGCCCTCTCTGACCCGATGGGCCCAGGCGGTCGACAGAATCTATCCGGCCGCGGGGGCTGACCTGCGCGGCTTGTACGGCCAGCACGCTGAACATGGCCTTAGGGGGGCCGTCGGCATGATCCGTATCAGGGCTGGAGCTCCCCGCAGAGTGCTGCTCGGGGTGAGGCGCGGGAGCGCGTTCCGGGCGAGGGCCGGTGCGCGGGCCGACCCGTTCCGTGCGCGTCGGTCGTCCCGTGCCGGACGGTCGCCCCGCGGGGATCCGCCGCGGATCGGGCGGGCCCTGATGCTGGGTCTGCCGACGGTCTGGGGCGCGGTGGCCATCACGTACAAACTCTTCTGCCCGCTCGCCCAGCAGGACGGACTCGGGGCGAGGATCGTCAGCAGCGCGGTCTTCTTCGCCGTCGGTACAGGGCTGATACTGCACGTCCGGAGTGTGCTCCTCGATGAGCTGAGGCAGCTGCGCGAGGTCGCGGGCGCCGCGCAGAACGTCCTGCTGAGGCCGTTGCCGCCGCGCGTCGAGGGCCTCACCGTCGCGGCCGGGCGGCTCTCCGCCTCCCGGGGCGCCAGTGTCGGCGGCGACCTGTACGAGGTGGCGGCCACCGATCACGGCGTCCGCGTCGTGATGGGCGATGTCCGCGGGCACGGCCTCGCCGCGATCGCGACGGCCGCCGCGGTGCTGGGCAGCTTCCGCGAGGCGGCGCACGAGGAGCCGGAACTGCCGCTGGTGCTGCGCCGGTTGGAGCGGGCGCTCGGGCGGCATCTGCGGGAGCGGTCGCGGGCCGAGCATCCGGCGGGCGGTGGAGCGGCGCCGGAGACTCCGGTCGGCGAGGAGTTCGTCACCGTACTCCTGATGGAGATCGGCCCCGACGGCGACATGGCCGCACTGAACTGCGGCCACCCCTGGCCGCACCGGCTGAGCGGAGCCGCGGAGCCGGTGGCCGCCGCCGAGCCGTTGCCACCGCTCGGCCCCTTCCCGCTCCCGGCCGAACTCCCGGTCCTCGACTGCGGATCACTCCTGCCGGGCGAGGCGCTGGTGCTGCACACGGACGGCATGGAGGACGCGAGGGACAAGGCGGGCCGCTTCTTCCCCCTGCGCGCGGCGCTCACGGATGCGGCACGGGTCCCGCCGGTGGTACCGCAGGCGGTGATCCGCACGGTGTACGACCAACTGCTCCGCCACACGGGGAGATTGCCGGCGGACGATGCGGCGTTGTTGGTGCTGCGCAATGACCGGAGGCGGGTGCCGGTGCAGCCGGGGGAGGCGGTGCAGCGGGCGGGGACGTTGGGCTGAGTCCTCGACTGCGGATCACTCCTGCGATGCGGCGTGCACCGCCGGTGCCGGCGCAGCCGACGGCTTCCTGGTGCCGTGGCCGGCCATGCGCCGCCCCGCCCCGCCTGGAGATGTCGGGCAGACGGCGGGGTGGGCGGCGCCTTATGAGGGCCGCCGCACTTTCGAGGGGGAGCCGGCGGCCCGGCCGGCCTCCTTGTGAGGAACCTCAGTGAAGCGTGACGGGAGTGGTCGCGGGCAGAGCGCACACCCCCCGGATTCGCGCACTCCGTTCACACCCCGTGTGAAGTCACCTCTACTACGCTGGCCACACCGAGCCACCGGAGGGCCTCCATGCAGCCCAACACCCTGCTCGACGCGATCCTCGACGAAGCCGGAATCTCCCATGCGGGCCTGGCCGCCCATGTGAATCAGGCCGGCAAGCGGCGGGGACTCGCGTTGCGGTACGAACACACCGCCGTCTCCCGCTGGTTGAAGGGCCAGCGGCCGCGCGGCCAGGTGCCCGACCTGATCTGTGAAGTCCTCGCGGGGCGGCTCCAGCGGACCGTGACCCTCGACGACATCGGCCTCGGCGTGCCGGGCATACCGGCCGCGAGACCAGGATCGGCGGCCTCGACGCTCTCCGGGTTCGTGGAACGGGCCACGGCCCTGTGGCGCTCCGACGAACAGCAGCGCCCGCATCTGCTCGGCGCCCCCGCGGTCACCGGCACGCCCGCCGTGATGCCCGTGTGGGAGTGGGAGAACCCGCCCGAGGACGTGGACGTGTCGCGTGGCGGGCGGCACCAGGTGAGCACGGCCGACATCGACATGATGCGCGCGGCCCGAGCCCACTACGAGCAGATGTACCGCAAGACGGGGGGCATCGCGACCCGCTCCCGCATCGTCGGCTTCCTCAATGCCGAGGCCGCGCCGCTCCTCCGCGGCAGTTACACCGACGCGACGGGGCGTCAACTGCACCGCTCGACAGGTGGGTTGGTGGCCATCGCGGGCATCTGCGCCTATGACTCGAACGCGCACGGTCTCGCGCAGAGGTACTTCCACCAGGCTCTGCGCCTGGCGAAAGCCAGCGGGGACCGGGGACTCGGGGCCTACGTCATCGCGCTGCTCGTCAACCAGTCGCTGTTCATGCGCGAGTACCGGCAGGCGGTCGCCTTCGCCGAGGCCGCGCTGCGCGCCGCGGGGCGTGACCTCACCCCGGCGCTCGCCTCCGATCTGTACGCCATGCAGGCAAAGGCGTACGCGCATCTGGGCGACGGCAGGAGCGCGCTGTCCTGCATCCGGCGTGCGGAGGCCGCGGCGGACCGGATCCGGCGGGGACGCGAACCGGCCGAGACCGGCTATGTCCAGCCGGGCCTGGTCAACGTACAGGTGGCGGAGGCACTGCTCAGTCTCGGCGACCTGGCCGGGGCACATGAACACGCGGCGGCGGCCGTGGACACCCCGGCGCACGACCGGGGCCGGGTCCACCGGCTCGCCATGCTCAGCCAGATCGAACTGCGCCAGGGGAACACCGACGAGGCCGTGGCCACGGCGGTGGAAATGGCAGAACAGGCACGGGGGATGGAGTCCCAGCGGTTGCGCGACCGGCTGCGGGCTGTGCGTGAACATCTCGTACGCAGCGACTGCGCGGGCACGGCCGAGGCGGCCGAACTGATCGACGGGGCACTGCGGGTACCCCTGTGACGTGAATCGCGTACCACTGCTCTGAACCCCCTCCTGCTGCGATATTGCCATCTACTCGGCGGAAGGTGGCAGAACCGTGCAGTGGACGAAACAAAGCGAACAAACTGTGTATGGAAACCGATGGTTCACCGTGAATCTCGCGGACGTCGAGCTGCCGGACGGCCGGCATCTCGACCACTTCCTCATCCGGCTGAGGCCGGTCGCGGTGGCCACCGTCGTCAACGAGGCCAACGAGGTGCTGCTGCTGTGGCGGCACCGCTTCATCACCGACAGCTGGGGCTGGGAACTGGCGGCCGGCGTCGTCGAGGACGGCGAGGACATCGCGTACGCGGCGGCCCGCGAGATGGAGGAGGAGACCGGCTGGCGGCCGGGCCCGTTACGGCACTTGATGAGTGTCGAACCGTCCAACGGGCTCACCGACGCGAAGCACCACATCTACTGGTCGGACGAGTGCACCTACATCGGCCATCCCGAGGACGACTTCGAGTCCGACCGCCGTGAGTGGGTCCCGCTCAAACTCGTCCCCGACATGGTGGCCCGTGGCGAGGTCCCGGCCGCCAACATGGCGGCGGCGCTCCTTCTCCTGCACCATCTGCGACTTGGCCAGGACCCGCACTAGCGGCCGATGGCCTGCCAGATGGCCACGGCGAGCGCGCCCACCGCCGTCAGGGCGAGCAGGGCCGGCAGCGGCCAGCGGGTGTGCTCGAGTGCGGCGACCCGTAGCGTCAGGTCGTCCTGGTTCTTCATGCTCTGTTCGTCGTGTTGGGTGAGCAACGCCAGCCGTCCGTCGACGCGAGCCAGGCCCACGTCCATGCTGCGGCGTAACTCGGCGAGTTCTTCGGGGACCACGCGATGCTCGGGGTCGGCGGCCACGTGTCCGCTCCTTTCTGTAGCTGTCCATCCCCCTGATGCGCACGGAAAGTCAACTCGCCTGGTGGCCAAGGCGGGAGAGTGTGCGAAGGGCATATGCGAGCCCACCGCGCACACGGTGTGTGAACGCCGCGGGCCCGGCACTCTGTCGAGTGCCGGGCCCGTGTGCGCTGACGAGGTGCCGCGTGGTCGGACGCGTCAGCTGTACGGATAGAAGCCCGAGCCGGTCTTGCGGCCGAGCCGGCCCGCGTCCACCATCCGCTGCAGCAGCGGGGGAGCGGCGTACAGCGGCTCCTTGTACTCGGCGTACATCGACTCGGCGATCGAGACGATGGTGTCGAGGCCGATCAGGTCGGCGAGCTTGAGCGGGCCCATCGGGTGGGCGCAGCCGAACTCCATGCCGTTGTCGATGTCCTCGCGGCTCGCGATGCCCGACTCGAACATCCGGATCGCGGAGAGCAGATACGGCACGAGCAGCGCGTTGACCACGAAGCCCGAGCGGTCCTGGGCGCGGATCGCGTGCTTGCCGAGCACCTTCTCGGCGAAGACCTGCGCCCGGCTGATGGTGCCCTCGGAGGTGGTGAGGGCCGGGATCAGCTCGACGAGCTTCTGCACCGGGGCCGGGTTGAAGAAGTGGATGCCGATGACCTGGTCGGGACGCGAGGTCGCGACGGCAAGCTTCACCAGCGGAATCGAGGAGGTGTTGGAGGCGAGGATCGCGTCCTGCCGGGTCACCACCTGGTCGAGGACCTGGAAGATCTCGGTCTTGACCGCCTCGTTCTCGACGACGGCCTCGATCACCAGGTCGCGGTCGGCGAACTCCCCGAGGTCGGTCGTGAAGCTGAGCCGGGCGAGCGTCTCGTCCCGCTCCTCCTCCGTGATCTTTCCGCGCTCGGCGGCCTTGGAGAGGGAGTTGTAGAGCCGGGTGCGGCCGATCTCCAGGGCCTCGCCGGTGGTCTCCGCGACCATCACGTCAAGGCCGGAGCGGGCGCAGACCTCGGCGATCCCGGCGCCCATCTGGCCGCAGCCCACTACTCCGACGCGCTCGATGTCGGGCATAGAGTCGGTCACCTCGTGCCTTTCGCTGATCAACGGGCCGGCAGGTCCCCCGGTCGATAACGGTGCCTGCCCCGCCGATGAACGTTACCGCCGAACCTCCGTTGAATGACGGGCCGGGTCGGGCATGCTGTCCCGTACAAGCAGCGGTTCCGGCGAATATCGGGCTCAGGGGGCGAGCGGATGAGGCGTATGTCACGCCGCGGATTCACGATTGCGGCGGCTGCGATGGTGGCGGGGGTCACAGCGGCGGGGGACGCGGCGGCCCTTCCGGGGCGCGCGCACGCCCGGCGCGAACTGCGCGGGATGTGGCTGGCGACCGTCGCCAACCGGGACTGGCCCTCGAAGCCGGGCCTGACGGCGGACGAGCAGAGAGCCGAGCTGATCGGCCATCTCGACACGGCGGTGCGGCGCCGCCTCAACGTGGTGGTCTTCCAAGTGCGGCCCACCGCCGACGCGTTGTGGCCCTCGCCGTACGAGCCGTGGTCGCAGTACCTCACGGGGGTGCAGGGGCAGGACCCCGGCTGGGACCCGCTGGGCACCGCGGTCCGGGAGGCGCACGCCCGAGGGCTCGAACTGCACGCCTGGTTCAACCCTTTCCGCATCGCCAACCACACGGACCCCTCCCGCCTGGTCCCGACGCATCCCGCGCGGCTGCACCCCGACTGGGTCGTGCCGTACGGCGGGAAGCTCTACTACAACCCGGGCCTGCCCGAGGTCCGGCGCTTCGTGCAGGACGCGATGCTCGACGCCCTGCGGCACTACGACATCGACGCGGTGCACTGGGACGACTACTTCTATCCGTACCCCGTCGCCGGACAGGTCTTCGACGACGACGCGGCGTTCGCGCGCTACGGCGGCGGCTTCCCGGACCGGGCCGCCTGGCGCCGGGACAACATCGACCGTCTGGTGCGGGAGATGGGCAAGCGGGTCCACAAGGTGCGCAAGGGCGCGAAGTTCGGGATCAGCCCGTTCGGGGTGTGGCGCAACGCCTCGACGGATCCGCTCGGTTCGGACACCCAGGCGGGCGTGCAGACCTACGACAACCTGTACGCCGACACCCGCGGCTGGGTGAAGAAGGGCTGGATCGACTACATCTGCCCGCAGCTGTACTGGAACATCGGCTTCACCGTCGCCGACTACGCCAAGCTGCTGCCCTGGTGGGCGGATGTCGTCGAGGACACGGGCGTACGTCTCTATGTGGGCGAGGCGCTCTACAAGGCGGGCGACCCGGCGCAGCCCGCGGCCTGGCAGGACCCTGGAGAGCTGTCCAAGCACCTGACGTATGCCAAGGGCTTCCGGCAGGTGCGCGGACATGTGTACTTCTCGGCCAAGGAAGTCGGCGTGGACAAGATCGGCGCCATGGCGCGGGTGGTCGCCGACCACTATCAGGAGCCGGCCAGGCCCTGAGTCACTCCTCGGTCGCGAAGTGCCGTACGACGGTGTCGGGACCCGGCGACATCAGGGTCTCGTGCCCGTCCTCGAAGCGGACGCGGTACGGGGGGCCGCCGTCCTGGCCGAGCACCTCGATGACCTCCGCGGTCCGGTCGTGCTGCCCGACGATCCTGCCGTGCACCAGCAGCTTGTCGCCTACGCTTGCCTGCATCTGGAGTGACCTCCTCGTCCCCCGGCGGTAGCGATCCGTGGCCATCAGTCTACGTCGGGTGGTGGGACGAAGGCCCTACCCGCGGGCCCGTTGAGTGACCGCGATGCACACCAGGACCGCGGCGGCGGTCAGCGGCGCGGCGACGGTGAGGTGCTCGCCGAGCAGGAACACGGACCAGACCAGGGTGAGCAGCGGCTGGGCCAACTGGAGCTGGCTCGCCTTCGGTACGCCGATGACGGCCATGCCGCGGTACCAGACGACCAGGCCCAGGAACTGTGAGCCGATGGCGGCGTAGAGCAGCCCGGCCGTGCTGTGCCCGGTGAGCTCGAAGGACTCGTACTGGAAGGCGATCACCGCACCCACCACGGAGAGCGGCAGGCACATGACCAGCGCCCAGCCGACGACCTGCCAGCCCGGCATCTCACGGGCGAGCCTGCCGCCCTCGGTGTAGCCGGCCGCGCAGATCAGCAGCGCGCCGAAGAGGTAGAGGTCGGCGGTCGACAGCGCGCCGCCGCTCTGCTGGACGGTGAAGGCGATCACCGCGGCCGCGCCCGCGAGGGCCGCCGTCCAGAACGTCCGCGAGGGCCGGGCGCCCGTGCGCAGGGCCGAGAAGACGGCGGTCGTCAGCGGCAGCAGGCCCACGACCACGGCGGCGTGCGCGGTGGTGGAGGTCTGCAGGGCGAGCGTGGTCAGGAGCGGGAAGCCGACGACGACCCCGGCGACGACGACCGTGAGCCCGGCCCAGTGCCGGCGGGCGGGGATCGGCACCCGCAGGGCGAGCAGCGCGCCGCCCGCGACGACCGCGCTCAGGGCGACCCGCAGAGCCACGAACGACCAGGGGCCGATGCCTTCGAGGCCCCAGGCGGTGGAGGGGAAGGTCAGCGAGAAGGCGATGACGCCGAGCGCGGCCATGAGGGTGCCGGTGCGGCGTGAACCGGACTCGGCCGACTCGGGCCGGGGGCTTGCGCCGTCGGCGGCCGCCGGGTGGAGGGTGCTGCTCGCGGTCTCGGCAACTGCTATCCGGCTCGGGCGAGTAGCGCTATCCTGTGCTGTCATGAGTGAGAGTAGCAGTGTGGCTGAGTTGGCGAAACGGCTGAGGGATGAACTGGATCGCTACTCTCCAGGTGGAAAGCTGCCGTCGAGTCGGGCACTGGTCGAGCGCTTCCGGGTGAGTCCGGTGACCGTGTCGCGGGCCTTGGGGCAGCTGGCCGCCGAGGGGCTCGTCGTGACGCGTCCCGGCGCCGGGGTGTTCCGTGCCGAGCCGCAGGCCGCCGCCGCTCCCGTGGGCGACACCTCGTGGCAGGAGGTGTCGCTGAGCGCGGACTCGGCGGCGGAGCTGGTGCCGCGGGCGGTCGACGCCTCCGGTGTGCTCGTCACCCTCACCGCGCCCTCGCCCGGCGTCATCGAGTTCAACGGCGGCTATCTGCACCCATCGCTGCAGCCCGAGCGCGCGATGGCGGCGGCGCTCGCGCGGGCGGGGCGGCGGCCCGGCGCGTGGGGGCGCCCGCCGATCGACGGGCTTCCCGAGCTGCGGGAGTGGTTCGCGCGCGGCATCGGGGGTGCGATCACCGCGGCCGAGGTGCTGGTCACCGCGGGCGGCCAGAGCGCGCTCACCACGGCGCTGCGGGCCCTCGCGCCGCCCGGCGCACCGGTCCTGGTCGAGTCCCCGACGTACCCGGGCATGCTGGCGATCGCCCGCGCGGCGGGGCTGCGGCCGGTGCCGGTGCCGGTCGACACCGACGGCGTACGCCCGCAGCTGCTCGCGGAGGCGTTCAAGGCCACCGGCGCGCGGGTGTTCGTCTGCCAGCCGCTGTTCCAGAACCCCACGGGGGCCGTGCTCTCGGCGGAGCGGCGCCCCGAGGTGCTGCGGATCGCCCGTGCGGCCGGGGCCTTCGTCGTCGAGGACGACTTCGTGCGGCGCCTGGTGCACGACGACGCGGGGCCGCTGCCGCGCCCGCTCCAGTCCGACGACCCCGACGGCGTCGTGGTGCACGTCTGCTCGCTCACCAAGGCGACGTCGCCGAGCTTCCGGGTGAGTGCGCTGGTCGCCCGCGGCCCGGTCCTGGAACGGCTGCGCGCGATCCAGGTCGTCGACCACTTCTTCGTGCCGAGGCCGCTCCAGGAGGCGGCGCTCGAACTGGTCGGCTCCCCGGCCTGGCCGCGCCATCTGCGGCAGGTGGCGGGCGAGTTGAAGGAGCGCAGGGACGCGATGGCGGCGGCCCTGCGCCTCACCCTGCCCGAGCTGGCCGTGCCGCACATCCCCGCCGGCGGCTACAGCCTCTGGCTGCGCCTGCCCGACGGCACGAACGAGTCGGCCCTGGTGGGCGCGGCCCTGCGCGCGGGCGTCGCGGTGGCCCCCGGCCGCCCGTACTTCGCGGCGGAACCCCCGGCGGCGCACCTGCGGCTGAGCTTTGCCGCGCTCGCGGGGGTCGGCGAGATCAAGGAGGGGGTGCGCAGGCTGCGGGCGGCGTGCGAGGAGGTGGGGGCGGTGGGCGGCTAGCGCCTGCCGTCGGTCTGCTTCCGGCCGGTCCGTTCGGCTTCTGTTCGGCTTCTATCCGATCCGTTCGGCGAGGGCGACGATGATGCCCGAGGGGCCGCGGAGGTTGCAGAGCCGGTAGACGTTCTCGTACCGCGCGACCTCGCCCAGGAGTTCGGCGCCGTGGCGGCGCAGCCGGGCGATCGTGTCGTCGATGTCGTCGACGGCGAACATGACCCGGTGCAGGCCCAGGGTGTTGGGCGGCGGGTCGGGCGGCCCCGCGGTGACCGCCGCGGGGTCGTGGAACTTCGTCAGCTCCAGCTTCCCGTGGCCGTCCGGGGTGCGCATCATCGCGATGGCGCTGCGCACCCCGTCGAGGCCGAGCATCTGATCCACCGGGGCTCCCGCCAACTCCGCCTCGCCCTCCAGCTCCATGCCCAGCTCGGTGAAGAAGTCGACGGCGGCCGCCAGGTCGTCGACGACGATGCCTACGTTGTCCATCCGCTGAATCGTCACGGGGTGCTCCTCTGCCGCGCGTGGTCCGCCCCGGCTACTGGTACCCCTGGGACGGAGCCGGCGCCGCGTTCTCGACGTCCGGTCACCCGGCCCGGCGTCCCTCGTCCACGCATCCGCGTACCCACCGTGAAGCCTTGACCTGGGCTGCTCGGCACTCCACGATCTGCTGATGCACATACGCCTCTCGCTCGTCGCCGCCGCCCGGAGCGCCTCGCTGCTCGCCGAGCGCTTCGACGACGACCGGCCGCTCGACCAGGCGGGCTGGCACGAGGTGCAGCTCGCCGCCCCCGCGCTGCTGCCGCTCGGCGCGGCCGAGCTGCGCTACTGCTCGCCCACGCCGCGCAGCCGGGCCACCGGCGACGCCCTCGGCTTCGCGCCGCTCGCCCAGCCGGCGCTGCGCGACTGCGACATGGGGCGCTGGCGCGGGCTGACCCTCGCCGACGTGACGGCCCGCGAGCCGGCAGCCGTCGACGCATGGCTGGCCGATCCGCGCTCGGCGCCGCACGGCGGCGAGTCGCTCCTCGCGTTCATCTCACGGGTCGGCGGCTGGCTCGACACCCGCCCGGTGGGCGACGGTTCGCGGATCCTCGCCGTGGCGGAGCCCTCGGTGGTCAGGGCGGCCCTGGTCTACGCCCTGAAGGCGCCCCCGTCGACGTACTGGAACATCGACGTCCGCCCCCTGTCGACGGTCACCCTGACCGGCCACGGCGGCCGCTGGAACCTGCGGATCGCGGGAGCGAGCGAAGGCGCCGCCACCGTGTGACGCGGTCAGCCGCGCGTCCGCCGGGTGTACGAGGTCGTGAGGATCAGATCCTTCTCCGGGCCGCCGACGCGCCACCGCGTCCACCAGTGGTCCGCGTCGTACACCTCGAACTCGCCCCGGTAGAGGTCGAGCGCGCACGGGTGGTCGGCGGTGTACCGGCCTGTGCGCAGGTCCAGGTCGTGGAAGGGGCGGCCGTCGGCGAAGCACACCCGTGCGGTGCCCGGAGCATCGCCGGGCAGATAGCGCAGGGTGCGTTCGGCGGGGCGCGCCGTGCCGCGCCAGGTGAAGGTGCCGGACTCGTGGTGCAGCAGGCCGTCCCCGGCCCGGCCGAAGTCCGTCGTACCGGAGAAGAACCCCTCGGCGTCCCCGGCCACGTCCCGCGCCGTCCGCTCCACCTGCCAGGTCCCGGCCAGATACGTCAGCACATCCGGTACGCCGTGGAACTCCCCGCCCCTCACACGCGCCACCCGGTGTCGGCCGCCCAGCGTTCGGCGCCGGCCATCAGGACATCGGTCGCCGGTGCCTTGATCTGGCCGTAGTCCGGCAGCTGCGGCACGCTCAGCGCGAGCCGCTGCTTGAAGGCGCCCCACGCGTCGCGCGCCGCGTCGTGCGCGCGCAGGTAGTCGCGGAACAGCAGGGCATAGCGGGCCCCGGGGCCGCCGTGCTCGCGCAGGTGGACGTTGCAGCGGCGGGCGCCGGGAGCGGGGGCGAGGACCAGCTTGGGGCGGCGGTGTCCCGACGAGGGCTCGGAGCGGTTCCACGGCTCGGGCCGGAGGCGGAAACCGATCGCGGCGAGCGGCGGGACCAGCAGCGCCTCGTCCAGCGCGGCCACCCGCACCTGGACGTCCACACAGTCCTTCGCCGCGAGCCCCGGCACAGACGTCGACCCCACATGGTCGACCGCCACCGCGAGTCCGCCGAGGGCGGCCCGGAGGTCCACGGCCAGCCGCTCGAAGTCAGCGGGCCACGACGGCCGGTACGGCACGACGGTCAGGGACTCGGCTGCTTCATCCGGAAAGGGCATGCCCGCAGGCTACGCGGCGACGGTCAAGGCGCTCAGGTGCTCAGGCGCCCAGGCGCTCGGCTCAGGTCCTCAGCTCTCGTCGGCCGCCCGGTACAGCTCCGCCACGACGATCTTCTTCATGCCGAGCATGGCCTTCATGGCGCGCTGGGCGCGGGCCTCGTCCGGGTCGGACATGAGCTCGCCGAGGGCCTTGGGCACGACCTGCCAGGACAGCCCGTACTTGTCCTTGACCCAGCCGCAGGGGCCTTCCTCGCCGCCTTCGGAGAGCTTCGTCCAGTAATGGTCGACTTCCTCCTGGTCGGCGCAGTCGATGGAGAGGGAGACCGCCTCGTTGAAGGTGAACTCGGGGCCGCCGTTGAGCGCGAGGTACGGCTGGCCGTCCAGCTCGAAGTCGACGGTCAGGACGGACCCGGCGGGGCGCGGTCCGGCCTCTCCGTAGTACGAGACGTTCTTGATCTCCGAATTCGGGAAGACCGAGACATAGAACTTGGCGGCCTCCTCGCCCTGCGTGTCGAACCACAGGTTGGGCGTGATGCGGGGCATGGCTCTCTCCTGTCGTCTGCGGGACCACTCTGACCCTTGCCTCTACAGACCCTGGGTCCGGAGGAAACTCATCGCCACTCCGCCGCCCTGTATTGCATTGCATAAAACTGCGGCCATGCGTATAGTCATGCTCTCTAGGAGGAGGGTTCCATGGCGGTACGCGCAGCAGTGGCAGGAGCGAGTGGGTACGCGGGCGGTGAGCTGTTGCGTCTGCTGCTCGTCCACCCCGAGGTGGAGATCGGCGCCCTGACCGGCAACACGAACGCGGGACAGCGCCTCGGCTCCCTGCAGCCGCATCTGCTGCCGCTCGCCGACCGCGTCCTGGAGCCGACCACCGCCGAGGTCCTCGCCGGTCACGATGTCGTCTTCCTCGCGCTGCCGCACGGTCAGTCCGCCGCCGTCGCCGAGCGGCTCGGCCCGGACGTCCTCGCCGTCGACATGGGCGCCGACTTCCGGCTGAAGGACGCGGGGGACTGGGAGAAGTTCTACGGCAGCGAGCACGCCGGCACCTGGCCCTACGGCCTGCCCGAACTGCCGGGCGCCCGCGCCGCGCTGGAGGGGTCCAAGCGCATCGCGGTGCCCGGTTGCTACCCCACCGCCGTCTCCCTCGCGCTCTTCCCCGCGTACGCGGCGGACCTCGTCGAGCCCGAGGCGGTGATCGTCGCGGCGTCCGGCACCTCCGGCGCGGGCAAGGCGGCCAAGCCGCACCTGCTCGGCTCCGAGGTCATGGGGAACATGTCCCCGTACGGCGTCGGCGGCGTGCACCGGCACACCCCGGAGATGATCCAGAACCTGAGCGGCGCCGCGGGCACCCCCGTCACCGTCTCCTTCACGCCGACCCTGGCCCCGATGCCCCGCGGCATCCTCGCCACCTGCAGCGCGAAGGCGAAGGACGGCGTCACCGCCGACTCCGTGCGCGCCGCGTACGAGAAGGCCTACGCCGACGAGCCGTTCGTACGGCTGCTGCCCGAGGGGCAGTGGCCCACGACGGCCGCGGTGTACGGCTCCAACGCCGTACAGCTCCAGATCGCCCACGACGAGGCGGCGGGCCGTGTCATCGTGATCAGCGCCATCGACAACCTCACCAAGGGCACCGCGGGTGGCGCGGTGCAGAGCATGAACATCGCCCTCGGACTTCCCGAGGACACCGGACTTTCCACGATCGGAGTGGCGCCGTGAGCGTCGCACGCGCGGCCACCGGGCCGCAGACAACGACGAAAGCCGCGCCGCCGCGCCGCGCGGGCGGAGAAGCGAACAAGGAGATGCAGTGAGCGTCACGGCAGCTAAGGGATTCACGGCGGCGGGCATCGCCGCCGGGATCAAGCAGAACGGCAACCCGGACCTGGCCCTCGTGGTCAACACCGGGCCCCGCCTGGCCGCCGCGGGCGTCTTCACCTCCAACCGCGTCAAGGCCGCCCCCGTCCTCTGGTCGGAGCAGGTACTCAAGGGCGGGACCGTCTCCGCGGTGATCCTCAACTCCGGTGGCGCCAACGCCTGTACGGGCCCGCAGGGCTTCCAGGACACGCACGCCACGGCGGAGAAGGTCGCCGAGGTGCTCGACGGGGTGAACGCGGGCGAGGTCGCTGTCTCGTCGACGGGACTCATCGGCGTCACCCTGCCCATGGACAAGCTGCTCCCGGGCGTCGAGACGGCCGCCGCCGAACTCTCCGCGCACGGCGGCGAGAAGGCCGCCATCGCCATCAAGACCACCGACAGCGTCCACAAGACCGCCGTCGTCACCAAGGACGGCTGGACGGTCGGCGGCATGGCCAAGGGCGCGGGCATGCTCGCCCCCGGCCTCGCCACGATGCTGGTGGTCCTGACGACCGACGCCGACCTGGAGTCCGACGCCCTGGACAAGGCGCTGCGGGACGCCACCCGGCTCACCTTCGACCGGGTCGACTCCGACGGCTGCATGTCGACCAATGACACGGTGCTCCTGCTTGCCTCCGGTGCCGCCCAAGTCGTCCCGGAATACGCGGAATTCGCCGAGGCTGTCCGGGAAGTCTGCGACGACCTCGGGCGGCAGCTCATCGGCGACGCCGAGGGCGCGAGCAAGGACATCAAGGTCGAGGTGGTCAACGCGGCGAGCGAGGCCGACGCCGTCGAGGTCGGCCGGTCCATCGCCCGCAACAACCTCCTCAAGTGCGCCATCCACGGCGAGGACCCCAACTGGGGCCGGGTGCTCTCCGCGATCGGCACGACCTCCGCCGCCTTCGAGCCCGACCGGCTCAACGTGGCGATCAACGGCGTCTGGGTCTGCAAGAACGGCAGCGTGGGCGAGGACCGCGAGCTGGTCGACATGCGCTACCGGGAGGTCGTCGTCACCGCCGACCTCGCGGCCGGCGACGAGACCGCGACGATCTGGACCAACGACCTCACGGCCGACTACGTCCACGAGAACAGCGCGTACTCGTCATGAGCGAAGACACGAGCACGGACCCGGGCAAGGACATGAACGGCCATCCCACCGCGCGCAAGCACACCGCGCTGCCCAAGGCGCAGATCCTCGTCGAGGCGCTGCCCTGGCTGACCCGGCACCACGGCAAGACCGTCGTCATCAAGTTCGGCGGCAACGCCATGGTCGACGAGGAGCTGAAGGCCGCCTTCGCGCAGGACGTCGTCTTCCTGCACCACGCGGGCCTCAGGCCCGTCGTCGTGCACGGCGGCGGACCGCAGATCAGCGCCGCCCTCGACCGGCACGGCATCGTCAGCGAGTTCAAGGCGGGCCTGCGCGTCACGACCGAGGACGCCATGGACGTCGTCCGCATGGTGCTCGCCGGACAGGTGCAGCGCGAGCTCGTCGGTCTGCTCAACCAGCATGGCCCGCTCGCCGTCGGCCTCACCGGCGAGGACGCGCACACCATCACCGCCACCAAGCACACGCCCCGCATAGAGGGCGAACTCGTCGACATCGGCCGGGTCGGCGAGATCACCGAGATCGACACGGGCGCCATCGAGGCACTGCTCGCCGACGGCCGTATCCCGGTCGTCTCCTCGATCGCCCGCTCCCAGGACGACGGACATGTCTACAACGTCAATGCTGATACGGCGGCTGCGGCACTTGCGGCTGCGCTGGACGCAGAGACCCTGATGGTCCTCACGGACGTCGAGGGCCTCTACGAGGACTGGCCCAACAGCGACGAGGTGATCAGCCGCCTCACCGCCGCCGAGCTGGAGAAGCTCCTGCCCGAGCTGGCCAGCGGCATGGTCCCGAAGATGGAGGGCTGTCTGCACGCCGTACGCAACGGCGTCGAGACGGCCCGGGTGATCGACGGACGCGTCCAGCACTCGATCCTGCTGGAGATCTTCACGGACGAGGGCATCGGCACGATGGTCGTGCCCGATGCGGAGGGGGAAGCGCAATGACCGGCAACCAGGAGCTGACCGAGCGCTGGCAGGGCGCGCTCATGGACAACTACGGCACGCCCAGGCTGCCCCTGGTGCGCGGCGCGGGCAGCAAGCTGTGGGACGCCGACGGCAATGCGTACGTCGATTTCGTCGGCGGCATCGCGGTCAACGCGCTCGGCCACGCCCACCCGGCGGTCGTCGAGGCCGTGAGCACCCAGATCGGCGCCCTCGGCCATGTCTCGAACCTCTTCGTCGCCGAGCCGCCCGTCGCGCTCGCCGAGAAGCTCCTCGCGCTCTTCGGGCGCGAGGGCAGGGTGTACTTCTGCAACTCCGGCGCGGAGGCCAACGAGGGTGCCTTCAAGCTGGGCCGGCTGACCGGGCGTCCGCACATGGTCGCCACCCAGGGCGGCTTCCACGGCCGGACCATGGGCGCGCTCGCGTTCACCGGGCAGCCCGGCAAGCAGGAGCCGTTCCTGCCGCTGCCCGGCGACGTCACGCACGTACCGTTCGGCGACGTGGAGGCCCTGCGCGCCGCGGTCACCACCGAGACCGCCCTCGTGATCATCGAGCCCATCCA
Source organism: Streptomyces sp. NPDC050658 (assembly GCF_044457025.1). NCBI lineage: Bacteria > Bacillati > Actinomycetota > Actinomycetes > Kitasatosporales > Streptomycetaceae > Streptomyces > Streptomyces sp. NPDC050658. Next base: position 349,288 of record NZ_JBITGM010000008.1, read on the forward strand.
GGGCGAGAACGGCGTCGTCGTGCCGCCCGCGGGCTACCTCAAGGCGGCCAGGGAGATCACCGAGTCCACCGGCACGCTGCTCGTCCTGGACGAGGTGCAGACCGGAATCGGCCGTACCGGCCACTGGTTCGAGTACCTCGCGCACGAGGACGTACGGCCGGACGTCGTCACGCTCGCGAAGGGTCTGGGCGGCGGACTCCCGCTCGGCGCGACCGTCGCGTTCGGCGCGGCGGCCGAGCTGTTCAAGCCCGGTCACCACGGCACGACGTTCGGCGGGAACCCGGTCGCGTGCGCGGCCGGCCTCGCCGTCATCGACACCATCGAGGCCGAGGGCCTCCTGGAGAACACCAAGCGGGCGAGCGAAAAGCTGCGCGACGGAATCGAGTCACTCGGACACCCGCTCGTCGGCCATGTCAGGGGCGCGGGCCTGCTGCTGGGTATCGTGCTCACCGAGCCGCTCGCGCCCCAGGCGCAGCAGGCGGCTCAGGACGCCGGCTTCCTGGTGAACGCGCCCGCCCCCGATGTCGTACGGCTGATGCCGCCGTTGAACGTCCGCGACGACGAGGTGGACGCGTTCCTCCAGGCACTGCCCGGCGTCCTCGACAACGCTTTGAAGGCCGCCAAGGCCAACGGGGACGGACGATCCGGAGAATGAGACGACGATGAGTCATGCGCAAGGCAACGAGCACGCGGAGCACCCGGATCACACCGGGCCCGCGGTGCCGCAGACCCGCACCGCACGCCACCGCCGGATCGTGGACATCCTCAACCGGCAGCCGGTGCGCTCCCAGAGCCAGCTGGCGAAGCTGCTCGCCGACGACGGACTGACCGTCACGCAGGCGACGCTCTCCCGGGACCTGGACGAGCTGAACGCGGTGAAGATCCGCAATGCCGAGGGCGATCTCATCTACGCGGTGCCGAGCGAGGGCGGTTTCCGCACCCCGCGCGCGCCGCTGGGGGAGTCGGCCAAGGAGGAGCGGATGCGGCGCCTCTCCGCCGAGCTGCTGATCTCGGCGGAGGCCTCGGCGAACCTCGTCGTCCTGCGCACCCCGCCGGGCGCGGCCCAGTTCCTCGCGTCGGCGATCGACCAGGCCGAACTGCACGACATCCTGGGCACGATCGCGGGCGACGACACGCTGATGCTGATCAGCCGGGAGGCCACGGGAGGCCAGGCGCTCGCCGACCACTTGCTGCGCCTGGCGTCCAACGAGCACTGATCAGCGGCGCGCCCGGCGTGCCATCCAGGCGGCGACCACCGCGCCGGACACGTTGTGCCACACCGAGAACACCGCGGAGGGCAGCGCGGCGAGCGGGCTGAAGTGGGCCGTGGCGAGCGACGCCGCGAGGCCCGAGTTCTGCATCCCGACCTCGAAGGCCATCGCGCGGGACGCCGGCTGCCCGAGCCGGGCCAGCTTGCCCGCGCCGTAACCGAGCGCGAGCCCGAGGCCGTTGTGCAGGAAGACGGCGAGGAACACCAGTGCCGCGGCCGACTTGATGGCCGCGGCACTGCCCGCGACCACGATCGCCACGATGGCGGCGATCGTCAGGGCGGACAGCCACGGCAGGGCGCTGAGCACCCGCCCGATGTACCGCCCGAAGAGCAGCCGCACGACCAGGCCCGCGACGACCGGCAGCAGCACGGTCTTGAGGATGTCCGTCACCATCGACCCGGCGTCCACGGGCAGATACTCGCCCGCGAGCAGCAGCGTCAGCGGCGGCGTGATGAGCGGCGCGAGCACGGTCGAGACGGTGGCGACCGAGACGGAGAGCGCCACGTCGCCTCGGGCCAGGTACGTCACCACGTTCGACGCGGTGCCGCTGGGCGCGCAGCCGACCAGGATCACTCCGGCCGCCAACTGGGGCGAGAGGCCGAGCGCGTGGGCGATGAGCCAGCCGAGCCCCGGCATGATGATGTAGTGCGCGACCAGGCCGAGCGCGACGGCCCAGGGCCGCTTGACGACGCCCTGGAAGTCGAGCGGGGTCATCGTGAGCCCCATGCAGAACATCACGACGCCCAGCAGGTACGGGACGTTGGTGCCCCATCCCTCGAAGGTGTCCGGCGTCGCGAGGCCGAGCGCTCCGGCGGCGAGCACGAGGACGGGGAAGACGGTGACGGCGAGCCGGGCCGCCTTGTCGCCGCTCTCGGTGGAGTCGGGGATCGTCTGTTCGGTTTGCACCCGGCGATGCAACGCCGCCGTCCCGCGCGGACGCAACCCCGTCTCGATATGTGGTCGCTACATCTACGAGGGCGGCGGACCTGGACTCGGGGCCGCGTGACTCCGTACCGCGTGACTCACTACGGCGTGACTCAGTACCGCGTGATCGCCGTGGGACCCGAACTCGTCCCGATCGCCATGTGCGGCCGCCGCTCCTCGTCCGCCCACCGCAGGATCCGCCGCATCGCGTCCGCGGACACCGACACGCAACCCGCCGTCGCCCCGCGCCCGTTGACGTGCAGGAAGATTCCCGCGCCCCGGCCCCGCACCGGACGGTCGTAGTTGAAGCCGATCACCAGCGCGTGCGCGTACTGGCGGTCGTACGTCACGAGGTGCTCCGACTCGGCGGCGCGGCAGTCGGCGGGGCGGGGCTGGGTCCAGCGGTTGTAGGAGCGGGAGTCGTTGTCCTGGCACCACCAGGAGTCCTTCGTCACGCGGCGGTAGCGGTAGTCCGTGCCGGGCGGCGCGGACTTGATGCCGAAGGCGTACGGAAGGCGGAAGAGCCCGGTGGGCGTCGTGTTCGTGCCCTGTTTGCGCGAGCCGCCCTCCGCCAGGCCCTTCGCGCCGAACCGTGCCGCCGCCGACCCCGCCTTCGTCCACTTTCCGCCGCTGCGGTCCCACCAGGTGACGGTGCCGGTGGTGGAGCCGGTGCGTGCCGCCCGCGCGGTGATGAGCTGGCTGCCGCCTCCGGTGTCGGCCATGCGGTCCGGGAGCGGTCTCGCCGGGGCGCCGGGTGCCGCCGGGACGGTGCCGGCGGTGGCGAGCAGGGCTGCGGACACGAGGGCGGCGGCACGGAGGCGCATGGCTCAGACCGTACTGGGCGGCAGGGGCAACGGCAGCCCCGGCAGGCCGTCGATGCTCTGCGCGATCCACTCCTTCTTGGCGAAGTACGCGCTCAAGGAGTCGTCGTCCTCGCGAGCGAAGCGCTTGCCGTGCAGGTCGCGGTCCTCGTCGTACGACATGAAGGGGACGCCGTATCCGCAGGTGTCGCGGATGAGTTCGGCCGTCACGACGATGATCGCGCGCAGCCCGTGCGGGGTGGGGTCGATGCCGGGGAAGTGCCCGAGCAGCTCCGCCCAGCGCGGATCGTCGCGGAAGACGGGTTCGCCGCGCCCGTGCACCCGGACGATGTTCGGCGGGCCCTGGAACGCGCACCACATCAGGGTGATGCGCCCGTTCTCGCGGAGGTGCGCGACCGTCTCCGCGTTGCTGCCCGCGAAGTCCAGGTAGGCGACGGTGTGTTCGTCGATGACCGCGAAGGATCCGGTCAGGCCCTTGGGGGAGAGGTTGATCGTGCCGTCGTCCGCGAGGGGGGCGGTCGCGGTGAAGAAGATGGGCTGCGCCTCGATGAAGGTGCGGAGCCGGCCGTCTATGCGTTCGTGAGTCTTTCCCATGGCCAGGGATTATTCGGCAGAGGTACTTCGGCTGTCTAACGACTTCGCGGGCGAGTGCCTCGCCGATTCGGGGCGGATTGACGAATCATGCAGGTGACTGCATACTCATGCATAACAGCGAATGTAGACCAGTACTTGAATGCAGACCAGTGCTTGCAGAGCGAGGAGAAGCCCATGACCGAGCGCGTCGTACTCGCCTACTCCGGCGGTCTGGACACCTCCGTCGCCATCGGCTGGATCGCCGAGGAGACCGGCGCCGAGGTCATCGCCGTCGCCGTGGACGTCGGCCAGGGCGGCGAGGACCTGGACGTGATCCGCAAGCGCGCCCTCGCCTGCGGTGCCGTGGAGGCCGAGGTCGCGGACGCGAAGGACGAGTTCGCCGACGAGTACTGCCTCCCGGCGATCAAGGCCAACGCCCTCTACATGGACCGTTACCCCCTGGTCTCCGCCCTCTCGCGGCCCGCCATCGTCAAGCACCTCGTGGCCGCCGCGCAGAAGCACGGCGCCGGGACCGTCGCCCACGGCTGCACCGGCAAGGGCAACGACCAGGTGCGCTTCGAGGCCGGCATCGCCGCCCTCGGCCCCGGCCTGAAGTGCATCGCCCCGGTCCGCGACTACGCGATGACCCGCGACAAGGCGATCGCCTTCTGTGAGGAGAAGGGCCTCCCGATCGCGACCACCAAGAAGTCCCCGTACTCCATCGACCAGAACGTCTTCGGACGGGCCGTCGAGACGGGCTTCCTGGAGGACATCTGGAACGCGCCGATCGAGGACATCTACGAGTACACCTCCGACCCTGCCGAGCCGCGCGAGGCCGACGAGGTCGTCGTCTCCTTCAAGGGGGGCGTCCCGGTCGCGATCGACGGCGAGCCCGTCACCGTCCTCCAGGCCGTCCAGCGGCTCAACGAGCGGGCGGGTGCCCAGGGGATCGGCCGGATCGACATGGTCGAGGACCGGCTCGTCGGCATCAAGTCCCGTGAGGTGTACGAGGCTCCGGGCGCGATCGCGCTCATCACCGCGCACCAGGAGCTGGAGAACGTCACCGTCGAGCGCGAACTGGCCCGCTACAAGCGGCAGGTCGAGCAGCGCTGGGGCGAACTCGTCTACGACGGCCTGTGGTTCTCCCCGCTGAAGCGCGCCCTGGACGGTTTCATCGAGGAGGCCAACCAGCACGTCACCGGAGACATCCGGATGACGCTGCACGGCGGGCGTGCCGTCGTCACCGGGCGCAGCTCCAGCGAGTCGCTCTACGACTTCAATCTCGCCACCTACGATGCGGGCGACACCTTCGACCAGTCCAAGGCGCAGGGCTTCATCGAGATCTTCGGGCTCTCGTCGAAGATCGCCGCGCGGCGGGACCTCGCGTAACCCATTCTCTTTCTCTCTTGTCAGCAACAGCCTTGAGGAGCACGTGCAGTGAGCAGCAACAACGGCGGTGACGTCCGGCTCTGGGGCGGACGGTTCGCCGACGGGCCCGCCGAGGCCCTGGCGAAGCTGTCCGCGTCGGTCCACTTCGACTGGCGTCTGGCGCCGTACGACATCGCCGGTTCCCGTGCCCACGCGCGCGTGCTGCACAAGGCGGGACTGCTCACCGAGGACGAGCTGACCCGCATGCTGGCCGGGCTCGACCAGCTGGAGGCCGACGTGGCCGACGGCTCGTTCGTCGGCACGATCGCCGACGAGGACGTGCACACCGCCCTGGAGCGCGGCCTGCTTGAGCGGCTCGGCCCCGACCTCGGCGGAAAGCTGCGGGCGGGCCGGTCGCGCAACGACCAGGTGGCGACGCTCTTCCGGATGTATCTGCGGGACCACGCCCGGATCATCGGCGGGCTGATCGCCGAGCTCCAGGAGGCGCTCGTCGGCCTCGCCGAAGCGCACCCGGACGTCGCCATGCCGGGGCGTACGCACCTCCAGCACGCCCAGCCGGTGCTCTTCGCGCACCACGTCCTCGCGCACGTCCAGTCCCTTTCGCGGGACGCCGAGCGGCTGCGGCAGTGGGACACGCGGACGGCCGTCTCGCCGTACGGCTCCGGCGCGCTCGCCGGGTCCTCGCTGGGCCTCGACCCGCAGGCGGTCGCCGAGGACCTGGGCTTCGAGCACGGTTCCGCGGGCAACTCCATCGACGGCACGGCATCGCGTGACTTCGTCGCGGAGTTCGCCTTCATCACCGCGATGATCGGCGTGAACCTCTCCCGGATCGCCGAGGAGATCATCATCTGGAACACGAAGGAGTTCTCCTTCGTCACGCTCCACGACGCCTTCTCCACCGGCTCCTCGATCATGCCGCAGAAGAAGAACCCGGACATCGCCGAGCTGGCGCGGGGCAAGTCCGGTCGTCTGATCGGCAATCTGACGGGTCTGATGGCCACGCTCAAGGCGCTGCCCCTCGCGTACAACCGCGACCTCCAGGAGGACAAGGAGCCGGTCTTCGACTCCTGCGACCAGCTGGAGATCCTGCTGCCCGCCTTCACCGGCATGATGGCCACCCTCACCGTCAACCGCGAGCGCATGGAGGAGCTGGCCCCGGCCGGCTTCTCGCTCGCCACCGACATCGCCGAGTGGCTGGTCAAGCAGGGCGTGCCGTTCCGTGTCGCGCACGAGGTCGCCGGCGAGTGCGTGAAGGTCGCCGAGGCCGAGGGCAAGGAACTGGACGGCCTCACCGACGAGCAGTTCGCGAAGATCTCCGAGCACCTCACCCCCGAGGTGCGCACCGTCCTGAACGTGCCGGGCGCCCTGGCCTCCCGCGACGGCCGCGGCGGCACCGCGCCCTCCGCCGTCGCCGTCCAGCTCGCCGAGGTCAAGGCCGATCTGACGGTTCAGCAGGAGTGGGCCGCGGCGCGTAAGTGACGCCGCCGCAGCGCGTGCCGCGTTGACGTGGGCATCGCGGGTTACGTTGGTCGCCGTCCGCAAGGAGCCGACCGAACGGAGCCCGCGATGCCCTTCTCGCGCTTGTCCGCAGCGACCACTCCCACCGCGCACATCGGGTTCGGCCTCGCCGCAGTCGGCAGGCCCGGTTACATCACGCTCGGCCGCGACGCCGATCTGCCGCCGACGCGCAGCGTGGAGGCCCTGCGCGAGCGCACCCTCGAACTCCTCGACGCCGCCTACGCGTCGGGGGTCCGCTACATCGACGTGGCCCGGTCCTACGGCCGCTCCGAGGAGTTCCTCGCCGACTGGCTGAATGCCAGGCCGGACATCCGTGACGTCGTCGTCGGCAGCAAGTGGGGCTACACGTACACGGCGGCCTGGCGCACCGAGGCCGACGGGCCGCACGAGGTCAAGGACCACAGCGTCGCCGCGTACGCCCGTCAGCGCGAGGAGAGCGCCGAACTGCTCGGCGACCGGCTCGACCTCTACCAGATCCACTCCGTCACGCCCGAGAGCCCGGCCCTCACCGACAAGGAACTGCACGCCAGACTGGCCGAACTGGCGGCCGACGGAGTGACCGTGGGCCTCTCCGTGAGCGGCCCGGAGCAGGCGGCCGCCATCCGCGCCGCGCTCGCCGTGACCGTCGACGGCGAGCCCCTCTTCCGTACCGTCCAGGCCACCTACAACGCCCTGGAGACCTCGGCGGAACCCGCGCTCGCCGAGGCCCATGACGCGGGGCTCACCGTCCTGGTCAAGGAGGGCATGGCCAACGGCCGCCTCGCGGGGGAGCACGCCCCGGCGGCCCTGCGCGAGGTCGCCGAGGAGACCGGGCTGGGCTGTGACGCGGTGGCCCTCGCCGTGGTCCTGCGCAAGCCGTGGGCGGGCGTCGTCCTCTCCGGGGCGGCGACCCCGGTCCAGCTCGTCTCCAATCTGCACGCGGCGGCCGTCGACCTCGACGCGGGGCAGCTGGAGCGGCTCGCCGGGCTAGTGGAGGAGCCCGCCGCGTACTGGGAGCGGCGCGGGCAGCTGCCCTGGCACTGAGCCCGACCCCTGAAGTGACCTCTCCATGAGAGCCGTACGCATCTGATGAGACAAAAATGTCTCACATGGCTTATGGTTGTCTCATGTCAGTCGATCGCGACCAGGTGCTCCGCAGCGCCGCGGCGCTCCTCACCCGCAAAGGCTCCGCCACGATGGACGAGGTGGCCCGTGCGGCGGGGATCAGCCGGGCCACGCTGCACCGGCACTTCGCCGGGCGCGACGCCCTCGTCCGCGCCCTCGAAGAGCTCGGGCTCCAGGAGGTCGAGGCGGCCGTCGAGGCCGCCCGGCTCGACGAGGGCCCCGCGGCGGACGCCGTGCGCCGCCTCGTGAAGGAACTCGAGTCCTCGGCAGGGCTGCTCGCGTTCCTCGTCACCGAGAACCAGCTCTTCGAGGGCGACGAGCAGCACGAGGGCTGGGCCCGGCTCGACGCCGAGGTGGCCGCGCTCTTCCGGCGCGGTCAGGAGAGCGGCGAGTTCCGCATCGACCTGACCCCCGCCTGGCTCACGGAGGCGCTGTACGGGCTCGTCGGCTCGGGCGCCTGGGCCGTACTGGACGGCCGAGTGGCCGCCAAGGATTTCTCATACATGATCGCCGAGCTGCTGATCGGCGGCGCGCAACGGAGAGTGGAACCATGACCAGCACCCAACAGCGGACCTCCCCGGCGGAGGTGGAGCGCAGTCCAGGGCGTTGGCTCGCGCTCGCCGTACTGGTGCTCGCCGTGCTGCTCGTCGCCGTCGACGCCACGGTGCTCGGCCTCGCCACGCCGTACATCAGCGAGGACCTCAAGCCGTCCGGCACGCAGCTGCTGTGGATCGGTGACGTCTACTCGTTCGTCATCGCCGGTCTGCTCGTCTCGATGGGCAGCCTCGGCGACCGTATCGGCCGCAAGAAGCTGCTCCTGACCGGTGCCGTCGCCTTCGGCGCGGTCTCGGTGCTCAACGCGTACGCGACCACGCCCGAACTCCTCATGCTGGCCCGCGCGTTGCTCGGTGTCGCGGGCGCCACGCTGATGCCGTCCACGCTCGCGCTGATCCGGAACATCTTCCACGACCCGCGCGAGCGCAGCATCGCCGTCGGCATCTGGGGTGCCATGGCGTCGGCGGGCGCGGCCGTCGGTCCGGTCGTCGGCGGGTTCCTGCTCGAACACTTCTGGTGGGGCTCGGTCTTCCTGATCAACCTGCCGGTGATGGCGGTCCTGGTCGTGGTCGGCATCAAGTTCATCCCCGAGTCGAAGAATCCGGCGCCGGGTCCCTGGGACCTGATCAGCGTCGTGCTCTCGCTCATCGGCATGATCGCCGTCGTGTACGCCGTCAAGGAGGCGGCGGCGCACGGTCCGCGCTGGGACGTCGCGGTGGCGGGCGTGCTCGGCGTGAGCGCGCTGACCTGGTTCGTGCGACGCCAGCTCACGCTGACCGCGCCGCTGCTCGACATGCGGCTGTTCCGCAACCGGGGCTTCTCGGGGGCCGTCCTCGCCGACCTGCTGACCATCCTCGGCCTGTCCGGCCTGGTCTTCTTCCTCTCCCAGTTCCTGCAACTGGTCCAGGGGCGGCGGCCGTTCGAGGCGGGTCTCGCCGAACTGCCCGCCGCGGTGGGCGCGGTGGCCGCCGGTCTGATCGCGGGCATGGTCGCGCGGCGGTTCTCGGTGCGCGCCGTGGTCGCCGGGGGACTCGCGGCGGTCGGCCTCGCGCTCGCGGCGCTCACCACCCTGAGCCAGTCGACCGGCTATCCGCTGCTGGGAGTGCTGCTCCTGGTCGTCGGCGTCGGCGCGGGGTTCTCGTTCACGGTGACCGCCGACGTGATCCTCTCCGGCGTGCCGAAGGAACAGGCGGGCGCGGCGTCGGCCGTCTCGGAGACCGCGTACGAACTGGGCGCGGCACTCGGCATCGCGCTGCTGGGCTCCATCGTGACCGGCGTCTACCGGGACTTCACCGCCCCGGCCGGCACCCCGCCCGAGGTGGCGTCCGCCGCGCATGAATCGCTGGGCGGTGCGGTGGAGTCCTCGGCGGGGCTCCCGGCAGGCCGGGCGGAGGCGCTGCTCGCCTCGGCGCAGGACGCGTTCGTGGACGGGCTTCGCCTGGCGGCGGGCGTGGGAGCGGCAGTGCTGCTCGCCGCCGCGGTGGCGGCCTGGTTCCTGCTGAAGGGCTCGAAGCTGGAGGACGGCGTCGAGCACTGATGAATGTCGAGCACTGATGAATACGGTCGAGCACTGATGAACACGACGGAGGGCCGCACCCCAGGGGGTGCGGCCCTCCGTCGTGCGCGTGAGCGTCAGGCCGCCTTCGCCTTCGTCGCGTACATGTCCACGTACTCCTGACCGGACAGCTGCATGACCTCCGTCATCACGGAGTCCGTCACCGCCCGCAGCACATAGCGGTCGCGGTCCATGCCCTCGTACCGGGAGAACTCCATCGGCTCGCCGAAGCGGACCGTCACCCGGCCGGGGCGGGGCAGACCCTTGCCGCCCGGCTGGAGCTTGTCGGTGCCGATCATCGCGAAGGGGATGACGGGCGCGCCGGTCATCAGGGTGAGGCGCGCGATGCCCGTACGGCCCCGGTACAGCCGGCCGTCGGGGGAGCGGGTGCCCTCGGGGTAGATGCCGAAGAGCTTGCCCTCCTCCAGGACGCGCCGGCCCGTCATCAGCGCCGCGACACCGCCGTGGCCGCCGTCGCGGTCCACGGGGATCATCCCGGAGCCGGTGAAGAACCAGGCCATCAGACGGCCCTTGATGCCCTTGCCCGTGACGTACTCGTCCTTGCCGATGAAGTAGACGGGGCGCGGGCACACGAGAGGCATGATCATCGAGTCGATGAACGTGAGGTGGTTTCCGGCCATGATGACCGGACCGGTGCCGGGAATGTTCTCTGCGCCTTCCACCCGTGGGCGGAACATCAGACGCAGGATCGGTCCGAGCACAGCCTTGATGAGCGCGAGACGGGACAACGGGCCCTCCGGTGTCAACGGGTCGACGACGAGTATGTGCAGGTGAGGACGATACTCGCGGGTCCCCGCACATCGCACATCGGGTTCACGCACTCGATACGCAGAGTTGACCTGAGTTTGCGTGGTGTTGCCCTTGAAGCGTTTCCCCTGGGACGACCGTATCTCCGTGGGGCGGAAGTGGCGCGTCCTAGTGGCTCTTGTCACGCGCCGCGGTCACGCGCGGCCACGATGTGACGGGCCCCGCGCGGCACACGGATCCCACCGAACGGATCCGGCCCTGCACACCAGTAGCCATCCCGCGTCACCCTTCCGTTCGGCCCAGGGTCTCCCATCCGTCACGCCGCGCCACCTACGATCGTGCCGCTTTGTCAGGTGCAAGGCAGCACATCGGGAGGAGCGCTCTATGGCTACGCAGAAGTCGAGGCAGTCGGGTTCGGGGGAGCAGCGGCCGGCGCGGCGCGCGGTACTGGGAGCGGCGGTTCTCGGGGCGGGCACAGCCGTCGCGGGACTGCCCGGCGTGGCGAGAGCCGACGCGAAGCACGGGCACGGGGGGTACAAGGACCTGCCGGTGCCCACGGTCGTCGCGCACCGCGGCACCAGCGGCTACCGCCCCGAGCACACGCTCGGCTCGTACCAACTCGCCCTCGACATGGGCGCCCACGTCATCGAGCAGGACGTCGTGCCCACCAAGGACGGCCATCTCGTATGCCGTCACGAGAACGACATCACCGCGACGACGGACGTCTCGGCGCACCCCGAGTTCGCGTCCCGCAGGACCACCAAGTCGGTCGACGGCACCTCGCTCACCGGCTGGTTCACCGAGGACTTCACGCTCGCCGAGCTGAAGACGCTGCGTGCCAAGGAGCGCATCCCGGGCACCCGGCAGCGCAACACCCTCTACGACGGCCGCTGGGACGTGCCCACCCTGGAAGAGGTCTTCCGGTGGGCCGACAAGCAGGGCAAGCAGCACGGCAGGCCGATCTGGCTGCACATCGAGACCAAGCACCCCACCTACTTCCGCAAGCTGGGCCTCGGCCTGGAGGAGCCGCTCGCCAAGCTCCTTCGCAAGTACGGGCGGCACAAGAAGAACTCGCCGAACTTCCTGCAGTCCTTCGAGCCCAGCAGCATCCAGCGCCTGAACAAGCTGGTCGACGCGCCGCTGGTGGTGCTCCTGTCCACTGCCGCGTCCCGCCCCTGGGACTTCGTCGAGGCGGGCGACCCGCGCACCGTGGCCGACCTCATCAAGCCCGAGGGCCTGGAGTGGATGGCCGGCTTCGCGCAGGGCATCGGCCCCACCCTCGACCTGGTCATCCCGAAGAAGCCCGACGGCAGCCTCGGCACCCCGTCCACGCTCGTCAAGGACGCGCACGCGGCGGGCCTGGTCCTGCACCCGTACACGATGCGCAACGAGAACACCTTCCTGCCGACGAACTTCAGGAAGGGCACCGACCCGGCCGCCTACGGAGACGCCTTCGGCGCCTTCAAGGCGTACTTCGAGACGGGCATCGACGGCATCTTCACCGACAACTGCGACACGGGCCTGCTGGCCCGCGAGGACTTCCTCAAGGGCTGAGGTTTCCGTCCGGGGCCGACGAGCGGCGTCAACAGTCGGCCCTCCGGCCCCGGTTGGGGTGAGAGACGGCCGCTCCGGCAACCGGCGCCGGGGCGGCCGCGTCACGCGGTGCATGACCCACCAGATCATCCCCGCGCTGCGTCCGCTCCTCGCCGCGGAGGCGTCCGCCGCGGCCCACGGCTCCGGCACCGACCCCTGCGACCTCGAACAGGCCGTCTGGCTGCGCCTCCTGGAGCGGATGGACGCCGACGGCCCGCCCGCCGACCCGGCCGCCTGGCTGAGCGGGGCGGTCGCCGCCGAGGCGAGCCGCAGCCGGCGGACGGCGGAGCGCGAGGTGCGATACGTGACCGAGCCCGCCGACGACACCGAGCGCGGGCCCGAACAGCGGGCGCTGCGCGCCGACCGTGACCGCACCCTGCACGCGGCGGTGCGCAGGCTGCCCGGCCGCTGCCCCGGCCTCATGGCCGCACTCCTGTCTCCCGCGGACCTCACCTACCGGGAGATCGCAGGCGAGTTGGGAATGTCACAGGGCAGTCTGGGGCCGGAACGTTCCCGATGCCTGGGATGCCTGCGCAGAATGCTCGCGGCGGAGGTTGCAGCTCCTGAACCGCGGGGAAAGGAGCGATAGACAACCGGCGGAGCAGGTGAGCGGGAGGCATGCACACATGGGCATGAGCGTGACCATCTCGGCGGCGGACGGCACGGACGCCGAGAAGATCCTCAAACTGCAGTACCTGTGCTACCAGAGCGAGGCCGAGCTGTACGGCGACTACTCCATCGAGCCGCTGACCCAGCCCCTCGACTCCATCAAGGCCGAACTGGCCGCGGGCGACGTCCTGGTGGCACGGCTCGGCGACGAAGTGGTGGCCTCCGTACGTGGATCGGTCGACCCCGACGGCACGGCGCGCATCGACAAACTCATCGTCCACCCCAGAATGCAGCGGCACGGCCTGGGCGGCCGGCTCCTGGACGCGATAGAACAGCGCCTCGGGGCGGGCGGTACGGCCAAGTCCTTCCAGCTGTTCACGGGGCACCGCAGTGAGCAGAATCTGCAGCTCTACCGCAAGCACGGCTATACGGCGGTGCAGACCCGGCACGTGAACGAACGGCTCACGGTGGTCACGCTCGCCAAGGACGCCGAGGCGAACACGTACGCCGCCAGCGTGTGATCCCGTACGGCCGCGGCTCGGGACGCTAGGACCCCTGGGCCGCGGCCTTGCGTGCCTTGTTCAGCCAGAACATCGCCGTCACCGGCAAGATCACCGGAATGAACAGATAGCCCATCCCGAAGTCCGACCACACCGTGGCGTCGGGGAAGGCGGACGGTTCGACCAGGGTCCAGGTGCCCACCGCGAGGACGCCCACCAGCTCGGCGGCGCAGCACACCAGCGCCGCCTTGCGGGCCTTCTCGCCGCCCCGCACCAGCGAGTACGTGATGAAGCCGTAGACGAGGCCCGCGAGCGCGGACAGCGTGTACGCCAGCGGGGCCTTGTGGAAGTCCGAGGAGATCTGCACGGCGGAGCGCGACACCGCGCCGACGACCATCACGCCGTACAGCCACACCAGGAGAATGCCCGGCCCGGTGATCAGCTTCTGCCGGGCGCCCGGCGTCTCTCCCTCTTCGGTCACCGTCACCTCAGCCTCCCCAGATGTCGTAGAGCCGCACCTGGAGCACGGCGAGCACCACGCCACCGGCGGCGACGGTGATGGAGCCCCAACGGGTGCGCTCCGCGAGCGACATGAACCCGGCGGCGGGAACGCAGGCGAAGGAGCCGAGCAGATACGCCACGAAGATCGTCGTGCCCTGGTCGGGCTTCTCGCCGCGGGCCAGCTGGACGATGCCGACGATCAGCTGGACGGTGGCCAGGAAGGTCACCACGCCCATCCCGATGAAGTGCCAGTCCTTGGTCGGCTGGTCCCGGTAGGCGGCGAAACCGCACCACGCGGCGAGCGCGAGCGCGGCCACGGCGGTCGCGATCGTCAGGGCAACAAGCATGCCGTGACTTTATTACGGGTCCTTCGACCCGATGCGCCCGCCCCTGGGGTGCCCCGTAGGCTCGGACACCATGAAGATCCAGGCTGAAGCGCTCCTGTTCGACAACGACGGCACCCTCATCTCCTCCATGGAGTCGGTGTACCGCTGCTGGACCCGCCTGGCGCAGGAGTACGGGATCACCGCCGAGGACTTCGGCAGGGTCGAGCTGCACGGCCGCCCCGCCGTCGAGATCATCCGCGACCTGCTGCCCGCCGAGCGTGTCGCCGAGGCCGTCGCCCGCATCGAGGAGCTGGAGGTCTCGGACGTCGCCGGCGGTGTCGTGCTGCTGCCCGGCACCCGTGAGCTGCTCGAATCGCTGCCCCCGGAGCGCTGGGCCGTCGTCACCTCCGCAGGACGCCGGCTCGCCGAGGCACGGCTCGCCGAGGTCGGCATCCGCCCCGAGATGCTCATCGCCGCCGACGACATCACGCACGGCAAGCCCGACCCGGAGCCCTTCCTCCTCGCGGCCCGGAAACTCGGCGTCGACCCGGCCCGCTGCGTGGTCTTCGAGGACGCGCCCGCCGGTCTCACCGCGGGCCGCGCGGCCGGCATGACGACCGTGGCGTTGACCACAACGCACCAGGCCGACGAGCTCGCCGCCGATGTCACAGACGTCGTCGTCAAGGACCTCTCGGCCGTGTCCGCGCAGGTCATCGCGGGTGGCGTGGAGATCACCGCCCAGGCCTGAGCACCGCCCCGCGGGTGTCCGCGACCGTCCACCGGTTGTCCGTATAGCGGACAACGGTGGCGGGGCGCGAGCCGACGCGTGTTTTACTGGTCCGCATGACCACGACGAGCAACCGCACCCCTGCGACCGAGGCGACCACGACGCCCGGTGCTCGTTGTATGTGTCGAATGTGCGCCTTCTGAGGGCCCCCGCACCACCCCTGAGCATCGCGCCCCGAAGCGAAGCCGCCGTGCCACGCCCCTGCGCCACGTACGCCTTACGTACCTGACGCGGGAAGCGAGCCCGCCCCGCGCACACGTCCCTCCGGTTCTTTTCGCCACCGCGAGAAACCGTGCCGCGTTCCCCACGAATGCCCCGTGCCCGGCTCCACCCGGCCGCGCACTCGACAGTGACGGAAACCCCTGTGATCACCACTTCCGGCCTCACCAAGGTCTACCGCTCACGCGGTCGTGAAGTAACCGCTCTCGACGGCGTCGATCTGCATGTCCGCGAAGGCGAGGTGTACGGCGTCATCGGCCAGTCCGGCGCCGGCAAGTCCTCGCTCATCCGCTGCGTCAACCTCCTGGAGCGCCCCACGTCCGGCACCGTGACGGTGGCCGGCCAGGACCTCACCGCCCTCGCGGGGCGCGGCAGCCGCGCGAGCAAGGAGCTGCGGCGGGCCCGCAGCCGTATCGGCATGGTCTTCCAGCACTTCAACCTGCTGTCGTCGCGCACCGTCCAGGACAACGTCGAGCTGCCCCTGGAGATCCTCGGCCTCAGCGGCGCCGAGCGCTCCCGCAAGGCCCTCGAACTGCTCGACCTGGTCGGCCTCGCCGACAAGGCGAAGTCCTACCCCGCGCAGCTCTCCGGCGGCCAGAAGCAGCGCGTCGGCATCGCCCGCGCGCTCGCCGGCGACCCGAAGGTGCTGCTCTCCGACGAGGCGACCAGCGCCCTCGACCCGGAGACCACCCGCTCCATCCTCCAGCTCCTTCGCGACCTCAACCAGCAGCTCGGCCTGACCGTCCTGCTGATCACGCACGAGATGGACGTCGTCAAGAGCGTCTGCGACTCGGCCGCGCTCATGCAGAACGGGCGGATCGTCGAGTCCGGCACCGTCACCGAGCTGCTCGCGACGCCCGGCTCCGAGCTCGCCACCGCGCTCTTCCCGGTCAGCGGCGACGCCACCGGCGAGGACCGCACCGTCGTCGACGTGACCTTCCACGGCGAGGCCGCGACCCAGCCGGTCATCTCCCAGCTGTCGCGCACGTACAACATCGACATCTCGATCCTCGGCGCCGCGATGGACACCGTCGCGGGCCGCCAGGTCGGCCGCATGCGCATCGAACTGCCCGGCCGCTTCGAGGAGAACGTCGTCCCGATCGGCTTCCTGCGCGAGCAGGGCCTTCAGGTCGATGTCGCAGGACAGGAAGCGCCTGTACCGCAGGACGCCACGCTGCTGGTCAAGGAAGGTGCCAAGTGACCTGGTCGGAGATGCAGCCCCTGCTGGAGCAGGCGTGTTGGGACACCCTCTACATGGTCGGCTGGTCGACGCTCATAGCCGTCGTCGCCGGACTGCCGCTCGGTATCCTGCTCGTCCTCACCGAGCGCGGCGGGCTGCTGCAGAACGCCTTCCTCAACAAGGTGATCGGGCAGATCGTGAACATCGTGCGCTCGATGCCCTTCATCATCCTCATGGTCGCGCTGATGGGCTTCACGCGCTGGGTCGTCGGCACCACGATCGGCCGCGAGGCCGCCCTCGTGCCGCTCGCCATCGGCGCCATCCCGTTCTTCGCACGACTCGTGGAGACCTCGATCCGTGAGGTCGACGGCGGGCTCGTCGAGGCCGTCCAGTCGATGGGCGGCTCCACCTGGACCGTCGTACGCAAGGTCCTCGTCCCGGAGTCGCTGCCCTCGCTGATCGCGGGCGCCACCACCACGATCGTCGCGCTCATCGGCTACTCCGCGATGGCGGGCACGGTCGGCGGCGGCGGACTCGGCGACCTCGCGCTGCGCTACGGCTACCAGCGCTTCGAGACCGAGCTGATGTGGATCACCGTGGCGATCCTCGCCGTGGTCATCTCGATCATCCAGTTCGCGGGCGACTACGCGGCCCGCAGGCTGCACCAGCGAGGCGGCAAATCCGGCGCCGCGCCGCGCCTGCGCTTCCTCAAGGTCGCGCCCTCGAAGGCTTCCTGAACCCACCCCGCACACCCACGCGGGGCCGCACCACAGAGCACCACAGAGCACCACCCATGGAGAAAGGCACTTTTCGTGCGTAACACCGCCAAGATCACCACCGCTGTCCTCGCCACCGGCGCCCTCACCCTCGGGCTCTCCGCCTGCGGCTCCGACAAGGACTCCGCAGGGGACAAGGACGGCAAGCTCGTCGTCGCCGCCACCCCGACGCCGCAGGGCGAGATCCTGGACTACGTCCAGAAGAACCTCGCCAAGAAGGCCGGCCTCGACCTCGAGGTCAAGGAGTTCACCGACTACGTCACGCCGAACACCGCCGTCCAGCAGGGCGAGGTCTTCGCGAACTACTTCCAGCACAAGCCGTACCTGGACGACTTCAACAAGAAGAACGGCACGGACATCGTGCCCGTCCCCGGTGCCACGGTTCACCTGGAGCCCCTCGGCGTCTACTCCAAGAGCCTCAAGAAGCTCGGTGACCTGAAGGACGGCGCCACCGTCGCCGTCCCGAACGACACCACCAACGAGGCCCGCGCGCTCAAGCTCCTCGCCGACAACGGCATCATCGAGCTGAAGAAGGGCGTCGGCTACGAGGCCACCCCCAAGGACATCGCCAAGAACCCCAAGAACATCAAGTTCAAGGAGCTCGAGGCCCCCACGCTGCCGCGCAGCCTGGGTGACGTCGACGCCGCGGTGATCAACGGCAACTACGCCCTGGAGGCCAAGCCCGCGCTCAGCCCCGCCAAGGACGCCATCGTCGCCGAGTCCGCCAAGGACAACCCCTACGGCAACTTCCTCGCCGTGAAGAAGGGCGACGAGAACGACCCGCGCGTGAAGAAGCTCGCCAAGCTCCTCACCTCGCCCGAGGTCAAGAAGTTCATCGACGACAAGTACGACGGCGCCGTCGTCGCGGCGTTCTGATCATGCGTACGTCCGTCATCGCCGCCGGGGCGGGCACCCTGGCCCTCGGCCTCGGCCTCACCGCGTGCGGCGCCGGATCGGACGGCGGCTCGGGAGGCTCCGACGACACGCTCGTCGTCGGGGCCACCCCGACCCCGGCCGGCGAAGTCCTCACGTACGTCAAGGAGAACCTCGCGAAGAAGGCGGGACTCGACCTGCGGATCACGGAGTTCACGGACTACGTCTCGCCGAACACCGCGCTCCAGGAGGGCTCCCTCGACGCCAACCTGTACCAGCACACCCCGTACCTGGAGGACTTCAACGAGTCCAAGGACACGGACCTGGCACCGGTCGCCGAGGTGTACCTGCCTCCGATGGGCGTGTACGCGAAGCAGCTGAAGGACGTCTCCGGGCTCCGCTCCGGCGCCACCGTCGGCGTGCCCAACGACACGACCAACGAGGGCCGGGCGCTCCAACTCCTCGCGTCCAAGGGCGTCATCGGGCTCAAGAAGGGCGTCGGCGGCACCGCGACGCCCGAGGACATCACGTCCAACCCGAAGAAGCTCACCGTCAAGCCGCTCGACCCCGCGCAGCTGCCCCGCTCGCTCGACGACCTCGACGCGGCGGTCATCAACAACAACTACGCGCTCGACGCCGGCTTGAGCCCCAAGAAGGACGCCATCCTTCTGGAGTCACCCAAGGGCAACCCGTACAACAACGTGCTCGCCGTCAAGAAGGGCGACGAGGACGACCCACGGGTCGAGAAGCTGGCGAAACTGCTCACTTCACCCGAGGTCAAGCGGTTCATCGAGGACAAGTACAAGGGCTCCGTCCTGCCCGTTTCGGCGAGCTGACGCACAGTCCGTTTCCGTCCCCACCACGGGGTCCGTTCCAGCTGAAGGAGCGGACCCCGTGGTGCGTCCGCGCCGAGACATGCTGCATGCTGGGCTCTTCAGCAGGCCCGAGGGTTCCAGGTTACGGAGCAGCGCATGACTACCACCTTCCCCGACATCTCCATCAGCACGGAGCGGTTGGTGCTGCGCCCGTTCGAGGACGCCGACGTCCCCGCGTACGCGGAGATGATGAACGACGAGCTGGTCACCGCCTGGACCTCCGTGCCCCAGCCGTACACCGAGGACCACGCCCGCCGGTGGATCACCGACCTCGCGCCCGCCGAGCGCACCGAGGGCCGCGGCATCGTCCTCGCCGTCACCGAGTTCCTCACCCAGCGCCTGGTCGGCATCGTCCAGCTGCGGGACACCGACTGGCGGGTGCGCTCCAGCGAACTCAGCTACGTCGTCGCCCCCTGGGCCCGCGGCGAGGGCTATGCGTCGGAGGCGGCGCTCGCCACCGCCCAGTGGCTCTTCAACGACCAGCGCTTCGAACGCATCGAGCTGCGCACCGCCGCCGACAACACCGCCGCCCAGCAGGTCGCGCAGAAGATCGGCTGCATCAGCGAGGGCGTCCTGCGGGGCGCCTGGATAGCGCGTACGCGCAACGGCGGCGACCCCTTCGGCGGCTGGCTCGACGTGCGGACCGACCTCATCGTGTGGAGCCTGCTCCCGGAGGACCTGGAGGGCGTCGGCGAGCAGCTCGCGGACAGCGGGTTCAGCGCGTTCTCCGACTGGAACTGACCCCTCGGGCGCCGCCCGGACCCACCAGGTACGCTCGCCCCTGGCCGCACCTCCGGTTGCCCCCTGCACCAAAACCCGGCCCCTTCACGCTTTGCCGACCCGCGAGACCCAGGAGACAGACGACGATGGCCGACCGGGTCACGGTGATCGGCTGGGACGGCTCGCCGCTGACCGCCGCGGCGCGCTCGGCGCTCGGCGCCGCGACGCTCGTCGCGGGCGCCGCCCACCATCTGGCACTCGCCGAGGTCCCGCAGGGCGCCGAAAGGATCCGCCTGGGCAGCGTGAGCCTGGCCGCCCGCCGGATCGCCGCCCACCGCGGCACCGCGGTGGTCCTCGCGGACGGCGACCCCGGCTTCTTCGGCGTCGTCCGCACCCTGCGCGCCCCCGAGTTCGGCCTCGAGGTCGAGGTCGTGCCCGCCGTGTCCTCGGTCGCCCAGGCCTTCGCCCGCGCAGGGATGCCCTGGGACGACGCCCAGGTCGTCGTCGCCCACCCGCGCACCCTGCGCCGGGCCGTGAATGTCTGCCGCGCCCACACCAAGGTCGCCGTCCTCACCTCGCCCGGCGCGGGCCCCGCCGAACTCGGACTGCTGCTCCAGGGCGTCCACCGCACCTTCGTGATCTGCGAGGAGCTCGGCACCGAGCGTGAGCAGGTCACCGTCCTCACCTCGGACAAGGCCGCCGACCACACCTGGCGCGACCCGAACGTCGTCATCGCCATCGGCGGCCCGGTCGCCGCGTCCGACACCGGCTGGATCGCGGGCCGCGATCCGGGCGCCCCGCGCGGCTGGGCGCTGCCCGCCGACGTGTACGGCGGCGACGCGCGGCTCGGCGAGGGCGAGAGTGAGCGGCTGCGGGCCGCCCAACTCGCCCGCATCGGCCCGCGCGTGGGCGACCTCGTCTGGGACATCGGCTGCGGCAGCGGCGCCTTCAGCACGGAGGCCGCGCGATTCGGCGCCGCCGTCATCGCCGTCGACCGCGATCCGGACGCCTGCGCCCGCACCACGGCCGTTTCACGCCATTTCGGCGTACAGCCGCAGATCGTGCACGGCACCGCCCCGCACATCCTCGAGGATCTGCCCGAGCCCGACGTCGTACGCGTCGGGGGCGGCGGAGCCGAAGTGGTCTCCGCCGTCGCCGACCGCCGCCCGGCCCGCATAGTGACGCACGCTTCCACGCGCGACGAGGCCGAACTCATCGGCAGGGACCTGACGGAGCACGGATACGCGGTGGAGTGCGCGCTGCTCCAGTCCGTCGAGCTGGACACGCGCGCGTGGACAGAACGCGAACGGACCGTCGTCTTCGTGCTGTCCGGACTGCTGCCCGATCGCGCCCCGTGACCCTGTGGCCGCGCGGTGCGAGGTAGGCTGGCCGATCGTTGTACCGCACCAGAGCGTCCGGCAAATAGTTGGTCAATGTCCGGAAAGCTCGCCCGTTTTGGGGGGTGTGTGGTACGGCATGACCGGAGGGCGCGCAACGTGGCGCAGTCCACAGCGAACCCTTGCGGATCAAGCTGCCGCGAGGGCGGCCCGACCGCGACAATGCCTGTTGTCCGTACGCGGTTCGTGCCGCGCGGCGCGCACGCTCGTTGAGAATGACGGGCGGTTGGTGCGCCGCTCCGGGCAATGGGGCTTCCCCGGCCGAAGGCTGAGGGGCGGTCGAAGAAGCACTAACCGATGGGCGAGGGGTTAAGCATGACCGACACCGGCCAGGTCCCGGCCGAGGGACTGCCGGAGAACGCAGGCTTGGTGGAGCAGCCGGGCGTCCCCGCCCCGGGTGCGTACACCTACCTCGACCCCTCCGAGAATCCCGCCGAGACCGTCGCGTCCGCCGAGGACGACGACCTGCTCCTGATGCCGGGCGCGCAGGGTGCCTGGAGCGAGCCGCAGCAGGGCGCGCCGCTGGGTGTCGCCCCGCAGCAGGGCGCGCAGCCCGTCGCGGCTCCGGCCGCCGCGTACGTCGACCAGTCGGCCGCGGGTCAGTATGCGGGCCAGCCGGTGGCGCAGCCGCAGGTCGCACAGGCGCAGCCCCAGGCCGTGCGGGCGCAGGCCGCGCACCAGCCGGGTCCGCACGAGACGGCGGGGCGCGACAGCGGCTCGGTCGATCTGAACGGCGTCCAGCTGCCGGGCACGGCGACTCCGCCGCCCGCGTCGCACGCGGGTCCCGCCCGCCGCCCGCTGCACCGTGGACCCTCGGGGCCCGTCGTGCCCGACGGCACGGGAAGTCCCGTACGGTCGCTGGCCGACCGGGGCCCCGCCGGAGCGCCGCAGCACGTGGCGCCGGTGCGGCACGCGGGTCCGCCGACCACGGGGCCCGAGTACCTGGACGTCCCGCGCGAGGGCGAGGGGATGCAGCCGGGTCCGCAGCTCGGCGAGATTCCGCCCCAGGGGGCCACGCCGTGGATGCCGCAGCCGGAGCCGCAGGTGCCTGCGCAGGCGGAGCACGCCGTTCAGGGCGAGCAGCCCGCGCAGCCCGTGCCGGCTGAAGCGCCGGTTCAGGCGCCGGTCCAGATGGCTCCGGTGGAGCAGCCCGCGCAGCCGGTCGCACCAGCAGAAACGGTCGTCCCAGAGGCCACCCCCGTACCGCAGAACGCACACGCCACACAGGGCGCGCAGGAACCGCAGGGCGCACAGGCCGCGCAGGAGACGCCCGTCGCCGAGCAGGCGCAGGCCGCGCAGCCCGCGCCCGTCACTGAGCTGCCGGAGCCCGTTCCCGCGGCTGCCCCCGCCCCGGAGGCCGTGCTGGCGCCGCCCGTCGCCGAGCAGCCGGTGCCGGTGCAGGGCCAGCAGCAGTTCGCCGTGGCCGCAGCGCAGCCCTGGGCGGACGCGCCTGCCATGGGCAGCGGACACCTCCCGCACGCCGGGCAGGGCCCGCACATCCCGCAGGACGCTCAGCAGGCAGAGCCTGTCGTGGCCCATGAGCCCGCGCCGCTCGGCCAGTTCGTGCCGGTCGAGGGCTCGGTGCCGACCACGCCCCACCTGGCGCCGACCCCTCCGCACCCGGTGGTCGTGGCCCCGGAGCACTTCGAGGCCCCGCAGCCCGAGGCCGCCGAGCCCGAGCCCGCCGCCGAGGCGGAGCCGCTCGCGGTCGCACCGCAGGCCGAGGCCCCGCAGACGCCGGAAGTCCTGGACACCCCGGCCCCCGTGGAGGCCGCGGAGGCCGCGGAGGTCGTGGAGGCCCCCGAGACTGCACCGGCCCCCGAGACGGCACTGGCCCGCGAGACCGAGCCGATCGCCGAGGCCGCGCCGGTCACCGACGCCCCCGAGGTCATCGAGACCCCGGAGATTCCTGAGATCACCGAGGCCGTCGAGGCCGTCGAGACCGTCGAAGCCCCCGAGATCCTCGAGCCCGCACCGCAGCCCGCGGCCACCGTCCCCGCCCCGCGTGACGGCGCGGAGCCCGCGGCTGAGGCGCCCGTGCCGGACGCGGCGGCAACTCCCGTACCGGAGCAGCCGGAAGAGCCCGTCGAGGCGCCCGAGCCGGTCGTGGCCGAGGCACCTGTAGTGGTCGGACCGGAGGCCGCGGCCGAGCCCGCCGAAGCAGCCGAGCCCGTCCAGGCCGACGGCCAGGCGGAGCCCCTGGAAACTCCCGCCGCCGACGTGACGGAGTCCGCCGCCGCTCCCGGCTACGAGGACGCCGAGCGCGAGGCCGTGCTGCGCGTGATGCGCGAGCGCCGCGACATCCGCAACGGCTTCCGCAGCGACCCGATCCCGCACGAGGTCCTCCTGCGCGTCCTGGAGGCGGCCCACACCGCGCCGTCCGTCGGCCACTCGCAGCCCTGGGACTTCGTCGTCATCCGCTCGGCGGAGACCCGGCGCACCATGCACGAGCTGGCGATGCGCCAGAAGGACGCGTACGCCAAGTCGCTCCCCAAGGGCCGAGCGAAGCAGTTCAAGGAACTGAAGATCGAGGCGATCCTCGACACCCCGGTGAACATCGTCGTCACCGCCGACCCGACCCGCGGCGGCCGGCACACCCTGGGCCGCCACACGCAGCCGCAGATGGCTCCGTACTCCTCGGCCCTCGCCGTCGAGAACCTCTGGCTCGCCGCGCGCGCCGAGGGCCTCGGTGTCGGCTGGGTCAGCTTCTTCGACGAACGCGAGATGGTCAGGACCCTCGGTCTTCCCGAGCACCTCGAAGTGGTGGCCTATCTCTGTGTCGGATACGTCGACGAGTTCCCGGAGGAGCCCGAGCTGATGCAGGCAGGCTGGTCCAAGCGCCGCCCGCTCTCCTGGGTCGTACACGAGGAGACGTACGGCCGGCGCGCGCTGCCCGGCGAGGACCCGCACGACCTGCTGGCCGAGACCGTCTCCAACATCCGCCCGCTGGACGCGAAGGCGCTCGGCGAGGCCTGGGAACGCCAGAAGCGGATGACGAAGCCGCCGGGCGCGCTCGGCATGCTGGAGATCATCTCCGCGCAGCTGTCCGGCCTGTCCCGGCAGTGCCCGCCGCCGATCCCGGAGCCCGCGGCCGTCGCGATCTTCGCGGGCGACCACGGCGTGCACGCCCAGGGCGTCACGGCCTGGCCCCAGGAGGTGACGGCCCAGATGGTCGCCAACTTCCTCGGCGGCGGGGCTGTCTGCAACGCCTTCGCCAACCAGGTGGGCGCCGAGGTCTGCGTCATCGACGTGGGCGTGGCCAGTGAACTCCCGGCAACCCCCGGCCTGTTGCCCCGCAAGGTCCGCGCGGGCACGGCCGACATGACGACCGGGCCCGCCCTGACCCGCGAAGAGGTCAAGGCGGCCATCGAGGTCGGCATCGAGACGGCCCGCGATCTCGTCGCGGCGGGCAACAAGGCGCTTCTCACCGGCGAGATGGGCATCGCGAACACGACCGCGTCCGCGGCCCTGATCTCCGTCTACACGGACACGGACGCGGCCGAGGTCACCGGCCGCGGCACCGGCATCAACGACGAGATGCACACCCGCAAGGTCGAGGTCGTCCGCCGCGCCCTGGAGCTCCACAATCCGGACCCGGCGGACCCGGTCGGCGTCCTCGCGGCCATCGGCGGCCTGGAGCACGCGGCGATGGTCGGCCTCCTCCTGGGGGGCGCGTCCCTGCGGACCCCCGTCATCCTGGACGGCGTCAGCGCCGGCGCCGCCGCCCTGGTCGCCCGCGCCATCGCCCCCGAGGTGCTCGCGGCCTGCATCGCGGGCCACCGCAGCGCGGAGCCGGGCCACGTGGCGGCCCTGAACAAGCTGGGCCTGCGCCCCCTGGTCGACCTGGACCTCCGCCTCGGCGAGGGCACGGGCGCCCTGCTTGCCCTCCCGGTGGTGCAGAGCGCGGCCCGCGCCATGCACGAGGTGGCGACGTTCGACTCGGCGGGCGTCACCGAGAAGTAGCCACGCCCGACACGGGGTGGGCAGGCCTCACACAGTCCCTGCCCACCCGCTGAGCCGCCCCGTTGGCGGGGCGGACCCGCAGACCTCGCCCACCTGTTGACCCGCCCCGTTTGTGGTGTGTCCCGCAGACCCCGCCCACCCCTTGCCCGGCCCCGTTTGTGGGCAGGCGTTCCGCACGGCGAGTGGGGTCTCCCCTGCTCGAGCGAAGCCGAGAGCTTGGGGAAGGGTGGGCACAAACGCCCACGGTCCGCAGCCGAAGTCGGGCCTGGGGCGAAGCTCCAGTTTTCGGGAAGGGGCGGGCTTGGGGAAGGAAACACCACCCCCGCCCAGCCATACTGAACCCGCACGTCAGAACAGCAGCCGCTCCACCGCCGCAGCGGCAGCCGCAGAGCAACGCAGCGCCCCGCACGGAGGAGCCCCGCCATGGCAGAAAACCCCGCCTACCCCGTAGGCCTCCGCCTCACCGGCCGCCGAACGATCGTCCTCGGCGGCGGCCAGGTCGCCCAGCGCCGCCTCCCCGCCCTCATCGCGGCCGGCGCCGACATCCTCCTCGTATCGCCGAGCGCGACCCCCTCCGTGGAGGCGATGGCGGACGCGGGCGAGATCACCTGGGAGCGCCGCCGGTACGCGGAGGGCGACCTCAAGGACGCCTGGTACGCCCTCATCGCCACCGGCGACACGGAGGCGAACACCGCCGCCTCCGCCGAAGCGGAGGCGAACCGCGTCTGGTGCGTCCGCTCCGACGACGCGGACGCCGCCACCGCCCTGACCCCCGCCACCGGCCGCTCCGAAGGCGTCACGGTCGCCGTCCTCACCACGGACATCCACGACCGCGACCCCCGCCGCACCGCCGCCATCCGCGACGCCCTCGTCGAGGGCCTGCGCGACGGCAGCCTCGTGGCCCCGCACCAGCGCAGCCGCACCCCCGGCGTCGCGCTCGTCGGCGGCGGCCCCGGCGACCCGGACCTGATCACGATCCGCGGCCGCCGGCTGCTCGCCGAGGCGGACGTCGTCATCGCCGACCGGCTCGGCCCGCGCGACCTCCTCGACGAACTGCCGCCGCACGTCGAGGTGATCGACGCCGCGAAGATCCCGTACGGCCGTTTCATGGCCCAGGAGGCCATCAACAACGCGCTCATCGAGCACGCCAAGCAGGGCAAGTCGGTGGTCCGGCTCAAGGGCGGCGACCCGTTCGTCTTCGGCCGCGGCATGGAGGAGGCGCAGGCGCTCGCCGAGGCGGGCATCTCCTGCACCGTCGTACCCGGCATCTCCAGCTCGATCTCGGTCCCGGGTGCCGCGGGCATCCCCGTCACGCACCGCGGTGTCGCGCACGAGTTCACCGTCGTCAGCGGTCACGTCGCGCCGGACGACGAGCGCTCCCTGGTCGACTGGCCGTCCCTGGCCAAGCTGCGCGGCACCCTCGTGGTCCTGATGGGCGTGGACAAGATCGGCAAGATCGCCGAGGCGCTCGTCGCCCATGGCCGGTCGCCCGAAACCCCCGTCGCCCTGATCCAGGAGGGCACCACCGCGGCCCAGCGCCGCGTGGACGCCACGCTCGCCACGGTCGCCGCCCAGGTCGCGGCGCACGAGGTGAGGCCCCCGGCGGTCATCGTCATCGGCGAGGTGGTGAACGTGGGCCCGGGCGACCCCGCGTGACCGCGCGCACCCCCGCGTAACCACCACGAGCCCCAACGTAACCACCGGTAACCCAACCCGCCCCCGGGCGTTGGCACCGCACCCAGGACAAGGCAGTATCACCCTGTGGCTGATCTCATCACCGTTGACGACCCCGCCGACCCGCGGCTGCGCGACTACACGGGTCTGACCGACGTCGAACTGCGCCGCAAGCGCGAACCCGCCGAAGGCCTGTTCATCGCCGAGGGCGAGAAGGTGATCCGGCGGGCCAAGCAGGCCGGCTACGAGATGCGCTCGATGCTGCTCTCCGCGAAGTGGGTCGACGTCATGCGCGACGTCATCGACGAGGTCCCGGCACCCGTGTACGCGGTCAACCCGGACCTCGCCGAGCAGGTCACCGGCTACCACGTGCACCGCGGCGCCCTCGCCTCGATGCAGCGCAAGCCGTTGCCGACCGCCGACGAACTCCTGACCACGGCCCGCCGGGTCGTGGTCATGGAGTCGGTCAACGACCACACCAACATCGGCGCGATCTTCCGCAGCGCTGCCGCCCTCGGCATGGACGCCGTCCTGCTCTCGCCGGACTGCGCCGACCCGCTCTACCGGCGCTCGGTGAAGGTCTCCATGGGCGCGGTCTTCTCCGTCCCGTACGCCCGCCTGGAATCCTGGCCCAAGGGCCTGGAGGGCGTACGCGAGGCGGGATTCAACCTCCTCGCGCTCACCCCGGACGAGAAGGCGAAGACCCTGGACGAGGCGGCGCCGCACCGCATGGACCGGGTCGCGCTGATGCTCGGCGCGGAGGGCGAGGGCCTCTCCACGCAGGCGCTGATGGCGGCCGACGAATGGGTCCGCATCCCGATGGCCCATGGGGTCGACTCGCTCAACGTGGGCGCGGCGGCCGCGGTCGCCTTCTACGCGGTGGCGACGGGCCGCCCCAACCTCTGACCGCCTAGGGCCTGTCCGGCGGATCAGGCCGCGCGAGGGTGGCGGCCACTCTTCGGTGCTGGTGAGCGGGGTCTGGTGCGTCGAGATGCAAGGCGGAGGAGGCGAAAACGCGGTGGGTTCTCCCCTGCTCGAGCGAAGCCGAGAGCTTGGGGAGGTTGGCAACCGACGGCAACGCCGCAGATCGCAGTGCCAGACCCCGCGACCCGCGGCATGATCCGCCGGACAGGCCCTAGGCCCTAGGCCCTAGGCCCTAGGCGCCCGGCCCCGGATCCAGTTGCTGGATCGCCCGTACGTCGCGTCCTTCGGGTACGCCGCTGTCGCCGAGCCCCTTCGCGGGGCCCTGGCAGCCCTGCGCCGCCGCGATGCCGAGCGCCACCAGGAGCGTCACGACCACGAACACGAAGAGCCGCTGCCGCAGCAGCCGCGGGTTGGCGGGCCTGCGGCCGGTGCCGGTGGTCCGGGGGCCGGTTCTGCCTCCGGAGCGGGTGGTGTTCCTGGACGGCGCGGGACGCGAGCCGGACCGGGAGGAGCTGTTGCCGGCCCGCGATGAGCCGGTCCGCGACCCACCCGGCCGTGACGCGCTGGGCCGCGGCGGGGGAGTGCCCTGCGGATTGCGCCGCTGGGTGCGCTGGTCCGCGTACTCCTCGGCGAGCCGCCCGGTGGGCCGGTCCTGGTCGTGCCGGGGCGCGGGCGGCCGCACATCGGAGAGACCGCCCTGGGCCTCACGCGCCGCGATCTCCTTGAGCCTGAGCGACAGTTGCAGCGTGCTGGGACGCTCCTCCGGAGCCTTCGCGAGGCAGGCCCGGATGAGCGGCGCGAGCGCGTCCGGCACCCCGGCGAGCTGCGCCTCCTCGTGCACCACGCGGTAGAGCATGACCTCCGAACTGCCGTGTCCGAAGGGCGAGTCCGCCATCCCCGCGTACGCGAGCGTGGCGCCGAGGGCGAAGACGTCGGTGGCGGGCGTGACGGCGGCGCCGCGCACCTGCTCGGGTGCCAGGAAGCCGGGCGAACCGACGGCGGTGCCGACATGGGTCAGGGTCGAGGCACCGGTCGCCCACGCGATCCCGAAGTCGATGATCCGCGGCCCCTTCGGGGACAGCAGGATGTTCGACGGCTTCAGGTCCCGGTGCACGACACCGGCTTCATGTACGGCGACGAGTCCCTCGGCAAGCGCCGAACCGACCACCGCCACCTCGGCCGCGGTGAGCGGCCCCTCGGCGGCGACCTTGTCGTGCAGCGAGGGCCCGGGAACGTACTGGGTGGCGAACCACGGCCGGTCGGCGTCGAGATCGGCGGCGACGAGCCGCGCCGTGCACCCGCCGCGAATGCGCCGGGCGGCCGAGACCTCGCGGGCGAACCGCGAACGGAACTCCTGATCCTCCGCCAGATCGGGCCGGATCACCTTCAGGGCGACGCGCTGCCCCCGCCGGTCCGACCCCAGGTAGACGACCCCCATGCCGCCGGCGCCCAGCCGCCTGTGCAGTCTGAACGAGCCGACGACACGCGGGTCCTCGCGCCGGAGCCGCATCATCGCCATGTCCATCCCCGCTGCCCGGTCCGTTGTCGAGCCACAGCTTACGTTTCCACGGCCGGGCAGGTGCAGAGGCCGCGCCCTCACGCCCCGACCGATTGTCAGTGCCGGGTGGGAAACTTGAAGAGTGTTCAGGGGACCTGGGGCGAGCGGCCGTTGGGCCGGCCGCTGCCCCCAACCATCCATCGCTGAAGGGGGATTGATCCCGTGAAGGGTGATCGCGTGGAGATAGTCGTGGACGCCGGGGACACGACACGGACGTACGAGGTGGTGGCGAGCCGAGCGGGCCGCCGGGTGGAGACGGCGGTGCGCAGGGGAGTGGTCGAAGTGAGCGAAGTCACCCGCAGCGGCTCCGTCGTGCGGACGGCGCGGTTCATGGCGACGAGGGTGCTCGCCCTCGTCGAGCAGCCCGTCCCGCGGGAGGACACATCCGAGCAGGCCGCCCGCCCCCTCCGGGAAGACCCTGAGACCTAGGCCCCCATCTCCACCCATGGGAGTACACGAGGGGCGATCGGTCATCCTCCGGGAGGCCCGGCAATCGGTACGAGGGCATGACGTCGCGGGCGGTCGGCGCACCTAGATTTGAAGTCAAGCGGCGGGTGCAGCACTCGTCCCCCGAGGTCAGACACCCGCCGCTGCCAGATCCACTACAGACCGGTCAGGAGAGGAACCATGGCGGACACGGCATCGCGGACGATGATCCGCACGCAGGGACGTAAGGCTTTCGCCACGTTCGGCGTCCGCCCGTCCGGCACGCGCCATCCCTTGGTGGCGACGGCCATGGTCCTTCCCCTGGCGGCCCTGCTCGTAGTCGTCTTCGGCGGCTGGGAAGCGGTGGTCACACAAGCGTCGTCCGTGGGCGTGATGCTGGGGCGCTGAGCGGCGCCCCGGGCCCGGATGAGCGGTCCGGGCGGGGACATCCGGCCAGGAAACCCCGTGGGGACGGGGGTGCGGCGGACGGCAGATGGGAACGCCCGCGCAGCTGGGGAGCTGCGCGGGCTTTTCCCTTTCTTGCGCCTGAGCCGGCGCCGCTCTCGCGTAGGTGGTTGATCGCCGTTGGGGTTGCTCAGTTGATGGTTGCGGCACCAGGCCCCCGGAAGTACCCCCGGAAGTACCCGCTGCCGGTGCGTACCCTCGGGGGGACCTGTCGACGCACCCCGAGGGACTCGTGACCGCACTGCTCCCCGCTCTCATCGCCAAGCTCCGCGCCGCGGTCCACACGGCCCCCTGCGACTGCCGCCCCCCGGATACCGTCCTCGCCGACCGCGACGACGCGACCGTCGTCCGCCACGGCGGCACGGTCGCCAAGGCCCACGCCCCCGGCACCGATCCCGCGGAGCTCGCGACCCGCCTCCAGGTGGCCGCCGCCCTCCACGGCACGCTCCTGCCCCCGCTGGACGAGACGGCGATCCCGCTCCACGGCCGCCTGGTCACCCTCTGGGAGGCCGGCACCCCCGTGGATCGCGACGACCCCGACGCCGCCCCCTGGGAGGAAGTCGCCATCCTCCTGGCCCGCCTGCACGCCACACCCCCCGCCGAACTCCCTCACCCGCTCCCGGACATGCGGGGCCCCGCGAAGGCCGCCCGCGCCATGGCCCGGATGCGCGCGGCCGGCCCGCACCCCGCCCAGGTCCCCGTGGAGCGCGCCTGGGCCACCCTCCCGCCCTGGGCGCGCGCCGAGGCCCCCGCACCACCCCCGGGGCTCCTGTGCCACGGAGACCTCCACCTCGGCCAGCTGGTCCGCGCCCCGCGAGGGCACTGGCTGCTGATCGACGTGGACGACCTGGGGCTCGGCAACCCCGCCTGGGACCTGGCCCGCCCCGCCGCCTGGTACGCCTGCGGGCTCCTCGGCCCGGACGAGTGGACCCGCTTCCTCGCCGCCTACCAGGCCGCCCAAGGCCCCGCGATCCCGCCCGCCGGCGCCGACCCCTGGCCCGCCCTGGACGTCCCCGCCCGCGCCCTCACCGCACAGACCGCGGCCCTCGCCGTGGCCAAGTCCGTCACCGGCGGCCGGCTCCTCGACGAGATCGAGCAGGCCGTCGTCGACGCCTGTGATCGAATGGCCGCCCTCCCGCCGGAGTTGGCGTCCACCACCACGAAGTAGGGTGCAACGCACCGAAGCCGGGCAGAGATCCGGCGAAGCAGTCACGACCGGCGAGGAGTTGAGCCGACCATGCAGTGCCCCAAGTGCCACGCACCGATGCACACGTACAACCGCAATGGCGTCCAGATCGAGCAGTGCAGCGGCTGCCGCGGGATATTTCTCGACTACGGCGAGCTGGAGTCCCTGACCCGGCTCGAGGGCCAGTGGGGCGCCCAGCAGGCACCGCCCGCGCCGCCCGCCCCGCAGCAGGGCTACCCGGCCGCCGCTCCCGCACCGCAGTGGGGCGCTCCGCAGCACGGCGGCCACCACGGCGGTCACGGCGGGCACTACGGCCACAAGCGCCACAAGAGCTTCGGGCACATGCTCTTCTCCTCCTGACCGGAGGAACGACGAAGCCCCCGGCCGTGGGAACGGCCGGGGGCTTCGTACGGATGGTGCGCGATACTGGGATTGAACCAGTGACCTCTTCCGTGTCAGGGAAGCGCTCTCCCGCTGAGCTAATCGCGCAGGTCAACCTGCGTGTGTAGCGTACTGCGTGCGCGATACTGGGATTGAACCAGTGACCTCTTCCGTGTCAGGGAAGCGCTCTCCCGCTGAGCTAATCGCGCGGGACCGGTCCCACACCATACGGGACCAGGGATTATTCAGTTCTGCGTGCGCGATACTGGGATTGAACCAGTGACCTCTTCCGTGTCAGGGAAGCGCTCTCCCGCTGAGCTAATCGCGCTTGGAGGTGGAGACGGGATTTGAACCCGTGTAGACGGCTTTGCAGGCCGTTGCCTCGCCTCTCGGCCACTCCACCAGGAGTGCGGGGTCTCGGGAAGATCCCCCACTTTCCTGCGAGCGGACGACCAGGTTCGAACTGGCGACCTCAACCTTGGCAAGGTTGCGCTCTACCAACTGAGCTACGTCCGCTTGTCTTTCCCGTTCCGCTTGCGCGTCCCGGCGACGTGTTGAACTCTAGCGGATTCCTGGGCCAGTACAAAAACGCGTTTGCGCAGCGTGCTGCGCTGTCGTCGGCCCGGGGCGCCACCAGGACGCCGGTCATAGACTCGCAGACGTGCACAGCCCCCCTCAGATGTCCTCCCAGCGGCCCTCCGGGACGCTCCCGCCCATGGCGCGCTTCGGCGGCCTGGTGGCCACCGGCCTCAGCGATGTGACCAGCGATCCCGCCGCCCTGGAAGCGGGCGGCTTCTGGGCCGTCGCGGCCGATTTCGAGGGCGGTCTCGTCTGCGCCCGCTTCGACGACGTACGCCAGGAGCCCGTGCCCGCCCCCGTGCCGGGCGCCTGGCACGGACCGGCCGCCGATGACTGGACGTCCTCGCTCGACCGCGCCGCGTACATGGACGGCGTACGACGAGTGCGCGAACACATCGCGGCCGGCACGGTCTATCAGGCGAACCTCTGCCGCGTCCTGTCCGCGCCGGTGCCCGCCGACGCCGACGTGGACGCCCTGACCGCCCTCCTCGCGCGCGGGAACCCCGCTCCCTACGCCGGGACGATCCGGCTGCCCGAGCACGGCGTGGAGATAGCCACGGCCTCTCCCGAGCTGTTCCTGCGGCGCGAGGGACGTGTCGTGGAGTCGGGGCCCATCAAGGGCACCGGCCGCACCGAGGCGGATCTCCTGGAGAAGGACTACGCCGAGAACGTCATGATCGTGGACCTCGTCCGCAACGACCTCGGGCGGATATGCGTGACCGGCTCCGTCACCGTCCCCGACCTGTGCGTGGTCGAGAAGCACCCCGGCCTGGTCCACCTCGTCTCCACTGTCCGCGGCGAGCTGCTGCCCGACGCGGGCTGGCCCGAACTCTTCGCCGCCGCGTTCCCGCCCGGTTCCGTGACCGGCGCCCCGAAGTCCAGCGCCCTGCGCATCATCGACGCCCTGGAGACCGCGCCGCGCGGCCCCTACTGCGGCGGCATCGGCTGGGTCGACGCCGACCGGGGCACCGGTGAACTGGCCGTCGGGATCCGCACCTTCTGGATCGACCGCCCCGACGGGGCCTTGCGCTTCGGCACCGGAGCGGGCATCACCTGGGGCTCGGATCCGGCAGGGGAGTGGCGGGAGACCGAGCTGAAGGCCCAGCGGCTGCTGGCGGTAGCGTCGGGGACGTACGAAGTGAGTGGAGGGACCCCTCGGTGAAGATCTGGCTCAATGGTGGCCTGCATGACCTCGATACCGCCCGCGTCTCCGTGCTGGACCACGGTCTGACCGTGGGGGACGGCATCTTCGAGACGGTGAAGACGGCCGAGGGGCGGACCTTCGCGCTGACCCGGCACCTGGACCGGCTCGCCCGCTCGGCGCGCGGCCTCGGCCTTCCCGAGCCGGACCTGGACGAGGTCCGCGCGGCCTGCGCCGCCGTCGTCGGGGCCAACCCGATGCCGCTGGGCCGGCTGCGCATCACGTACACCGGAGGCCTCTCGCCGCTCGGCTCGGACCGCGGGGACCAGGGGCAGACGCTGGTCGTCGCCCTCGGGGAGACCTCGCGGCGCCCCGACGCGACCGCCGTGATCACGGTTCCCTGGACCCGCAACGAGCGCGGCGCCCTGACCGGCCTGAAGACCACGTCGTACGCCGAGAACGTCGTCGCCTTGGCCCGCGCCCACGAACAGGGCGCTTCGGAGGCGCTGTTCGGCAACACCGTGGGGCAGCTGTGCGAGGGCACGGGGTCGAACGTCTTCGTCGTGCTCGACGGCGAGATCCACACGCCCCCGGTCGCCTCCGGGTGCCTCGCGGGCATCACGCGCGCGCTGGCCGTCGAGTGGACGGGCGCGCGGGAGACCGATCTTCCGCTCGACGTCCTGGACCGCGCCGACGAAGTGTTCCTGACCTCGACGCTTCGCGACATCCAGGCCGTACACCGGATCGACGGACGTGAACTGCCGGGCGCACCCGGCCCGGTGACCGTCAAGGCGATGCGGATCTTCGACGAGCGTGCCGCGGACGACCTCGACCCGTAGGCCGACCGGCAAGCGGGCGAAATAGTGGTGACGACGCGGTCCCGTGGCGGGTACAACACCACTGATGACGACGACCCTGCGGCCGACCGGGCCGCTTCAGCAGAGCGCTGACGGCGCGAAGTCACGCACGTACGAGGTGTGTGTGAACAGCCGTCCGGTGGGCGGGATAGAACTCGCCACGCACCCTGTGTTCGGCCCCGCGGTCGCACAGATCAAGGACCTGCAGATCGGTGAGTCCGACCGGCGGCGCGGCCGCGCGACGGTCGCCGCGCTCGCCGCGGAGGAGGTCGTGCGCGGCTGGGGCTGCGCGCGGATCGAGACGGCGGTGCCCGCCGAGGCCGCGGCGGCGCACCGGCTCGTGCTGGCGCTCGGCTACGTGGAGCGCAACCGGCAGCTGGCCAAGACCCTGGCCGGCGAGCCCCCCGCGCTGCCCGTGGGCACCGAGGGCCGGCCGATGAGCGACGCCGAGTACGAGGTGTGGCTGGCCCGCGAGAAGGAGGACTACGCCCGCACCTGGGTGGAGCGCGGCGTACCGGAGGCCGAGGCGCGAGCCAAGTCCGAGGCCGACCACGCGAAGAACCTGGGGCAGGGCCTGGCCACCCCCGGGATGCGGCTGAGCGTGCTCGCCCACGAGGGCACGCGGGTCGGCACGCTGTGGCTCGCGGTGCGCGACGACTCCGCGTTCGTCTACGACGTCGAGGTCGACGAGGAGTACCGGGGGCGCGGTCACGGCCGTTCCCTGATGCTCCTCGCGGAGGCCCAGGCCCAGGAGGCGGGCAGCAGCCGCATCGGCCTCAATGTCTTCGCGGGCAACACCCCGGCCCAGCGGCTGTACGAGTCGCTGGGGTACGAGCCGATCACGTACTACGTCTACAAGCAGCTTCTTTAAGAAGTCTCTCCAAGCGCAGCTTCTTTACGAAGCGGCGAGCAGGCGGTCCGTGATCTCCTCGACGCGCTCGCGCAGGCCCTCCTGGCTCTTGCCGCCGTCGAGACGCTCGCCGCCGACCACGTACGTCGGCGTGCCCGTGACGCCGATGGCCTTGCCCTCCGCCTGGTCGGCGTCGACGATCAGGATGTGCCGGCCGTCGATCAGCGCGGTGTCGAACTCCTCGGCGTCCAGGCCCAGGCTCCGGGCCGCGTCGACGAGGACGGCCTCGCCCTTGGCGTCGAGATCGTCGACCCTGCCGAGCACCGCCTCGACGTACGGCCAGCCCTTGCCCTGCTCGAAGGCCTCCTCGGCGGCCTGGGCGGCGGCGAAGGCGTGCTTGTGCTTCTCGAGGGGGAAGTGGCGCAGGCGCAGCTCCACGCGGTCGCCGTAGCGCTCCCGCAGGGCGTGTACGTCGTCGAGGGCGCGGGTGCAGTCCGGGCACTGGAGCTCGCACCAGAGTTCGATGACCACGGGGCCGGCGGGGGTGGCGGGGGAGGAGTCGTTCATGGGCCCAGTCTTCCACCGACCGGGACCTGGGGAGGATGCCGGACCCGGAGATGTCCCTGAGGTCGGCCCCGGGCGTGGCTCGGGGAGGCCCACCCGGTGCAGGATGGAGAGGACGACACCGTCACCGTCTATGCCGCATGCCTGGAGGACCGGATGATTGCCGAGACCGTCTGTTCCGCCGTGTCCGCGGCCGGCCTGGG
This sequence comes from Streptomyces sp. NPDC050658, assembly GCF_044457025.1. Lineage (NCBI taxonomy): Bacteria > Bacillati > Actinomycetota > Actinomycetes > Kitasatosporales > Streptomycetaceae > Streptomyces > Streptomyces sp. NPDC050658. The sequence goes on from NZ_JBITGM010000008.1 coordinate 384,893, forward strand.
CATCGCCGCGGTCACCGCCTACCGCAAGCGCTTCCTCGCGGCGACGCGCCTCGCCGCCTACTCCCTGATCCCGGTCGGCCTGGTGATGACCGGCGTCGTCGGCTGGCTGGCCGACACCGCCTTCAGCGTGAAGGCGTGGGCGGGCTTCGGCGTCCTCGGCTTCGCCTGGCTGCTCTTCATGACGACACGGGCCGTGGAGCGCCGCAGCGTCGGCACCCGCAAGGAGCGCAAGGCCGCCAAGGCCGCCCAGCGCGAGGCCGTCGCCCCCGCGGCCTCGGCGCCTTCGCTGGGCCAGACCGCCCGCCCCGCCGCGAAGGCCGAGGTCAAGGCCAAGCCGAAGGCCGCAGCGCCTTCGGAGGACTTCAGCGACATCGAGGCCATCCTGAAGAAGCACGGCATCTGACACCCCGGACGGCATCTGACACCCCCGATCCCCCGAGGGCGGGCTGCGTGAGCTGGGCGGCTAGCCGCCCAGCCGCAACTCGGCGAGGACGTTCACGTCGCTGATCCACGGCGTGGAGCCGTTGGCGCAGCGCACCGCGCGCCCCCGGCCCGGGAAGGCCGGATCCGGCAGGGCGAGGCCAAGGCGGTGGCGGCCGTGCGTCCCGGGCGGCAGGGCCAGCTCTCCGCGCACCGTCACGGTCTTCGGGCCCGCATGGCCGTCGTCCGTCTCCGCCCGCCCCTGTGGCAGCCACGCGCGCCAGTCCGCGCCCGTGTCCGCCGACGTGACTGCCTTGCCGTCCGCGTCCAGGAGCACGAAGCGCACCGGACGCGGGTGCTTGGGCGCCGCGAAGCCGCGGTTCACCAGGTCGACCTCGATCGGGAGGCGGCCGGCGCGGGCCCCCGACAGGTCGTAGCGGGCCTCGCGCACCTCGATCCGGTAGCCCAGGTGGTCCCGCAGGTATTCGAAGTGCGTGCGCGCCACGGGCCGCCCGTCACGCCCCCGGAAGTAGCCGTCCGAGACCGGGAGCAGCGCGTCCGCCGTCTGCCGCTCGGTCAGCTCCGCCGCCTTCCAGGCGGGCACGGTGACCGTCGCGTTGTGCACCAGGGACAGGCTGTCGAAGCGCAGCGTCTGAAGCCGCCGCGCGGCGGGCACGCCGGGGATGACGGTGCTCCAGGCGTAGGGATCGGAGCTCTGGCCCTTGTCCCAGGGCATCTCGCCGTCCACCATCCGTGTCTGTGACACGTCGAGATAGCTGGGCCAGCCGGGGTTGTCCGGGACGTAGTAGTCCCACTCGCCCTCGCCGAGCGTCACGTAGTCGTTGTGGTAGCCGACCCGGTCCAGGATCGCCCGGTTGGTGATGAGGTCGCGCTTCTCGGCGTACCGGACCTGGGTGTGCATGCCCGGCGGGAGCGCCTCGACGAGCGTCGTCATGATGGCGGTGACGGCGTCGGGGTACGTCTCGTGCTTGTAGTAACTCCCGTGCCACTCGCCCCAGGTGCCGAGGAATCCCGCCTGCCAGACGGCCACCACGTCGCTGTTGCGCGCCACGACCGGCGCGAGCTGCCCGATGTGCCGCTGGATGTCCTGCACGGTGTAGCGCCGGTTCTCCCGCACGCCGTCGTCGTACACGAAACGGAGGACGGCCGCGTACCCCTTCGCGCGCAGTCCGCGGAAGACGCTCTCGATGTTGTCGAGAGCGCTCTGCGGGATCGTGGTCGTCGCGAAGTCCCAGAGGTAGAAGTACAGCTGGGTCAGATGCGCGCCAAGGCCGTACTCGCGCTCCAGGACCTCAAGGGTCTTCGCCGCGTCGGGGAAGTGGTCCTGCTCGTTGGGCCAGGGGCTGGTCAAGTCCCGTGCGTTGTACGACATCTCGTAGCGGAAGCCGCGGCGCGGATTGGCCAGCGGGGCGCGGCCCGCTGGGTCGTCGGGGCGGATGCCGCGATGCGGGACCCGCTGCCAGGCCGCGGCGCGGGCGCCGGGTGCGGCGGACGCGGTGGAGAGCGGGACCATCGCGGCCGTGGCCGTGCCCAGGGCGGTCGTCAACAACCGTCTGCGATTCACTCGCATGTGGGACTCCCTCGTTCGTGTGGACGGCGGGCGAGCCGAGTCTGACGAGGTGCCGCGCTGGTGGGCCATGGACTTAAGCGCGCCGGGCACTGGACTTTTCCGGTCACGGAATTTGGCGAACTCCCGCCCTTTCCGGGCGTGTTGGTCGGCGGGGGTACGCCGACTGCGTCATCATCGCCGCGAGATGCTGGACACCACCACACCGGGCGATGCCGCCCCGCCGACCGATGAGCGAGCCGCGACGCCGCAGGAGCCGCAGGGCTGTCTCTTCGCGCTCTCCCAGCCACCCCTGATGATCTTCCTGGCGGTGATCGGCTTCCTGCTCCTGATGGGTTCGTTGCACGATCTGCTGAGCCTGTAGCGGCCGGCGGCGGGGCTCAGCCCGCGGCTTCCTTGCGCCGGGCCCGGTAGGCGGCGACGTGCAGCCGGTTCCCGCAGGTGCGGCTGTCGCAGTAGCGGCGCGAACGGTTGCGGGAGAGGTCCACGAAGGCGCGCCGGCAGTCCGGCGCCTCGCAGCGCCGCAGCCGCTCCTGCTCCCCGGCGACCACGAAGAACGCGAGCGCCATCCCGCAGTCCGCCGCGAGGTGGTCGGCGATGGAAGCGCCCGGCGCGAAGTAGTGCACGTGCCAGTCGTAGCCGTCGTGGTCGGTGAGCCGGGGCGTGGTGCCCGCCGCGGCGACCAGCTCGTTGATCACCGTGGCCGCCGCCTGCGGCTCGGGCGAGGCGAAGACCTGGCTGAAGCGCCCGCGGATCTGTCGTACGCCCTCGAGGTCACGCTCGGTGAGCACGCCGACGTCGCTGATGTCGTGGCTTCGCACGAATTCGCCCAGGGCTGCCACGTCCGCGAGCCCTTCGGTCTTCTCGGCGCCCGCGGCATCCGCGGCGTCTTCGTCGTCTGGTGCGGTGTTCACCAGATCGACCACGGCGTCGAGTGCGCACCGGGTGTCGTGGGTGATCAGCACGATTCGCTCCCTGGCCTGGGGGTCGGGCAGGTGTGCCCGCCGATGCCGGTCGATGCTAGCGGCTTCCCGACACACCGCACCGGCGCCGTCCCCGCGGGAATCCGCGGCGACGGCGCCGGTGCCTGGCCTATGCGGTTGTCGTGCCCGTGCCGTCGCCCCGAGTCGGACGGCGCCGGGCGCTCTCGCGCCGCCTGGATCTAGCTTTCGGCCAGGATGTGCGAGAGCTCCGTATCGAGATCGAAGTGGCGGTGTTCTGTGCCGGGCGGCACGGCCGCGTCCGTTCGCTTGAGGAACGATTCCAGGGCCCGCGCCGGGGCCTCGAGCAGAGCCTCACCCTCCGGGGAACTCAGGGCGATGCAGACGACGCCCTGACCGTGGCTCCGGGACGGCCAGACTCGGACGTCGCCGGTACCGGTGGGCCGGTGCAGGCCCTCGGCGAGGAGGTCGCGGGCGAACACCCACTCGACGGTTTCCTCGGCTCCGGTGTGGAAGGTGGCGTGCACGGCATAGGGATCGGCCGTGTCATACCGCAGTCCTGCGGGTACAGGCAGTGAGGACTCGCTCGACACAACGAGGCGCAGGTGCAGCTCGCAGCTGACCGTGGTGTTCATAAGCGCCAGGGCCTTTCGCTCAGTGTGCGCTCGGGGATTCGCACGTCGGCGAAATCGACATGCCACCTACGGTGCCGTTGTAAACCCCTCTGAGGGTTTTGCGTGTCTTTAGGTAGCTCGTACGGCGGGGTGTCGGTTCGGGGAGTGGAGCCATTCCGGTGACGGGTTTCCGTCCGGTAGGGTTTGGCCGTATGAATACGGGGAGTAACGAGCCGGGAGTCGCCGAGCCGACCACCGGTGAGAAGGCCGAACAGCCGCTTGGATCGCGTGCGCCGGAGTTCGTCCAGGCGCGCAAGGCGCTGCACCTCAGCTGGCAGGTGGGCGTGTTCATAGTGGGGCTCGCGGTCGTCGCCGCGGGCATCGTCATGTTGCCGCTGCCCGGACCGGGCTGGCTCGTGATCTTCGGTGGAATGGCGATCTGGGCGACCGAGTTCGTCTGGGCCCAGCTGGTCCTTCGCTGGACGAAGCGGAAGGTCACCGAGGCCGCGCAGCGTGCGCTCGACCCCAAGGTGCGCCGCCGCAACATCATCCTGACGACCATCGGTCTGGTGATCGTCGCCGTGCTCGTGGCGGTCTACGTCTGGAAGTTCGGCCTCGAGATGCCGTGGAAGATCAAGGAGTGACCTTCGGGTGACTCCGGGGTGGTCGGAGGCACCCGCTGACATGCGGTAATGTTCTCCGTGCGCCCGGGGCGATTAGCTCAGTGGGAGAGCGCTTCGTTCACACCGAAGAGGTCACTGGTTCGAACCCAGTATCGCCCACCCCGGAACTGCGGCCCGGAGGCTTTAAGCCTCCGGGCCGCAGTCGTGTTTCCCGTGTTCCCTTGTCTTTTACGGGAATTGACGGACCGTCCGAGAAAAGCGGACGGAAGCGGACGCAAGCGGAGTGGAGAGCGCGGAAAACGGATCAGCGCATTCTGCCGAGTGCGGAACGGACTTTACGGGCGTCGCGCAGTCGTTGTTCGTACGTCGCGCCGACGGCGAGCAGCAGCAGACCGGCGAGCGCGGGCGGCAGCCAGCGCGGCAGGGCGTCCACCACCTGGGCGACATGGGGCGCCAGTTCGTGCAGCGTGTCCAGGGCGAGCACGGCGGAGCCGAGGACGAGCGGCGCCTGCAGCCGCTGCCGGGCGCCCGCCAGGGTGATCAGGAGTGCCGCGATCCCCAGGAGCAGCGGCCGCTGCCAGTGCGGGTCGCTCCAGGCCGCGGCGAGGCTCGGCAGCAGGGTCGCCGCGAGGCCGGGACCGTAGGCCGTCCAGGAGGACGTGGCGGGGTCGCTGCGCCGCCGCAGGGCGCCGAGCAGCAGGGCGGGGACGGTGGCGGGCAGGGTGTACGCCTCGGGTGTCGTGACGTCCCAGGCGGCGAGGCGGACCCAGCTCGCGAGCAGGAACAGCACCCCGGCCGCGTAGCCGACACCGCGCCGGTCAGGGCGGACGGCCGTGCCCGCGGCGATGACACCGCCGAGCGCGAGCGCCAGGGCGAGCGTCGTGGCGTGCCCGGCGGCGAGCACGATCCCGAGCCCGCCGGCCCCGGCCCCGGCGACCTCGACCGGCACGGTCAGCCGGTGCCGGCCGAGCGGCGCGGCGGCGCAGGCGGCGAGCGCGGGGACGGCGAGGACGAGCAGCCCCGTGTGGTCGACGCGGAGGTCCATGGCAGCCCCCACGGCGCAGGCGAGTGCGGTGGCGTACGCGACGGCGGCGCAGACGGCGGGGACGGCCTCGTCGCGGCGGTCGGCGTAAGCGGCAGTGGCCAGGAACAGGGCCGTCAGGGCGCCGAGAGTGCCGAGCGTCGCCGCGGTGGTGGCCAGCGCGAGTGCCGCGACGCTGACGGAGGTCGCGAAGGCCAGCCCCAGGGCGGTGCGGGCCACGGCCTTCGAGTCGACGCGGGTGGCGAGGACGAGCAGCGCGGCGGTCACCGCGACGTGGGCCGACACCCCGGCCGCGTACGGGAGTTGGAGCGCGAACGGCAGGGTGAGGAGCGCGGCCCAGGCGAGGGAGAGGGCGAGGGCGAGGACGGCGACGCGGGCTGCGGCGGGCTTGGTGTGCGCTTCCGGGGTGGGCGCTTCGGCCTCCGTGGATACGCCCGGGCCCTGCTCGCTCGGCAGTGCCGCCCCGGTGCCCACCAGGCGGACCCCCGCGTACACCACCCCCGCCACCACGGCGAGCACGAGGGACGCCATCACCGGGTGCGGTGTGGGCAGTTCGGACACCGTGGCCCCTGCGCGGGCGTCCGTGGGAGCGCCCGACCAGGCCTCTCCGGTCCACCGCGCCGGGCCGAGCAGCACCGTGAGGAGTACCGGCAGCGCCCACAGCACCGCGAGACCGTGCACCAGGAGTGCCGCTGCGGCGGTGCCGCTTCGTACAGGGCGCGGCAGCGTGTCGCGTACGACCACCGCCAACAGCGTTACGGCGCACGCCAGATAGGCGGGGACGGTCCACGCGGCGGGCAGCGCCTCGCGGAGTACGCCGCCGGTCGCGGCGGCCAGGCACAGGGCGCCCGCAGCGGCCGCCCCCGTCGCCTGCTCCGGATTCGGCAGCAGCCACGCGGCGACGAGTGCGACCGCCGCGGCGAGCGCGAGGAGCGCGCCCGCGCGTGCCGCCTCCGGCACGTCCGAGGCCGCCCAGGACAGCCACCCCGAACTCAGCGTTCCCCACAGCCCCGCGGCGCAGGCGCCGACCGTGGCGACGACGCGTACGGCATCGTCGCCGGCCCGCAGCGCGAGCGCCGTGTCGAACGCCGCCGTCACCAGGAGCGCGGCCGCGACCGAGTGGTCGCCGGAGTCCGACGCCCAGAGGAACAACGGGAGTTGAGCCGCGGCCACAGCCACCGGCAGGGGCAGCCGCAGCTCGCGGAAGACGACTCCGTACGCCGCCCACAGCGCGGCAAGCACCGCCGACGCGGCCGCCGCGTACGCCACCGGGTCGGCGTCCGGCAGGGTGACGGCATGGAGGGCGTACGCGTCGAGGACGGTGAGCGCGAGGCCCAGCGCCGCGACCGTCTCCGCCGTCGAACGCAGCGAGCGGCGCAGCAGCACCGCGGGCACGGCGAGCGCCGTCAGGGTCAGCGCGGCCAGGACCGCGCTGCGGCCCCCGATGCCCAAGTGCCCCCAGCTGACCACCGTGAAGGCGACCGCCGCGACGGTCAGCAGGATGCCGCCGAGGGTGAGCAGCGCGTTCTGCACGTTCGGCGGCGTGGCCTCGGACGTGCGCGGGGGCTGCGGGTGCCGGGGCGGCTGCGCCGCCTGGAGGGTGCCGAGCAGCCAGGCGCGGCGCCGCAGCAACTGGGCCCGGCGCGCGTCGAGGTGGCGCAGCTCCTGGTCGAGGATCCGCAGCTCCTCGGCCGGGGGCGGGATGTTCGTCATGGACCGGAGTGTGGTCCAGGGCACAGTCCCGGACATCGGTGCGGATACTCAGGACGTACTCAGATCGCCCGCCTGCCGGACGAGCACGCCCTGGAGCGGCAGACTCGGTCCATGGACTGGTGCCACTACCGCTTCCGCAGCGTCTGGAATCTGCCCGCGCCGCCCGCCGACGTGTACGCGGCCCTCGAAAGTGCCGAGGACTATCCCCAGTGGTGGCCGCAGGTGCGCGCGGTGACCCCGGTCGACGAGCGCAGCGGCACCGCCCGGTTCCGCTCCTTCCTGCCGTACGACCTGTATGTGACGGCTCAGGAGCGGCGGCGCGACCCCGGCGCGGGGGTCCTGGAGATCGCGATGACCGGCGACCTGGAGGGCTGGGCGCGCTGGCAGGTCACCGCCGTGCCGGGCGGGACGCGGGCGCTCTACGACCAGGAAGTGGTGGTGCGCAAACCGCTGATGCGGCGCTTCGCCGTCCCCGGCCGTCCCGTCTTCCTGCTCAACCACGCCCTGATGATGCGCGGGGGAGAGCGGGGCCTGCGGGCGTACCTGGCGGACCGCTGACCGAGCGGGCGGAAGCGGTCCGAGGGAAGCGGTTTGATGGAAACCCGCCGGGACCTGTATTGTTCAGTCCGTTCCCGGGCGATTAGCTCAGTGGGAGAGCGCTTCGTTCACACCGAAGAGGTCACTGGTTCGAACCCAGTATCGCCCACCCGGAGAATGCCGGTCCGTCACCGACGGACCGGTTTTTTCATGCCTGCTTCCATGCCTGTACGGCACTGAAGGTCAAGCTGCCGCAGGCAGTTCGGGCCGCAGCGGCCACGCGGGATCCACCGCCTCCGGCGTACCACTGCGCGCGAACCACGCCTGCAGTCCCCGCGCCTGCGCCGCGTGCCACACCGCCTGCAACGCGTGCAGCTCGGCCGGCGAGAGGCGCTCCAGACGGGACGCGAAGCGCCGCCCCACGGCACGGACGACGTCGAGCGCCGCCTGTGCGTCGGCCGCCGCGTCGTGCGCCTCGTCCAGCTCCACCGCGTAGTGCGCGCACAGATCGGTCAGCGTGCGGCGGCCCTTGCGGTAGCGGTCCAGCTGCTTGTCCAGGACCCGTGGATCCAGGACGCACAGGGGGGAGCCCCCCATGTAGTGGCTGAGCGACGACGCGCGGTGCCTGCGCAACTCCCGGTCCAGGAGCGTCAGATCGAAGGGCGCGTTCATGACGACGATCGGCCGGCCCGCCGCGCCCTGCTCGGCCAGCTCGCGGGCTATCTCCTCCATCACCGGCGCGGGCCAGCGGCCGTTGCGCTGGAGATGATCCTCCGTCAGTCCGTGCACCGCGGTGGCGGCCTCGGGCACCGGAACGCCCGGGTTCACCAGCCAGCGGCTGATCCGCGGGCGGGTGCCCGCGCCTTGCTGGACGACGACGGCGGCCGACACAATGCGGTCGGTCTCGACGTCGACGCCCGTGGTCTCCGTGTCGAATGCGGCCAAGGGCCCCTCGTACCAGCACGCCATAGTGACGCAACTCCTCGTTCATGTCCGGCAGATGGCTTTCCTCCCCTGCCCACACCGGTGATACCCGGGCCGTTTGCGCTGTACGCGGCCCGGAGACAACACAGGTACAGGGCTTGGCGGTTGACCGGCCCGAAGCGGGGATTCACTGGTTCGGAAGGCTCGTTGGACATGGCGCTCGCGCAGCCCGAACAGGGTGGGCTGCTGCCCGAGCGGATCGCACCGCCGCGCGGCACACTCGCCACCACCGCCTGTATGGAGACCCTTCAGGTGGGCTATCTGCACGCCGTCGCCGCCGCGGCGGGGTGCTCGCTCTCCCAGCCCTTTCCGGACAACGGCATCGACTGGCACGTCAGCCACAGCGCCCCCGGGCACACGGTCGACGACGAAGTCACCATCAAGGTGCAGCTCAAGTGCACGTACCAGCTGGCCCCGAACCCTCCGGGGCCCGCCTTCTCCTTCACGCTGGACAACCCGCACCTGGAGAAGCTCGCCCGCACTCCGGTCTCGGTGCACAAGATCCTGGTCGTGATGATCGTGCCCAGATCGCGGGACGACTGGCTGCGCGCCGGCCACGACCGGCTCGACCTGCGGCACTGCTGCTACTGGACCAACCTCGCCGGACACCAGGTCACCGGCCGGCGCAGGACCACCGTGCGCGTCCCGACCTCGCGGATCTTCGACGACAGGGCCCTCTGCGAGATCATGACGCGGGTCGGGACGGGAGGGAGACCTTGATGCACCGCCCGATCGATGAACCAGTACGACCCGTCCGCCCGCACCCCGCCGAAGCGGGATGGCCGAGCCCGGCCGATCTGCCGGGCCCGCCCGCACCGGAGCAGGTCGACCCCGCCGTGCTCGGCGCGTTGCTCGGCCGCCACGGCTGGCATCGGCGAGGCGGCGCCGCGGGCCGATACGCCCGGTGGACCCCGCCCGGCCCCGGAGGCGGCGGCACCAGCCTGCTCGTACCGGAGAGCAGGGCCTTCCCCGACTGTGCGGACCTCATCGGCGAGGCGCTCGTCGCGCTGTCCCGCAGCGCGTCGCCGTCCGCCCGCGAGGTGCTCGTCGGCCTCGCCGTGCCCAGCGACGAGATCCGCTGGTGGCGGGATGTCCCGGCCGGGCCCGCGGGCGCCGCGACCTGGACGGCCGAGGAGCAACTGCGTACGGCGGCACGGCAGATGCTGCTCGCGGGCGCTCTCGCAGCGCGGGGCCGCGCCGGGTACTACGGGGCGCGGCACCGCGGGCCCGCCGCCGCGTCCCTGGAGAACGTCCTTGTGGGGCCCGCTCCCGGCGGGCGGCAGCTCACCGCGTTCGTGCCCGTCGCGACCGGGCGGCAGCTCGCGGTGCGGCTGCACCAGGCGCTGTTCGCCGCCCGCGAGGCCGTCGACTACCAGCGCGCCGCGGGTGGCATGGACGCCTTCGACGGGGCCGTGGAGGCGGGGGTCAGCCATGAGCTGACGGAGGCGATCGTGTCCCTGGTGCGGGGCACGGAAGGCGCGCGGATCGCGGTGCGGTGGGCGCCCGGAGCCGGGGTGCCCGAAGGGTGCGCGGCGCCCGCCGAGCCCGTCGAGTTCTCGCCCGGCGACCTGCCGGTGCTGCGTGAGGCGGGCGCCCGCTATCTGCGGGACGAGCCCGCGGTGGCGGTGCGGATCACCGGGGCCGTGGTGCGGATGCGGCGGTCGGGGCCGCGCGGGGACGGGACGGTGCGGGTGCGGGTGCTCGCGGGGGCCGAGGTCCCCCACGTACGCATGACGCTGGACGAGGAGGCGTACCGCATTGCCGGGCACGCGCATCTGGTGGGTCTGCCGATCCGGGTGCACGGCCGGCTGGAGAGCCGGGGCGGCTTCCGGCGGCTCACCGGGGCCTGCAAAGTGGTGCCGGTGCAGGTCGACGAGGCCGAGCGGGACCGGCTGATGAAGTCGCTCCAGGAGAATCTCGACTTCTTCGAGGAGGCGTGCAGCGGTGACTGAGGAGGGCTGCGGCGGTGACTGAGTAGGCCTGCGGCGGCGACTGAGTAGGCCTGCGGCGGCGACTGAGGGCGGGCGCGGCCGGTGCCGGAGGGCTGCCGGGGGATAACCGTTTCGCGATGGGTGCCCCGGGCTCGGTACGATTCGTTTCGCGTGCAGGAGCAGATCTGCCGCGACCCCCTTCAGGCAGGAGAGACCGGTGTCAGACGTCCGTGTGATCATCCAACGCGATTCCGAGCGGGAAGAGCGCGTGGTGACGACGGGCACTACGGCCGCCGAACTCTTCCCCGGTGAGCGCACCATCGTCGCCGCGCGCGTGGGCGGCGAGCTGAAGGACCTGGCGTACGCCGTCCAGGACGGCGAGGAGATCGAGCCGGTCGAGATCTCCTCCGAGGACGGCCTGAACATCCTGCGGCACTCCACCGCGCACGTGATGGCGCAGGCCGTGCAGGAGCTCTTCCCCGAGGCCAAGCTGGGCATCGGCCCGCCGGTCAAGGACGGCTTCTACTACGACTTCGACGTCGAGAAGCCGTTCACGCCCGAGGATCTCAAGGCCATCGAGAAGAAGATGCAGGAGATCCAGAAGCGCGGCCAGCGCTTCTCGCGCCGCGTCGTCACCGACGAGGCCGCCCGCGAGGAGCTGGCGAACGAGCCGTACAAGCTGGAGCTCATCGGCATCAAGGGCTCCGCGTCCAGTGACGACGGCGCGGACGTCGAGGTGGGCGGCGGCGAGCTGACCATCTACGACAACCTTGACCCGAAGTCCGGCGACCTGTGCTGGAAGGACCTCTGCCGCGGTCCCCACCTGCCCACCACCCGGAACATCCCGGCGTTCAAGCTGATGCGCAACGCCGCGGCGTACTGGCGGGGCAGCGAGAAGAACCCGATGCTCCAGCGCATCTACGGCACCGCGTGGCCCACCAAGGACGAGCTCAAGGCGCACCTGGAGTTCCTCGCCGAGGCCGAGAAGCGCGACCACCGCAAGCTGGGCAACGAACTGGACCTGTTCTCCATCCCGGAGCAGATCGGCTCCGGCCTCGCGGTCTTCCACCCCAAGGGCGGCATCATCCGCCGGGTCATGGAGGACTACTCGCGCCGTCGGCACGAGGAGGAGGGGTACGAGTTCGTCTACACCCCGCACGCCACCAAGGGGAAGCTCTTCGAGACCTCGGGCCACCTGGACTGGTACGCCGACGGCATGTACCCGCCCATGCAGCTCGACGAGGGCGTGGACTACTACCTCAAGCCCATGAACTGCCCGATGCACAACCTGATCTTCGATGCGCGCGGGCGTTCCTACCGTGAACTGCCGCTGCGCCTCTTCGAGTTCGGCACCGTGTACCGGTACGAGAAGTCCGGCGTCGTGCACGGTCTGACCCGTGCCCGCGGCTTCACCCAGGACGACGCGCACATCTACTGCACCAAGGAGCAGATGGCGGACGAGCTGGACAAGACGCTCACCTTCGTCCTGAACCTGCTGCGCGACTACGGCCTGACCGACTTCTACCTGGAGCTGTCCACCAAGGACCCGGAGAAGTTCGTCGGCTCGGACGAGATCTGGGAGGAGGCCACCGCGACGCTGCAGCAGGTCGCCGAGAAGCAGGGCCTCCCGCTGGTCCCGGACCCGGGCGGCGCCGCCTTCTACGGCCCGAAGATCTCCGTGCAGTGCAAGGACGCCATCGGCCGCACCTGGCAGATGTCGACCGTGCAGCTCGACTTCAACCTGCCGGAGCGCTTCAACCTGGAGTACACCGGCCCGGACGGCTCCAAGCAGCGCCCGGTCATGATCCACCGTGCCCTGTTCGGTTCCATCGAGCGGTTCTTCGCGGTGCTCCTGGAGCACTACGCGGGCGCCATGCCGCCGTGGCTCGCCCCGGTCCAGGCGGTGGGCATCCCGGTCGGCGACGCGCACGTCCCGTACCTCCAGGAGTTCGCGGCCGACGCCAAGAAGAAGGGCCTGCGGGTCGAGGTGGACGCCTCCTCGGACCGCATGCAGAAGAAGATCCGTACGCAGCAGAAGCTGAAGGTCCCGTTCATGATCATCGTCGGTGACGACGACATGAACGCGGGCACGGTCTCCTTCCGCTACCGCGACGGCTCGCAGGAGAACGGCATCCCGCGCGACGAGGCGCTCGCCAAGCTCCTCGGCGTGGTGGAGCGTCGCGAGCAGGTCTGATCGTTCCCCGCGCGAGCGGGGCAGGAGGCCCCCGGAGAGCTCAGCTTTCCGGGGGCCTCCTCTCGTCCTCGCGCGTGAACACCTGGAGCAGCCAGGAGGAGAACGACCCCGTCACCGCCCCGAGCAGCGCGAGCCCACCGCACATCAGGCCCACCGCGACGAACCTGCCGAGCCCCGTGACCGGCGCCAGATCGCCGTACCCGACCGTCGACAGCGTGGTGCAGGTCCACCACACGGAGTCGCCGAACGTCCGGATCGTCGCGTCCGGCGCGGTGTGCTCCTGCTGGTAGACGGCGAGCGCGCCCGCGAAGCCGAGCAGCAGCGCCGAGAGGCCCGCGTAGGCCATCACGCGCGCGTGCAGCGCGAGCCGCGGCTGTGCGTGGCGGCGCTGCACGGCCTCGTAGAGCCGCACGATCCGCAGCGGTCGCAGCAGCGGCAGGACGAGTACGAGGGTGTCGAGCCAGTGTCTGCGTACGAAGCCGAACCGCTGCCCGCTCAGCCGCCACCGCACCGCGTAGTCCACGGCGAACGCCGCCCACGCGGCCAGCGTGAGGGCGAGGAACAGGTCATGCCAGGCGTCCGGCAGGCCGGGGGCGAGGACCAGTACCGCGTACGAGGCGAGGAACAGCACCGAGGCGAGGAACAGCGGGGCCTCGGTGCGGTCCTCCCAGCGTGCCTGTCGGCTGTCTTCGGTCATCGGCCCAGCTTCCCCCGTGAGGCACCCGGCGGCTGCCCCGCCGACACGCTCCGAACGGGCGAAGTCATATGCTGCACTGCATGACGAGTGAGCCGGAGCAGCAGATCGGAGTGGGGACGCAGGACGCGTTCCAGCGCCTGTGGACGCCCCACCGGATGGCGTACATCCAGGGCGAGAACAAGCCGAGCGGTCCGGGGGCGGACGACGGCTGTCCGTTCTGCTCCATCCCGGCCAAATCCGACGAGGACGGTCTGGTCGTCGCACGCGGCGAGCACGTCTACGCGGTCCTGAACCTCTACCCGTACAACGGCGGGCACTTGATGGTCGTCCCGTACCGTCACGTCGCCGACTACACCGAGCTGACGGCCCCGGAGACGGCCGAGCTCGCCGAGCTCACCAAGCAGGCCATGACCGCGCTGCGGACGGCGTCGGGCGCGCACGGCTTCAACATCGGCATGAACCAGGGGACGGTGGCGGGGGCCGGCATCGCCGCGCATCTGCACCAGCACATCGTGCCCCGCTGGGGCGGGGACACGAACTTCATGCCGGTCGTCGGGCACACCAAGATCCTTCCGCAGCTGCTCGCGGACACCCGCAAGATGCTCGCGGACGCCTGGCCGACGAGCTAGGGACCGGTCCCCCAGCGGAGCGCCTACGCGTCGTACACATCCGCCTTCCTCGGCATCGGGTCCTGGACCGCGCCGCTGAGGAAGCCGGAGCGGGCGCCGAACTTCTCGGTGTCCACGCCGTTCTCGGCGAGGACCTTGATGGCCGCCGAGTGCACCACGCGAAGCACCGGTGTGGCCGCGCGCAGGGCGTCGTCGGCCATGAAGCGGTGCCGCCACGGCTTGTCCGCCCAGGCGTGCCGCAGGCCGAAGGGCTCGGGCAGGACCAGCTTGCCGCCGAGGTAGTCCAGGAGCGGCGGGTACCAGGTGAAGGGGGCGCGGACCGCGAGGCGTACGACCTCGTCCGCGTCGACCAGCGGCAGCTTGCGGTCGGTGGTCTCCCAGAACTTGATCGGCTTGGCGACCGTCTTCGTCTTGGGGTCGGGCTTGCTGGTGAACAGGGAGTGCACCGGGCCGAGCGCGTGACCGGTCACCTCGATGCGCAGCGTCTCGTGCAGGACCGTCACCGTGATCAGCATCGTGATGACCAACTGGCCGTCCCAGAGCGTGAACTGCACGCCCAGATAGTGCCGGTCGCCGCTGCCGAACTGCTGCTCGTTGCAGATCCGCTGTATCTCGTGGCCGCGGACCTGGAAGGCCTCGACGTCGGTGCCGCTGGGGCGGGCGACCGCCTTCGCGTTCTCCCCGATGGGGGAGACGATCCAGTGCTTGATCGACGGGGTCGGGAAGCCGCCGGTGTGCAGCGGGCCGCGCTCCAGCATGCGCAGCTGGTCGTGCACCGCCCGTATGACGTCCCAGCTGCGGAACGGGTGGATCTCCGTGCCGTCCTCGCCGGCCACCAGCTCCTCGGCCAGCTGCCAGCTGCCCCAGCGCGTGCCCATGCCCAATATGCCCTTGGGGCCCGCGTAGAAGACGGAGTTGCTCTGCTGCTCCGCGGAGAGCCGGGCCAGGCCCTGACGCAGCTGCTCGGCGGCCGTCTCGCCCGGGCTGCCCGGCACCGCCTCGGGGATCTTGGCGCCGATGCCGCCGCCCGCGAGCAGGCTGTCCCAGCGCTCCCGCAGATCCCTGGCCGTGCGCTCGGCGATCAGCTTCGCCCAGAACCAGCCGATCACCGGGACCACGATCGCCGCCCGTATGTACCAGGCCCAGAAGCCGTCGAAGGGCAGCCGGATCAGGAAGACCGCGGCGAGCACGCCGACGGCCACCAGGACGGCCGTGGCGATCGCGTTCGCCCGCTTGTCGTCCCGCTTCATCACCGCCTGCTTGCCCGTGAAGACAAGCAGCCAGGCCAGCAGGCCGGGCAGGAAGATCAGGCCGCACAGGGCCATCACGGCCGTCAGCCAACGGTCGCGGTCCTTGCGGATGTTGTTCGCCGCGAGGCAGTGCTCGACGATCGACTGGGGCTCCGTCCCGAAGGACTGGATCAGCGGCTTGCGGCCGCCGCCGAGCATACGCACCTGCACGGCGCGCGCGAACGCCTCGCCCAGATTCGGCGCGAAGAGCTTGAACAGGCCGCTCTTCACGTCGGACTTGTGCCACTCGCTGTTGGCGTCGAGGATCTTCTCCGCCGGGCTGTCCCGGTATGCCGCCGACGCGAGGGCGTGCGTCGCCGCCGTCTGCCCCGCGGCACCCGACAGCGGGACCTGCGCGCCGGGCTTGAAGTCGAATACGTCGTCCGCCACTGCCGCCCCCATCGCCGCAAGAACCTCGCTGCTGCGGCTTTTCCCGACTTCCGTCCCTGGCACACCTGTTGATCAGGTCATCGTTGATCAGGTCATCAGCGTATCGGTGCGCACCGACATCTGTCATGGGGCGGCCGGATGGCGCTCGCCCGGAGGGGAGAGAGCCAGCGGCAACCGGCCGCCCGGATCCCTGACGGTGCCTCAACTACGAGACGTCCTGCGCCTGTTCACGGATCCTCTCGGAGAGCTGCGGGGGCATGGGCTCGTGCCGGGCGTAGCTGCGGCTGAACCGGGCGGTGCCCTGTGAGAGCGACCGCAGGTCGACCGCGTACCGGCCGATCTCGATCTCGGGCACCTCGGCCCGCACGAGTGTCCGGCCGCCGGGCGCCTGCTCGGTGCCGACCACCCGGCCGCGGCGCCCGGACAGATCGCTCATCACCGAGCCCACGTGCTCGTCGCCGACCAGGACCCGCACCTCGGCCACCGGCTCCAACAGGTGGATCCTGGCGTCCGCCGCGGCCTCGCGCAGGGCGAGCGCGCCCGCCGTCTGGAACGCCGCGTCGGAGGAGTCCACCGAGTGCGCCTTGCCGTCGAGCAGCGTGATCCGTACGTCGATGAGCGGATACCCGGCGGCCACGCCCTTCGCGGCCTGCGCCCGCACCCCCTTCTCGACGGACGGGATGAACTGCCGGGGGACCGCGCCGCCCACCACCTTGTCGACGAACTCGATGCCGGAGCCGCCCGGCAGCGGCTCGACCTCGATCTCGCAGATCGCGTACTGCCCGTGGCCGCCCGACTGCTTCACATGACGGCCGCGCCCGGCGGACTTGCCGGCGAACGTCTCCCGAAGGGAGACCTTGTGCGCGACGACGTCCACCTGTACGCCGTACCGGCTGCGCAGCCGCTCCAGGGCGACGTCCGCGTGCGCCTCGCCCAGGCACCACAGGACCACCTGGTGGGTGTCCTGGTTCTGCTCCAGACGCATCGTCGGGTCCTCGGCGACAAGCCGCGAGAGCCCCTGCGAGAGCTTGTCCTCGTCCGCCTTGCTGTGCGCCTGGATGGCCAGCGGGAGCAGCGGGTCGGGCATGTCCCAGGGCTCCATCAGGAGCGGGTCGTCCTTGGCGGACAGGGTGTCGCCCGTCTCGGCGCGGTTCAGCTTGGCGACACAGGCCAGATCGCCCGCGACGCAGTGGGTGAGGGTGCGCTGGTGCTTGCCGAAGGGCGAGGACAGCGCGCCGACCCGTTCGTCGACGTCGTGATCCTCGTGCCCGCGGTCGGCGAGCCCGTGCCCCGAGACATGCACCGTCTCGTCGGGCCGCAGGGTGCCCGAGAAGACCCGTACGAGGGAGACGCGCCCCACGTACGGGTCGGACGCCGTCTTCACCACCTCCGCGACGAGCGGGCCCTCCGGGTCGCAGGTCAGCGCGGGCCGCGCCTTGCCGCCCGGTGTGGTGACGGCCGGCGCCGGATGCTCCAGGGGTGTGGGGAAACCGCCCGTGATCAGTTCGAGCAGCTCGACCGTGCCGATGCCCTGCCGGGCGCCCTCGGCCGCGGGCGCCGCCGCGAGGACCGGATGGAAGATGCCGCGGGCCACGGCCCGCTCCAGATCGTCCACGAGTGTCTTGAAGTCGATGTCCTCGCCGCCGAGATAACGGTCCATGAGGGACTCGTCCTCGCTCTCGGCGATGATCCCCTCGATCAGCTTGTTCCGCGCGTCCTCGATCAGCGGCAGCTGGTCCTCGCCCGGTTCCGACTCCTTCCGCTCCCCGGACGCGTAGTCGAAGATCCGCTGCGAGAGCAGCCCGATCAGGCCGGTCACCGGCGCGTGCCCGTCCGGACCCTGCGCGCCGTGCAGCGGCAGATACAGCGGAAGCACGGCGTCCGGGTCATCGGCCCCGAAGGCGTCCGCGCAGGTCCGCGTCATCTCGGTGAAGTCGGCGCGGGACGCCTCCAGGTGCGTCACCACGATCGCCCGCGGCATGCCGACCGCCGCGCACTCCTCCCACACCATGCGGGTCGCGCCCGTGATGCCCTCGATGCCCTCGGCCGCCGAGACCACGAAAAGGGCCGCGTCCGCCGCGCGCAGACCGGCCCTCAGCTCCCCGACGAAGTCGGCGTATCCGGGAGTATCGAGCAGATTGATCTTGTACCCGCCCCATTCCACGGGGACCAGGGACAGCTGCACCGAGCGCTGCTGGCGGTGCTCGATGTCGTCGTAGTCGGAGACGGTGCCGCCGTCCTCCACGCGGCCCGCCCTGTTCACCGCCCCCGCGGTCAGCGCGAGGGCCTCCACCAGAGTCGTCTTGCCCGATCCGCTGTGGCCGACCAGCACCACATTCCGTACGGACGCGGGGTGGTCGGCCGTCGCTGCCCTGCCGGCGGCTCCGGGGTGTGCGTTCGCCTTGTCGCCCATGCCTTGGCCTCCCGGTTACGTGCACGGCGAGGAGGCGCACAGCCCCCTCGGGGATGCTGGCTGTTCGCGGACACGCGGGGCCGCGTGCGGGTCGACTCCGGCGACGCCCGCGGTGCTTTCGAGCTTTCCACTCGCGTCACGGTGCGTCCATACGTCGTACGCGATCGTGAGGGGGCGAGCCGGTCCGTCAAGGGCGTGACTACGATGGGCCAGCCGGTGGCCAACAGGGCCGCGCGGTCCACCGACCCCTCGGGAAGGCCATGCTGAACAAGTACGCGCGTGCTTTCTTCACGCGTGTTCTCACACCGTTCGCCGCGTTTCTCATCCGGCGCGGGGTGAGCCCTGACGCGGTCACGTTCATCGGCACGGCCGGTGTGGTGGCGGGAGCGCTGGTCTTCTTCCCCCGCGGCGAGTTCTTCTGGGGCACGGTCGTGATCACGCTCTTCGTGTTCTCCGACCTCGTCGACGGGAACATGGCACGGCAGCTGGGCCGCTCCAGCCGCTGGGGCGCCTTCCTCGACTCCACGCTCGACCGCGTCGCCGACAGCGCGATCTTCGGCGGCCTGGCGCTCTGGTACGCCGGTTCGGGCGACGACAACATCCTGTGCGCCGTCTCCATCTTCTGCCTGGCCAGCGGCCAGGTGGTCTCGTACACCAAGGCGCGCGGCGAGGCGATCGGCCTGCCCGTCGCGGTCAACGGTCTGGTGGAGCGCGCCGAGCGGCTGGTCATCTCGCTGGTCGCCGCGGGCTTCGCGGGGCTGCACAAGTTCGGCGTACCCGGCATCGACATCCTGCTGCCGATCGCCCTGTGGATCGTCGCGGTCGGCAGCCTCGTGACCCTCGTCCAGCGCGTCGTGACCGTGCGCCGCGAATCCGCGGAGGCCGATGCCGCCGCGGCGGCCGAGGCCCCGGAGAGTGAGGCCGCACAGTGAAGGACCGACTGACGGACGCGCTGTACGGGCTCGGCTGGAGCACCGTCAAGAAGCTGCCCGAGCCGGTCGCCGTGCGGCTGGGCAGGACCATCGCCGACACCGCGTGGAAGCGCCGCGGCAAGGGCGTACGGCGCCTTGAGGCCAACTACGCGCGCGTGGTGCCCGACGCGACTCCGGAGCGGCTCGCCGAACTCTCCAAGGCCGGCATGCGCTCGTACATGCGCTACTGGATGGAGTCCTTCCGGCTGCCCGCCTGGAGCAGGGACCGCGTCAAGGACGGCTTCGTACCGAAGGACGTCCACTATCTGACCGAGGGCCTGGCCGCCGGAAAGGGCGTCATCCTCGCCCTGCCGCACCTGGGCAACTGGGACCTCGCCGGCGCCTGGGTCACCACCAAGCTCGAGACGCCCTTCACGACCGTCCAGGAACGCCTGAAGCCCGAGTCCCTGTACGACCGGTTCGTCGCCTACCGCGGCAAGCTCGGCATGGAGGTCCTGCCGCACGTCGGGGGCTCCGCCTTCGGCACGCTGGCACGGCGGCTGCGCGCGGGCGGACTCGTCTGCCTGGTCGCGGACCGCGACCTGTCGGCCTCCGGCGTCGAGGTGAAGTTCTTCGGGGACACCGCGCGGATGCCCGCGGGCCCCGCGATGCTCGCCCAGCAGACCGGCGCACTGCTGCTGCCCGTGACGCTCTGGTACGACGAATCCCCGGTCATGCAGGGCCGCGTCCATCCGCCCATCGATGTCCCCGAGACAGGTACCCGTACCGAGAAGACGTCTGTCATGACGCAGGCGCTGGCCGACGCCTTCGCCACGGGTATCGCCGACCATCCGGAGGACTGGCACATGCTGCAGCGTTTGTGGCTCGCGGACCTGGACCCCGCCAAGGGGCCCGCAGACGGCGCCGAAGGCCCCGCAGAGGGGACCGCCCGGTGAGGATCGGCATCGTCTGCCCCTACTCGTGGGACGTGCCGGGCGGTGTCCAGTTCCACATCCGTGACCTCGCGGAGCATCTGATCCGGCTCGGCCACGAGGTGTCCGTGCTCGCCCCGGCGGACGACGAGACACCGCTTCCGTCGTACGTCGTCTCGGCGGGCCGCGCCGTGCCCGTGCCGTACAACGGCTCGGTGGCCCGGCTCAACTTCGGGTTCCTGTCCGCCGCGCGGGTGCGCCGCTGGCTGCACGACGGCACCTTCGACGTCATCCACATCCACGAGCCGGCCTCGCCGTCGCTCGGGCTGCTCAGCTGCTGGGCGGCCCAGGGGCCGATCGTCGCGACGTTCCACACGTCCAATCCGCGCTCCAGGGCCATGATCGCCGCGTATCCGATCCTGCAGCCCGCCCTGGAGAAGATCAGCGCGCGCATCGCGGTGAGCGAGTACGCGCGGCGCACCCTCGTCGAGCACCTGGGCGGCGACGCGGTCGTCATCCCGAACGGCGTCGACGTCGACTTCTTCGCCGACGCAGAGCCCAAGGCCGAGTGGCAGGGCCAGACGATCGGCTTCATCGGCCGCATCGACGAGCCCCGCAAGGGCCTGCCGGTGCTGATGCGGGCCCTGCCGAAGATCCTCGCGGAGCGCCCGGACACCCGGCTGCTCGTCGCGGGGCGCGGCGACGAGGAGGAGGCCGTCGCCTCGCTGCCGGCCGAGATGCGCGACCGCGTCGAGTTCCTCGGCATGGTCAGCGACGAGGACAAGGCGCGGCTGCTGCGCAGCGTCGACGTGTACGTGGCGCCCAACACCGGCGGCGAGAGCTTCGGGATCATCCTGGTCGAGGCGATGTCGGCGGGCGCGCCCGTCCTCGCCAGCGATCTGGACGCCTTCGCCCAGGTCCTCGACCAGGGCGCCGCGGGCGACCTCTTCACGAACGAGGACGCCGACTCGCTGGCGGCGGCGGCCGTGCGGCTGCTCGGCGACCCCGAGCGGCGCGAGGAACTGCGCGAGCGCGGCTCCAAGCACGTACGCCGCTTCGACTGGTCGACGGTCGGCGCGGACATCCTCTCCGTGTACGAGACGGTGACGGACGGCGCGGCGGCGGTCGCCGCGGACGAACGGACGGGCCTGCGGGCACGGTTCGGGCTCGCGCGGGACTGAACCCCTTGGTGCCGCCGGGTGTTCGGGGCGCCCGGCGGTGAATCCGTTCGGCCGTTGCGGCTAGCCTCGTGCCGGTGACCTCGACATTGATCTGGATCGCGGCGGCCCTCTTCGCGATCGGCCTCTACCTGAGCTGGACCGCCGGACGGCTCGACCGGCTGCACGCGCGCCTCGACGCGGCTCGTGCCGCCCTCGACGCGCAGCTCCTGCGCCGCGCCTCGGTGGCCCAGGAAGTGGCCACCTCCGGAGTGCTCGATCCGGCGGCCTCCATCGTGCTCTACGAGGCGGCGCACGCGGCCCGGCAGGCGGAGGAGGAGCAGCGCGAGGTCGCCGAGAGCGAGCTCAGCCAGGCGCTGCGGGCGATCTTCGGAGAGGCCCAGCAGGTCGAGGCGGTGCGTGAGGCGCCGGGCGGCGACGAGGCCGCGGGGGAGCTGGCGGCGGCCGTGCGCCGGGTCCCGATGGCCCGCCGCTTCCACAACGACGCCGTACGCGCGGCCCGCGCCCTGCGCAGGCACCGCAAGGTCCGCTGGTTCCGCCTCGCGGGCCACGCGCCGTTCCCGATGGCCTTCGAGATGGACGACGAGCCGCCCGCGGCACTGGCCGACCGGGCCGGTGCTTAGCAGCCCCATACGCCCCTGACCAGGGACGTACGGGAAAAATGAGCCACCGGTCATTCATTGGCCCTTGCTGTGGACTGGTCGCCGGGAGTTTCCTCATAGACGCAGGAACCCGTCGTCAGCAATCGAGGTCAACTCCGTGTCCAGCACCCTCTCCAGCAGCAACCCGTCGCCCGAGACCGGCACCGCGCGCGTCAAGCGCGGCATGGCCGAGCAGCTCAAGGGCGGCGTCATCATGGACGTGGTCAACGCCGAGCAGGCGAAGATAGCCGAGGACGCCGGCGCCGTCGCCGTCATGGCCCTGGAGCGGGTCCCCGCCGACATCCGCAAGGACGGCGGCGTGGCCCGGATGTCCGACCCGAACATGATCGAAGAGATCATCGAGGCCGTCTCCATCCCGGTCATGGCCAAGTCCCGCATCGGCCACTTCGTCGAGGCGCAGGTCCTGCAGTCGCTCGGCGTCGACTACATCGACGAGTCCGAGGTCCTGACCCCGGCCGACGAGGTCAACCACAGCGACAAGTTCGCCTTCACGACCCCCTTCGTCTGTGGCGCCACCAACCTGGGCGAGGCCCTGCGCCGCATCGCCGAGGGCGCGGCCATGATCCGCTCGAAGGGCGAGGCCGGCACGGGCAACGTGGTCGAGGCCGTGCGCCACCTGCGCCAGATCAAGAACGAGATCGCCAAGCTGCGCGGCTTCGACAACAACGAGCTGTACGCCGCCGCCAAGGAGCTGCGCGCCCCGTACGAGCTCGTCAAGGAGGTCTCCGAGCTGGGCAAGCTGCCGGTGGTCCTCTTCTCGGCCGGTGGCGTCGCCACCCCCGCCGACGCCGCCCTGATGCGCCAGCTCGGCGCCGAGGGTGTCTTCGTCGGCTCCGGCATCTTCAAGTCCGGCGACCCGGCCGCGCGCGCCGCCGCCATCGTGAAGGCCACGACCTTCTACGACGACCCGAAGGTCATCGCCGACGCGTCCCGCAACCTGGGCGAGGCCATGGTCGGCATCAACTGCGACACCCTGCCCGAGGCCGAGCGCTACGCGAACCGGGGCTGGTAATGACCACTCCCGTAGTGGGCGTCCTCGCCCTTCAGGGGGACGTACGGGAGCACCTGATCGCCCTGGCCTCGGCTGACGCCCTGGCCAGGCCGGTCCGGCGCCCCGAAGAGCTGGCCGAGGTGGACGGCCTGGTCATCCCCGGCGGTGAGTCCACCACCATCTCCAAGCTGGCCACCCTGTTCGGCCTCCTGGAGCCGCTGCGCGCACGCGTGCGTGCCGGTATGCCGGTCTACGGCACCTGCGCGGGCATGATCATGCTCGCCGACAAGATCCTGGATCCGCGCTCGGAGCAGGAGACCGTCGGCGGCATCGACATGATCGTGCGGCGCAACGCCTTCGGGCGGCAGAACGAGTCCTTCGAGGCGGCCGTCGACATCGCCGGCATCGAGGGCGCTCCCGTGGAGGGCGTCTTCATCCGCGCCCCCTGGGTGGAGTCCGTCGGCGCCGGCGCCGAGGTGCTCGCCGAGCACGAGGGCCACATCGTCGCCGTACGGCAGGGCAACGCGCTCGCGACGTCGTTCCATCCGGAGCTGACGGGCGACCATCGGGTGCACGAGCTGTTCGTCGGGATGGTGCGGGAGAACGCGGCGGCGGGATCCTTGTAGGATCTCTCGGGTTCGTACTGAGTTGGGTAACGCGAAGGAGACAGGCAGATGTCCGGCCACTCTAAATGGGCTACGACGAAGCACAAGAAGGCCGTGATTGATGCCAAGCGCGGCAAGCTCTTCGCGAAGATGATCAAGAACATCGAGGTCGCGGCCCGCACGGGCGGCGCCGATGTGTCCGGCAACCCGACCCTCTTCGACGCCATCCAGAAGGCGAAGAAGAGCTCGGTGCCGAACAAGAACATCGACTCCGCGGTCAAGCGCGGCGCCGGTCTCGAGGCCGGTGGCGCCGACTACGAGACGATCATGTACGAGGGCTACGGCCCCAACGGTGTCGCGGTGCTCATCGAGTGCCTCACCGACAACCGCAACCGCGCCGCCTCGGACGTACGTGTCGCCATGACCCGTAACGGCGGCTCGATGGCCGACCCGGGCTCCGTCTCGTACCTGTTCAACCGCAAGGGCGTCGTGATCGTCCCCAAGGGTGAGCTGTCCGAGGACGACGTCCTCGGTGCCGTCCTGGACGCGGGCGCCGAAGAGGTCAACGACCTCGGCGAGTCCTTCGAGGTGCTCTCCGAGGCCACCGACATGGTCGCGGTCCGCACCGCGCTGCAGGAGGCCGGGATCGAGTACGACTCGGCGGACGCCAACTTCGTCCCGACCATGCAGGTCGAGCTGGACGAGGACGGCGCGCGCAAGATCTTCAAGCTGATCGACGCGCTGGAGGACAGCGACGACGTGCAGAACGTCTTCGCCAACTTCGACGTGAGCGACGAGGTCATGGAGAAGGTCGACGCGTAGCGCTGCCGCGAGCTGAGCAGTTTCGGCGGGCCGGATAGGACACACGTCCACCGGCCCGCCGCTGTTGTCAGTGGCAGCGGATAGCCTGGCGTGAAGTCAATGATCACCGCTGTGACGAGGGGAGGGGCGCGCATGCGCGTACTGGGGGTGGACCCCGGACTGACCCGGTGCGGTGTCGGGGTCGTCGACGGAGTCGCCGGACGACCGCTCACGATGCGCGGGGTCGGCGTCGTCCGCACGCCGCCGGACGCCGAGTTGGGCCACCGCCTCGTCGTCATCGAGCAGGGCATCGAGCAGTGGCTCGACGAGCACGAGCCCGAAGTCCTCGCCGTGGAGCGGGTGTTCAGCCAGCACAACGTCCGTACGGTGATGGGCACGGCCCAGGCCAGTGCCGTCGCCATGCTCTGCGCCTCGCGCCGCGGCATTCCCGTCGCCCTGCACACGCCGAGCGAGGTCAAGGCCGCCGTCACCGGCAGCGGCCGGGCCGACAAGGCGCAGGTCGGCGCGATGGTGACCAGGCTCCTGAGGCTCGACGCGCCGCCGAAGCCGGCCGACGCGGCGGACGCCCTCGCCCTCGCCATCTGCCACATCTGGCGCGCCCCCGCGCAGAACCGCCTCCAGCAAGCCGTGGCCCAGAACCGCCTCCAGCAGGCCGCAGCCCTGCACGCATCGAAAGGCCGTACCGCATGATCGCCTTCGTCAGCGGCCCCGTAGCCGCCCTCGCCCCCGATACCGCGGTGGTCGAGGTCGGCGGCGTCGGCATGGCCGTCCAGTGCACGCCGAACACGCTCTCCACGCTCCGCGTCGGACAGCAGGCCAAGCTCGCCACCTCCCTCGTCGTCCGGGAGGACTCCCTGACCCTGTACGGCTTCGCGGACGACGACGAGCGGCAGACCTTCGAGCTGCTGCAGACCGCGAGCGGCGTCGGACCGCGCCTGGCCCAGGCGATGCTCGCCGTGCACAGCCCGGACGCCCTGCGCCGCGCGGTCTCCACCGGCGACGAGAAGGCGCTCACCGCCGTCCCCGGCATCGGCAAGAAGGGCGCCCAGAAGCTCCTCCTGGAGTACAAGGACCGCCTCGGTGAGCCGCTCGGCACCGGCGGCCCCGCCATCGGCAAGGCCGTCACCGCCGGCTGGCGCGACCAGCTGCACGCCGCACTGATCGGCCTCGGGTACGCGACCCGCGAGGCCGACGAGGCGGTCGCCGCCGTCACCCCGCAGGCCGAGGCCTCCGAGACGCCGCCCCAGGTGGGCCAGCTCCTGAAGGCCGCCCTGCAGACGCTGAACCGCACCCGCTAAGCGCTCAAGCGCTCCGCGGGAAGCGCGGTACTCCGTCTGTGGGTACGTCGTGGCTGGTCGCTCCCCCAAGTTCTCGGCTTCACTCGAACAGGGGGAACCCCCTTCGCACCGGAGCCGCATATGTCACAGCCCCGCGCCCCCTCGGGGCGCTCCCGAACCGCAGCGGACTCAGCCCGACCGCTCAGCCCCCGACCACCAGAAACACAGAGCGAGGCGACCTCATGAACTGGGACGAGACCACCGACGACACGACCGCACCCGGCGCGGCCGAGCGGCTCGTCGGTCCCGCCGCGGAGCGGCTGGTGGGCTCAGTCGCCGACGGGGAGGACCAGGCCGTCGAGGCCGCCCTGCGCCCCAAGGACCTGGGCGAGTTCATCGGCCAGGAGAAGGTCCGCGAGCAGCTCGACCTGGTCCTGCGCGCCGCCCGCGCGCGCGGCGCCACCGCCGACCACGTGCTGCTCTCCGGCGCCCCCGGCCTCGGCAAGACGACCCTCTCCATGATCATCGCGGCCGAGATGGGCGCCCCGATCCGCATCACCAGCGGCCCCGCCATCCAGCACGCGGGCGACCTCGCCGCGATCCTCTCCTCCCTCCAGGAGGGCGAGGTCCTCTTCCTCGACGAGATCCACCGGATGTCCCGGCCCGCCGAGGAGATGCTCTACATGGCGATGGAGGACTTCCGCGTCGACGTCATCGTCGGCAAGGGCCCCGGCGCCACCGCCATCCCGCTCGAACTGCCGCCCTTCACCCTGGTCGGCGCCACCACACGCGCGGGCCTGCTGCCGCCGCCGCTGCGCGACCGCTTCGGCTTCACCGCCCACATGGAGTTCTACGAACCGGCCGAGCTGGAGCGGGTCGTCCACCGCTCCGCGCACCTGCTCGACGTGGAGATCGACCCGGCCGGCGCCGCCGAGATCGCGGGCCGCTCCCGAGGCACGCCCCGTATCGCCAACCGCCTGCTGCGCCGCGTGCGCGACTACGCCCAGGTCAAGGCGGACGGCGCGATCACCAGGGACATCGCCGGTGCGGCCCTCAAGGTCTACGAGGTCGACGCCCGCGGTCTCGATCGCCTCGACCGCGCCGTGCTCGAAGCCCTGCTCAAGCTGTTCGGCGGCGGCCCCGTCGGCCTGTCGACCCTCGCCGTCGCGGTGGGGGAGGAGCGCGAGACGGTCGAAGAGGTGGCCGAGCCCTTCCTCGTACGGGAAGGGCTGCTCGCCCGCACGCCCCGCGGCCGCGTCGCGACGCCCGCGGCATGGGCGCATCTCGGCCTTGTCCCCCCGCGCCAGGCGGGCGGAATCGGACAAGGGGACCTGTTCGGGGCGTGACGGCGCGGGTACTCGCCGGGTCAGGAACTGCGGTGCCATGCTGAGCGTTGTTCGTTAGGTGCGGACTCGCTTAGACTCCGCCGATGCCGCCTTTGCGGGCGGCGTGCCCACCCCCATCCATCAGGCCGCCCACCTGCGCGGTCGTGCGAAGGAAACTCCGTCCCGTGAATATCGTGACCCTCCTCCCGTTCATCGTGCTCATCGGGGCCATGTTCCTGATGACCCGGTCCGCCAAGAAGAAGCAGCAGGCGGCCGCGCAGATGCGCAACGAGATGCAGCCCGGCACCGGCATCCGCACGATCGGGGGCATGTACGCCACCGTCAAGGAGGTTCACGACGACGCGGTCCTCCTTGAGGTGGCTCCGGGCGTGCACGCGTTTTACGCGAAGAACGCCGTCGGCGCCGTCCTCGAGGACGACGAGTACAACCGCATCGTCCACGGCGAGGGCGCGAGCCTGAAGTCGAACACCCCCATCGTCCCGGACGACGCCTCCTCCCTGACCGAGACCGACGAGCCCGCCGACGCTTCCGACGACTCGCCCATCGACCTCGGCAAG
This sequence comes from Streptomyces sp. NPDC050658, assembly GCF_044457025.1. Classification (NCBI taxonomy): domain Bacteria; kingdom Bacillati; phylum Actinomycetota; class Actinomycetes; order Kitasatosporales; family Streptomycetaceae; genus Streptomyces; species Streptomyces sp. NPDC050658. Next base: position 412,179 of record NZ_JBITGM010000008.1, read on the forward strand.
AAGGACGCGGACACCGCTCCCGAGGCCGACGACGCCGAGCCGAAGAAGACCGACGGCGAGTCCGACGCGAAGTAGCCACCACCGGGGACCGTGGGGCGCGCCGCTCGCGCTGCCACGGCCCCCGCAGTGCGTGGGTCCAGCGACGGGTCTCGACACCATTTCATGGCCGCCCACCCGGGAACTCCCCGCTCAGTGACGGGGCAGCGCACCGGAGACCGGGCGGTTGGACAGGGAGAACGAGAAGGTGGCAGCACCTAAGAAGGGCCGAAGGCAGAGCGCCCCGGGCAAGCCGGGCCGCTCTTTGGTCTTCATCCTGATCGCCCTCGTGGCGCTCACGGGAGGGATGTTCCTCTCCGGGAACACGACGCCTCGCCTCGGCATCGACCTCGCCGGCGGCACGAGCATCACGCTCCAGGCGAAGGATGAGCCGGGCCAGAAGAAGAGCGCGATCAACCCGACCAACATGAACACCGCGGTCAGCATCATCAACAACCGCGTCAATGGTCTGGGTGTGTCCGAGGCCGAGGTGCAGACCCAGGGCGACGACAACATCATCGTCAACATCCCCAAGGGCACGAACGAGAAGCAGGCGCGCGAGCAGGTCGGCACGACCGCTCAGCTCTACTTCCGTCCGGTCCTGACGGTGGCCGCCGGCGAGCCCACCCCCGATCCGTCCGCCAGCTCCTCCTCCAAGGAGAAGGACAAGGACAAGGCGACCGACAAGGGCGAGGACAAGGCGACGCCCTCCTCGACTCCCACGGCGACGCCCAGCTCCCAGGGCCGTGCCGTCACCGACGGTCTGAAGGCCGACGCGACCCCGTCGCCCGGCGCCTCGGACAAGGACGGCAAGAAGGACGACGGCGACAAGGACAAGGCGTCTCCGACCCCGGACCCGGCCACCGCCGCCCTGCAGAAGAAGTTCACCGAGCTCGACTGCACGGACAAGGCGCAGCGCGGCAAGGTCGGCGACGGCGTCAAGCCCTCCGAGCAGACCATCGCCTGCGGCAAGAACAACGCCGGCCAGTGGGAGAAGTACGTCCTTGGCCCCGCCGAGCTGAACGGCAAGGACGTCGACGACGCCAAGGCGGCGATCAACCAGCAGAGCGGTGCCTGGGTCGTCAACATGGAGTTCACGGGCGGCGGCTCGAAGAAGTTCTCGAAGACCACCGGCAAGCTCTCGCAGCAGCAGCCTCCGATGAACCAGTTCGCCATCGTCCTGGACGGCGAGGTGGCCTCGGCCCCCAGCGTCAACCAGGCGCTGAGCTCGAACGCCGAGATCTCCGGCAGCTTCACCCAGGAGTCGGCGCAGGACCTCGCGAACATCCTGTCGTACGGCGCGCTGCCGCTGACCTTCCACGAGCAGAGCGTCACGACCGTCAGCCCGGCCCTCGGCGGCGAGCAGCTGCACGCCGGTCTGATCGCCGGCGCCATCGGTCTCGCGCTCGTCATCATCTACCTGGTCGTCTACTACCGGGGCCTCTCGCTGATCGCCATCGCGAGCCTCCTGGCTTCGGCGGCCCTGACGTACACCCTGATGACGCTGCTCGGCCCGGCCATCAGCTTCACCCTGAACCTGCCGGCCGTCTGTGGTGCGATCGTCGCGATCGGTATCACCGCCGACTCGTTCATCGTGTTCTTCGAACGCGTCAGGGACGAGGTCAGGGAGGGCCGCACGCTGCGGCCCGCCGTCGAGCGTGCCTGGCCGCGTGCCCGGCGCACCATCCTGGTCTCCGACTTCGTGTCGTTCCTCGCGGCCGCGGTGCTCTTCATCGTGACGGTCGGCAAGGTCCAGGGCTTCGCGTTCACGCTCGGCCTGACCACGCTGCTCGACGTCGTCGTGGTGTTCTTCTTCACCAAGCCGCTGATGACGATCATGGCGCGCAAGAAGTTCTTCGCGAACGGCCACAAGTGGTCCGGGCTCGACCCGAAGCGCCTCGGCGCCAAGCCGCCGCTGCGCCGTACCCGCCGCCCCGCCGCCACCGTCGACCCGAAGGAGGCGTGAGATGTCGAAGCTCGGCAATCTCGGCGCCAGGCTCTACCGCGGCGAGGTCGGCTACGACTTCGTCGGCAAGCGCAAGATCTGGTACGGCATCTCGATCCTGATCACCATCACGGCGATCGTCGGCCTCGCGGTGCGCGGCCTGAACATGGGCATCGAGTTCGAGGGCGGCGCCGTCTTCACGACGCCGAAGACCAGCGTCTCGGTCTCCCAGGCGGAGAAGTACGCGGAGGACGCGTCCGGCCACGACGCGGTCGTCCAGGAGCTGGGCTCCGGCGGTCTGCGCATCCAGGTCGCCGGTGTGGACACGGCCAAGTCCGACCAGATCAAGTCCGATCTGGCGAAGGACATGGACATCCCCGCCAACGACATCAACGCCGACCTCGTGGGCCCCAGCTGGGGTGAGCAGATCAGCCAGAAGGCCTGGACGGGCCTGATCATCTTCATGGTCCTCGTGGTGATCTATCTGGCGATCGCCTTCGAGTGGCGGATGGCGCTGGCCGCGCTGATCGCCCTGATCCACGACATCACGATCACCGTCGGTGTCTACGCCCTGGTCGGCTTCGAGGTCACCCAGGGCACGATCATCGGTCTGCTGACGATCCTCGGTTACTCGCTGTACGACACGGTCGTGGTCTTCGACAGCTTGAAGGAGCAGTCGAAGGACCTCACCAAGCAGACCAGGTGGACCTACAGCGAGGTCGCCAACCGCAGCATCAACAGCACCCTGGTGCGTTCGATCAACACCACGGTCGTCGCGCTGCTCCCGGTGGCTGGCCTGCTCTTCATCGGTGGCGGTTTCCTCGGCGCGGGCATGCTCAACGACATCTCGCTGTCGCTGTTCGTCGGCCTCGCGGCCGGTGCGTACTCGTCGATCTTCATCGCCACGCCGCTCGTCGCCGACCTCAAGGAGACCGAGCCGGCGATGAAGGCGCTCAAGAAGCGCGTCCTCGCCAAGCGTGCCGCCGCGGCGGCCAAGGGCGAGTCCGCCGAGAGCGCGGCGCCGGACGACGCCGAGCCGCAGGACGAGGTGCCGGAGGACGCCGCCCCCGCGGGCGTCGTCGGCCCGCGCACCCAGCCCGCGTCCCGCAACCGGGGCCGCGGCCGACCCTCGGGGAAGCGCCGATGACCGAGACCACGGCCACCACGGAGCTGCTGCTCAGCCGCATCCGGGACGTCGCGGACTACCCGGAGCCGGGCGTGATGTTCAAGGACATCACCCCGCTCCTGGCCGACCCGGTGGCGTTCGCCGCGCTGACCGACGCCTTCGCTGAGCTCGCGGCGCGCACCGGTGCCACGAAGATCGTCGGCCTGGAGGCGCGCGGCTTCATCCTGGGCGCCCCCGTCGCACTCCGCGCCGGGCTCGGCTTCATCCCCGTACGCAAGGCGGGCAAGCTCCCCGGAGCGACGCTCAGCCAGGCCTACGACCTGGAGTACGGCAGCGCCGAGATCGAGGTGCACGCCGAGGACCTGTCCGCCGACGACCGCGTCATGGTCATCGACGACGTCCTGGCGACCGGCGGCACCGCCGAGGCCTCGCTGCGGCTCATCCGCCGGGCCGGCGCGCAGGTCGCGGGCGTGGCCGTGCTCATGGAGCTCGGCTTCCTCGGCGGCCGCGCCAAGCTGGAGACCGCCCTGGAGGGCGCGCCTCTGGAGGCTCTCCTGACGGTCTGAGCACCACCGCGCACACCCCGAGGCGGGCCCGGAGGAATCCGGCGCCCGCCTCGGGTGTTTCCCTCGTAGAGGCCTCGGGTTCGCCGTGTGGAGAACCTCAGGTGTTTCTCCCGGCCCGACCCGTCTCACGGGCTGAGGGCGAGCCGAAGGTCCAGGATCGATACCATGGGCTCTTCGGGGCCTGACCGGGGGACCCGGATCGCGCACAGGGAGCGCTCTTGCCAGACGAGTCCAAGGCACTCACCGCCGCGAAGGCCGCAGAGCAGGCCGAGCGCGCGGCGGCGACCAATGCCGCGCCCGCGAAGAACGCGACGCCCGCCAAGGACGCGCGGAGCGCGCGCGGCGATGCGCCCGCGAAGCAGCCGGACAGCGCGGCCACCGGCCCCCGGCCCGCACCAAGCCCGCCCGGCGGCGGCGGCGCGCGCCGCGACAAGCCCGCCGAGCCCGCCGAGCCGCCACGCCCCGCGCCCCCCGCGGGCGGCACACCCCCGACGATCCGCCCGGCAGCGGCCAAGAACGAGCGCTCCGGCTCCTCCAACCGCGTCCGCGCCCGCCTGGCCAGGCTCGGCGTCCAGCGCTCGAACCCGTACAACCCGGTCCTGGAGCCGCTGCTGCGGATAGTGCGCAGCAACGACCCCAAGATCGAGACAGCCACGCTCCGCCAGATCGAGAAGGCCTACCAGGTCGCCGAGCGCTGGCACCGCGGCCAGAAGCGCAAGAGCGGCGACCCGTACATCACGCACCCGCTCGCCGTGACGACGATCCTCGCCGAGCTGGGCATGGATCCGGCCACCCTGATGGCGGGGCTGCTGCACGACACCGTCGAGGACACCGAGTACGGCCTCGACACCCTCAAGCGCGACTTCGGCGACCAGGTCGCGCTGCTCGTCGACGGCGTCACCAAGCTCGACAAGGTCAAGTTCGGCGAGGCCGCGCAGGCCGAGACCGTACGCAAGATGGTCGTCGCGATGGCCAAGGACCCCCGCGTCCTGGTCATCAAGCTCGCCGACCGCCTGCACAACATGCGCACGATGCGGTACCTCAAGCGCGAGAAGCAGGAGAAGAAGGCGCGCGAGACCCTGGAGATCTACGCGCCGCTCGCCCACCGCCTGGGCATGAACACCATCAAGTGGGAGCTGGAGGACCTCGCCTTCGCGATCCTCTACCCCAAGATGTACGACGAGATCGTGCGGCTCGTCGCCGAGCGGGCCCCCAAGCGCGACGAGTACCTCGCCATAGTGACCGACGAGGTCCAGGCCGACCTGCGCGCCGCCCGCATCAAGGCCACCGTCACCGGGCGCCCGAAGCACTACTACAGCGTCTACCAGAAGATGATCGTGCGAGGCCGTGACTTCGCCGAGATCTACGACCTGGTGGGTATCCGCGTCCTTGTCGACACGGTCCGCGACTGCTACGCCGCCCTCGGCACCGTGCACGCGCGATGGAACCCGGTCCCCGGCCGGTTCAAGGACTACATCGCGATGCCCAAGTTCAACATGTACCAGTCGCTGCACACGACGGTCATCGGCCCCAACGGCAAGCCCGTCGAGCTCCAGATCCGTACGTTCGACATGCACCGCCGCGCCGAGTACGGCATCGCCGCGCACTGGAAGTACAAGCAGGAGGCCGTCGCCGGAGCCTCCAAGGTGCGCACCGACGTACCGAAGAAGGCCGGCGGCAAGGACGACCACCTCAACGACATGGCGTGGCTGCGCCAGCTCCTGGACTGGCAGAAGGAGACCGAGGACCCCAGCGAGTTCCTGGAGTCGCTGCGCTTCGACCTCTCGCGCAACGAGGTCTTCGTCTTCACGCCGAAGGGCGACGTCATAGCGCTCCCGGCGGGCGCCACCCCCGTCGACTTCTCGTACGCCGTGCACACCGAGGTCGGCCACCGCACCATAGGGGCGCGGGTCAACGGACGGCTCGTGCCGCTCGAATCGACCCTGGACAACGGCGACTTGGTGGAGGTCTTCACCTCCAAGGCGGCCGGCGCGGGCCCGTCCCGCGACTGGCTCGGCTTCGTCAAGTCGCCGCGGGCGCGCAACAAGATCCGCGCGTGGTTCTCCAAGGAGCGCCGCGACGAGGCCATCGAGCAGGGCAAGGACGCCATCGCGCGCGCCATGCGCAAGCAGAACCTGCCGATCCAGCGGATCCTGACCGGCGACTCCCTGGTCACCCTCGCCCACGAGATGCGCTATCCCGACATCTCCTCGCTGTACGCGGCGATCGGCGAGGGACATGTCACCGCGCAGTCCGTCGTACAGAAGCTCGTCCAGGCGCTCGGCGGCGAGGAAGCCGCCAACGAGGACATCGCCGAGAGCGCGCCGCCCGCGCGCGGGCGCAGCAAGCGCCGCGCGAACGCCGATCCGGGCGTCGTGGTCAAGGGCGTCGAGGACGTCTGGGTCAAGCTGGCCCGCTGCTGTACGCCCGTCCCCGGCGACCCCATCATCGGCTTCGTCACGCGCGGCAGCGGCGTATCGGTTCACCGCAGCGACTGCGTGAATGTGGAGTCACTCTCGCGCGAGCCCGAGCGGATCCTGGAAGTCGAGTGGGCGCCCACCCAGTCGTCGGTCTTCCTGGTCGCCATCCAGGTCGAGGCGCTCGACCGGTCCCGGCTGCTCTCGGACGTCACGCGCATCCTCTCGGACCAGCACGTGAACATCCTGTCGGCGGCCGTGCAGACCTCCCGCGACCGGGTCGCCACGTCCCGCTTCACCTTCGAGATGGGCGACCCGAAGCACCTGGGGCACGTCCTCAAGGCGGTCAGGGGAGTCGAGGGCGTGTACGACGTGTACCGCGTGACGTCGGCGCGCAGGCCGTAAACCGGTCCGCTACGCAGAGGGGCTCCCGTACATCACGTACGGGAGCCCCTCTACGCAGCAAGCGGAAAACCGCTCGGCCGGCCTCAGCCGCCGAACTCGTGCAGGCCCTTCAGCGCCTGGTCCAGCAGCGCCTGGCGGCCGTCCAGCTCCTTCTGGAGCTTGTCCGCCTTGGCGTTGTTGCCCGCCGCGCGCGCCTTCTCGATCTGCTCGGCCAGCTTGTCCACCGCCGCCTGCAGCTGGCCGGTGAGACCCTCGGCACGCGCGCGTGCCTCCGGGTTCGTCCGCCGCCACTCGGCTTCCTCGGTGTCCTGGAGGGCCCGCTCCACGGCGTGCATCCGGCCCTCGACCTTCGGCCGCGCGTCGCGCGGGACGTGGCCGATGGCCTCCCACCGCTCGTTGATCGAACGGAAGGCGGCACGCGCCGACTTGAGGTCCTTCACCGGGACGAGCTTCTCGGCCTCCTCGGCCAGCTCCTCCTTCAGCTTCAGGTTCTCCGTCTGCTCGGCGTCCCGCTCCGCGAAGACCGCGCTGCGCGCCGCGAAGAACACGTCCTGGGCGCCGCGGAAGCGGTTCCACAGATCGTCCTCGTGCTCGCGCTGGGCGCGGCCCGCGGCCTTCCACTCGGTCATCAGGTCGCGGTAGCGCGCGGCCGTCGGACCCCAGTCGGTCGACCCGGAGAGCGCCTCGGCCTCGCCGACCAGTCGCTCCTTGGTCTTGCGGGCCTCCTCGCGCTGGGCGTCCAGCGAGGCGAAGTGGGCCTTGCGGCGCTTGGAGAACGCCGAGCGGGCATGCGAGAAGCGGTGCCACAGCTCGTCGTCCGACTTGCGGTCGAGCCGCGGCAGGCCCTTCCACGTGTCCACCAGGGCGCGCAGCCGCTCGCCCGCGGCCCGCCACTGCTCGCTCTGGGCGAGTTCCTCGGCCTCGGCGACCAGCGCCTCCTTGGCGTGCCGCGCCTCGTCCGACTGCTTGGCCTTCTGGACCTTGCGCTCCTCGCGGCGCGCCTCGACGGTCTCGACGAGCTTGTCGAGCCGCTTGCTCAGGGCGTCCAGATCGCCGACCGCGTGCGCCTCGTCCACCTGCTGGCGCAGATGGTCGACGGCGGTCATGGCGTCCTTGGCCGACAGGTCGGTCGTCTTCACCCGGCGCTCGAGAAGTCCGATCTCGACGACCAGACCGTCATACTTGCGCTCGAAGTAGGCAAGGGCCTCGTCGGGAGATCCAGCCTTCCACGAACCGACTTCACGCTCGCTGCCGTCGGCCTTGCGCACGTACACGGTCCCCGTCTCGTCGACGCGGCCCCACGGGTCGCTGCTCACAGCGCCTCCTCCACATGATGCCTGCGCAGGGCCTCGGGGCCCCCGGCATCGTCCACAGTTTCGTCACCGCCAACATAGGCGACCGGCGGGGCGGCTGTCCGCATCCCGCGCGACCGAAGTTTGCCCGCGGGCGGTCAGGATTTCGACACGGACGCCTTGTCGATGACGACCGTCGCGTTCGGGGCGCCGTCACCCTGCCCGCTGCTCTCGCCGGCATTGGCGATCTTCTTGAGCACCTTCATCCCGGAATCGGAAATGGTCCCGAACGGTGTGTAGTCGGGCGGGAGCTGACTGTCCTGGTAGACCAGGAAGAACTGGCTGCCCCCGGAGTTCCGGCCGGTCTTCTTCTCGGCGTTGTACTGATTGGCCATCGCCACCGTGCCCGCCGGATACACGTTCCCCTTCAGGCTCTTGTCCTTCAGGTTCTCGTCCGGGATCGAGTAGCCGGGACCCCCCTCGCCGGTGCCCTTCGGGTCGCCGCACTGCAGGACGTAGATGCCGCCCGTGGTGAGCCGGTGGCACGAAGTGTGGTCCAGGTAGCCCTTGTTCACCAGGAAGTCGAAGGAGTTGACCGTGTGCGGGGCCTTGGCCGCCGAGAGGTTCAGGTCGATGTCGCCGCACGTCGTGCCGAGCTTCATCGTGTAGTCCGCCGACTTGTCGATCGTCAGCTTCGGTTCCTTCTTGAAGCTGAGCGGCTTCACCTTGCCGCCCGCGGGCTTCTCGCACGGGTCCACCGGGGCGGTGGGCTTCGCGCCCGCCTCGTCCGACGGCTTTCCGTCGTCTTCGAAGGCGCCCGCCGCGTACGACACCGCGCCGCCGGCCACCACCACCGCGAGCGCCGATGCGATCACCGCGTTGCGCATTCGCGCCCTGCGCCGCGCGGTCTCCCGCCGCTGCTGCTGCCGCAAGAACTTCTCCCGGGCGAGCTGACGCCGCCGCTGATCGCTGCTGACCACCGGGTTCTCTCTCCTCTGCGTGGGTGAGCGCGGGTGACCGCTCCGTGTGCCCCGTACCGTATATGGGTTACCTGTGGAATCGGCAGCGCCGGTAGGCTCTGACCCGCCGCGATCTGCGCGGTCATCCCCGCCGGACGACGAACGAAGGACGATCGTGCTCATTGCCGGGTTCCCCGCCGGGGCCTGGGGCACCAACTGCTACTTGGTCGCCCCCGCCGCAGGCGAGGAGTGCGTGATCATCGACCCGGGCCACCAGGCCGCCCAGGGAGTCGAGGACGCACTCGCGAAGCATCGGCTCAAGCCCGTCGCGGTCATCCTCACCCATGGCCACATCGACCATGTCGCCTCGGTCGTCCCGGTCTGCGGGGCGCACGACGTGCCCGCGTGGATCCACCCCGAGGACCGCTACATGATGAGCGACCCGGAGAAGGCCCTCGGCCGGTCCTTCGGGGCGCAGCTGATGGGCGAGCTGACCGTGGGGGAGCCCTCCGACGTGCAGGAGCTGACCGACGGCGCCGAGCTGAAGCTGGCCGGTCTCGACTTCTCCGTCGCGCACGCGCCGGGCCATACGAAGGGGTCGGTGACCTTCCGGCTCCCCGAGTCCGCCGAGGTCCCCTCGGTGTTCTTCTCGGGCGACCTGCTCTTCGCCGGCTCCATCGGACGCACCGACCTGCCCGGCGGATCGCACGCCGACATACTCGAGTCGCTGGCGCGTGTGTGCCTGCCGCTCGACGACTCGACCGTGGTCCTGCCCGGCCACAACGAGCACACGACCATTGGCCGTGAGCGCGCCACCAACCCGTATCTGCGCCAGGTGGCCGCCGGCCTGGGAGCCGACGAGGCTCCCCGACGAGGAATGTGACGAGAGAACTCCCGTGAGCACCTTCAAGGCCCCCAAGGGCACCTACGACCTGCTTCCGCCGGACTCCGCGAAGTACCTCGCGGTCCGCGAGGCGATCGCCGCGCCGCTGCGGAACTCCGGGTACGGCTATGTGGAGACGCCCGGCTTCGAGAACGTCGAGTTGTTCTCGCGCGGTGTCGGCGAGTCCACCGACATCGTCTCCAAGGAGATGTACGCCTTCGAGACGAAGGGCGGCGACCAGCTGGCGCTGCGCCCCGAAGGCACCGCGTCCGTGCTGCGCGCGGCCCTGGAGGCCAACCTGCACAAGGCGGGCAACCTCCCGGTCAAGCTCTGGTACTCGGGCTCGTACTACCGCTACGAGCGCCCCCAGAAGGGCCGCTACAGGCACTTCTCGCAGGTCGGCGCCGAGGCGATCGGCGCCGAGGACCCGGCGCTCGACGCCGAGCTGATCATCCTGGCCGACCAGGCGTACCGCGCGCTCGGCCTGCAGCAGTTCCGCATCCTGCTGAACTCGCTCGGCGACAAGGAGTGCCGCCCCGTCTACCGCGCCGCGCTGCAGGACTTCCTGCGCCGGCTCGACCTGGACGAGGAGACACGTCGACGTATCGACATCAACCCGCTGCGCGTCCTGGACGACAAGCGCGACGACGTCCAGAAGCAGCTGGTCGGCGCCCCGATGCTGCGCGACTACCTGTGCGACGCGTGCAAGGCGTACCACGAGCAGGTGCGGGAGCTGCTGACCGCGGAGGGCGTCGCCTACGAGGACGACCCGAAGCTGGTCCGCGGCCTGGACTACTACACGCGCACGACCTTCGAGTTCGTCCACGACGGCCTCGGCTCGCAGTCCGCGGTGGGCGGCGGCGGCCGCTACGACGGCCTGTCCGAGATGATCGGCGGTCCCTCGCTGCCGTCCGTCGGCTGGGCGCTCGGCGTGGACCGCACGGTGCTCGCCCTGGAGGCGGAGGGCGTCGAGCTCGAACTGCCCTCGGCGACCAGCGTGTTCGCGGTGCCGCTGGGCGACGAGGCGCGCCGGGTGCTCTTCTCCAAGGTGACGGAGCTGCGTCGGGCGGGCGTCGCGGCGGACTTCTCGTACGGCGGGAAGGGCCTGAAGGGAGCCATGAAGAACGCGAACCGCAGTGGCGCGCGGTTCACGGTCGTGGCCGGCGAGCGCGACCTCGCCGAGGGCGTCGTCCAGCTGAAGGACATGGAGTCCGGCGAGCAGACCGCCGTCGCGGTGGACGAGCTGGTGGGAGAGCTGAAGGCACGACTGGGCTGAGGCGAAGCGCGCGGCGGGCCTCTTCGAACGCCTGGGGGCCCGCCCGCGTACCTCCTTATGCCCATCTTCCTTATGTCCATCGAACGGTGGACAGCCGGTCGAGTGCGGCACAATGTGCGTGCCCGCAGGCCACTCACGAGCGACGGAACGGCGTGATGAGCAAAACGATGTCAGCGAAGGACGATGCCGTGGACGGGACGGAGCCGAAGGACGCTCCGGGTGCCGTCGGCGGGAGCCGTGCGCTAGCCCTGCTCCTGGTGATCACGGGTGCGGCCGGCCTGCTCGCCTCCTGGGTGATCACCATCGACAAGTTCGAGCTCCTGAAGGACCCGAACTTCACGCCGGGCTGCAGCATCAACCCCATCGTCGCCTGCGGCAGCATCATGAAGAGCGAGCAGGCCGAGGCCTTCGGGTTCCCCAACCCGATGCTGGGCCTCGTCACCTACGCCGTCGTGATCTGCGTCGGCATGAGCCTGCTCGCCCGCGCCCGCTTCCCGCGCTGGTACTGGCTGACCCTCAACACGGGCATGCTCTTCGGCGTCGGATTCTGCACGTGGCTGATGATCCAGTCGCTGTACCACATCAACGCGCTCTGCCTGTGGTGCTGCCTGGCCTGGGTCGCCACGCTCCTGATGTTCTGGTACGTCACGTCGTTCAACGTCCGCAGCGGTTTCCTGCCCGCGCCGCGCCCCGTGAAGAGCTTCCTGGAGGACTTCACCTGGGCCCTGCCGGTCATGCACACCGGCGTCATCGCCATGCTGATCCTCACGCGATGGGGCGCGGACCTCTGGGCCTGATTCCGGGGCCCGGAAGGATTGTCAGTGGGGTGACATAGGGTTCTGGACGTGGAGCCCGACCTGTTCACCGCAGCCGCCGAGGACCGCCAGGAGAAGGACCCGTCCGCAAGTCCCCTGGCCGTCCGGATGCGCCCGCGCACCCTCGAGGAAGTCGTCGGCCAGCAGCACCTCCTGAAGCCGGGCTCGCCCCTGCGCAGGCTGGTGGGCGAGGGCGGCGGCGGACCGGCAGGACCCTCGTCCGTCTTCCTCTGGGGCCCGCCCGGCATCGGCAAGACGACTCTCGCGTACGTGGTCTCGAAGGCGACGAACAAGCGCTTCGTGGAGCTCTCCGCGATCACCGCCGGCGTCAAGGAGGTCCGCGCGGTCATCGACGGCGCGCGCCGCGCGATGGGCGGCCACGGCAAGGAGACCGTCCTCTTCCTCGACGAGATCCACCGCTTCAGCAAGGCCCAGCAGGACTCGCTCCTTCCGGCCGTCGAGAACCGCTGGGTGACGCTGATCGCGGCGACCACCGAGAACCCGTACTTCTCGATCATCTCCCCGCTCCTGTCCCGCTCCCTGCTCCTGACCCTCGAACCGCTCACGGACGACGACCTGCGCGGACTCCTGCGGCGCGCCCTCGAAGAGGAGCGGGGCCTGGGCGGCGCGGTCACGCTGCCCGACGAGGCGGAGGAGCACCTCCTGCGCATCGCGGGCGGCGACGCCCGGCGCGCGCTCACAGCCCTGGAGGCGGGCGCCGGTTCGGCCCTCGCCAAGGGCGAGAAGGAGATCACCCTCCAGACCCTGGAGGAGTCCGTCGACCGGGCGGCCGTGAAGTACGACCGGGACGGCGACCAGCACTACGACGTGGCGAGCGCCCTGATCAAGTCCATCCGCGGCTCGGACGTGGACGCGGCGCTGCACTATCTGGCCCGCATGATCGAGGCGGGTGAGGACCCCCGCTTCATCGCCCGCCGCCTGATGATCTCCGCGAGCGAGGACATCGGCCTCGCCGACCCGACGGCCCTGCCCACGGCCGTCGCCGCCGCCCAGGCCGTCGCCATGATCGGCTTCCCGGAGGCCGCGCTCACCCTCAGCCACGCGACGATCGCCCTCGCGCTCGCCCCGAAGTCGAACGCGGCGACGATCGCGATCCAGCAGGCCCAGGCCGACGTCCGCGGCGGCCTCGCCGGACCCGTCCCGCCCCACCTGCGCGACGGCCACTACAAGGGAGCGGCCAAGCTCGGCCACGCCCAGGGCTATGTGTACCCGCACGACGTGCCGGGCGGCATCGCGGCCCAGCAGTACGCGCCGGACACCATCGAGGGCAAGCGCTACTACCAACCCACGAGGTACGGCGCGGAGGCGAGGTACGCCGACGTGGTCGAGCGGGTCCGCGCCCGCCTCAAGGGCGAGCAGCCCGAGGGCTAGCGGCCGGCGGCCCCCAGCGGCCCTGCGGCTGAGGCACCCCCGCCCACCCGGTACACTTGCCCGCAGTGCTGCGTCCCGTGTCCGGTTTCGTACCGGCACCACCAGAACGGGACATCCAGCCGGAACCCCACGCCGCGAGGCAGCGGGGATCCAGGAGCGTCGCGCACCGTCGAAGGTGTCGCGGGCAGCCCACCACCATCTCGTACGTCGAGAACCGGTCGGTGGGCCACTCGCGTGCTGCACGTATGTGCCCAGACCAGGGAGCGGCTGCCCGCCGGGTCCAGAACCACCGGATCCGATGGGTTTCCCAGGCTGCGGATTGCGACCTCCCTTAACCCTGGTGAAGCCGTATTCACAGAGAACAGAGAGGTTGGTTCATGCCGAACCAGTCCCGCCCCAAGGTCAAGAAGTCGCGTGCCCTCGGCATCGCGCTGACCCCGAAGGCCGTCAAGTACTTCGAGGCCCGTCCCTACCCGCCGGGCGAGCACGGCCGTGGGCGCAAGCAGAACTCGGACTACAAGGTCCGTCTGCTCGAGAAGCAGCGTCTGCGCGCGCAGTACGACATCAGCGAGAAGCAGATGGCCCGTGCCTACGACCGCGCCAAGAAGGCCGAAGGCAAGACCGGTGAGGCCCTGGTCATCGAGCTGGAGCGTCGTCTCGACGCCCTGGTTCTGCGTTCGGGCATCGCCCGCACGATCTACCAGGCCCGCCAGATGGTCAGCCACGGCCACATCGAGGTCAACGGCGGCAAGGTCGACAAGCCGTCGTTCCGCGTCCGTCCCGACGACGTCGTGATGGTCCGCGAGCGCAGCCGCGAGAAGCCGCTGTTCCAGGTCGCGCGTGAGGGTGGCTTCGCCCCCGACGGTGAGACCCCGCGTTACCTCCAGGTCAACCTGAAGGCCCTGGCCTTCCGCCTGGACCGTGACCCGAACCGCAAGGAGATCCCCGTGATCTGCGACGAGCAGCTCGTCGTCGAGTACTACGCCCGCTGACCCGGACGTAGCTCTCCCTGCTTCAGCCCGTCGCCCGGCCGCCCCTCGTGGGCGGGCAGGCGGCGGGTTTTCGCGTGCTCGGGGCCGGTGCCGAGCGCCCGGGCCACCGCCGCGTCGGGGCTGAGCCGGGTGCCGGCCTCCCGGCACTCCTCGAAACGCGCGTCGCCCAGCAGCTCCCTGGCCTGCGACTCGCACAGCGCGTGCGGTCCGCCGAAGTAGTCGGAGCCGAACAGCGCGAGGCCCACCGACGGCCAGATGCGCGACGCGGCCCCCTGCAGCACCGCCGCCTCGGCGGGATCGCCCTCCGCCACCGTGAACAGCGCGAGCAGCTCGATCGCGAGCACCGTGCCGAGCAGATCGTTGAAGGCGTGGTCCAGGGCCAGACACCGCTCCACCAGGTCACGGGCGGTCGCCGCCTCGCCGCGCGTCCAGGCCGCGAAACCGAGCACGTACAGGGCGTACGCGAGAGTCCAGCGCTCCCCGTGGTCCTCGCAGACCCGGCGCACGTCCTCGCACAGCTCGACCGCGCCGCCGAGATCACCCCGGAAGGCCAGCGCCATCGCCAGCTCGACCTGGCCCATCAGTACGTTGCTGTTCAGCTCGCCGATCTCGCGGTACTGGTCGAGGGCCGAGCGCAGCAGGGCCTCGGCCCGCGGCATGTCGTCGTCGATCAGCGCCAGACAGCCGATGCGATGGACGGCGTACGCGGCCGCGACGGCGCTGCCGGTCCGTTCCGCCTCGTCCCTGCACTCCTGCAGCGCGGCGAGCGCGGCGACCTTGTCGCCCTGCAGCACCGCGACATAGCCGAGCACCCACAGCGCCTTCAGCCGCGAGTCGTCATGGCCGCCGTCCAGCTCCAGCGCCCGGTCCAGCCAGTGCCTGCCCTCGGCCAGGCGTCCGCAGCCGACCCAGTAGAACCACAGGCTGCCCGCCAGGTACTGGCCCAGATGCGTCTCGTCCGGCTCGGTCAGGCAGTACTCCAACGCGCCCCGCAGATTGGGCAGTTCGGCGTCCACGAGCGCGGCGACCCGCGCCTGCCGGGGCGAGAACCAGTCCAGCTCGCACCAGGTGGCGAGCCCCATGTACCAGTCGCGGTGCCGGCGCCGCATCCGGGCGGCGTCCCCCGTCGCCTCCAGCCAGTCCGCGCCGTACGCGCGCACCGTGTCGAGCATGCGGTGGCGCAGGCCCGTCGGACCCTCCTCGCGGGTGACCACCGACTGCGCGAGCAGTTCACCGAGTACGTCGAGGATGTCCTCGGAGCGCAGCCCGTCCCCGCTGCAGATGTACTCGGCCGCCTCCAGGTCGAAGGGGCCGCAGAACACCGAGAGCCGCGCCCACAGCAGCCGCTCCTGCGCGGTGCACAGCTCATGGCTCCAGCCGATCGCCGTACGCAGCGTCTGGTGCCGCGGCGGCGCGTCCCGCCGGCCGCCCGTCAGCAGGCCGAAGCGGTCGTCGAGCCGGTCGAGCAGCTGAGCGGGGGAGAGCGACCGCAGCCGCCCCGCGGCCAGCTCGACGGCCAGCGGGATGCCGTCGAGGCGGCGGCACACCTCGGCCACCTCGGCGTCGTTCTCCTCGTCAAGAGCGAAGCCGGGCAGACCCGCCGCCGCCCGGTCCGCGAAGAGCGCGGCGGCGTCCTCGGCGGGCAGCGGCGCCAGCGGGAAGATCCGCTCGCCGCTCGTCTCCAGCGGCCGGCGTCCCACCGCGAGGACCCGCAGGCCGGGGGAGCGCACCAGGAGCTCCCGCACCAGCGAGGCGCAGGCGTCCACCAGATGCTCGTACCCGTCCAGGACCAGCAGGACCTCCCGCCCGGCGAGATGGTCGACGAGCACCTGGCGCGGCGCCCGGTGCGTGTGGTCCGTGAGCCGCAGCGCGTCCGCGACCGCGTGCTCCACGAGATCCGGGTCGCGCACCGCGGCGAGCTCCACCAGCCAGGCGCCGTCACGCGGGGCTTGGCCGGCGGCGGCCCGCAAGGCGAGCCGGGACTTGCCGACACCGCCGACGCCGGTCACCGTGACCAGCCGTCCGGCCGTCAACGCCGAGGCGAGATCCGTGAGTTCGGCCGACCGCCCGACGAAGGCATTGAGCTCGAGGGGGAGGTTGCCGGTGCCGACCGGAGGGGCTGGGGAATCGGTTCGGCCGTCGCCCGGGCGCTGATCGCGTCGCATGAGATACGGAGCGTACTCATCCGTACGCGGTCGGTACAATCAGTGCGGGCAACTCCCTTGGCCGTACGCGGTAATGCGGTGCGGAGCCGTCGCCCCGGCGCGATAGGGTCGGGGGACGACTTTTCGATGTTCAGGGCCGATGTTCAGGGAGCGGTGCACAGTGTCCGGTGGAGAGGTGGCCGGGATTCTCGTGGCCGTCTTCTGGGCGATCCTGGTCTCCTTCCTGGCCGTGGTGCTGGTGAGGCTGGCGCAGACGCTCAGGGCGACCACCAAGCTCGTCGCGGAAGTGACCGAGCAGGCCGTCCCGCTCCTCGCGGACGCCTCCACCGCGGTGCGCTCCGCGCAGACCCAGATCGACCGGGTCGACGCCATCGCCTCCGACGTCCAGGAAGTCACGTCGAACGCCTCCGCGCTCTCCACCACGGTGGCCTCCACCTTCGGCGGCCCGCTCGTCAAGGTCGCGGCGTTCGGCTACGGAGTGCGCCGGGCCCTGGGCCGCAAGGCCGGCCCGGAAGCAGACAATGTGCCCCCGGCACCCGCCCGACGTACCGTGATCGTGGGGCGCACGATCCCCTCCGCGCGGCGGCGGGGCAAGCGGAAGAAGGACTGACGCAGCGATGTTCCGCCGTACGTTCTGGTTCACCGCGGGCGCCGCTGCCGGTGTGTGGGCCACCACCAAGGTCAACCGCAAGCTCAGGCAGCTGACCCCCGAGAGCCTTGCCGCGCAGGCGGCGAACAAGGCCATCGAGGCCGGGCACCGCCTCAAGGACTTCGCCCTCGACGTCCGGGACGGCATGGTCGAGCGCGAGTCCGAACTCGGCGAGGTGCTGGGCCTGAACCACCACCCCGACGCCGAACTGCCCGCGCAGCGGCGCTTCGCGGTCATCGAGAATTACAGCGACAAGAAGTACACGAAGTCCGGCAAGGACATCGCGAACACCGAGAACACGAAGTTCTCGTACAACCGGAATGAGGACCACTGATGGAGTCGGCTGAAATTCGTCGCCGCTGGCTGAGCTTCTTCGAGGAGCGCGGGCACACCGTCGTCCCTTCGGCGTCGCTCATCGCGGACGACCCGACTCTGCTCCTCGTCCCGGCCGGCATGGTGCCCTTCAAGCCCTACTTCCTGGGTGAGGTCAAGCCGCAGTTCTCGCGCGCCACGAGCGTGCAGAAGTGCGTGCGCACGCCGGACATCGAAGAGGTCGGCAAGACCACCCGGCACGGCACGTTCTTCCAGATGTGCGGCAACTTCTCCTTCGGCGACTACTTCAAGGAAGGCGCCATCAAGTACGCCTGGGAGCTGCTCACCAGCTCCGTGGCGGACGGCGGCTACGGCCTCGACCCCGAGCGCCTCTGGGTGACGGTCTACCTGGACGACGACGAGGCCGAGACGATCTGGCGCGAGAAGGTCGGCGTCCCCGCCGAGCGCATCCAGCGCCTGGGCAAGAAGGACAACTACTGGTCCATGGGCGTCCCCGGACCCTGTGGCCCCTGCTCCGAGATCAACTACGACCGCGGCCCCGAGTTCGGCGTCGAGGGCGGCCCGGCCGTCAACGACGAGCGCTACGTGGAGATCTGGAACCTGGTCTTCATGCAGTACGAGCGCGGCGAGGGCACCTCGAAGGAGGACTTCGAGATCCTCGGCGAGCTGCCCAGCAAGAACATCGACACCGGCCTCGGCCTCGAACGTCTCGCCATGATCCTGCAGGACGTGCGGAACATGTACGAGACCGACACCCTCCGCGTCGTCATGGACAAGGCCACCGAGCTGACCGGCGTCCGCTACGGCGCCGACCAGGGCTCGGACGTCTCCCTGCGCGTCGTCGCCGACCACATGCGTACGTCGGTGATGCTCATCGGAGACGGTGTGACGCCCGGCAACGAGGGCCGCGGCTATGTGCTGCGCCGCATCATGCGCCGCGCCATCCGCAACATGCGACTGATGGGCGCCACCGGGACGGTCGTCAAGGACCTGATCGACGTCGTGATCGACACGATGGGCCAGCAGTACCCGGAGCTCATCACCGACCGCAAGCGCATCGAGACCGTCGCCCTCGCCGAAGAGGCCGCCTTCCTGAAGGCCCTCAAGGGCGGCACGAACATCCTCGACACCGCCGTCACCGAGACCAAGGCCGCCGGCGGCAAGGTCCTCTCCGGCGACAAGGCGTTCCTGCTGCACGACACGTGGGGCTTCCCGATCGACCTCACCCTGGAGATGGCCGCCGAGCAGGGCCTCTCCGTCGACGAGGCCGGCTTCCGGCGCCTGATGAAGGAGCAGCGGGACCGGGCCAAGGCCGACGCCATGGCCAAGAAGACCGGCCACGCCGACCTCGGCGCCTACCGCGAGATCGCCGACGCCTCCGGGGCCACGGACTTCACCGGCTACACCCTCACCGAGAACGAGGCCGTGATCGTGGGCCTCCTGGTCGACGGCGTCTCGTCCCCGGCCGCCCGCGAGGGCGACGAGGTCGAGGTCGTCCTCGACCGCACCCCGTTCTACGCCGAGGGCGGCGGCCAGATCGCCGACTCCGGCCGCATCCGCCTCGACAGCGGCGCGGTCGTCGAGATCCGCGACGTCCAGAAGCCGGTGCCCGGCGTGCACGTCCACAAGGGCGTCGTCCAGGTCGGCGAGGTCACCGTCGGCGACCAGGTGTGGGCCTCCATCGACGTGCACCGCCGCAACGCCATCGCCCGCGCCCACTCCGCCACGCACCTCACGCACCAGGCGCTGCGCGACGCGCTCGGCCCCACGGCCGCCCAGGCCGGTTCGGAGAACCAGCCCGGCCGTTTCCGCTTCGACTTCGGCTCCCCGTCCGCCGTACCCACGGTGGTCATGCGGGATGTCGAGCAGAAGATCAACGAAGTGCTCTCGCGTGAACTCGCCGTGCAGGCCGAGGTCATGTCGATCGACGACGCCAAGAAGCAGGGCGCCATCGCCGAGTTCGGCGAGAAGTACGGCGAGCGCGTGCGCGTCGTCACCATCGGCGACTTCTCCAAGGAGCTGTGCGGCGGTACGCACGTCCACAACACCGCCCAGCTGGGTCTGGTGAAGCTGCTCGGCGAATCGTCCATCGGCTCCGGCGTGCGCCGCATCGAGGCCCTGGTCGGCGTCGACGCGTACAACTTCCTCGCCAAGGAGCACACGGTCGTCGCCCAGCTCCAGGAGCTGATCAAGGGCCGTTCCGAGGAGCTGCCCGAGAAGGTCTCCGCGATGCTCGGCAAGCTGAAGGACGCCGAGAAGGAGATCGAGAAGTTCCGCGCGGAGAAGGTCCTCGCGGCCGCCGCCGGTCTTGTCGACTCGGCCAAGGACATCCGCGGTGTCGCCCTGGTCACCGGCCAGGTCCCGGACGGCACGGGCGCCGACGACCTGCGCAAGCTGGTCCTCGACGTACGCGGCCGCATCCCCGGCGACCGTCCGGCTGTCGTTGCCCTCTTCACCACGGCCAACGGCCGCCCGCTGACGGTCATCGCCACCAACGAGGCGGCCCGCGAGCGCGGCCTCAAGGCCGGCGACCTGGTCCGTACGGCGGCCAAGACCCTCGGCGGCGGTGGCGGCGGCAAGCCGGACGTCGCCCAGGGCGGCGGCCAGAACCCGGCCGCCATCGGCGACGCCATGGCCGCCGTCGAGCGCCTCGTCACCGAGACGGCCTGATGTCCGAGTCTGCTGGGTCTTCCGGGTCCTCTGGATCCTCTGGCGGCATGAGAAGGGGCCGGCGTCTGGCCATCGACGTCGGTGACGCCCGTATCGGGGTCGCCTCGTGCGACCCCGACGGGATCCTCGCCACCCCGGTGGAGACGGTGCCGGGACGCGACGTCCCGGCCGCCCAGCGCCGGTTGAAGCAGCTCGTCGACGAGTACGAGCCGATCGAGATCGTCGTCGGCCTCCCTCGCTCCCTCAAGGGGGGCGAGGGCCCGGCGGCCGTCAAGGTGCGCGCCTTCACCCAGGAGTTCGCCCGCATGGTGGCACCCGTACCGGTGCGACTGGTGGACGAGAGGATGACCACAGTGACGGCCAGTCAGGGGCTGCGCGCCTCGGGCGTGAAGTCCAAAAAGGGCAGGTCTGTCATCGATCAGGCGGCCGCCGTCATCATCTTGCAGCAGGCCCTGGAGTCCGAACGGGCGTCAGGTAAAGCTCCGGGCGAGGGCGTCGAAGTGGTCATCTGATCGCGATACGGTAACGTTCCGCGCGATGCGGCGGCGTTCGAACAGCTGCCGCACAGCATCAAGAGGCGGAACGGTTGCCCGACGACTCAGACGGCGGCCCCGCCTCGCGGCATGTAGGGGATCGATGACTGAGTATGGCCGGGGCCCAGGCTCCGAACCGTGGCATCCCGAGGACCCGTTGTACGGGGACGGCGGATGGGGAGGACAGCAGCCCGCGGGCGGCCCGTCCACCTACGGCGGCCAGGGGCAGTACCACCCGCAGCAGCCGCATCACCCCCAGCAGGGCCAGTACGACGACTGGAGCACGGGGCAGCAGCAGGCCTACGGCCAACAGCAGTACGACACGTCCGGCGGCCAACAGCAGTACGACACGTCAGGCGCCCAGCAGCAGTACAACGGCGGCTGGGACACCGGCCAGCAGGGTCAGGTCCCCTACGGCGGCGACCCGGTCGACCCTTATGGCGGCCAGCCGGGCGGCTACACCGGGGAGAGCGCCGACTACTACGGCACCCCCGACGCCTACCCGCCGCCGGAGCCGCCGCACCGCCGCCGCCCCGCCCCCGAGCCGGAGCCGGACTGGGATCCGGGCCCCGATCAGGGCGAGCACGCGTTCTTCGCGGACGGCGCCGACGATGAAGACGACGAGTACGACGACGAGCCGGGCCGCAAGGGCGGTCGCGGGGACCGTCGCGGTGGCCGGGGCGGCAAGAAGCCGAAGAAGCGCCGCAGCGGCTGCGCCTGCCTGGTCGTGACGCTGGTGTTCGCCGGCGGTCTGGGCGGCGTCGGCTATTTCGGCTACCAGTTCTACCAGGACCGTTTCGGTACGTCGCCGGATTACGCGGGCGAGGGAACCGGCACGGCCACGGTCGACATTCCCAAGGGTTCCGGCGGATATGTGATCGGCCAGAAGCTGAAGGACGCGGGGGTCGTCAAGAGCGTGGACGCGTTCGTGTCCGCGCAGGCGCAGAATCCCAAGGGCGAGTCGATTCAGGCCGGCGTCTATGTCCTGAAGAAGGAAATGTCGGCGAAGAGTGCCGTCGAATTGATGCTGAGCCCCAAGAGCCGGAACAACCTCATTATTCCTGAGGGCAGGCGGAATGCTTGGGTCTACAAGCAGATCGATACCCGGCTGGATCTTGACAAGGGTACGACTGCGGACATCGCCAAGAAGGAATGGAAGAGTCTCGGACTTCCGGACTGGGCGAACACGGGCAAGGACATCAAGGACCCGCTCGAAGGCTTCCTGTATCCGTCGAGCTATCCGGTCGCCAAGGGCCAGAAGCCCGAGGACGTACTCAAGAAGATGGTCGCCCAAGCCAGCGAGAAGTACGACGAGTTGGGCCTCAAGTCGAAGGCCGACGCGCTGCAGTTGAAGGACCCGCTGCAGGTCCTCACGGTGGCGAGCCTCGTGCAGGCCGAGGGCATGACGCACGACGACTTCAAGAAGATGGCGGCGGTCGTCTACAACCGCCTCAAGGTGTCGAACACGGTCACCAACCAGAAGCTTGAATTCGACTCGACGTACAACTACCTCAAGGGCCAGAGCGAGATCAATATCCCGATCTCGAAGATCCGGAGCGATCCTGACCCGTACAACACCTACTACCACAAGGGCCTTCCGCCGGGGCCGATCGGCAACCCGGGCGATGATGCGCTGAAGGCCACCGTGGATCCGGACGGCGGCGGCTGGATGTTCTTCATCTCCGTCGACGGAAAGAAGACCCAGTTCACCAAGACGCTGTCCGAGCACGAGAAGCTGGTCGCGGAATTCAATGAACGGCAGAAGAATGGCGACTGAACACGGCGGCAGCCGCCGCGCCGCAGTTCTGGGCTCCCCGATCGCCCACTCCCTCTCCCCGGTGCTGCACCGCGCCGCATATGGGGAGCTGGGGCTTGTCGACTGGGCGTACGACCTGTTCGACGTCGACGAGGCCGCTCTGCCCGGCTTCGTCGAGGGGCTCGGTCCCGAGTGGGCCGGGCTCTCGCTGACCATGCCGCTCAAGCGCGCGGTGATCCCGCTGCTCGACGAGGTCAGCGAGACCGCCGCCTCCGTGGAGGCCGTCAACACCGTCGTCTTCAAGGAGGACGGCCGCCGCGTCGGCGACAACACCGACATCCCCGGCATCGTCGCCGCCCTGCGCGAACGCGGCATCGAGGAGGTCGAGACGGCCGCGATCCTCGGTGCCGGCGCCACCGCCTCGTCCGCGCTCGCCGCGCTCGCGCGGATCTGCACCGGCGAGGTCGTCGCCTACGTACGCAGTGAGGCCCGCGCCGCGGAGATGCGGCAGTGGGGCGAGCGCCTCGACGTGGAGGTGCGTACGGCGGACTGGGCGGACGCCGAGCAGGCGCTGACCGCGCCGCTGGTGATCGCCACGACCCCGGCGGGCACCACGGACGCGCTGTCGGGCGCCGTGCCCGAGCGTCCCGCGACCCTCTTCGACGTGCTGTACGACCCATGGCCCACCGCGCTCGCGGCCCGCTGGTCGGCGTACGGCGGGGCGGTCGTCAGCGGCCTCGACCTGCTCGTGCACCAGGCGGTGCTGCAGGTCGAGCAGATGACGGGGTGCGCTCCCGCGCCGCTCGACGTCATGCGCAAGGCGGGGGAGCAGGCGCTCGGCGGACGAGCGGGATGACGCTGGCTTCGGGTGGCCGGGCCGACCTCGTGTTCGAGCTGCTGGTCCGGCTCCTGCTGCTCCGGTTCCTGCCGTTCTGGCTGCAGTTGACGATCTACGGCCTTGTGCCGGCCGCCGTCGTCACCGTGTGGGTCGTCAAGCGATCGAGGTCCCGTGCCGCGCGCCGGGAGCTGGTCGCGGAGCCCCAGACCTGACATATGCCGTCCGCGTTATGGACCGGGGGCCGGGTCAACCGCTCCGGCGTGGGAGGATCGGGTGTGGCGGGCCAGGGCCGCGCACCCGGTCGCGCCACGCAGTTCCAGGCGCGAGCATGAGGAGCACCGTTGAGCAGGTTGCGTTGGCTGACCGCGGGCGAGTCCCACGGACCCGCACTTGTGGCGACGCTGGAGGGTCTTCCCGCCGGCGTGCCGATCAC
>NZ_JBITGM010000009.1:0-250745 GCF_044457025.1 Streptomyces sp. NPDC050658
CCTCCACCGCAGAGACCTTCTTGACCGGGCGGCCAGGGGAGGGGACTCACGGGAGGGACCGGCAGGCG
Organism: Streptomyces sp. NPDC050658; assembly: GCF_044457025.1. NCBI lineage: Bacteria > Bacillati > Actinomycetota > Actinomycetes > Kitasatosporales > Streptomycetaceae > Streptomyces > Streptomyces sp. NPDC050658. The sequence goes on from NZ_JBITGM010000009.1 coordinate 69, forward strand.
GTTCGGTCTTCATGCCGGGTGCGGACTAGTTCGGAGCGGCTCGGTCAGGCGGGGAGGGGCCGCCCGACAGGCCGGCTCCGCCCCGGTGGCAGGGTCAGGCCGTCGCGCCGTCTGCGGACTGGTTCGGTGCAGCTCGGCCACGCGGTGAGGCTGGGTCTGACGGGCGTCCGACCGACCTTGGGTCGGGTGGTGGCGATGAAGGGGAGGGGGTTGGGGCGTGTGTGACTGGGGTGGTCACGCTGTCTTCCCGGGCCGCTCCCCTCGCTCTTCCATATAGGGCATTTGGGGTGTGGGGAGGGGGTGTTGGGGGTGGGATCCGGGAAAGTCCCACGGATAGGCCCCATTTGCGGCGTGTCGCTGGGACTTTCCTGCGGTGCCCCTTCGGCGGGTCCGTCGCCCCTCGCTGGCCAACTCCCATGTGTCCCTCAGGAGTCCCGCCCGCCCTCCGGCGGTCGACGGGCACCCTTGCCGCGTGCCGACCTGCACCTTCGCCGAGTGGCGAGCTGTGCCGGACCAGTCCGCAGACGGCGAGACCGCCCGGCCCATGCCCCGGAGCTGAGCCGGTCTGTCGGGCCGTGCCTCATCACGTGACCGAGCTGCACCGAACCAGTCCGCAGACGGCACGACGACCCGGCACCGCCACCGGGGCGGAGCCGGCCTGTCGGGTCCCGCCCTTCTGTGTGACCGAGACTGAAACGAACCAGTCCGCACCCGGCATGAAGACCGGGCACCGGACCGGTCCCTCCCGTGAGTCCCCTCCCCTGGCCGCCCGGTCAAAAGGGTCACTGCGGTGGAGGTGGGCCTGTCAAGGGTGGAGCGCAAGCGGAATCGGCGAAGCCGACGCGTAGCGCAGCGAAGCGCCCTTTACAGGGGCGCCGGAACCGCCACACTCCGCAGAAGCCGGGCGGCCCCGGCCACCATCGAAGGCACCGGGCGACTCAAAGCAGCCGCCCCTACCCCGGCCCTTGCTGCGTGCCTGATCCGGCATGAGGGCTGTGCCCACCCGTTCCGCCCTGCGGAACGCCTGCCCACAGCAAGGGGGCGGGCGGCTCCGGGGGCTGCCTGCCCACAGCCAGGGGGCATCAGATGGGAGGGGGAGAGGGAGGGTGGAGGCTTGGCTGCTCGCGGCGAGGCAGCGGCGAGGCAGCGGCGAGGCAGTGGCGGGCGGGGGAGGTGGGGTCTGTCTGCTCACGGCGGCGCGGCCATGGGCGGGGGCAGTGGCGGCACCGCACAAACCGCACCCTCTCCGCCTCAAGATCCCGCACCACCGCCCCGAAGGCCCTGCACCTCTCCGCCTCAAGGTCCCGTACCTCAGCGCCCCGTAGGCCCTGCACCTCCCCGCCTCAAGGCCCCGCACCACCGCCCCGAAGGCCCCGCACCTCCCCGCCTCAAGACCCCGCCCCCCCCGCCACCGAAAATCCCGCACCCCCCGCCACCGAAAACCCCGCACCCCCCACCGCCGAAGATCCCGCACCCCCCGCCGCCGAAACCCCCGCACCTTCCCCGCTCCCCCCAAGCCCCCGCACCCCCGCCCCCAAGACCCCTCACCCCGCAACCCCAGCAAAACCCCGTCCCGTAAAACCCCTCGCACGGACGTATCCGGTTCGACACGCCGGGGAAACTCACCTTTTGTGTGGGTATCAGCACATTCGTGGCTGACCTGGATCATCAGAACCAGAACCTGGAGGGCGCTGTGCGGCAGCCGGAGGGCTACGAATACGACACCCACAGCACGCTCGCCGGTCCGCTCACCGAGCCGGCCGCCGACGGCAGCTATCGGGTGCAGTACACCAAGCTCCTCTCCCGTGAGCCGCACCGAATACGAGCCGTCCTGCTGATGACGCTCGCCCCCGTCCTCACCGGCCTGCTCCTCGTCTACCTGGTCTGGCCGACGCACTGGACGGAACGCGAGGGCGGCGACCGCTGGCTCATCGGCCTCGACATCACGATGCTCGTGGCGATCGGCCTCATCGAGCTGTTCATGCTCGTCAATGTCATATCGATCGCCCACGCGACGATGGTGGCTAGGGACCCGGTACCCGTCACCCCCGAGCCCGGCACCCGGGTCGCCTTCCTCACGACGTACGTACCGGGCAAGGAACCCCTCAGCATGGTCCGCGCCACCCTCGAAGGGGCGGTCCGGATACGTCACACGGGGCCGCTCGACGTCTGGCTCCTCGACGAGGGCGACGACGAAGACGCCAAGGCGCTCTGCACGGAGCTCGGCGTCCGGCACTTCACCCGCAACGGAGTGCCCGAGTGGAACCGCGACAAGGGCGTCCACAAGGCCCGCACCAAGCACGGCAACTACAACGCCTGGCTCGCGATGCACGGCGGGGACTACGACTTCTTCGCCTCCGTCGACACCGATCATGTTCCGCTGCCCAACTTCCTGGAAAGGATGATGGGTTATTTTCGGGATCCGGATGTCGCCTTCGTCGTCGGGCCGCAGGTCTACGGGAACTACGACACCCCCGTCACCAAAGCCGCCGAGTCCCAGCAATTCCTCTTCCACGCCCTGATCCAGCGCGCCGGCAACCGCTACCGCGCCCCCATGTTCGTCGGCACCAACAACGTCGTACGCATCCAGGCGCTCCGCCAGATCGGCGGCCTGTACGACTCGATCACCGAGGACATGGCCACCGGCTTTGAGCTGCATCGGCACAAGAACCCGGTCACGCGTCACCACTGGCGGTCCGTCTACACGCCCGACGTGCTCGCCGTCGGTGAAGGGCCCGCCTCCTGGACGGACTTCTTCACCCAGCAGATGCGCTGGTCGCGCGGGACGTACGAGACGCTGTTCAAGCAGTACTGGAAGGCACCGTTCACGATGCCGCCCGGCCGGCTCTTCTCGTACACGATGATGCTCGTCTACTACCCGATGACGGCCGTCAACTGGCTCCTCGGTGTGCTGAGTTGCGTGCTGTTCCTCTGGTTCGGGGCCAGCGGTACCCAGGTCGCCGCATCCGTCTGGCTGATGCTCTACAGCGACGCGGCCGCGCTCCAGATCGGTCTGTATCTCTGGAACCGGCGGCACAACGTCTCGCCGCACGAACCCGAGGGCTCCGGAGGACTCGCCGGCATGGCGATGTCCGCGCTCTCCGCGCCCATCTACGCCAAGTCCCTCGGCGCCGCCCTCCTGCGCCGCCCCAGCCGCTTCGTCGTCACCCCCAAGGGCGGCGACGCCAGCCCGGACCGGGTGCTCACCTTCCGTATCCATCTCTTCTGGGCGGCGGTGCTCGCCAGTTCCCTGGTCGCCTCGTTCGTGCTCGGTCATACCCATGTGGCCATGCGGACCTGGGCCGTACTGGCGATGGTCATCTCGCTCGCCCCGGTCGCGATCTGGAGCTACACGCTGTTCGGCGAGCGCAAGGACCGCAAGGTCCGCAAGGAGGCCCGGCAGAAGGCGCGGCGGCTCGGCCGGGAGGACGCCGAAGGCCTCGCGGGCGGCGCCAACGGCGCGGACGGCGACCCGGAGCCGGCGTTCGCCACCGGTACGACGACAGGAGGGAACTGACCCATGGCCTACCGGCCCTCGAAGCGGACGAAGAAGACGCTCCTCGGCGTCGGCGCGGGCGCGCTGCTCGTCGGACTCAACGCCCCCGCGGCGGTCTCCTTCGCCGAGGAGAAGTACTACGAGTACAAGATCGCCCAGCCCGGTTACAAGGCGAAGTACGGCTCCTGGAAGCAGATCGGCATCCCCGAGGAGTACCGCACCAACGCCATCCACGCCGCGCTCCTGCACACCGGCAAGGTCCTGATCGTCGCGGGCTCGGGGAACGAGCAGAAGAAGTTCGACGCCGGGTCGTTCGACACGATCCTCTGGGATCCGAAGACGGACACCTTCAAGAAGATCGCCACCCCGGAGGACTTCTTCTGCTCCGGGCATGCCCAACTCCCCGACGGGCGGCTGTTGGTGGCCGGTGGCACGGCGCGCTACGAGCTTCTCGACGGCGAGATCGACCGGGCCGGCGGCGGCATGCGGGTCAAGAACGAGAACCCCGACAAGCCGCTCACCCTGAAGAAGGGCACCCGGTTCCGCTCGCCCTCCGGCGTCGAGTACGTGAGCAGGTTCGACGTCAAGGTCCCGCCCGCCGAGCGGGACTTCGAGATCACGTACTCCAAGTCCGGTGTGATGCAGCCCTGGAAGACGAAGGTCAAGGCCAGCGAGGCACGCGTCTTCGTGGAGGCCGTCAAGGCGGGCAAGCTGTCCGTCGCCGAGAAGTCCGCGCAGTACGAGATCGAGGGGCTCACCGGCAAGGACGCGGACAACGCCTACGGGATCGCCGAGAAGATCACCATGGACAAGCAGGACTTCCAGGGGATCAAGGCGGCCTACGAGTTCGACCCGAAGGCCGAGAAGTACCTCCCCGTCGAGCCGATGGAGAAGGCCCGCTGGTACCCCACGCTCGTCGGTCTTGATGACGGGAAGGTGCTCGCGGTCTCCGGGCTCGACGACGTCGGCATGATCGATCCGGGCGACAACGAGATCTACGACCCGAAGACCAAGAAGTGGACCGACGGCCCCAAGCGCTACTTCCCGACCTACCCCGCGCTCTTCCTCACCAAGGGCGGCAAGCTCTTCTACCCGGCCTCGAACGCGGGCTACGGCCCCGCCGACAAGGGCCGTGACCCGGGTCTTTGGGATCTGAAGACGAACAAGTTCCAGAAGATCCCGGGCCTGACCGACCTCGACCAGACCGAGACCTCCGCCTCTGTCCTGCTGCCCCCGGCGCAGGACCAGAAGGTGATGATCCTCGGCGGCGGAGGCGTCGGCGAGTCCGAGAAGGCGACCCGGCGCACCGCCGTCGTCGACCTCAAGAAGGACAGCCCCGTCTTCAAGACCGGGCCCCAACTCCCGCAGGGCACCCGCTACTTGAACAGCGTGATCATGCCGGACGACTCGGTGTTCACGTCCAACGGCTCCACGGACTACCGGGGGCGCGGCGCCAGCAACATCCTCAAGGCGCAGTTCTACGACCCCAAGACCAACGCCTTCCGCGAGGCGGCGTCACCCAAGGTGGGCCGCAACTACCACTCCGAGGCGCTGCTGCTTCCCGACGGGCGCGTCGTCACCTTCGGCTCCGACCCGCTCTTCGACAACCAGGAGAACACCAAGCTCGGCCACTTCGAGCAGCGCATGGAGGTCTTCACGCCGCCCACCCTGCACAAGGCGGGCAAGGACCGCCCCGTGCTCGGCGACGGCCCGGAGCTGCTCGCCGCCAACGGCCGCGCGACGTTCCGTACCGACGACGCCGCGAAGATCACCTCGGCCCGGCTGATGCGGCCCAGCGCGGTGACCCACACGACGGACGTCGAGCAGCGGTCGATCGCCCTGGGTCTCACCAAGGGCAAGGGGTCCGTGACGGTGGACATCCCCAGGGGCGACACCGCCCTTGTGCCGCCGGGCTGGTACATGCTCTTCGTGACGGACGCGAACGGCACGTCGTCCGAGGCGAAGTGGATCCATGTGAAGCAGCCCGCATAGGGCGCGGTGGCTCGGTCAGGCGGCCTTCGCGTTGCGCGCGAGACCCAGCGCGTAGTCCGGCCACCACTGGCCCGCCGCCGGGCCGCCCCGGCACGGTCCGTCCGAGTCGCCGGGCCGCTTGATCCACAGCACGGCGTCGAGCAGGGCGTCGCCCGTCTTGTCCGTGGGCGGCGTGCCGAGGCCGCGCCCCGGCGGATTGCACCAGGCGTCCGCGCGGTCGCCCGCCAGCGGCCCCTTGCCGTTGCGGCTGGTGTCCATCACGAAGTGCTTGCCGCCGACGACCCCCGAGAGGCTGCGGCCGTACGCCTTGATCGTGTCGTCGCTCTGGAAGTTGGAGACGTTCAGCGAGAAGCCGTCGGCCCGCGCGATCCCGGCCTGCGTGAGCGGTTCGGCGAGCTTGCCCGACTGGGCGATCCAGCCGGGGTTGCCCGCGTCCAGATAGACCTTGACGTTCGGCTGCCGCTTCAGCCGCTCGATCGCCTCGGAGAGCAGCTGGTAACGGTCGGCGTGGTACTCGGCGGGCGTGCAGCCGTCCACGATGTGCGGGATCGCGTCCGGCTCCAGGACGACCAGCGCCCGGCTGCCGCCGATGGTCCCCGCGAACCGGTCGATCCACTGCCGGTAGAACTCCGAGCTGTGCGCGCCGCCCGCCGAGTGCTGGCCGCAGTCGCGGTGCGGGATGTTGTACGCGACGAGCACGGCGGTGCGGCCGGCCTGCGCGGCGCCGTCCGTGGCGGCCTTGATGTCGGGGGCCGGGTCGTCGCCCGCGGGCCAGACCGCCATCGGCTGCTCGGAGATCCGCTTGAGCGCGTCGGCGTCCTGGGTGCGGCCCTCCTGCTCCCACTGCCTGACCTGTCGGGCGGCGGCGCTCTCCGGGTCGACCCAGAAGGCGCTCTCGGCGGCCCGCCCCTCGGCGGGGGAGGACGCGGCCGGCTTCTCCTTGCCGGAACCGGAGCCGGACCCCGAGCCGGACGAGCAGCCCGTGAGGCCGAGGGCCGCGAGGGCCGTGAATGCCGTGAACGTACGGAGCAGCCGGTGCATCCAGACCCCTTGGGCGACGGTGACGACACGGCAATCGTTACATGTCCGTGCAATTCACCCTGGTTACGACACCGAACGCGCGCCCAAGGGACCGGACGCGGGCCCAGGAAGCGGACGCGGGCCCAAAGAACCGGACCCGCCCCCGGCAGGTTCAGCCGCCGCTCACCAGCGCCATGCCGAGCGGAGTCCGCTCGTACAGGACCTGATGCCCGTACCGCCGCGAGACCAGAAGTCCCGCGTCGCGCAACGTGCCCAGGTGCACGGAGACCGAGGACGGGGCGAGGTCCAGGCGCCGGGCGAGGGCCGAGGTGGTGGCCGGTTCGGTGAGCGCGGCCAGCACCGCCGCCCGGCCCCGCCCGAGCAGCCGTACCAGCGCCTGCGAGGTCCGTTCCGTGGGCTCGGCCCACAGACCGCCGATGCCGCGCGCCGGGTACGCGATGGTCGGCTGCCAGGGCGGGTCGTGGCCGCCGACCACGTCGGGCCAGGTGAAGACGGACGGCATCAGGACCAGGCCCGCGCCCCGCAGATCGCGCACGTGCTCGCCGTTCCAGTCCACGGCGAGCGTCCCCGCGTCCCAGCTGAGCCGCGGGTCCAGCTCGCCCAGGAGCCCGCCGAGTCCGACCTCGGCGAGGCGCCGGGAATGGAAGGCCACATCGGCCTCCAGGAGCGTGCGCAGGCGCGGCCACTCCGGCTCGACCAGCGTGCGCCAGGCGGCCTCCATGGCATCCGACAACTCCCGCACGGCACGCGCCGGATCGGCGACCAGCGCCCGGCCCAGCTCCGTGTCCGCCGCGCCGGGCGTGCAGACCAGGGCGCGCTCGATGTCGTCCCGCGCCGCCTCCGGGTCCGTCGCCCGCACCGCCGCGATCTCCTCGTCGAAGGTGGCGGCCGGACCGATCGGCGGCGGCCCCAGGAAGTCGGGGGAGTGCCCGCGGCGCGGCATCAGGAGCCACACCGACGCGAGGTCGAGCCGGGCACCCGCCTCCCGGATCCGCCGCAGCCAGCCCGCGTGATAGCCGTGCCGCTCCGGTCGCTTGAGCGTGCGTACGGCCTCCTGCGTCTCCCACAGCGGCGAGATCGCGAACCGGCAGCGCAGCAGGTCGTCCTGCCCGAAATGCAGGTGATACGGCACCCCCGCAGGCCCCCTCCCCACAAGATTCGCCCGGAACCGAAACTCTAGGGCGAGCGGCACGCGCGCGTGCAGGGTGCGGACATGCCCGAAGGGAAACCCACCGGCTACGGCCGGGTCTTCGCCGTCCGCGAGTTCCGCACCGTCTTCGTCGCCCACTCCCTCTCCCTGCTCGGCGTCGTCGTCAGCGAGGTCGCGCTCACCGTCCTCGTCTACTCACTCACCGGATCACCGCTCCTGAGCGCGCTCACCTTCGCCCTCGGGATGCTCCCCTACCTCATCGGCGGGACGCTGCTCTCCGGGGTCGCCGACCGGTACCCGCCCCGCCGGGTGCTCGTGCTCTGCGACCTCCTGTGTGCCGGGTGCGCGGCCCTGATGGCGCTGCCCGCGACGCCCGTCTTCGCGCTGCTCGCGCTGCGGTGCGTCATCGCCGTCGTCTCGCCCGTCTTCAACGGGACGCGGATGGCGACCCTCACCGACATCCTCGGGGACGGCGACCTCTTCGTCCTTGGGCGTTCCCTGCTGCGGATCGTCTCGCAGAGCTCCGTACTCGTCGGCTTCGGCCTCGGCGGCGTCCTGCTGACCTTCGTCCCCGCACGCGGGGCACTGATCATCACCATCTGTACGTTCCTGGCGTCGGCGCTGCTCCTGCGGCTCGGCACGCTACGCAGGCCCGCGCGCGGCAGCGGCGGCCCCGCCCTCGTGCGGTACTCCCTCGGCGGCACGCGGCAGATCCTCGGCGACCGCCGGATCAGGGCACTGCTGCTCCTGCTCTGGGCACCCCCGATGTTCATGGTCGCCCCGGAGGCGCTCGCCGCTCCCTACGCCGACGAGATCGGAGCCGGGGTCGCGGGCGTCGGGCTGCTCATGTGCGCCCTGCCGGTCGGCACCATCGCGGGCGAGCTGTACGCGGGCTCCGCACTGTCGGCGGCCACCCGCGCCCGGATCGTCCTGCCGCTCGCCTCCGTCACCCTGCTCCCGCTCGCCGTGTACGCCGTCACGCCTGGTCTGCTCTGGGCGATGCTCGCCCTCGCGCTCGCCGGGGCCGGATCCGCGTACACCCTCGGGCTCGACCGCTGGTTCGTCGACGCCGTCCCGGAGGAGCTGCGCGGCCGGGCGATGACCGTGCACACGGCCGGGCTCATGACCATCCAGGGCGTCGGCATGGCGCTGGCCGGCCTTGCCGCGGAGTTCTTCGCGGTGAGCACGGTGGTGACGGGGGCGGGGGTCATCGGCGCGGTGTGCTGCCTGATGCTGGTGGCGGAAGTGCGGGCGACGGCCCCTCGTACCCCCGGCGAATCCCTCGCCGTACGGGAACAGGCGACCGAATTCCGAGACGGGGCTGACCAGCATATGACCGGCGGGTAAGGTCTTTGGCGTGCCGAAGCCGCTGAGCCTTCCCTTCGATCCCATCGCCCGCGCCGACGAACTCTGGAAGCAGCGCTGGGGCTCGGTCCCGGCGATGGGCGCGATCACCTCGATCATGCGCGCGCACCAGATCCTGCTCGCCGAGGTCGACGCGATCGTCAAGCCCTATGGACTGACCTTCGCGCGCTACGAGGCTCTGGTGCTGCTCACGTTCTCGCAGGCGGGCGAGTTGCCGATGTCGAAGATCGGCGAGCGTCTGATGGTGCACCCCACGTCGGTGACGAACACCGTGGACCGGCTCGTGAAGTCCGGCCTCGTCGACAAGCGCCCCAACCCGAACGACGGGCGCGGCACGCTCGCCTCCATCACGGAGAAGGGCCGCGAGGTCGTCGAGTCCGCGACGCGCGAGCTGATGGCGGCGGACTTCGGGCTCTCCGTGTACGACGCGGAGGAGTGCGCGGAGATCTTCGCGATGCTGCGGCCGCTGCGGGTGGCGGCGGAGGACTTCGAGGAGCGGTAGAAGCTTCCGTTCCGGTCGTGCCGGGGTCGCCGGAAGATCGCGCAAATCGGGCCGATACCCTCGAACGCATGAAGAAGAGCGTGCTGACCCGTTACCGGGTGATGGCCTACGTCACCGCCGTCATGTTGCTCGTCCTGTGCACCTGCATGGTGTTCAAGTACGGCTTCGACAAGGGCGAGGCTCTGACGCTCGCCGTCTCCCAGGTGCACGGCGTCCTCTACATCATCTACCTGATCTTCGCCTTCGACCTGGGTTCCAAGGCGAAGTGGCCGTTCGGCAGGCTGCTCTGGGTGCTGCTCTCGGGCACCATCCCCACCGCCGCCTTCTTCGTCGAGCGCAAGGTCGCCCGCGACGTCGAGCCGCTGATCGTCGACGCCGCGCCCGCCGCCGCGAAGGCGTAACCGGACACTCCGGAGAGCCGCCACGGACAGGTCCGTGGCGGTGAACCATCGACTTTTACTAGGACGTCCTAGTAAATTCGAGGGTATGGACGCTGACGCCATCGAGGAAGGCCGCCGTCGCTGGCAGGCCCGGTACGACACCGCGAAGAAGCGCGACGCGGATTTCACCACGCTCTCCGGAGACCCGGTCGAGCCGGTCTACGGGCCACGGCCCGGGGACGCCTATGACGGGTTCGAGCGCATCGGATGGCCCGGCGAATACCCCTTCACCCGCGGACTCCACGCCACCGGCTACCGCGGCCGCACCTGGACCATCCGCCAGTTCGCCGGCTTCGGCAACGCCGAGCAGACCAACGAGCGCTACAAGATGATCCTGGAGGCCGGCGGCGGCGGCCTCTCCGTGGCCTTCGACATGCCGACCCTGATGGGCCGCGACTCCGACGACGCGCACTCCCTCGGCGAGGTCGGGCACTGCGGCGTCGCCATCGACTCCGCCGCCGACATGGAGGTCCTCTTCAAGGACATCCCGCTCGGTGACGTCACGACGTCGATGACGATCTCCGGACCCGCCGTCCCCGTCTTCTGCATGTACCTCGTCGCCGCCGAGCGGCAGGGCGTCGACCCCGGCATCCTGAACGGCACGCTCCAGACGGACATCTTCAAGGAGTACATCGCCCAGAAGGAGTGGCTCTTCCAGCCCGAGCCGCATCTGCGCCTCATCGGCGACCTGATGGAGCACTGCGCGCGCGACATCCCCGCGTACAAGCCGCTCTCGGTCTCCGGCTACCACATCCGCGAGGCCGGGGCGACGGCCGCGCAGGAGCTGGCGTACACCCTCGCGGACGGCTTCGGGTACGTCGAACTGGGCCTCTCCCGCGGCCTGGACGTCGACGTCTTCGCGCCCGGACTCAGCTTCTTCTTCGACGCGCACCTGGACTTCTTCGAGGAGATCGCCAAGTTCCGCGCGGCCCGCAGGATCTGGGCCCGCTGGATGCGGGACGTGTACGGCGCGAAGACCGACAAGGCGCAGTGGCTGCGCTTCCACACGCAGACGGCCGGTGTCTCCCTCACCGCGCAGCAGCCGTACAACAACGTCGTACGTACGGCTGTCGAGGCGCTCTCGGCGGTCCTCGGCGGCACCAACTCCCTGCACACCAACGCCCTCGACGAGACCCTCGCCCTGCCGAGCAAGCAGGCCGCGGAGATCGCGCTGCGCACACAGCAGGTGCTCATGGAGGAGACCGGCGTCGCCAACGTGGCGGACCCGCTGGGCGGTTCCTGGTACGTCGAGCAGCTGACCGACCGCATCGAGGCCGACGCGGAGAAGATCTTCGAGCAGATCAAGGAGCGGGGGCGTCGGGCGCATCCCGACGGGCAGCATCCGATCGGGCCCATCACGTCAGGCATTCTGCGGGGCATCGAGGACGGCTGGTTCACCGGCGAGATCGCCGAGTCCGCCTTCCAGTACCAGCAGTCCCTGGAGAAGGGGGACAAGCGGGTCGTCGGCGTCAACGTCCACCATGGTTCCGTCACCGGGGACCTGGAGATTCTCCGGGTCAGCCATGAGGTCGAGCGGGAGCAGGTGAAGGTGCTGGGGGCCCGGCGGGAGGCTCGGGACGACGCGGCGGTGCGTGCCTCGCTGGAGCGGATGCTGGTTGCCGCGCGGGACGGGTCGAACATGATCGGGCCCATGCTGGAGGCCGTGCGGGCCGAGGCGACCCTGGGTGAGATCTGTGATGCGCTGCGGGATGAGTGGGGGACTTATACCGAGCCGCCCGGGTTCTAGTCCGGGATCTTGAGGTGTGTGGGGATCTGCGGGCCTGTTGTGGCTGGTCGCGCAGTTCCCCGCGCCCCTGACGGGGCGCACTCCGCGGGTCTCGTTGAAGTGATTGGTGTGGCTGGCACCTAGTTGGGTAGGCGCGGCGAGCGTCCGTCCGTCCTGCCCCTGGAGTCACCCTGTGTCACCCGTGAGCCTGCCCGGCCCCACCCGCACCGCCGCGATCGCCATCGGAGCCGCGACGTTCACTCTTCTCGGTGCGCTGACGGTGTACGGCTCCGGCGAGGTGAGCGCCAGTCCGCCCGCCGAGCCCAAGGTGCAGGACGCCTTTGACTCGCTCGGGCCCGAGGTGCACGCGGCGAAGCTCTCCAACGGGCGGACGGCGCACTACTCCGACTCCGGGAACAAGAAGGGCAAGCCCGTCCTCTTCATCGGCGGCACCGGCACCAGCGCGCGGGCCGCGCACATGACGGATTTCTTCCGTACGACCCGTGAAGACCTCGGCCTGCGCCTCATCTCCGTGGAGCGCAACGGCTTCGGCGACACCGAGTTCGACAAGAAGCTCGGCAAGGCCGACTACGCCGCCGATGCCCTTGAGGTACTCGACCAGCTCGGCGTCGACGACGTCAGCGTCATCGCCATATCCGGCGGCGGTCCCTACGCCGCCGAGCTCGCCGCCCGCGCGCCCGAGCGGATCTCGAAGCTCCACCTCGCCGCCGCCCTGCCGCCCTACGGCACGAAGCCCGCGTACTGCGCCATGTCCGACGACGCGCTCGCCGACGCCGTGCGGGACTCCATCAAGGACCCGCGCAAGTGGTGGGCCTTCCCCGACGACAGCCCCGTGAAGTCGATCCCCGGCTTCGCCGACACGGCGTACGAAGAGGGCGCGCGGACCTACAACCAGCGGGGCCAGCAGGCCGACCCCGCGCCGCAGGTGCACGAGCAGAAGCTGTACTGCGGACGCCCCGGCCCCGACCTCTCGAAGCTCGACGCCCCGGTCTACCTCTACGGCGGCAAGAAGGACACGACCGTGCCGCCCGCGACCCTGAAGACCTGGCAGGACGAGCTGCCGGGCAAGGAGAGGGTGCGCACGTACGCCGACTCGGGCCACGACGTGCAGTACCGGCACTGGGACCAGATCCTCGTCGACCTCGCCGGGCACGGGGACCGCACGGTCATCTGCCGCGGCAAGCACACGAAGGTGCCGGACGCGCGGGAAGCCGACCGGCTCGTCGCGGCGGGCAAGGCCACCCTCGGCAGCTGCGCCTGGAAGAACTAGCCGGCCGGAGCGCCGGGCAGCGTCAGTCTGAACAGGGCGCCGCCGCCCGGCGCCCGCTGCGCCGTCAGTTCCGCCCCGTGCGCGTGGGCGATCTGGCGGGCCATCGCGAGGCCCAGGCCCGAGCCCGGCAGGGCCCGGGCCTTCTCCGCGCGGTAGAAGCGGTCGAAGACGTACGGGAGGTCCTCCTCCGCGATGCCGGGGCCGTGGTCGCGGACCGTCAGGGCGGTGGGGGTCAGCGACACCTCCACCGGCGTGCCCGGCGGGCTGAACTTGGCGGCGTTGTCGAGGAGGTTGGTCAGCAGACGGGACAGCCGGGCCGGGACTCCCGGGATGCTCGACTCGGCTGCGTCCGGGGTCATGTGGAGGGTGAACGGAACCTGCGGCCAGTGGCCGCGCGCCGCGTCCACCCCGTGCGCGACCAGCGGGGCGAGCCGTACCTCCTCCAGGAGCGGCTGCGGCTCCTCTTCGCGGGCCAGCTCGATCAAGTCGTTGACCATGCCGGTGACTTCGCGCAGCTGCCGGGAGAGCGCACCAGACGCCCGGTCGCGCTGAGCCTCCGTCAGGCGGTCGGCGCGGGCGAGGAGTTCGGCGTTGGTGCGGAGCGCCGTCAGCGGCGTACGCAGCTCGTGCGAGGCGTCGGCGACGAGTCTGCGGCGTGCGGTGACCGACTCCTCCAGCTCGGCCAGCATGGTGTTGAACGTGGTCGCGAGCCGCGTCACCTCGTCCTCGCGGCCCGGCGGCCCCGGCGGCAGCTCGATGCGGTGCCGGGCGTCGCGGGTGGCGGCGATCCGTTCCGCCGTGGCCGTCAGGCGGGCCACCGGGGCGAGGCCGGTGCGCGAGACCCAGTAGCCGCCGAGCCCGGACAGCAGGATGCCGACGCCGCCCACCGCCGAGAGCAGATACGCCGTCTGCCGCACCCCGCGCTCGGCGATGTCGGCCCGCAGCGCGACCTGGACCGCCTCGCCCTTGCGATAGGTGGTGGTGAGCATCCGGCCCGGCTTCCCGTTGGGGAGCGTGAAGTTCGCGTAGTACGGGCGGTGTTGACCGCCCGCGACCTGCCGGGTCGTGGTGGAGACCGGGAGCAGATACGGCCGGGACGGGTCGTCGTCCGCGTCAGCCGGGACGATCTGCGAGCAGGCGGGCGCGCCCAGATAGCGGCACTCGCCCGTCACCACGCCCGGCTCGTCGTCGTGCCGCTGCTGGGCGATGAGCGTCGCCGACTGGGCGAGGTTCTGGTCGAGCTGCTGGTACAGCTTGTAGCGGATGACCAGGAACGCGGCCACGCACACCCCGACCGCGACGAGCGCGACCGCCGCCGCGGCGGCCACCGCGAGCCGGGTGCGCAGCGGATGGCGGCGGCGCCACCGGGCGCCGAGTCTGCGGCGGGCGCTCATGGGCTGCCGAGCCGGTAGCCGACGCCGTGCACGGTGTGCACCAGACGGGATTCGCCCGCCGACTCCAGCTTGCGGCGCAGATAACCGACGTACACGGCAAGGGAGTTGGAGTCCGGGCCGAAGTCGCGGCCCCATACCGACTCCTGGATCAGTTCGCGGGGCAGTACCTGGCCCGCGTTGCGCAGGAACAGTTCCAGGAGGGCGGCCTCGGTGCGGCTGAACTCGATGGGGCGGTGGCCGCGGTGACCGGTGCGGGTGGTGGGGTCCAGGGTGAGGTCGCCGTACGTCAGCACGCCGCCGGTGTCGTCGGGGGCGCGGTCGGGGGCGGCGCGGCGGAGCAGGGCCCTGACGCGGGCCACCAGTTCGTCCAGGGCGAAGGGCTTGACCAGGTAGTCGTCCGCGCCGGCGTCCAGGCCGTCGACGCGTTCGCTGACGGAGTCCAGGGCGGTGAGGACGAGTACGGGGGTGCGGTCGCCCGCGGCGCGCAGCTGGCGGCATACGGCCAGGCCGCCGAGGACCGGCATCAGGACGTCCAGGACCACTAGGTCCGGTTCCCAGCGGGCCACCGCCGTGAGGGCGCGTTGGCCGTCGGGGGCGGTGCGGACGTGGTGGCCCTCGATCGTCAGGGCGTCCTCCACCGCTGCGCGGACTTCGGGGTCGTCGTCCACGACGAGGATCTTGGCTGCGGGGTGTGCCGTCACTCGGGGGCTGCCGCGTCTGTGGGGGATCTCATGCACCCACCGTGCCAAACCCCGCTCTTAAAACCCTCTTAGACCTGCTCGTGATGCTCCGATGCCATGCGAACACCACCCGACATGCGATCCGCGCCGCTCTCCGTCGTCATCGGTGCCGGCGGTACCGGCGGGCACATCTATCCGGGGCTCGCGCTCGCCGACGCGTTGCGGCGGGCCGTGCCGGGGGCCGTCGTCTCCTTCGTCGGCACCGAGCGCGGTCTCGAGACGCGGCTGATACCCGACGCCGGGTACCGGCTGCACACCGTCGACATGATCCCCTTCGACCCGTCCCTCGGCGCGAAGCGCTATCTGCTGCCCGCCGCCCTGGTGAAGTCCGGCGCCCAGTGCCGGGCGATCCTGCGGGCGCAGGGCGCGCAGGTGGCCGTCGGCATGGGCGGCTACCCCAGCGCGCCCGTCATCGTCGGCGCCCGGATGGCCGGACTGCCAAGCCTCATCCACGAGTCCAACGCCGTGCCCGGTCGCGCCAACCGCTTCGCCGCCCGGCTCACCCCGAACATCGCGGTCGCCTTCGACCGCAGCAAAGCGCATCTGCCGGGCGGCGAACGGGCCGTCACCACCGGGATGCCCATCGCCGCGCCGCTCGCCGCGCTCGACCGGGGCTCGCTGCGGGACGCGGCCCGGCGGGAGTTCGGGGTGCCGGACGGGGCGCGCGTGCTGCTCTTCAACGGCGGCAGCCTCGGCGCCGCCCGGCTCACCGAGGCCGCGGTGGGGCTCGCTGAGCGGTGGCGGCACCGGGACGACGTACACGTACTGATCAAGACGGGTCCCGCCGCGCTGGACGCGACGCGGCGGCGCCTCGCGGAGGCGGGCGCGGGCGGCGTCGCCCGTGCCGTGCCCTATCTCGACCGGATGGACCTCGCGTACG
The DNA here is from genome assembly GCF_044457025.1 of Streptomyces sp. NPDC050658. Classification (NCBI taxonomy): domain Bacteria; kingdom Bacillati; phylum Actinomycetota; class Actinomycetes; order Kitasatosporales; family Streptomycetaceae; genus Streptomyces; species Streptomyces sp. NPDC050658. Next base: position 16,086 of record NZ_JBITGM010000009.1, read on the forward strand.
CCGCCGCCGATCTGGTCGTCTGCCGGGCCGGCTCGGCGACCGTCGCCGAACTGGCCGCCACCGGCGTCCCCGCCGTCCTCGTCCCCTACCCGCACGCTCCCGGCGACCACCAGACCCACAACGCGCGGGTCCTCTCCGACGCGGGCGCGGGACTGCTGCTGCCCGACGCCGAGACGACCGCCGAGCGGCTCCTGGAGCTGGTCGGGCCGCTGCTCGGCGATCCCGCACGGCTCGCCGCGATGAGCGGGGCGGCCGATCCGGGACCGCACGCCCGCGCCGCCGAACTGCTCGCCGAGCGAGTCGTCCGGCTCGCTTCCCCCACCTCCCACACCTCTCACTTGGAGTACGCATGACCGAGACGCCCTTCTCCTGGCGCGACCGCACCGTCCTCGTCACCGGCGCCGAGGGCTTCATCGGCTCGACGCTGGTCGACCTGCTGCTCGAAGCGGGGGCGAAGGTCCGCGCCTTCGTGCACTACAAGCCGTACGCGGAGAAGGGGCACCTCGCGCATCTTCTCGGTGATCCGCGGGTGGAGCTGCTCGCGGGCGACGTGCGGGATGCCGGGCGTGTGATGGACGCGGTCGTCGGCTGCGACACGGTCTTCCATCTCGCCGCGCTGATCGGCATCCCGTACTCGTACGACTCGCCGGGCGCGTACGTCCAGACGAACGTCGTCGGCACCGAGAACGTCGCGGAGGCCTGTCGGCGGCATGCCGTGCGGCGGCTCGTGCACACGTCCACGAGCGAGGTGTACGGGACCGCGCTGACGGCGCCGATCAGTGAGTCACACCCGCTTCAGCCGCAGTCCCCGTACTCCGCGTCGAAGATCGGCGCCGACATGATGGCGCTGTCGCACTGGCACGCCTTCGAGCTGCCGGTGACGGTGGTGCGGCCCTTCAACACGTACGGGCCCCGGCAGTCCGCCCGCGCGGTGATCCCCACGATCCTGGCCCAACTCCACTCCGGGGCCCGTGAGATCAAGCTGGGCTCGCTGACGCCCACCCGTGACTTCACGTACGTGACGGACACCGCTCGGGGCTTCATGGCGCTGGCGGCGTGCGACCGGGCGGTCGGCCATGCGGTGAACCTGGGGGTGGGTCAGGAGATCTCCGTCGGGGACCTGGCCGAGGCGTTGATCGCGGCGTCCGGCCGCGAGGCCTCCGTCGTGGTCGACCCCGCGCGGCTTCGGCCCTCCGGGAGCGAGGTGCTGCGGCTGCTGTCCGACAACTCCCTCGCTCGGGAGCTGTCGGGGTGGGAGCCCCGGGTGTCTCTGGCGGAGGGGCTGAAGTCGACCTCGGCCTGGGTCGCCGAGAATCTGCACCTTTTTGCCTCCGACCGGTACCAGGTCTGACGCCTGTCCGATCGGGCACCCGGCATTGACGGGGAGGGGGCGCGATGAGGCCCGCGGCACAGCCTTACTGCTGTGCCGCCGCCGCCAATCCCCCCAGCAGCAGCAACGTGAACCGGTGGGCCCACTCCTCGTCCACCGGTTCCGCGCTGACCAGGGCGCGGTGGACCACCGCGCCCGCCGTCACGTCGAAGATGAGGTCGGCGGTCCGGCGGGCCGCGGTCGGGTCGGGCTCCAGGGGCAGTTCGCCGCGGTCCTGGGCGCGCTTGCGTCCCGCGAGGACCAACCGCTTCTGGCGGTCCACGATCGATGTACGGATCCGCTCCCGCAGCGGTGCGTCCGTCGTCGACTCGGCGACCACCGCCATCAGCGCCGTCTTTGTCTCGGGGCGGCCGAGCAGCGCGGCGAACTGCAGGACCACGCCCTCGATGTCGGCGGCGAGGCTGCCGCGGTCCGGCAGCTCCAGCTCGTCGAAGAGTTCCGCCACCGCGTCCACGACCAGCTCGCTCTTGCCGGCCCAGCGCCGGTAGAGCGTGGTCTTGGCGACGCCCGCGCGGGTGGCGACGTCGCCGAGGGTCAGCTTGGACCAGCCCAGCTCGACCAGCGCCTGGCGGGTCGCCTCCAGGATCGCGGTGTCCGCAGCCGCGCTGCGGGGACGGCCGCCGGTGCGGGCGGAAGGGGGGATGCGGCTCTGCATCCCGCGACCATACCGGCCAGTACGGTTCCGGCTGCTCCGGCCTCGGCGGCGGCGAGTGAGGGAGATCACCGAACTCGGCCCGGGGGAGGCGCCCACACGCACCGCACGGACAGTTACGCTACGACTCGTAGCGAAAGATGCGTGAGCGGCAGACGAACGGCATTCCTCGAAGCCCACGAGCTACGCGCAGAACAGCAGTAACCGCAGTCCAGACAGCAGCGACAGCAGTAGCGACAACCACACAGGCAACTCAGGTGCGGGGTGGGGACCCCGTACCGGCAACCAGCGGTCCTCCTCGGGACCTTGGCGCCGTGGCCGTCCGTGGCCCCGCAATCCGGCGGGGGGTCACGGACAGGCGCGGTTCCGGCACGGCTTGGGGGAGGATGTACTCATGCAGCCACGGAACATGTCCATGAGCGGAGTCGTCGACCTCGCCGCCGTGAAGGCGGCCCAGGAGGCCAAGGCGAAGGCGGAGCAGGCGCGCGCCGAAGCGGCCCGGCAGGGCGGCGGCGCCGTGTCCGCGGTCTCTCCCGCGAGTCTCGTCATCGACGTGGACGAAGCGGGATTCGAGCGCGAGGTCCTGCAGCGTTCCACCGAGGTCCCGGTCGTCATCGACTTCTGGGCCGAGTGGTGCGAGCCGTGCAAGCAGCTGAGTCCGCTGCTGGAGGGTCTCGCCCGGGAGTACAACGGCCGGTTCGTCCTCGCCAAGATCGACGTAGACGCCAATCAGATGCTGATGCAGCAGTTCGGGGTCCAGGGGATCCCGGCCGTCTTCGCGGTGGTGGCCGGGCAGGCCCTGCCGCTCTTCCAGGGCGCGGCCCCGGTGGAGCAGATCCGCCAGACCCTCGACCAGCTGATCCAGGTCGGCGAGGAGCGCTTCGGCCTGACCGGTCTCACCGTCGACCCGGACGCACAGGGCGGCGACCAGGCGGCGCCCGCCGAGGCCGAGGTCCCGGCCGGTCCGTACGACGCACTGCTCGAGGCGGCGGTGCAGGCGCTGGACGCGGGTGACCTGGGCGGCGCGGTGCAGGCGTACCGGAACGTGCTGAGCGACGACCCGGGGAACACGGAGGCCAAGCTCGGTCTCGCCCAGGCCGAACTGCTGCAGCGGGTGCAGGGTCTGGACGTGCAGCAGGTCCGCAAGAACGCGGCCGACAACCCCGGGAACGTCGCCGCGCAGATCGCCGCGGCCGACCTGGATCTGGTGGGCGGTCATGTCGAGGACGCCTTCGGGCGGCTCATCGAGGCGGTCCGGCGCACGGCCGGCGAGGACCGGGACGCCGCGCGGGTGCGGCTGCTCGAACTCCTCGAGGTGGTCGGCTCGGACGACCCGCGGGTGACCGCCGCACGCACACAGCTCGCGCGGGTCCTGTTCTGATCCGCTCTGGTCCCGTTCGACCCTTCGCGGGCTGTTCGCTGACCAGTCCCTAAACGCTGGGGCTTGTGATGCCCGAGTGAAAACTTCGCCGACAAGGCATCACAGTGGCCGCGCTTTACCAAATCTTGGTAAACGCGGCCACTGTTACTTGGAGTAAGACCGGGTTGGCCTTCTGTCCGGTTGCGCCCGCCGATGTCCGCTTCTGTTCTGCCCATGGAAGACACCGTCTGTGGCCGACCGATACCGCGCGGTCGTGGATCGGTTATCGCGCCGTTACTAGCGAGTAACGAACCCCCTTGTGCGGGCGGCGAGAATGCACCACGATCGGCGACGCTCGGTCCAATAAACCCGCAGCCCGACAGCCAATCGGGAGCGGGGTTTCTGGGTCCCCACCGAGCAGGCCGGAGGCACCCCGTCACCGGTCTTGGACAGGGGGGTCTCTGCCGTCGGCAGGGCCTGTCCAGCAGGTTGTGCGTGTTGCGTGCGACCAGTGGTTGTCGCTCGGGGGTGATCGCCGGTGATTAAGGCGCAGTTGCGCGCCTCCGATGCGGGCGCTCTCCTTCCCGAGGACGTAGCACTTCTCCCATCCCTGCCCGACTGAGCCGCCCGAACGGGAGCAGTCAGGGCCGGAGATGTACGTCCGAGAAGGAGGAAAGTCATGGAGTCCGTGGCTCGTGGCGGAACCAGATGGAAGCGGTTCGCCGTAGTCATGGTGCCGAGCGTCGCGGCTACTGCCGCGATAGGCGTCGCCCTGTCCCAGGGTGCGCTCGCGGCATCGTTCAGTGTGTCCGGTCAGCAGTTCAAGGTGACTGCCGACCAGCTCGACGGTGAGGGATTCGTCCAGTACGGGGCGCTTGACAGCGGCAAGTCGGGTAACCACCCGGTCGCCGTCGTCGGCCTCGAATCGGCCAAGATCACCAACCTCTGCCAGTCAGTCGTTGTCCCGGTCCCGGTCTTCGGCGATGTGTCGATGACCCTCAAGGCCGGCGCCAAGGGCGGCCCGCGGGTCGAGGCGAAGAAGCTCTACATCGACGCCGATGACCTCAAGGCCGACGCGACGTTCAACAACGTCGACATCGGCGTCTCGGTCGACCAGACCACCAAGGGCCCCGGCCCGGCGAAGGGCGACAAGTACGCCCCGGACTCGTTCGCGCAGCAGGCGGAGTCGGTGCGGTTCACCGACGTCAAGCAGCGTGCGTGGGCGACCACCGCCGGCACCTTCAAGCTCTCTGGCCTGGCGATGTCGGTCAAGAAGGGCAAGCACGAGTGCTACTGAGGCAATTGATGCCTTAGCTCCGCACTTGCTGCGAAGAACGGCCGGGCGCGGGGGCGCCACGGACAGTGCGCCGTCCCCGTGCCCGAATCCGCAGGACACACAGAACCAACGCCATTCCCCGAGGAGCTGTACGACATGAGCGCCGAAGCGCAAGTGGGGCTGGGCGACAAGCTCGGCCGGATGCGCCGATCGTTCCGAGGGTGGCGCGGTCAGCGCCCGTTCTGGGGTGGTCTGCTGACGTTGCTCGGCGGCATCCCGATCATGTACTTCCCGTACGCGAACCTCACGCTCGGCACGATGACGATCCGGATGGCGACCACCGCCGGCGCCGGCTCGCTGATCATCGGTGTCCTGCTTGTCGTGCTCGGCCTGACCATGTGGTTCCAGCCGCATTCCCGGGTGTTCGCGGGTGTCGCGGCGATTCTGCTCGCCCTGGTCTCCCTCGTCGTCTCCAACTTCGGCGGCTTCGTCATCGGCTTCCTGCTCGCCCTCATCGGCGGCGCCCTCGGCGTCTCCTGGGCCGCGGCCAAGCCCGACGCCAAGCCCGCCAAGGGACGCACCGACGGGGACGCCGACGGCTCCGACGACGGGGCGCCGGAGCCCGCGGCCACGGGGGCCGCGAACGGGGTGAGCGGCACTACGGACGATCTGTCAGGAACGAGCCCGACCAACGGGACGAACGGGAGGCACCGTGCCGGCTGACGAGGTGCACCATGCGGACTCCGCGGGGGAGCCCCGCGCGAGATCCGGGCCGCGCCACGCGGCACCCAGAAAGCCGCTCCTCACCCGCCTGCACGTGCCGGCGGGCAAGGCCATCGCCATCGCGGCCATGCCGACCGCTGTCCTGATGGGCATGGGACTGACCCCCCAGCTCGCGCAGGCCAAGCCGCTGCCGAAGAACCCCTTCCAGGACGGCCCGTGTGTCACGGCGCCGGACGAGGCCGCCAAGGACGCCGACAAGGCTGCCGAGGAGAAGGCCGAGAAGGAGAAGGCGGAGCAGGCCGAGAAGGAAGCGGCCGAGAAGGAAGCGGCCGAGAAGGCGAAGGACGACGCGTCCAAGGACGAGCCGACCCCTTCGCCCTCCACCGGTGACAAGGCGGGCTCGGGCGACGACGCCGACGCGGACAAGACGGAGCCCACCGGGTCGCCGTCCGGGTCCGACGACTCCGACGACGCCGACAAGGAGGAGACGGAGCCCGCTCCGGAGCCCTCCGAGACGAAGAACCCGCTGGACCCGCTGGGTGTCGGCCCCGCCATCAAGGACTTCTTCACGCCCGACGAGAAGGAGTCTCCCGAGCCGACGCCGACCCCCTCCGCCTCCGAGGAGTCCACCGACTCCACGAAGGAGGACGAAGAGGGCACGGCCAAGGACACGGTCGAGGACGTCACCAAGCCGGTCGACGACACCGTCGAGAAGGTCGGCGACGGCGTCAAGGACGGTGCGGACAAGGCCGGGGACGCGGTCGACAAGGCCGCGGAGGACGCGACCGACGAGGGTGCGGAGGCCGAGGACCCGATGGCGCCGGACGAGAACGGCAAGAAGCCGTTCCCGTGCGTCGTCGAGAAGAAGGTCGCCGGCAAGGGCGAGCAGACGCCCGCCCCCATCCCGAACCAGCCGTGGCACCTGGAGGCCAGTTCGCTGACCCTCAAGGGCGCGGACTACCAGGGCGTCGTGAACCTGACGATGCCCAACGGCAAGACCAAGCAGGCCCTGAAGTACGTCGTGCAGAAGACGGACATCGGCGACCTGCACCAGATCGTCGAGGGCCCGGCCGGCAAGAAGTACCACGTACAGGCCGGCGAGGGCACCACCTCCACCATCCGTGGTGGGGAGACGACGATGTACACCGAGCGGATCTCGGGCAAGCTGTTCGGGCTCATCCCGATCACCTTCGACCCCGAGCACCCGCCGCCGCTGAACATCCCGCTGATCTACTTCACGGACGTGAAGGTGCAGCAGGCCGGTCAGTTCGGCGGCAACCTGCACGTGCCGGGCCTGCACCAGTCGATCACCGACTGAGCTCCGCCCGGACCCGACGGACCCGTTCGGGAGCCGCAACACCACTGAGGGCGCCCCCCTTTCTCAGGGGGCGCCCTCAGTGGCGTACTCAGGTGTACTTGACGGCGTGCGGGTCAGTCGCGGTCGCCGCCGCCCAGGTGGTGCACCCGGACCATGTTGGTGGTGCCGGGGACACCGGGGGGCGAGCCCGCGGTGATGACGACCGTGTCGCCGTCGTTGAACTTCTGCAGCTTGATCAGCTCGGCGTCGACCAGCTCGACCATCGCGTCCGTGTTGTCCACGTGCGGGACGACATAGGACTCCACGCCCCAGCTCAGGGTCAGCTGGTTGCGGGTCGACTCGTCCGTGGTGAACGCCAGGATCGGCTGCGCGGCGCGATAGCGGGAGAGCCGGCGGGCCGTGTCACCGGACTGCGTGAAGCCGATCAGCGCCTTGCCGCCGAGGAAGTCGGCGATCTCGCAGGCGGCACGGGCCACCGAACCACCCTGCGTACGCGGCTTCTTGCCGGGCACGAGCGGCTGCAGGCCCTTGGAGAGCAGCTCCTCCTCGGCCGCGGTGACGATCTTCGACATCGTCTTCACGGTCTCGATCGGGTAGGCGCCCACGGACGACTCGGCGGACAGCATGACCGCGTCCGCGCCGTCCAGGATCGCGTTGGCCACGTCGGAGGCCTCGGCGCGCGTGGGGCGGGAGTTGGTGATCATCGACTCCATCATCTGGGTCGCGACGATCACCGGCTTCGCGTTGCGGCGGCACATCTCCACGAGGCGCTTCTGCACCATCGGGACCTTCTCGAGCGGGTACTCGACGGCCAGGTCGCCACGGGCCACCATCACCGCGTCGAACGCCGCGACGACGCCCTCCATGTTGGCGACGGCTTGCGGCTTCTCCACCTTGGCGATGACGGGGACCCGGCGGCCCTCCTCGTCCATCACCTTGTGGACGTCCTTGACGTCGTCGGCGTCGCGCACGAAGGACAGGGCGACCATGTCGCAGCCCATCTTCAGGGCGAAACGCAGGTCCTCGACGTCCTTCTCGGAGAGCGCGGGCACGTTCACGGCCGCGCCGGGCAGGTTGATGCCCTTGTGGTCGGAGATGACACCGCCCTCGATGACGATGGTCTTGACCCGGGGGCCCTCGACGTCCATGACCTTCAGCTCGACGTTGCCGTCGTTGATGAGGATCTGGTCGCCGCGCGACACGTCGCCCGGCAGGCCCTTGTAGGTGGTGCCACAGATCGACTTGTCGCCGGGTACGTCGTCGGTGGTGATGGTGAACTCGTCACCGCGCACCAGCTCGACGGGTCCCTCGGCGAAGGTCTCCAGACGGATCTTCGGCCCCTGCAGGTCGGCGAGGACGCCGACGGCCCGGCCGGTCTTCTCGGCGGCGGCCCGGACACGGTCGTAACGCCCCTGGTGCTCGGCGTGCGTGCCGTGGCTGAAATTGAATCGGGCCACGTTCATGCCGGCTTCGATCAGCGAGACGAGCTGTGCTTCGGAGTCGACGGCGGGACCCAGCGTGCAGACGATTTTGGAACGGCGCATGAGGGCGATCCTATCGGTTTGTTTCGCTTCGGAATATTCCGTCTGGTGGAATCTACAAATGGGCGGGAGGGCGCTCAGTCGTTGCGGTCAAGTTGCGGTCAAAAAGGTCAAGAGGGATTTCCGACCAATGCATAGGTCTGCCGCGCGATCTCCAGCTCCTCGTCGGTCGGAACAACGGCCACGGCTACCCGCGAGTACTCCGGCGAAATGAGCCGGGCCTCGTCGGAACGTACGGAATTGAGCTCGCCGTCGACCACGAGCCCCAGCTCCTCGAGGCCCGCAACGGCAGCCTCCCGCACCGGAGCCGCGTTCTCGCCGACCCCCGCCGTGAACGCCACGGCATCCACCCGGCCGAGCACCGCGTAGTACGCACCGATGTATTTCTTCAGACGGTGCACGTAAATGTCGAAAGCGAGCGCGGCCGCTTCGTCGCCCTCATCGATACGACGCCGGATGACCCGCATGTCGTTGTCGCCGCAGAGCCCGATCAATCCGCTCTTCTTGTTGAGCAGGGTGTCGATCTCGTCGACGGACATTCCGCCGACACGGGCGAGATGGAAGACGACCGCCGGATCGACATCACCGGAACGGGTACCCATCACGAGCCCCTCCAACGGGGTGAGTCCCATCGACGTGTCGACGCAACGCCCGCCCCGGACGGCACTCGCGGACGCGCCGTTCCCCAGGTGCAGCACGATGATGTTGACGTCCTCGGGCGCCTTGCCGAGCAGCTTCGCGGTCTCCCGCGAGACGTACGCGTGCGAGGTGCCGTGGAAGCCGTAGCGCCGCACGCGGTGCTGGTCGGCGGTGGCCACGTCGATCGCGTAACGGGCCGCGGACTCCGGCATCGTCGTGTGGAACGCGGTGTCGAAGACGGCGACCTGCGGCAGATCGGGGCGGAGTGCCTGGGCGGTGCGGATGCCGGTGATGTTGGCCGGGTTGTGCAGCGGCGCCACCGGGACGAGCCGCTGGATCTCCGCGAGCACCTCGTCCGTGATGACGGTGGGCGCGGTGAACTTCAGCCCGCCGTGCACCACGCGGTGCCCGATCGCGGCCAACTCCGGGGAGTCCAGGCCGAGCCCGTCGGCGGCGAGCTCGGCGGAGACGGCCTTCAGCGCGGCCTCGTGGTCGGCGATCGGCTCCTCCCGCTCCCGCTCCTGGGCACCGCCGCCGGTCAGCGGGGTGTGCTTGAGGCGCGAGGTCTCCTCACCGATGCGCTCGACGAGACCGACCGCGAGACGGGAGCTGTCACGCATGTCGAGGAGCTGGTACTTGACGGAGGAGGAGCCGGAGTTGAGGACCAGGACGCGGGTGGGGGTCACAGGGGGTGCTTTCTGTCGGCGTTGTGGGGAGTTGGAAATCTGATATCTGTCATCCGATGTCTGTCATCTGGAATCCGTCATCGCCTACGCACGAGCGGCGGCCCCCTGAGCCTGAATCGCCGTAATGGCCACCGTATTGACGATGTCCTGGACGAGCGCGCCGCGGGACAGGTCGTTGACCGGCTTGCGCAGGCCCTGGAGGACAGGGCCGACGGCGATGGCGCCGGCAGAGCGCTGCACCGCCTTGTACGTGTTGTTGCCCGTGTTCAGGTCCGGGAAGATCAGCACGCTCGCCTGGCCCGCGACCTCCGAGTCCGGCAGCTTCGTCGCCGCCACCGAGGGTTCCACCGCGGCGTCGTACTGGATCGGTCCCTCGATCTTCAGGTCGCTCCGGCCGGCCCGCACCAGCTCCGTCGCCTCGCGCACCTTGTCGACGTCCGCGCCCGAACCCGACGTACCCGTCGAGTACGACAGCATCGCGATCCGCGGCTCCACGCCGAACTGCTCGGCGGTGGCCGCCGCCTGGACCGCGATGTCGGCGAGTTGCTCCGCGTTCGGATCCGGGTTCACCGCGCAGTCGCCGTACACGAGCACCTTGTCGGCGAGGCACATGAAGAAGACGGACGAGACGATCGAGGCGTCGGGCTTGGTCTTGATGATCTCGAAGGCGGGGCGGATCGTGGCCGCCGTGGAGTGCACGGAGCCCGACACCATGCCGTCGGCGAACCCTTCCTGCACCATCAGGGTGCCGAAGTAGTTCACGTCCGCCACCACGTCGTACGCCAACTCCACCGTCACTCCCTTGTGGGCGCGCAGCTCCGCGTACTTGGAGGCGAACGCGTCCCGCAGCTCGGAGGTCTGCGGGTCGATCAGCTGCGCGTCGCTGAGGTCGACGCCGAGGTCCGCGGCCTTCTTGCGGATCTGCTCGACCGGGCCGAGGAGGGTCAGGTCGCAGACGCCCCGCCGGAGCAGCACGTCCGCCGCGCGCAGCACCCGCTCCTCCGTGCCCTCGGGCAGCACGACACGGCGCTTGTCGGAGCGGGCGGTCTCCAGGAGCTTGTGCTCGAACATCATCGGCGTGACACGGTCGCTGCTCGGCGCCGATACGCGCTTCAGCAGATCACCCGTGTCCACGTACCGCTCGAAGAGACCGAGGGCCGTCTCCGCCTTGCGGGGTGTGGCGGCGTTCAACTTCCCTTCAAGGGCGAAGAGTTCGGCCGCCGTGGGGAAGGAACCGCCGGAGACCGCGACCACCGGAGTGCCGGGTGCCAGCCGGTCGGCGAGGGTGAGGATCTCCTGGCCCGGCTGCTCGTTCAGGGTCAGCAGGACGCCCGCTATCGGCGGCGTCCCCGCGCTGTGCGCGGCGAGCGAGCCCACGACGAGGTCGGCGCGGTCGCCGGGGGTGACGACGAGGCAGCCCGGCGTCAGGGCGTTCAGGAAGTTCGGCAGCATCGCGCCGCCGAAGACGAAGTCGAGCGCGTCGCGGGCGAGCCCCGCGTCGTCGCCGAGCACGACGCGGCCGCCGAGCGCGTGGGTGATCTGGGCGACCGTGGGGGCGGCGAGGGCCGGCTCGTCGGGCAGCACGTAGCTCGGCACGGGGAGGCCGCCGGTGGCGAGGCTGTCGTGGATCTCGTCGCGGTCGGCGGGGGCGACGCGGTTGGTGACCACCGCAAGGACGTCACAGCCCAGCGACTCGTAGGCGCGATACGCGTTGCGCGTCTCGGCGCTCACCGATTCGGCGGTCTGGTTCTTGCCGCCGACGACGGGTATCACCGCGGCGCCGAACTCGTTGGCGAGCCGCGCGTTGAGCGCGAGCTCGTCGGGGAGCTGAGTGTCGGCGAAGTCCGTCCCCAGGACGAGGACGACCTCGTAGTCCCGCGCGACCCGGTGGAAACGGTCGACGAGCCGGGAGACCAGCTCGTCGGTGCCCTGCTCGGCCTGGATCGCGGAGGCCTCGTGGTAGTCCATGCCGTATCCGGAGGCGGCGTCCTGGCCGAGCCGGTAGCGGGCGCGCAGCAGATCGAAGAGCCGGTCGGGCCCGTCGTGGACGAGCGGCCGGAAGACCCCCACCCGGTCCACCTGGCGGGTCAGGAGTTCCATGACTCCCAGCTCGATGACCTGGCGGCCGTCGCCCCGGTCGATCCCGGTCACGTACACGCTGCGCGTCACGCGTGCTCTCTCCTTCGTCGCGGCTGTGTGAGTGCCCGGAGGGACCGGGCGGCGGCGCGGTCCGGCGATAGCGGAGCTGGCTGGACAAATACCCCGATATTGCTGCCGTGCCCCCTTGACAATACCTCTGGGGGTGGTTAAGTCGCCCGCCGGACTAAGGGCCCGAACCAGGGGGCACAAGGGCCCCTTCCCCAAGCCGTGAGCGGCAGGCGCCCCGCGCGTGAGCGGCAGCCACCCCACGGCCGTGGAACAATCGGACCGGCTCACAAGTATCAACAGCGAGCAGGAGACACAGCACGATGCGCATCGGAATTCTCACCGCAGGCGGCGACTGCCCCGGCCTCAACGCAGTGATCCGGTCGGTCGTGCACCGAGCGGTCACGCACTACGGCGACGAGGTCATCGGCTTCGAGGACGGGTACGCGGGCCTGCTCGACGGCCGCTACCGCACCCTCGGTCTCAACGAGGTCAGCGGCATCCTCGCCCGCGGCGGAACGATCCTCGGCTCATCGCGCCTGGAGCGCGCCCGCTTCCGTGCGGCCTGCGAGAACGCGAAGGATCTTGCCAAGGAGATCGGCTTCGACGTGCTGATCCCGATCGGCGGCGAGGGCACCCTGACGGCCGCGAAGATGCTGTCGGACGCGGGCCTGCCGGTGGTGGGCGTACCGAAGACGATCGACAACGACATCTCCTCGACGGACCGCACCTTCGGCTTCGACACGGCGGTCGGCGTCGCGACGGAGGCGATGGACCGCCTCAAGACGACGGCCGAGTCCCACCAGCGCGTGATGGTCGTGGAGGTCATGGGCCGCCACGCGGGCTGGATCGCCCTGGAGTCGGGGATGGCGGGCGGCGCCCACGGCATCTGCCTGCCGGAGCGCCCCTTCGACCCGGCGGACCTGGTCAAGATGGTCGAGGAGCGGTTCGCGCGCGGGAAGAAGTTCGCGGTGATCTGCGTGGCCGAGGGCGCGCACCCGGCGGACGGGACGATGGACTACTCCAAGGGCGCGATCGACCAGTTCGGCCACGAGCGCTTCCAGGGCATCGGTACGGCGCTCGCGTACGAGTTGGAGTCCCGCCTCGGCAAGGAGGCCAAGCCGGTCATCCTGGGCCACGTCCAGCGCGGCGGCACCCCGACGGCGTACGACCGTGTCCTCGCGACCCGCTTCGGCTGGCACGCGGTGGAGGCCGCGCACCGCGGGGATTACGGCCGGATGACGGCGCTGCGGGGCACGGACATCACGATGGTGCCGCTGGCGGAGGCGGTCACGGAGCTGAAGACGGTGCCGAAGGACCGCATGGACGAGGCAGAGTCGGTCTTCTAGCCCCGCCCTCGCCCCGCCCTCACCCCTCGCCCCGCCCTCACCCCTGCGCTTGCGTCACTCCCCGGCGGCCCCGCCCGTCCCGGAGAGCTGCGTCCAGAAGTGCTCGACGATCCGCTCCAGATACTCCCGCCCGGCGTTGCCGGAGACGTCGGCGCCGGGTCCGCTGCCCCAGCTCAGGGTGCGGACCATACGGGCCTGGTAGTCGGTGTGCAGCTGCTGCAGTACGCGTTCGATGTGCCGCTTCGGCACGGGCAGCAGCTTGGTGACGGGACGCACGTACCCCTGCCAGCGGCTGTTGACGGCGCTGCGCAGCAGCTCGGCGAGCTCGTCGGTGCGGCCGGTCACGGTGACGAAGTCGGGCACGGAGAGCCGCAGCACCTCGGCGAGCGCGGCGGACTGCCGTTCGTTGCCCCGCCAGGTGTTGGTCTCCTCCATCCGCAGATACGACTGGATCTCCACGCCGGCTCCGCGCGCGACGTCCTCGGGCGCGAGCCCGCGGGCGATCCGGTGCTCCCGCAGGGTCGTGGCGGCGCCCATGAGTTCGGCGGGGGAGCACCACAGGGTTCCCGCGAGGGCGGTGAGTTCGGCGGAGGTGGGCGCGGCGAGCCCCCGCTCCCAGGAGGCGATGGTGTCGGCGGTGATGTAGGCGAGCCCATAGCTGGCCCGCATCCCGTACGCGACATGCCCCGGCGCCATCCCGAGCGCTTCACGCAGCCGACGGGCGGCGGGGAAGTTGAACGGGGGCGTCGGCTGCTGCGGTTGGCTCGGTTGCACGGGCACACGGTATGGGCGCGGGGCGCCCGCGACTACGGTGCGTTCGCACGAGGTTGCACATTGGTAGGAAGCTACGGGGCGCTTGTCCCCGAGTGCCCGATGCAGGTCAGGCCCGGAGGGAGTTTCCGAGTACCGCCGTGACGGCCTTCTCGACCGCTGCCCTGTCCGGTGGTGTGGCGGTGCGGTCGGCGAAGAGGAGGTGGGCGGCGCCGATGAGGGTGGGGGCGAGGGTGTCGAGGTCCGCCTCGGCCGTGATGCGGCCCCGGTCGGCGTCTGGGAGCGCGAGTACACGCGGGACGAGTGGCTGGACCAGCTGCCGACCCAGGGCGCCTTCACCCGGCTGCCCCCGGACCAGCTGGCGCAGGTCCTCGAAGCTGTCGGTGCCGCCATCGACGCGATGGGCGGTCGCTTCACGATGCCGTACGCGACGGTGGCGGTCATGGCGACAACTCGCTGAACGGAGCGCCTACTTGGAGGTGCGGGTGACCTCGGCGACCTTCGCGTCGGCGATGTCGGCGATCTTGCCGTTGGTGATCTCGGCGTCCAGCGGCGCGGAGTCGCCCTTGCTCGACTTGCCCGGACCGAGGCGCTCGGCGGTGATGCCGGTGGAGCCGAGGAAGTCGCCGTCCTTGTCGAAGAATTCGACCTGGGCGAAGTAGTCGGCGGCTTCCTTGCCGCTGTTGGTGATCTTCCAGTGGAAGACGTACGTATCGCCCCAGACCTCGTGCTTCTCCCGTCCCTTCCGGGTGAGGGCGACGTCCTTGACCCAGGCCTTCTTGTCGGGCTCGGCACAGAGGTCACGGCTCAGCGAGGCGAGCACGCGCTTCTTGTCGGCGGCGGACATCTTCGCACCACGGTCGTTCTGGTCCAGGGTCTTCGACCGCGAGGCCTCGTCGTCCAGACACAGGGTGCTGTAGTAACTGACGGTGTCCTGAATGGTCTTTGCGTCGGCTTCCCGCAGCTTCTTCCGGTCGTCCGAGACGGCCCAGAAGGTGTCCATGAACTTCTTCTCGCCGTCTTCGAGACCACTGCTCTCGTACGCGGGTACGTCGTCGTCGCCCTGCGCGCGGGCGTCGGATGCGGCGGATTTCCCGGAGTCATTGCAGGCCGTCAGCGCGGGAGCGAGGAGGAGGGCGCAGAGTGCGGCCGTGGCGGCGAGCCGGAGCTTCATGGGGGGTCCTTCGACTGCCCGATGTCCGGGGCCGTCCCGGTAGTGGATCGAGCAGGGCAGCGTGGAGCTTACCGGGGGTAGCTCGACGGGCTGTCACGGGGCGCTGCCCACACCCGCTACTGCCCCGTGGCCGAGTACCCCTTGTCCACCTTCCCGATCTCCGACCAGTTCCCGTCGCCACGGCGGTCGATCCACACGGGACGCCCGCGCGCCGAGCGCCGCTTCTCGAAGGCGACTTCGTCGAGTACGCCGTTGACGGAGACGCCCTGGATCTCGCGGTCCAGGGTGTGGCGCAGCGAGGTGGCCGAGCTGTCCCCGGCGGGGAGCTCGCCGAGGGCGGTGGCGAGGGCGAGGGCGCCGTCGTACAGCTCCTGGTTGCCGCGTGCGGGGAGGTTCTCGTCGGGTTCGCCGGAGTAGTTGCGGGTGCGCAGGACGCCCTTGGGGATGCCCTTCTCCACGTCCTTGGCCGTAGCGCTCTCCTTGGAGTCCTGGCAGACGCCGTTGAAATCGCTCTGGGTGATGATGGGGCCCTTGAAGCCGTCGGCCCTGAGCCGCTTGGCCCACACCCTGGCGCTCGACCGCGACGGCACGACGACCGCGCCGGCCCGGGCCTTGGTGACGAGAGAGGTGATCTTCTCCGGCTTCACCTCGTAGGGCTCGGTGTCCAGCGCCGTGGTGGTGAGGCCGCCCCGGCGCAGCGCGGTGCCGATGCCGTCCTCGCGGTTGGTCCAGAGCTTGTCCTCCGCCACGAGCACGCGGCGTGCCTGGGTCTGGGAGAGGAGATAGCGGGCCATCGCCTCGCCCTGCCGCGCGTCGTCGGCGGGGATGGCGAACGCGCCCTGTGCATGGGCCACGCCGGTGCAGGTGCTGATCTCCGGCAGGAACGCCTCGTCCGTGTCGTGCACCCAGGAGAAGTCGGAGGTGTCGCCGATGACGGCGAGCATGTTCGGGCGCTTGGCCAGCATCTTCCGGGAGGTGATGTCCGGGTCGGCGGCCACCGGCACGATACGGAAGCGGCCGGCGCCCTTGTCCCCGAGGGCCTCCTTGAAGGCGGACTTCACGGTGCGCAGCTGCTGGGTGGTGAACTGCTTGAACTCCGAGGTGTCGTATTCGTCGGGCTGCGGATCGTCCTCCCCCGAGCCGACGTGCCGATAGCTGTGGGCGACGCCGATCTCGTACACGGTGTCCTTCGCCGGGCCGCCGGAGGCACCGGACGCGGACTCGGTGTCGGACGAGGCGAGGGAACGTATCCCGAGCCCCGCGGGAACGCCGACCGCGAGGACGAGGGCGGCGGCGACGAGGGGGCGCTTGCGGGAGCGGCGCGGGGGGTCGGGCATGACAGCGGCGTCCTTGCGGACGGCGGGAGGGGCGGGGTTGGCGGCGTTGACGGGGTTGGCGGGCCGGGTCTCGGCACCGGCGATGCCGCTCCCGGTCGCCGGGCTGTCGACGCGAACGGTAGGAGTCCGCACGGAATCCTGAACGTCGGCGTCGGCGTCGGCGTCGGCAACGGGCGCGTCATGGGAAGCGGCTGACGACAACGCCCGCCCCGCATCCAGCACCCGCTCAAGTACCGTGGCGGCATCCGCGGGCCGGTCCGCCGGATCCTTGGCAAGGAGATCGAGCACAAGCCGCTCGACCGCCCCGGCGACTTCCTTCCGCGCCGCACTCGGCCGCAGCGGCGCGTCATTGACGTGGTTGTACATGACGCCGGCCGCGGACCCGGTGAACGGCGGGTGCCCGACGAGGAGTTCGTAGAGCACGCACCCCAGCGCGTACAGGTCGGTACGCCCGTCCCCTGCCTCCTGCCGGAACCGCTCGGGCGCCAGATAGGGCACGCTGCCGAAGGGGAGCTGCCCGGTCTGGGTGAGCCGCGAGTCACCGGCGACGCGCTCCATGAACGTGGCGATGCCGAAGTCGACGACCTTCGCGGTGCCGTCGGGGGTGACCATGACGTTGCCGGGTTTGATGTCGCGGTGTACGACACCGGCGGAGTGCGCGGCATCGAGGGCGCGGCAGATGTCGGCGGTCCACCGCAACGCGTCGGCCACCGGCACTCGGACACTCTCGCGCAGCACCTGGTCGAGGGACCGCCCCTGCACCAAGGCCATGACCAGGTAAGGGGTGTTGTCGTCATCGGTCCCGTGGTCGTACACGGCGACGATGTACGGACTGTCCAGCGCGGCCGCGGCACGGGCCTCCTGCCGGAACCGGGCGAGCAACTGCTCGACCTCGCCCTCGCCGGCGGCGGTGGACGGCACGAAGACCTTGACGGCCACCTCACGCCCGAGGCTCCGGTCAAGTCCCCGCCAGACCTGCCCCATCCCGCCCGCACCGATCGGCGCGACCAACTCGTACCGCCCGCTCAGCAACCGCCCCTGCACGGCGTTCCCCCTTCGACGCCGCTGATCTTAGTCAGGCGTGCGGCGCCGCGGCGCTCGTACCGTCGTCTATCGGTTGATGGCCTGAATTTCCTGGACGACTACGTCCTGTTCCGCGCCAAACTCACCGTCTGGAAGGGGCTGTTGCCCGTCCACCCCTGTACCGGTCCAGCGGATCTTCCATGTAACCGTTGCCTTGAGCGGGTACGCGCCGTCGCCTGAGGCGCGGAGATACTTCACGCCGCAGGGCGGGATCTGCTTGGACTTTCCCTTGGCGTATGGTTCGCCGATCCTGCCGTTCTTGATCGGGCACACCCCGGAGCCGGGGTATGTCGTGGCGTCCTCTGTACCCGGATCGATCTTCAGGGAGATCGGCTCTGCGGTCGCTGTCGCCTGGATGTCGAGGACCGGGACCGAGGCCGTCACCGAGACGGGATTGAACTCGGCCTTGTCCAGCCAGGCCCAGGTCGGCAGGTTGACCTTCGTGGTCCCCGCCGGAGCGAGCGTGACCTCGGTGTCGGGTACGCGGATCTCTGCGTACGCGAGGTGAGCGAGGATTTCAGGGGGCGTCCAGTTGGTTGCTGGAGTCACCGGGCCTGCTCATCGCTGTCGGCGTCAACTTGTGTCTCGGAGTCGGTGCCGTCACCGGGGACTATGTCGGCCCATGCCGGTGAACTGCTCGTGGCGACCATTAACCCTACGATGGCGGCGGTGAGAGCTGTGGCCCTCCCTACGGCTGGCATTGTGCTGCCCCTCGTGTGGAGACGATCTGGGATGTCTGCCATGTGCCGTCGTCGTTCTTGATCAGCTGTGTGTTGTAGGCGACGTAGCTGTTCTTGGTCACAGGCGTCTTGCTGATCTTCTTGGTCGCCTTCTTCATGCTGTAGCCCTTTCCTTCGTCTGCGCAGAAGGAAAGCGTCGCGGTGTTCTTGTTCTTGAGGGTCACCTGACGGTCGTAGTAGCGCACCGCTCCCGTAAGGGTGAGGTCCGCATCCTTGAACTTCTCGATCCAGGTCACCGCGGCTTCCAGAGCCTTACCGGTGTTGTAGTAGTCGACCGCCTTGCCCTGCGGGTCCGTTCCAGTGATGGCGGCATTCACGGCACGCATGCGCTCCGCGTTGTCGGCGAGTACGGCCTTCTTGGCGGCGTCGCCGGTCCGAGGCTCCTCGAAGGTCATCCGCAGGTCTGAGGGCAGCTTGACCTCGGGGCGACCGTCGACGCCCTCGGACGTATTCCGGCGAACCCTGGAGCAGGACTTGGCTACATTTCGGCCTTGTTCCGTCACAGGCTGCGTGCGGGGCTTCGCATCCGCGAGGCATGAGGATGGGGTGGACGGGAGCGGGTGGTCGGGTGCGGGCCGGCTTCTGTAGGGCTCAGGGATGTGGCTCACCCCTTCACCGCACCCCCCAGCGCGAACCCCCCGCCCAGGCGGCGTGAGATCAGTACGTACAGCAGGATCACCGGGGTTGAATAGATGATCGAGAACGCTGCCAGCTGGCCGTACACCACCGTCCCCTTGTTGCCGAAGAAGTCGTTGATGCTCACCGACGCCGGCATCTGTTCCGGTGTCAGGAGCAGCATGAACGGGACGAAGAAGTTGCCCCACATCATCACGAACGAGAAGACCGTCACCACCGCCACGCCCGGGCCCATCAGGGGGAGCACGATGCGGAGGAGGGATTGGAGGGGCGATGCGCCGTCTGTCCAGGCCGCCTCCTCCAGTTCCTTCGGGACGCCGTCCATGAAGTTCTTCATCAGCCAGATGGCGAACGGGAGTTGGGACGCCGCGAAGAAGAAGATCGTGCCCTGCATCGTGTCGATCAGGTCCACCTGGACGAACAGCGCGTACACCGGGACCATGATCGCCGTGATCGGCAGGCTCGTCGCGAACAGGATCGTCAGCATGAACGGGCGGTTCAGGCGGGATCTGAAGCGGGACAAGGGGTACGCCGCCAGGGCCGCGCACACCACCGTCAGCAGCGTCCCCCCTCCGCACAGGATCAGGCTGTTCATCAACGGAGTGAACGTGATCTCCGGCGTCAGTACCGCGTCGTAGTTGTCCAGCGTGATGCCGTCCGGGATCTTTACCTTCAGGTCCGCCTTGGGGTCCAGGGAAGAGAGGATCACCCAGGCCAGGGGGAGGACGAAGGCCGCCGCTGTCGCCAGTAGGCCGGCGTCCGCCGCCAGGCGGCGGGCCGTTCTGCGTGAACTCAGGCTTCGGGGCGGTGACTTGACCGTGTTCGCCGACACTCAGACCTCCGTGCGGAGCAGGCGCATGTAGACGAGGGAGAAGAGCGAGCCGACCACCAGGAGCAGCAGTGCCACCGCCGTGCCGTAGCCGATCATGCTCTTCTGGAAGGCCTGTTCGTACATGAACAGGGGGAGCGTCTGGCTGCGGTTGCCGGGGCCGCCCCGCGTCATCACCCAGATCAGGCCGAAGACCGACAGGGTCTGCAGCGTGTTCAGCATCAGGTTCGTGCCGATCGAGCGGCGGATCATCGGCAGCGTGATGTGCCACATGCGGCGCCAGCCGCCCGCGCCGTCCACCTCCGCCGCCTCGGTGATCTCCTTGGGGATCTCGTTCAGGGCCGCCGAATAGACCAGCATCGAGAATGCCGTCCCCCGCCATACGTTCGCGAACGACACCGCCAGGATCGGCAGCGTGTACATCCAGTTCTGGGAAGGGAGGTCGAGGAAGTCCAGGACCGCGTTGAGGGTGCCCTCGCGGCGGAAGAACGCGTACAGGAGGAAGGCCGCCACCACCTCCGGCAGTACCCACGCCGTGATCACAATCGCGCCCGTCAGCGTCCTGATCGGCTTCGACGCCCGTTGCATCAGCGTCGCCAGCGCCAGGCCGATCGTGTTCTGGCCGATCAGCGACGACAGGACCGTGAACACCAGCGTCAGCCACACCGCGTTGAGGAACGCCTCGTCCCCGAACGCCGTACGGAAATTCTCGAACCCGACGAAGCTCGACTCCGCCTGGCCGGTCAACTGGAGGTCGGTGAAGGCGATGTAGGCGCAGTAGCCGATCGGCCCCGCCAGGAAGAGCAGGAGCAGGATCACCGCGGGGGAGACGGGCAGGGCGCGGGTCAGTGCCCTGCCCGTCAGCCTGCGGCGGGACGGGGGGTGCGGGGCCCCGTTCCCGGGAGTCTTGACGATGCCGGCGGGGCCGGCCGGGGGTGCGGTGGTCACCTCGGGGTCTCACTTCCCTCGCGCACGGAACTGCCGGCTCACCGAACCCGCCGCTACTTCTTGATCACCTCGCCGTCCGTCGCCGCCTCGACCTCCTCGTCGTACCCGCTCGCCGCCTCCGCCACGGACGCGTCGCCCGTCGTGACCCCCTCCATCGCCTCCTGGACCGCCGTCGACACCTTCGGGTACGCCGGGAAAGCGGGCCGGTAGTGCGTCGTGGCCACCAGGTCCGTGAAGAACTTCAGGCCCGGCTGCGCCTTCAGGTACTCCGGGTCCGCCGCGACGTCCTTGCGGACCGCGATGCCCGAGTTCGCCACGTACCACTTCTGCGCGTTGGCCTTCGTCTGCATCGCCTTGATGAAGTCGAACGCCAGGTCCGGGTTGGACGCCTTGGTCGGGATCGCCCACGTCCAGCCGCCGGACATGCTCACCTTGCCGGGCGCCTGGCCGTTCTGGGTCGGCATAGGGGCGAGGCCCAGCTTGTCGGACCACTCCGGCCACTCGTGGCCCGCGCCCTTGCCCCAGTCCTGCGGCAGCCAGGAGCCGTCGAGGTTGATGCCGAGCTTGTCCTCGGGGAGCAGCTCGCCGCGTACGCGCGTCGCGAAGTTCGGGTCGAGGGCGTCGGAGACGTCGGGGCCGAGCTTCTCCTTGTAGACCGTCTCGACGAAGGAGAGGGAGTCCTTGAAGCCCTGGCTTCCCGTGACCCACTTCTTCGCCTTCGGGTCGTACATCGGGTCCTTGCCCGTGCCGTACAGGAGCATCTCCATGCCCTGCATGGTCGCCGCCTCGCCCGCCGGCTTCCCGGTGTAGACGTTCATCGGCGTGACGCCCGGCACCTTCTTCTTGATGGTCCGCGCCGCGTCGAGGACCTCGTCCCAGGACTTCGGCTGCCAGTCCGCCGGCAGCCCCGCCTTCTTGAAGATCGCCTTGCTGAACCAGAGGCCGCGGGTGTCGGTGCCGTCCGGTACTCCGTACGTCTTCCCGTCCGCCGCCTTCGCCGCCGTCTTGGACGTGTCGATGAACTGGTCCCAGTCCTTCCACTTGTCCAGGTAGGGGTCGAGCGGCTTCAAGTACCCGCTGGTGATGTCCGAGTTGATGAGGAAGGTGTCCTCGTAGACCAGGTCAGGCGCGGTCTTCGGGGAGCGCATCATCTGCTGCAGCTTGGTGTAGTACTCGGAGTCCGGCGCCTTGATCGGCACCAGCTTGACCTTCTTGCCGGGGTTCGCCTCCTCGAACTGCTTCTTGACGTCCGCCAGGAAGTTGTCCATGACCTTGATCTGGTTGTCCGTGGACTGTTTGAAGGAGACCTTCACGGTGTCCGGATCGTCGCCGGAGTCCCCGCCGCACGCGGTGAGGGTGCCGGCGGCGAGCAGGGCGGTGGCGAGGAGCACGGGGGTGGTGGGGCGCACGGGCACGACCTCCTACTGGCCGACGCGGCGGGTTGCCACGCTGGGCTGCAACGCTGGCTGCCCGGTGAACGTAAGGGCGGGCTCGGAGCAAGGTCAATGCCCGTGCGTCGGCCCATGTCATCAACGTGACAACGTTGTTATTGGCGTACGGTGACGCACGTATCACGCCGTGGCGGGCGGCAGTTCCCGCGGCCACTGGTCCGTCGTACGCAACAGGTCGATGAACGCCCGCTCGGCGGGCGAGAGCAGCCGGTCGCGGCGCGAGACCAGGTTCACCGGGCGCGAGCGCGGCGGCCGCGTCACCGGGACCACCGCCAGCGAACCCGCGCAGACATCGTCCACGACCGCGTGCTCCGAGATCAGCGTGACGCCGAGCCCCGCCGCCACGCACTGCTTGAGCGCCTCGGGACCCCACACATCGCCCCGCGACACCTGCCGCAGCTCCCAGTCGTCGAGGACCTGCTCCTGCAACTCCCTTGTCTGGGAGCCCGGTTCGCGCAGCAGGAACCGGCAGTCGGCCAGCTCTTCCGGGTGTACGACGGTGCCCGGGGCCGCCAGTGGATGCCTCGGGTCCGTGATCAGCACGAGGCGTTCGCCCAGCACCGTCTCCGTCACCAGCTGCGTCGCCGTGGGGGTGCCCGCCACGACCGCGATGCCGATGTCACCGGAGAGCAGCCGCTCCACCACCGCCTCGTTGTTGCCGACGAAGACGTCGCAGTCGATGCCGGGATGCCGCTCCCGATAGCGCGCGAGCAGCGGTGGGAGGAGATACGTACCGATGGTCGTCGAGCCGCCGACCAGCAGCCGCCCGCTGTCCAGGCCGCCGACCTGCTGCACCGCTGCCACCGCCTCGTCCGCGAGCAGGAAGACCCGTTTCCCGTATGCGGCGAGCACCTCGCCCTCGGCGGTGGGGCGGGTCCGCGCGCCCGAGCGGTCGATGAGCGGCACCCGCAGGGACTGCTCCAGCTTGCGCACCTGGTTGGAGACGGACGGCTGGCTCATGTACAGCTTCTGCGCCGCCGCGGAGAAGCCGTGGTGCTCGACGACCTGCATGAAGATCCACAGCCGGTGGAGATTGAGCTGCATGTGTGGCTCCCTCTCCTTTGACCCCGGCCCCGCTCGGGCGCGGTGAGCGTAACGCGCCAACACCCCTGGTGGGGAGGGGGTGGGGTGGCCGGATTGTGGCTATGGCCGCTATAGCGAAGCCGGTGGTTCTGCGCGCCGCCGCCGCCCTGTACCCATGAAGGGTGGGGCGGAAATCCCCTGCTCCCCTCAGGCCTTCGGACCTCGGACCTTCGACCTTCAGAGGTGTATTCGTACATGACGGAACCTGTTGCCGCCCGGCCCGACGCGATCGAGGTGAACGGCCGCCGCTACGCCCGGCCCGGCCGTCCCGTGGTGGTCGTCTGCATCGACGGCAGCGAGGACGCCTATCACGAGCGTGCCATCGCCGACGGCCGGATGCCCTTCACGGAGCGCATGCTGCGCGAGGGCAGCGACCTGCGGGCCGACTGCACCATGCCGTCCTTCACCAACCCGAACAACATCTCCATCGCGACCGGCGTGCCGCCCGCAGTCCACGGCATCTGCGGCAACTACTTCTACGACACCGCGGCCGACGCGGAAGTCATGATGAACGCCCCCGAACTCCTCCGCGCGCCCACGCTGTTCGCGGCGTTCTCCGAGGCGGGCGCGAAGGTCGCGGTCATCACCGCCAAGGACAAGCTGCGCCGCCTCCTCGGCAGCGGACTCGTCGACGGCATGTGCTTCTCCGCCGAGAAGGCCGACCAGGCCACGGAGGAGGAGAACGGCATCAGCAAGGTCCTCGAACGGGTGGGGATGGAGCTGCCCTCCGTCTACAGCGCGGAGCTGAGCGAACTGGTGATGGCCGCCGGTGCCGACGTACTCGCCGTCGAGCGGCCCGAGTTGATGTATCTGTCGCTCACGGACTACATCCAGCACAAGCACGCGCCCGGCTCGCCCGTCGCCAACGACTTCTACGCGATGCTCGACGGCTACTTCGAGCGGATCGACGCGCTCGGCGCAGTCCTCGTCGTCACCGCCGACCACGGAATGAACGCCAAGAGCGACGGGGACGGGCAGGCGCGGGTCGTCTTTCTCTCGGACTGGTTCGACGAGCGCCTCGCCGCCGGGTCCGCCCGCGTCATCCTTCCCATCACCGACCCCTACACCGTGCACCACGGAGCGCTCGGTTCGTACGCCACCGTGCATCTGCCCGAAGGCGCCGACCGCACGGCACTCGGCGGGCAACTGGCCGCCCTGGACGGCGTGGACACCGTGCTGACCCGCGAGGAGGCCTGCGCGCGCTTCGAGCTGCCGGGCGACCGCATCGGGGACCTCGTCGTCATCGCCGAGCGCAACACCGCGCTGGGCACCACCCCGGCGCGGCACGACATCTCGGGGTTCAAGGAGCCGTTGCGTTCGCACGGCGGGCTTACCGAGCAGAGGGTGCCGTTCCTGGTCAACGTCCCGGTGGGGGAGCTGCCGGCCGGGCATCGGCTGCGCAACTTCGACTCCTATTGGGTGGGTACGGCGTTGGCCGGGGGGCGGTCCCTGACCGGCTGAATCGTCCGCGGCTTCGCCGTGGCCGGTCGCGCCCACGCGGCGGAGCCGCACATGTCACAGCCCCGCGCCCCTTTCGGGGCGCTCCCTGCTCGCCCCATCCGATCGCACCCCACCCCATCCGCTCGCCGAGGACAGGACATCGCCATGGCCGACCTCGCACCACCACCCCCACCGTCCCCAGGGAACGAGCCGCGCGTCACCACCACCAAGGAGGCGCTGAACTCCGTGTCGCCGCTGCTGAGTTCGGCCCGCGGGGCGCGACTGCGGCGGCGCATCTTCGTCGTCACCTGGCTCGCCTACGCCGGGTTCTACTTCGTCCGGCAGGCCTTCTCCGTCGCCAAGCTCGGGATTCTGGACGACCCGGCGGTGAACGCGGTGCTCACCGAGCGGGCGCTCGGCGTCATCGACGCGGTGTATCTCGCCGCGTACGCCGTCGGGCAGTTCCTCTGGGGCATGTGGGCGGACCGGTTCGGGCCGCGGGTCGTCGTCATCGGCGGGATGGTCGGCGCGATCGCGGCCGCCTGTCTGATGGGACTGAGCAGCGCACTGCTGGTGTTCGGCGGGGCGATGGTCGTCCAGGGCCTCGCGCAGTCCACCGGGTGGGCGCCGCTGTGCAAGAACATGGGCAACTTCTTCGCGCCCGCCGAGCGGGGCCGGGTCCTCGGCCTGTGGAGCACCAACTATGCCTTCGGGGCGCTCGCCGCGCCGCCCTTCCTGGGGTGGATCGCGTACTCGCTCCTCGACAGCTGGCACGCGGCGTTCCTCGGGGGCGCCGCCTCGCTCGCCGTGGTCCTCGTCGTCTTCGCCGCCTTCCAGCGCGATACGCCGGGGGACTTCGGGATCGGGGGCGCGCAGGTGCCGGCCCAGCGGAAACCGGACGGGGCCGGGGCGGGCCGGCGCGGTTCGGGGCTCGCCCTGTACCGCAGGACCCTCGGCGACCGTATGGTCTTGACCCTGGGGGCCTGCTACTTCCTGCTCAAGCCCGCCCGTTACGCGATCCTGCTCTGGGGTCCCGTCCTGGTCAGCCGGCGGCTCCCCGAGGTCGACAAGGTGGGGGCGACGCTCATCCCGGTGGCGTTCGGCGTCGCGGGCGTGCTCGCGCCGATCGTCGTCGGCTGGCTCTCCGACAAGGTCTTCGGCTCGCGCCGGGTGCCGCCCTGCGCGCTCGCGCTCGGCGTGCTCACCGTCGCCCTCGCGCTGTTCATGCCGCTCACCGCGACCGGCAGTCCGGGCGTGATGATCGCCGTCCTCGCCGTCATCGGACTCGCGGTGTACGCGGCGGACTCGATGATCTCCTGTGTCGCGGCCGTCGACTTCGGCACCGACGACGCCGCGGGCACCGCCGCCGGTCTGGTCAACGGCTGCGGCTCGGTCGGCGCCATCCTCGGCGGTCTGCTGCCCGGATTCCTGTCCGGGGGCGCCCTGTTCACCCTCTTCGCCGCGGCCGCGTTCCTCGCCGGACTGCTGATGCTGCCGCACTGGAACCGGCTGCCGCGAGCGGTGGAGTGACGGCGCGGACACGGCGGAACCGCGGCCCCATCGACGTACCAGCGGACCCATCGACGTACCGAAGGAGACCCGTATGACCCGTACGACCAGTGCATCCGGTACGACCGTCAACCGCGCCGACACCATCGTCGTCGGCGGAGGCATCGTCGGCCTCGCCCACGCCCTCGCCGCCGCCCGCAAGGGCCACCGGGTCGTGCTCTTCGAGCGGGAGGAACGCGCGGTCGGCGCCTCCATACGGAACTTCGGGATGATCTGGGCGGTCGGCCAGCGGCGCGGCGCCATGTACGAACGCGCCCTGCGCAGCCGCGAGATCTGGCTGGAGGTCGCCGAGAAGACCGGCATGTGGGCCAGGCCCACCGGCTCCCTGCACCTGGCGCACCGCCCCGACGAGGTCGCGGTCCTTGAGGAGTTCCTCGCGGCCTCGGCGCCCGCACGCGAGCAGGGCGCCCGGATGCTCACCCCGCGCGAGGCCCTGGCCCGCAGCGACGTGGCCCGCCCCGAAGGGCTGCTCGCCGCGCTGTGGAGCCCGACCGAGGTCAACGTCGACCCGCGCCGCGCGATCCCCGCCGTCGCCGGGCATCTGCGCGCCGAGTACGGCGTCGACGTACGGTTCGGCACGACCGTACGCGGCATCGATCTGCCCAAGGTGTCGACCACGGACGGCGATTGGCACGCCGACCGGGTCTACGTCTGCAGCGGGAACGACTTCTCCACGCTCTACCCGGAGGTGTTCGCCGACAGCGGTGTCGTCCGCTGCAAGCTGCAGATGATGCGCACCGGCGCCCAGCCCGACGATCGGCAGCTCGGCCCGATGCTGTGCGGCGGTCTGACCCTGCTGCACTACGGCGCCTTCGACGGGCTCCCCGCCCGCGCCGCCCTCGCCTCCCGGATGGACGAGGAGCTGCCCTTCCACCGAGAGCACGGCGTCCACGTCCTGCTCTCGCAGACCGCCGACGGCCGCCTGACCATCGGTGACAGCCATGCCTACGGAATGGCGCACGACCCGTTCCTCGACGAGGCGGTCAACGACGCCGTGATGTCGTACCTGTCGACCTTCGCGAACCTGCCCGACGCGCGCATCACCGAGCGGTGGGCGGGCTGCTACCCCTCCCTGCGGGACGGCCGCAACGACCTCGTGGTCAGCCCCGAGCCGGGCGTCACCGTCGTCAACGGCGTCGGCGGCGCGGGCATGACGCTGTCCTTCGGGCTCGCGGAGGAGAACCTCAAGGCACTGTGAAGTGGATCGGCCCTGGCGGCGCAAGCGCTGCCGGGGCCGATCCATGTCCCGTACGGATCAGTAGCTGATGCACGCCGAATGCCACTCGGTGTAGAAGTCCCACACCTGCGGCGAACACTCCGCCGGGCCGTACTGCGAGGCCTTGGAGCCGAGGTGCGGGAGATGGGCGTAGGCGCCGACGCCGGGGCGGTTGACGTGCAGCATGCCCGCCTCGAAGCGGTCCACGGCCTCGAAGGCACGGGACTGGGAGGCGGTGAAGACGGTGCCGGACATCCCGTACTTCACCGAGTTGGAGATCCGCAGCGCGTCGTCGAAGCCGTCCGCGTCGACCACGGCGAGCACCGGGCCGAAGACCTCCTCCTGGGCGAGTTCGCTGTCCCAGGGGACGTCACGGATGACGGTCGGCTCCACGTAGCAGCCGTCCGGCAGGCCGGGGCGGGTGGCACGGCCGCCGCCGCACAGCACCTTGCCGCCGTCGCGCTGCGCGCCCGCGATCGCCGCCAGCGCGGCGTCCATGCGGGCGGTGTTCACGACCGGGCAGACCAGGGAGTCGGGGTCGTCGCCGGGCCCGACCCGCAGCGCCGCCACGCGCGGCACGAGCCGCTCCAGGAACGCGTCCCGCACCCGTACGTCCACCACGGCCCGGCTGGTCGCGCTGCACCGCTGCCCGGCCTGTCCGAAGGCGCCGTGCACCACGGCGTCCACGGCCCGGTCGAGGTCCGCGTCGTCACAGACGACCACGGCGTTCTTGCCGCCCAGCTCCAGCTGGGTGCGCAGCAGCCGG
Source organism: Streptomyces sp. NPDC050658 (assembly GCF_044457025.1). NCBI lineage: Bacteria > Bacillati > Actinomycetota > Actinomycetes > Kitasatosporales > Streptomycetaceae > Streptomyces > Streptomyces sp. NPDC050658. The sequence continues at coordinate 44,208 of NZ_JBITGM010000009.1, forward strand.
TGCGCGCCGCCGGTGTGGATGGCGGTCCCCACCGGGAGCGAGCCGGTGAAACTGATCCCGGCCACCGCCGGGTTGGCGACCAGCGCCTCACCCGCGGCCACATCGCCCTGGACGAGGTTGAGTACGCCGTCGGGGACGCCCGCCTGCTGGAAGACCTCGACGAGGAGCGCCGAGGTCAGCGGCGTGAGCGGGGAGGGCTTCAGGACGGCCGTGCAGCCGGCGAGCAGCGCCGGGGCGACCTTCCACATGGGGATGGCGAGCGGGAAATTCCAGGGGGTGACCAGGCCGACGACGCCGATCGGACGCCGGAAGGTGTACGCGAAGGTGCGCTCCTCCTCCGCCGGGGCCGTCACCCCGCCGAGCAGCCGCGCCTGGCCCGCGGTGAAGTCGAGGACGGCGAGCGACCGGGCCACCTCGCCGCGCGCCTCGCCGATGAGCTTGCCCTGCTCGCGGGTGATGGCCGCGGCGAACTCGGCGGCGCGGTCGCGGAGCAGCCGGGCGGCCTCGGTCAGGACGGCCGCGCGTTTGATGGGGCCGAGGTCCCGCCAGGCGGGCAGCGCGGCGGCCGCCGCGTCCACCGCGCGGTCCACGTCGACGCCGCCGGACTCGGTGAACTCGCCTATGGAGTCGGTGAGATCGGCCGGGTTGACGTCGGTGCGGGTCTGGCCCGACTCGCTCGGGGTCCACTGGCCGTCGATGAAGTCGAGCAGGAGGTGCGGGGCGGGATCGTGCCGGGCGGTGTGGTGAGGGGCGGGGTCGTGCGGTGCTCCGTGTGCCATGCGCTCCCCATTTCTGGACGCGGATCTTCCCGGACGCGTTACCGGGCGTCGTCAGGTTCGCGCAGGTGGGAGGCGGTCACAATGCGGGATTCGCGAATGGGGCGGATAGCCGGGGACTATCGCCGGTTCAGCTCGCCGAGCTGAGCCAGCGGTACACGTACTCCGGGCGCCCGACATGCCCGTACTGCGGAGTGCGCGACGCGCGGCCCGTGGTGACCAGGTGCTCCAGGTAACGGCGTGCGGTGATGCGGGAGATGCCGACGGACTCGGCGGCCGCGGCTGCCGTGAGGCCGTCGGCGGGGGCGTCGCGCAGGCCCCGCGTCACCCGCTCCAGGGTGGGTCCGCTCAGGCCCTTCGGGAGCGCGGCCGGGCTCGGGGCGCGCAGGGCGGCGAGCGCGCGGTCCACCTCGTCCTGGCCGGTGGCCTCGCCGGCGGCGGTGCGGTAGTCGGCGTAGCGGGCGAGGCGGTCGCGGAGGGTGGCGAAGGTGAAGGGCTTCAGGACGTACTGGACCACGCCCAGGGACACGCCCTCCCTGACCACCGCCAGGTCGCGGGCCGACGTCACGGCGATGACGTCCGTGCGGTGGCCCGCGGCCCGCAGGGTGCGGGCGAGCTGGAGGCCGTGGCCGTCGGGGAGGTGCAGGTCCAGGAGCAGGAGGTCGACCTCCGTGCGGTCGAGGCTGCGTTTCGCCTCGGCGGCGGTGTGGGCCTTGCCGACGGCTCGGAAGCCGGGGACGCGGTTGACGTAGAGGACGTGGGCGTCGGCGGCCACGGGATCGTCCTCGACGACGAGGACGCGGATCTCTTCGGTCACTGGGTGCCTCCGTCTGCTACGCCTGCCCGGAACGCGGGCGACCCCAAGTGGACCTCGAACTCCGCGCCGCCCTCCGGAGATTCTCGTACCGTCAAGGTCCCGGCATGCTTGGTGACCGTCTGATGGACCAGCGCCAGGCCCAGACCCCGCCCCGTTGCCGCCTTCGTCGACCAGCCCCGCTCGAAGACCGACTCCACATGCGCCGGGTCCACGCCCGGCCCCGTGTCCGAGACCCTGAGCGTCAGGCCCGTCGTCTCGTCCGCGCGGGCCGTCACCGTGACGCGGGCCGCGGGGGAGCCCTGGGCCGCGTCGACCGCGTTGTCGATCAGGTTGCCGAGGACCGTCACCAGGTCACGCGCCGGCAGCTCCGCGGGCAGCATGCCGTCGTCGATGCTGCTGTCCGGGGAGACGACCAGCTCGACGCCGTGCTCGTTCGCCTGGGCCGCCTTGCCCAGGAGCAGGGCGGCGAGGACCGGCTCGTTGACCGCCGCGACGACCTGGTCCGTCAGGGTCTGCGCCAGCTCCAGCTCCGCCGTGGCGAAGTCGACGGCCTCGTCGGCGCGGCCCAGTTCGATGAGGGACACCACCGTGTGCAGCCGGTTCGCCGCCTCGTGGGCCTGCGAGCGCAGCGCCCGCGTGAAGCCGCGTTCCGAGTCCAACTCGCCGGTCAGCGCCTGGAGTTCGGTGTGGTCGCGCAGGGTGACGACCGTTCCCCTGCGCTCCCCGCTCGACACGGGGGAGGTGTTGACGACGACCACCCGGTCCGCCGTCAGATGCAGCTCGTCCACCCGGGGCTCGGCGGCGAGCAGCGCGCCCGTGAGCGGGGCGGGCAGGCCGAGCTCGGCGACGTTGCGGCCCACCAGGTCGCCGGACACGCCGAGCAGTTCGCGGCCCCCGTCGTTGATGAGGGCGATCCGCCGCTGCCCGTCCAGCATCAGCAGCCCTTCGCGCACCGCGTGCAGCGCCGCCTCGTGGTAGTCGTGCATCCGGCTCAGCTCGGTGGCGTTCATGCCGTGGGTGTGGCGGCGCAGCCGCGCGTTGATGACGTAGGTACCGAGACCGCCGAGCGCGAGCGCCCCCGCCGCGACACCGAGCAGGGCGAGCAGCTGGCCGCGGGCCTTCTCGCTGATCTCCTCGATGGTGATGCCCGCGCTGACCAGGCCCGTGATGCGGCCGCTGCCGTCGGCGTCGAGGATCGGCGTGACCACGCGCACGGACGGGCCGAGCGTGCCCGTGTAGGTCTCGGTGAAGGTCTTGCCGCGCAGTGCGTCCGCCCGGTGGCCGAGGAAGCGCTCGCCGATGCGGTCCACGTCGGGGTGCGTCCAGCGGATGCCGTCCGGGTCCATGATCGTGACGAAGTCGACGCCGGTGTGCCGGCGGACATCGGTCGCGTACGGCTGGAGGGTCTTCGTCGGGTCCTCGCCGAGCACCGCCGCGCGGACCGAAGGGGAGTCCGCGACGGCACGGGCCGCGGCCGTCGCCTGGTGGCGCGCGCCCTCCTCCGCCTGCCGCCGGTCGCTCAGGAACGCGAACAGCGCGCATCCGGCCACCACGACGGTGACCAGCACGATCTGCATCGCGAAGAGCTGGCCCGCGAGGCTGCGCGGGCGGGGCGGGCGGGTGAGCGGCATGCTGCCAGTCTGCCTCGCCGTATAAGCGCGAACTAAATGAACGTAAGGGTGACCGCCCTCACAGGCCGAGAGATAGTCGCCGGGACCCCCACCCAGGACGTGAGCCGCACGCACTGGCCGAAAAACGCCGACGCAGTCGTTCAAGGAGGGCCCCTCGTGGCCGACACCGCCGAGAACAAGGTGGCACCCCCCGCCAAGCGGGACCGCACCCACTTTCTCTACATCGCCGTCATCATCGCCGTCGTCCTCGGTGTCGGTGTCGGTCTGCTCTTCCCGGACTTCGCCAAGGAGCTGAAGCCGATCGGCACCGGCTTCGTGAACCTGATCAAGATGATGATCTCGCCGATCATCTTCTGCACGATCGTGCTCGGCGTCGGTTCGGTCCGCAAGGCGGCCAAGGTCGGCAAGGTCGGCGGTCTGGCGCTCGGCTACTTCATCGCGATGTCCGTGGTCGCCCTCGCCATCGGCCTGCTGGTCGGCAACATCCTGCACCCCGGTTCCGGCATGGACCTGACCGAGGCGACGAAGGGCGTGGGCCACGAGGCAGCCGAGGAGGCGGCCAAGAGCCCCACCGAATTCGTGCTCGGCATCATCCCGACCACGCTCGTCTCGGCGTTCACGGTGACCGAGGTCCTGCAGACCCTGCTCGTCGCGCTGCTCGTGGGCTTCGCGCTGCAGGCGATGGGCAACTCCGGCACGCCGATCCTGCGCGGCATCGAGCACATCCAGAAGCTGGTCTTCCGGGTCCTCGGCATGATCATGTGGGCCGCCCCGGTGGGCGCGTTCGGCGCGATGGCGGCGGTGGTCGGCGAGACCGGCACGGACGCGCTGAAGGCCCTCGCGACCATCATGATCGGCTTCTACGTCACCTGCGCGCTGTTCATCCTCGTCGTACTCGGCACGCTGCTGCGCCTGGCGACCGGCGTGAACCTCTTCAAGCTCCTGAAGTACCTGGGCCGCGAGTTCCTGCTCATCCTCTCCACCTCCTCGTCCGAGTCCGCGCTGCCGCGGCTCATCGCGAAGATGGAGCACCTGGGGGTCAGCCGCCCGGTCGTCGGCATCACCGTCCCGACGGGCTACTCCTTCAACCTCGACGGCACGATGATCTACCTGACCATGGCCTCGCTCTTCATCGCCGACGCCATGGACCAGCCGCTGGGCGTCGGCGAGCAGATCTCGCTGCTCCTGTTCATGATGATCGCGTCGAAGGGTGCGGCGGGCGTCTCCGGCTCCGGCATCGCGGTCCTCGCGAGCGGTCTGCAGTCGCACAAGCCGGCCCTGGTGGACGGCGTCGGCCTGATCATCGGCGTCGACCGCTTCATGAGCGAGGCGCGCGCCCTGACCAACTTCGCGGGCAACGCGGTCGCGACACTCCTGATCGGTACGTGGACGAAGGAGGTCGACCGGGAGCGGGTCGCCCTCGTGCTCGACGGAAAGCTGCCGTTCGACGAGAAGACGCTCCTCGACGACGACCACCGTCCCGCGGACGAGGCCCCGGCGGATGACGCGGTGGACGGAATCCCGGGCCAGCCGGGCGTCGACGTCGAGAAGAAGTCGCTGACGGCTTGATCGGACGGAAGTCCCTGACGGCCTAGCCGTCAGCGGTCGCCGCCGCCCTCCGGTCGGCGACCCTCTCCACCAGCTCGGTGGCTTGTGAGGCGGGCAGGCCCGCCGCGGTCAGGAACGTGATCGCGGTGGACCTGCCCGCCTTTTCGGCTGGTACGACACCGTCGTTGACGGCCTCCATCACGGCGAACAGGATCCCTTCGAGTACGTAGCCGAGGGCCCGCGTCGGCAGCGGCGTGACGAACGTGCCGTCGTCCAGGCCGCGTTGGAACGTCTCCAGGCCCGTCTCGTGGACGCAGCCGAGCCGCTCGCGGATGCTGCCCATCGTGACGCTCCGGTGGGAGAGCGAGAGCAGCAGGCGGTAGCGGTCGGCTACCTCCCAGACGGCGAGCAGCGATCCGGCCACCGCCTCCGCCGGGTCGTCGATGCCCTCGCGGCCCGCGGTGTGCGCGCTCTCCACCGCCTCCACCGCCCGCTCCACGATCGCGTCGATCAGCGCGTCACGGCTGGGGAAGTGCCCGTACACCGTCCGCCGCACCACGCCCGCGGCGCGCGCGATCTGGTCCATGGACGCGTCGGGGTCGCGCAGCAGCTCGGTGACGGCGACGTCGAGGATGCGGCGACGGTTGGCGTCGGCTCTGACGCTGCTCGCGGGAGGGGGGTTCATGCCCCCCATTCTGCCCACTCCCGCATCGGTCCCTCCCACCCACTTGCACAAGCCTGTGCAATATCGGGTATGTTGCACAGCGGTGTGTAGTTGCACATGGGTGTGCAGAAAGACCGGACGGAAGAAACGGGTGGAATCCAGATGCCTCTGCTGATCAAGGAACCGGTCGAACGGATGGCGGGGCCGTACGCCCGTCGCTGGTGGGCCCTCGGCGTGCTCTGCCTGAGCCTGCTGATCGCCGTCATGGCGAACACCGCGCTGACGGTGGCGGCGCCCGACATGACCATGGACCTCGGCCTGTCCAGCTCCGACCTGCAATGGGTCATCGACGCCTACACCGTTCCGTACGCCGCCCTGATGCTGCTGCTCGGGGCGATCGGCGACAAGTACAGCCGCCGGGGTGCGCTGGTGCTCGGGCTGCTGATCATGTCCGGGGGAGCGGCGGCGGGCTCACTGGTCGACAGCTCGACGGCGGTGATCGTGGTCCGCGCGGTCATGGGCGTCGGCGCGGCGCTGATCATGCCGGCGACGCTGTCCCTGCTCGCGGCGACCTTTCCGCGGGAGGAACGGGCCAAGGCGATCACGATCTGGGCGGCCACGTCCGGCATCGCGATCGCGGCGGGTCCGCTGATCGCGGGGGCGCTGCTGCGGGACAACGGCTGGCACTCGACGTTCCTGATCAACATCCCGGTGGCGGCGCTCGCGATCGTCGGCGCGCTCGTCCTGGTCCCGCCGTCGAAGGCGGAGGGCCACGGCAGGATCGACTACGTGGGCGGCCTGCTGTCGGTGATCTGGGTCGGCTCCCTGATCTTCATGATCATCGACGGGCCGCACTTCGGCTGGGGCGCGCGGGCGACAGGCGCGGGGGTGGCGGCGGCGGTCGGCCTGGTGCTGTTCGTCGTCTGGGAGCTGCGGCACCCGCGCCCGGTCCTGGACGTCCGAAAGTTCGCCCGGCGGGGCTTCGCGGGCTCGAACCTGGCGGTGGCGCTGTTCTTCCTCGCGGTGTTCGGCGCGTTCTACTACCTGACCCAGCACCTCCAGTTCGTCCTCGAGTACGACCCGCTGGAGACGGGCGTACGGATGCTGCCGCTGGCCGGTGCGGTCTTCGTCGGCTCGGCGGTGACGGGCATCCTGGCGCCGCGCATCGGCGGCAAGATCATGGTGGTGGCGGGGATGGTGGGCGGCACGGTCGCGCTGGCCCTGCTGACGCAGATCGAAGCGGACTCCACCTACACGGACTTCGTCCCGTCTCTCGTGATCCTCGGCCTGTCCCTCGGCTTCGCGGTCTCGCCCTGCACGGACGTCATCATGGGCGCGTTCCCCGAGTCGGAGCTCGGCGTCGGCGGCGCGGTCAACGACACCTCGCTGGAACTGGGCGGCTCCTTGGGCATCGCGGTCCTCGGCTCGGTGCTTGCGGGCTCCTACTCCTCCAAGCTGGCGGAGGAGACCTCGGGCAGTGCCCTCCCCGCCTCCGCCCTGGAGACGGCCCAGGACTCGGTGGGCGCGGGCAACGGGGTGGCCCAGGCAATCGCCGGCCAGGCCCGGGAACTCGCCGAACGCGCGGCCCACGCGGGCTCCCCGCAGGAAGCGGCCCAACTGAAGGCCCAGGCCCAGGAGCTGGCCCAGGGCGCGGGCCAGATGCGGGACGCGGTGGGCTCGGCCTTCTCGGATGCGGTGGCGCACACGAGCCTGGTCGGGGCGCTGATCCTCGGGGCGGGGACGGTTCTGGTGGCGGTGCTGCTGCCGAGGAAGTCGGCCACCGTCGCGGCCGCCCCGGAGGGCGCCGACGCGGGCACCGCCGGGGCTGAGGGGACTGAGGGGACGGAAGGTACGGAGGAGGCCGTGCGGGAGCGTGAGCTTCAGCGCTAGCGGCGCGAGGGCTTCAGGGGCGGTGGCGCCAGGGCTTCGGGGGCGGCGGTGCACCCGGCGCCGCCGCCCCTGAAGCCCTCATGGCCCTCATAGCCCTCATGGCCCTCATGGCCCTTATGAGGCCGGGCCGTCCGGTGCAGCGGCGGTCGGCGGCGTGAGGGCGTAGGCGATGGCGTCGTCGGGGGCGGTGTCGTAGCCGGTCCGGAACGCGGTCGTGTAGGCGTCGTCGCCGATGAGGCCGCGGGCCTGCTTCTCGCAGGCCGCTCGGGCGGCGACGAGTTCGGGCACGTTCGACTGAGGAGCACCGAGCGGGTGCCAGAGCTGCTCGGCGGTGCCGAGGAGCCGGGCGGCATGCTCGGCCTGCCCGGAGGCGATGGCCGCGGAGGCGAGCAGGTCGATGGCCATGGCCATGCCTGAGCGGTCGTTGAGGCGCCGCTTTCCGTCAACGACCGTACGGGCAAGGGCCGCGGCCTCCTCGGCCCGCCCAAGACCCATTGCGGCAAGGGCACACATGTAGTCGGCCCAGGCACGGCTCCAGGTCTCGTCGCGCCTGGCGCACTCGGCGCGCACCTGGCCGGCGACGGCCGCGGCTTGGGCGGACTGCCCGAGGTGCACATGGACGAAGGCCCGGACGCTCCGCGCCATGGACCAGGCCGCGGCATAACGCCCGTCGACCGACGGGGAACGCGGCACCGCGTCGAGGATTTCGGCGGCGCGCGCCAGCTGACCACTTGCCATGAGACTGGTGCCCTCCAGCTGGAGGACCGCGACCGCGACGGTCTCGTCGACCGGAGCGGTCCCATCGGCCTCTTGCACCGCTGCGGTGCGCATGTCGGCGGCGAGACGGGGCCCGGCCTCCGCGTCGCCCTGGATGACGGCAGTGGCGCCGCAGGCCCACAGGCCCTTGGTGAGGACCGGCCCGGGGGCGGGGGACAGGGCCAGGGCCCGCTCCAGGTAGTGCCTGCCCTCCCGGGCGAACCCGCAGGCGACCCAGAGGAACCACAGCGCCCCGCCCATGTCCATCGCGGTGTGCCCGTCCTCCTCCGCGAGGCAGAGGTCGAGCGCCGCGCGGAAGTTGGCGTACTCGGCGACGACCCGCTCGTACCAGGCGACCTGCTCCGGCCCCATCCAAGCGGTGTCCGCCCGGTGGGCCAGCGCCCGGTAGTGGTCCCGGTGGCGGTGGCGCAGGGTGCGTTCCTCGCCCAGTTTGCGCAGCCAGAAGGCGCCGAACTCGCGGATGGTGTCCAGCATCCGGAAGCGCGGCCCGGGGCCGCCGCCCGGAGCGGAGACGAGGAGGGAGGTGTCCGCGAGGCCGGTCAGCAGGCCTTCGACCGTGTCCTCGGGAAGGCGTGCGTCGGCGCACACGCGGCGGGCGGCCTCCGCGTCGAAGCCGCCCGCGAAGACCGAAAGCCGTGCCCACAGCAGCCGTTCGGCCGGGCTGCACAGTTCATGGCTCCAGCCGATCGCCGTGCGCAGGGCCTGGTGCCAGGGCGGTTCGGCCTCGTCCACCACCTCCTCGGTGGTGCCAAGGACGGCGAAGCGGTCGTCAAGACGTGCGGTCAGCTCGGCCGGGGACAGGTCGCGAAGACGCGCGGCGGCCAGCTCGATGGCGAGCGGAAGGCCGTCCAGGCGGCGGCAGAGGCGTACGAGGCCGGGGCGGTCGGCGTCGGTGACGGCGAAGCCGGGCACTGCCTCGGCGGCACGGGCAGTCAGGAGGGCGACTGCGGCCGCCTCTTCACCGCCCCTGCCGCCCCCGTCCCGGTCCCCGACGGGCAGCGGCGCCACGGTGAGCAGGTGCTCCGGGCGGATGCCGAGGAGCCGGCGGCTGGTCGCCAGGATCCGCAGCCCCGGTGCCGCCGCGAGCAACGCCTCGATCGTCGGCGCGCACTCGTCCACCAGATGCTCACAGGTGTCGAGGACCAACAGCAGTTCACGGTCCGCCAGATAGCCGGCCAGTACGTCGATCATCGGCTTCGCCGTCTGATCCGCCAGCGGCAGCGCCTCGGCGACGACGTGCGCGAGGAACTCGCCGCGCCGCAGCGCCGAGAGGTCCACCCACCACGTCCCGTCCCTGAAGGACGGCTGTGCCTCGTGCGCGGCGCGCAGCGCGAGGCGCGTCTTGCCCACCCCGCCGACACCCGTCAACGTCACAAGCCGTGATTCCCCGAGCCGCCGCCGGACCTGCGCCAGCTCCGCGCGCCGTCCGATCAACTCCGTGGATTCCGCGGGCAGATTGCCCGCGAGCTGCCTCTGCGTGGTCATGGTCTCCCCCTGGGCTTCCGAGAAGGCGCAGCTTGCCGTCTCCTGTCACGCCGCGTAGCCGCTTGCCGGTAAGTGACCGATTGTGATGATCGCAGGCCACGACGGATCGGAAAGGGGGATGAGGGTGTCCGTCACTGCGAGCGCAGCGGTGGCTGCCTGTCCTCGTTCTCGGGCAAGGTCTCGTTCTTGGTCTCGGCCTCCGGCGCGGGAGCGGGCGCGGGACCGGGCACCCCGCCGAGCAGGCCCACGGTGGGCTGCACGAGGAGCAGGGTCAGGTCGTCGTCCGCGCGGCGGGCGGTGTGCCGGCGGAACAGGTTCAGGAGGCCGTCGAGTGCCTCGCTGACGGAGGGTGCGGAGAGCGCGGCCTTGACGCGGTGGTCGAGAGGGAACATGGCGCCCCGGGCGTCACGGGCCTCGGTGAGCCCGTCGGTGTAGAACAGCAGCCGCTGTTCGGGGCCGAGTGTGGCCCTCTGCAGACAGGGTTGTGGCGACAGGCCCAGGGGCGGGGACGGGCTCGGTGGTTCCAGCGGTTCCAGGCGGCGCCCCGTACGCAGCGGAGCCGGGTGGCCGCAATTGACCAGGCGGACTTCACCGGGCACGAAGTCGGCGAGGAGCAGGGTCACGAAGTCCTCGTCGCCCAGGTCGCCTTGGACGCGGAGGTCGAGCGTACGGGCGAGACGGACGAGGTCGGGCTCGGTCGCCGCGCTCTGCCGGAAGGCGCACACCACGGCCGTGCTGATCCGGACCGCGTCCACGCCGTGTCCCCGTACGTCCCCGAGGACGAGCCGAGGACCGGCGGCGGTGAGCGTGACGTCGTACAGATCGCCGCCGAGCAGGGCGCCCTCGGTGGCGGAGTCGGTGTGCACGGCCAGCGCGAGGCCCCCGATCTCGGCGGGCAGCGGCCGTGCGTGGGCCCGTTGGGCCAGCTCGGCGATGCGGGTCATCCGGGCCAGCGCGGCCTCGCAGGACGTACGCGTGTGGGCCATCAGGACCGCCCACAGGCCGACGACGGCCACGAACGGGACGGACATCGCGTGGTCGGGCGTGACGGGCCACGGATCCACGGTGCCTCTCGCACCCAGAAGCGCCACGGCGAGGAGGACCGCCAGCGCGGTGAGAAGGGCTGTGGCCCGAACGGTCAGCCGGTAGGCGGCGAACAGCGGCCCGCAGACCAGCAGCCCCGGGAACAGGACCACCGGGTAGGCGGCGGCACCTATCGCGACGGTTGCCTCGACCATTCCCGCCACCAGCAGCCACCCATGCCTCGAGCGCACGCACGCCTCCCCAACGCCGCCCCTTCTCGGGGCGCCGGAACCTCCGACCCTCTCAGAAACGGCACGCACAGAGAGTCAGTTTGACGCTATTGGTCACCCAGCGTGCAAGGGCGTACTACGTGCGTCACGCATGCTGCGGTCGGGCGGCCGCTCCGTCGTCCGGTCCCCGCCGACGTGGTCGATACGATCAAGGCGGGCACGGGTGGTGCCACGGGGAAGGGGGCGTTCATGGCGGCCGAGCCGGGCGGCGACGTGTGACGGGGGATCAGGACGGCGATGGCGCCTGCGTTGCCTGTGGGCTTGCGGACGGCAGTATTTCGTTGCCCGGCGGCACCCTGCTCCGTACCGCCCACTGGACCGTCGAGCACTGCGTCGGGCCCCTGGGTGTCGGGACCCTGATCGTCAAGCCGCTGCGGCACCTCACCGGCGTACACGAACTCGAAGGCGGGGAAGCCGTCGAGCTCGGGCCCCTGCTGGAGAAGGTGACTTCCGCGCTGCGGGCCGTCTTCGGCCGTGACTGCGAACAGGTCTATGTGTGTCTGTGGTCCCACGCCGGGCGCGTACCCGGGCACATTCACTTCGTCGTGCAGCCCGCCCTCACCCGGGACATCGAGCGGTACGGCGATGTGTACGGGCCCGTCCTGCAGATGGCCATGCTCGAGGACCGCGTGGCGCCCGAGCCGAGTGCCGTCGAGGAGTTCTGCGGGCGCGTGCGGGGCGTGCTGCGTGGTGATTCCGCCATCTAGGTGGATGCGTGTGCCGACTGTTGACTGTTTTTCAAACCTGCCAGTAACTTCAGCGTTGCACTAATGAAACACCCGCCACAGCAAGCCTGTTGGTGGGTGTGGCCTGCTCAGCTGCCTACTGCTCGGCTCGCTCTTCGGCTTGTTTCTCGGCCCGTTCCTCGGCCCGCTCCTCTCCGGGACTGACCCCCCATCGGATCAAAGGAGATTCCAGATGGTGATCCGCCGTGCCCGCACGCTGCGGCTGGCAGCCGCTGTCGCCGCCGCCGGTACCGCCGCCCTGGGGCTCGCCGCCCCCGCGCAGGCCACCGCGCCCGAGCCGCTCGACTACGTAGCCCTCGGGGACAGTTTCAGCGCCGCGTCCGGCGTACTGCCCCTCGACCCCTCCGCCCCGCTCCCCTGCGCGCGCTCCACCAAGAACTACCCGCACGTCGTCGCCGCCGCCACCGGCGCCAAGCTCACCGACGTGACCTGCGGCGGGGCCCAGACCAAGGACTTCACCGAGTCGCAGTACCCCGGCGTCGCCCCGCAACTCGACGCGGTCGACGCCGACACCGACCTCGTGACGCTGACCATCGGCGGCAACGACAACAACACCTTCATCAGCGCGATCGTCGCCTGCGGCACCGCCGGTGTGCTCTCCGGCGGCAAGGGCAGCCCCTGCAAGGACACCAACGGGGACAGCTTCGTCAAGCAGATCGACGCCAACACCTACCCCGCGCTCAAGGCCTCCCTCGGCGCCATCAAGGCCAAGGCCCCGGACGCCCGCGTCGCGATCCTCGGCTACCCGTGGATCCTCCCCGCCAAGTACGACCCGAGCTGCTTCCTGAAGATGCCGGTCGCCGAGGGAGACGTGCCCTATCTGCGCGACCTTCAGACCCACCTGAACAAGGCCGTGCAGCGCGCGGCCTCCGAGACGGGTGCCACGTATGTGGACATGGCCGCCGCTTCGGAGGGACGCGACGCCTGTGCGCCCGGAGGGACGCGATGGATGGAGCCGATGCTCTTCGGGACCAACTTCGTTCCGGTGCACCCCAATGCCCTCGGCGAGGCCGGCATGGCCGAGCAGTTGATGGGGGCGCTCGACCTCAAGTGACCCGTCGTGGCGATGAGTCGGCCACGGGTGCGTCAACTTCCCATGCTTACCTCTTGGTTAGTACCTGACTAATTAGTCCGTACTTGTGGCGGAGTCGGCGAGCGCCAAGCATGGTCGGCATGACGAACCAGAGCCGAACGGCTCCTTCCGCTTCTCCTGACCCTGCTACTTCTTCTCCTTCCGCTTCCGTCACCGTTCTCGGGCTCGGTGCCATGGGGAGGGCCCTCGCCGGGGCCTTCCTCGCGGCCGGGCATCCCACCACCGTCTGGAACCGCACGCCCGGCAAGGGCGAGGACCTCGTCGAGCGCGGCGCCATCAGGGCCGCCACCGCCGCCGAGGCCGTCCGCGCCTCGGACGTCGTGGTGGTCTGCCTCTACGACTACGAGGTCTCGCAGGCCGTACTCGGCCCGATCGCCGAAGAGTTCTCCGGCCGCGTCCTCGTCAACCTCACCTCCGACACCCCGGAGCGCTCCCGCGAGGCCGCCGCCTGGGCCGCCGAGCACGGGATCGACTACCTGGACGGCGCCATCATGGTTCCCGTCACGGTGATCGGCAGAGAGGGGGCGCTCCTCTTCCACAGCGGTCCGCGGTCCGCGTTCGAGCGGCACGAGGGCACCCTCAAGGCGCTCGGCGGGAAGACCGTGTACCTCGGGGAGGACCACGGACTCGCCGCCGTCTACGACAACGCGCTGCTCGACTTCTTCTGGACCGGCATGTACGGGCTCGTGCACGCCTTCGCGCTGGCCGGCGCGGACGGCGTGAAGGGCACGGATCTCGCCCCCTATCTGACCGATCTGCTGGCGATCTTCCCGCCCTCCATCGCGGAGACCGCCCGCGAGGTCGACTCCGGCGACTATCCCGGCGAGCAGGCCCCGCTGGTCACGGAGGCCGCCAACGTCGACCACATCATCCACGCCTCCGAGCACCGGGGCCTGGACGTGCGCGCCCTGGGCGGCATCAAGGCCGCCCTGGACACGGCCATCGCCAAGGGGTACGGCGCGAACGGCTGGACCGCCGTCATCGAGGCCCTGCGCCCCGCCGCTCCGCGGGCCTGAACGACAGGCGGGCCCTGCCCCCGTCGGCGTACGGTGAAGGAGACGGCAGCCACAGGGCAGGAGCGGCACCATGGCCGGTGAACCGAGCTTCTTCGAGATCGGCGTCGAGGACCCGGAGCGGGGGCGGGCCTTCTACGGAGAGCTGCTGGGCTGGTCCTTCGTGCCGGGGCCGTCGGGGCAGGGCTATGTGATCGACACCCCCGGAGTCCCCGGCGGCATGCACGGCGGCGACCCGGGAGCCTCGCCCTACCTCTTCTTCAAGGTCGACGACATGGACACCGCCCTCGCCGGCGTCATCAAGCTGGGCGGCACGGTCGAGGCGCCGATCGGCGGGGACGACGGGGACGACGGGGAGTCAGCCGTCGCCTTCGGACGCTTCCGGCTCTGCCGCGACGACCAGGGCTCCGTCTTCGGACTCCACCAGCCGCCGCCCGCCGGCTGACCCCGCCCGGAGCCCGTGCTGGCCTTGACGCCCACGTCAAGGATTACCGTCGTACGCATGCGCATCGGCGAACTTGCGGAGCGGGTCGGCACCACCACGCGGACCCTTCGGTACTACGAGTCACGGGGGCTGCTGCCCGCACGGCGCAGCGGCAACGGCTATCGCACCTACGACGAGGACGACGTACGCCTCCTGGAGCAGATCAGGACCCTCCAGGACTTCGGGTTCGACCTGGAGGAGACGCGGCCCTTCGTGGAGTGTCTGCGCTCCGGTCATCCGGCGGGCGACTCCTGCCCGGCCTCGCTCGACGTGTACCGCCGCAAGCTCGGTGAACTCGACGCGCTGATCGCCGAGTTGACGGCGGTGCGGGAGCAGGTCGGGGCGCAGCTGGTGCGCGCCGAGGCGGCGGTTCCGGGCGGTCCGGAGCCCCGTTGCGAAGTCACGGGATGACGTGACGGGACGAGCGGAACGAGGGAGCGGGGAGCATGTCGAATTTCAAGGTGGAGGGCGTGGCCCAGGTGACGGACGCCGACTTCGAGGGTGAGGTCCTGAAGTCGGACATGCCGGTGCTCGTGGAGTTCGGCGCCGAGTGGTGCGGGCCGTGCCGGCAGCTCGGTCCGGTGCTCGGGGAGATCTCGCGGGAGGAGGCGGACCGGCTGAAGGTCGTACAGCTGGACGTGGACCACAACCAGCGGACCGCGATCGCGTACAACGTGCTCTCGGTGCCGTCCCTGATCGTGTTCCGGGGCGGTGAGCCGGTGAAGTCGATGGTCGGCGCGCGGCCCAAGCGCAGGCTGCTCGCGGAGCTGGCCGAGGCCGAGGTGCTCTGACCTCGCAGGCGGACAAAGAAATACCCCGGACGAATTGACGTCCGGGGTATTTCTCTGCGTATATTGGATTCTTTCGCGAAGCCCTGCCCAAATAGGCATTGCGGCATCACGGGAATCTGTATAAGAGCACTGTAACTGGCGAGGGGCTGAATTGTCAACCGAGGAATTGCGGGAAGAGCAGCAATTCGTCTCCGGGCTGTACGCGCGCCTCGACGCGCTGCGCGAGGAGGCCGAGGCCGCCGTGCAGTCATCGTTGTCGCAGGTGGGCAACGGTCTGCAGGCGCGGCTTGAGCGTGATGTGCTGGTGGCCGAGCAGTCCGGGCTGCTGGCCGCCTTCAACTCAGGGGAGAACGGGCTCTGCTTCGGGCGGCTCGAATTCCGCGACGGCCGTGACCATCACATCGGGCGGATCGGAATCCGCGCGTCCGACACCGAACGCACCCCACTCGTGATCGACTGGCGTGCCGATGTCGCACGCCCCTTCTATCTCGCGACCGGTCATACGCCGATGGGCCTGCGCAGGCGCCGGCACATCACCACCGTGGGCCGCGAGGTCACGGCCCTGCACGACGAGATCCTCGACCTCGGCGACACCACCCGCACCGGCCACGAGGGCGCGGACGCCGACGAGGTGCTGCTCGCCGCGCTCGACTCGGCGCGCACCGGCCGCATGCACGACATCGTGCAGACCATCCAGGCGGAGCAGGACCGGATCATCCGCGCCCCGCACCGGGGTGTGCTGGTGGTCGAGGGCGGGCCCGGCACCGGCAAGACGGTCGTGGCGCTGCACCGTGCCGCGTTCCTGCTGTACGCCCACCGCGAGCTGCTCGCCAAGCGCGCCGTCCTGATCGTCGGCCCGAACCCCGCCTTCCTCGGCTACATCAGCGAGGTGCTGCCCGCGCTCGGTGAGACGGGCGTGCTGCTCTCCACGGTCGGTGAGCTGTTCCCCGGCGTGACCGCGACCGGCGTCGACAGCCCCGAGGCCGCCGAGGTGAAGGGCCGCGCGGAGATGGCGGACGTGCTAGCCGCCGCCGTCCGCGACCGGCAGCGGACCCCGGAGCCGGGCGCCCCGCTGATCATCCCGCACGACGACGGCGACCTGATCCTGGACTGGACGATCGCCACCGAGGCGCGCGAGGCGGCCCGCGACGCGGACGTCCCGCACAACCTGGGCCGCCCGCACTTCGCCTTCCGCGTCATCGACACCCTCACCGAGCAGCTCGCCGAGCGCATCGGCGCGGACCCCTACGGCGGCCCCAACTTCCTCGGCCCCGACGACATCGCCCAGCTCGGCAAGGCGATCGCCGCGAGCCCCGAAGTGCACGCGGCCATCGAGGAGTTGTGGCCGACGCTCACCCCGGAGGGTTTCCTCACGGACTTCCTGGAGGACCCCGTCCAGCTGTCCGAGGAGGACGCGCGCCTGGTGCGCCGCCCGCGCGGCGCCCCCTGGACGACCGCCGACGTCCCGCTGCTCGACGAGGCCGCCGAACTGCTCGGCAACGACGACAGCGCGGCGCGGGCGATGGCGGAGGCCGAGCGGGCCAAACAGATCGCTTACGCGCAGGGCGTTCTTGACGTGTCGTACGCGTCCCGTACGTACGAATTCGAGGACAAGGACGACGAGGAGTCGGAGGTGCTGCTCGCGCACGACATCATCGACGCCGAGCGGATGGCCGAGCGCCAGGAGGAGGCCGACCACCGCAGCGCCGCCGAGCGCGCGGCGGCCGACCGCACCTGGGCCTTCGGCCACATCATCGTCGACGAGGCGCAGGAGCTTTCGGCGATGGCCTGGCGGCTCCTGATGCGGCGCTGCCCGACCCGTTCGATGACCCTGGTCGGCGATCCCGCGCAGACGGCGGAGGCGGGCGGCTGCGGCTCCTGGGAGCGGATCCTCTCGCCGTACGTCGAGGACCGCTGGGAGTACACCCGGCTCGGGGTCAACTACCGCACCCCGGTGGAGATCATGGACGTGGCGGCCGAGGTGCCGCGCACCGAGGACCCCGGCTTCCGGCCGCCGAGTTCGGTGCGGTCCACGGGTGTACGGCCCTGGGCGCTGGCCACGGAGGATCTGCCCGCCGCGCTCGCGGACACGGTCGCAGCCGAGAGCCGCGACGAGGGCCGCCTCGCGGTCGTCGCCCCGCGCGAACTGCATGCGGACCTCGCGGCGAAGCTGCCCGACGTGACGGCGGGCGAGGCCCCCGACCTGACCCGCCCGGTCGTCCTGCTCGACCCGCGTCAGGCGAAGGGCCTGGAGTTCGACACGGTCCTCGTCGTCGAGCCCGCGCGCTACGGGACGAGCGATCTGTACGTCGCCCTGACGCGGGCCACACAGCGCCTCGGGGTGCTGCACACGGAGGGGCTGCCGGAGATCCTGTCGGCGGTCCTCACACCGGCCGCAGCCACACCGTAGCCAGCGGCGGCAGGGTCAGGCGCAGGGATGCGGGGCGGCTGTGCGACGGGACCGGCTCCGGCTTCAGGGGGTCGGGGTTGGTCACGTCGCCGCCGCCGTACAGCGCCGCGTCCGTGTTCAGGACCTCGCGCCAGGCGGCGATCTCCTCCGGGACGCCGAGCCGGTACTCGTGCCGCACGACGGGTGAGAAGTGCGAGACGGCGAGGAGCGGGGAGCCGTCCCTGTCGAAGCGCAGGAAGGCGAAGACGTTGTCCTCCGCCACGTCGCCCTCGACCCAGGCGAAGCCGCCGGGGTCGGTGTCCCGCTGCCACAGGGACGGCTCGCGGCGGTAGACGGTGTTCAGATCGCGTACGAGGTCGCGCACGCCCCGGTGGTCGGGCTCGGCCCCGTACGCCGGGTCCAGCAGCCACCAGTCGGGCCCGTGGCTCTCCGCCCACTCGGCGCCCTGCGCGAACTCCTGCCCCATGAACAGGAGTTGCTTGCCCGGGTGGGCCCACATGAAGCCCAGGTACGCGCGGTGGTTGGCCCGCTGCTGCCACCAGTCGCCCGGCATCTTCGACACCAGCGACTGCTTGCCGTGCACGACCTCGTCGTGCGAGATCGGCAGGACGTAGTTCTCGCTGTACGCGTACACCATCGAGAACGTCATCTCGTTGTGGTGGTACTTGCGGTGCACCGGCTCATGGCTGACGTAGCCGAGCGAGTCGTGCATCCAGCCCATGTTCCACTTCAGGCCGAAGCCGAGCCCGCCGAAGCCGCCGGGGCCCTGGTGGTGCGTCGCGCGGGTCACGCCGTCCCACGCCGTGGACTCCTCGGCGATCGTGACGACGCCGGGGGCGCGGCGGTAGACGGTGGCGTTCATCTCCTGGAGGAAGGCGACCGCGTCCAGGTTCTCCCGGCCGCCGTGCGCGTTCGGGGTCCATTCGCCGTTCTCGCGCGAGTAGTCGAGATAGAGCATGGAGGCGACCGCGTCGACCCGCAGGCCGTCGATGTGGAACTCCTCGCACCAGTAACTGGCGTTCGCCACCAGGAAGTTGCGGACCTCCTTGCGGCCGAAGTCGAACTCCAGGGTTCCCCAGTCCGGGTGCGCTGCCCGCGACGGGTCCTCGTGCTCGTACAGCGTCCGTCCGTCGAACTCTGCGAGCGCCCAGTCGTCGCGCGGGAAGTGCGCGGGAACCCAGTCCATCAGGACGCCGATGCCCGCCCGGTGCAGTGCGTCCACGAGGTACTTGAAGTCGTCGGGCGTGCCGAGCCGGGCTGTCGGGGCGTAGAAGCCGGTGACCTGATAGCCCCAGGACCCGCCGAAGGGGTGTTCCGCCACGGGCATCAGCTCTACGTGCGTGAAGCCCAGGTCGGCGACGTACGCGGGCAGTTGCTCGGCCAGCCGGCGGTACGTCAGGCCCGGTCGCCAGGACGCCAGATGGACCTCGTACACGGAGAGCGGCGCCTCATGGACGGGGAGATCGGCGCGGTGCGCCAGCCACTCCTGGTCGTGCCACTCGTGGTGCGACTCGTGCACGATCGACGAGTTCGCGGGCGGCGCCTCCGTGCGGCGGGCGAGCGGGTCGGCGCGCAAGGTCGTCGAGCCGTCCGGCCGGGTGATCGCGAACTTGTACAGCTCGCCCTCGCCGACCGACGGCACGAAGAGCTCCCACACACCGCTGCCGCCGAGCGACCGCATCGGGAATCCGGTGCCGTCCCAGAAGTTGAAGTTCCCCACCACGCGCACGCCCCGCGCGTTCGGCGCCCACACCGTGAACCGGGTCCCGGTCGCCCCCTCGTGCACCATCGGCCGCGCACCGAGCGCCTGCCACAGCTGCTCGTGCCGCCCCTCGCCGATCAGATGCAGGTCGAACTCGCCGAGCGCGGGCAGGAAACGGTACGCGTCATGGATCTCCAGCTCCGCGTCCTCGTACGCGACGCGCAGCCGGTAGTCGTCGGGGATCTCCCGCAGCGGCAGCACCCCGGAGAAGAACCCGTCGCCGTCGTCGTGCAGTTCGGCCCGCAGATCCCTGGCCACGACGGTGACGGACAGCGCGTACGGCCGCAGTGTGCGGAACGCAATGCCCTCCCGCACGGTGTGCGCGCCGAGGACCGAGTGCGGGTCGTGGTGCGTGCCGGCCAGGAGGCGCTCGCGGGCGGCGCGGGGCACGGGGGACGTGGGCCGTCCCCGCTTCTTCTTCTGCGTCTGCCGGGGCGGCTGCGGCTTGCGCGGCTGGGAGCGGGGAGTCACGGGGGAGGCCTCCTCGGCGATGGCGGGGTCAGCGGTCTTCGGTGGCGGAGCCGTTCGTGGCGAGGCGGTGGATCGCGGCGAGGGGTACGGGCAGCCAGTCGGGGCGGTGGCGGGCCTCGTAGACCGCCTCGTACACCGCCTTGTCCGTCTCGTAGGCGCGCAGGACGACGGGATCGGTACGGGGATCGCGGCCGGACGCCTCCGCGTATCCCACGCAGTACGCGGCCCGGCAGCCGCCCGCCCACTCCGGGGCCCAGGGCTCCGCCGAGCGCGCCGCGTAGTCGAAGGACCGGAGCATGCCCGCCACATCGCGCGCCACCGGCTGCGGCAGCCTGCGCTCGGCCAGCGGACGCGAGGGCTCGCCCTCGAAGTCGATGAGCGACCACTCCCCGTCGGGCGACCGCAGACACTGCCCCAAGTGCAGGTCGCCGTGGACGCGTTGGGCCGACCAGACCGTCCCCTCGGCGGCCAGCGCGGCCAGTGCCTGGTACGCCGTGTGCAGGGCGTCGGCGTACGGAAGCAGCGCGGGCACCGCCTTGACCGCGGCGTCGAGCCGCTCCGCCATGCCCTCGGCGATCAGCTCCACCTGCGCGCGGCCCAGCGTGACGGGCGGCAGCGCCCGGGCGAGCGCCAGATGCACCTCGGCGGTCGCGCGGCCGAGCGCCCGCGCCTCGTCGGTGAAGTCCTGCCCCTTGGACAGCTCCCGCAGCGCCAGCTCCCAGCCGTCGGCCGTGCCGTGCAGATAGGGCTGGAGCACGCCGAGTACGTTCACCTCGTCGGCGCCGTCCGCGAGCAGCCAGGCGGCGGGTGCGGGGACCCGCGCGCAGCCCTCGCGGGAGAGCAGCAGCGGCAGCTCCAGGTCCGGGTTGACGCCGGGGACGATGCGGCGGAACAGCTTCAGGATGAGCGTGTCGCCGTACACGAGCGAGGAGTTGGACTGCTCGGCGCCGAGCGCGCGCGGGACGAGATTCCCGGGGATGTTCCGTCGCGCGTCCCGCTCGAAGCGCAGTGTGCCGACACGGGCCCGCATCCGCAGCGCTTCGAGGAGGAAGTCGGCCGGGCGGGGGTCGTGCAGTGCCTCGTACACGGTGAAGCCGGTGAGCGGTCCCGCCGTGACATGGCCGATCAGCGCGGGCGCGAGGCGCGGGGGCAGCTCGCGGCGCACACCGAGCAGGAGCTGATAGCAGTCGGCGGGCTGCGCCGCGGTGCCGCCGCCCGGCCCCGGCACCTGCGGCTGCCGCACCCGTATCAAGAGGTGCAGCAGGCCCAACCGGGATGCGGGAGGCAGCAGTTCGGTCGCCGTGACCAGGTCGAAGCCCGTGATCGGTCGGCCCTTGCCCGCGAACCAGCGCTGGCGCGGCAGCCAGCCGCGCAGGAGCGGATCGAGCGAGGCGAGCAGCGCGTCCGTGGTGATGCCCGGGCGGGTGACGGCTTCCGACATGGCGTCGCGTCCTTTCCGCGGTGCGGACAAGGGAGAGTGCGGGAGTGCCGGTCGTGCGGGAGTGCCGGTTGTGCGGGGAGAGTGCCCAGGGCGGGGCGGTGGAAACCGCCCCGCGCCGGTGTCGCAGGGGTGGAGCCTACGCCGGGTCCGTGCGCAGCCGGAACCAGTAGAAGCCGTGGCCCGCCAGAGTCAGCAGGTACGGCAGTTCACCGATGGCCGGGAAGCGCACCCCGCCGATCAGCTCCACCGGGTGGCGGCCGTTGAAGGACTGCAGATCGAGTTCCGTGGGCTGTGCGAACCGCGAGAAGTTGTGCACGCACAGCACGAGATCGTCCCCTTCTTCCGCCGATGGAGGGGCCTCACGGAGGAACGCGAGCACCGCCGGGTTGGACGACGGCAGTTCCGTGTAACTCCCCAGTCCGAACGCCGGGTTCTGCTTGCGGATCTCGATCATCCGGCGCGTCCAGTGCAGCAGCGATGACGGCGACGACATCGACGCCTCGACGTTCGTGACCTGGTAGCCGTAGACCGGATCCATGATCGTCGGGAGGTAGAGCCGGCCCGGATCGCAGGACGAGAAGCCCGCGTTGCGGTCGGGCGTCCACTGCATCGGCGTACGCACCGCGTCCCGGTCGCCGAGCCAGATGTTGTCGCCCATGCCGATCTCGTCGCCGTAGTAGAGGATCGGCGATCCGGGGAGCGACAGGAGCAGGGCGGTGAACAGCTCGATCTGGTTGCGGTCGTTGTCGAGCAGCGGGGCGAGGCGCCTGCGGATCCCGATGTTGGCGCGCATCCGCGGGTCCTTGGCGTACTCCGCGTACATGTAGTCGCGCTCTTCGTCCGTGACCATCTCCAGCGTCAACTCGTCGTGGTTGCGCAGGAAGATGCCCCACTGGCAGCCGGACGGGATGGCCGGGGTCTTGGCGAGGATCTCCGAGACGGGGTAGCGCGATTCGCGGCGCACGGCCATGAAGATGCGCGGCATGACGGGGAAGTGGAACGCCATGTGGCATTCGTCGCCGCCGTCCTGGAAGTCGCCGAAGTAGTCGACGACGTCCTCGGGCCACTGATTGGCCTCGGCGAGCAGCACCGTGTCCGGGTAATGCGCGTCGATCTCCGCGCGGACCCGCTTGAGCAGGGCGTGCGAGCGGGGCAGGTTCTCGCAGTTGGTGCCCTCCTCCGCGAAGAGATAGGGCACGGCGTCCAGGCGGAATCCGTCGATGCCGAGGTCGAGCCAGAACCGCAGCGCCGAGATGATCTCCTCCTGGACGGCCGGGTTCTCGTAGTTGAGGTCCGGCTGGTGGGAGAAGAAGCGGTGCCAGAAGTACTGCTTGCGCACCGGGTCGAAGGTCCAGTTGGACGCCTCGGTGTCGACGAAGATGATGCGGGCGTCCTGGTACTGCTTGTCGTCGTCCGCCCAGACGTAGTAGTCGCCGTACGGCCCGTCCGGGTCCGTCCGTGACGCCTGGAACCACGGGTGCTGATCGCTGGTGTGGTTCATGACGAAGTCGATGATCACGCGCATGCCGCGCTGGTGCGCGGAGTCCACGAACTCCACGAAGTCGGCGAGATCGCCGAACTCCGGGAGTACGGCGGTGTAGTCCGACACGTCGTAACCACCGTCCCGCAACGGGGACTTGAAGAACGGCGGCAGCCACAGGCAGTCGACGCCCAGCCACTGCAGATAGTCCAGTTTGGCGGTGATGCCCTTGAGGTCGCCGATGCCGTCGCCGTTGCTGTCCTGGAAGGAACGGACGAGGACCTCGTAGAACACGGCGCGTTTGAACCACTCGGGGTCGCGGTCCTTCGCCGGTGTGTCCTCGAAGGTGTCCGGGACGGGCTCGTTGACGATCATGGTGTGGGTGACCCTCCGATCAGCGGTGAGGACGGTCGCAGGACGAGGATGTGCGCGGGCGCGCGGCCCGGCTCCAGGCGCACATAGTTGGTCCTGCCCCAGTGGTAGGTCTCGCCGGTGAGCTCGTCGCGCACCGGCACGGTCTCGTGCCGGTCGAGGCCGAGTTCCGGCATGTCCAACGAGACCGTCGCCTCCTGGGTGTGGTGGGGGTCGAGGTTGACGACCACCAGAACCGTGTTCGAGCCGTTCGTGTCCCTGACCGTCTTCGAGTACGCGATCACCGCCTCCTGGTCGGTGGAGTGGAAGTGCAGGTCACGCAGTTGGCGCAGGGCGGGGTTGGCTCGCCGTGCGCGGTTCAGCGTGGTGATGAGGGGTGCGATGGTGGCGCCGGATGCCGCGGCCGATGCCCAGTCCCGCGGCCGCAGTTGGTACTTCTCCGAGTTCAGATACTCCTCGCTGTCCGCCCGGAGCGGGGTGTTTTCGCACAGTTCGTATCCGCTGTAGACGCCCCACGTCGGGGAGAGGGTCGCGGCGAGCACGGCGCGCACCTCGAAGGCGGGGCGGCCGCCGTTCTGCAGATACGCGTGCAGGATGTCCGGGGTGTTCACGAAGAGATTGGGCCGCAGGTAATGCGCGCTTTCCTTCGCCAACTCCCTTAGATAGTCGGTGAGTTCACCCTTCCCGTTGCGCCAGGTGAAGTAGGTGTACGACTGCTGGAAGCCGATCGCGGCCAGCGTGCGCAGCATCGCGGGGCGGGTGAAGGCCTCCGCCAGGAAGATGACGTCGGGGTCGGTGCGGGCGATGTCGGCGAGCACCTCGTCCCAGAAGACGACGGGTTTGGTGTGTGGATTGTCCACGCGGAAGATACGCACGCCGTGGTCCATCCAGAACCGCAGCAGGCGTACGGTCTCGGCGACCAGGCCCGGCATGTCGCGGTCGAAGGCCAGCGGGTAGATGTCCTGGTACTTCTTCGGCGGATTCTCGGCGTACGCGATGGTGCCGTCGGCGCGGTGCGCGAACCAGTCGGGGTGCTTGTCCACCCACGGGTGGTCGGGGGAGCACTGCAGCGCGAAGTCCAGGGCGACTTCGAGTCCCAGGTCGGCGGCCCTGTGCACGAAGTCGTCGAAGTCGTCGAGCGTCCCCAGGTCCGGGTGGACCGCGTCGTGGCCGCCCTCGGGGGAGCCGATCGCCCAGGGCACGCCGACGTCGTGTGGGCCGGGGGAGAGGGAGTTGTCCGGGCCCTTGCGGAAGGTGGTGCCGATGGGGTGGATCGGCGGCAGGTAGACGACGTCGAAGCCCATCGCGGCGATCGCGGGCAGCCGCTCGGCCGCCGTGCGGAAGGTCCCGGAGACGGGGGCCTCGCCCTCGCGGACGACCGCACCTTCCGACCTGGGGAAGAACTCGTACCAGGACCCGAACAGCGCCCGCTCCCGCTCCACGCGCAGCGGCAGCGGCTCGGACTCCGTGACGAGTTCGCGCAGCGGATACCGGGCGAGGACGGCGTCCACCTCCGGGGTGAGGGCCGCGGCGAGGCGCGCCGCGACGGGGCGTTCCGTGTCGCGCAGGGCCTCGGCGGCGGCGTGCAGGACCTTGCTTCCGGGGGACCCGGTGGCGGCGCGTTCGTGCAGCCGGGCGCCTTCCTCCAGGACGAGTTCGGTGTCGATGCCGGCCGGTATCTTGATCTGCGCGTCGTGCCGCCACTGGCTGAGGGGATCGCCCCAGGCCTCGACGGTGAACGTCCAGTCCCCCGCCGCGTCCGGGGTGACGTCCGCCCCCCACCGGTCGGTGCCGGGGGCCAGCTCGCGCATCGGGGTCCAGGGGCCGGGGCGCCCCGCGGGGTCGCGCAGCACGACATTGGCGGCGACGGCGTCGTGGCCTTCCCGGAAGACGGTGGCGCTGACCCGGAAGGTCTCGCCCACCACGGCCTTGGCGGGCCTGCGCCCGCCGTGCACGAGCGGCGCGACGTCGAGCACGGGGATCCGGCCGCGGCCCGGTGGCGCGGCCGGATCCTGCGGTGCCGCCGGGTCCTCCCGGTTCTGGGACACCTTCGTACGGGTCTTCGCCGGAGGGCGAGTTGAGGGCATGACCGCTCCTGTCCGCGTGACATGAGGTGGGGCGGATACGGGGTGTGGAGGGTTCTGCAGACTGCGTACCGGGGGAGCCTTCCCCCACCCTTCGGGTGGGCAATCCGGCGCTTTGTTAACTACTAGTGCGTAAGGCCTCATACAAGACTGGCGGCACAGTAAAAGGCCCGGAGGGCTAAATCGCGGACAGGGGCACATGCCGGGCGCAAAAAGGGACCGGCCCCGCCGCAATGGGCGGGGCCGGTCAAGGGTCCTGCGTTTTCTACGGGTTGTTCACCTGAAGCAGCTTGTTCGGGGACAGCAGGCCCGCGCCCGTCACCTTGCCGGAGGCCGCGCGGGCGGTGAGGGCCTTGCTCACCTCTGCGGGTGAGGCCGCCGCGTGGTCCGCGAGGTACAGCGCCGCCGCGCCCGCCACGTGCGGCGAGGCCATCGACGTACCGGAGATGGTGTTCTTGGCTCCGTCGCCCGTGTTCCACGCCGAGGTGATGTCCACGCCCGGTGCGAACAGGTCCAGGCTGGCTCCCCAGTTGGAGAAGCTCGCCCTGGCGTCCTTGATGTCGGTCGCGCCGACCGTGACCGCTTCCTTCACGCGGGCCGGTGAGAACAGGCTCGCGGGAAGGCCGTCGTTGCCCGCGGCCACCGTGTAAGTGACCCCGGACGCGATGGAGTTGCGGACGGCTGCATCCAGCTGCTGGTTGACCATGCCGCCGAGGCTCAGGTTGGCGACGGCCGGCTTCTTGGCGTGCTTGGTGACCCAGTCGATGCCGGCGATGACCTGCGCGGTCGTCCCCGAACCCTCGTCGTTCAGCACCCGCACACCCACGACGTCCGCCTTCTTGGCCACGCCGTAGCTCTCGCCGGCGACGGTCGCGGCGACGTGCGTGCCGTGCCCGTTGCCGTCCTGCGCCGTCGCGTCGTTGTCGATGAAGTCCCATCCGCTGCTCGCCCGGCCGCCGAAGTCCGCGTGGGTGGTGCGGATTCCGGTGTCGATGACGTATGCGGTCACGCCCTGCCCGGCCGATTCGGGCCAGGTGTAGGACTTGTCCAGCGGAAGGTCCGGCTGGTCGATCCGGTCGAGCCCCCAGGAGGGCGGATTCTTCTGGGTGTGGTCCAGGGACACCGTGCTGTCCTGGACGACGGAGGCGACCCTGGAGTCACCCGCGAGGCGCTTGGCCTCCTTCGAACCGGCCTTCACCGCATAGCCGTTGAGCGCCGTGCCGTAGGTGTGGCTGATTTTCGCGCCGTACTTGTCGGCGATGCCCTTGCCCGTCTCCGACGGGGCCTTTGTCCCTCCCTTGAGTGTGACGATGTAACTGCCGCTGACGGATCCGGGCTGTCCGGCTCCGATTATTCGCCCCAGCGGGTCCTGCGCGGGAGCGGCGTGCGCGGGCAGTGTGATGGCCGAAAGCACCGCCGCCGTGGTGACGGCGGTGACGGCTCCCGCCCACCGCAAACGCTTTGATCGCGACAAAGTCATACGCTGGCTTCCCTCCCCAACTTGACGTGCGGCCCGAGGAGTTGGACCGGTGATCTGCCGGGTCCCCCGTATCCTCCACGGGCGCCACTTGGCAGCCTCTCGTGCGCTGTGAGGCCCTACAAGACCACACGGCCGGGGGGAATCGGCCATACCTCCCGTGGGGGTGGTGTGAGGGTTGCGGCGATTTTCGGTCGAGTGCGATCGTGCGAGGCCGGTGCGGGACGCCCGGTGGGAGTTGTCGCAGGCATACGCCTGAAGTGCCGTACACCGACACCTGAATTGCCGCAGGTCGACGTCCGAAGCCCGCCAGCGCGACGCCTTCTCGGAGGTCAGGCTTGCGGCATGAAGATCCAGCACCCGGCGCCCGTGTCCGAATCCGTGGCCGTCCTCACCGCCATGTACGAGGCGGAGAGCCGCTACCTCGCCGCCGGCGGCCCCGGAAAGGCCTCCTTCGCGCTGCTCGCCCCGTACTTCGCACCGGACGTCGTCATGCACCAGGCCGAGTCCCTCCCGTACGGCGGCGTCTGGCGCGGCCACGACGGCATGGCGCGCTTCTTCGTCGCCATGGCCGAGACCTGGGAGTCCTTCGAGATCGGCGACCAGGAGTTCCTCGCGACCGGCGGCACGGTCGTCGTCCGCACCCGCGTCCGCGCCCGGGCCCGCGCCACCGGGCGCGAACTCACGTTCCCGGTGCTCCAGACGATCGCCGTGCGGGACGGGCGGATCACCGAGGTGCGGCCGTTCTACTGGGACACGGGGGAGATCGCGGCGGCCACGGGCCGGGGCCCGACGGACGAGGGCTGAGGCGTCACAGGGCGCGCCCCGAGACCATCCGGCCCTCGTCGGACTCCGCGAAGACGGCACCGCCGAGATAGAGCGGCGTGGAGAGGACGATGCCCTCCAGCTCCTTCGTGTCGGTGAGGGGCACGGACCGCCGCGTCGCGTCCTGCGGGTCGCCGCCCAGCGGCTGGCTGCGGATCTCGTAGCTGGTGACGGCGAGCAGCCGGTCCCCGGCGAGCGCGAGCGCGGTGGGGGTGCCGCCCGCAGGGAGGTCCCAGAGCTCCTTGCCGGACTTCCACGCGTACGCGGTCAGCCGGTCCGGAAGCTTGGCCGACTTGTCCTCGGCGGCGATCACCAGGACACCCTCCTTGCCGACGACGGGCGCGGTGACGGGCGCCTTGCCCGCACCGAGCGTGCGGCGGACGGCGAGGGTGGCGGGGTCCAGCTCGCGCACCCCGGCCAGATCGGGCGACCAGCACAGCAGCGCGTCGCCGTGCCCGATCAGCTCCCCGCAGCGGGGCCGGTTCACGCGCGCCTTCTCGTCGCCGTTCCTGGTCGACAGGGCGACGGCGCCGTTCCCCTCCAGCGCCGAGTACACCTTGCCGCCCCGGACGAGCAGCCCGTCGGCCTTGCCGTTGACGGTGGTCTCCCACAGCTGCCCGCCGGTCGCGGCGCGCCGGGCCCGGACCGTGGTCGTATAGGGCTCGGGCGCGGTCTGGGTGTTGAACTCGGCGGTGTACAGCACCCCGTCCGCGTACGCCACCGACACCACACCCGCGTACGCGGGGGACTTCCGCCGCCACAGTTCCCTGCCGTCCTTCAGGTCCACGCCGATCACGCCCAGTTCGCCGGGGACGAAGACACGCCGCCCGTCGCTCTCGGGAGGGCTCTCCTGGATGCCGGTCAGCTCGCCCTCGAAGCCGGGGGACTTCCAGCGGTCCTCGCCGGTCGCGGCGTCCAGGGCGGTCGCCGCGCCCCAGCCGTCGCGGCAGACGAGGAGGGACCGGGCGAGGACACAGCCGCTGCCCATGTCGTTCACGCCCTTGGGCTTCTTGCGGGACCAGGGCTTCCAGCCGTCGGGCAGCGCGGAGGGGGCGACCGCGGAGCTGCCGAGTTCTCCGGAGCGGCCCGCGTTTCCGTACGTCCTGACCACTGAGGGCGCGGCGGCCTCGGCGGGCGGCTCCGCCGGGCTGCTCTGCGGCTGCCGGGGCTGCCTCGGCTCCTCCGACGACCCGTCCGGCAGCACGACCGCCGCCACGGTCACCGCCGCTGCCGCGACCCCCGCGGCCACGACCCACGGCCAGCGGCGCCGCCGCCCGAGCTCGGGAGCCGGGCCGAAGGTGCCCGGGGCGGGCGTCGGTACGGGGGTGAACTCCGCGGCGGCGGAACGGTACTCGGCGAACAGCGCGAGCACGCCGGACGGCCAGGGAAAACCCGCGGAGCCGCTCCCGGAGTCCGCGAGCCGCTCGGCCAGCGCCTCCGGCGCCGGACGCCGGTCCGGGTCGAGGTCCAGGCACTCGGCGACGATCCCGCGCAGTTCCTCCGGGACCCCGGCCAGATCCGCGTCGCCCCGCGAGATGCGGAAGATGACCGAGGCGAACTCCGGGTCGTCGAACGGCCCGTGCCCCGTCGCCGCATGGCACAGCACCGCGCCCAGCGAGAAGACGTCGGAGGCGGGCACGACCGCGCGGGAGTCCTCGATCTGCTCCGGGGCGAGGAATCCCGGCGTACCCACAAGCATCCCGGTGGCCGTCAGCGCCGTCGCCTCGAAGGCCTGGGCGATGCCGAAGTCGATCAGGCGGGGGCCTTCGGGGGTCAGGAGTACGTTGCCGGGCTTCAGGTCACGGTGCAGGACCCGCGCACCGTGCACGGCCGCGAGCGCACGGGCGAGGCCCGCGCCCAGCGCACGGACCGCCGCGACAGGCAGCGGGCCGCACCGCGCGACCGTGTCGGCGAGGGACGGCCCCGGCACGTACTCCGTCGCCAGCCAGGGGAGTTCGGCGTCCGCGTCCCCGTCGAGCAGCGCGGCGGTGAACGGTCCCGTGACCGCGCGGGCCGCCGCCAGCTCCCGCCGGAAGCGGACCCGGAACGCGTCGTCGAGCCCCAGGTCCAGTTCCTCGCGCACGGCCTTGAGCGCCACCAGCGGCCCACCGTCCCCACTGCCGTCCCGCCGCGCGAGAAACACCTCCCCCATGCCGCCCGCGCCGATACGGGCGAGCAGCCGGTAGGGGCCGATGCGGCGGGCGGGGCCGGGTGGGAGGGGGGTCAGCAATGGGACTCCTCACTCGATGAGCGCCCCGAAGGGGCGCGGGGAACGGCGCGAGCAACCACAACAAACCCGCACTAAGGCAACGAAACCGAAGAGATCTTCCCCTCGTCATAGATGACATGGGCGACCCCGCCGAGAGCCAGGACGGACGGCGGCCGCAGCGTCTCCGAGATGACCATGCCGTTCACATTGGGCGGCGCCTCCGCCCGGTCACCGGGCGCCCCCGGCACGGGATGCTTCCCGGGCGCCCCGTCCCCACTGTTCAGCGGCAGCGTATAGAGCGCCGCGCTGTCCGCGTACACGACGCGACCGCCAAGAATCAGCGGGTCCGACGACGGGACGTTCCCCTTGGGCAGCTTCGCCGAGCGCAGCACCTCTCCCGTGCCCTCGTCGTTGACGATCACGCTGCTCCTGCCGTAGTCCACGGCGACCGCGAGCGCGTGGTTCGCGGCCGTCGGATCGGGGGCCATCTCGTCGCCCTCGGGCTGCGGGTACCGGAACGCCTCGCTGGATTCCTTCAGGGTGCGCGGGTCGAGCTGCCGGACCGTCACGCGGGCCGGGGGCGCGTCGCGGTCGGGGGCCGCGCCGTCGGACGTCGTGCACAGGACGTCCGTCTCGCTCGCGAGGACCACCCCGCACTCGCTGTCGGACCGCCCGAGCGCATCGCCCTTCCGGGCGTCGTACGCGGCGAGCCCGTCCTCCTCGTCGGCGTACACGACACCGTCCCGCAGCGCCCGCAGCTGATAGCGGCCGGTGTCGACCTGGGCGGTCAGCGGCCTGCCCAACTGCTCGTCCCACAGCGGGCGTCCGCGGTCCATGTCGTACGCGTGCAGGGAAGCGGTCGCGCCCTCCTGCGTGTACGGCGCCTCCATGCCGACGAGCAGCGTGTCGTCGTCCAGGAACGGCCGCCCCGTGAACCCGCCCGCACCGTCCGGCGGCGGCGCGTCCCACAGGACGTCGCCCTTCGCCGAATCGCGCACTTGCAGGACCCCGTCGTGGGCGATGACCGCCTTGCCGCCGCGCACCTGCGGGTCCAGGCGGTCACCCGGCATGAAGAAGTCGCCGCCCGGCCCGTAGTAGGCCTCGTCGAGCCCGCTCTCCGGGTCGACCTTCCCGGACGTCCACAGCTGCCGGCCGTCGCTCGCGCTCACCGCCTCGTACGTGCCGTTGGTCAGCAGGCAGACGATCGCGCGGGTGTCGGCGGCGCAGCTCATGGGCGCGTGACCGAGCTTCCCCTGCCACTTCTTCCAGCCCTTGGGGCGCTGCGCGGCGACCTGGTCCACGACGCCGGAGCGGTCGGGCGTGCCGCGGTCGTCCACCCCGGCCCGCGCGACGAGCTTCGCGGCGGCAGCGGGGTCGGTCGGGCCGCCGGGCCCCTTGCCGTCCGCCCCCGGTCCGCCGCCGGAATCTCCCGCCCAAGGCCCCCACACCGCGAGCGCCCCGCCGAGCGCACCGGCCACCACCGCCAGGGCGACGGTGGCGAGCAGGCCGCGGGGGACACGGCGGCGGGGGCGTGGCGGGGCGGCCGGCGCGGTCCCGTGCATCGTCGGCATCTGATGTACGCCGATGGGGGCTGGGCCCACCGGCGCACCGGCCGACTGCCCCGCCGCGCCCGCGGCCGTCGCGGGCCGGTCGAGTGCCGTGGCCGGATGCCGCCCCGCGGCGGCCTCGGGCCACACCGGCGTGACCGGTTCCGGCAGCAGCGGCTGCCCCGAGGCGCACAGCCGCTCCACCTCGCCCCGTGCCTCGCCGATCCGCTCCCGTACGGCGTCGGGCCACTCGGCGTGCGCGGCGGCGTCCCGCAGCCGCCCGAGCCGCTCGGCGAGTTCCGCCGCCCCCGGCCGTCCGTCCGGCTCCCTGGTCAGGCACGACTCCAGCAGCGTGCGCAACTCGGCGGGCATCGCGCCCAGTTGGGCCTCCGCCTGCGAGACGCGGTACAGGACGGCCGCCATCGGTCCGTCGCCGAACGGGTCCTCGCCCGTCACCGCGTACGCCAGCACCGACGCCAGACAGAAGACGTCCGAGGCGGCCACGACGTGTCTGCCGCCCGCCACGTGCTCCGGCGACATGAAGCCGGGGGTGCCGACGAGCAGACCGGAGCGGGTCATCGTGGTGGCGGCCTGCACCCGCGCCACACCGAAGTCGATCAGCTTGGGGCCGTCCGCGCCGAGCAGGACGTTGCCGGGCTTGAGGTCACGGTGCAGGGCGCCCGCCGCGTGCACCGCCGTCAGCGCCTCCGCGATGCCCGCGCCGAGCGCGGCGACCGCACCGGCGGGCAGCGGACCGTGCCCGCGCACGGCCTCCGAGAGGTTCGGCCCCGGTATGTACTCCGTGGCCAGCCACGGCACATCGCCCTCGGCGTCGCTCGCCACCAGCCGCGCCACGTAAGGGCTTTCGACGGAGGCCGCGACCTGCGCCTCGCGCCGGAAGCGCCGCCGGAAGGTGTCGTCGGTCGCCAGCTCGTTCCGGATGGCCTTGACGGCGACGAGGTCCGCGACACCGAAGTCGGCCCGCTCTCCGGGCCGGGCGAGGAACACCTCGCCCATGCCGCCCGCACCGAGCCGCGCCAGCGTCACATACGGACCGATCCGCCGAGGCGACGACTCCCGCAGCTGGCCGATCATGTGCCCGCCCCCCTGTGGCTGTTGTCAACTCCCGTGGCGCCCAGGCCGGTTGCAGGCTACAGCGGATGCTGGGCCGAGGCGCGGCGGATCGCTGAGAGCAGCGGCGGCTGCGGCAACGGTCCGTGCTACCGCTACACCAGTGGCTGACCCAGAGCCGGGCGGTGCCCGCCCGTGCGCCGTGGTTGCGCGGGCCGGGCACCGCTACCGTCGACGCGTAGGTCGATTCGTGACGCATTCCCCGTAGAGGTGGAGTCGCTGTGAAGGCCATCCGTCGATTCACCGTACGTCCCGTCCTTCCCGAACCCCTGGGCGCGCTGGCCGAGTTGGCGCGCAATCTCCGCTGGTCCTGGCACGCGCCCACCCGGCAGCTCTTCGAGGCCGTCGACCCCGAGCGGTGGGCCGCGTCGGGCGCCGACCCCGTGCGGCTGCTCGGCAGCGTGCCGCCCGCCCGGCTCACCGAACTCGCCGCCGACGACGACTTCTTGGGGCGGCTCGGCGTGGCCGCCGACGGCCTGCGGGAGTACGTCACCGGGGAGCGCTGGTATCAGGAGCGCGCCCGAGGAGACGGGCAACTCCCGAACGCCGTCGCCTACTTCTCCCCGGAGTTCGGCATCACGGCCGCCCTGCCGCAGTACTCCGGAGGGCTCGGCATCCTCGCGGGCGACCACCTCAAGGCGGCGAGCGACCTGGGGCTCCCGCTCATCGGCGTGGGGCTGCTCTACCGGCACGGCTACTTCCGCCAGTCGCTGTCCCGCGACGGCTGGCAGCAGGAGACCTATCCGGTGCTCGACCCGAACGAGCTGCCGCTGACCCTGCTGCGCGAGCCCGACGGCAGCCCCGCCCAGGTCGCCATCGCCCTGCCCGGCGGCCGCTCGCTGCGCGCGCACGTCTGGCAGGCCTGCGTCGGCCGCGTACCGCTCCTGATGCTCGACTCGGACGTCGAGGAGAACGACTCCGGAGCCCGCGAGGTGACCGACCGGCTCTACGGCGGCGGCAGCGAACACCGGCTGCTCCAGGAGATGCTGCTCGGCATCGGCGGGGTGCGCGCCGTGCGGACGTACTGCCGGCTTACCGGACACGCCGAGCCCGAGGTGTTCCACACCAACGAGGGCCACGCGGGCTTCCTCGGCCTGGAGCGCATCCATGAACTCGCCGCCCGTGACATGGAGTTCGACGCCGCGCTGGAGGCGGTCAGGGCCGGGACGGTGTTCACCACGCACACCCCCGTCCCGGCCGGCATCGACCGCTTCGACCGTGAGCTGGTCGCCCGGCACTTCGGCCCGGACGCCGAGCTGCCCCGGATCGACGTGGAGCGGATCCTGCGCCTCGGCATGGAGACATATCCGGGCGGCGAGCCCAATCTCTTCAACATGGCCGTGATGGGCCTGCGCCTGGGACGGTGCGCCAACGGCGTCTCCACGCTGCACGGCAAGGTGAGCCGCGAGATGTTCGCGGGCCTGTGGCCGGGCTTCGACGCCGACGAGGTCCCGATCGCCGCCGTCACCAACGGAGTGCACGCCCCGACCTGGGTGGCCCCCGCGGTGTTCCGGCTCGGCGCCCGGCAGATCGGCGCCCAGCGGACCGAGGACGCGCTGTCGGTGGGCGGCTCGGAGCGGTGGGACGCGGTCGCCGACATCCAGGACGCGGACATCTGGGAGCTCCGCCGTGAGCTGCGCGGACAGCTGGTCACCGAGGTCAGGCGGCGGCTGCACGCCTCGTGGCGCGGGCGGGGCGCGGCCAGCGCGGAACTGGGCTGGATCGACGACGTACTCGACCCGGACGTCCTGACCATCGGCTTCGCGCGCCGCGTCCCCTCGTACAAGCGGCTGACGCTGATGCTGCGCGACCGGGACCGCCTGATGGAGCTGCTCATGCACGAGGAGCGGCCGATCCAGATCGTGGTGGCGGGCAAGGCCCATCCGGCGGACGACGGCGGCAAACGCCTCATCCAGGAGCTGGTGCGCTTCACCGACGATCCACGGGTGCGGCACCGCGTGGTGTTCCTGCCCGACTACGGCATGGCGATGGCGCAGAAGCTCTATCCGGGCTGCGACGTCTGGCTGAACAATCCGCTCCGTCCGCTGGAGGCGTGCGGGACGAGCGGGATGAAGGCCGCGCTGAACGGCTGCCTCAACCTGTCGGTCCTGGACGGCTGGTGGGACGAATGGTTCGAGCCCGACTTCGGCTGGGCCATTCCCACGGCGGACGGCTCGGCGACCTCCGACGACCGGCGCGACGAGCTGGAGGCGGCGGCCCTGTACGACCTCCTGGAGCGGCGGATCACACCCCGCTTCTACGAGCGCGGGCCCGGCGGTCTGCCCGACCGCTGGATCGAGATGGTCCGCAGGACGCTGACCCGGCTCGGCCCGAAGGTGCTCGCCGGGCGGATGGTGCGGGACTACGTGGAGCAGCTGTACGTCCCCGCCGCGCGGGCCCATCGGGTCCTCGACGCGGGGGTGGCGGGGGAGCTCGCGGCGTGGAAGGCGCGGGTGCGGGGGGCGTGGCCGCGGGTCGCCGTCGACCATGTCGAGGCCTCGGCGTTCGGCGCGACGGCCGAACTGGGGGCGACGCTGGGGCTGCGGGTCCGGGTGCGGCTCGGGGAGTTGACGCCGGACGACGTGGAGGTGCAGGCGGTCGCGGGGCGGGTGGACCCGGAGGACCACATCGCGGAGGCGGCGACGGTGTCGCTGAAGCCGGTCGGCGGGCCGGACGCGGAGGGCAGCCGGCTGTACGAGGGGCCGCTGGCCCTGGACCGCGCCGGGCCCTTCGGCTACACGGTCCGTGTGCTGCCGTCCCATCAACTCCTCGCGAGCGGGGCGGAGCTGGGTCTTGTGGCCCTGCCGGCGGAGGGCACGGGGGAGGGGGCCGGGGTGCTGATGCGCTGAGGAGTCAGTGTCAGTGCGCTCCAGTATCGTTCCGGCCGCCGCACATCGACCGGGAGGACCGGAGCATTGACTGACCTTTCTGCTTTCCCGCTGCCCTTTCTCACCGACCGCGCCATACCGTTCGCGAAACCGCGGACGCTGCGGGAAATGGAAATGCTGCGGTGCAGCGCCCACATCCGGTCGAAGCCCGGCTGGTTCGAGAAGATGAACGACGCCGGAATCGTCGCCAAGTGGACGCGAGAAGCCGTCGACCAGGGTCTCACCGAGGCACAGGTCCGCCATGTGCTCGCCGAACTCGCGCACTACGCCGCCCTGCGCGACGAGCGTACGGGCGCCGAGGTGTCCGCCGTGGACGGCGTGTGGCAGTCGGACACCCTGGTCGACGACGGGCTGAGGTCCCGGCTGCGCGAGGCCGTCCGGGTCCTGGAGGAGGTCCCCGAAGCGGAGAAGGACTGGCATCCCGGATCCGACGGCCAGGTGCTGGACCTGGTCCATCCCTCGCTGTTCTGCCTCGTGAACGGGGTGAGCGGCGCCCCCGAGCGGGCCTGGCGGAATCCGACGAACCGCTATGCGCGGCACGAATTCTCGGAGAAGTTCCAGTGGTTGCCGACGGACGTCGACATCAGCGACGAGGGTGCCGCCGTCTTCCGTTCGTACGTCAACAACGTCCACCCCGAGCAGCACCGCGAACTGGCTGCCGTCCTGCCGGACCTGTTCGCGCGGCTGCGCCCGCTGTTCGAGAACGTACTCACCGATCTGCGCCATCCGCGGCCCCTGCGGATCGAGGCCGATCCCTATGGGTGGTACGACTCGGAGCCGGAGTTCCCGGACCGGGACGCCTACACCGACGACAAGGCGTACGACGAAGCCGTCAGCGCCTATGAAGAGGCCCAGGACGACTGGTGGGAGAACCGCAGCCCGGTCGTCCCGGACGCACCGGACTTCACCCCGCCCGATGCGCCCGACGCCGCCGACCGGGTCGCGCTGCGCGGCCGAGGTCTCCAGGTCATCGTCAAGCTCGCCACGATCCATCTCACGCCGGACAGTCCCGAGTACGCCGGCGGGTCCTGGCACGTCGAGGGGATGCTGAACGAGCGGATCGTCTCGACCGGCATCTACTACTGGGACAACGAGAACATCACCGAGAGCACGCTGAGCTTCCGGGCGGCGCTCGACGACCCGAGCTACGAGCAGAACGACGACAACGGTCTGCGTGAGGTCTACGGCCTGGAGGACGAGGACGCGCTGAACCAGAAGCTGGGCTCGGCGGCGACGCCCGCGGGCCGCTGCCTGGCGTTCCCGAACGTCCTGCAGCACCGCGTCGGTTCGTTCCGCCTCGCGGACCCCACCCGGCCGGGACACCGCAAGATCCTCGCGTTCTTCCTGGTCGACCCCTCGGAGAAGATCGTCTCGACCTCCGACGTGCCGCCGCAGCAGCCGTGGTCCGCCACCTCGACCATGACGCTGGAGCAGGCGAAGAGCCACCGCGAACAGCTCATGCAGGAGCGCAAGTTCTTCGTCGACGAGCACAACGAGCAGCTCTACGAGCGGGAGTTCTCGCTGTGTGAGCACTGATGGCGTGAGCGCTGCTTGACCGAGTGCTGATCGACCGAGTGCTGATCGACCGAGTGCTGAGGCACACAGAAGGCGGCACCCGGAGGAAGGAAGGTCCTCCGGGTGCCGCCCTGGGTGAAGAGGGTTACTTGACGTTGACGCCGGTCCAGGCCGCCGCCACGCCCTTCGCCTCGGCGGAGTCCGCGCCGTACAGGTCGGTCGCCGCCTTCAGGGTGCCCTCACGCGCCGCCTTGTAGTCGGTCGTCGTCGTGAAGTACGTGGTCAGGGCCTTGAACCAGATCTTCTCGGCCTTGTCCCGGCCGATGCCCTCGACCTTGGAGCCGTCGGCGGTCGGCGAGTCGTACTTGACGCCGTTGATCTCCTTCGCGCCGCTGCCCTCGGACAGCAGGTAGAAGAAGTGGTTGGCGATGCCCGAGGAGTAGTGGACGTCTACGTTGCCCGCGTCCTCGCTCCAGTTGTCCAGGGAGTTGCCGTCCTTGGAGGGCTTGTCCATGTGGCGGAGCGGGGAGCCGTCGCCGTTGATGTCGATCTTCTCGCCGACGAGGTAGTCGGGGACGTCCTCGGGGTTGTTGGTCTTGAACTCGACCGCCGCCGCGAAGATGTCGGAGGTGGCCTCGTTCAGGCCGCCGGACTCGCCGCTGTACTCCATGTTGCCGGTCGCCGCGGTGACACCGTGCGTCATCTCGTGCGCCGCGACGTCCATCGACGTGAGGGGCTTCTTGTCGCCCTCGCCGTCGCCGTACGTCATGCAGAAGCAGCTGTCGTCCCAGAAGGCGTTGACGTACGCGTTGCCGTAGTGGACCCGCGAGGTGGCACCCTTGCCGTCGCCCTTGATGCCCTCACGGCCGTGCACGGCCTTGTAGTAGTCCCAGGTCACCTGGGCGCCATAGGCGGCGTCGACGGCGGCGGTCTGGGCGTCCTCCGGCTTTCCGGTGCCCCACGTGTCGTCGTCGTCCGTGACGAGCTTGCCCTCGCCGCTCTGGCCGTGCTCCAGGTCGTACGTCGAGTGGCCGCCGCGGCTGTCGTCGGTCAGGTCGAAGCCGTTGGAGCCCTTCTTCGAGCCGACCTCGACCTTGCCGCTGTACTGGCCGTGGCCCGCGCCGGTCTCGATCTCCTGGTACTGGTACAGCTTCTTGCCCGTGGCCGCGTCGGTGATGACGTGCAGCCTGCTGGGCGTGCCGTCCTTCTGGACGCCGGTGACGACGGTCTCGTGGGCCAGGACCGGCTTGCCGGAGGCGGCCCAGACGACCTTGCGGGGCGACTGCGCGTCGGCCTTCTTGGTGTCGCCGGTCTTCGCGGCGGTCGACTCGGCGGAGGCCGCAGCCGACTTCGCCGCGATCTTCGCGGAGGTGGACGCGACCTTGATGGTGGCCTTGGCGGCCTTGGTCACGCTCTTGACCTTGCCGCTCTTCGCGGTGTGCACGACGAGGTCGCCGCCGAGGACGGGCAGGCCGTCGTAGGTGCGCTCGTAGCGGGTGTGCGTGGTGCCGTCGCGGTCCTTGACGACGTCACGGACGACCAGCTTCTCCTTGGCGCCGAGGCCGATCTTCTCGGCGGTGGCGGCCTTGTCGGCGTTCGCGTCCTGCAGCAGGTCGGCGCGGGCCGAGGAGGAGAGCGAGACGGGCGACGCGGCGGGCGCGGCGGCCTGGTCGGTCTTGGCGGAGGCGCCGGTGGTCAGACCGGCGGCGAGCATCGCTCCGGCGGCAACAGCGGTGGCGATGGCCAGCGTTGAGCGCTTCCGGGATATGTGGGGGGTCACGCATGCTCCTTCTGTGGGGGGCCCGGGCGGCAGGGAGCACCATCCGGGCTGAAAGATGCGGTGCGGGTGGAACTGGTGTGCTGTGCGAGGGAACAGTGCCAGTTAAGCCAGGTTCATGTCAGGCCCTTGGCCGAATGTTGGCCAGAAATAGTCCGTTGAGCGAAGGTCCGTGTACGCAATGCGGACCAGGCCCCACATGGGTGCGCCGCCCCGGGGAGTTGATCCACCCGGAGCGGCGCCGTCTCTCATTTCACGGGAACGTGCGGGGATTTACGGGAACGTCAGCTTCCAGCTGTTGATGCGGCCCACGTCCTGCGCGGCCACGTCCTGCACCTTCAGCTTCCAGGTGCCGTTGGCCGCCTCGGACGAGGCGTCCACCGTGTACGTCTCGGTGATGTTGTCCGCGGAGTCCGAGGAACTCGCGTTCTTCAGGCGGTAGTTGGTGCCGTCCGGCGCCACCAGGTCGACGACCAGGTCGCCCCGCCAGGTGTGCACGATGTCGACGCCGACCTTCAGCGCGCTGGGCGCGTTTCCGGTGCGTCCGGTGACGTTGACCGATGAGGTCACCGCGGCGCCGTTGTCCGGAATGGCGACGTCTGTGGTGTTCTCGAAGTCCGTGCCACCGCCGCCGCCGGGCCGCGAGCCGACGTTGACGCCGGCCCACGCGTGGGCCACCGCCGCGTACTCGGGGCTGCTGGTGCCGTACAGCTCACCGGCCACCGCGAGGGTGCCGGTGCGCGCCGCGGCGTAGT
The DNA here is from genome assembly GCF_044457025.1 of Streptomyces sp. NPDC050658. Classification (NCBI taxonomy): domain Bacteria; kingdom Bacillati; phylum Actinomycetota; class Actinomycetes; order Kitasatosporales; family Streptomycetaceae; genus Streptomyces; species Streptomyces sp. NPDC050658. The sequence continues at coordinate 83,380 of NZ_JBITGM010000009.1, forward strand.
TGGTGGTCGTGGTGAACTTCGTCGTGAGCGCCTTGAACCAGATGAGCGACGCCTTGTCACGACCAATTCCGGTCACAGGCAGACCGTCCGAGGTCGGGGAGTCGTACGAGACGCCGTTGATCACCTTGGCGCCGCTGCCCTCGCTCAGCAGGTAGTAGAAGTGGTTGGCGACACCGGACGAGTAGTGCACGTCGATGTTGCCGATGCCCGAGTACCAGGAGTCCTTGGACGAGCCGTCCTTGGAGGGCTTGTCCATGTAGCGCAGCGGGGTGCCGTCGCCGCGGATGTCGATCTTCTCGCCGACGAGATAGTCGCCCTTGTCCTGCGGGTTGCCCGCGTGGAACTCCACGGCCGCCGCGAAGATGTCGGAGGTGGCCTCGTTCAGGCCGCCGGACTCACCGCTGTACGTCATGTTGCCGGTCGCCGCGGTGACGCCGTGCGTCATCTCGTGGGCCGCCACGTCGATGGAGGTCAGCGGCTTGGAGTTGCCCGATCCGTCGCCGTACGTCATGCAGAAGCAGCTGTCGGACCAGAACGCGTTGACGTAGTTGTTGCCGTAGTGGACCCGCGAGTACGCGCCGACACCGTCACCCCGGATACCGGAACGGCCGTGCACGTTCTTGTAGTAGTCCCACGTCAGCGCGGCACCGTAGTGCGCGTCCGCGCCGGCCGTCTCCGCGTTGGAGGGCAGTCCGTTGCCCCAGATGTCGTCCGGGCCGGAGAAGAGCGTGCCGGTGCCGGACGTGCCGCGGTTGAGGTTGTACGTCTTGTGGTTGCCGCGGCCGGTGTCGGTCAGGGTGTAGTTGGACCCCGACTGAGCCGTCCCGAGGGTGACCTGACCGCTGTACTGGGTGTTGCCCGTGCCGTTCTCGATGCCCTGCCACTGGAAGAGCTTCTCGCCGGTGGCCGCGTCCGTGATGACGTGCAGCTCGTTGGGCGTCCCGTCGTGCTGGAGCCCGCCGACCACCGTCTCGTACGCGAGCGTCGGCTCGCCCTTGGCCGTCCAGACGACCTTGCGGGGTTCGCGGTCCGCGTCGGTCTTCTTCGAGCCCTCCGCCTTCGCGGCGCCGAGCGCCTGCTTCTCGGCGGTCGAGGCCTTCACGTCGGCGCTCAGGTCGATGCCTTTGAGCTGCGCCTTCGTGGCCTTGGTGACACCCGTCTTGCCGGACTTCGTCTCGTCGACGACCAGGTCGCCGCCGAGGACGGGCAGACCGTCGTAGGTGCGCTCGTAGCGGGTGTGCGTGGTGCCGTCGCGGTCCTTGACGACGTCACGGACGACCAGCTTCTCCTTCTTGCCGAGGCCCAGGTCCTCGGCGGTCTCCGCCTTGGTGGCGTTCGCGTCCTTCAGGAGCGCGGCACGCTGGGCGGGGGAGAGCTTGGCGGGGAGTGAACCGGGGTCGACCTTGCCTATCTTCGGGGCGGCCGGGGTCACGGTCCACGGATCGTCGGCCGAGGCCGGACCCGTCTGGACGGCCACCGCGATCAGCGCGGCGACGGCGGTCAGGGCGCCGGCGGCGGCCCCCTTGCGCCGGGAGAGGGAGCTGCGGGACACGGATCTGTGGGAGGTGGATCTCAACACGGACTCCTTCTGCGTGGCCGCGGGTCGCGCGGCCAGGGAGACCGGGCGGCGCGGTCGTGCCGTCCGGGCAGAACAAGGCAGAACGCAGAACAAGGCAGAGCTGGGGTGGAGCTGGGGTGGAGCTGGGATTCAAAGGTGGAGCTGTTGAATCGGGGAGAAGAGTGGCACCGGCCCGCGCCGTTTGTCAGGGTTGCGTCAACAGTTGGCCGGAACTGGTCCGCTGCCCGGTGGACCAAGTTCGATATACGGAGGGGCCCTTCACGTAAGGCTGCCCTACTTGTTCGAGGGCGACTCCCGGCTGTTCCCTTGTTGTTCGATGCCGGGCCGTCGGGTCGGGGCCCGGCGGCGGCTGGCTGGATTCCGGCCCTGCGAAACAGCGGGGCGGGCGGCGGTGGCGACGGGAGGCGGCGCTCAGTGACCCTTGGCGCGGACGTGGATGCGTTCGCCCTGCCGCCCGAAGAGGCTGAGCAGCTCGACGCTGCCGCGCCCGGCGGCGCCGAACCAGTGCGGCACCTGGCAGTCGAACTCGGCCGCTTCCCCCGCCCCCATGGCGAAGTCCTGGTCGGCGAGGCGCACCCGCAGCCTGCCGCGCAGTACGTAGAGCCATTCGTGACCCGTGTGGCTGCGCAGGTGGGGCTCCTCGTCGTGGGCCGGGATCGTCATCTTGTAGGCGCGCGGCTCCCCTTGCTGCCGCGACAGCGGAATCAGCACGCGGCCCTCCTTCCTGCTGGCGTGCTGCGGTACGCGCGGGTCGAGGATGCGGGGCGCGGCGACGATCTCCTCCAGGTGGACGCCGAGGGCCGCGGTGATGGGCAGCAGGAGTTCGAGGCTGGGCTTGCGCAGGCCGGACTCGAGCCGGGAGAGGGTGCTGGTGGAGATGCCGGTCGCGCGGGCCAGCGCGGACAGGCTGACGTCCTTCTTCTCGCGGGCGCGGCGCAGCCGGGGAGCGATCTGTTCGATGACGGCGTCGACGGTGGGCTCGCCCTGCTTCATGTCTCCCGGCTTCCTGTCTCCGTGTGTCGTGTCCTTGTGTGTCCTGTCTCCGTGTGTCATGTGGCCCAGCGAACCAACCCGTCCCGGAATCGGCAATGAACTTTGCCGGGTCCGGGACTTCGGGCGGAGTCTCGTCGCGGAGGTGATCCGCATGGACAAGTCAACGCGGACGACGGCCCGTTCGGGGCCGGTGTCGGAAACGCAGTCCCGTGCCCCGGTGTCGGGCCGGCTGCCGGGCGGGGTGTACCTGCTGGGCTTCAATCTCTTCGCGATGGGCAGCGCGGAGTTCCTGATGGCCGGGGTGCTGCCGGAGGTCGCCGGCGATCTCGGCGTCGGCCTCTCATCGGCCGGGATGCTGATCACGGCGTTCGCGGTCGGCGTCGTCCTCGGCGGCCCGCCCTTCGCGGTCCTCAGCCTGCGCTGGCCGCGCCGCACCGCGCTGGTCGCCACCCAGGCGGTGTTCGCCGCGAGCATCGCCGCGGGACTGCTCGGCGGGTACGAGGTGCTGCTGGCCACCCGTTTCGTGTCCGGAGTCGCCTACGCCGGCTTCTTCGCCGTGGCCTCGGTGACCGCGATCGGACTGGTGACGCCCGACCGCAACGCGCGGGCGTCCGGCGTGGTGGTCAGCGGCCTCAGCGTCGCCATGGTCGTCGGCGGCCCTGCGGGCACCCTGCTGAGCCACTTCACGCAGTGGCGCGGCGGTTTCTGGGCCGTGGTGGCCCTGACCCTGGCGGGAACCGTCGCCTGCCTGCACGGGCTGCCCGCCGACGGGTCACCGGAGGGCACGGCCGCCGGACGCCCGAGCGTGGCGCGTGAGCTGGCCACGATGCGCAGGCCCCGGCTGTGGGGGATCTACGGCATCACCGTCCTGACGACGGCGGCGTACATGATCTCGTTCAACTACCTGGCGACGCTGCTCGACGAGTTCACCGGCGTACCGCAGGTCTGGGTCCCCGCCGTCCTCGCACTCTTCGGGGTCGGTGCCTTCGTCGGCCTGTCCGTCGGCGGCCGGATCGCCGACCGGCGCCCGCATCCGGCGCTGCTGACGGGCGCGCTCGCGATCGTCGCGCTGTCCGTGCTCCTCGCCTGGGTCATCGAACAGGCGTGGGCCGTGGTCCCGCTGGTGTTCCTGATCGGCGTCGCGGCCTTCCTCCTGAACCCCGCCCTCTACGGCCGTGTCTTCGCCGTCGCGGGCGACGCCCCGACCCTCGCGGGCGCCACCACCGTCTCGTCGTTCCAACTGGGCATCAGCATCACGCCGTTGCTGGCCGCCGGCGCCCTGTCCGGCGGCGCCGGTCTCACGTCGGTCTGCCTCATCGGCGCGGCCCTGGCAGCGGCGGCGGTCCCGCTGATCCTGCTCGACCGGCGGCGGCCCTAACCCACCACGCTCTCCCGCCAGGCCCGGTGCAGATCCGCGAACGAGCCGCTGCCCGCGACGAGTTCGGCCGGAGAGCCGTCCTCCACGATCCGGCCGTGCTCCATCACCAGCACCCGGTCGGCGATCTCCACCGTGGAGAGGCGGTGGGCGATCACCACGGCCGTGCGGCCGCGCAGCACCGTATGCATCGCGCGCTGCACGGCCCGCTCGCCGGGGATGTCCAGGGAGCTGGTCGCCTCGTCCAGGATGAGCACCGCCGGGTCGGCGAGCAGCGCCCGCGCGAAGGCCACCAACTGGCGCTGACCGGCGGAGATCCGGCCACCGCGTTTGCGTACGTCCGTGTCGTAGCCGTCGGGCAGCGACGCGATGAAGTCGTGCGCGCCGATCGCCTTCGCCGCGTGCTCGATCTCCTCGCGGGTCGCGTCGGGGCGGCCGATGGCGATGTTCTCGGCGACCGTCCCGGAGAACAGGAACGCCTCCTGGGTCACCATGACGACCCCGCGCCGCAGCTCCGCGCCCGCGAGGTCCCGCAGGTCGACGCCGTCGAGCAGGACCCGGCCGTCCGTCGGGTCGTAGAAGCGGGCGAGCAGCTTGGCGAGCGTCGACTTGCCCGCGCCGGTGGAGCCGACCACGGCGACGGTCTGCCCGGCGGGCAGCGTCAGGTCGAAGCGGGGCAGCACCTCACCGCCGGTGCGGTAGGCGAAGCGCACGCCGTCGAAGCGGACCTCGCGGCCGGGGTGTTCGGAGGCGAGCAGGGGCAGCGGGTGCGCGGTCCCCTCCGCGGGTTCCGGCACCGAGGGGGTCTGGGCGAGCAGGCCCGCGACCTTCTCCAGGGACGCCGCGGCCGACTGGTAGGAGTTGAGGAACATGCCGAGCCGGTCGATCGGGTCGTACAGACGGCGCAGATACAGCACCGCCGCCGCGAGCACGCCGAGCGCGAGCGTGCCGTCGGTGACGCGGTAGGCGCCCCACAGGACGATTCCGGCGACGGCCGTGTTGGCGACGAGCCGGGAGCCGACCACGTACCGGGCCATCTCCAGCATCGCGTCGCCGTTGCTGCGCTCGTGCCGGTGGTTGAGCACGGCGAACTCCGCCTCGTTGGCCCGCTCGCGGCGGAAGGCGCGGACCGGGCGGATGCCGTTCATCGTCTCGGCGAACTTCACGATGACGGCGGCGATCGCGGTGGACCGGTTGCCGAAGAGCGGGCCCGCACGGCGCTGGTAGCGGCGTACGAGGAGGTAGAGCGGCACGAACGACGCGACCGCCACGCCGCCGAGGCTCAGGTCGAGCCAGAGCAGCATCGCCGAGATGTAGACGAACGACAGGATGACGGTGATCAGTTCCTGGAGTCCCTCGCTGAGCAGCTCCCGCAGGGATTCCACGTCCGTGGTGGAGCGCGAGATGAGCCGCCCCGAGGTGTAGCGCTCGTGGAAGTCCACGCTGAGCGCCTGTGCGTGCCGGAAGATCCGCCCGCGCAGATCGAGCAGCACGTCCTGGTTGACGCGGGCGGAGGCGACGATGAACGCGTACTGGAACGCGCCGGACGCGGCGGCGCAGAACAGATAGCCGAGCCCGATCGCGATCAACGGCCCGTAGTCGTCCCGGCGTACGGCCGGCACGCCGCTGTCGATGGCGTACGCGACGAGCAGCGGCCCGCCCTGCACGGCGGCCTGCTGCAGCAGGAGCAGCACGGTGGCGAGGACGACGCGGCCCCGCAGCGGCGAGAGCAGCGAACGGAGCAGGGCGCCGGTGGCACCCGGCGGCGCGGGGAGGGAGTCCTGGTCGAAGTCGTCGGCAGGGGAGGGGAGTTCGGTGCCCTTTGGATTCCCCGTGGCCTCGGGATTCTCGGCGGGCTCCGGATGCTCGGCGGGTTCGGGATTGTCGGTGGGTTCGGGATTCTCGGTGGGCTCAGCAGACGAGGCTCGGCGCCCCGGCTTCGCGTCCCGGCCCCTCGTCCGTGACGCCGGTGTCGATGCCGTCATCGTGCCGTCTTCCCCTCCGCGGACCGGGGGTCCGCCTTCTCGTCGGCGGAGGTGGACTCCGCGCCCGACATCAGCCACGCGTACTCCGCGTTCTCCCGCAGCAGCTCCTGGTGGGTGCCCACCGCCGTGATCCGGCCGCCGGACAGCAGGGCCACGCGGTCGGCGAGGAGGACCGTGGACGGGCGGTGGGCCACCACCAGCGCCGTGGTGTCCCGCAGGACGCGCCGCAGGGCCGCCTCCACCAGGGCCTCCGTGTGGACGTCCAGGGCGGAGAGCGGGTCGTCCAGGACCAGGAAGCGGGGGCGGCCGACCACCGCGCGGGCCAGGGCCAGGCGCTGGCGCTGGCCGCCCGAGAGGCTCAGGCCCTGCTCGCCGACCTGGGTTTCCGTGCCCTGCGGCAGCGCGTGCGCGAAGTCGGCCTGCGCGACTTCGAGGGCGCGCGCCAACTCCGGCTCTCCCGCGGCGTCCCCGGCCCCCATGAGGACGTTCTCGCCGACCGTCGCGGAGAACAGCGTCGGCTCCTCGAACGCGACCGCCACCAGGGTGCGCACCCGCTCGCGGTCCATCTCCGCGATGTCCTCGCCGTCCAGCGTGATGCGGCCCTCGCTCACCTCGTGCAGCCGTGGCACCAGTGCCGTCAGCGTCGTCTTCCCACTGCCCGTCGCGCCGACCAGGGCGAGCGTCTCGCCGGGGCGTATGTGCAGGTCGATCCGGTCGAGGGCGGGCGGTGCCGCGGCGGGCGCGTCGGGGTAGCGGAACCGCACCCCGTGGAAACGCAGCCCCGCCCCATCGGCCTGTGCCCCGCCCCCGGCGGCCGTCTCCGAGGACTCCGGCTCCGCGTCCATCACCTCGAAGTACCGCTCCGTGGCCGTCGCCGACTCCTGGCTCATCGCGAGCAGGAAGCCGATCGACTCCACCGGCCAGCGCAGCGCGAGCGCCGTGGAGAGGAACGCCACCAGCGTCCCCGTCGAAAGGCCGCCGTCCGCCACCTGCACCGTCCCGAGGACCAGCGCCGCACCGATCGCGACCTCGGGCAGCGCCATGATCACGCCGTTGATCGCGGCGAGGAGACGCGCCTTGGCCAGCTCCGTGCCCCGCAGCGTGCGCGACAGCTCGCGGAACGCCCGCGCCTGACTGCGGTGCCGCCCGAAGCCCTTGATGATCCGGATGCCGAGCACGCTCTCCTCGACGACCGTCGTCAGATCGCCGACCTGGTCCTGCGCCCGCCGCGCCACCACCATGTACCGGCCCTCGTAGTACGCGCAGACGATCACCAGCGGCACCAGCGGAGAGAGCAGCACCAGACCCAGCGTCCAGTCCTGCGCCACCAGGATGACCATGCCGATCACGATCGTCGTGCCGTTGACCAGAAGGAACGTCAGCGGAAAGGCGAGGAACATGCGCAGCAGCATCAGATCCGTCGTACCGCGCGACAGCAGCTGACCCGACGCCCAGCGGTCGTGGAACGCCACCGGGAGCCGCTGCAGATGCCGGTAGAGATCCGCCCGCATCGCCGCCTCCACCGAGGCGAGCGGCCGCGCCACCAGCCACCGCCGCAGCCCGAAGAGCAGCGCCTCCGCGACGCCGAGCAGCAGCAGGAGCAGCGCCCCGAGCCACACCCCGGCCAGGTCTCGGTCCGCCACCGGACCGTCCACGAGCCACTTCAGGACGAGCGGGAAGACAAGCCCCGTACAGGAGGCGACGACGGCGACAAATGCCGCGCTGAACAGGCGAGTTCGTACGGGACGGACATACGGCCACAGCCGCAGCAGCGTCCGTACGGCTGACCCTTCCCGGGTCGGTTCATTGGTCGGTGCATCTGGTTTCGGCATCATGGGCGAGCCTACGGACGGGCACAGACGCAGCCCACCGAGTTTCGGCCCGTACCCACTCCTCCGCTGGTCCTACGACCCGCCCCCACCGGCAAGGTCGTACCGGCCCGTCAACCGATCGGCGGATGCCGCTTCGAGCGCGATGGGCGATGCCCGCGACCCGGCCCGGCGGCGAGGCTCGACCCATGCCCATCATCGAAGTGCGGGACCTGCGCAAGGCCTATGGCGGACGGGCCGCCGTCGACGGCGTCTCCTTCGCCGTCGGGGAAGGCGAGATCTTCGGCGTCCTCGGACCCAACGGCGCCGGCAAGACCACCACCGTCGAGTGCGTCGAGGGACTGCGCGTCCCCGACTCCGGGACGGTCCGGGTCGCGGGGCTCGACCCCGTCGCCGACCACGACCGCGTCACCCACCTCCTCGGCGCCCAGCTCCAGGAGAGCGAACTCCAGGCGAAGCTCACCGTCCGCGAGGCCCTTGAGCTGTACGCCGCCTGCTATCCGCGTCCCGCCGACTGGCGCCCCCTCGCCGAACGCCTCCGCCTGACCGACAAGCTCGACAGCCGCTTCGGCAAGCTCTCCGGAGGGCAGAAGCAGCGCCTGTTCATCGCGCTCGCCCTGATCGGCGCCCCGAAGGTCGTCGTCCTCGACGAACTGACCACCGGCCTCGACCCGCGCTCCCGCCGCGACACCTGGCAGCTCATCGAGGACGTACGCGACAGCGGGGTGACCGTCCTGCTCGTCACCCACTTCATGGAGGAGGCCCAGCGCCTCTGCGACCGCGTCGCGGTCATCGACCAGGGGCGCGTCGCCGCGCTCGACACCCCGACGGGCCTGATCAGCAGGTCCGCGGGATCCACCGTCATGTCGTTCACGCCGTCCGCCCCGCTGGACGAGCGGGAGCTCGCCGCGCTGCCGCAGCTCACCTCCGTCGAACAGCGCGACGGCCGCTACACCCTGAACGGCACCGACGCGACCGTCGACGCCGCCATCACCCTGCTCGCCCGGCACCACATCACCGCACGCCAACTCCGGGTCTGTGACGCCACGTTGGACGACGCGTTCCTCGACCTGACGGGAGCCAGGGCATGAGCACCGCGACCGCCGGAGTGGGCCGCAGCGCCTCCCTCGCCGTCCTCAGGGCCGAGTTCCGCCTCTTCACCCGCGAGCCCGGCGCGATCTTCTGGATCCTGGCGTTCCCCACCGTCCTCCTGGTCATCCTCGGCTCCATCCCGTCCTTCCGGGAGGCCGACGACTCCCTGGGCGGACTGCGCCTGGTCGACGCGTACGTCCCCGTCACGGTGCTCCTCGCCATGATCATGGCGGGCGGCCAGTCCATGCCGCCGGTCATCACCGGCTACCGCGAACGCGGCATCCTGCGCCGGATGTCCACCACACCGGTCCGCCCCGCGGCCGTACTCGGCGCGCAGATGGGACTGCACGGAGCGGCCGCGCTGCTCTCGGCCCTGCTCTCGCTCGCGGTCGGCAGGATCGCCTTCGACGTGCCGCTGCCGCGCATGCCCTTCGGATACGTCGTCGCCCTCGCCCTGGCGATCTGCGCGGCCCTGGCCCTGGGCGCCCTGGTCTCCGCGCTCTCCCGCACGTCGAAGATCGCCACCGCGGTCGGCTCGATGGTCTTCTTCCCCTCGATGTTCTGCGCGGGCGTCTGGCTGCCGGTGCAGTCCATGCCGGACACGCTCACCCGCATCGTCGAGATCACCCCCTTCGGAGCGGCCTCGCAGGCCTTGTACGAGGCGGCGGCGGGGGACTGGCCGGGCTGGGTCCACCTGGGGGTGCTCGCCCTGTGGACGGTGGCGCTCACCGCCGGGGCCGCGCGCTGGTTCCGCTGGGAATGAGCTGGGAGTGAGCGGGGGGGGAATGAGCGGGGGGGGAGTGAGCGGGGAGTGAGCACGGGGTGAGCGCGCGGGACGGGCGGTGGTCGTCGGCGACACTGGAGGCCATGAGCATGAGCACGGCCGACGCCGCGAGGATCATCGAGCAGCGGTGGGGTCTCTTCAACCGCTGGGGGCCCTACGGCCTGCTCGGCTTCGGCGTCCTCATGGCCGTCGCCACCTCCGGCGTCGTCGGCATGACGCGCGGCGAGTGGTACGTCTCCTGGGCGCTGGCCGCGGCGGGGCTCGCGCTGCAGCTCTGGTGGAGCAGGGCGACCAGGAGCCGTCCGGGGCCCTCGGCCGCGGGCACCCTCTACTACGCCGTCCGCTGGGCCATCGCCTTCGTCCTCACCTGGATCAACCCGTTCTTCGCGTTCTATGCCGTCGCCGGCTACTTCGGCGCCGAACGGCTGCTGCCGCCGCGCCTGGTGAAGCCGGGCCTCTTCGCGACCGCCGTCATCATGGCGGGCTCCCAGTCCGGCGGACTGCCGCCCGACGGCCGGCTCGGCTGGGTCGTCTTCGGCGGTCTGCTCGCCGTGAACGTCGCCCTCCTCGCCGTCTTCGCCCATCTCGCCGCCCAGGAGGACGAGCGCACCCGCATCGCCGCCGAGACCATCGTCGAGCTGGAGCGCACCAACACCGCCCTCCAGCAGGCCCTGGACGAGAACGCCGCGCTGCACTCCCAACTCCTCGTCCAGGCGCGGGAAGCGGGCGTCGCCGACGAGCGGCGCCGGCTCGCCGCCGAGATCCACGACACCATCGCCCAGGGCCTGACCGGCATCATCGCCCAGCTCCAGGTCGTCGCGAACGCCGGCGACGAGACGCTGGCCCGCGAGCACCTGGGCCGCGCCGCCGACCTCGCCCGGCACAGCCTCGGCGAGGCCCGCCGCTCCGTGCACAACCTCTCCCCGACGGCCCTGGAGCACGACGCGCTGCCCGAGGCACTGAAGAAGACGGTCACGGAATGGGCCGAACGCACGGGAGTCCGCGCCGAGTTCACCGTCACCGGCACCGCAGAGCCGCTGCACGAGGAGATCGAGGCGACCCTCCTGCGCATCGTCCAGGAGGCGCTGTCCAACGCGGCGCGGCACGCGGCGGCCACCCGCCTCGGCGTGACCCTCTCCTACATGGACGGCGAGGTCACCCTCGACGTCCGCGACGACGGCCGCGGCTTCGACCCGCTCGCCCCCGTCGAACGCACCGGAACGGGCGGCTTCGGCCTCGACGGCATGCGGGCCCGCGCGGAACGCGTCGCCGGCTCACTCGCCGTCGAGTCCGAGCCGGGCAACGGCACCGCCCTGTCGGCTCGCGTACCGTTGGTCCGCCATGGATGACCTGATCACTCTGCTCATCGTCGACGACCACCCCGTCGTACGCGACGGACTGCGCGGCATGTTCCAGTCGGCCCCCGGCTTCGAGGTGCTCGGCGAGGCCGCCGACGGCGTCGAGGCGCTCGGCCTGGTGGAGCGGCTCGACCCGGACGTCGTCCTGATGGACCTGCGGATGCCGGGCGGCAACGGCGTCGACGCGATCGCCGAACTCACCCGGCGCGGCGCCCGCGCCCGCGTCCTGGTCCTCACCACGTACGACACGGACTCCGACACGCTGCCCGCGATCGAGGCGGGCGCCACGGGCTATCTCCTCAAGGACGCGCCCCGCGACGAACTCTTCACGGGCGTCCGCGCGGCCGCCGAGGGCCGTACGGTCCTCTCCCCGGCGGTGGCCTCCCGCCTCGTCTCGGCGGTCCGCGCACCGGCCGGCAAGCCGGGCAACGAGCCGCTCTCGGCCCGCGAACGAGAAGTCCTCGTCCTGGTGGCCAAGGGCACCTCCAACCGCGAGATCGCCCGCGAACTGTTCATCAGCGAGGCGACGGTGAAGACCCACCTCACCCACATCTACGCGAAGCTGGACGCGAAGGACCGCGCGGCGGCGGTGGCGGTGGCGTACACCCGCAAGATCCTGACCTGACGGGCGCCCGCCGCGCGCGTCACCGCATGAGCGGAACGGTGATCTCCTTCAGCCATGCCCGCCGCGCGAAGTCCCGAGCCCTGATCACCACGGAGTCCCGGCCGACCTCGACCTGGAGCCCCTGGTTGAAGGCGCCCTCCACGGCGACCTCGCCACCCGTGCCGTTGTCGCGCCAACCGGTCTGGATGGCGCCGGTGTTGACGACGTTGAACCCGGCCAGGTTCGCGGTGCCGGGCACGACCCTGCGGACCACCCAGTCGGACAGATCGAGGTCCCAGTGGGTGTGCCCGGAGAACAGGAACACGTCCGGGTGCCGGCCGAGCAGCCCGAGCAGCCGGTCGGGCTGGAGGTAGTCGCTGAGATAGAGCTTGTTGCGGGTGCCCGAGACGGTGTTCGGCAGCGGGTGATGGGTCAGCACCATGACCGGCTTGCGCCGCCGCGACCAGTGCGCGAGCCGGTCCTCCAGCCACGTGAACTGGGCGTCGCTGATCCAGACCTCGTCCCAGAGCTTCGGGTCGTGGTACTTGGCGTACCGCTCGGTGCCGAGGGTGAGCACGGGGATGCCGCCGAAGCTGCGCTCCTCGTAGACCGAGCCGCGCTCGGCGAAGCGGTAGAAGCTGCGGAAGAGGGAGTCCTCCGTGGTGCCGTTGGGCCAGGTGTCCTGGGCGAGGGTGTCCGGGTCCTTGTACTTCGGTACGTAGAACTCGTGGTTGCCGATCGCCCAGGCCACGTTCTTGGGGTGCGGGTGGCGCTTCAGCTCGGCGCGGACCTGGGCGTACTCGAAGTCGTAGCCGCGGGGCGTGATGTCGCCGGCCACGCCCAGACCGGCGCTGTCCGGGTTGATCTCCGCCATGTCGTCCAGGGCCTTGCCGAAGTCGGCGAGGTCGCCCTGGATGTCGCTGATGATGTTGAACTTGACGTTCTTACGGGTGCTTTCGCCGGCGGCGGCGTGCGCGTTCTGTGGTGCGAGCACCGCGCCCGCGGCGAGGGTGCCGCTGCCGGCGGCGATGAAGGCTCTGCGATCCATGGTTCCTCCTGGAGAAGTCCCCGCGAAGATCGCGGCTCTGTCTGTCACCGGCACTTTGGTCACGGCAACACAACATGTCCAGGCCAGAAACATTGAGCCGCCGCTTCGCGGCGGATCTTTCCCGCACACCCACCCGCTACTGCACGCGCAACAGCACAACCGCCCGCCCCCGCACCGTCACCGCACCCCCCGCCTGGTACACGTCCCCCGGCTCCTCCTCCTGCCCCTCCAGCGAGGTGTCCACCACCACCTCGTACGCGGAAGCCCACGGCTCACCGGGCAGCACGAAACTCACCGGACCCTCCCCGGCGTGCAGGATCGCCAGGAAGCTGTCGTCCACCACCGGCGCCCCCCACGCGTCCCGGCCGGGGATGTCACGCCCCGACAGATACATCCCCAGCGTCGCCGCCGGCGCGTACCAGTCCGGCTCCGTCATCTCCGTGCCCCGCGCGGTGAACCACGCCAGGTCCCGCAGCCCGTCGGCCGAGTGCGCGCGGCCCGAGAAGAAGGCGCGGCGACGCAGCACGGGATGGGCGTGGCGCAGGGCGATCAGACGGGACGTCAGATCGAAGAGGGCACGCCAGCCGGGCTCCTCCAGCAGCTTCCAGTCGATCCAGCTGACCTCGTTGTCCTGGCAGTAGGCGTTGTTGCTGCCCCGCTGCGTGCGCCCCATCTCGTCGCCCGCCACCAGCATCGGCACGCCGGTGGACAGGAGCAGCGTCGTCATGAGGTTGCGCAGCTGGCGGCGGCGCAGCGCCGCCACCTCCTCGTCCGCCGTCTCGCCCTCCGCACCGCAGTTCCAGGCCCGGTTGTCGTCCGAACCGTCCCTGTTCCCCTCGCCGTTGGCCTCGTTGTGCTTGCGCTCGTACGACACGAGGTCCCGCAGCGTGAACCCGTCGTGCGCCGTCACGAAGTTCACCGACGCGTACGGCCGCCGCCCGCCCCACGCGTACAGGTCGCTCGACCCCGAAAGCCGGTAGCCCAGATCCCGCACATCGGGCAGCGCGCCCCGCCAGAAGTCCCGTACCGCATCGCGGTAGCGGTCGTTCCACTCTGTCCACAGCGGCGGGAAGGCCCCTACCTGGTAGCCCCCGGAGCCCACGTCCCACGGCTCGGCGATCAGCTTCATCCGGCGCAGGACCGGGTCCTGCGCGATCACCGCGAGGAAGGGGGAGAGCATGTCGACGTCGTGGAAGGAACGCGCGAGGGCCGCCGCGAGGTCGAAGCGGAATCCGTCCACGCCCATCTCGGTCACCCAGTAGCGCAGCGAGTCCGTGATCAGTCGCAGGACGTGCGGCTGGACCACCTGGAGGGTGTTCCCGCAGCCCGTGTAGTCCGCGTACCGGCGCGAGTCGGAGGGCTGGAGGCGGTAATAGCCCCGGTTGTCGATGCCCTTCAGGGAGAGCATCGGGCCCAGCTCGCCCGCCTCCGCCGTGTGGTTGTAGACCACGTCGAGGATCACCTCGATGCCGGCCTCGTGCAGCGCCCGCACCATCCGCCGGAACTCGCCGACCTGCTGCCCCCTGGTCCCGGACGCCGCGTACGCCGCGTGCGGGGCGAAGTAGCCGATCGAGTTGTAGCCCCAGTAGTTCTTCAGGCCCCGGCGCAGCAGATGGTCCTCGTGCGCGAACTGGTGCACCGGCAGCAGCTCCACCGCCGTCACGCCCAGGCGTACGAGATGCTCGACCGCCGCCGGATGCGCCAACCCCGCGTACGTGCCCCGGAGTTCCTCCGGAATCCCGGGGTGCCGCCTGGTGAAGCCGCGCACATGGAGTTCGTAGATGACCGAGTCCGCCCACGGCGTCTTGGGGCGGCGGTCGTCCGTCCACTCGTCGTCCGGCGCGTCGTCGTGCACGACCACGCCCTTGGGGACGTACGGCGCCGAGTCCCGTTCGTCCCGCACCGTGTCGGCCACCTGCTGCTGCGGCCAGTCCCGCACATGCCCGTACACCTCGGGCGGCAGTCCGCTCGCGCCGAAGTCGCCGTCCACCGCCCGCGCGTACGGGTCGAGCAGCAGCTTCGCCGGATTCCAGCGCGCGCCGGTCCAGGGGTCCCAGCGGCCGTGCACGCGATAGCCGTACCGCTGCCCCGGACGGACACCCGGCACGAAGCCGTGCCAGATCTCGTGCGTCAGCTCCGTCAGCGGACAGCGCCGCTCGGCCCCGCCCTCGTCGAAGAGACACAGCTCGACGGCCTCGGCCCCGCCCGCCCACAGCGCGAAGTTGGTGCCCGCGACCCCGTCGGGCCCCACCCTGAACCGGGCCCCGAGCGGCGTCGGCGTCCCCGGCCACACCGGCGGTCCCGCCGCGTGCGAAGGGCCCCGCGCGGCGGCGCGCGGCCCCGTCGACGTGCCGTTCACGGCGGCCGACCGCCGGGCCACGGCCGCGCCCGTCCCGCGCCGCCCACCCCGCAGTGCTTCCTGTTCGGCTGCGCTGGACACCCACTCGCCTCCCGCGGCTCGACCCCGCCGCGTCCCGGCGGCTGGGGCGGTACCGGACCGGACGACGCCAATGGACCGAAGGGGTCCCGCGCCGTCCTCCCCACTGTTCTGCCCAGCGCGTGCGTCGCACTCACGTTTCCCCAGGAGGGGGACGGTCGTTGGGACGGGCGTGAGACAGGTAGCGAGGCGCGCACGGCGCGCAGGGGCCGCGCTGGCCGCCGTAGTGACATGGGCAGGACTGCTCGCCGGGGCCGCGGGATGCAGCGGGGACGGAGGCGGCATCGACCGCCTCATGGGCAAGCCGCGCTCGCCCGCCGACGCGATCCGCGTGACACCCGACGACGGCAGCAAGGGCGTGCGGGCCGGCGAACGGCTGCGGGTCGAAGTGCCCGAAGGACGCCTGGAGTCGGTGAAGGTCAGCCGCGTGCAGGACGCGCGGGAGCTGCCCGTGCCCGGCCGCATCGACGAGGACGGCATGACCTGGCGCCCCACCGACGAGGGTGGCCTCGCGCTCGCCGCCAAGTACGCGGTGCACGCCGTCGCCCTCGACGGCCACGGCCGCCGCTCGGCCCGCCACACGACGTTCACGACATACGTCCCCGACGAGCGGTTCATCGGATACGTGACCCCGGAGAACCGCTCCACCGTCGGCACCGGAATGATCGTCTCCCTGGAGTTCAACCGGGAGATCGAGAACCGCGAGGCCGTCCAGCGCGCCATCCACGTCACCGCCGAACCCGCCGTCGACGTACGCCCGCACTGGTTCGGCAAGACCCGCGTCGACTTCCGCCCCGAGAAGTACTGGAAGCCCGGCACGAAGGTCACCGTCGGCCTGCGGCTGCGTGACGTCGAGGCCGCCCCCGGCGTCTACGGCCTCCAGGACAAGAGCTTCGCGTTCACCGTCGGCCGCAGCCAGGAGTCCCTGGTCGACGCCGCCGCGCACACCATGGAGGTACGCCGCGACGGCGAGCTCATCTCCACGGTGCCGATCACGGCAGGGGCCCCGAAGACCACGACGTACAACGGGAAAATGGTGGTCACGGAGATGCTGGAGGTGACCCGGATGAACAGCCGCACGGTCGGCTTCGGCGGCGAGTACGACATCCCCGACGTCCCGCACGCGATGCGCCTGACCACGTCCGGCACCTTCCTGCACGGCAACTACTGGTCGCCGAACGCCCCTGGCAACACCAATGTCAGCCACGGCTGCGTGGGGCTGCGCGACGTGAAGGGCGGCAGCTCACAGACCCCGGCGGGCTGGTTCTTCGACCGGAGCCTGATCGGTGACGTCGTGGAAGTCGTCAACAGCCATGACAAGAAAGTCGCTCCTGACAACGGGCTCGGTGGCTGGAACATGAAGTGGCAGGACTGGACGGCACCACCCGGAACGGCGCAGAAGACCGAGCCCGGAGCGGATCACTGAGGCCCGGCCCGCACCACCTGCGCAGTTGGGACTGAACAGTGACATTGGCGGGGAGTCATCGGTCAGGACCGTGTGGTTATCTAGCGCGGGGCGCGTGTCGGCACGTGCCAAGGCACTGGGGTGCGGGCCTGACCAGGCCGTGCGAGGGGAGACAACATCGTGAACGGGCGACCGATATCGGGGACGTCGGTTGGCGCGCGGGGGCGCGCGCGGCGGCGGGGGAGCAAGGGCCTCTTCGCGGTGGCATCAGGAGTGACGCTGCTGTTGGTCACGGCCTGTGGCGGAGGCGGCGGTTCGGACTCCGGGGACGGCAAGGGCAAGGACCGGGCGGCCGACAAGAACGCGCCGTCGACCGCGGTGGTGACCATAGCCCCCAAGGACGGCGCCGAGTCGGTGGCGACCAGCGGGGCCCTGAAGATAGCCGCCGACAAGGGCAAGCTGTCGAAGGTCGAGGTCGAGGACAGCAAGGGCAACCCGGTCCCCGGCAAGATCACTTCGGGCGGCGCGACCTGGACGCCCGCGCATCACCTCGCGGCGTCCACCAAGTACAAGGTGCACGCGATAGCCAAGGACTCCGAGGGCCGTGAGTCCGCCAAGGACACCACCTTCACGACACTGACCCCGAAGAACACCTTCGTCGGCCAGTTCACCCCGGAGGACGGCTCGAAGGTCGGCGTCGGAATGCCGTTCTCCGTCCACTTCAACCGCGGCATCACCGCGCCCGAGGACGTCGAGAAGGCCATCGAGATCAAGACCGAGCCCGCCGTGCCCGTCGAGGGCCACTGGTTCGGCAACGACCGCATCGACTTCCGCCCCGAGAAGTACTGGAAGGCGGGCACGAAGGTCACCGTCAACCTCAACCTCGACGGAGTCGAGGGCCGTCCTGGCGTCTATGGCGAGCAGGCCAAGACCCTGAAGTTCACCATCGGCCGCAGCCAGGTCTCCACCGTCGACGCCAAGTCCCACCAGATGAAGGTCGTCCGGGACGGCAAGCAGATCAAGAAGATCCCGATCACCGCGGGCGCGCCCGGCACGACGACGTACAACGGCGAGATGGTCATCAGCGAGAAGCTGAAGGTCACCCGCATGAACGGCGAGACGGTCGGCTTCGGCGGCGAGTACGACATCAAGGACGTCCCGCACGCGATGCGCCTGTCCACGTCCGGCACCTTCATCCACGGCAACTACTGGTCGGGTGGCGCCTTCGGCAACACCAACGCCAGCCACGGCTGCGTGGGCCTGAGCGACGTCCGCGGCGGCTACAGCAAGAAGACGCCCGGCGGCTGGTTCTTCAACAACTCGATGGTCGGCGACGTCGTCGTCGTGAAGAACTCCGCGGACAAGAAGATCCAGCCCGACAACGGCTTCAACGGCTGGAACATGTCCTGGGAGAAGTGGAAGGCCTGACCAGGCCGAGGGGCTGATCCGGCCGAGAGTCTGATCCGGCCGAGAGTCTGATCCGTCGGAGGCAACCCCTGCCTCTTAGGGGATATGCCTCACCCGTACGCATGTCGTCGCGGGGCACGGCACGGCTAACGTGCCTCGCATGACATCTGTGCATCTCGAAGTCGCCGAGGGCGTCGGCACCATCCGCCTCGACCGTCCCCCGATGAACGCGCTCGACATCGCCCTCCAGGACCGGCTCAAGGAGCTGGCCGAGGAGGCGACCCGGCGCGACGACGTACGCGCCGTGATCATCTACGGCGGCGAGAAGGTGTTCGCGGCGGGCGCGGACATCAAGGAGATGCAGGCGATGGACCACACGGCGATGGTCGTGCGGTCCCGCGCCCTGCAGGAATCCTTCACCGCGGTCGCCCGCATCCCCAAGCCCGTCGTCGCCGCCGTCACCGGCTACGCGCTCGGCGGCGGCTGCGAACTCGCGCTCTGCGCCGACTTCCGCATCGCCGCCGACAACGCCAAGCTCGGCCAGCCGGAGATCCTGCTCGGGCTGATCCCCGGCGCCGGCGGCACCCAGCGCCTCGCCCGCCTGGTCGGCCCGTCCAAGGCCAAGGACCTGATCTTCACCGGCCGGATGGTCAAGGCCGAAGAGGCGCTCACCATCGGCCTGGTGGACCGGGTCGTGCCCGCCGCCGAGGTGTACGAGCAGGCGCACCAGTGGGCGGCGCGGCTCGCGCAGGGGCCCGCGATGGCGCTGCGCGCCGCCAAGGAGTCCGTGGACGCGGGCCTGGAGACGGACATCGACACCGGGCTCGCGATCGAGCGCACCTGGTTCGCGGGTCTGTTCGCCACGGAGGACCGTGAGCGGGGCATGCGGAGCTTCGTCGAGGAGGGGCCGGGCAAGGCGAAGTTCGTCTGATCCGACCTTCGGAACGGGGCGATCTGCCGTGAAGTGCCCCTGGAGCGTGATCAGTTGAGGGAACGTCAGCATGCGTGTCCCCCGAAGGGGCGGATTATGCGTGCCTTAAGAGAGCCTTAAGTCTGCATCTTCGAGGGCTGTTGGTGATCACCCGTAGGCGGGTAGTCATTGCAGGTCAGGCGGGTTGTGGTGGGGTCTTAACTGCCAGTGGCATATGCCTAGTCAGCCCCCCGGAACGGATGGTTCCGGGGGGCTTATTCCTGGGGAACGCCCCCGTAAGGCGCTCCGTGCGGCCATGATGGGGGCATGGCGGGGCTGGAGGGTATCGAACAGCCGCGGCGGCATGGCAGTGCGACCGCGGCGCGCTGGTCGCCGGCGGTTGAGGACGAACACGCGCTCAAGGCGCTCGAGTTGTTCGGCAATCCGACGGACGCGGAGGTTCCGCTGCCGTCGCGCCCGGAGTCCGCCGCCATCGCGCGCCGCCTCGCCCAGGTCGTCGTGCTCCGCCACTGGGGGCTCTCCCCGAAGCTCACCGAGGACGTCGTCCTGCTCGTCTCCGAACTCGTCGGCAACGCCGTGCGGCACACCGGCGCCCGCGTCTTCGGGCTGCGGATGGTGCGGCGGCGCGGCTGGATAAGGATCGAGGTGCGCGACCCGTCGCGCGGACTGCCCTGTCTGATGCCGGTCCATGAGCTCGACCTCAGCGGCCGGGGCCTCTTCCTCGTCGACAAGCTCTCCGACCGGTGGGGCGTGGATCTGCTGCCGCGCGGCAAGACGACGTGGTTCGAGATGCGGGTCGCCGACCGCTGAAGCGTACGTACGCGAAAGCCCCCGGTTGCCGGTATGCGGCGCTGCGGGGGCCTTCGTGAAGCGATGTGGACGAATGGGGTGTG
This sequence comes from Streptomyces sp. NPDC050658, assembly GCF_044457025.1. NCBI lineage: Bacteria > Bacillati > Actinomycetota > Actinomycetes > Kitasatosporales > Streptomycetaceae > Streptomyces > Streptomyces sp. NPDC050658. The sequence continues at coordinate 103,100 of NZ_JBITGM010000009.1, forward strand.
GTCCACGACCGCTGAAGCGACCTGAGCCCGGGTCAATGGGGGTCGTGGCACCGACTATGGCAGACGGGGGCCAGCGATCCAAAAGTCCTGATCCGGGCATACACGTACAAAACCGGACGGTGCAAAAGTGAATCCTTGGTGAGATGGGACACCCGCCTGGTAAACGCTGGTTAAGTGCAGCCTGTGACAGGTGATCCGCAAGGGTTGCGGAGGTGACCGGGGCTCGCGCGACCCCGACCCGCAGGACGGCAGAAGCGGGCAATCATCAGCTTTTGCCCGCTTTACCCATTAAATGGTCGCGTGATCGAGACAGACCGCCGCGCGACCCTCCGCGCGGCCGCCGGACTGGCCGTCGCGGGCGCCCTCACCGCGGGCTGCTCCACCACCGGATCCCTCCCCGGATCCACCCCCGGATCCACCCCTGGATCCACCCCCGCGAGCCGGCACCCCGCGCCCCGGCACCCCGCTCACGCCGCACCGAAAGCGCCCCGCGCCGCCCCCGCGCCCCGCCGCTACCCCGGACAGCCCGACCAGATCACCCACGGCCCCCGCCGCCGCCCCCAGGTCGCCCTCACCTTCCACGGCCAGGGCGACCCGGCCATCGCCCGCTCCCTCCTGGCCATCGCCGAACAGGCCGACGCCAAGATCACCGTCCTCGCCGTCGGCAGCTGGCTCGACGAACACCCCGCACTCGCCCGCCGCGTCCTCGACGGCGGCCACGACCTCGGCAACCACACCCAGCACCACGTCACGATCAACGAACTGCCCGAGGCCGACGCCTACGCCGAGATCACCGGCTGCGCCCGGCGCCTGCGCCGACTCACCGGCTCCATCGGCACCTGGTTCCGCCCCTCGCGCGCCGAACGGGCGACCCCCCTCGTCGCCCGCCTCGCCCACCGCGCGGGCTACCCGCACGTCCTCTCGTACGACGTCGACTCCCTCGACTTCACCTCGCAGGGCGCCCCGGCCGTCACCCGCAAGATCGCCTCAGAGGTGCGCGCGGGCTCCGTCGTGAGCCTGCACTTCGGGTACGCGGACACGGTCGCCGCGCTCCCCGCCGTCCTGGAAGACCTCGACCGCCGCGGACTGCGCGCGGTGACGACCACGGAGCTGCTGACCTGATGCCCCTCACCCTGAACCTCACCCGCCGCACCGGAGCGGTCGTCGCCGCCGGAGCCGTCGCAGCCGCCGCGCTCGCCGGCTGCGGCACCGACAAGCGGGCCAACGAAGCCCTCGGCACCCAGGGCATCCAGAAACCCGCCAAACCCAAGGCGGCACCAGGCCTGCCCGGCATGCCGCCGGTCCTCGACCCCAAGGACGTCTACGCGGCCGACCGCCCCAACAGACTCTCCCCGGTGGTCAAGGACTTCCCCTCCCGCGTCTACGTCCCCAACACCAACTCCAACACCGTCTCCGTCATCGACCCCAAGACGTACCGGGTCATCGACACCATCGACGTGGGCATCCAGCCCCAACACGTCGTCCCCTCCTGGGACATGAAGACCCTCTGGGTCAACAACAACCGCGGCCACACGCTCACCCCGATCGACCCCAGGACCGGCAAGGCGGGCAAGCCCGTCGACGTACACGACCCGTACAACCTCTACTTCACGCCCAACGGCAAGTACGCCGTCGTGATGGCCTCCATGGACCGCGAACTCGTCTTCCGCGACCCGCACACCATGAAGAAGGTCAAGACCGAACCGGTCAGCTGCTACGGCGTCAACCACGCCGACTTCTCCGCCGACGGCCGCTACTTCATCGTCTCCTGCGAGTTCTCGGGCGAGCTGTTGAAGGTCGACACCGAGAAGATGAAGGTCGTCGCCCAGCAGAAACTCCCCTTCGACGGCGCCATGCCGCAGGACGTGAAGGTCTCGCCCGACGGGAAGACCTTCTACGTCGCCGACATGATGGCCGACGGCATGTGGGTCCTGAGCGGCGACAAGTTCGACAAGCCGAAGCTCCTTCCCACCGGCAAGGGTTGCCACGGTCTGTACGTCAGCCGCGACTCACGCGAGATGTACGTCTCCAACCGCGGCGAGGGCACGGTGTCGGTCTTCGACTTCCCCAAGAACAAGCTGACCAAGAAGTGGAAGCTCCCCCAGGGCGGCAGCCCCGACATGGGCGGCGTCTCGGCGGACGGCAACACGCTCTGGCTGTCCGGCCGTTACGACTCCGAGGTGTACGCCATCGACACCCGCACCGGCGTCCAGACCGCCCGCATCCCGGTCGGCGGCGGCCCGCACGGCCTCGCGGTCTACCCGCAGCCGGGGCGCTACTCGCTGGGGCACACGGGCATCTTCCGCTGAGCCCACCGTGCCCGGGTCATTCAACGGTTGACGTCCGCGGCCACCGGGAACGGGGAGGGTAGATCCACCGCCCCGTTCCTCTGCCCCACGGGAGGCCGCGCATGATCCGAGGCATCGACGTCAGCTCGTACCAGTCATCGTTCAGCACGACCGGCCTCTCCTTCGTCATCATCAAGGCGACGGAGGGCCGTTCGTACGTCAACCCGAGACTGACGGCCCAGACGAAGCTGGCTCGTGACGGCGGCTGCGTGGTCGGCTTCTACCACTTCCTGTGGCCGGGCAACATCACGGCGCAGGCGGAGTACTTCGTGAGCAAGGCCCCTGAGAAGGAGGGGGACTTGCTGGCGGTGGACTGGGAGTGGACGGGGGATCACACGGCCGCGTCGAACGCGGAGAAGGACCGCTTCATCCGGGAGGTGAAGCGGCTGCGCCCGAACCACAGGGTCCTTTTGTACGCAAACCGGGATTTCTGGTTGAACCGGGACACCACCTCCTACGCCGGCGACGGACTGTGGATCGCCGACTACGTGACGGCGGGCAAGCCGCGCATCAAGGCGAAGTGGACGATCCATCAGTACACGTCGACACCGCTGGACAAGAACGTCGCGGATTTCGAGAGCGAGGACGCGCTGCGGGACTGGGCGACGCCCTAGGGTCTGTCCGGCGGATCTGGCCGGCTCCTGTGGGCGGCGCCTTGTCTCTGTCGGTGAGCGGTGGTCTGGTGCGTGCAGCTGCAAGGCGGAGGATTGAGCCATCGCGGAGCGATGGCGATGGACGACAACGCCGCAGATGCGCGTGCCAGGCCAGCGCGTCCCAGGCAAGATCCGCCGGACAGGCCCTAGCCGTCCGACGTCAGGCCCGCCACTCCGCCGTGCGCTCCGGGGACGCCTCGGACAGGGCCTTTGTCACCGCGTCCGCGTCCGCCGCGAGACCGTACACCGGAGTGCCCGGCTGCTGGCGCCACGACTCGTCCTGGCCGCCCGTGTCGACGGTGTCGAAGCCGATCTCGTCGAGCAGATCGCGTACGACCTTCTTGGCTGCCTCGTCGTCACCTGCGATCGGCAGTGCGACGCGGCCGGGAGCGCCCTTGGCCTGCGGCTTGTCGAGGATGTCCTGGGCGTAGGTGCCGTTGAAGGCCTTGATCACGGAGTGGCCGATCTGCCGCTCCGTCCAGCGGCTCTCGGTCAGGCCCTCCTCGATCTCGGCGATCTTCCCGTCGCGCTGCTGCGGGTAGTAGTTGCCGGTGTCGATGACGGCGACGTCGTCGGCCGCCCCGTCGAGGAAGCCGGCCGGCAGGTTCGGCACGGCCTTGAGCGGGATCGTCACGACGACGACCTGGGCGCCCCGCGCGGCCTCCTCGACCGTCACCGGCGTCGCGCCGGTCTCCTCGGCGAGGGCGGTGAGGGTGTGCGGGCCACGGGAGTTGGCGACGGACACGTCGTGGCCGACGGCCCTGAAGCGACGGGTGAGGTTGCCGCCGATGTTGCCCGCGCCGATGATGCCGATCTTCATGACTCGCCCCTCCGGGGGTTGGTTCTCTGATGCGGTACGTAACGGAGCCAACCTCCGGAACGGCTGAGGTATTCCGGACGGCCGGGGGATTCCGGGTGGATGAGGGATTCCGGGCGGGTGAGGCGCCCCTTCCGGAAGGGGCGCCTCCTCAGAGCTTCAGCGTGATCTTGCCGGTGTGCCTGTCGGACTCCATCAGGCGGTGCGCGTCCCCGACCGCGTCAAGACCCTCGAAGACCTCCGCGATCACCGGCCGCAGCGTTCCGTCCGTCAGGCCCGCGTTGATGTACGCGGCAGCGCGCACGCGGCCCTCCTCCGTGGCCGTGACGTCCGTGTTCGCATAGCCGTGGACCGACAGCGGCCAGTTCATGGGGAGGATCGAGGGGCGGCCGTCCAGCCAGCCGTACGCGACGATGTGGCCGTGGGGGACGGCCGCCTCGCCGAGGGCCTGCAGGCCGGGCCCGCCGATCGCGTCGAGCACGATGTCCACGCCCCGCCCGCCGGTCAGCCGCCTCGTCTCCTTCGTCACGTCCGCGTCCTCGCTGACGATGACGTGCTCGGCGCCCAGATCGAGGAGTTGCCGCCGCTTGGCATCGGTGCGGGTGGTGACGATCGGTACGGCGCCCGCGCGGCGTACGACCTGGATGGCCGCGGTGCCGACACCGCTGGACGCGCCCGTGATCAGGACCCGCCGGCCCGGCAGCAGCCCCGCGGTCCGCACGAGCGCGCCGTACGCGGTGGAGTAGGTGAGCCAGACCGCGGCCGCGGTCACCGCGTCGACGGCGGCTGGGCGCGGGACGACCGCGGTCTGCGGCAGCTGGATCAGGTCGCCGTACACGCCCTGCGTGCTCAGCTCGGTGTTCGCCGCCGTGAGGACCGCGTCGCCGGGTAGTAGTAAGTGCCCGCACGGAACAGGGCTTCGGCGCGGTTGAAGCCCAACGCCTCGACGCGGATGCGGACTTCGCCGGGGGCGAGTGCGGGGAGCCGCCGCTCGCGTATCTGACGTGGTGGCGGATGACGGCGGCGGGCCGGCTGCTGAGCGAGGAGGACCTGTCGCTGCGGCAGGTGGCCGAACGGGCGGGCTACACCTCGGAGTTCGCCTTCTCGCGGGCCTTCAAGCGTGAGTTCGGGGTGGCGCCGGGGCAGTACCGGAGACTGCGGGCCGCCGGTTAGCCGCCGCCCGGATCAGCAGGAAGAGCAGCATCGCGAAGGGCGACAGGAGGATCGTCAGGACCAGGAGCGGGCCCGTCACCAGCGGGTGGACGCCGATGCGCCGCGCCTCGCGGTACATCCACTGGCCGATCAGCAGGTCCCAGGCGATGACCTGCGCCCAGATCGCGCCCGCCCCATTGGCGAGGACGAGCAGTTCGCGGAAACCGTCGATGTCCGGGCTGCTGACCGCCGCCCAGAGTTCGGGGAAGACGGGCAGCGCCATCGTGAGAAAGACGACCAGTACGGGTACGACGGTCAGCGGCGACGCGGCGATCCGTTCCGTCGCGCGCCACCCCGGCGCGAAGATCATGAGCAGCCAGACCGGCGCGGCCAGCCAGAAGGAGAGCTCGAAGAGGAATCCGGTCATGCCGCGAGCTCCTTGGTCTCGTCGACTTCCTGGCTGGGAACGGTTGTTGTGGGGGAGCGGCGCAGTGCCGCACATGTCCCGGCGGCCGTCGCCGCGAGGATCAGTGCCGCCGCCGTCAGCGTCACGCCGTCCGGGTGGATGAGGGGCTGGGCGCGCAGGGCCTGCCAGGTGACCAGGGCGAAGGCGGCGGCGTACGCGGTCGACGCGACGAGCACGAGCCGCAGGCGTACGCGTCCGTCGGCGAGCCGTGCGAAGCGGGGGCGCGACGCGAGCGCCGTCAGCACCATCAGGAGCAGCGGGAGCAGTTGCAGGGCGTGCATGCCGACGAAGTGCGGGACACGGAGGTCGCCGCCGGTGGTGGACCAGCCGGTCAGCGGCATCGAGGGGCCGCCGTCGGGCACGCCCACGCTGTGGGCGCCGACGACGGACGACGAGCCGCGCGTCTGCCCGGGCGCGGGCTGCGTCATCAGGAACCCGATGGCGGCTCCGGCGAGTGCGAGCGCGGTCCCGCAGCGCATGGCCCAGGCGGAGGCGCGGTCGGCGATGCGGGCGCGCAGCAGCAGGACGGCGATGGCCAGGGTGGCGAGCCACAGGACGACGACGGTGACGGCCATCGCGTTGAACAGCGCCTCGTCGAACGGGGTCGCGTGGTTGAAGTGGCTGCGCTTCCCGCGCACCACCTGCCCGGTGATGATCGCCATCTCGACGACGCTCGCGGCGGCGACCACCGTCCCCGCCCACCAGCCCGCCCTGCGGCCGCGGTCGAGCAGCGACAGCATCCAGGCGAGCGAGAGTCCGTAGGCGACGAACGAGACCGAGAACTTGAACGGCTTGAACCAGATCGGCGCGCCCACCAGGACGCGGTCGTCGACGACGAGCCCCACTCCGGAGACGACGGCGAGTAACGCCATGGAGGCGGAGAAGAGCACGAGTGGGCGGTGCCATGAACGCCATGAAGACATAGGGATCCCCCTGTGGTGGACGTATCTGGACGTATCTGGATGTGCCTGGATCTATGGATAGCTCTGTGGTGCACGTATAGATAGCTGCACTATGGATAGTGGCGCTGTCCGCTATCTGATAGCGCCACTATCTATGATGGGCGGCGAGGATCGCAAGAGCGGGCAAGCGGGCAGAGGCAAGGAGAGTGGCCGGGCCGTGCGTATTGGCGAGTTGAGCCGCAGGACCGGCGTGCCGGTGCCGACGATCAAGTACTACGTCCGTGAAGGGCTGCTGCCGCAGGGCGAGTTGAGCAGCCCCAACCAGGCGCACTACGGAGAGGCGCACGAGCGCAGGCTGCGGCTGATCCGCGCGCTGCTCGACGTGGGCGGCCTGAAGGTGTCCGCCATCGCGGAGGTGCTCGGCGCGGTCGACGACCCCGAGCGCCCGCTGCACAAGGTGCTCGGTGCGGCGGCCGACCGGCTCGGCCCGGCGGGCGCCGCCGACGACGACGCGGAGGCGGCGGCCGCGCGGACCGCCGTCGAGGGCCTGATCGCGCGGCGCGGCTGGCGCACCCACGAGTCGAACCCTGCCGCCGCCGACCTCGCGCGCGCCTTGGCCGCCCTGGACCGGGTGGGCCACGGCGCGTTCACGGAACTCCTCGACGAGTACGCCGAGGCGGCCGAGCTGGTCGCCCGCGCGGACCTCGGCTATGTGGACCGCAGGGGGGCGGTGGAGGACCTGGTGGAGAGCGTGGTGATCGGCACGGTCCTCGGGGAGGCGGTGTTCAGCGCCATGCGGCGGCTCGCGCATGTGGACGCTTCGGCCCGGTTGTACAGGGTTCGTGGCGCGGGCGGCGTGGAGCGTGCCGGGAGGGAAGCAGGGGAGGGCAGGCGGGAAGAGGGGGAGGACAGGTTGTCCGAGGACCGCTGATCCGTCGCGCGGTGAGGGCGTGTGCCAGGCCAGGGGCGGCGATGCCCGTGGGGGCGACCCCACGCCCGGCGCGGGACCAGAGGCCCCATGGGTCTGCGCGGCAACAGTCGTCGCGCGCGCGGTGGGCTGCGCGGGAATTCCTGGGGGAGTTGTGGTGCGGGCGGCCTTGAGGGCGGTGTGTGAGGGCCTTCGGGGAACGGCCTGAATTCATGCGGAAATTCCCGGCTTCCCAGGTCTCTTCGGACGTCGCCGACGGTGGCCGATTACCGAACTTGTCAGGAATCCAGGACGGATGGAAATGTGAGGGCGGTCGACGGACCAGACCATTCGTCGACGACTTTGGCCGCGAGATCAGTCGAATGGAAAGGGGAATTCGGTGGCATCGATCAAGAGCCTCTCGGCTTCCATTCAGGTGTTCAGCGACGACACCAACCTCGACGCGTACGACGGCAAGACCGTGTGGACGCGGGATCCGGCGCAGACCTATCAGGTCTGGCAGCTCGAACTGGTGGGTGAGACCACGGCGGGAACGGGCATCTACACGATCGAGAGCACCCACTACAAGGGGCAGTGCCTCGAGGCCACCACGCGCGACGGGTCGGTGACCTTGAAGCCCCGCAGCCCCGACAAGCTGTCGCAGCGCTGGCTGGTGGACCTCGGGCAGGAGCAGACCACCATCGAGAGCAGGAAGTTCCCCGCCCTGCTCATCACGGCGAACGGCGTGGACCAAGCGGTGACCGTCAAGGAATCCGCGCAAGGCGCGCCGAATCAGATGTGGACCTTCTACGACAAGATGTAGGAGTTCGAGTTCCTCCGCCGCCCGTCGCGATCTTCGCTCTTCTTTTCGTTCTCTTCGGCCTTCCCGGATTTCCCGTTCCTTCTGTTCCTTCCGGCCGAAGGGGATTGGGAGAGTGGTTGTGTGGGCGGCGGCGGGAAGCCCGGCGGGGGTACCGGAATCCCGGGCCCGCCGGGCTAGCCGTGGTTCAGCAATTTCCGCAGCGTCCCCTGGAGTTCGGCCTGCGCCACCCGCGCCGCTTCCTCCGCGTCCCTCGCTTCGACGGCGCGCACGAGTTCCGCGTGCGCGGCATCTCCGTGGTTCGCCTCCGTGGCGCGTACGTCGATGAGTTCGAGGAGGCTGATCAGGCCCTGCCGCAGCGCGGGCATGAACTCCGCGAACAGATCGGTGAGCACGGGATTGCGCGCCGCCGCCACGACCGCCGCGTGCAGCGCGATGTCGGCGTCCACGAACGCCGCGTCCCCCTCGGCGGCCGCCGCCCTGCGGCCCTGGAGCGCGGCCCGCATGGCGGTGATGTCCTCGTCCGTGCGGCGCATCGCCGCGAGCCGCGCCGCCTGCACCTCCACCAGCATCCGCACCTCGTACACGTCCGTGACCGCGGCCCGGCGCAGCCGCGTCGGCCAGTCCGCGACCGCTTCCGTCGCCGTGACGAAGACGCCGGAGCCCTGCCGGGGCTGCACGAGCCCGGCGCCGGCGAGGGCACGCAGGGCCTCGCGGACGGTGGAGCGGCCGATGCCGAGTTCCTTGGCGAGGGTGGTCTCGCCGGGGAGTTTGGTGCCGATGGGCCAGTGGCCGGCGGCGATCTGCTCGCGCAGGCGCTCGGCGGCCTGTTCGACCAGAGGGCTGGGGCGCAGGGATCCGAGGGGCATGCGGGGGCCTTTCCGGAGGTGGGACCTCAGCTTGTCTGAGGAGTACTTGTCTGAGGACCTGAGGTGTGGCTAGTGTAGCCGCGTGATCTTCTGCGGTCTCCTTCTTCTCGGCTGCCGCGGCGGGGCCTGAAGCGACCGGCACCCCGCCGCGGGGTGCCGTGCTGCCGGTCGGCCGACCGACCGCGACCCGAAGGACACCGCTTCCGATGAGCGACACCGCGTACGACATCACAGCCGATGCCGCGCCCCACGCGCCCCGAGCGCCCCGCGTCCCGTACGACTGGAATCCGCAGCGCCCCAGTCCCATGCCGCACCACCGCTACCGCCCCTACCAGGACCGCGTCGACGTTCCCGCCCTGGAGCGGAGCTGGCCGAGTGCCCGTATCGAGCGCGCGCCCCTCTGGGTCCCCGTCGACCTGCGTGACGGGAACCAGGCGCTGGCCGAGCCGATGGACACCGGCCGCAAGCGGCGCTTCTTCGAGCTGCTCGTCTCGATGGGGTTCAAGGAGATCGAGGTCGGCTACCCCTCGGCCGGCCGCGCCGACTTCGACTTCGTGCGCGACCTCGCCGCGCTCAGTGCGCGCGGCGAGATCCCCGAGGACGTCACCATCGTCGTCTTCACGCCCGCCAAGCCCGACCTCATCGACCGCACCTTCGCGGCGATCGAAGGGCTGCCCCGCACCGTCGTGCACCTCTACGTCCCCACCTCGCCCGTCTGGCGTGACGTGGTGCTCGGGCGTTCGCGGGCCGAGGTGCGCGCGGTCGCCGAAGCGGCCGCCGCCCGGATGGCGCGCCTCGCCGACGCGCGGCCGCACGCGGACATCCGCTTCCAGTTCTCCCCGGAGACCTTCAACCTGACCGAGCCCGACTATGTGGTCGAACTCTGCGACGGGCTCACGGAGTTGTGGGACGCGAGCCCCGGCCGCCCCGTCACCCACAACCTCCCGGCGACGGTCGAGATCGCGACCCCGAACGTCTACGCCGACCAGATCGGGTATCTGCACCGCAGCCTGGCCAGGCGTGACTCCGTCATCCTCTCCGTCCACCCCCACAACGACCGCGGCACCGGCGTCGCCTGCGCCGAACTCGCCGTCCTGGCCGGCGCCCAGCGCGTCGAGGGCTGCCTCTTCGGCAACGGCGAACGCACCGGGAACGTCGACCTGGTGACCCTCGCCCTCAATCTGCACGCCCAAGGCGTCGACCCCATGGTCGACTTCTCCGACATCGACGCCGTGCGCGAGACCGTCGAGCACTGCAACCGGCTGCCCGTCCACCCCCGCCACCCCTACGCCGGCGACCTCGTCCACACCGCGTTCTCCGGCACCCACCAGGACGCCATCAGCAAGGGATTCGCCCAACACGCCCGCCGGGCCGCCGAGTTGGGTGTACCGGAGAGTCAGGCGCCCTGGGGCGTGCCGTATCTGCCGATCGACCCGGCGGACATCGGCCGCAGCTACGAGGCGGTCATCCGGGTCAACTCCCAGTCCGGCAAGGGCGGGATGGCGTATCTGCTGCGCACCACGCACGGACTCGACCTGCCGGAGCGGATGCGGCCCGGCTTCTCGCGCGTGGTGCAGGACGCCACGGACGACAGCGGGCGCGAGGCGACGCCCAAGGAGTTGTACGAGCTGTTCGAGACGGCATATCTCGTGCCGGGCCGGGACGGCGGGGTGCGGCTCGACGCATGGACCACCGACCGCGCCCCCGACGGCGCGCACCGTTTCGTCTGCACCCTCCAAGTGGGGGACAGGGCAGGGGACTTCGAGGGCGCGGGCAACGGACCGCTGTCCGCGTTCACCGAGGCGCTCGCCGCCGCCGGGATCACCGTCGACATCCTCGACTACTCCGAACACGCGGTGGAGGCGGGCGGCGGCGCCGAGGCCGTCGCGTACGCGGAGTGCCGGGTCGACGGTGTCGTCTGCTGGGGCGCGGGTCTCGACACCTCGGTCCTGACCGCTTCCGTGCAGGCGGTGCTCTCGGCCGTGAACCGGGCGGGGGTCGGCCGATGACCCCGGTGCTGCACGCGGACGGCGTCACCGTCGTCCGCGACGGCCGCCCCATCCTCGAAGAGGTCACGCTCACCGTCCGCCCCTCAGAGCACTGGGCGCTGCTCGGCGCCAACGGCGCGGGCAAGTCCACCCTGCTCAGCCTCTGCGGAGCCGTCACCCACCCCACCCACGGCACGGTGGAGGTGCTCGGCCGCCGCCTCGGCAGCGTCGATCTGCGGGACTTGAGGGCGTACGTAGGTCATGTGAACCCGCGTCATCCGCTGCGGTCCGCGCTGCGGGTCCGTGACGTCGTCCTGACCGGCCTCACCAACAGCGTCGAACCGCTGCCCCGGTGGTGTCCCACCCCCGAGCAGGAGGAGCGGGCCGACCGGCTGATCGCGATGCTCGGCCTCGGGCACCGCACGGACGCGCGCTGGCCCACGCTCTCCCAGGGCGAGCGCGGCCGGACCCTGATCGCGCGCTCGCTGATGCCGAGCCCGCGCCTCGTCCTCCTCGACGAACCCGCCACCGGGCTCGACCTCGCGGGCCGCGAGGGACTCCTCGACAGCCTGGACTCCCTGCGCGAGAGCCACCCCGGACTCGCCACGGTCCTGGTCACCCACCACCTGGAGGAACTCCCGGCCGGTACGACGCACGCCCTGCTGCTGCGGGACGGCCGCACGCTCGCCTCCGGCGCCGTCGACGACGTACTGACGAGCGACCAGGTCAGCAAGTGCTTCGACCATCCGGTGCGCCTCGAGCGCAGGGAAGGGCGGTGGAGCGTGCGGGCGGCGGCCCGGCGCTGATACATGCGCAAGGGGCCCCGCGCACGTATCCGGCCGCGGGGCCCCTTCGCTGTCCGCCGACTACTTGTTCAGGCTCGCCCAGAACTCGTCGAAGGTCAGCTTCTTGTCGTCGTTGGTGTCCTTCGTGCCGATCACGGCCTCGGCCACCGTCTCGGTGACGTAGAAGTCCCCCATCTGCGCCATGGCCGACTTCCACTCGGCCGCCGTGATGAAGCCGTCGCCGTCCGCGTCGAACCGCTCGAACGTCTTGCGCGCTTCCTCGATGTCCGCCACCGGATCCACCCCTTCTTGGTGCATTACTGAGTGGGCTTAGGGTAACGGCCGTCCCGCGGCCCGATCACAAGGAGTACGCCCATGGCCAGCACCGCCGCCTCGCTCGGCTCGATTCTCGACGCGGCGGCCCACGGCCGCTTCCCGCCGCCGGACGGCTCGACGACCGTCGTGCCGCAGCCGAGCCACCGGGACGCGGGGGTCATCGCCTTCACGGCGCACTCCGTCGTCTTCACCGACGAGGACCCCCGCTGGGTGCGGGCCACGCTCGACTCCCTCGACTGCGATCCGCTCGCGGCGACCCTCAACCCGCGGTTCCTCGGCGCCTTCCTGGACCGCACGGGACGTACGACGGACACGATCGACCTGCTGACGGTCGCGTCCGCGCTGCCGGGCGACCCCGACCCCGCGCTCGGCCTGACCGAACTCGACGACCCCGACCACCCCCGCGTGGCACGGGCCCGCAAGCGCCGCGACGACGTCCGGGTGTGGGCCTGCGAGGGCGGCGGGGCCGGCGGGGTCCTGGTCATCGGCCGGGGCGTCGCCGGGCGCTGGGAGACGGCGACAGAGGTCGCGGAAGCAGGGCGGCACCAGGGGTTGGGGCGCGCCCTCGCGCTCGCGGCACGGCATCTCGTACCGGACGGGTCCGTGGTGTGGGCGCAGCAGGCGCCGGGCAACGCGCGCAGTGTGCGGGCGTTCCAGGCGGCGGGGTACCGGCCGGTGGGGGCGGAGGCGCTGCTGTTCGCGGGGTGAGCTCCGGGGGCGGTGTACCCCCTTGTCGATAGGCTGGGCGGCGTGCGAGTGCTGCTGGTCGAGGACGACGACAATCTCCGCTTCGGGGTGGCCGCGGCGCTTCGCGCGGCCGGGCTCGCCGTCGACGCGACCGCCGATCTGCCGCAGGCCGACGAGGCGCTCTTCGTCACGGCGTACGACTGCGCGGTCTTCGACCGGATGCTGCCGTCCGGTGACGCCGTCGCGTACGTCGCGGAGCTGCGCCGCACCGGCCGTGCCGTGCCGGTGCTGTTCCTCACCGCGCGGGACTCGGTGGCCGACCGGGTCGAGGGGTTCGCGAGCGGGGGCGACGACTACCTGGTCAAGCCGTTCGCCGTACCGGAGTTGGTGGCGCGGGTGCGCAGCCTGTGCCGCCGTTCGCCGGCGGTGCGGCCGCCCGTGCACCGGGTCGCCGACGTGGAGATCGACACCGCGCGGCGGCAGGTGCGCAGGGCGGGGCTGCTCCTGACGCTCACCAGCCGGGAGTTCGCCGTCCTTGAGGTCCTGGCGGCGCGCGCGGACCAGGCGGTGACGCGCGGCGAGCTCATCGAGAGCTGCTGGGACGAGATGACCGAGCCGCAGTCCAACGTCCTAGAGGTGCTGATCTCCCAGCTGCGCCGCAAGCTCGGCGATCCGCCGCTGATCCGCACCGTGCGCGGGGTCGGCTACCGCCTGGCCCCCGAGTGAGGCCGCGCACCACGGGCCCGCTCACGCCCACCGCGCGGGTACGCCGACTGCGCCGACGCATCACCGCCCTCTTCGCCCTGACCAGTGCCGTGGGGCTGATCGGGATGGCGGTCTTCGCGGTGCGCAGCGACGACCGGCGGTGGCGCCAGCAGCTCGACGGGGCGATGGGCCAGGACACCGGCTGGGCCATCGGCCTCCTCGTGACCGACGACGACGGGCGGCTCGACGCGCGCGAACTCGCCGACACCATGGGTACGGGATGTCCGCCGCTGACGGTGCTCTCGGTGCCGCTCGACCCGCCGCGCACCCCGCTGACGGTGGATCACACGCCGCGCCACCCCTGTCTGCGGGTCGCCCCCGCGCTCGTACAGGAGATGGGGGCGAAGGCGGTGCGGGGCGACGACGTGGCGACGGCCGACCGGCACACGACGGACGGCCGTCCGGTCCGCCTCTACGCCGATCCCTTCTACGCCCCCGAAGCGGTGGACGACGACGGTCCGCAGGGCGTCATCGTGACGATGGCCGACACGACCGACCAGCGGTCCGACCACCGCCGTCTCACCTGGCTGGTGGCGGGGGCCTGCGCGGTCCTGGTCTGCCTCTCGGCGGCGGTCGGCCATGTGCTGTCCGGCCGCGCGATCCGTCCCGCGCTCGCGGCACTGCGCCGGCAGGAGACGTTCCTGGCCGATGCCGCGCACGATCTGCGCACGCCCGCGGCATCGCTGCGGACGCTCGCGGAGACGGGGCTGCGGGGGGAGGCGGACCGTACGGAGGTCCTGAAGCGGACGCTGCGGCTCGCGGACGGGATGGGGGGTCTGGTCGACGGGCTGCTGACCCGGGCCCGGCTGATGTCCGGTACGGAGACGCTGGCGCGGGAGCCGTTGCGTCTCGACCAGCTGGTGGAGGGGGTGGTCGCGGACACGCCCGCCCAGGGGCACCGGGTGACGCTGCGGTGTGTCGAGACCGTGGTGGTGGCCGACCCCGATCTGCTGCGCAGGGCGGTGGCCAACCTGCTGTCCAACGCGCTGGCGCACGGGCATCTGCCCGGGGAACCCGCGGACGTCGAGGTCATCGTCGCTCCCGGCGCGACGGTCACGGTGGCCGACGCGGGTCCGGGGCTGCCGCCCGGCCTCGCGGAGTCCGGCGCCCTCTTCGACCGCTTCCGCAGCGGCAGCGGCTCCACGGGCCTCGGCCTCTCCATCGCCGCCTGGGTGGCGCACGCACACGGCGGATCCCTCACGGCCGCGGCGGGGCCGCGCGGCGGCGCGAGCTTCACCCTGCGGCTGCCGGAGGCGTAGGCGTTCCGGTTCCTCATCAAAACCTCAGGGTCGGACCTGCAAGGTGGGGCGAACCGATCTTGGGAGTGCTCCTGTGTACCGCGCCGACCGCCTTACCGTCCCCGTCCTGGCCCTGGCCCTGGCCACCGCCACCCTCGCCGCCGCCACCCTCACCGGCTGCACCGCGGCCGGTGGCGCCTCCGCCGTCGAGCCCGCCGCGAAGCCCGAGCTCAAGCGGTTCTACGGCCAGCAGCTGAAGTGGAAGCACTGCGGCGAGGGCGAGGGCGGGGCCGAGCTGCGGTGTGCGCGGCTCACCGTGCCGATGGACTACGCCCACCCGGAGAACGGGAAGACCTTCGTCCTGCCTGTCGTCAAGGCGGTCACCGCCGACCCCGACCGCCGTATCGGCTCCCTCGTCTACAACCCCGGCGGCCCCGGCGCGTCCGGCGCGAGCGACCTCAGGGACGGCGGCGACGAGAGCTTCGGCGCGAAGGTGCGGGCCCGCTTCGACATCGTCTCCTTCGACCCGAGAGGCGTCGGCGGCAGCACACCCGCCGTGAAGTGCGCGGAACCCCCGGAGGAGGAATCCGCCGAGACGGACGAGGGGGCAGAGGCGGACGCGGAGACAGGGGAGGACTCGTACGAGGACACCTACGCCCCCGAGCCCATCACCCCCGCCACCGCCGCCGAACGCGACCGTGCCGTCGCCGGAGCGGACGCCGAGGCCGAGGCGTGCCGGAAGGGCAGCGGAGGCATCCTGCGTCATGTCGGTACCGAGGACGCGGCCCGCGACATGGACGTACTGCGAGCCGCCATCGGCGACCGGAAGCTGACCTATCTCGGCTGGTCGTACGGGACGAACCTCGGCAGCGTCTACGCGGAACAGTTCCCGCACCGCGTCCGCGCCCTCGCCCTGGACGGTGCGATCGACCCGTCCCTGAACTGGCGGGAACGGGCGGTGTCCCAGGGCCTTGGGTTCCGCAGGGCCGTGGACGACTACGCCGAGTACTGCGCCGACGTCGCGGGGGACAGCTGCCCCGGCGCGACGCCGGAAGAGATATCCGGCCTGATCGACGACCTCCTGGAGCAGACGGAAGAAGAACCCCTGCCGGTCGACGGAGACCGCTACGACGTCGACGCCACCACGCTCCTCGGGGTCATCACGGACGCGATGTACACCCCCGAGGCCCAATGGAAGGAATTCTCCGAGGCGCTGCGCTCGGCGGCCGAGGGCGACGGCACGCAGCTGGCCGACCTCGCGGAGGCCGACGAGGAGCCGGGCGCGTCCCACCGCACACCCCGCGGCGACGACAACGGCTCCGACGACAACAGCTCCGACGCCCTGCTCGCCGTGAGCTGCGTCGACATACCCCACCCCCGTACCGTCGCCCCGTACTGGAAGGCGCTGGCCCCGGCGGACGAGGTCGCGGGCGCGTACGGCACGTCGGGCATCGTCAGCGAGCTCGCCTGCAAGGACTGGCCCACGAGCCCCGGCACCCGGCCCCCGCACAAGGTCCGCGCCGACGGTGTCCCGCCGGTCCTGGTGGTGGGCACGACGGGTGACGCCGCCACGCCGTACGAGGAGGCCGCGAGCCTGGCGGAGCAGTTCCCCGGCGGGATGCTCCTGACGTACGAGGGCCTCGGGCACACCGCGTACGGCCGCAGCAACGCCTGCGTCACGCGCGCGGTCGACGACTACCTCACCGACCTGAAGCCGGTCCGCTCCGGCAAGACCTGCTGACGGTTCCGCAAGCACCACTGGCCATACCCCCCGGGGGTATGTATAGTCACGGGTGTCGCCAAGACGGGCGGCACCCGGAAGACGTATCGCGCAGGTGGAGGCAGAGCCATGACGAAGAACCACGCGGGCCACGACATGACGGGCCACGGAGACCACAGCGCCCACGGCGGCGCACGCCCCGGCGGCCTCGCGGTCTCCGAGGGCGGCTACACCCTCGAGTTCGACTCGACGATCCTCCCCGCCGGGCCGCAGACGCTCACCTTCCGCGTGACCGGCCCCGACGGGCGGACGGTCACCGAGTTCACGCCCGAGCACGAGAAGGAGGTGCACCTGATCGCCGTCCGGCGCGACACGACCGGGTTCCAGCACGTGCACCCGGTGATGGACCAGCACGGCACCTGGAGCGTCGACCTGACGCTGGCGCCGGGAGCCTGGCGGTTCTTCACCGACATCCACCCGACCGGCCACGACGGCACCATGACGCTGGGCATCGACGCCTCGGTCGCCGGAGCGTACGACCCGCGGCCGATCTCCGAGGACACCCGCACCGCGCGCATCGGCGGCTACACCGTCACCCTCGACGGCGAACTCGCGCCCGGCGAGGCGAGCGACCTCACGCTCACCGTCAGCAGGGACGGGCGGCCCGTCACCGACCTGCAGCCCTACCTGGGCGCGTACGGGCACCTGGTCGCCCTGCGGGTCGGCGACCTCGGCTACCTCCACGTCCACCCGGACGGCGAGCCCGGCGACGGCAGCACCGAGCCCGGCCCCGACATCACCTTCATGGCCGTCGCGCCGTCGGCCGGCACCTACCGCCTCTACCTGGACTTCCAGCACGACGACAGCGTCCGGACGGCGGAGTTCACGGTGCGGACCAAGGCGACCGCCCCCACGGGCCACGCACACGGCCACGGCCACGGCCACGGACACGGTCACGAGCACGGGCACCAAGCCCAGCACGCCGACCACGGCCACCACGCCCACCACTGACCGCGGAGAGGACCGTCATGCCCCGCCTCGACCGACTCACGCCCGACACGGCGGTCGGCGCCTCCCGCGACCTCCTGGCCGAGCTGGTCTCCCGGCACGGCCAGGTCGGGGACATGGTCTCCACGATGGCCCACTCGCCCGCCGTACTGGGCGGCTA
This sequence comes from Streptomyces sp. NPDC050658, assembly GCF_044457025.1. Lineage (NCBI taxonomy): Bacteria > Bacillati > Actinomycetota > Actinomycetes > Kitasatosporales > Streptomycetaceae > Streptomyces > Streptomyces sp. NPDC050658. Next base: position 120,721 of record NZ_JBITGM010000009.1, read on the forward strand.
CCTCCAGCTCAGCCGGGCCATGGGACGGGCCAAGCTCGACCGCCGGATCAGCGAACGGATCTCGATCGCGGTCCAGGCCCTCCAGGGCTGCGGGCTCTGTCTCGACGCGCACGTCACCGCCGCCCGCGCCCTGGGCGTGGACGAGGAAGAGATCGGGCGTGCCCACCGGGGCACCTCGGCCGATCCCGCCGTCGCCGCGATCGTCGCCCTCGCCCTCCAGGTCTACCGCGACCCGACGTCGATCACCGACGAGCAGGTGAGCGCCCTGCGCGAGCACGGCTACAGCGACCGCGCGATCGCCGACGTCGTCGGCGTCGTCGCCCTCAACATCCTCACCGGTGCCTTCAACCTCCTGGCCGGCCTCACGCCGGGGAGCGGCACCGATGCGTAGAGACATCCCCGCCTGCCGCCGCGGGGCACGGCCCGCACCGCGCGACCGCGCCCCGCCGCAGGGACCGGAAGGAACCCGTCATGCGACTGTTCGCCAACCGCGACTACCGCCACCTCTTCAGCGCCCAGGTCATCGCCCTCTTCGGCACCGGCCTGACGACCGTGGCCCTCGGACTGCTCGCCTACGACCTCGCGGGACCGGACGCCGGCACCGTCCTCGGCACCGCGCTGACCGTCAAGATGGTCATGTACGTGGTCATCGCACCCCTCGCCGCCGCGTACGTCGACCGATTCCCCAGAAGAACCCTGCTGGCCCTCCTCGACGCGGTGCGTGCCGGTGTGGTCCTCGCCCTGCCGCTCGTCACCGAGGTCTGGCACATCTACCTGCTGATCGGCCTGCTCCAGGCGGCGTCCGCGGCGTTCACGCCGACGTTCCAGGCCGTCATCCCCGACATCGTCACCGACAAGTCCGCCTACACCCGGGCGCTGTCCGCCTCGCAGGTCGCCTACACCATGGAGAGCCTGCTCAGCCCCGTCCTGGCGGCCATCGCCCTGACGTTCATGAGCTTCGACCGGCTCTTCCTCGGCACCTCGGCCGGATTCCTCGTCTCCGCGCTGCTCGTCCTGTCGACCCGCGTCCCCGACGCCCGGCCCAGCGACCGCACCGGGGCGTGGGAGAAGGTGGCCGGCGGCATCAGGACCTTCCTCGTGACACCGCGGCTGCGCGGCATCATGGCGCTCAACCTCGTGGTCGCGGCGGCGGGTTCGATCGTCGTCGTCAACACCGTCAACTACGTCCGTGACGAACTCGGCGGCGCCCAGTCGGACGTGGCGCTGATGCTCGCGGCCTCCGGCGGCGGAACCCTCCTCGCCGCCCTCGTGCTGCCCCGCGTACTGGACCGGATCGCCGCCCGCACCGTCATGGTGACCGGCGCCGGAGTCCTGGTCGGCGGCACGGTCGCCGCGGTGACGCTCGTCGCCGCCGGACTGACCAGCTGGGCCGGCACGGCGGTCGTCTGGACCGTGATCGGCGTCGGCATGGCGCTGATCGTCACACCGACCGGCAACGTGCTGCGGGCCTCCGTCGCACCGCAGGCGATTCCGGCGGCCTTCGCGGCCCAGTTCTCCCTGTCGCACCTGGCCTGGCTGATCACCTACCCGATCGCGGGCTGGCTCGGCACGAACGCGGGCTACCCGCTCACCTGGTCGGTCCTCGCGGTCCTCGCCACGGCGGGTGCCGTCGGCGCCCTGCGGCTGTGGCCGCGCCACGAGGGACGGCGGCCCGCGATGCCGGTCGAGTCCGCGCCCCGGCCGGACAGGTCCACCCTCTCCAAGGCCGCCTGAGCGGCCGCAGCGGGACACGAGTGCCGAGGGGCCAGGCCCCTCGGCACTCGTACGCTCAGCACTCGATGATGTTCACCGCGAGGCCGCCTCGGGCGGTCTCCTTGTACTTCACGCTCATGTCGGCGCCGGTCTCCTTCATGGTCTTGATGACCTTGTCGAGGGACACCTTGTGGGAGCCGTCGCCGCGCATCGCCATCTTCGCGGCGGTGACGGCCTTCACGGCCGCCATGCCGTTGCGCTCGATGCACGGGATCTGGACCAGGCCCCCGACCGGGTCGCAGGTCAGGCCCAGGTTGTGCTCCATGCCGATCTCCGCGGCGTTCTCCACCTGCTCCGGCGAGCCGCCCAGGACCTCGGCCAGCGCGCCCGCGGCCATCGAGCAGGCCGAGCCGACCTCGCCCTGACAGCCGACCTCGGCACCCGAGATCGAGGCGTTCTCCTTGAAGAGCATGCCGATCGCTCCGGCGGCGAGCAGGAAGCGGACCACGCCCTCCTCGTCCGCGCCGGGCACGAAGTTCATGTAGTAGTGCAGGACCGCCGGGATGATGCCCGCCGCGCCGTTCGTCGGGGCGGTCACCACCCGGCCGCCCGCCGCGTTCTCCTCGTTCACCGCCATCGCGTACAGCGTGATCCACTCCATGGCCAGGGCCTGGGGGTCGCCCTCGGAGCGCAGCTTGCGGGCCGAGTTGGCGGCGCGGCGGCGGACCTTGAGGCCGCCGGGCAGGATGCCCTCGCGGGACATGCCGCGCGACACGCAGGCCTGCATGACGCCCCAGATGTCGAGCAGACCGGCGCGGATCTCGTCCTCGGTGCGCCAGGCCTTCTCGTTCTCCAGCATCAGCGCGGAGATCGACAGGCCCGTCTCGCGCGTCAGCCGCAGCAGCTCGTCACCCGTGCGGAAGGGGTGCTTGAGCGCGGTGTCGTCCAGCGTGATCGGGTTCTCGCCGGCCACCGCGTCCTCGTCGACGACGAAGCCGCCGCCCACCGAGTAGTACGTCTTCTCCAACAGCAGCGCGCCTTCACGGTCGTACGCGAAGATCGTCATGCCGTTGGCGTGGTACGGCAGGGCCTTGCGCCGGTGCAGGACCAGATCCGCGTCGAAATCGAAGTCGATCTCGTGCATGCCCAGCAGGTTGATCCGGCCGGACGACTTGATCTCCTCGACCCGGTCGTCCGCCTTCTCCACGTCCACCGAACGCGGCGACTCGCCCTCCAGGCCCAGCAGCACCGCCTTGGGGGTGCCGTGGCCGTGGCCGGTCGCGCCCAGCGAACCGAACAGCTCGGACCGTATCGAGGTGGTGTGGGCCATCAGGCCCTCGTTCTTGAGGCGGCTCGCGAAGATCCGGGCGGCGCGCATCGGGCCCACCGTGTGGGAGCTTGACGGGCCGATGCCGATCGAGAACAGGTCGAAGACCGAGAGGGCCACGGGAACTCCAAGGGTGGTTGGTAGACGCCGTTGTCTGCCGGGGTGACGCAGAAGAACAAGGCGGTGCAGGAACTACAGGAGGTACGGAAAAGCGCGGGTACGCGGTGCGGGGCACCGAACACACTGTCCTCACTGTCCAGTGTGCGCGGTGCCCCGACGTTTCGTACGTACGAACAAAAGCGTACGCAACGGGTGCGAAACTACTTCAGGCCGGGGTACAGCGGGTGCTTGTCGGCCAGAGCGGTCACGCGGTCCTTGAGGGCCTGCGCGTCGAAGCCCGGCTTCAGGGCCTCGGCGATGATGTCGGCGACCTCGCGGAAGTCCTCCGTCTGGAAGCCGCGGGTGGCGAGCGCCGGCGTGCCGATCCGCAGGCCCGAGGTGACCATCGGGGGGCGCGGGTCGTTCGGGATCGCGTTGCGGTTGACCGTGATGCCGACCTCGTGGAGGCGGTCCTCGGCCTGCTGCCCGTCCAGCTCGCTGTTGCGCAGGTCGACCAGGACCAGGTGTACGTCCGTGCCGCCCGACAGGACGTCCACGCCGACGGCCTTCGCGTCGTCCTGCACCAGGCGCTCGGCCAGGATGCGGGCGCCGTCCAGGGTGCGCTGCTGGCGCTCCTTGAACTCCTCGGAGGCCGCGACCTTGAAGGAGACGGCCTTGGCCGCGATCACGTGCTCCAGGGGGCCGCCCTGGAAGCCGGGGAAGACGGCCGAGTTCAGCTTCTTGGCGAATTCCTTGCTGCGGGCCAGGATGACGCCGCCGCGCGGGCCGCCGAGGGTCTTGTGCGTCGTGGAGGTGACCACGTCCGCGAACGGCACCGGGTTGGGGTGCAGGCCCGCGGCGACGAGACCGGCGAAGTGCGCCATGTCGACCCACAGGTACGCGCCGACCTCGTCGGCGATCCGGCGGAACTCGGCGAAGTCCAGCTGGCGCGGGTAGGCGGACCAGCCCGCGATGATCACCTTCGGGCGGTTCTCCTTGGCCAGGCGCTCCACCTCGGCCATGTCGACCAGACCGGCCTCGTCCACGTGGTACGCGACCACGTTGAACTGCTTGCCGGAGAAGTTCAGGCGCATGCCGTGGGTGAGGTGCCCGCCGTGCGCCAGGTCCAGGCCGAGGATCGTGTCGCCGGGCTGGGCGATCGCGAAGAGCGCGGCCTGGTTGGCGGAGGCGCCGGAGTGGGGCTGGACGTTGGCGTACTCGGCGCCGAACAGCTCCTTGATCCGGTCGATCGCGATCTGCTCGGTGACGTCGACGTGCTCACAGCCGCCGTAGTAGCGGCGGCCGGGGTAGCCCTCGGCGTACTTGTTGGTGAGGACCGTGCCCTGGGCCTCCATGACGGCGACCGGAGCGAAGTTCTCCGAGGCGATCATTTCCAGGGTGGACTGCTGGCGGTGGAGCTCGGCGTCGACGGCGGCGGCGACGTCCGGGTCCAGCTCGTGGAGAGGGGTGTTCAGAAGCGACATCAGGTGGTCCCTAGGGGTCTTTAGGAGGCTTCAGCTGCCGGAAAACTCGGTGTACTCGTCGGCGGAGAGCAGGTCCTTCGGCTCCTCCGCGACACGCACCTTGAACAGCCAGCCGCCCTCGAAGGGCGCGGAGTTGACCAGCGACGGGTCGTCCACGACGTCCTGGTTCGACTCGACGACCTCACCGGTCACCGGCGAGTACAGGTCGCTGACGGACTTCGTCGACTCGAGCTCGCCGCAGGTCTCGCCCGCGGTGACGTCGTCGCCGACGGCCGGAAGCTGGGCGAAGACGACGTCACCGAGCGCGTTGGCCGCGTGCTCGGTGATGCCGACCGTCGCCACACCGTCCTCGGTGGCCGAGAGCCACTCGTGCTCCTTGCTGTAACGAAGCTGCTGGGGGTTGCTCATGACCTGAATTCTCCTGTACGCGGATGGGTGCTGCGGAACGAGAAAGATGTGCGTGGGGTCACTTCCGGACTACCACGGGCGCGGAAGCGTCACTTCTGGCGCTTGTAGAACGGCAGCGCCACGACCTCGTACGGCTCGTGGGTACCGCGGATGTCCACGCCGACACCCTCGGTGCCGGGGGCCGCGTGCGCGGCGTCGACGTACGCGATGGCGATCGGCTTGCCGAGGGTCGGGGACGGGGCGCCCGAAGTGACCTCGCCGATGACCTTGCCGTCGGCGACCACGGAGAAGCCCGCGCGCGGGACGCGGCGGCCCGAGGCGATCAGGCCGACCAGCTTGCGCGGGGGAGCGGTCTCGGCGCGCTCGGCGGCGGCCGCGAGCGCCTCGCGCCCCACGAAGTTCTCCGACATCGAGGTCTTCTCGAACTTCACGACCCGGCCGAGCCCCGCGTCGAACGGCGTCAGCTCGGCGGTCAGCTCGTGCCCGTACAGCGGCATGCCCGCCTCCAGGCGCAGCGTGTCACGGCAGGAGAGGCCCGCGGGCACCATGCCGACCGGGGTACCGGCCTCCATGAGCGCGCCCCACAGCTTCTCGGCGTCGGCGGGGGAGACGAACAGCTCGAAGCCGTCCTCGCCGGTGTAGCCGGTGCGGGCGATCAGCGCGGGCACGCCCGCGACCGTGCCGGGCAGGCCCGCGTAGTACTTCAGTCCGTCGAGGTCGGCGTCCGTGAGGGACTTCAGGATGCCGGGGGACTCGGGGCCCTGGACGGCGAGCAGCGCGTAGGCGTCGCGGTCGTCACGGACCTCGGCGTCGAACTCCTCGACGCGGTTGCTCAGCTCGTTCAGGACGTTCTGGGCGTTGGAGGCGTTGGCGACGACCATGTACTCGGTCTCGCCGAGGCGGTAGACGATCAGGTCGTCCAGGATGCCGCCGTCCGCGTCGACGATCATGGTGTAGCGGGCCCGGCCGACGCCGACCGAGCCGATGTTGCCGACGAGCGAGAAGTTCAGGAAGTCCACGGCCTCGGGTCCGGTGACCGTGATCTCGCCCATGTGCGAGAGATCGAAGAGGCCGGCCTTGGTGCGTACGGCGACGTGCTCTTCGCGCTCGCTGCCGTACCGCAGCGGCATGTCCCAGCCCGCGAAGTCGGTCATGGTCGCGCCGAGAGCCCGATGCACGGCATCGAGAGCGGTCAGACGGGGGGCGGTACTCATAGGTAGAACTCCCAGGGCATGACGGGCGAGGTAGATCCTCCCCATCTGTCATCGGAACCTGAGAGGTTCACCACGACCCGTACGTATGGGGGGTCATGACTTGCACCTTGGGTGGAGCCGCCGGGGCGGCCCGCTTTTCAGATGTGCCTCGCCCGCGCGGTACGGGGCCTGAGAGATTCAAGGGAGGGACTTGCTCCTTCGGCGCCCCGACGTGCCGTACGCAGCAGTCGTACGACGGTGACCGGGGACTCTCCCGCGCGGATTCAAACGGCCTGTATGGAGTTGGCGCGCACATCATTGCACGCGCCCCCGTAACAGGGCAGTGCCGGATCGCTCCGGATCGCGTCACAGGAACGTGCCGGTCCAGTAATGCCCTTGTGCCGCATTACCTTCTCTTTACACTTGCCGGGGAAGCTGCGGGAAGCAGGTAGGGACCGCTATGGGGAGGCCGATCATGGTGCGCAGGACCAGTGTCTACGCGACCAGCACGGGGGTGGCCCTGCCCAAACAGGCGGCCGCCCCCACCAGGGAGAGCTGCGGCCCCGTGCCCACGGCCGTGGTCAGGGACCTGAGGCAGCGGATGGGGCACAGCCCGCACCGCCTCACCTTCGGCGCGGGCGACCTGATCGTCGTCTCCGGGCTGCCCGGAAGCGGAAAGTCCACCTTGATGCGGAGAGCCGTCGCGGGCCCGCGGATCGACTCCCAGGACACCCGCGACCACTGGGCCCGCCGGATGCCCCGCCGCCTGCCGTACGCGGTGTACCGCCCGCTGGTCCGCCTCGCGCACTACGCCGGACTGCGCCGCGCCCTGCGCTCCGGCGAGGGAGTCGTCGTGCACGACTGCGGGACGCAGGCCTGGGTGCGCCGCTGGCTGGCCAGGGAAGCGGCCCGGCGGGGCACGACCCTGCATCTGCTGCTGCTCGACGTGCCGCCGCAGACGGCCATAGAGGGCCAGCTCGCGCGCGGCCGGGGCGTGTCCCGGTACGCCTTCGCGCGCCACCGCAGGACGGTCGCCCGGCTGGTCGGCGCCGCCGAGAAGGGTGATCTGCCGCACGGCGTCGGCTCGGCGCTGCTGCTGGACCGGACAGCGGCCGGGGTGCTGCGGGGGATCGGCTTCGGGGACTGAGCCGCGTGTCGCGTTCAGTGCGCCGCGTTAAGGTCGAGCCGCAGAGTGAGCGGGACGAGCAGGGGTAAGACAGATGGACATTCCGGCGCAGGCGCACGCCCATCCCCACGCGGGCTGGCCGGGCAACGAACTAGAAGAGGTGCTCGCGGCGTCCCTCGGCGCGGGCGGCACCGCCCCGGCCTCGGCGGGTGCCCGGATCGTCGAGGTGCTCGGCCGCAGCCACGTCTGGGTGCCGCTGCCGGGCGGCGGCGACCGGACCAGCGGCACGCTCGACCTGCCCACGCTGGAGATCGCCGGCCAGGCGTACGTCCCCGTCTTCAGCTCCGAGCAGCAGTTCCAGCAGGTCACCGGCGGCCGGATGAGCTGCACCGTGGCCCCCGCCGTGGAGTTCGCCCGCGGCCTTCCGCCGCAGCTCGGCATCGCGGTCAACCCGGACGGCACGGTGGGTGTGCCGCTGCCGCCGCCGGCCGTCGCCGAGCTCTGCCGGGCAGGGCGCACCGAGCTGGACGGCCCCACCACCGGCGGCCGGGTCCGGCTCTTCGAGCCGGACTGGCAGGAGGACCCGGTGGACTTCCTGTCCGCCGCCGCCCGTGAGTTCGAGGCCACCGGGGTCGTGCTGAGCGCGCGCCGCTGCCTGGCCAGCGTCGAGGGCGAGGAGCCGTCCCTGTTCGTCGGCGTCGAACTGTCCTCCTGGGAGGGCGACGCGCGCGACCTGCCGATGGAGGCCGTGGGCCGGGCGCTCGGCCAGGCCCCGGTGGCCTGGCCGGTGAACCTGGTGCTGCTCGACGTGGCCCAGGACCCGGTGGGCGACTGGATGCGCGCGCGGGTGCGCCCCTTCTTCGGACAGAGCCACGGGCCCGAGCACGCGCACGGGTAGCGACATGCGCACCGACATGGGCGAGAGGGCCGTACGTCAAGTCGGTGTGAGGATCGCCGCTTAAGCTGGTTTCATGACCCGGGCGGGGCGCGGCCCTGCCGGTCGGCCCGGGTGCACTGTGTCTGTCGGGTCCAGCGGGTTCAGCGGGTTCAGGTTCCGGGCCCACCGGGTCATCGGTCGTCGGGTCATCGCGAAGGGGCGGTTAAGGGTGAGTGCGTCGGGCACGGCTGCGGCCGGGCAGGTCGAGCACATGCTGCGCCAGGTGACGCCGGGGCGTTACGACGCCTACGAGGCGCTCCTGCGGGCGCTCGCCGCCGACCAGGTGTGGATGCTGCTCTGGCACGGCCAGGCCGGATCCCCCGACGCCCAGTACGGGAACATGGAGGTCGAGGGCCTCGGCTACGCGCCCTGTGTGACCTCCGCCCAGGAGCTGTCCGCCAGTGGCTGGAACCGCTCGTACGAAGTGGTCGGCGGAGTCGACGTCGCCCGCACCCTCTACCCCGACCACTACGGCCTCTGGCTGAACCCGCACGCGCCCGGCGGCGGCGTCGGCATCCCCTGGCTCGACCTGCGCCGCATCGCGTCGGGCCTGGACCTGCTGCCCGCGGGCCCGCTCCGGCTCTCCGAACCGGCCATCGAGATCCCCCAGTTCTACGCCCTGCTCACGCAGAACGCGCACCGCACCCCCGCGGTCCGCGCGCTGCGCCGCGCCTGGGTGCAGCCCGCGCTCGGCGCCCCGTATCTGGCCATCGGCCTCGATGTGTACGACACGTCGCCGCCGTCCGTCGACGCCGTGCGCGCGATGATGCAGCAGTCGATCGCCGCCGTCCCCGACGGGCTGCCCGTCTCGACGGTCGCGATGTCCGACGCGTACGACCCGGTGGCGATGTGGCTGCGCGCCAACGCCCGGCCGTTCTACGACCGCGAGGCCCAGGCGGCCCCGGCGCCCGCGGGCGGATACGGGTACCCCGCGCAGTACTGAGACGCGCCGCACCTGGCCCGACGGGCATGATGTCCGTTGTGGTGCAGGTGGGGCCCTATGGGCTGCCGTGGCACCTTGCGACACAACTGCCCCGTGTTCGCCCCTCGTTCACCCGAGTCCGGATAACGGAACACTCCGATCAGCATCACGGTTGCGCATCCTTTCCCCGACAAGGCTGGTAACAGATCGCGACCCCGATGAAGACTCCCGCACCAGGGGCGGTTCGCCCCTGTGTACGACGGACTGATCACGTCGCTACAGCGGCAAGTGCGGGCCGGTCACCACCGGTTGAGAGGGGTCCCTGCCACAATGACGGCACCATTGCATGACACACCTGCGGACGCGGACCCGACCGAGGACGTCGCCCCCGCAGCTGGTGCAGGGGTGAAGAAGGTCGAGGGGCGGTCCCTCAAGCAGATCGCGTGGAACCGCCTGAAGCGGGACAGGGTCGCCCTGGCCGGCGGCATCACCGTGCTCGTCCTGGTCCTGGTCGCCGTCTTCGCGCCCCTGATCGTCTCCCTGCTGGGCCACCCGCCCAACGAGTTCCACCAGGACGAGCTGGAAGACCTCACGAACCTGCCCAAGGGCGCGTTCGGCGGCATGAGTTGGGACTTCCTCTTCGGGGTCGAGCCCAACAAGGGCCGCGACGTCTTCAGCCGGATCGTCTACGGCGCGCGGATCTCCCTCCTCGTGGCGTTCCTCGCCGCCGTGGTCGCCACGGTGCTCGGCACCTTCTTCGGCATCATCGCCGGATACTTCGGCGGCTGGGTCGACGCGCTGATCAGCCGGGTCATGGACGTGCTGCTCTCCTTCCCGCAGCTGCTCTTCGTGATCTCCCTCGTCTCGGTGCTCCCGGACGACCTGCTCGGGCTCACCGGCAGCGGCGTACGCATCGCCGTACTGATCCTGGTGATCGGCTTCTTCGGCTGGCCCTATGTCGGGCGCATCGTCCGCGGCCAGACCCTCAGCTTGCGCGAACGCGAGTACGTGGAGGCGGCCCGCAGCCTCGGCGGCGGTCAACGGCACATCCTCTTCCGTGAGTTGCTGCCGAACCTGGTCGCTCCGATCACCGTGTACGCCACGCTCATGATCCCCACCAACATCCTCACCGAAGCGGCGCTCAGCTTCCTCGGCGCAGGTGTCAGGCCGCCGACGGCATCCTGGGGCGGCATGCTCCGCGACGCCCTGGCGACCTACGAGCACGACCCGATGTTCATGGTCTTCCCGGGCCTGGCGATCTTTGTGACCGTGCTTGCCTTCAACCTCTTCGGCGACGGGCTGCGCGACGCCCTCGACCCCAAGGGAACTCGGTAAAAAGCTCCAACTGGCTTGCCCCTGCCGCAGCGTCAGGTGGCTCTTCCCATGGTTCTTCAGGCAGTCAGACGCCAAGGACCGCGAATCTCGGAGGATGCGAGAAATGCCCACAGGTTCCTCTAAACGACGACTCACCGCCGGTGCGGCCCTCGTCGTAGCGGCGCTGGTGACCACCACGGCGTGCGGCGGCGGCAGCGACGACGAAGACAGCAAGGGCGCCGGCTACGACGCGGCCATCGGCAAGGTCGCCAACAAGTCGACGAAGAAGGGCGGCACGCTCAAGTTCGTCGCCAAGCAGGACCTCGACTCGGCGGACCCGCAGCGCGCGTACTACGGCATGACGTGGGACTTCATGCGGTACTACACCCGCACACTGATCACGTACGACACCAAGCCGGGCGCCGCGTCCAACAAGCTCGTCCCCGACCTCGCCGAGTCCACGGCGAAGATCAGCGACGACGGCAAGACCTACACGTATAAGCTGCGTGATGGCCTGACCTGGGAAGACGGCTCCAAGCTGACCTCCAAGGACATCAAGTACGGCATCGAGCGCATCTGGGCGACCAAGGTCATCACCGGTGGTCCCGCGTACCTGAAGACGACGCTCGACCCCAAGGGCGAGTACAAGGGTCCCTACGAGGACAAGTCGAAGGACAAGCTGGGCCTGAAGGCGATCGAGACGCCCGACGACCAGACCATCATCTTCAAGCTGCCCAAGAAGAACGGTGACTTCGAGCAGATGCTCGCGATGCCGTCGGGCACCCCGGTGAAGCAGTCCGAGGACACCGGCGCCAAGTACACCCAGCGCCCGTTCTCCTCCGGTCCGTACAAGTTCCAGAACTACAGCGCCGGCAAGAGCATCACGCTGGTCCGCAACACGAACTGGAAGAAGTCCTCGGACCCGGTCCGTCCCGCGCTGCCGGACAAGATCACGGTCACCATCTCGGCGAACCTCGAAGAGAACGACAAGCGCCTCATGGAAGGCGACTACGACATCGACATGAATGGCACCGGCATGACCCAGTCGGGTCGTACCACCGCCATTCAGGATCACAAGGACAACGTCGACAACATGCAGACGGACTTCGTCCGTTACGTCGCCCTTGTGACCAAGACGAAGCCGTTCGACAACGAGAACTGCCGCAAGGCCGTCTTCTACGCCACGGACTTCGCGAGCCTGCAGAAGACGCGTGGCGGCCCGGTCGCCGCCGGTGAGATCGCCACCAGCGTCTTCCCGAAGTCCATCAAGGGCAACGACGACTACGACCCGTACGGGATCCTGAAGCGCAAGGGCAAGCCCGACGTCGCCAAGGCCAAGGACGAGCTCAAGAAGTGCGGCAAGCCCAGCGGCTTCTCGACCAAGATCTCGGCCCGTAACAACCAGCCGGGTGAGGTGGACGCCGCCACGGCGCTCCAGGAGTCGCTGAAGAAGGTCGGCATCACCGCCGAGGTCGACCAGATCGACGGCGCCGACTCCTCCAGCATCACCGGCTCCCCCTCGGTCGTGAAGAAGCGCGGCATCGGCATGACGATGGCGGGCTGGGGTCCGGACTTCCCGACCGGCCAGGGCTACGCGCAGCCGCTGTTCGACAGCCGCTTCATCGCGGAGAACGGCAACTACAACGAGTCGCAGATCGAAGAGCCGAAGATCGACAAGTACTTCGACGACGCGATCGCCGAGGTCGACCCGAACAAGGCCGGTGAGATCTACACCGACCTCGCTCACGAGATCGTCGACAAGGCCTACTGGATGCCCTTCATCTACGAGAAGAACATCTCCTGGCGCGGTTCGCGGGCGACCAACGTCTACTCCTCCGCCGCCTACAGCGGCCGCTACGACTACGTCTCGCTCGGTGTGAACGAGAAGTAGTCCCTGCCGCAAGGCCGTCCCACCGCCGAATCCCGCCAGTCCGAAGGGCAGGTGATGGCCCCGGGCGGTGACCGGGACCCCTCACAAGGGGGTCCCGGTCACCGCCGGGCCGCGCACAGTGCTTGCTTATCTCATCCGGCGCCTGATCGCCGTAATCATCATGGTGCTGGTCGTACTGCTCGCGACCTTCACCGTCTTCTTCATGCTGCCCAAGTGGGCGGGACAGGACATCGCCGTCCTCTTCGCCGGCAAGTCGTCCGGTGCCGAGCAGCTCGCGGGCATCCGGATCAAGCTGGGCCTCGACGACCCGCTCCTGGTCCAGTTCTGGGACTTCATCAAGGGCATCCCGATGGGGCGTGACTACGCCAACGGGAACGACGTCACCCACTGTCCCGCGCCCTGCTTCGGATACTCCTTCCGTACCGAGGCGCCCGTCTGGGAGACCCTCAAGGACGCCCTGCCCGTCACCGCCGCGCTCGCCGCCGGTGCCTGTGTGCTGTGGCTGATCGCCGGTGTCGCCACCGGTGTGCTCTCCGCGCTCAAGCGGGGCACGGTCTGGGACCGTTCCGCGATGATCACCGCCCTCGGCGGCGTCTCGCTGCCGGTCTTCTTCACCGGCATGATCGCGATGGGCGTCTTCGTCCACTCGCTCGGCTGGGTGAAGATCGAGGACACCCTCACCACGGAAGACCCGATCAACATCTGGATCGAGACGCTGATCCTTCCCTGGATCGTGCTCGCGTTCCTCAACGCCGCCATGTACGCGCGCCTTACCCGCGCCACCATGCTGGAAGTGCTCGGCGAGGACTACATCCGCACCGCGCGCGCCAAGGGCCTCGGCGAGGCCGTCGTCATCAGGCGGCACGCGCTGCGCTCCGCCATGACGCCGATCCTCACCGTCTTCGGCCTCGACCTCGGTGTGCTGATGGGCGGCGCCGTCCTCACCGAGTCCACGTTCAACCTGCCGGGTCTCGGCCTGGAGGCGGTCAAGGCGATCAGCAACAAGGACCTGCCGGTGATCCTCGGCGTCACCTTGTGCGCATCGCTCGCGATCGCCCTCGCCAACCTCGTCGTGGACCTTCTGTACGCCGTCATCGACCCGCGAGTGAGGCTGGGATGACCGAACTGCACAAGACCGGAGCGGCGGTCGGAGAACCCGTCCCCGACTCGGTCGCCCCCACCGCCTTCCTCGAGGTACGCGACCTCAAGGTGCACTTCCCGACCGACGACGGCCTGGTCAAGTCCGTCGACGGGCTCAGCTTCCAGCTGGAGAAGGGCAAGACCCTCGGTATCGTCGGCGAGTCGGGATCCGGCAAGTCGGTCACCTCGCTCGGCATCCTCGGCCTGCACACCGCGGGCCAGTACGGCCGCCGCAAGGCGCAGCTGTCCGGCGAGATCTGGCTCAACGGCACCGAGCTGCTCTCCGCGCCCGCCGACCAGGTGCGCAAGCTGCGCGGCCGCGACATGGCGATGATCTTCCAGGACCCGCTCTCCGCGCTGCACCCGTACTACTCCATCGGCAAGCAGATCACCGAGGCGTACCGGGTCCACCACGACGTCGACAAGAAGACCGCCCGCAAGCGGGCGATCGAGATGCTCGACCGGGTGGGCATCCCCCAGCCGGACAAGCGCGTCGACTCCTACCCGCACGAGTTCTCCGGCGGCATGCGCCAGCGCGCGATGATCGCGATGGCCCTGGTGAACAACCCCGAGCTGCTCATCGCGGACGAGCCGACGACCGCCCTCGACGTCACCGTCCAGGCGCAGATCCTCGACCTCATCCGCGATCTGCAGAAGGAGTTCGGCTCCGCGGTCATCATGATCACGCACGACCTGGGCGTGGTCGCCGAGATGGCGGACGAACTGCTCGTGATGTACGGCGGCCGCTGCGTCGAGCGCGGCACCGCCCAGGAGGTCTTCTACGAGCCCCAGCACCCCTACACCTGGGGTCTGCTGGGATCGATGCCGCGCATCGACCGCGAGCAGACCGACCGCCTCGTGCCGGTCAAGGGCTCCCCGCCCAGCCTGATCAACCTGCCGGACGGCTGCGCCTTCAACCCGCGCTGCCCGTACGCCGACGTCCCCAAGGACCAGATCACCCGCCGCGAGCGCCCCGAACTGCGCGAGGTCTCCGCGGGGCACTTCACCGCCTGCCACATGTCGCAGGAGGAGCGCAGCCGCATCTGGACCGAAGAGATTGCGCCGAAGCTGTGAACGATGACGTGAAGGGCCAGGAGATGACGATCCCGGCGCAGGCGACGAGCTCACCCGAGCCGCTGCTCAAGGTCGACGGCCTGGTGAAGCACTTCCCGATCAAGAAGGGGCTGCTGCAGCGCCAGGTGGCGGCGGTGCAGGCCGTCGACGGCCTCAGCTTCGACGTACGCCCCGGAGAGACGCTCGGCGTCGTGGGCGAGTCGGGCTGCGGCAAGTCGACGATGGGCCGGCTGATCACCCGGCTGCTCGAACCGACCGCGGGGCGCGTGGAGTTCGAGGGTACGGACATCACCCACCTGGGCACGGGCAAGATGCGGCCGCTGCGCCGCGACGTCCAGATGATCTTCCAGGACCCGTACTCGTCGCTGAACCCGCGGCACACCATCGGCACGATCGTCGGTGCGCCGTTCAAGCTGCAGGGCGTCAAGCCCGAGGGCGGCCTGAAGAAGACCGTGCAGGAGATGCTGGAGCGGGTGGGGCTCAGCCCCGAGCACTACAACCGCTACCCGCACGAGTTCTCCGGCGGCCAGCGCCAGCGCATCGGCATCGCGCGTGCGCTCGCCCTGCAGCCGAAGCTGGTCGTGGCCGACGAGCCCGTCTCCGCCCTGGACGTCTCCATCCAGGCGCAGGTGGTCAACCTCCTGGACGACCTCCAGGACGAGCTCGGTCTCACGTACGTGATCATCGCGCACGACCTCTCGGTCATCCGGCACGTCTCGGACCGGATCGCGGTGATGTACCTCGGCAAGATCGTGGAGCTGGCGGACCGCAACGACCTCTACACCAAGCCGATGCACCCGTACACCAAGGCGCTGCTCTCCGCGGTGCCGGTGCCGGACCCCAAACGGCGCGGTGCCAAGAGCGAGCGCATCCTGCTCCGCGGTGACGTCCCCTCGCCGATCGACCCGCCCAAGGGCTGCCGCTTCCACACGCGGTGCTGGAAGGCGACGGAGCTCTGCGCGAACACGGAGCCGCCGCTGCTGACCCTGGAGACGGGCCACCAGGTGGCGTGCCACCACCCGGAGAACGCGGACGACCAGGCGCCGGAGGACACCAAGCTGCTGCAGGTCGCCAAGGAGGCGATCGACGTGGTGACGGTGGGCGGCGGGGATGTGGCGCCGGCGGAGCCTGCTGAGCCTGCCGAGGCCGAGGACGCGGCGGAGCCCGCGGAGGCTGCTGAGCCGGAGAAGGCCGCTGTGCCGGAGCCCGAGGTCAAGAAGGCGGCCGAGCCCAAGGAGTAGGGCGGCAACAGGGGCACATCACGACATGCCGGACGGCAGGACACGGGCCCGTGTCCTGCCGTCCGGCATCTCCGGCCCGGCAGGTAAGAATGTCGCGTGATCCAGGATCTGTTCAGCCCCTCCGTGCAGCACGCGCTCGACATCGTCGGCATCTTCGTCTTCGCGATCTCCGGCGCCCTGCTCGCCGTACGCAAGAACTTCGACGTCTTCGGCATCGCCGTGCTCGCCGAGGTCACCGCCCTGGGCGGCGGGCTCATCCGTGACCTGGTCATCGGGGCGGTGCCGCCCGCCGCCTTCACCGACCTCGGCTACTTCATCACGCCCTTGTTCGCCGCGGCCCTGGTCTTCTTCCTGCACCCCGAGGTGGAGCGCACCCAGGTCGCGGTGAACGTCTTCGACGCGGCGGGCCTCGGCCTGTTCTGCGTCACCGGCACGACCAAGGCGTACGACTACGGCCTCGGCCTCACCGCGTCGGCGGCGCTGGGCCTGGCGACGGCGGTGGGCGGCGGTGTGCTGCGCGACATCATCGCCAACGAGGTGCCGTCGCTGGTGCGCTGGGACCGGGACCTGTACGCGGTGCCGGCCATCGTCGGCTCCGCGATGGTCGCGATCTGCATCAACTACGACATGGTCAACGGCTTCACCAGTGGCCTCGCCGTCGTCACGGCGTTCGTCCTGCGGCTCCTCGCGATGCGCTACCACTGGCGTGCGCCGCGGGCGTGGCACCGGCGGTCGACGGCGGTGGAGGTGGAGGACGCCGGGTAGCGGAGCTTGCGGCGGGCCGGCGGGCAGGCGGGCCGGCGGGCCGGCGGGCGGTCATCGGGCGGGCCGTCCGGGGCACAGAAAAAGCTACCGCTCAGTAATTTCATGTTGTACGTTGCTGACATGGCAGAGGCAACAGCATCGATAGGTGACAGCGAGTTCGACCGTGACACCGCGGTCACCCGGCGGGAGCCCGGCGTCTACGACATAGAGCTCTCCGCCGGGTGGACGATCATCAGTGCCGTCAACGGCGGCTATCTCCTCGCCGTGCTGGGCCGCGCGCTCGCCGACGCGTTGCCGCACGCCGATCCGTTCACGATCTCCGCGCACTATCTGACGGCGTCGCATCCCGGGCCGGCCGTGATCCGCACGGACACGGTGCGGACGGGGCGGACCCTGTCGACCGGGCAGGCTTCCCTCTTCCAGTACGACGACGAGGGGCGGGAGGTCGAGCGGATCCGGGTGCTCGCCTCCTACGGAGATCTGGCGCAGCTTCCGGACGACGTCCGTACGTCGGCGAAGCCGCCCGCGATTCCGCCGCTCGAGCAGTGCTTCGGGCCGCAGGATGCGCCGGATCACCGGCCGGTGCCGGGCAGCTCGGCGATCGGCGACCGGCTCTTCCTGAAGCTGGACCCGGCGACCTTGGGGTGGGCCCTGGGCGAGCCGTCCGGCAAGGGGGAGATGCGGGCCTGGTTCGGCCTGGCGGACGGCCGCGACGCGGATCCGCTGTCGCTGCTCCTGGCAGTGGACGCGCTGCCGCCGACGGCGTTCGAGCTGGGGCTCTCGGGGTGGGTGCCGACGGTGGAACTGACGGTCCACGTCCGGGCCCGCCCGGCGCCGGGCCCCCTCCGCGTCTCGATCACGACGCGCAACCTGGCGGGCGGCTTCCTGGAGGAGGACGCGGAAATCTGGGACTCCGCGGACCGCCTGGTGGCCCAGTCCCGCCAACTGGCACGGGTCCGCTTGAGCTGAGGGTGAGGGGCGGGGGCTCCTCCGGGGGCTCCTTCCCCTAGCCGACCCACAGCACCCCCACGTAGGAAACCCCCGCCACCACCACCCACGCGCACAACCCCAGCGCCGCCACCCTCCCGCCCGTCCGGGTCAGCGACGGCAGGTCCACCGCCGAGCCGAGGCCGAACAGGGCCGCTGCCAGGAGGAGTTCCTGGATGTGGGACGCCCCGTCCAGGAGTGGAGTCGGGGCCCAGCCCGTGCTGCGTAGCGCCACCATCGCCAGGAATCCCACGACGAACAGAGGGATCAGCGGAGGTCGCCTGCGGGTGGTGGCTTCGCCCGTTCCCCGCGCCCGCAGCGCCAGCGCCACCCCCGCCACCAGCGGAGCCAGCAGCGCCACCCGCATCAGCTTCACCAGGACGGCGTCCTCCAGTGCCCCAGGCCCGGCCGTCTGCGCCGTGGCCACGACCTGGCCCACATCATGGACGCTCGCCCCCACCCAGCGCCCGAACTCCGCTTCGCCGAGCCCCAACACCCCCTGGAGCAGCGGAAGTACGGCTATCGCCAGCGTTCCGCACAGCGTCACGAGAGCGACCGAGACCGCCGCGTCCCGCTCCTCGCTCTCGCTCGCCTCGCTCACCGCGCCGATCGCCGACGCCCCGCAGATCGAGTACCCCGTGGCGATCAGCAGCGGCTGGTCCCCGGGCAGTCCCATCCGGCGCCCCAGCCACCACGTACCGAAGAACGTCGCCGTCACCACCCCGAGCACCATCGCGACCGTCGCCCAGCCGAGGCCCAGCACATCGTCCAGGCTCAGCTTCAGGCCGAGCAGCACGATGCCGACCCGCATCAGCCGCTTCCCCGCGAGCGAGAGCCCCGCCTTGCCCCGGCCCCGTACGACACCGCGCACACCCGGCAGATGCGCCGCCGCCAGACCCAACACCACCGCGGCCGTCAGCATCGGCACGGCCGGCAGCAGGGCATGCGTCGCCCATGCCGTCGTGACACCGGCGGCGGCCAGGGCGAGCCCAGGGAGCGGGTGCGGGGCGAGCGCCCCGCGCTGACGCTGACCGAGCAGCGCCATCAACGGTCGGCCGGCAGCTCGTACACCCGGCGCACGCTGGTGCCCAGGCGGGAGATGTCGGCGCCGTACACATGGAGGGATATCGCGAGGTCCGGGCCGGCGTTCCAGACCCGGTGGATGTCGCCGGGCGGCGCGAACCCGCAGACCGTGCCCCGCTCGTTCACCAGGTCCTCCGTGGCGACGAGCCGCGCCGATCCGCCGGAGTCCGCGGCCGGGACGAGCCGGTAGCGCCGCTCGTGCTCCGCGCCTTCGTGTACGCCGGTCACACACCAGGAGACGTGGTCGTGGACGGCCGTCCGCTGCCCCGGCAGCCAGACAAGTCCGACCACGGAGAAGCTGCCGTCGTGCTCGGCGTGCAGCAGATGCTGCCGGTAGTGCTCGGGATCGCCCTCGCGCTGCGCGGCGGTCAGCAGATCCGGCGCGGTGAGATGCGGCGCGAGCCGCTCGCCGACCAGATATGCCGTGAGGTCGGGCGGCAGCCCGCGGCCGACGGCCTCGCGGATCCCCGCGACGAGTTCGTCGAGGCGCTCGGTCGTGCGGGCGGCCCGGTACGCGGTGGTGGGGGTACTCATGCAGGCAGCGTCCCGCCGCCCATCCATCACGTCCAACGACAGTCTCTATGCCGTACCCCAACTGCCGCTTATGAATGGGTGGGTGCGCGGACTCAGCAGCCCTCCTTGTTGGCCGCCACCGACTTCAACTCCTCCAGCACCAGCGCCGTCGCCGGAATCCGCAAGTGCTCCCGCAGCGCGTACGCCGCCACCTGCCGCCGCGACGCCGGATCCAGCGCCCGCCCCGTCACGGCCCGGTGCCGCATGAAGTTGAGGACGAGGCCCGGCATCATCGCGATCCCCAGCCCCTCGGCGACCAGGCTCTGGATGACGAGATTGTCGTCCGTGGTGAACGCGATGTCCGGCGCGAAGCCCTGCTCGGCGCACTCGTGCAGGAAGTTGGCGCGACAGCGCAGACAGCCCGCGATCCAGCGCTCGGCGGCGAGGTCGACGAGTCTGACCGAGCGGCGCCGTGCCAGCGGGTGCCGGGACGGCAGGAGGACCGTCAACTGGTCCTCCATGAGCGGGATTTCCACCACCTCGTCCGGTACGTCCTCGTGCAGTCCGGGATAGTGGAAGGCCAGCGTGATGTCGCAGTCGCCGTCTACGAGCCGCTGCAGGGACTCCGGCGGCTCGTTCTCCTGGAGCTCGACGCGTATCCCGGGATGGTTCGCCGCGAGCCGCGCCAGCGCCTCGGGGATGAGGGTCGCGGTCGCGCTGGGGAAGGCACAGACGCGTACGCGGCCGGAGCGCAGGCCCGTGATGGCGTTCATCTGCTGCTCGGCGGCGCTGATGTTGCCGAGGATGACCCCCGCGTGCCGGGACAGCGCCTCACCCGCCTCGGTCAGCAGCATGCGCCGGCCCACCCGTGTGAACAGGACCGTGCCGACGGACCGTTCGAGTGCCTTCATCTGCTGGGTGATCGCCGGCTGGGTGTAGCCGAGCGACCGGGCCGCCGCCGAGTACGAGCCGGTGCGGACCACCTCGTGGAACGACCTGAGATGCCGGGAATCGAACACGCTTGAATCATAAGCAGGATTTGGGGAGCACCGACTCTGTCATCCTTGGCGACGTGACATCTGAGCCGGCCATCACGACGTGAAATCCGACCGCCTCCTCTCGATCCTGCTGCTGCTCCAGACCCGCGGCCGGATCCCCGCGCATGAACTGGCCGACCGCCTCGAAGTCTCCGTACGCACGATCTACCGCGACATCGAGGCGCTCTCCACCTCCGGCGTCCCCGTGTACGCCGAGCGCGGCCGGCACGGCGGCATCGAGCTGCTCCCCGGCTTCCGCACGGATGTCACGGGGCTGACCGAGGACGAGTCGCGGGCCCTGTTCATCCTGGCGGCGCAAGGGGCGCACGCCGCGCTCGGGCTCGACGACGCGCTCGGCTCCGCGCTGCGCAAGGTGATGGCCGCGCTGCCCGAACCACACCGTCCTGCCGCCGAGTTGACCAGCCGCCGCATCCTCGTCGACTCGGCGCGGTGGATGCCGGGGGTCGCCGGCTCCGGACCGGTCCCGGTCGATCTCGACGTACTGCAGGACGCCGTCTTCTCGGACCGGCGGCTGCGCCTGAGCTACCGGCACAGCGGCGACGCGGCGCCGAGCACGTACACGGTGGATCCCTACGGGCTCGTGTCGAAGGCGGGCGTCTGGTACCTGGTCGCCGACCGGCGCGGCGCCCCGCGGCTCTTCCGCGCCGACCGCGTCCAGCGGGCCACCCTCCTGGACACGGCCGTGCGGCGCAGGCCGGGCGTCGAACTCACCGACATCTGGGGCGTGTTGAAGCGTCAGGTCGAGGACAGGCCGGTCGCCGTCGACGTGACGGCGCGGGTGCTGCGCTCCCGCTTCCCGCAATTCCTGCGGCTCAAGGCCCAGTTCCTCAGCGCGCCTCCCGAGGACGACGGGGAGAGCGAGTGGATCACCGTGCGCCTCGGGTTCGGTGTCGTCGGTGACGCCCGTACGCTGCTGCCGTTCGGCGCCGAGGTGGAGGTGCTCTCGCCGCCCGAGGTGCGCGCCGAACTCGCGGGCGCCGCCGCCTCGGTCAGCGCGATGTACGCAGGAAACGGCTGAGCTCGGCGGTGAGCTGGGCGGGCGCGTCCTCCTGTACGAGATGTCCGGCGCCCTCGATCAGCCGCAGCTCGGCACCGGGGATCAGCTTGGCGAGGTCATGGCCGCGCTCCACCGGGATCCAGGTGTCGTCCGTGCCCCAGCAGATGAGGACGGGCAGCGCCAACTCCCCGTACCGGCCCTGGATCTCGTCGGTGAACCGCTGGTCGTTCTGCTCGATCTGCCGGTAGAACGCGGGCCTGCCCGCCTCCGTGGTCCAGGGTTCGACGAGCCGGTCGAGCACCGCCGGGTGCAGTCCGCGGTGGCTCGCCGAACCGACGTACTCGCGGACCAGTGCCTCGTGCAGCGCGGGCGGCAGCTGGGCGAAGACATCGGCGTGCGCGCCGAGCAGCCGGTAGGCGGGGGAGCCCCAGGGGGCGAGCGCGACCGGGTCGACGACGGCGAGGCGTTCGTAGCGGGCACCGTGCAGCAGATGTGCGCGCAGGGCGACGCAGCCGCCGAAGTCATGGGCCACGACGGCCGGTTGGTCCAGGCCCCAGTGCGCGAGCAGCTCGGTCAGGACGCGGCCCTGCGCGGCGAGCGACACGTCCTGTCCTTCGTGCATCTCCGAGGAGCCGTAGCCGGGCAGGTCCCAGGCGTACACGCGGTGCTCGTGGGAGAGCGCGCGGGCGACACCGCGCCAGACGTAGGACGAGAAGGGGGTGCCGTGGACGAGGACGACCGGTGGGGCGTCCTCGGGGCCGACGGCGGTCCAGCGGACCGTTCCGGTCGGTCCCGCGAAGGTGCGGTCGAGCGTCCAGTCGCGGTCGAGCGTCCGGTCACGGCCGTTCGCGTCGTGGTTGCTCGCGTCGTGGTCGTTCGCGTCGTGGTCGTTCGCTTCGTGGTCGTTCGCCTCGCGGTCGCTCGTCATGGCCGCAAGGCTAGTGCTGTTCGTCGAGCCAGTGGTGGCGGCCGAGCGTGACCAGGCGCAGTTGTCTGCGTGCCGCGTCCGCCACCTGCTCCGCCGCCTCGGGCGGCGCCTCCAGGAGGGCCGACGCGGTCATCACCATGTGGTTGACGTACAGGCCCGCGAGCATCAGCAGATCGTCCGGGTCCCAGCCCTTCGACTCGGGCTCCCGCGCGAACTGGTCCCGCACCTCCCGTGCGAACAGCTCCAGTTGGCCGCTGATCGCGGCCCGCACTGTCTGCACCCCACCGTGCCGCTCGCGGGCGATGAAGCGGACGTGCGCGGGGTGCGTCCGTACATAGGCGACGATCAACTCCACCGACGCCGCGATGCGTTCCTCGCCGGTCTTGTCGCTGCCGGTCGCCGCGAGCAGCGTGCGCAGGGTGGCGTGCAGGCTGCCGAGCGCCTCCTCGACGAGGGCCACGCCCAGCTCGGCCATGTCGCGGAAGTGCCGGTAGAAGGCGGTGGGCGCCACGCCCACGGCGCGGGTGACCTCGCGCAGGCCCAGGCTGCTGAGGCTCTGCTCCTCCAGCAGCCGGAGGGCCGCGTCGAGGAGGGCCTGCCGGGTCTTCTGCTTCTGGGCCTGCCGGATGCCGGGGGTGTGACTCATGCCATGCAGTTAACAACTGTTCTCCGAGATTGGGAAGCCGGTGGAGTAGTAGACTCCTCAGTCAGTGAACAGTTGTAACCACAAGCGTTCACCGAATGTTCTCCGCAGCCCTGCCCGAGTACGCCCTCACCCGAGAGGCATCCCATGCTCTTCCTCGTCGCCGCCCTCCTGCTGCTCGGCGTCGCGCTGGGTTCCGTGGCGCACGCGCCGCTCCCCGTCACCCTCGTCGCCGCGACCGTCATCGGCGCCTGGCTCCTGGTGTTCGCGATCCGCGAGCGCCGGGCACAGCACCGGTCGCGGCCGGGCCACCACTGATCCGTACGACACCTGTAAGGAGTCGCGCCATGGAAATCACCGGTACCGCACCCCCCTCCTCCACCTCCTCCTCTGCCTCCTCTGTCTCTGCCGGCCCCGCCGCCCGGCGCGAGGCCGACGGAATGGCCGTCGCGTCGTTCGTCCTCGGCCTGCTCGGGCTGCTGGTCCTCAACCTCTTCCTCGGCCCCGTCGCCATCGTCCTCGCGAGCCTCGCGCTGCTGCGCGGCACCGGCCGAAAGGGGCGCGCGCTGCTCGGCCTCGGGCTCGGCGTGGCCGATCTCGTCGTCCTCGCCGTCCTCATGTCCATGGACAACACCGTGTCGTGGGGTCTCGCGGGCTGACACCGCTTGGACGCGGGCGGTCGCATGGCTCGTAGAATCGTGCCCACCATGGCCTACCTCGACCACGCAGCGACCACTCCGATGCTTCCGGAGGCGATCGCGGCGATGACCGCCCAGCTCGCCGTCACCGGCAACGCCTCCTCACTGCACGCCGCGGGGCGCCGGGCCCGACGTACCGTCGAGGAGGCGCGAGAAGCGCTCGCCGATTCGCTCGGCGCGCGCCCCAGCGAGACCGTCTTCACCGCGGGCGGCACCGAGGCCGACAATCTCGCGGTGAAGGGCCTCTTTTGGGCGCGGCGCGACGCCGACCCGGCGCGCACCCGTGTGCTCGCGAGCCCCGTCGAGCACCACGCGGTGCTCGACGCCGTGCACTGGCTCGGCGAACACGAGGGCGCCACCGTCGAGTACCTCCCCGTCGACCGCTACGGACGTGTGCACCCCGAGGCGCTGCGCGAGGCCATCGAGCGCGCCCCCGACGATGTCGCGCTCGCCACCGTCATGTGGGCGAACAACGAGATCGGCACCGTCCAGCCGATCCGCGAACTGGCCGACGTCGCCGCGGAGTTCGACATCCCGCTGCACGCCGACGCCGTCCAGGCCTTCGGCCAGCTGCCCGTCGACTTCGACGCGTCCGGGCTCGCCGCCATGACCGTCTCCGGGCACAAGATCGGCGGCCCGTACGGCATCGGGGCGCTGCTCCTCGGCCGTGAGTACAGCCCCGTGCCCGTGCTGCACGGCGGCGGGCAGGAGCGTCATGTGCGCTCCGGGACGCTCGACGTGCCCGCCATCGCGGCGTTCGCCGTCGCGGGACAGCACGCCGCCGCGCAGCGCGAGTGGTTCGCCCGCGAGATCGGCGGCCTGCGGGACGAGCTGGTGGCCGCCGTGCACGCCGCGGTCCCCGAGGCGATCCTGGGCGGCGACCCGGTCGACCGGCTGCCCGCCAACGCGCACTTCACCTTCGCGGGATGCGAGGGCGACTCGCTGCTGCTGCTCCTCGACGCCCAGGGCATCGAGTGCTCGACCGGCTCGGCGTGCACGGCGGGCGTGGCCCAGCCGAGCCACGTCCTGCTCGCCACCGGCACTGACCCGGACCTGGCCCGCGGCACCCTCCGCTTCTCCCTGGGCCACACGTCCACGAAGGCCGATGTCGACGCGGTCGCGCAGGCCATCGGGCCCGCCGTGGAGCGGGCGCGGAGCGCGGGACTGAGCTGAGGCCGCGCCCCCCCCACGTCCGGCGCCCCGCCGGCGGGGCGCGGAGCCGGTTAGGTCACACCCCTAAAACAACCCCTGAATCCGGGACGAGTTGATGGCGTTCTGGGGGGATATGACAGTGGCCTGATGTCGGAGCTGGCTACGACGTACACATTCCACCGATCTATGCTTGCCGCTCGCGAGTCCGCTCCGCGCGTTCGGGGCTGCACGACGTCCCCCCTGATGGAGTTCACATTGAAGGCGAACCTCCGCTCTCGCATCGCCGCGCGGCTCGGTCGTATGTATCTCTCCCGGATCCAGAAATACGGGATCAGCTCGTCGACCATCGCGCGGCTGCCCGAGCCGCTGCTCGCGCCGATGCGGCGCGACGGCCTCGACCCCGTGGCCCGGCTCACCGCCAAGCAGGCGGAGCAGCCGGTCTACCAGGTGCCGCTGCCGTTCGGCATGGACGCCTGGGTGGTCACGGGCTACGAAGAGGTCAAGGCCGTGCTCGGCGAGACCGACGGGTTCAGCAACGACTTCACGAACCTCGCGGGCAACGCGGGCGTCTCCGAGGAGCAGAACCCCGGCGGACTCGGCTTCGCCGATCCGCCGGTCCACACGCATCTGCGGCGCATCCTCACGCCCGAGTTCACCATGCGCAGGCTGCGCCGTCTGACGCCGCGGATCGACGCCATCGTCGAGGAGCGGCTCGACGCGATGGCCGCCTCCGAAGGGCCCGTCGACCTCGTGCAGTCCTTCGCGCTGCCGATCCCCTCGCTCACCATCTGCGAGCTGCTCGGCGTGCCGTACGAGGACCGGCACGACTTCCAGCAGCTGGCCATGGAGCGCTTCGACCTCTTCGCCGGGGCGACCGCGCCGTTCGGCGCCATATCGGCCTCTCTGTCGTACTTCAGGGACGTCGTCAAGAAGCAGCGCGAGAATCCGGGGGACGGGCTCCTCGGCATGATCGTGAAGGAGCACGGCGACACGGTCAGCGACGAGGAGCTCGCCGGTCTCGCCGACGGCGTCCTGACCGGCGGCTTCGAGACCACCGCGAGCATGCTGGCGCTCGGCTCGCTGCTCCTGCTGCAGCACCCCGAGGCCGCCGCCCGGCTGCGCGAGGACGACGCCGCGGCCGCCCCCTTCGTGGAGGAGGCGCTGCGCTACCTCACCGTCGTACAGGTGGCCTTCCCGCGCTTCGCCCGCGAGGACATCGAGATAGCCGGGGTGCGCATCCCCAAGGGCGACCTCGTCCTGTGCTCCCTCAGCGGCGGCAACCGCGACGCCTCCTACACCGCCGACGGCGGCGGCTTCGACCCGAACCGCAAGGCCTCGGGGCATCTGGCCTTCGGCTACGGAATCCACCGCTGCATCGGTGCCGAGCTGGCCCGCATGGAGCTGCGCGCCGCCTATCCGGCCCTGGTCAGGCGCTTCCCCGAGATGCGCATCGCGGTGGCCCCCGACGATCTGGCGTTCCGCAAGCTGTCCATCGTGTACGGCGTGGAGTCGCTGCCGGTGCACCTGCGCTAGGCCTTGTCCTTGTCCTTGTCCCTGTCGAGGGCGGCGCGGGCCTCGCGGACGAGCCGTATGTACCGGTCCCAGTCCCAGTGCGGGCCGGGGTCGGTGTGGTCCGTGCCGGGCACCTCCACGTGGCCGATGATGTGCTCCCGGTCCACCGGGATGTCGTACCGCTCGCAGATGCCGGCCGTGAGCCGCGCCGACGACTCGTACATCGCGTCCGTGAACGAGGACTTCTTGTCGACGAAGCCCTCGTGCTCGATGCCGACGCTCCGTTCGTTGTAGCCCCTGTTGCCCGCGTGGAACGCCACGTCCAGCTCGCGGATCATCTGCGCCACGTGCCCGTCCTTGCGGATCACGTAGTGCGCGGCCGCGCCGTGGGCGGGGTCCTTGAAGACCCTCAGCGCCGTCGCGTAGCCACCCTGGACGACATGGATGACGACCATGTCGATTCCGTAGTCGTCCGGCCGGTCCGCGCGCCGCCAGTTGTAGTCGGACGCGGCGATCCACTGCGCGCCCTTGGCGTCGACCTCGCCCTCCTTGCGCTTCTTGACCACGCCGGGCAGCCGCCACCACAACCGGCCCAGCTCCTCCTTGGCCAGGACGCCCGCGCCGACGGCCGCGGCGCCGCCGCCGATCAGGAGCGTGCGCCGGTTGACGCCCCGGCGCCGCCGCTTCGGCTCCGCCGCCGCTTCCCGTTCCGCCCCCAGGGACGTGTCCTGTTCTTCCCCCATGTGATCGTCAACGCTTACTCACGGGCAGCTGGTTCCCGATGGCCCGTACCCTGTTAGAGCTATGACTGAGACCCAGACCCCGCAGCGCCCCCGCCCCCTCCGCGTACTCGCCGCCATGTCCGGCGGCGTGGACTCCGCCGTCGCCGCCGCCCGCGCCGCCGAAGCCGGGCACGACGTGACCGGAGTGCACCTGGCGCTCTCGGCGAACCCGCAGTCGTTCCGCACGGGCGCGCGGGGCTGTTGCACCATCGAGGACTCCCGCGACGCCCGCCGCGCCGCCGACGTCATCGGGATCCCGTTCTACGTCTGGGACCTCGCCGAGCGGTTCCGCGAGGACGTGGTCGACGACTTCATCGCCGAGTACGAGGCGGGGCGCACCCCCAACCCGTGCCTGCGCTGCAACGAGAAGATCAAGTTCGCGGCGCTCCTGGACAAGGCGCTCGCCCTCGGCTTCGACGCGGTCGTCACGGGCCACTACGCGAAGGTGATCGTCAACGAGGACGGCACCCGCGAGCTGCACCGCGCCTCGGACATGGCCAAGGACCAGTCGTACGTCCTCGGGGTCCTGGACGACCGCCAGCTCGCCCACGCGATGTTCCCCCTCGGTGACACGGTCACCACCAAGGAGGAGATCCGCGCGGAGGCCGAGGAGCGCGGCCTCGCCGTCGCGAAGAAGCCCGACAGCCACGACATCTGCTTCATCGCGGACGGCGACACCCAGGGCTTCCTCGCGGACCGCCTCGGCAAGGCCGAGGGCGACATCGTGGACACCGAAGGCAACAAGCTGGGCACGCACGAGGGCGCTTACGGCTACACCATCGGCCAGCGCAAGGGCCTGCGGATCGGCACCCCTGCCCCCGACGGCAAGCCGCGCTACGTCCTGGACATCTCCCCGGTGAACAACACGGTGACGGTCGGCCCGGTCGACGCCCTGGACGTCTCGTCCCTGACGGCGATCAAGCCCCGCTGGTGCGGCGCGGCCCCCACGGGCCCCGGCACGTACACGGCGCAGCTGCGGGCGCACGGCGACGAGACCCCGGTCACCGCCGAACTCGTCGACGGCACCCTGCGCGTCTCCTTCGACGAGCCCGTACGCGGCGTGGCCCCCGGCCAGGCGGTCGTGCTCTACGACGGCACGCGCGTGGTGGGCTCGGCGACGATCGCGACGACGGATCGGGCGACGGCCGCGGCCTGACCCCGGAGCGGGCGACGGCCGCGGCCTGACCCCGGACCGGGCGACGGTCGAGGCCCGCCTCCGGACCGGGCGGCGGACAGCGGGTCGGCGCGCCGGTGCATCGCCGGAGTGATGCCGTACACGCGCTTGAACCACCGGTTGAAGCGCGCCTGGGCGGCGAAACCGGCCGATGCCGCCGCGTCCGCCGGTGGGAGCCGCCGTGCTCGCGGTGACGCAGGGCAGGCTGCCCCGGCGCTCGTCCGGCGTTCGTCCGGCGCCGGGGCGCGGCTTCCCGCGGCGGGCGAGAAGGTCAGCTGACGCGGAGCACGATCTTGCCCTGGGTGCGGCCCCGTTCGCCGTACGCGTGGGCCTTCGCGGCGTCCTCCAGGGGCAGCACCGTGTCGATCTCGGCGCGCAGCCTGCCCTCCTCGACCAGGCGGGCGATCTCCAGGAGCCCCGCGCGGTCCGGCTCGACGACGGTCCACCCGGCATGCACGCCGAGCTCCGCGGCGCGGGCGGGGTCCGGGAGGCCGCCGGGGTCGGGCAGCGTGACCAGGTGGCCGCCGCGACGCAGGACCTCCAGGGACCGGTTGCCGTACGCGCCGCCCACCCCGTCCAGGACGATGTCCACGTCGCTGACCGCCTCGGTGAAGTCCACGCGCGCGTAGTCGACGACTTCGTCGGCGCCGATGCCCCGCAGGAAGTCGTGCTTGTCCTCGCGTGCGGTTCCGATGACGTACGCACCGTGCGCCTTGGCGATCTGCACGGCGAGGTGGCCGACGCCGCCGGCCGCCGCGTGGATCAGGACCCGCTGTCCGGAGCGCAGCCCGGCCGTCTCGATCAGGCCCTGCCAGGCGGTGAGCGCCGCAAGCGGCAGGGCCGCCGCCTGGATGTGGTCGACGCCGGCCGGCTTGGGGGCGAAGCGGCGTGCGGGTGCCGCGACGTACTCGGCGTAGCCGCCCGCCTGCTCGGGGAAGCGGGGCATGCCGAACACCTCGTCGCCGGGCCGGTAGAGGGTCACTCCGGGGCCCACCTCCTCGACGACGCCCGACACGTCGTACCCCAGGATCGGGGTCTCCCCCCAGGTGCCGAAGGCGCCCTCCGCGCGGGTCTTCCAGTCGACCGGGTTGACGCCCGCGGCGTGCACGCGGACCAGGATCTCGGTGAGGCCGGGCTCGGGGCGGTCCACCTCCACGGGGACCAGGTTCTCGGGGGCGCCCCAGGAGCGGGGGCTGACGGCACGCATCTTCATGGCTTTCCTCTTTCGGAGCGGTTCGAGGACCCAGAGTGCGCCGGGACGGGCAAGCGCAGTGCTGGCAGTTTGGCCATGATGTGACAGGATTCGGCCATGACCAGCAGTGGTGCACATGGGGCACATGGGGCGCATCGGGTGGCCGTCCTCGCCCTCGACGGTGCGTACGCCTTCGAGCTGGGCATCCCGTCCCGGGTGTTCGGCACGGCGGAGGACGAGCACGGCAGGCGGCTCTACGACGTCGAGGTCTGCACGGTGGACGGGCGACCGGTGCGCACGGACTCCGGGTTCACGGTGGCGGCCGAGCACGGCCCGGAGGCACTGGAGCGGGCGGACACCGTGGTGATCACGCCCACCTGCGAGTTCGACACGGGGATGCCGGGCCACGAGCTGCCCGGACCGGTCACGGCCGCCCTGGCGCGGATCCGGCCCGGCACCCGCATCGTCTCGTTCTGCAACGCCTCGTACGTCCTAGCCGCCGTCGGCCTCCTCGACGGGCGCCCCGCGACGACGCACTGGCACGTCGCCGAGGACTTCCAGCGGTCCTTCCCCAGGATCAAGGTCGACGCGGACGTGCTCTTCGTGGACGACGGCGACGTGCTGACCGCGGCGGGCGTAGCGGCCGGCATCGACCTCTGCCTGCACCTCGTGCGCCGCGACCACGGCGCGGCCGTCGCCAACCACGTCGCCCGCGTCTGCGTCGTACCGCCCTGGCGCGACGGCGGGCAGGCGCAGTACATCGAACGGCCCGTCCCGGAGCCCACGCTCGCCACGACGGCCGCCACGCGCGCGTGGGCGCTCGAAAGGCTCCAGGAACCGCTTCCCCTGGGGGAGTTGGCCGCGCACGCGCGCATGAGCCTGCGGACCTTCACGCGCCGCTTCCAGGAGGAGACCGGCATGCCGCCCGGCCGCTGGCTGACCGCCCAGCGCATCGAACTGGCCCGGCAGCTCCTGGAGTCCAGCGACCTGCCGGTGGACGTGGTGGCCCACCGGTCGGGGTTCGGCACCGGCAACTCCCTGCGCCAGCACATGCGTTCCGTCCTCGGCGTCTCGCCGGTCGCCTACCGCAGGACGTTCGCCGCCGCGCAGTGAGCCCTGCGCCGCGACGGCCTCCCTCCCGACGGCCTACGCGTCGACGACCTCCGTCTCGTAGAAGCAGAAGTGGCCCTTGATCTGCGCCACCGCGTCCTTCGGCTCCGGATAGGCCCAGACCGTGTCCCGCGCGCCGGGCAGCGACCAGTAGGAGGCCGTGCCCTTGAACGGGCAGTACGTCGTGGTCTGCGAAGGGGTCAGCAGATCCGTGCGTACGTCCTCCGGAGGGAGGTAGTAGCGCACCGGGTAGCCCGTCTCGCGCAGCAGCAGGGGCCGTCGGCTGTCCGCGACGACCTGGCCGTCACGCACCACCCGTACGTGATCGGCGCCCTGCTCGACGGTGATCTTGTGTCCTGCGGTCATGGTCACGCCCTTCTTCGTGGGTGCTCCCATTGTCGGAGGCGGACCGTACGGTGGGCGCATGAATATCTGTGTCTTCCTCTCCGCGGCCGATCTCCCCGAGCGCTACACCCAGCCCGCCCGCGACTTCGCCGAGCTGCTCGGCAAGGCAGGACACACCCTGGTGTGGGGCGGTTCCGAGAGCGGCCTGATGAAGGTCGTCGCCGACGGCGTGCAGGAGGCCGGCGGCCGGCTCACCGGCGTCTCCGTGGACTTCCTCGCCGCCAAGGCCAGGGCCGTCTCCGCGCCCGACGAGATGGTCATCGCGCGTGACCTCGCCGAGCGCAAGGCACTGCTCCTGGAGAAGGCCGACGCCGTCGTGATCATGGTCGGCGGCACGGGCACGCTCGACGAGGCGACCGAGATCCTGGAGCTGAAGAAGCACGGAAGGACGGACAAGCCGGTCGTGCTGCTCAACTCGGCCGGTTTCTACGACGGCTTGAGGGAGCAGTTCCGCCGCATGGAGGACGAGGGCTTCCTGCCCGTCCCGCTGACCGATCTGGTCTTCTTCGCCGAGGAGCCGGTCGGCGCCCTCGCCTACCTGGAGGAGTCCGTGGGCACGCGCTGAGCCGCCGCTGCCGGGGTGCGACGATGGACGCATGGCAACACATGTGATCACCGGGGCCGGCTCCGGCATCGGCGCGGCCGTCGCCCGCCGGCTGCACGCACGCGGCGACGAACTGGTCCTGCACGCACGCGACGCGGCACGGGCGAAGGAACTCGCGGCCCAGTTCCCCGGGTCGAGCACGCTCGTGGGCGACCTCTCCGACCCGGACCGGCTCTCCTGGGCGTTCGGCCACCAGTCCCTGCCCGACCGGGTGGACTCCCTGCTGCACATCGCGGGCGTCGTCGACCTCGGCCGGGTCGGTGATCTCACCCCCAAGTCCTGGCACCACCAGCTCAACGTCAACCTCATCGCCCCCGCCGAGCTGACCCGGCACTTCCTGCCGCAGCTCCGCGTCACCCAGGGCCACGTGGTCTTCGTCAACTCGGGCGCGGGCCTGAACGCGCACGCCGACTGGTCCGCGTACGCCGCCTCCAAGCACGGCCTCAAGGCGCTCGCCGACTCCCTGCGCGCCGAGGAGCACGGCAACGGCGTCCGGGTCACCTCCGTCTACCCGGGCCGCACCGCGAGCGCCATGCAGGCCAAGGTGCACCAGCAGGAGGGCAAGGAGTACGACCCCGCCCGCTTCATCGACCCGGAGTCGGTGGCCACGACGGTCGTGATGGCCCTGGACCTGCCGCGCGACGCGGAGGTCAACGACCTGACGGTGCGGCCCGGACGGTGAGCGAGCCCAGCTTCGGCCCCGCCACCGGCGTCGGGTCCATGCCCGGCGGCGACGCCCGCGAGGCCGCGAAGACCGTCACCGGCAGCTTCGAGGACTTCCCGTACCTCGCGGAGCTGCCCGCCCGCGGACCCGGCGCCGACATGATCGGCCGGACCGCCGGGCTGCTCGTCGACCTCTACGCGCGCGTGGAGCCCAGCGGCTGGCGGATCGGCGACCGGCCGGGCCGCGACACCCGGCGGGCCAAGGCCTGGCTCGGCGAGGACCTCGACGCCCTGGAGGAGTTCACCCAGGGGTACGAGGGGCCGCTCAAGGTGCAGGCCGTCGGACCGTGGACGCTTGCCGCGGCCCTGGAGCTGAAGAACGGCGAGGCCGCCCTCTCCGACCCCGGCGCCTGCCGTGACCTGGCCGGATCGCTCGCGGAGGGGCTGAGCGCCCATCTCGCGGACGTACGCCGCCGGATCCCCGGCGCCACGATCGTGCTCCAGCTCGACGAGCCCTCGCTGATCGCCGTGCTGCGCGGGCAGATCAAGACCGCCAGCGAGTACCGCACCCACCGGGCCGTGGACCGGCAGCTCGTGGAGAGCACCCTGCGGGACGTCGTCGGCGTCCATGACGGGCCCACGGTCGTGCACTCCTGCGCGCCCGACGTGCCGTTCGCGCTGCTGCGCCGGGCCGGCGCCGACGCCATCTCGTTCGACTTCTCGCTCCTCACCGAGCGTGACGACGAGGCGATCGGCGAGGCCGTCGAGGGCGGCACGAAGCTCTTCGCCGGTGTCGTGGCGGGCGTGGACGGCCGATTGTCAGACCCTGCCGGTAGCGTCATGGGTGTCAGGACGCTGTGGCGCAGGCTGGGGCTGAATCCGGGATCTCTCGCGGAGTCGGTCGTGGTCACTCCGTCGTGCGGTCTCGCGGGGGCGTCTCCCGCGTACGCACGCTCGGTGCTCGCCCACTGCGCCAGGGCGGCGAGATCACTCGCGGACAACCCTGAGTAATTGGGTATGACGTAACGGGAGGACGAAACGGTGGCTGTCGAACAGCAAGGCTCTGTGCCCGCCGAGGCACGGGATCAGCATGCCCAGCTGGCCGAACAGATCGAGGAGCACCGCTTCCGGTACTACGTGAACGACCAACCGGTCGTCAGCGACGCCGAGTTCGACAAGCTCCTTCGCTCGCTCGAGGCCCTGGAGGAGCAGTACACCGAGCTGCGTACGCCCGATTCGCCCACCCAGAAGGTCGCCGGGGCGTACGAGACGGACTTCACCTCCGTCGAGCACCGCGAGCGCATGCTCTCCCTCGACAACGCCTTCGACGACGAGGAACTCGCCGCCTGGGCCGAGCGCGTCGCCAAGGACGTCGGCACGAGCGAGTACCACTTCCTGTGCGAACTGAAGGTCGACGGCCTCGCCGTGAACCTGACGTACGAGGACGGGAAGCTCACCCGCGCGGCGACCCGCGGCGACGGCCGGACCGGCGAGGACATCACGCCGAACGTCCGCACGATCGCGGACATCCCCGACCGCCTGAAGGGCGACGACATCCCGGCCCTCGTCGAGATCCGCGGCGAGGTCTTCTTCCCCATGGAGAAGTTCGAGGAGCTGAACGCCCGCCTGGTCGAGGCGGGCGACAAGCCCTTCGCCAACCCGCGCAACGCGGCGGCGGGTTCCCTGCGCCAGAAGGACCCCAGAGTCACCGCCACGCGCCCGCTGCACATGGTGGTGCACGGCATCGGCGCCCGCGAGGGCTTCGACATCGACTGCCTGAGCCACGCCTATCAGCTGCTCCACGACTGGGGCCTGCCCACCGCCCAGCACAACAAGGTGGTCCAAGGGCTCGACGGCGTACGGGAGTTCATCACGTACTTCGGCGAGAACCGCCACTCCGCCGTGGAGCACGAGATCGACGGCGTCGTCGTGAAGCTCGACGAGATCCCGCTCCAGGGCCGCCTCGGCTCGACCTCCCGAGCCCCGCGCTGGGCGATCGCCTGGAAGTACGCCCCGGAGGAGGTCAACACCAAGCTGGTCAACATCCGCGTGGGCGTCGGCCGCACCGGCCGCGTCACCCCGTACGCGCAGGTGGAGCCGGTCACCGTGGCCGGATCCGAGGTCGAGTTCGCGACACTGCACAACCAGGACGTGGTGAAGAAGAAGGGCGTCTTCATCGGGGACACGGTCGTCCTGCGCAAGGCGGGCGACGTCATCCCGGAGATCCTCGGACCGGTCGCCGACCTGCGCGACGGCACCGAGCGGGAGTTCGTGATGCCCGCCGAGTGCCCCGAGTGCGGGACGGCGCTGCGGCCGATGAAGGAGGGCGACATCGACCTCCGCTGCCCCAACGCCCAGTCGTGCCCGGCCCAGTTGCGTGAACGTCTCTTCTACCTCGCGGGCCGCAAGTGCCTGGACATCGAGAACTTCGGATACGTCGCGGCGGCCGCGCTCACCAAGCCGCTCGAACCCTCCGAGCCGCCGATCCTCGACGAGGGCGACATCTTCGACCTCACCATCGAACGGCTCCTGCCCATCAAGGCGTACGTACTGGACCAGGACAGCGGTCTGCCCAAGCGCGACCCGAAGACCGGCGAGGAGAAGATCGCCACGGTCTTCGCCAACCAGCAGGGCGAGGCGAAGAAGAACGCGGTCTCGATGCTGGAGAACATCGCGGCGGCCAAGGAGCGCCCCCTCGCCCGCATCATCACGGGCCTCTCCATCCGCCACGTCGGACCGGTCGCGGCCGAGGCGCTGGCCCGCGAGTTCCGGTCGATCGACCGGATCGAGCAGGCCACGGAGGAGGAGCTGGCCGCCGTCGAGGGCGTCGGGCCGACCATCGCGGCCTCCCTGAAGCAGTGGTTCGAGGAGGAGTGGCACCGGGAGATCCTGCGCAAGTGGCGGGCTGCCGGGGTCCGTATGGAGGAAGAGGGCGGGGGAGAGGACGAGGGGCCGCGTCCGCTCGAAGGCCTCACGGTCGTCGTCACCGGAACACTGGAGAACCACACGCGGGATGGCGCAAAAGATGCGCTGCAGAGCCTCGGCGCGAAGGTGACCGGTTCCGTTTCCAAGAAGACGGCTTTCGTTGTTGTGGGGGACAACCCTGGATCGAAGTACGACAAGGCCATGCAGCTGAAGGTTCCGGTTCTCAACGAGGAAGGCTTCGCCGTCCTGCTGGCACAGGGGCCGGACGCGGCGAAGGAAGTCGCGCTTCCGACCGAGGAGTAGCGGTTGAAGGCCACCCGTTCAGCGCATACCAGATGCATACGGGTGGCCGGGTCGCATTCGGGCAACCGTTGTGGACCGCTGCCCGTGGAAGCCTTCTGCGGCCTACTGTTGAGGTGTGCGCCTGCCGTGACACCCAGACGCGGCTGTCCGCTGGACCAAGTCCGCGTGGCGTGTGCACCGCCGGCTGTGAGAGGGACGGGAATGGAACCGACCGAGAGCGCCGCCCCGGACTCCCGGCTGCGCGCGCGCCTGCGGCGCGGGGCGGGCGCGTGGCTCCGCAGACGCCGGGCGGCGCGCGTGGTGGAGAGCGGCCCCGCCGCCGTGCCGGGCACCGCAGTTGAGCGCCGCGAGCGGGCGTGGAGCACGGTCGCCGGATGCACCAATCAGGAACTGGGCACCGCGGGGCGGGCGAACGCCGGCGACGGCGGCTGGGACGCGGCGGGCCAGAGCTCCGGTCAGGGCGGCCGTTCCGGATGGCGGTCGCAGGCGTGGCGGGGCACCGACGAGCACGGCGCCGACCATCCGGCGGACGGGCGCGACCCCTGGCCGGTCCTTCCGGTCGCCGTGGTGGCGACGGCAGCCGTGGTTCTCGGCGCCGGCTTCTTCCACGCCTTCACCGGACACCACGCGCTGTTCCCGTCCGGCACCGTCGGCTGGTCCCTCGCCGTCCTCACGGGCTTCATCGTCGGCCACCTCGTCGCGCTCGGCCGCGACCGCTGGTGGGGCGGCACCGGATCGGGCGGCGCGCTCACCGTCGCCGTGCTGCTCCTGTACGGCTGGGTGCCCGCCGGAATGGTCAGCCTCACCGTCGTCGTCCTGGTCGGCATCGCCCGCCGCCACCGCTGGCGCCAGGGCATCCTGCACGGCGCCGTCGACATCCTCGGCATCGGCGCGGGCGCCCTCGCCATGGCCGCGTTCGGCACGGTGCCGACGGCGGAGTCGCCCTGGCTCCCCGAGACCTGGGACATCTACTCCGCCCCCGAGGTGGCGCTCGCCGCGATCGCCTACCTCGCGGTCACGCGGGTCCTGCTCTGGTACGTCCATGCGCCGCGCACCGGCGCGCTGCCCACGGTCACCCGCACCGCCCTGGTCCGCCAGGGCCTGGTCGGCGTGGCGCTGCTCGGCATCGCGCCGCTGATCTGTGTGGTCGCCGCGTCGACGCCGCTGCTGCTCCCGCTCTTCGCGATTCCCCTCGTCGCGCTCGACTCGACGCTGTGGATCGCCCGGGCCAGGGCCGAGGAGCAGCTGCGCGACCCGCTCACCGGACTGCCCAACCGGCAGTGGCTCCTGGAGCGGACCTGGACGGCCCTGGACGACGCCGAGCGGATCGGGGCGCGGTCCGCCCTGATGCTGATCGACATGGACCGTTTCCGTTCGGTCAACGACACCCTCGGGCATCTCGCGGGCGACCGGCTGCTCCTGCAGATCGCCGACCGGCTCCGGCTCGCGCTGCCGCGGGGCGCGGAGGCCGCGCGGCTCGGCGGCGACGAGTTCGCCGTGCTGCTCCCGGTCGCCGACTCCACGACGTCCGCCACCCGAGTGGCCCGCAACCTGGTCGCCGCGCTCGGCTCGCCGCTCGACCTGGACGGACTGACGCTGGTCCTGGAGGCCAGCGCCGGGCTCGCCGTCTTCCCCGACCACGCGCTGGACGCGGAGGGGCTGCTGCGCCGGGCGGATGTCGCGATGTACCAGGCCAAGCGGGACCGCACGGGCGTGGAGGTGTACGAGTCGAAGCGGGACTCCAACACCCCCGACCGCCTCGGCCTCTTGGGCGATCTGCGGCGCGCGCTGGACGCGGGCGACGTCGAGCTGCACTACCAGCCGAAGGTCCGCTTCGACGGGAAGGTCGCGGGCCTGGAGGCGCTGGTGCGCTGGGTGCACCCGGAGCGCGGCAAGGTGCCGCCGGACGAGTTCATCGCCATCGCCGAGTCCTCCGGCCTCATGCCGCACCTGACGGAGTACGTCCTGGAGACCGCCCTCGGCCAGGTCGCGAAGTGGCAGGCGCAGGGCCTGAAGGTCCCGGTCGCCGTCAACGTCTCGCCGCGCGACGTCCACACACCCGGCTTCGCCGGCGCGGTCGCCGCCCGCCTGGCCCGGCACGGCGTACCGGCGGGCGCGCTGCAACTGGAGATAACGGAGCATGTGCTCCTGGAGGACCCGCAGCGGGCCGCCGACACCCTGGCGGGGCTGACCGGCCACGGCGTGAAGATGTCCCTGGACGACTTCGGCACCGGGTACTCCTCGCTGGTGCACCTGCGCCGCCTCCCCGTCAGCGAGCTGAAGATCGACCGCTCCTTCGTCGCCCGCCTCGCCGTCGACACCGAGGACGCGGAGATCGTCCGCTGCACCGTCGACCTCGCGCACTCCCTCGGCCTGCTCGTCGTCGCCGAGGGCGTGGAGGACGACGAGACCTGGGAGCGGCTGCGGGACCTCGGCTGCGACGCGGTACAGGGCTGGCTGGTCGCCGCCGCCATGCCGGCCGACGAGACCACGGCCTGGCTGCGCGCCCGCGAGTCCCGAGGCTGGCGCCGCCCCGTGGACGTCGCCGCGGAGGAAGCGGCGGCAGCGGCAGAAACGGCCGCGGAGACCGGCGCGGACATCGCGAAGTAGCGGCGATCGGCGTCCCGAGCCCTCAGCACCGGGCCCCGCCCAGACCCTCGCGGGGCTCCCCCAGGCCGCACCCCGAGCCCCCGCCAGGCGCCGTCCCGCCCCCGGCGGGGAATCCGTTTCGGGGCACCCCGTGCGGCCCCATAGGATTGGGGCCACAAACCACACACTCACCCCTGAGGATCGCCGCATGCCTGGCATCACGCGCGAGGAGGTCGCCCACCTCGCCCGCCTTGCACGTCTGGAGCTGAAGGCCGAGGAGCTCGACCACTTCGCCGGACAGCTCGACGACATCATCGGCGCGGTCGCCCGCGTCTCCGAGGTCGCCGACCAAGACGTACCGCCGACCTCGCACCCGCTGCCGCTGACGAACGTCATGCGCGCGGACGAGGTCCGTCCGTCGCTCACCCCCGAGCAGGCGCTCTCCGGAGCCCCGGCCCAGGAGCAGCAGCGTTTCAAGGTGCCGCAGATCCTGGGGGAGGACTAAAAGATCATGACGGACAGCAACATCATCAAGCTCACCGCGGCAGAGATCGCCGCGAAGATCGCCGACGGCAGCCTCACCGCCGTCGAGGTCACCGAGGCCCACCTGGCCCGCATCGAGGCCGTCGACGAGAAGGTGCACGCCTTCCTGCACGTCGACCGTGAGGGTGCCCTCGCGCAGGCCCGCGCCGTCGACGAGAAGCGCGCCAAGGGCGAGAAGCTCGGCCCGCTGGCCGGCGTACCGCTCGCGCTCAAGGACATCTTCACGACCCAGGGGATCCCGACCACCGTCGGTTCCAAGATCCTCGAGGGCTGGATCCCGCCCTACGACGCGACCCTGGTGAAGAACCTCAAGGCCGCCGACGTCGTCATCCTCGGCAAGACCAACATGGACGAGTTCGCCATGGGGTCGTCGACGGAGAACAGCGCGTACGGGCCCACCGGCAACCCCTGGGACCTCACCCGCATCCCCGGCGGATCGGGCGGCGGCTCCAGCGCCGCCCTCGCCGCCTACGAGGCCCCCCTCGCCATTGGCACGGACACCGGCGGCTCCATCCGCCAGCCCGCCGCCGTCACCGGCACCGTCGGCGTCAAGCCCACCTACGGCGGCGTCTCCCGCTACGGCATGGTCGCGTTCTCGTCCTCCCTCGACCAGGGCGGCCCCTGCGCCCGCACGGTCCTGGACGCCGCGCTGCTGCACGAGGCCATCGCCGGGCACGACCCGCTCGACTCCACGTCCATCGACGCCCCGGTCCCCGCGGTCGTCGAGGCCGCGCGCAACGGCTCCGTACAGGGCATGCGCGTCGGCGTCGTCAAGCAGTTCCGCGGCGAGGGCTACCAGGCCGGTGTCGTCCAGCGGTTCGACGAGTCGGTCGAGCTGCTCAAGGAGCTCGGCGCCGAGATCATCGAGCTGGACTGCCCGTCCTTCGACCTGGCGCTCTCCGCGTACTACCTGATCGCGCCGAGCGAGTGCTCGTCCAACCTGGCCCGCTTCGACGCCATGCGCTACGGCCTGCGCGTCGGCGACGACGGCACGAAGTCCGCCGAGGACGTCACCGCGCTGACCCGCGAGGCCGGATTCGGCGACGAGGTCAAGCGCCGCATCATCCTGGGCACGTACGCCCTGAGCTCCGGCTACTACGACGCGTACTACGGAAGCGCCCAGAAGGTCCGCACGCTGATCACGAAGGACTTCGAGAAGGCCTTCGAGCAGGTCGACGTCATCGTGTCGCCCGCGACGCCCACCACCGCCTTCCCGATCGGCGAGCGCGCCGACGACCCGATGGCGATGTACCTCGCGGACGTGTGCACCATCCCGTCGAACATGGCGGGCAACGCGGCCATGTCGCTGCCCTGCGGTCTCGCCCCGGAGGACGGCCTGCCCGTCGGCCTGCAGATCATCGCCCCCACCATGAAGGACGACCGCCTGTACAAGGTGGGCGCCGCCGTCGAGGCCGCCTTCGTGGAAAAGTGGGGCCACCCGCTGCTTGAGGAGGCTCCGTCGCTGTGAGTGCCATGGCAAAGAAGGCCAAGAACTTCAAGAAGTCCAAGACCGGCGTCTATGTCTCGCTGGCCAGCACCGCCTTCGGCGCGATCAGCGTCGCGAAGCAGGCGAAGCTGGCCCGCAACGACAACGACACCCTGCGTCTCGTCGACGCCGCCGTGTCCGCCGCCGCCATCGTTACCGGCCTGGCGATCCTCTACCGGGAGCTCAAGCGCCTGGGCGACGACGACGTCCTGCTGGGCTGAGAGGGAAAGTTTCACCGTGACCACCACGACTGACCTGGTGTCGTACGAGGACGCTCTCGCGACGTACGACCCCGTCATGGGCCTTGAGGTCCATGTCGAGCTCGGCACCAAGACCAAGATGTTCTGCGGCTGCTCCACCGAGCTCAAGCAGGACGCCAACTCGCAGACCTGCCCGACCTGTCTCGGCCTGCCCGGCGCCCTGCCGGTCGTCAACGAGATCGGCGTCGAGTCGGCCATCAAGATCGGCCTCGCGCTGAACTGCGAGATCGCCGAGTGGTGCCGCTTCGCCCGGAAGAACTACTTCTATCCGGACATGCCGAAGAACTTCCAGACCTCCCAGTACGACGAGCCGATCGCCTTCAACGGCTATCTGGACGTCCAGCTGGAGGACGGCGAGATCTTCCGCGTGGAGATCGAGCGCGCCCACATGGAGGAGGACACCGGCAAGTCCACCCACGTGGGCGGCGCGACGGGCCGTATCCACGGCGCATCGCACTCCCTCCTGGACTACAACCGCGCCGGCATCCCGCTCATCGAGATCGTCACCAAGCCGATCGAGGGCGCGGGCGAGCGGGCCCCCGAGGTCGCCAAGGCGTACGTCGCGGAGCTGCGCGAGGTCATCAAGGCGCTCGACGTGTCCGAGGCCCGGATGGACAAGGGCCAGATGCGCTGCGACGTGAACCTCTCCCTGCGCCCGCACGGGCGCGAGGAGTTCGGTACGCGTTCGGAGACGAAGAACGTCAACTCGCTCCGTTCCGTGGAGCGCGCGGCGCGCTTCGAGATCCAGCGCCACGCGGCCGTCCTGAACGGCGGCGGCACGATCGTGCAGGAGACCCGGCACTTCCACGAGGACGACGGCTCCACGACGTCCGGCCGCATCAAGGACAACGCGGAGGACTACCGGTACTTCCCGGAGCCCGACCTGGTCCCCGTGGCCCCGGCCCGCGCCTGGGTCGAGGAGCTGCGCGCCGGTCTCCCCGAGATGCCGCGCGTGCGCCGCAACCGCCTCCGCGAGGAGTGGGGCGTCAGCGAGCACGACATGCAGTCGATCCTCAACGCCGGTGCGGTCGACCCGATCGTCGCCACGATCGAGGCGGGTGCCGATTCGGCCGCCGCGCGCAAGTGGTGGATGGGCGAACTGGCCCGCAATGCCAACGAGTCGGGCAAGAGCCTGGAGGAGCTGCCGGTCACGCCCGCGCAGGTCGCCAGGGTCGCCGAGCTCGTCGCCAAGGGCGACCTCAACGACAAGCTGGCCCGCCAGGTCTTCGAGGGCGTCCTCGCGGGCGAGGGCACGCCGGACGAGGTCGTCGAGAAGCGCGGCCTGAAGGTCGTATCCGACGAGGGCGCGCTGACGACTGCCGTCGAGGAGGCCATCGCCGGGAACGCGGCGATCGCGGACAAGATCCGCGGCGGCAAGGTCCAGGCGGTCGGCGCGCTGGTCGGCGCGGTCATGAAGGCCACCCGCGGCCAGGCCGACGCCGCCCGCGTCAAGGAACTGATCCTGGAGAAGCTGGGCGTGGAGGGCTGACCCTCCCGGACGCGAACAACAGGGGCGACGCACCGCAGGGTGCGTCGCCCCTGTCGCGTCTGGGCCCGGCGACAACTCTCGGACGTTCACGTCCACTTCGGCCCCAGGTCTTCACAGCGACATCGTTCCTCACTACCGTCCCAGCCGAGCAACCCAATGGATCAGCGGAGAACCATTGGCGTCGACTGGAGGTCGTACGTGTCCCCGGAGATATCGCGCAGGCGGCTGATGGCGGTCGGCGGTGGCGCACTCGGCGCCGCCGCCGTCGGATCGTTCCTGCCGCCCTCGCTGCAGCAGGCACTGGCGCAGGAGCGACCCCAGGGCGGCGGTGGGCTCGACTCGATCGAGCACGTCGTCATCCTGATGCAGGAGAACAGGTCCTTCGACCACTACTTCGGGACCCTGCGCGGCGTACGCGGCTTCGGTGACCGCAACGCCATCCGGCTCCCCGGCGGGAAGCCGGTGTTCGAGCAGCCGGGCGTGCTGCGCACCATCCTGCCCTTCCCCGTCAGGGAAGCCGCCGCGGCGCAGAAGAAGGACCTGCAGTACATCGGTGCCCTCGACCACTCCTGGAGCGGCGGCGCCAAGGCCTGGCACGAGGGCTGGACGGACGGCTGGATCACCGCCAAGACGGCGGCCTGCATGGCGTACTACACGCGCGAGGACATCCCGCTGCACTACGAACTCGCCGACACCTTCACCGTCTGCGACGCCTACCACTCCTCCATCCACACCTCCACCAGCCCCAACCGCAACCACCTGTGGAGCGGCAAGACCGGCTTCGAGGCGGACGGCACCCGTGCCGTCGAGAACGACGCGTACGACGAGGGCAAGCACCCCGGCTACGACTGGGGTACGTACGCGGAGCGCCTGGAGAAGGCGGGCGTGAGCTGGCAGACGTACACGGAGTGGGAGAACTTCACCGACAACCAGATCGAGTTCTTCACCACCTTCAAGGCGATCGCCAAGAAGGTCCTCGCCAAGACCGGCCTCACCTTCATGGAGGCCTTCTACGCCAAGGTCCGCGACGCCAAGGACGAGGCCGAGCGGGAGAAGCTGCTCGCGCAGTTGGAGGAGGGCGTCGCGACCCTCACCAAGGCGGAGAAGTCGCTCTTCGAGCGGGGCCTGCGGCGGGTGCCCACCGGCAAGCTCGCCGAGGAGTTCGCCAACGACGTCGCGGGCGGGAAGCTCGCGAAGGTCAGCTATCTCGTGCCGTCGGCGCTCGACTCCGAGCACCCCAGCGTCTCCTCGCCGATCCACAGCGCGACCATCGTCTACAAGGTCCTCGACGCCCTCGCCTCGCACCCCGAGGTGTGGCGCCGCACCGCCGTCTTCATCAACTACGACGAGAACGACGGCTTCTTCGACCACGTCCCGCCGCCCGTGCCCGGCGGGGACTCGGCAGAGGAGCAGGAGGAGCGCTGGGACGGCAAGCCGACCGGGCTCGGCGTGCGGGTTCCGATGCTCGTCGTCTCGCCGTGGACCGTGGGCGGCTACGTCTGCTCCGAGGTCTTCGACCACACCTCCGTGGTGCGCTTCCTGGAGAAGTGGACCGGCGTGAAGGAGCCCAACATCAGCGCCTGGCGCCGCAAGGTCACCGGCGACCTCACCGGCGCCTTCGACTTCCGGCGCGGCCACAAGCAGCCCGACGTCGACCAGCCCGGCGCCATCCCCGGGTTCAGCGGGCGCTGGGCCCCGCAGCCGCCCCTGAAGCAGTCCATGCCGGTCCAGGAGCCGGGCAGCCGCCCCGCCCGCCCGCTGCCCTACCAGCCGGACGCCGACGTGAAGCCGGCCAAGGACGGCAGCCTCACGGTGCGCCTGCGCAACGGCGGCAGCTCCAGCGCGCACTTCGCGCTCTACCCGTACGCCGGTGAGTTCCCGGCCCCGCGCCACCAGGACGTCGTACGCGAAGGCTCCTGGAGCGTGCCCGTCGCCAAGGACGCGTACGACTTCACGATCACCGGGCCGGGCGGC
Organism: Streptomyces sp. NPDC050658; assembly: GCF_044457025.1. Classification (NCBI taxonomy): domain Bacteria; kingdom Bacillati; phylum Actinomycetota; class Actinomycetes; order Kitasatosporales; family Streptomycetaceae; genus Streptomyces; species Streptomyces sp. NPDC050658. The sequence goes on from NZ_JBITGM010000009.1 coordinate 164,425, forward strand.
TTCCGGCGCGAATTCACCGGCTCCAAGGACGGCGGCGCGCGGCTCAGCTCCGCGATCACCCGCCGCGAGATCCACCTCACGCTGGCCAATCGCGGACACGAGGGGCTGGTCTTCACGGTCAAGCCGCTCGGATACGTCGACGAGGCGGACGCCCGGTCGCGGACGCGGACCGTCCGGGTGAAGGCGGGCAGCAGCCGCACCGTCGCCTGGCCGACGGGCGCCGAGCACGGCTGGTACGACGTCGAGGTGACGGCCGCGGGCGAGCCCGCATTCCGGCGCAGGCTGATGGGGCACATCGAGAACGGGCGCGCGAGCGTCTCCGGCTGACACACGGGCCCAACGGTGTGACGCCGGGGCGCACGGGAGCGTGCGGGAGTGTTCATATGACTTCCGCACGCTCTTTGCTTCCCTGTGACCATTGCCACGAAAGGGGCAAAGGATCTCCCGGGACTGTCAGAGTGGCTGCGGTGCCGAAGTCGGCACCCATGCGTTCTTTGCGGGCTGATCAGTTCATTCACGGCTGTTCCCGATAAAGATCCACGAACCATCCCAGGGAGCCAGTCAGTGGCAGCACTCGCTCGGTGGTGTGTCAGGCACCGCCTCCTCGCAGTACTGCTGTGGCTCGTCACGCTCGGCGGCGCCGCGAGCGCCGCGGCCGTCGCCGGATCCGCGTACTCGAACGACTACGAGGTGCCGGGCACCGAGTCGGGCCGCGCCACCCAGCTCCTCGACCAGGGCTTCGGCGGCCTCGGCGGCGACAGCGACACCGTCGTCTGGAAGACCGCCGCGGGCACGACCGTGCGCGCGGCCGACGTCGAACAGACGATGACCGACGCCCTCGACCAGATCTCCGAGCTGCCCGGCGTGGCCTCCGTGGCCGGTCCCTACGACAAGGGGGGCGACGCCAGGATCAGCGCCGACGGCCGCATCGCGTACGCCACCGTCACCTTCCACGAGCAGGCCGACGACATCGCCAAGGCGGACGCCCAGGCCCTGGTCGACACCGCGAAGGCCGCCGAGTCGGACCGCCTCCAGGTCGAGCTCGGCGGCACCGCCGTCGGCCTCACCGAGTCCAAGAGCGCACAGACCGCCGAGATCGTCGGCGTCGCCGTCGCCGCCGTGGTCCTCTTCCTCGCCTTCGGCTCGCTCGCCGCGTCGATCCTGCCCATCGCGACCGCCCTGGTCTCGGTCGGCACCGCGTACGCGGGCATCGTGCTGCTCGGCCACTTCATGACCGTCGCGGACTTCGCACCGATGCTGGGCACCCTGATCGGGCTCGGCGTCGGCATCGACTACGCCCTGTTCATCGTGACCAGACACCGCAAGGGCCTCAAACAGGGCCTGCCGGTGGCCGTCGCCGCCGAACGGGCCGTGGCCACCACCGGGCGCGCCGTCGTCTTCGCGGGCGCCACCGTCTGCATCGCGCTGCTCGGGATGCTCATCCTGCGGCTCAGCTTCCTCAACGGCGTCGCGATCGCGGCCTCACTGACGGTGATCCTCACCGTCGCCGCCTCCGTGACCCTGCTGCCCGCCCTCCTCGCGTGGATAGGGCCGCGCGCGCTCAGCCGCCGCGAACGCCGCCGGCTCGCCGAGCACGGGCCCGCCCCCGAGCTGCCGACCGGGATCGCCGCCCGCTGGTCCGCCTTCGTGGAGCGGCACCCCAAGCTCCTCGGCGTCGTCGCCGTCGCCGTGATGGCGGTGCTCGCGCTGCCCACGCTCTCCCTGCACCTGGGCACCTCCGACCAGGGCAACAACCCGGCGTCGACCACCACACGCCAGGCCTACGACCTGCTCGCCGACGGCTTCGGACCCGGCGTGAACGGCCCGCTGACCCTGGTCACCGGGGTGGACACGGCCGAGGACCGGGTCGCCCTGGAGGACCTGGGGTCCACCCTCGAGTCGACCCAGGGCGTCGCCTCCGTCAGCCCCGTCACCTATGACGCCGACGGCAAGTCCGCCTTCCTCACCGTCGTACCGGATTCCTCCCCGCAGTCCGAGCGGACCAGCGAACTCGTCGACCGGCTCCGCGACGACGTGCTCCCGGACACCGAGTACGGCACCACGCTCGACCTGCACGTCGGCGGCGTCACCGCCAGTTACGACGACTTCGCCGAGGTCATCGTCGGCAAGCTGCCGCTCTTCGTGGGCGTGGTGATCGGCCTGGGCTGTGTGCTGCTCCTGCTCGCCTTCCGCTCGATCGGCATCCCGCTGAAGGCCGCCGCGATGAACGTCGCGGCCGTGGCCTCCGCCTTCGGGATCGTCGTCGCGATCTTCCAGTGGGGCTGGGGGAGCGAACTGCTCGGCCTCGGGTCGGCGGGCCCGATCGAGCCCTTCCTTCCCGTGATCATGGTGTCCGTCCTCTTCGGGCTCTCCATGGACTACCAGGTCTTCCTGGTCAGCCGGATGTACGAGGAGTGGCTGGAGACCGGCGACAACCGGCGGGCCGTCCGGGTCGGCCTCGCCGAGACGAGCCGGGTGATCAACTCGGCGGCCGTCATCATGATCTCGGTGTTCCTGGCCTTCGTCCTCAGCGGCGACCGGGTCATCGCGATGTTCGGCATCGGCCTCGCCGCGGCCGTCGCCCTCGACGCGTTCGTGCTCCGTACGCTCCTGGTGCCCGCCCTGATGCACATGCTCGGCGGCGCCAACTGGTGGCTGCCGCGCAGCCTCGACCGCTGGCTGCCGCGCATCAGCATCGAGCCGCCGGAATGTCGTTCGAATACCGCCGCCACGAGTGCGAAGATCCCTCTGGAACGGGGCACGCGAGACGGTTCCGCGGTCTCCGTCGTCGACCTCCACGTCGTCGACGCCGACGCCGACGTCCGCGTCGATTCGGACGGATTGAAGGAGCAGGATGTTCGCGATATCGCTGGGCGAGGGCGCTGAACTGCGGCCCATCGAGCCGTGGCAGGCGGAAGAGTTCCTCACGCACATCGAGCGGGCACGCGAGTACGCGGGCCCCTGGGTACCACTGACCGCACTGGTGACCGACCTGGAATCGGCCCGCGAGCGGCTCCAGGCGTACGCGGACAAGCAGGCCGCCGACACCGGCCGCCTCTACGGCATCTGGCTCGAGGGCACGCTCGTCGGCGGAGTCCTCTTCCGGATCTTCGACACGGCCACGGAGTCCTGTGAGGTCGGCGTCTGGCTCGAACCCTCCGCGACCGGCCGCGGTCTGGTCTCCAGGGCGGCGCGGGTCCTCGTCGACTGGGCCGTGTTCGAGCGCGGCATGCACCGCGTCGAGTGGCTGGTCTCCACCGAGAACGCCCCCAGCATCGCGGTGGCCAAGCGCCTCGGCCTGACGAAGGACGGCGTACTGCGGGAGTGCTTCCCCTGGCAGGGCGTACGGCACGACATGGAGGTCTGGTCGGTCCTGGCACCGGAATGGCGCGCGGCGCGAGAGGCCGAGGGCGCGGCAGACACAGGTCACAGCGTTCGTTAAGCAAGCTCTCAGACTCCGTCCGTACGGTGCGGGGCATGGGAACGAAGACAGTTGACGAGAACGGTGCGGAGGCGGCTGAGGCCGCGGAGGTTGAGGCTGCGGAGGCTGCCGAGAAGGTCGAGAAGGCCGAGGCTGAGGCTGAGCCTGAGGACGCCGCTGAGGTCGAGGCTGAGGCTGCTTCTGGGTCTGAGGCTGAGTCTGAGTCTGAGTCTGAGGACGCCTCTGACGTGAAGGCGTCCAGTGGTGTCGGCCAGGGCGCCGCAGCCGTGGTCTCCGCCGCGCTCGGCGTGATCGGCCTCTCCGGCGGCTGGGTCGGCACGGTCGCCGCGGCGCGTTCGAACATCGTCGGACAGCTGGAGACCTCGCAGTCGGCCAGCGTCGCCAACCAGATCCAGGCCCTGTACGGCGACTCATGGAAGATCACGGCCCTGGTCGCCGGCGCCTTCGCGCTCGCCGCGCTGCTCGTCGGCTTCCTGGTCCTCGTCCGGCCCGCCTTCGGCGCCCCCGCCAAGGAACAGGCACCGTGGATCAAGTCGGTGGCCTGGGCAGGCGTCGCCCTGGGCGTCATCGGCCTGCTCCTGGCCATCGCCAAGTACTCGGACCTGCTGCTGGGCCTGCCGTCCGCGAGTTAGCCGGCGCATCAGCGGGGGCCTTAGACGCCGGAGAGGCCCGATCATCGGGCCTCTCCGGCGTCTAAGGCCCCCCACCCCCGCAACATGCGGCACCTTCCCGATGTGCCGCACCCCCCTGGCAGACGAGAGTCAAGGCATCGCAGAAAGCGAAGCCGAAGACCGAACTCAGGTCAGACCAGGGGAGCCTCACATGTTCGAGTACGAGATGCACCAGCTGCACGCCGCCGACCTCACCCGCGAGGCCGACCACCGCCGCCTCCTGCGCGAGGCCCGCGCCTCCCGCACCACCCGCCGATCGGCGCGCGAAGAAACCGAGGGGCGGGTGATCAGCACTCCCCGCCGCAGCCGCTTCACGCGGGCCGCGTGATGCCCAACGCTCCGGGCACGACGCCATCTGCCCAGGGCAGAGCGATATCCGCTGCCATCAGGCGCACACCCTGTGCGATGCTCACGCCTGTGGAGACCAGGTCCGTAAGCCCCGTCTTCGTCGGCCGCTCCGACGAACTGGGCGTACTGAACGACGCACTCGCCCGTGCCAAGGGAAGCACCCCCGGCACGGGCGAGCCGCAGGCATTGCTGCTCGGCGGCGAGGCGGGCGTCGGCAAGACGCGCCTCGTCGAGGAGTTCACCGCGGCGGCACGCGCCGAAGGCGCCGTCGTCGCGCTCGGCGGCTGCGTCGAGATCGGCGCCGACGGACTGCCGTTCGCCCCCTTCTCCAGCGCCCTGCGCGCACTGCGCCGCCAGCTCCCCGACGAGATGGACGCCGCGGTAGCCGACCAGGAAGGCGAACTGGCCCGCCTCCTGCCCGAACTGGGCGAGGCCCCGCAGCGCCGCCGCGGCACCGACGCCCACCACGACGAAGAAGGCATGGCCCGGCTCTTCGAGCTGACCGCCCGCCTCCTGGAGCGGCTCGCCGCCGACCGCCCGGTCGTCGTCGCCCTGGAGGACCTGCACTGGGCCGACGCCTCGACCCGCCACCTCCTCGCCTACCTCTTCCGCAACCTGCGCGGCGGCAACCTCGTCATCGTCGCCACCTACCGCGCCGACGACATACACCGCCGCCACCCCCTGCGCCCCCTCCTCGCCGAACTGGACCGGCTGCGGACCGTGCGCCGCGTCGAACTCGCCCGCTTCAGCAGGGCCGAGGTCGCCCGCCAGATGGCCGGCATCCTCGACGCCGAACCCACCCAGAAACTCGTCGACGACATCTTCGACCGCTCGGACGGCAACGCCTTCTTCGTCGAGGAACTCGCCGTCGCCTCGCACGGCAGCAGCTGCGCGAGCCTCAGCGACTCACTGCGCGACCTCCTCCTCGTACGCGTCGAAGAACTGCCCGAGGAGACCCAACGGGTGGCACGGATCGTCGCCGAGGGCGGCTCGACCGTCGAGTACCCGCTGCTCGCCGCGGTCGCCGGGCTCGCCGAGGACGACCTGATCGAGGCGCTGCGCGCCGCCGTCGGCGCCAACATCCTGCTCCCGTCGCCCGACGGCGACGGCTACCGCTTCCGGCACTCCCTGGTCCGCGAGGCCGTCGGCGACGACCTGCTGCCCGGCGAACGCTCCCGGATCAACCGCCGCTTCGCGACCGTCCTGGAGGCCGACCCCTCCCTCGTCGCCGCCGACCAGCGGGCCACCCGCCTGGCCAGCTACTGGTACCACGCGCACGACGCGGCGAAGGCGCTCCCCGCCGTCCTGCGGGCCTCCGTCGAGGCCCGCCGCCGCTATGCGTACTCCGAACAACTCCGGCTCCTGGAACGGGCGATGGAGCTGTGGGACGACGCCCCCGAGGACATCCGCGCCGCCCTGCGCCCCGTCGACTACGCCGAGGTCTACCCGCCCTGCGGCTGCGACCCCGCCACCACCCCCCTGCGCTATCTCGACCTCATGGCGGAGGCCTCCGTCGCCGGGCGCCTCTGCGGGGAACGCGAACGCGCCCTGAAGATTACCAAGCGCGCCCTGCGCCTCCTGGAGGACGAACAGGACCCTCCCTCAAGCTCTCAACACGGTTCGAGCAGGGGGGACCCCCTCCGCGCCGCCTGGTTCTGGATCCAGCGCTCCAGGCTCACCCAGACACTGGCCCGCGGCGACGGCTGGGCGGAGATCGCCACCGCCCAGGAACTCGTGCGCGGCCTCCCGCCGTCCGAGGTGCACGCCGAAGTGCTCACCAACGTCGCCTCCTGGGGCATGCTGCACAGCCCCGGCGAGAAGACCCTGGCCGCGGCCCAACGCGCCGTCGAATACGCCCGGATGGTCAAGGCCGAGGAGACCGAACTCACCGCACGGCTCATCCTCGGCGGCCTCCTCGTCGACGCGGGCGACGTCGACCAGGGCCTCGCGGAGATGTACGCGGTCAGAGAGCGCTGCCTGGCGCCGCCCAACCTGGTCTCCCGGCTCCCGCACATCCACGTCAACCTGCCCTCCGTCCTCGAAGGCGCGGGCCGCTCCCACGAATCCCTGGAGATCGGCGACCAAGGGCTCGCACTCTGCCGGAAGTACGGCCTCACGGACACCGAGAGCTGGGTCCAGGTCAACAAGGCGGAAACGCTGATCTCCCTGGCCCGCTGGGACGAGGCCGTCGCAGCCGCCGAGGCGGGCCGCCGCGGCTCCCTCAGCGTCAAACCGCGCGGCAACGCGGCCGTCCAGCTCGCCACCATCGCCCTCGGCCGCGGCGACGTCACCGAAGCCGCGGCCCAACTGGCCACAGCCCGCGGTCTGTTCGGCACCCATGACCTCATGCCGCAGCACACCCTGCCCATGACGACCCTCGCCATCCGCATAGCGGCCGGCGACACCGACCGCGCCGCCGGAGTCGCCGCCGCCCGCGCCGTGCTCGACGAGGCCCTGACGATCGGCTTCCCGCCCGGCACCCAGCGCTACACCTGGCCCCTGCTGCTCGCCGCCGCCGGCAGCGAGGCCGACTCGCTCGGCCTGCCCGCCGCCGAACCCGGCCGCGCCGACGCCATCGACCGCATCCGCAAGGCCGCCGGGAAACTCCCCTCACCCGTGCCCGTCTGGGCCGCCCACGAGACCTGGGTACGCGCCGAACTCCTGCGCGCCGAGGGCCGCGACACCCCCGCCGACTGGTCGGCCGCCGTCACCGCCCTCGAACCCCTCGACCGCCCCTACGACCTGGCCCGCGCCCGCCACCGCCTCGCCGAGTCCCTCCTCGCCGCCTCCACCGCCGCCACGGGGGAGCACGCCGACGCCGACCGCGAGCGCGCCGCCGAGCTGCTGCGGCAGGCCCGCGAGGTCGCCGAGCGGCTGGCCGCCCGCCCCCTCACCGAAGCCGTCACCGAACTGGCCCGGCGCGCCCGCCTGCCCCTGGACCCCCGCGAGGCCACGCGCCCGCCCCTCGCCCCCGTCGACCCCGCCGAGGCCCTCGGCCTGACCAGCCGGGAACGGGACGTCCTCCGCCGCGTCGCCGCGGGCCGCAGCAACCGCCAGATCGCCGAGGAACTCTTCATCTCCCCGAAGACCGCGAGCGTCCACGTCTCCAACATCCTCGCCAAGCTCGGCGTCACCGGCCGCGGCGAGGCAGCCGCCCTGGCCCACCGCCTCCGCCTGTTCCCACCGGGGACGGACAGGGAGGCGGCCGCGGGCTAGCCAGTGACTGGGCTTTCCCCCGGGGGTCCACCCCCACCCCCACCCCCCCCATCCCCACCCCGCCCCGCAGTGTCGGCCGCCCACCCCGGCTGACCTGCCCTTTTCCTGCCCCGCCCCGTTTCCACCCGCCTCGCTTACGCTTGACGGCAGGAACCCGGCTCCTGGGAGGCGCAGTGTTCAATGCGATCGAGGCCCTGTTCGCTCCGGGGCGCAAGCACACCGACGACGAGCAGAAGCGCCTGGAGATGACCCGCGTCGACCTCAACGACGGTGATCCGGGGCGGGGGCCGATAGACCTGACGTCCGGCAAGGTGGTCGTGCGCGCCCCCGTGCCGTCCCCGCGCGAGGACGAGACGCCGAGCGGTGCCGAGACGCCGAGCCCTGGTCAGGCGTCGTCACCCGACGAGCCCCGCGGCTGAATCGCCTACTTCACCTCCACCTCCAGGATCTTGTCGTCCCCGTCCTCCGGCGTCCCCCGCGAGTCCGTCTCGCTCGTGACCAGCCACAGCTTGTCGCCGCCCGCCGCTAGCACCGTGCGCAGCCGGCCGTGCTTCTCCGCCAGGAACGCCTGCGGCTCAGGCTCGCCGTCCACGCCCCGGACCGGGATCCGCCAGAGCCGCTCGCCCCGCAGGCCTGCCATCCAGACAGAGCCCTCGGCGTAGGCGACCCCGCTGGGGGAGGCCTCTGAGGTCTTCCACTGCGCCACCGGGTCGTGGAAGCCGTCCTCGTCGGCCTTGCCCTCCGCCTCGGGCCAGCCGTAGTTGTCGCCCGCCTTGATCTCGTTCAGCTCGTCCCAGGTGTCCTGGCCGAACTCCGAGGCCCACAGCCGCTTCTCCTCGTCCCAGGCCAGGCCCTGCACATTGCGGTGGCCGTAGGAGTAGACCGGGGAGTCGCCGAAGGGGTTGCCGGGGGCCGGTTCGCCGTCCGGTGTGAGGCGGAGGATCTTGCCGCCCAGGGACTTCTTGTCCTGCGCGAGGCCCGTGTCTCCCGTCTCGCCCGTGCCCGCGTACAGCATCTTGTCCGGGCCGAAGGCGATCCGGCCGCCGTTGTGGATCATGCCCTTGGGGATGCCCTTGAAGACCGTGTCCGGCGCGCCCAGCTGCTCGCCCTTGGGCTTCTTCTCGTCGTACAGCATGCGGGCGATGCGGTTGTCGGACTCCGTCGTGAAGTAGGCGTAGACCATGTGGTCCGATGCGTACGAAGGAGAGAGCGCGAGGCCCATCAGGCCGCCCTCGCCGCCGGGGGAGACGCCCGGCACCGAGCCCAGCTCGGTCTTCTTGCCCGTCTTTCCGTCGACGCGGGTGATCGTGCCCTCGTCGCGCGACGACACCAGCAGGTCACCGCCCGGGAGCGGGGCCAGACCCCACGGCGACTTCAGTCCCTCCGCGAGCGTGCGCGTCACCTTCGCCGCCCCCTTCTCGGGCGGGGCGTCGCCGCGCGGTTTGCCCGCCGGCGTCCCGCTCGACTGCGCGGGGCTCGATTCGGCGCTCTTTCCGTTGTCCGGCTCGTCCCCGCCGCCGGACGAGCATCCGGCCGCGAACACGAGGGCGGCAGCGGCCAATACGGCGGTCACAGCAGGTCGTTGCACGATCAGGTTCCCTTCGACGCGGCGCTTCTACTGTTCATACACCGCTCGGCCCTCGCAGGTTCCCACCTCACCGCGACGAGATCGCGGACGCAAGGCGCCGAAGCAAGCGCCCACGCCTCCGCCAGATCGCGGACCTCAGTCCCACGACCCCAGCGCCGCCGGCAGCGCCGCGATCTGGGCCAGGTCCGCGGCGGTCAGCCGCACCTCCGCGGCCCCCGCGTTCTCGACCGCCCACCGCTCCCGCTTGGCCCCCGGGATCGGCACCACATGCCGGCCCTGCGCCAGCACCCACGCCAGCGCCACCTGGCCCGGTGTCGCCCCGTGCCGCTCGGCCACCCGGCGCAGACCCACCACCAGCGGCTGGTTGGCCGCCATCATCTCGGCGGTGAAGCGCGGATGGCGGGCCCGCAGATCGTCCGGCTCGAAGCCCTGCCCCGGCGTCAGCGTCCCGGTGAGGAAACCGTTCCCCAGCGGCATCGCGGCCAGGAAGCCGATGCCGCGCGCGTCGCACCACGGCAGCAGCGTCTGCAGCGCCTCCCGCGACCACACCGACAGCTCCGCCTCCACCGCGCCGACGGGGAAGACCTGCTGGACCCGTTCGAGCTGCCGGATCGTTCCCTCGTGCAGTCCCCTGCCCTCGCGCCGCGAGGCCCGAGCGCCCACCGCGCACAGTCCGAGGGCCCGCACCTTGCCCGCCGCGACGAGCTCGGCCATCGCGCCCCAGGTCTCCTCGATCGGCACCTCGGGGTCGGCCCGGTGCAGTTGGTACAGGTCGATCGTGTCGGTCTGCAGCCGCCGCAGCGACGCGTCGCAGGCCCGCTTCACATAGCCGGGGCGGCCGTTGGCGACGATGTGCTGCTCGCCCACCAGGAGCCCGCACTTGGTCGACACGAAGGCCTCGCCGCGGCGTTCCTTGAGCGCCCGCCCCACCAGCAGCTCATTGGTGAACGGCCCGTACATGTCCGCCGTGTCCAGCAGGGTCGACCCCTGGTCGAGCGCCGCGTGCACCGTGCGCAACGATTCCTCGCCGCGCTGCCGCGAGCCCGTGTACGCCCAGCTCATCGGCATGCAGCCGAGTCCGATCGCACCCACTTCGAGCGCTGCGGCGCCGATCGTCCTGCGGTCCACCTGGCCGTGCCCCCCACTTCAAGTCCTAGCGGTCACCAACGTAACCTCTGCCGCCCCGAACGCGGCGTGCACCCTCCGCGCATTAGCCTCCTGACCATGACGAAAGACGTATGGCTTCCCTATCCCGCGGAGGAGATCGAGGGCCTGCCCGACGCCTCCGGGGCCGGGCTCAACTACCGGCTCTGGGACGGCGGCCCGGAGTTCCCCGCCGACCCGGCCGACTGCGTGTTCTACGTGGTGCCCTACATGAAGGGCTCCGCGGTCTCCGTGCGCCCGCTGCCCGAGATGACCTCCCTGGATGTCGTGCAGACGCTCACCGCGGGCGTCGACCACGTGGACTCCGGGCTCAAGTACCTCCCGTCCGGTACGCGGCTGTGCAACGCCAAGGGCGTCCACGAGGCCAGCACCGCCGAACTCGCGCTCACGCTGATCCTGGCCTCCCTGCGCGGCATCCCGGATTTCGTCGAAGGCCAGCGGCGGGGGGAGTGGCGGGCCGGGTTCCGTCCGGCGCTCGCCGACAAGTCCGTGCTGATCGTCGGATACGGATCGATCGGCTCCGCCATCGAGGACCGGCTCGCCCCGTTCGAGTGCGCGCGGGTGGCGCGCGTCGCGCGCTCCGCACGTGCCACGGAGCGCGGCCCCGTGCACCCGCTCGCCGAACTTCCCTCGCTGCTGCCCGCGGCCGACGTCGTCGTCCTCGCCACGCCCCTCACCGAGGCCACCCGAGGCCTGGTCGACGGGGACTTCCTGGCCCGCATGAAGGACGGCGCGCTCCTGGTGAACGTGGCCCGCGGCCCCGTCGTCGACACCAAGGCGCTCCTCACCGAACTGGAGGGCGGCCGTATCACCGCCGCCCTCGACGTCACCGACCCGGAACCGCTGCCCGCAGGTCACCCGCTGTGGCACGCTCCTGGAGTGCTCATCAGCCCGCACGTGGGCGGACCGACCTCCGCCTTCCTGCCCCGCGCCAAGCGACTGGTCGCGGCGCAGCTGACCCGGTACGTCGCCGGGGAGCCTCTCGACAACGTCGTGCTCACCACCCCGTAACGGCCAGTCGCGAGGACAGGAGGGCACGCTCCGCACCCGCGTGCGTGCGCCCCGTGTCCGCACCCCCGTCGATAGTCACTGAGCGTAGAGAGACTATGTCCCTGAGTGACGAGACTGGTGTATCGTCCCGACAGGGGCTGCGCCGTGGACCGTTCGGCGCCGGGGACGAGACATCAGACTGCGAGGGGGGCGACGGGCGATGCACGGCCAATGGGCGAACGATCCGACGCGGCGAGGCCGCCGGTGGCGACTCTCACGCGCAGCGGCCCGCAGGCGGCTGTCCGCGGGCCGCACGCAGCACGGCCCGCCGTCCCCCGGCCGCGGAAGGCGGACGGGCCCGGCGGCGACCCGGACCAGGGCGGCCCGGTGAGCACCCGCCCGTCTGCCGCCACCGTCCTCGAGGGCGGCGGAGGTCTGACGGCATCGCTGCCGCCCGGAGCGCCCCTGACCCGCCGCCCCGCGTCCGGTGGCGGCGGCACGGGCCTGGTCTCGCAGCTGGTCCTCCTCGTCGTCTGCGGCGGGTATGCGACGGGGGCGGCCCTCGGCTGGGGATCGCCCCGAGTCGCCCTGATCATGGGCGACTTCGGGCTCAGCGTCGCCGCGGCGACCGCCGCCGTCTCCTGCTTCCGCTACTCCCGCACGCGCCGCAGCCGCTTTCGACCCGCGTGGCTGCTCTTCGCGCTCTCCTCCGCGATGGCGGCCCTGGGCAACGGCGTGTGGGGCTGGTACGAGGTCGTCCTCGAGCGCCCCGTGCCCAGTCCGGGCCTCGCCGATCTGTTCTTCCTCTGCTTCGCGCCGCCCGCCATCATCGGCCTGCTCGTGCTCGCCAAGCGCCCGGTGACCAAGGCCGGCTGGGTCTGCCTGGCCCTCGACTCCTGGCTCATCGGCGGCTCGCTGCTCACGCTCTCCTGGAGCCTGGCGCTCGCGCACACGGCGCAGTTCGAGGGGCAGAGCGTCGCGCACGCCGCGCTCTCGCTCGCCTATCCGCTTCTCGACATCGCGTTGGTCAGCATGGTCCTCGCGCTGCACTTCAGACGATCCTCCGCGAACCGCACGGCGGTGAACACGGCGATCGGCGCCCTCGCGCTGACCGTCATGTGCGACGCCATGTTCACCTCCCCGCTGCTGCACGCCAGTTACCGCTCGGGGCAGATGCTGGACGCCGGCTGGTTCGCCGGTTCACTCCTCCTGGCGTACGCACCGTGGGCCGCCCCCTGGCACCGGCACGCGGACGACGGCCACCACGCGCGCGTGGAGCGCGGCGCCGCCCCGAAGGGGGCCCGCGCCGCCGTCACCCGGCCGATCGCCGGCTCGCTGGCCGCGCTCACGCCGTATCTGGCCGCCGCCGTCTGCACGTTGGGGATCCTCTACAACGTACTGAGCGGCCGCAGCGTCGACGAGGTCGTGCTCTTCACCGCGGGCACGGTCGTGCTCGCCCTCGTCGTGCGCCAGGGCATCATGCTCCTGGACAACATCACCCTCACCCAGGAACTGGCGCAGAAGGAGAACCACTTCCGCTCCCTGGTACAGGGTTCGAGCGACGTCATCATGATCGCCGCGCCCAACGGCATACTCCACTACGTCAGCCCGGCCGCCTCCGGGGTCTACGGCCGGGAGGCCGACGAACTGGTCGGTTCCGAACTGGCCTCGCTGATGCACCCCGAGGACCTCGGCCGGGTGGTCCACGAGGTCCGCAGATTCCTCGCCGCCAACCCCGTCGAGGAGCCCACCACCCGCATCGAGTGCCGCTTCAAGTCCGGCGACGGCGACTGGCTGAACGTGGAGTCCACCGTCAACCGGCACCAGGGCGGCCTCATCTTCAACAGCCGGGACGTCACCGAACGGGTGCGCCTGCAGGCCCAGTTGCAGCACAACGCGGAGCACGACCCGCTCACCGACCTGCCCAACCGCGCCCTGTTCACCCGGCGCGTGGGCCAGGCGCTCACCGGCCGCAGAGTCACCGACCGCGGTACGGCCGTGCTCTTCATCGACCTGGACGGCTTCAAGGCGGTCAACGACACCATCGGCCACCAGGCGGGCGACGAGCTGCTCATCCAGGCGGCCCGCCGCCTTCATGAAGCCGTCAGGTCGGGCGACTGCGCGGCCCGGCTCGGCGGCGACGAATTCGCCGCGCTGATCGTCGGCGACGGCACGCGCGACCAGGCGGCCCGTGAGCAGCACATCTACGAACTCGCCGACCGGCTCAGAATCACCCTGTCCCAGCCGTACGCCATCGACGGCAACGACGTGCGCGTCGCGGCGTCCATCGGCGTCGCCTTCGCCGAACCGGGTATCACCGCGGGGGAGTTGCTGCGCAACGCGGACCTCGCGATGTACCGCGCCAAGGCGGCGGGCAAGGGCCGCGTCGAGCTGTACGCGCCACAGATGCAGGCCGACGTCGTACGCAAGGCGGAGCTGGCCACCCGGCTGCGCACGGCCCTGCACGACGGCGAGTTCGCGCTGCTCCACCAGCCCGTGGTCAGTCTCGACGACGGCCGGATCACGTCGGTCGCGGCCCAGGCCCGCTGGCGCTCGGCCCAGGGCATCCTCTTCACGCCCGCCGAGTTCCTGCGCGTCGCCGACACCCCGGACTCCCAGGACGGCGCCCGCACCGCCGAGCTCGGCCGCTGGATGCTGGAGGAAGCCGTCCAGCAGGCCGCCGAGCGCGGTCACACGGGCCACGCGGCGCCCGTGGCCGTCCGGATCAGCGCGCGCCGCCTCCTGGACCGCTCCATGCCGCTGGGGTCCATCGAGGCGCTCCTGACCCGGCACGGGCTGCCCTCCGGGGCGCTGATCATCGAGCTCGCGGACAGTGACCCTCGAGTTCCGCTCGACGAACTTGAACGCAGGCTCACCACTCTGCGTAGGCTCGGAGTGCGCATCGCCCTGGACGGCTTCGGCAGCGGCTATGCGGCCATCACCGCGCTGCGCAGGCTCCCCGTCGACGTACTGAAGCTGGACCGCAGTCTGATCGAGGGCGTCGTCGAGTCCGCGCGGTTGCACAAGATCACATCCGGGCTGCTCCGTATCGCGAGCGATCTGGGTCTGCTCTCGGTGGCCGACGGAGTCGACCTGCCCGAGCAGGTCATAGCCCTGCGCGCGATGGGCTGTACGCACGGCCAGGGCATGGCGTTCTCGGGCCCGCTCGACGAGTACCGGCTGCGCCGCGCGCTGTCGCTCGGCCAGTACCCGGTGCCGCACGGGCCGGTGGAGCCGGTGTTCGCGGGGGGTCCCGCGGCCGGCCCCGCGGACGGATGGAGAAGAGGAGGTGAGAGCTTTGCCCGCTCACATAATGAGACCCCCGTCCCACCTACTTGACAGGTGCAGTGTGCCGGGGAGAGGGTCAATGCCATGCGCACCCGAATTCTCGTACTTGGAAAGCGCGTCGGCTGAAGCCGGGACTCACCGGTCCGAACACCGGATCCCCGCGAACGCTCCCGACGCGCTCCCCTCGCATGCCTCACGGCACGGGGGGTTTTTTGTTGCACCGGCACCCCCAAACTTCCCCAGACCCCCGCGAAAACCCTCAGCTTCGAGAAGAGAATGCCGATGACCGAGCAGGCCACCGGGGCCCACCATCCGCAGCCGCGGCCCCGTACCTCAGGACAGCAGTCCGCCCCCGTCGAGCACGTCACGGGTGCGCAGTCCCTCATTCGTTCTCTCGAGGAAGTCGGGGCCGACACGGTATTCGGCATCCCCGGCGGCGCCATCCTTCCCGCGTACGACCCGATGATGGACTCCACCCGCGTCCGGCACGTCCTGGTCCGCCATGAGCAGGGCGCGGGCCACGCGGCGACCGGCTACGCGCAGGCCACCGGCAAGGTCGGCGTGTGCATGGCGACCAGCGGTCCCGGCGCCACCAACCTCGTCACCCCGATCGCCGACGCCCACATGGACTCCGTCCCCATGGTCGCGATCACCGGCCAGGTGGCCTCCAAGGCCATCGGCACGGACGCCTTCCAGGAGGCGGACATCGTCGGCATCACGATGCCGATCACCAAGCACAACTTCCTGGTCACCAAGGCCGAGGACATCCCGCGGACCATCGCCGAGGCCTTCCACATCGCCTCCACCGGCCGCCCGGGCCCGGTCCTCGTGGACATCGCGAAGGACGCGCTGCAGGCGCAGACGACCTTCTCCTGGCCGCCCACCCAGGACCTGCCCGGCTACCGCCCGGTGACCAAGCCGCACGCCAAGCAGATCCGCGAGGCCGCCCGGCTGATCACCGCCGCCAAGCGCCCCGTCCTGTACGTCGGCGGCGGCGTCCTGAAGTCCCACGCCACGGCCGAGCTGAAGGTCCTGGCAGAGCTCACCGGAGCGCCCGTCACCACCACCCTGATGGCGCTCGGCGCATTCCCCGACAGCCACCCGCTGCACGTGGGAATGCCGGGCATGCACGGTGCGGTCACCGCCGTCACCGCGCTGCAGAAGGCCGACCTGATCGTCGCCCTCGGAGCCCGCTTCGACGACCGCGTCACCGGCAAGCTGGACAGCTTCGCCCCGTACGCCAAGATCGTGCACGCCGACATCGACCCGGCCGAGATCGGCAAGAACCGTGCCGCGGACGTGCCGATCGTCGGTGACGCCCGCGAGGTCATCGCCGACCTGGTGCAGGCCGTCCAGGCCGAGCACACCGAGGGCCGCACGGGTGACTACGCCGCCTGGTGGGCCGACCTGAACCGCTGGCGCGACACCTACCCGCTCGGCTACACCCAGCCCGAGGACGGCTCGCTCTCCCCGCAGCAGGTCATCGAGCGGGTCGGCAAGCTGGCCCCCGAGGGCACGATCTTCGCGGCGGGCGTCGGCCAGCACCAGATGTGGGCCGCCCACTTCATCGACTACGAGCAGCCCGCCACCTGGCTCAACTCCGGCGGCGCCGGAACGATGGGCTACGCGGTCCCGGCCGCGATGGGCGCCAAGGCCGGAGCCCCGGACAAGACGGTCTGGGCGATCGACGGCGACGGCTGCTTCCAGATGACCAATCAGGAGCTCACCACCTGCGCCCTGAACAACATCCCGATCAAGGTCGCCATCATCAACAACGGCGCCCTCGGGATGGTCCGCCAGTGGCAGACGCTGTTCTACAACCAGCGTTACTCCAACACGGTCCTGCACGCAGGCCCGGAGGGCGAGACCCCGCCCAACAAGGGCACCCGCGTCCCGGACTTCGTGAAGCTGTCGGAGGCCATGGGTTGCGTCGCCCTGCGCTGTGAGCGTCCCGAGGACCTGGACAAGGTCATCGCGGAGGCCAACGCGATCAACGACCGCCCGGTCGTGGTCGACTTCATCGTCCACGAGGACGCCCAGGTGTGGCCGATGGTCGCAGCCGGCACCTCGAACGACGAGGTCATGGCCGCCCGCGGGGTCCGCCCCGACTTCGGCGACAACGAAGACGACTGAGCCCGGACGCGAAAGAGAGACCAAGAGTCATGTCCACCAAGCACACGCTCTCCGTCCTGGTCGAGAACAAGCCAGGTGTCCTCGCCCGGATCACCGCCCTGTTCTCCCGCCGCGGCTTCAACATCGACTCGCTCGCCGTCGGTGTCACCGAGCACCCCGACATCTCCCGCATCACCATCGTGGTGAACGTCGAGGACCTGCCGCTCGAACAGGTCACGAAGCAGCTCAACAAGCTCGTCAACGTCCTGAAGATCGTCGAACTGGAGCCGTCCGCGGCCGTCGGGCGCGAGCTCGTCCTGGCCAAGGTCCGCGCCGACAACGAGACGCGCTCGCAGATCGTCGAGATCGTCCAGCTGTTCCGCGCCAAGACCGTGGACGTCTCACCCGAGGCTGTCACCATCGAGGCGACCGGCTCCAGCGACAAACTAGAGGCGATGCTCAAGATGTTGGAACCCTTCGGCATCAAGGAGCTCGTCCAGTCCGGCACCATCGCGATCGGCCGTGGCTCCCGCTCCATCACCGACCGCAGCCTGCGGGCGCTCGACCGCACGGCCTGAGTCCGCCCGCATACCGAGACCGCAGAACTTCCCTCCCCCGCCCGCCGTACGGTGGGACGCAACACCAGCACACATAGGAGATTCCCAGTGGCCGAGCTGTTCTACGACGACGACGCCGACCTGTCCATCATCCAGGGCCGCAAGGTCGCGGTCATCGGCTACGGCAGCCAGGGCCACGCCCACGCGCTGTCGCTGCGCGATTCGGGTGTCGACGTCCGCGTCGGTCTGCACGAGGGCTCCAAGTCCAAGGCCAAGGCCGAGGAGCAGGGCCTGCGCGTGGTGACCCCCTCGGAGGCCGCCGCCGAGGCCGACGTCATCATGATCCTGGTCCCGGACCCGATCCAGGCCCAGGTCTACGAGGAGTCCATCAAGGACAACCTCAAGGACGGCGACGCGCTGTTCTTCGGCCACGGCCTGAACATCCGCTTCGGCTTCATCAAGCCGCCGGCCGGTGTCGACGTCGCCATGGTCGCCCCGAAGGGCCCGGGCCACCTGGTCCGCCGTCAGTACGAGGAGGGTCGCGGCGTCCCCTGCATCGCGGCCGTCGAGCAGGACGCGACCGGCAACGGCTTCCCGCTGGCGCTCTCGTACGCCAAGGGCATCGGCGGCACGCGTGCGGGCGTCATCAAGACGACCTTCACCGAGGAGACCGAGACCGACCTGTTCGGCGAGCAGGCCGTGCTCTGCGGCGGCACCGCCGCGCTGGTCAAGGCGGGCTTCGAGACCCTGACCGAGGCCGGCTACCAGCCGGAGATCGCGTACTTCGAGTGCCTCCACGAGCTGAAGCTGATCGTGGACCTCATGTACGAGGGCGGCCTGGAGAAGATGCGCTGGTCCGTCTCCGAGACCGCCGAGTGGGGCGACTACATCACCGGCCCGCGGATCATCACGGACGCCACCAAGGCCGAGATGAAGAAGGTCCTCGCGGAGATCCAGGACGGCACGTTCGCCCAGCAGTGGATGGACGAGTACCACGGCGGCCTGAAGAAGTACAACGAGTACAAGACCCAGGACGAGAACCACCTCCTGGAGACCACCGGCAAGGAGCTGCGCAAGCTCATGTCGTGGGTCAACGACGACGACAAGTAGGTCGTACGGCAAGGGCCGGGGCAGCAGCCCCGGCCCTTGTCCACTGTGTCCAGCCACGGACGGGTGATCCTTCCGTGGAGGCGTAAGACACACGTCAAGACGCCACTACACTGCTGTTCAACATTCGCGTCAGGCCCACAGCGTCGTGCGTCTTCCACGCGGCTAGCACCCTCCACCGCCTGCGGCCGTCGGGACGGCCGTCCGCATTGGACTTGTGAGGACTCACGTGAGCACTGCTGCCAACGGCAAACCGGTCGTACTCATCGCTGAAGAGCTGTCGCCCGCCACTGTCGACGCCTTGGGCCCGGACTTCGAGATCCGTCAGTGCAACGGCGCGGACCGCGCCGAGCTGCTGCCCGCCATCGCCGACGTCGACGCGATCCTGGTCCGCTCCGCGACCAAGGTCGACGCCGAGGCGATCGCCGCCGCCAAGAAGCTGAAGGTCGTCGCCCGCGCGGGCGTGGGCCTGGACAACGTGGACGTGTCCGCCGCCACCAAGGCCGGCGTGATGGTCGTGAACGCCCCGACCTCGAACATCGTCACCGCCGCCGAGCTCGCCTGCGGCCTGCTCATCGCCACCGCGCGCAACATCCCGCAGGGCAGCCAGGCGCTGAAGAACGGCGAGTGGAAGCGCTCCAAGTACACCGGCGTCGAGCTGGCCGAGAAGACCCTCGGTGTCGTCGGCCTCGGCCGCATCGGCGCGCTCGTCGCGCAGCGCATGAGCGCCTTCGGCATGAAGGTCGTCGCGTACGACCCCTATGTGCAGCCCGCGCGGGCCGCGCAGATGGGCGTCAAGGTCCTCACCCTCGACGAGCTGCTCGAGGTCTCCGACTTCATCACCGTGCACCTGCCCAAGACCCCGGAGACGGTCGGTCTGATCGGCGACGAGGCGCTGCACAAGGTGAAGCCGGCCGTCCGCATCGTGAACGCCGCGCGCGGCGGGATCGTCGACGAGGAGGCGCTGTACTCCGCGCTCAAGGAGGGCCGCGTCGCGGGCGCCGGTCTGGACGTGTACGCGAAGGAGCCCTGCACGGACTCCCCGCTCTTCCAGTTCGACCAGGTCGTCTGCACGCCGCACCTCGGTGCGTCGACGGACGAGGCGCAGGAGAAGGCGGGTGTCTCCGTCGCCAAGTCGGTGCGCCTCGCCCTCGCCGGTGAGCTCGTCCCGGACGCGGTGAACGTCCAGGGCGGTGTCATCGCCGAGGACGTGCGTCCCGGTCTGCCGCTCGCCGAGAAGCTCGGCCGGATCTTCACCGCGCTCGCGGGCGAGGTCGCCGCGCGGCTCGACGTCGAGGTGTACGGCGAGATCACCCAGCACGACGTGAAGGTGCTCGAACTCTCCGCGCTCAAGGGCGTGTTCGAGGACGTCGTGGACGAGACGGTGTCGTACGTCAACGCGCCGCTCTTCGCGCAGGAGCGCGGCGTCGAGGTCCGCCTCACCACCAGCTCCGAGTCGCCCGACCACCGCAACGTGGTCACGGTGCGCGGCACGCTGACCGGCGGCGAGGAGATCTCGGTCTCCGGCACGCTGGCCGGCCCCAAGCACCTGCAGAAGATCGTCGCCGTCGGCGAGTACGACGTGGACCTGGCCCTGGCCGAGCACATGGTCGTCCTGCGGTACGCGGACCGTCCCGGTGTCGTCGGCACCGTCGGCCGCGTCCTCGGCGAGGCGGGCGTCAACATCGCCGGCATGCAGGTCGCCCGTGCCGACGTGGGCGGGGAGGCGCTCGCCGTCCTCACCGTCGACGACACGGTGCCGCAGGCGGTGCTGACGGAGCTGGCCGAGGAGATCGGTGCGGAGTCCGCTCGCGCGGTGAACCTGACCGACTAGGGGCACCCCGAACCTTCGGTTGCCGTGATCACCGGCTTCGCCGAGTTCGTCCTCAAACGCCGGACGGGCTGGATTGATCCAGCCCGTCCGGCGTTCGGCGTTTCCGCTCAGACGCGGGGCACGATCCTGCGCAGCGTCAGCGCCGCCACCACCGCCGAGACGACCAGGATTGCGGAGGCCGTCAGGGCCGCGACGTGCAGCCCACTGGTGAACGCCTCCCGCGCCGTCGTGACCAGGCCGGACGCCGTTTCGCCCGGCAGCTCCCGGGCCACCGCGAGCGCGCCGCCGAGTGTCTCCTTGGCCTCGGCGGGCGCGGAGTCCGGCATCTGGCCGCTGTAGACCGCGTTGCCGATCGAGCCGAGCAGCGCCATGCCGAGCGCGCCGCCGAACTCCTGTCCCGTCTCCAGGAGCGAGGAGGCGGAGCCCGCCTTCTCGGCGGGGGCGGAGCTGAGGGCCATGTCGGTCAGCTGGGAGCTGATCACCAGTGCTCCGCAGGCCAGCAGGGCGCAGGCGGTGAGAACGGTCCACATCGAGTCCGTGCCGGTCTGTGTGAGCAGGCTGTAGCCGAAGGCCGAGAGGGTGAAGCCGCCCGAGACGACGTGGGCGCGGTGCACCCCGCGCTGGACGAGTGCCGTGGCGACCGGCGCCGCGAAGCCGATGAGCACCGAGGGCAGCAGCGCCCAGAGCGCGGCCTCCAGCGCGCTCTTGCCGAGCACGGACTGCAGATACTGCGTGGTGAAGTAGGCCGAGCCCATCATCGCGAGCGTCGAGACGAGGTTCAGCAGGACCGCGGGGGCGAAGCCGCGGCCCCGGAACAGCGCGGGGGAGATCAGTGGTGACGCCGCGGTGCGCTGGCGGTGCACGAAGAGGGCGGCGAAGCCGAGTCCGACGGCGAGCGAGACGACGTACGCGGGTTCGAATCCCTCGGCGGCGATCTCCTTGAGGCCGTACACGACGGGCAGTACGGCGGCCATCGACAGCGGCACGCTCAGCAGGTCGAAGCGGCCCGGGTCCGGGTCCTTCGCCTCGGGGATCAGGACCGGGGCGAGGACCAGGAGCAGCACCATCGCGGGCAGGTTGACCAGGAAGATCGAGCCCCACCAGAAGTACTCGACGAGGATGCCGCTCATCACCGAGCCGAGCGCGATGCCGGCGACCATCACACCCGACCAGATGCCGATCGCCTTCGCGCGCTGACCGGCGTCGCGGAACATCGTGCGGACGAGCGCCATCGTGGACGGCATCAGGGTCGCGCCGCCGATGCCGAGCACCGCGCGGGCCGCGATGAGCAGTTCGGGGCTGTTCGCGTAGGCGGCGGTGAGCGAGGCGGCGCCGAAGGCCGCGGCGCCGAACAGCAGCAGCTTGCGGCGGCCGATGCGGTCGCCGAGCGAGCCCATCGTCATCAGCAGGCCGGCGAGGACGAAGGCGTAGATGTCGAAGATCCACAGCTGCTGGGTGCCGCTCGGGTCGAGGTCGGCGCTGATCGCGGGGACCGCGAAGTACAGGACCGAGACGTCCATCGAGACCAGGAGCAGCGGCAGCATCAGGACGGCGAGGGCCGTCCACTCCTTGCGGCCGGCTCGCTCGGGGATCCGCGAAGGCGCTTGTGGGTGCGTCGAGTTCGTCATGCGCCAGGACTGTACGCACGTCTTAAACGCTTGTCTAGTACGGCTGTATAAAACCAATGTATAGGACGGGTGTATGGATTCCGGGTACGCTGACCGCATGGGACACCGTGAAGATCTGCTCGAAGGCGCCAAGCGCTGCCTGCTGGAGAAGGGGTTCGCGCGGACGACGGCGCGGGACATCGTGAAGGAGTCCGGGACCAATCTGGCGTCCATCGGCTATCACTACGGCTCGAAGGACGCCCTGCTCGTCGAGGCGTACGTCGCGCTGATGGAACCGCTGGGCGAGGGCTACGAACAGGCGGTCGGCGCGGCGCGGGCCGCGGAGGGCAGCGGCATCGAGCGGTTCCGCGAGACGTGGGAGAGCCTCATCCGCTCGATTCCCGAGTCACGGGCGATCTGGATGATGAGCCTGGAGGTCATCACGCAGGGGGAACGGCTCGCGGGCATCCGCGATCTGCTGGCCAAGGCACAGGTGGAGGGGCGGCGCGGGCTGGCCGCGATCTTCACCGGGATCGAGGAGAGCGAGCTGCCCGAGGACGTCGTGGAGACCGAGGGCCGTTTCTACACGACGCTGCTCAACGGGCTGATGGTGCAGTGGCTCTTCGACCCGGAATCGGCGACGACCGCCGAGCAACTCACCGAGGGGCTGCGGCGGGTGTCGGCGCGGGTGTCGGCCGATCCGGAGGAGTGAAGGCACCGGAGCGGTGCCGCCTGCCGTGCTCCTACAGCCGCGACGCCTTCAGGGCCATGTGCAGCAGCAGGCGGTCCTCGCCGTCGTCCAGGTCCAGGCCCGTGAGCTGCTCGACGCGGGACAGGCGGTAGTACAGCGTCTGGCGGTGGATGCCCAACTCCGCTGCCGTGCGGCCCGCTTGGCCCGCGCAGTCGAGGAACACCTCGGCGGTGCGGGCCAGTTCGCGGTGGGCGGGGGAGAGCAGGGCGCGGGCCGTCGGGTCGTGGGCGGTCTCCGGGGGGAGGGCCGTGAGGAGGCGGTAGGGGCCGACCTCCGTCCACTGGGCCACCGGGGCGAAGCGCGGTTCGGCGCGGGCCGCGCGTGCCGCCGATGACGCCTCCCACCAGGCGGCGCCCAGGTCGTCGAGGCCCTGGCGGGGGATCGCGATGCCGGCGAAGGCGCCTCCCGCGACCGCCAGCAGCCGGGTCGCCGCCGACATCGCCGGCGTCAGCACATCGGCCGAGCGCAGCCGGACCAGGATCGCGAGGCTCTGGCCCGCCGTGCCCCACGGGACCGTGCACAGGGCGGTCGCCCCCTGCACCGTACGGACCGAAGGGGCGTCGTCGGGGTTCGCAATGGGGTCTCCCCTGTCCGAGCGAAGCCGAGAACCTGGGGAAGGCCACGGGGCGACGCAGACCACCGCGTGCAGGCCCTCCCCGCGCGGACCGAGCGCCGTGCGCAGATCCGCCACCGCCATGTCCCGCTGCCAGCCCCGCTCGGCCGTGAGCGCCGCGCGGAACTCGCGGGTCAGGTCGGCGCCGGCCTGCGCCTCGTCCGCAAGCAGCGCCCCGATCCGCGCCGCGACCTCCATGGCCGCGTCCAGCTGGGCGTCCGTCGGCCCCGGATCGGCGTCGAGCAGCCAGACGTACCCCAGGACGAATCCCCGATGGCGTACGGGAAGGCAGATGCGGCCGCGGTAGACGCCCGCGTCCGGGGCGGGCGGGATGCGGACCGGGGCCGTGGCGCGGGTGATGCCGAAGCCCTCGAACCAGGCGCGGACCCCGGCCGTCGAGCGGCGCGTGAGGATCGAGCGGGTGCGGACCGGGTCGAGTGCCGCCGCGTCGAAGTCGCTGTCGCCGCTGTCGCCGCTGTCGTGGGCGCCGAACGCGATCAGCTCGAAGTCTCGGTTCTCCAGCGTCGCCGGGGCGCCGAGCAGGGCCGAGATCTCGTCGACCGGTTCCTGGTAGTCGCCTTTCACGCCGTCCATTCTGACGCAGTTCGCCCCGGCCTTCAGACATCTGTCTGAGATCCAGGGCACGGATGCGTGACAGCTGTCGATGGCCCAGGATCGGAGGGATCCTTAAGTTTCACGGTGGTTCTCCGTGCCGTACCGGTTCGTTACGCATATCCAGGTACGGCCCTCGTTCTACTCTCCGTGGAGGTGCCCGTGCTGGGTCCCGTGATCCTCGCCGCGTCGCGCAGCGACAAGATGCGCCGTTTCGTCTCGGCGGCCCCGGGCACCAAGCAGGTCGTCGACCGCTTCATCGCGGGTGAGACGGTGGACCAGGTCGTGCCGATCATCACGGACGCCGCCGACAAGGGTCTGGAAGTCACCCTCGACGTGGTCGGCGAGGACATCACCACCGTCGAGCAGTCCTACGCCGCCCGCGACGCCTACCTGGAGCTCGTCGAGCGCCTCAAGGACCTCGGCCTCGGCACCAAGGCCGAGATGTCGATCAAGCTCTCCATGTTCGGCCAGGCGCTGGAGGGCGGCCACGAGCTGGCCCTCGCCAACGTCCGCCCCGTCGTCGAGGCCGCCGCCGCGATCGGCACCACGGTCACCCTGGACGCCGAGGACCACACCACCCTCGACTCGATGTTCGCCATCCACGAGGAGCTGCGGAAGGACTTCCCGCAGACCGGCTGCGTCATCCAGTCCTACCTCTTCCGCACCGAGGACGACGCCCGCCGCCTGGCCGCCGCCGGCAGCCGCGTCCGCATCGTGAAGGGCGCCTACAAGGAGCCCGCCGAGGTCGCGTACCAGGACAAGGCGGAGATCGACAAGGCGTACGTACGGATCATGCGCATCCTCATGGAGGGTGCCGGGTACCCGATGATCGGGTCCCACGACCCGCGTCTCATCTCGATCGCGCAGGAGCTGGCGCGGCGCGCCGGGCGCAAACTGGACGAGTACGAGTTCCAGATGCTGTACGGCATCCGCAGCGACGAGCACCTGCGGCTCGCGGCCGAGGGCCACCGGATGCGCGTCTACACCGCCTACGGCACCGACTGGTACGGATACTTCATGCGCCGCCTCGCGGAGAAGCCGGCCAACCTGCTCTTCTTCGCCCGCTCCGTCCTCACCAAGGGCTGACCACACCAAGGGCCGAGCTCCCTTTCCCCCGACCCCCTCTAAGGAGATACGGAACTCATGGACGCTGTGACCCAGGTCCCCGCGCCGGTCAACGAGCCGGTGCACGGCTACGCCCCCGGTTCCCCGGAGCGTGCCCGCCTCGAGACCAAGCTCAAGGAGCTCTCCGAGAACCCCATCGAGCTGCCGATGACCATCGGCGGCGTGAAGCGCCTCGGTGGCGGTGAGCCCTTCCAGGTCGTGCAGCCGCACAACCACCAGGCCGTCATCGGCAACGGCCGCGGCGCCACCCGGCAGGACGCCCAGGACGCGATCGACGCCGCCCTCGCCGCCGCCCCGGCCTGGCGCGCGATGTCCTTCGACGACCGCGCCGCGATCATCCTGCGCGCCGCCGAGCTGCTCTCCACGACGTGGCGCGAGACCATGGCCGCGTCCACGATGCTCGGCCAGTCGAAGACCGCCCAGCAGGCCGAGATCGACACCCCCTGTGAGCTCGTCGACTTCTGGCGCTTCAACGTCAAGTACGCCCGTGACCTGCTCGCCGAGCAGCCCGTGGCGAACTCGACCGGTGTCTGGAACCGTCTGGACCACCGCCCGCTCGAGGGCTTCGTCTACGCGATCACGCCGTTCAACTTCACCGCCATCGCGGGCAACCTGCCGACCGCCCCGGCCCTGATGGGCAACGTGGTCGTGTGGAAGCCGTCCCCGACGCAGACGCACGCCGCCGTGCTGCTCATGCAGCTCCTGGAGGAGGCGGGCCTGCCCAAGGGCGTCATCAACCTCGTCACGGGCGACGGCATCGCCGTCTCCGAGGTGGCCCTGACCCACCGCGACCTGGCGGGCATCCACTTCACCGGCTCGACCCCGACCTTCCAGCACCTGTGGAAGACGGTCGGCGAGAACATCGCCAACTACCGCACGTACCCCCGTCTGGTCGGCGAGACCGGCGGCAAGGACTTCGTCGTCGCCCACCCGAGCGCCGACCGCGCCGTCCTCAAGACGGCCCTGACCCGCGGCTCCTTCGAGTTCCAGGGCCAGAAGTGCTCCGCCTCCTCGCGTGCGTACATCCCCGCCTCGATCTGGAATTCCGGCTTCAAGGAGGAGTTCGCGGCCGAGGTCGACGGCATCAAGATGGGTGACGTCACCGACCTGTCCAACTTCATCGGCGCCGTCATCGACGACCGCGCGTTCGCCAAGAACAAGGCGGCCATCGACCGCGCCAAGGCGGACGACACCTGCACGATCGTCGCGGGCGGCACGTACGACGACTCGGTGGGCTACTTCGTCCGTCCGACCGTCGTCGAGTGCTCGGACCCGGCCAACGAGGTCTTCACGACCGAGTACTTCGGCCCGTTCCTCGCGATCCACGTCTACGAGGACGACAAGTACGAGGAGATGCTGACCCAGATGGAGTCGGCCTCGGACTACGCCCTCACCGGCTCGGTCATCTCCAACGACCGTGAGGCGGCCGCGTACACGATGGAGAAGCTCCGCTACGCCGCGGGCAACTTCTACGTCAACGACAAGTCGACCGGCGCCGTCGTCGGCCAGCAGCCCTTCGGCGGCGGCCGTGCCTCCGGCACCAACGACAAGGCGGGCGCCCCGCAGAACCTGCAGCGCTGGACGCTGACCCGCGCCATCAAGGAGACGCTGGTCCCGCCGACGGACTACGGCTACCCGCACATGGGCTGACGCCCGCCGTGGGCCCTCGCGCCCACCCCCTGAACCCCGCCTCCGATCTGGGCCCCACCCCGGTCGGAGGCGGTGTTGTTTCCGGCGTCAGGAGGCGGCGGCGACGCGGCGGGCCAGGAAGTCGTCGATCAGTGCGCCGATCTGGGCGGCGTGCGTCTCCAGGGCGAAGTGCCCGGTGGGCAGCAGGTGGATCTCGGCTTCCGGGAGGTCGCGCAGGAAGGCCAGTGCGCCGTCCGGCACGAAGATCTCGTCGTGGGCGCCCCATGCCGCGAGCAGCGGGACCCGGGTGTCGCGGAAGTACTTCTGGAAGGCCGGGTACAGCTCGATGTTGCTGCCGTAGTCGCCGATCAGGGAGAGCTGGATCCCGTCCTGGCCGTCGCGGGCCATCAGCGCGGCATCGTAGTGCCAGGCGTCCGGGTTCAGCAGGCTCTGGTCAAGAACCCCGTGCGTGTACTGCCACTTGATGCCCTCCAGGGAGCGGATCTCCCGTACGGGCGCGGCGGTCTTCCCGGACGGGTCGGCGATGTACGCGAGGACGGGTGCCCAGGCCTCGGTGCCGAGGCCCTCCTCGTACGCGTTGCCGTTCTGGGTGACGATCGCGGTGACGCGTTCGGGGTACGCGAGCGCGAGCCGGAGACCGATGGGGGCGCCGTAGTCCTGCACGTAGAGCGCGAAGCGGGTCAGACCGATCCGCTCGGTGAACTCCGCTGTCACGTCCGCGAGTTCGGCGAAGGAGTACGTGAACTCCCGCGCGTCGGGGGCGGCGGAGCGGCCGAAGCCGATGTGGTCCGGGGCGATGACGCGGTAGCGGTGGGAGAGCAGCGGGATGAGGTCGCGGAACATGTGGGAGCTGGTGGGGAAGCCATGCAGCAGGAGGAGGACGGGCGCGTCTGCGGGGCCCGCCTCGTGGTAGAAGATCTCGTGGCCGCGGACGGTGGTGGAGCGGTAGTGGGTGCGGTGGGCGCGGGCCTGCTGCGGGCTGCTCATCTCTAACCCCTCAAGTGCATGTTGATGGTTGCGACGAGGCGAGTGGAGCACGCCTGCCGCTAACTGGTCAATAGGCTTTTGAAGGTTAGAGATGTTCAGTGGCTTCCCGTGGCCGCCGTGATCACCTCGTCCAGGACCTCCCGCGCCCGCAGCAGATCCGCCACCTGGCGGTCGATCCTGGCCCGTTCCTGGGTCAGTTCGTCGACCAGCCACGGTGTCGCCTTCTCGGAGGGGCCGCCGTCCTTGTCGCGCATGCAGGGCAGGAGCTGGTAGATCTTGGCGCTGCACAGGCCCGCCGCGAACAGCTCCTGGATGTGCACGACCCGGTCCACCGCCGCCTCCGGGTAGTCGCGGTGACCGCCCGGTGTGCGCTCCGCGTACAGCAGGCCCTGCTTCTCGTAGTAGCGCAGGGACCGCTCGCTCACGGCCGTACGTCGTGCCAGCTCGCCGATCCTCATGCCCCGGGGCCTCCCGACTTGAATCTCACACCGGTGTCAGCTTCTACCGTTCCGGCATGACGAACACCTCGCTCCTCGCCCCCTATTCCGCAGGCCCCGTCGGCCACCTCCCCAACCGCATCGTCATGGCCCCCATGACCCGCGCCCGCGCCGCCGAGGACGGCACCCCGCTGCCCGTCGTCGCCGACCACTACGCCCAGCGCGCGAGCGCCGGACTCATCGTCACCGAGGGCATCTGGCCCAGCAGCCGCGGCCAGAGCGGCTGGCGCTTCCCGGGGCTGCAGACCGCCGCGCACGTCGAGGGCTGGCGGCGCGTGACCGACGCCGTGCACGCCGCCGGAGGCCGGATCTACGCCCAGCTGATGCACGGCGGACGCAACGGCCACCCGCTGGCCCGCATTGACGGCGACCTGCCGCTCGCGCCCTCGGCCGTCACCCCGCCCGGCCACGCGCACGGCCCCGACGGCTCCAAGCCCGACTACGTCGCCCCGCGCGAGATGACCCTCGACGACATCCGCACGGCCGTCCAGGACTTCGCGGACGCCGCCCGCAACGCCGTCGCCGCGGGCTTCGACGGGGTCGAACTGCACGGCGCCAACAGCTACTTGATCCACCAGTTCCTCGCCGACAACACCAACCTGCGCGACGACGCGTACGGCAGGGGCTCCATGGCCGACAACATCCGCTTCGCCGTCGAGGTCGTACGCGCCGTCGCCGACGCCATCGGCGCCGAACGGCTCGGCCTTCGCCTCTCGCCCGGCAACCCTCAGTTCGGCATGGCCGAGGCCGACCCCGGCCCCGTCTACCGTGCGCTGCTCGACGAGATCGACGGCCTCGGGCTCGCCTACCTCCACCTCACCGACAACGACAACTACCCGGCCCTCGCCGACCTGCGCCCGCACTGGCACGGCATCCTCATCGGCAACGTCGGCGAGAACGGCGACCCGACCACCAAGGAGGCGGGCGAGGCCGTCCTCGCCTCCGGAGCCGCTGATCTCGTCTCGTACGGACGGGCGTTCATCTCCAACCCCGACCTGCCGGAGCGGTTCGCGGCCGGCGCGCCGCTCCAGGAGATCGACGAGGCGCACCTCTACACGCACGGGGCCGAGGGGTACACCGACTACCCCGCCCTGAGCCGTGAGCTGGTGTAGCCGCGGTCCGCGTCGCTCAGATCTCCACCAGCACCTGGTCGAGCGACTTCCGTACGAGATCGGGGACCTGGCAGTCCGGTGCCGGGTACCCCACGGGGATCACCGCGAACGCCTTCTCGTTCTGCGGCCGGTCGAGCACCTCGGAGAGGAACCGCATCGGGCTCGGCGTGTGGATCAGCGCGGCCAGGCCCGACAGGTGCAGGGCCGACAGGAGCATCCCCACCGCGATGCCGACCGACTCGTCGACGTAGTAGTGCTTGTGCTTGGTGCCGTCCTCGCCCAGCCAGTAGCGCTGCTGGAAGACGACGATCAGCGCGGGCGCGTCGGTCAGATGCGGCTTCACCTCGTCCGTGCCCAGCGGGCGCAGCGCCGCCAGCCACTCCTCGCCGAGGCGTCCGTCGTACGAGATCTGCTCCTCGTGCTCGGCGGCCTCGCGGATACGGCGGCGGATCTCCGGGTCCTGGACGAGGACGAACGTCCACGGCTGCTGGTGGGCGCCAGAGGGTGCCGTCGCCGCGCACGCGATGGCGTCCCGCACCACCTGCGCGGGCACGGGATCGGGCGCGAACTGCCGCACCGTGCGGCGCTCGTCCATCCGGGTGCGCAACTCGGCGGCGTGCGCGAGGGATTCGGCCTCGGGCATCCGGGTGGGGCGGTACGGAACGGAGCGGTAGGGCTCGCCGTGGATGGGGGTCCACTCTCGCTGCTGCTCGGTCTCAGGCATGGGTCCGATTCTGCGCCGGGCGGTGCCGGCCGCGCCATGGTGCAGACCAACGGGTGTACGTAGAGGGTGGGTTCAGCTCCAGCCCGCCACGATGAGCGAGAGCCCGATCGTGAAACCGCCGCCGAGCAGCACCAGATACAGGCCGTACAGCCGCCGCAGCCGGTGCACCAGGAACCCGAACGCCCCGAAGGCGAGGCCCACCGTGAGGGTGCGGGAGCCGCGGGACAGCGCCGACTGGGCCAGCCAGTCCGCGGGTGCGATGTCGGCGCGGCCCGCCCCGCTCCCGTACACCTTGAAGGGGATGCCGTTCCAGGGCTGGTGGCGGACGGCCGCCGCGCCTTCGGCGGCCAGCTCCTGACGGACCTCCGCCCGCATCCGGTCCGTCGTCAGGGGGTGCGGCGACTGGACGCCGGACGCGGCCAGTTGGAGGGCGAGCAGTCCGCCCGCGAGGCTGCCGGCCAGCGCCGCGAGGGACAGCTTCAGGGCCCGGCGCGGGACCGCGACGCAGGCGATCGCGAGGAACAGCTCCGGCATCAGCGGCCAGCTCAGCGCCTCCGCGCAGGCCCAGAGGAAGCCGAGGACGAGGCCCCAGCGGGAGGCGGCGACGGCCGCGATGCGCTTGCGCGCGGCGGAGTCGCGCAGCGGTTCTTCGGTCGTACGACGATGCAGTGCCGCCACCGCGTCGCGGGCCTCCTCGGGGGTGGCCGAGGCGGGCAGCGGCGCTCCGACGGCGACGCGCACGAGGGCGGGGCGGAGCCTGCCGTGCTTGGGCAGAAGACGGTCGGTGCCGGCGATGGCCACCGGGACGAGCGGCACCCGCGCCTCGCGGGCGAGGACGAGCGCGCCCTTGTGGAAGGCGCCCAACTCGCCGTCCCTGGCGCGGGTCCCCTCCGGGAAGAGGACCACGCAGCGGCCCGCGCGCAGGTCGTCCGCGCGCTCCAGCAGGTCGCCCATGCCGCCGCCGGTCCGCCGGACCGGGAAGCCCGCGGCCAGCCGGCTGCAGATCCGCCTGCGCCAGGGGGAGGCGAACCAGTAGTCGGCCGCCGCGCCGATCGCGGGGGAGTGGCGGGCGTCCAGCGCGGCGAGGAGGGCGGCGGTGTCGGCGTGGGAGGAGTGATTGGCGACGACGACACAGCCGCCGACGGGCAGCTTCCCGCGCCGCTCGACACCTCCGGTGAGGGTGAGGAGGGTCCACCAGAGGGCGCGGCGGAGGCGGGTGGCGGGGTTCCGCTTGCCGACGGCACGGGCCGCGCCGAGTCCGTCCTCAAGTGCCGGACGGGCTGAGGCGTTCGGGGTTCGAGGCTTCATGGCGTCACCACCGTGGTCGGCGACGGCGCCACCCGTGAGGTGGGTGGCGAGGGTCCGCTTGCCGTCGTCGACGGCTGCGCCGGGTTCGTCATCGGATGCCGGACGGGCTGACGTGTTGGGGGCTCGGAGCTTCCCAGCGTCATTCAGGGTTCGGAGCCTCACAGCGTCACCACCATCGTCAGCAGCAGCGCCACCAGCAGTGAATCGATGCGGTCCAGGAGGCCGCCGAAGCCCGGGAGCCAGCTGCCCGCGTCCTTCACTCCCGCCTCGCGCTTGACCATCGACTCCAGGAGATCCCCGAGTACGCAGCCGACAAGGACCGTCGCCCACAGGGTGAGGGAGAACGCGCCGAGGGCGGCCAGCGCGGCGGCCGTCGCCGCGCCCGCGCCCGCGACACCGGCCCATGTCTTGTTCGGCGACAGCGGGGAGAGGGCACGGGAGAGCGGGCCCTTGCGGCCCAGCGCCGTGCCGCCGCACCACGCGCCCACGTCCCCGAACGCCACCGCGACACCCACCGCCACCGCCGTCTCGCCCAGGAGCACGAGGCCGCTGAGCGACACCGGGATCCACAGCAGGCCGAACACCGTGCGGCACGCGCGCGTGAAGCCCTGCGACGCGTCTCCGGAGAACAGCGCCACACCCGCGGCGGCGATCAGCAGCGCCCCCGCCGTCCGCAGGTCGAGCGCGCCCGGTGCCGCCCACGCGATGCCGGGCACGGCCACCGCGGCCACCCCGAGGACCAGCCGCTCGCCCCCGGGCAGCGACGCCATCCGCGCGTACTCGCCCACCGCGATCACGCCGAGCCCCGCGGCGAGCGCGAACGCCCCCGCCCGGCCGACGAAGAACGCCCCGAGGAAGAGCGGCGCCGCCAGCGCCCAGGTCCGCCACCGCTTGCGCAGCTCGGCCCGCATCCGTACCCGCGGGGGCAGCGCCGCCACCGCGACCCCGCCCGCACCGAGCACCCCGGCCACCACGGGCAGCGCCCGCCCCGCGACCTCCCCGGCCACGAACGCCGCGCTCATCGCGCGCCCCGCAGGTCCGCCGCGCCCAGCTCACGCCAGAGCCGGGCCAGCCGGAGCCCCGCCGTCAGCGCCGACCCCGCCGCGATCACCGCGAGCACCGGCACCACCCACCCCGAAGCAGCCGCCACCACGACAAGCGCGCACCGCTCCGTCTTGCCCACCGGGCCGCCGTTCAGGCGCCCCGCGCCCGCCGCCGCGCCCGCGAGCGACACCCAGGACGGCAGCGTCGCCGCGAGCCCCGCCGTCGCCACCAGCCACAGCGGGGCCAGCGGCAGGAAACCCGCGAGGACGATCAAGTCGGCCGCGCGGTCGCCCAGTTCATTGAGCAGCGCGCCCCTGCGCGTCGTACGACCGGTGTCGCGGGCCAGCGCGCCGTCGAGGTTCGCGAACGCCAGACGCGCGGCGAGCCCGAGCGCCACCAGCGGTGCCGATGCGCCGAAGGGCAGCCAGGCCAGCGCGGCCGCCGTACCGGCCGCGCACACGACGCCCGCCGCCGTGAGGGTGTCGGGCGACACCTCGCGACGGACGAGCGCCGCACGCACGCCGGACAGCTTGTCCGCGTACCAGGGCTTGAGGGCGTAGAGGCCGTTCACGTTCATGGGACCGACTCTGCCGCCCCGCGGGCGCGGGCAAATCGGTGTGCGTACTCAGATCCCGGCTGAGTACGGTGGGGGAGTGAACACCCTGCGTACGGCCCACACCAGTGCTCTCACGGCGGCTGAACTGCGCGCCGCCCGCGCCCTCCTGGACGAGGCCTTCGACGGCGACTTCAGCGACCAGGACTGGGACCACGGCCTCGGCGGCGTCCACGCCCTCGTGCACGACGGCACCGGAACGCTGCTCGCGCACGGTTCCGTCGTACAGCGCCGGATCCTGCACAACGGCCGCTCCCTGCGCGTCGGTTACGTCGAGGCGGTCGCCGTCCGCCCCGACCTGCAGCGGCGCGGACTCGGCGGTCAGGTGATGGGCGCCCTGGAGCAAGTCATCGACGGGGCGTACGCCTTCGGCGCGCTCTCGGCGTCGTCCGAGGGCGAGGGGCTCTACCTCGCACGCGGCTGGGCCGAGTGGAAGGGCACGGTCGGCGCGCTCGGCCCGCAGGGCCCGGTGCCGCTCCCGGACGAGGACCCGCCGCTGCTGTGGGGCGCGGACCTCGACCCCTCGTACGAGCTGTTCTTCGACTGGCGCGACGGCGACATCCTGTGAGAGGGGCGGCCCGTCGGGCCCGCTTTGCCCGCGTACGACACCGGGCTTGTGGGCGGTGCCAAACGTCCGCACTCTAGCAACTCCCCGTGCTCTGCGGGGAGTTGTCGGTCCAGCCGCGACCGGCGCGGGGCCCGGACTCCTAGGGTGTGCCCTCCGCAGCAGCCGTCCGCAGGAGGAGATTCCCGTGACCGTGTACGACGTTGAGGGACGCAAGGCCCTGGTGACCGGGGGCGCGCAGGGGCTCGGGGCGGGCATGGCCGAGGCCCTGGTCCGCGCCGGCGCCGCCGTGGTCGTCGCCGACATCCAGGAGGACGCGGGGCGGGCCACCGCCGAGACCCTGCAGAAGGCGGGCGGCACCGCGCTGTACGTACCGCTCGACGTGACCGACGAGGCGAACTGGGAG
This sequence comes from Streptomyces sp. NPDC050658, assembly GCF_044457025.1. Taxonomy (NCBI): domain Bacteria; kingdom Bacillati; phylum Actinomycetota; class Actinomycetes; order Kitasatosporales; family Streptomycetaceae; genus Streptomyces; species Streptomyces sp. NPDC050658. Next base: position 198,359 of record NZ_JBITGM010000009.1, read on the forward strand.
GCGGCCGTCGCCCGGACCGTGAAGGAGCTCGGCGGCCTGGACATCGTCGTCAACAACGCCGGCGTCGAGATCTCCGGACTGGTCGCCGACCTCGACCCGCGGGACGTCCGCAGGATGCTGGACGTGAACGTGCTCGGCGTGGCGCTCGGCACCAAGCACGCCTTCCGCGCCATGCGCCCCGGCGGCCCCGCGGGCCGGGGCGGCGCGGTCGTCAACGTCTCCTCGGTGGCGGCGACCATCCCCTTCCCCGGCATCGCGGGGTACGCCGCGACCAAGTCCGCGGTCGACCGGCTGACCCGCGTCGCCGCCCTGGAGTCCGGGAAGCTCGGCTACGGAGTGCGGGTCAACTGCGTCTATCCGGGCCTCGTGCCCACCGAGATGGGCGCCCGGCTCGCCGAGGACATGGTCACGCTGGGACTCTGGCCGAGCGCGGAGGCCGCCGTCGGGGACGTCATCGGGCTCACCCCGCTCGGTCGGCTCGGCGAGGTGGCCGACATGGCCGACGCCGTGGTCTTCCTCGCCTCCGACGCCGCCCGGTTCATCACCGGAGCGGGACTTCCGGTCGACGGCGGCATGGGCATGTGACCGCATTCCGTGCGAAGGGGCAGGCGGCGCGTTCGGGAGTTCTTCGAATATGCCAAAGGCTCCTGTGTCGCGCCCTGTTCTGCTCTAAAATCCCGGGGACGCCTCCGATGAACAGAGCTGGCACAGCCATGAAGATTCTTCGGGAAAATGTTCGGTGCTTTCTGGTGTGTTCGGGCGCCACGGCTCTGTTCGTCGGAGCCGCGTGGCGGCTCGCGTCGGGTTTTCCCGGCCCGCTCTGTTTTGTGCCGCTGATCCTCGTGGCGGGCCTCGCGGCCGTGGTCCTGCACCGCCAGGCGCGCTCCGTCGCCGCGCTGCGGACGGTGGCCCGGACCCTCCAGGAAGGGATGCTGCGCCCGCTGCCGAGCCGGGTCGGCGGGCTGCGCACGGAGGTCCGTTATGTCGCGGCCCAGCCGGGCGCCCAGGTCGGCGGGGACATCTACGACGTGGTCAGCACCCCGTTCGGCGTACGACTGATCATGGGCGACGTGATGGGCAAGGGGCTGGCGGCGGTCGGCACCGCCATGGACGCCCTCGGCGCCTTCCGTGAACTGGCCCGCTGCGAGGCCCGGTTGCCGATGGTCGCCCAGCGGATGGACAGCGCGCTCGCGCACCGGGAGGACGGCGAGGACTTCGTCACCGCGCTGCTGCTCGGGATCGGCGAGGGCGAGAGCAGTGTCGAGCTCGTCTGCTGCGGCCATCCGCCGCCGCTGCTGATCCGGGCGCGCCGCGCGACCTTCGTGGACGCGCTGCCGCCGTCGCCGCCGCTCGGTCTGTTCGGGCTGCAGGACGAGTGGTGCAGGGCCAGCGCGGTGCCGCTCACCGCGGGCGACCGGCTGCTGCTCTACACCGACGGGGTCACCGAGGCGCGGGACCAGGCGGGCGACTTCTATCCGCTCGCGGAACGGGCGGTGGCCTTCTACGACGAGGATCCCGCGTCATTTCTCGACGCGCTCTGCGCCGATCTGAACCGGCACACAAAGGGGCAGCAGATAGACGACGCCGCGCTCCTTCTGGTCGGTTTCGGAGATGTTCGGGCCAATTCAGAGAACAAAGAACAAAGCGCAAAGAGCACAGTACAAAGAACGTAAGTAACGAGAAGAGACGCGAGAAGAGACGACCGTGGCCGGTAATCTCCCCGTCGAGCACACCCCCTTCGTCGGCCGCCGCCGCGAACTCACCCTGCTGCGCCAGCTCTGCATCCGCTCCCGCGCGGTCACCGTGACCGGACTCGGCGGCATCGGCAAGACCCGCACCGCCCTGCGCGCCGCCGCCGACGTCGCGGACGGCTTCGCCGACGGCGTCTGGTTCGTCGAGCTGTCCGGCCTGCAGGACGGCGCACTGCTCGTGCACGCGGTCGCCACCGCCCTGCACGTCACCGACCACACGGCCAAACCGCAGCGGGACGTGCTGGCCGAACACCTCGCCGACAAGCACCTGCTGCTCGTCCTCGACACCTGCGAGCACCTTGTCGACGCCTGCGCGCGGCTCGCCGCGCATCTGCTGCGCGCCGCCCCCCGGCTGCATCTGCTCGCCACCAGCCGGCAGCCCCTCGGCGTCCTCGGCGAACAGGTCTTCCCCGTCGAGCCGATGTCCCTCGCGGCCGACGCGGCACAGCTCTTCGCGCAGCGCGCCCGCGCCGTACGCCCCGAGTTCGCCCTCACCGCCCGCAACCGCCCCACGGCCGAGCGGATCTGCGCCCGCCTCGACGGCATCCCGCTCGCCATCGAACTGGCCGCCGGGCGGCTGCGCGACGAACCGCTCGCCGCCCTCCTCGACAGCCTCGACGACCGATTCCAGCTCCGCACTGAGAGGCCCGGCGGCCACACCACGCGGCACAGCACCCTGCGTACGACGATCGGCTGGAGCCATGAACTCTGCGCGCCCGCCGAGCGATTGCTCTGGGCCCGGCTCGCCGTGTTCGCCGGCAGCTTCACGCGGGAGGCCGCCGAGGAGGTGTGCGCCGACGAGGCCCTGGAGCGCGCCAGGATCGGCCGGCTGCTCTCCGGCCTGGTCGACAAGTCCCTGCTGGTCAGGGAGGAGAGCCCGGACGGCGAGCGGTTCCGGCAGCTCGACACCGTGCGCGCGTACGGCACCGAGTGGCTGCGGCGGCTCGGCGAGGAACTGCCGGGGCGGATCCGGCACCTGGCCTGGTGCCAGGAGTTCGCGGCACGCGGCGAGGCCGACTGGTTCGGGCCCGGCCAGGCCGCCGTCTTCCACGCCACCCGGCGCGAGCACACCCAGCTGTTCGCCGCGCTCGACTTCGCGCTGTCCACGCCCGGCCAGGGCCAGGCCGGCGCGCGGCTCGCCGGGACCCTCTGGTTCTACTGGGTCGGCTGCGGGCTGCTCGGCGACGGCCGCTACTGGCTGGACCGCGCCGTCGCCGCCGCGGGCACACTCAGCCGCGCTCGGCTCAAGGCGCTCTGGGTGGGCGGATACGTCGCCATCCTCCAGGGCGACGCTCGGGCCGCCGCCGCGATGCTCGCCGACTGCCGGGCCGGAGCCCTGCGCAGCGACGACGACACGGCGTACGCGTACGCCACCCACCGCCTCGGCTGCGCGGCGCTGATGCGGGACGAACACGCCACGGCGGAGCGGTACTTCAGGGCGTCCCTGACCAGCTACGCGGAGCTCGACGAGCTGAACAGCAACGTCATGATGGCCCGCATCGAGCTGGCCATGGCGCTCGCGTTCCAGGGCGACCTGGAGACGGCCGTCGGCCTGTGCGAGGAGGCCCGCGACATCTGCGAGGCGCACGGCGAGCGCTGGGCCAAGGCCTACGCCCTCTATGTGCTCGCCTTCGCCGCCTGGGCGGAGGGCAGGACCGCCGAGGCGACCGGCCTCGCCAGGGAGTGCCTGCTGATCAACTACGAGTTCCGCGACCTCGTCGGGGTGGTGCTGCCGATCGAGGTCATCGCCCTGCTGCGGGCCTCCCTCGGCCACTGCGAGCAGGCGGCCGTGCTCCAGGGCGCGGCGCGGCGGATCTGGCAGCGCGTCGGCCTGCCCCTGTTCGGCTCCGCGTACTTCAACGCGCCGCACGACACGGCCGAGACGCTCGCCCGTGAGGGCCTCGGCGACCAGGGCTACGAGGCGTCGTTCGCGCGCGGCACGGACCTGGACCTCGACGAGGTGGTCGCCGCGGTCCTGGGCAGGGAGCACGAGCCGCTGCGGATGCGCTGAATCCCGGCGGGCTACGCCTCCGCGCCGCTCGCCCGGACGATGATCTTGCCTTGGTTCTCGCCGCGCAGCATCCCCAGGAACGCGTCCACGATCCCGTCGAAGCCCTCGACCACCGTCTCGTCGAGCCCGATCCGTCCGCTCTGCAGATGCGGCACCACGAACTCGTTCAACTCCTCCTGCACATCAAGGTAGTTGCGCACCAGGAAGCCCTCCATGCGCAGGCTCTTCTCCACGATGTCGGGGAGATTGCGCAGCGCGTAGGGCGCGCCGGTGGCGTTGTACTGCGCGATCGTGCCGATCCGTACGATCCGGCCGTGCTCGCGCAGCGAGGAGATCGCGGCCTCCAGGTGCTCGCCGCCCACGTTGTCCATGTAGAGGTCGATCCCGTCGGGCGCCGCCTTCGCGAGCAGCTCGGCCGTGGGGCCCGTGTGATAGTCGAAGACCTCGTCGTAGCCGACGTGTTCGGTCAGATAGGCCGCCTTGGCCGCCGTCCCAGCACTGCCGACGAGCCGCCCCGCGCCCATCAGCCGCGCGAGCCGCCCGGTGGCCGTGCCGACCCCGCCGGCCGCCGCCGACACGAACAGGTCCTGTCCTTCCCGGAGTTCGGCGATCCGGGTGAGCCCGACGTACGCGGTCAGGCCCGTGCCGCCCAGGATGCTCAAGTGCGCGGAGAGGGGTACGCCGTCGAAGCGGGGGACCGGGCGGGCCTCTTCGGGGGTGACCACGCTGTGGGTGCGCCAGCCCTGCCGGTGGAAGACGATCCCGCCCTCGGGGAGCGCGGGGTCACGGGACTCCACGACCCGGCCGAGCGTGCGGCCCTCCAGGGGAGCGTTCAGCGCGAAGTCGCCGTCCATCATTTCGCGGTGGTAGGGGTCGACGGACCAGTAGAGGTTCTCCACCAGGGCCGTGCCGGGGCCGGGTTCGGGCCGCGCGGACTCGACGAACGCGAAGTGGCCGGGGGTGGGGAAGCCGTGGGGGCGGGCGGTCTGCTGCACGGTGAGTGCGGTCTCGGTCATGCCGGTGACCGTACGGAGGAATGCCGGGGCCGGGCAGAGGGTTCTGCTCATGGAACGGCCCGAACCATGAAGAGCCCTCATAGGAGCAGGTGGGACCCCTGAAGGACGCAGCGCACGGCGCGACACGAGCCGCCGCCGACCTCGCCCCGCACGAGCTGCGCATCCTCGTCGCCGTCGACCGCGAGCGCGGCTTCTCGGCGGCGGCGCAGGCCCTCGGCCTCACCCAGTCGGCCGTATCCCACTCCGTCCGCGGCATCGAGCGCAAGGTCGGCGCCGTGCTCTTCGAGCGGGGCAGGAAGGGCGCGACGCCGACCGCCGCCGGAGCCACGGCCGCCGCGTACGCCCGACGGGTGCTTCGGCTGCTCGACACCCTGGTGGCGGAGGCACGCGGCGCCGATCAGGCCGCCCATGGCACCGGCCGGGGCGAGGTCGAGGGCCCGCTGCGCATCGCCGCCTTCCGCAGCGCCGCCCTGCATCTCCTCCCGGCCGCCCTGGAGCGCCTCGCCGCCCGCCACCCCGGCATCAGGCCCGAGGTCCGTGTGGTGCGCGAACTCGGCGCCGGCACGGCGGGCGAGGTCGCCGAGGGCCGCGCCGACGTGGGCATCGCGACGCTCGGCGGCAGCTCGCCCGTGCCCGCCGGGCTCATCGGCGGCGTACTCCTCGAAGAGCCCTACTCGCTGGTGCACCCGGCGGGACATCCGGAGCCCCGCTCGCTGCCGCTGGTGGACTGGCACGAGAACTGCGGCTCCTACACCAGGCAGTGGTGGCGCGGGCAGGACTGGATCCCCGGGGCGACCGTGCTGACCGAGGACGACGGAGCGGTGCTCTCGATGGTGAGCAATGGTCACGGAATGGCGATCATGCCCGCGCTCTCCCTGACCGGAGCACCGGACACAGTCGAGATCACCGATCTCGGAACGGACCGCCCGACCCGCTCGGTGGGCTATGTCACCACCCCTGAGCTGGCCTCTTCCACCGCCGTACGGGCCCTGATCCGCGAGCTTCGAGCGGGACGCGAGCAGGACTCCTGACGCGGCCTGTAGTGAGCCCCGTCTCAGATAGTAGGAAGTCCGAGTAATTGTGGAGACAGATGCTCCGTCCTCACTTAGCTTTGTAGAAGCCGAACGTCTCGCTCGATCAAGCGAATGGCGGTCGTGAGCCGGAGCCCCCGCAGGCGAACCCTGCCGCTCCACCGCTCCCCGCCCCTTCCGGCGTCTCGTATCACCCTTCCCTCAAGGAGTGGATCTCCCATGGCCGAGACGACCGCACGCCGAGTCCGCCACGCCTCCCGCACGAACGAGTCCGAGCGCAAGAACGCCGCCGCCGCCCTGCAGCGAGCCCTCGACCGCAGGGACAACGGCGGCGCGACAGGTCACTGAGACCCGCCCGGCACCCTCAGGCGCTACTTCCCGCGCACAATCTCGAAGTGGTCGACGCGCTCCCCGCTCTCGGCGAGCGCCGAGACCGTCAGCTTCGGGCTCGCGCCGGCCGTCACCTCCACCGCGAGGAACGAGAAGCCGGTGTACCGCACCCGTGACCACTCCACCGTGTCCGGGTCGGGCAGGCGCAGCTTCGTCCAGTGGAACGACAGGATCGACTCGCGGTCGTGGACGTTCCCCTCGTAGCTGTCCTTCACCCCGAGGCCGAAGCTGTAGAGGTCCTTGCCCGCGCCGCCCGCGGTGACGTACACGATGCCGTCGCGCGTCGGATCGGTCGACGCGCCGACCGGCACGGGCTTGCCGACCTCGCCGCCCTTGATCGCGTCCGTGCGCTCGTAGACGTGGTTGTGGCCGTTGATCACCAGGTCCACCTGGTGCCTGGTGAACAGTTCGAGCCACGCGTCGCGCACGCCGCCGTCCGAGGCGTGCGTCGCCGTCGAGTACATGCAGTGGTGGAAGAAGACCACGATGAAGTCGATCGAGTCGTCCGCCCGCAGCTCGGCAAGGCGCTTGTCCAGCCACGCGGTCTGTCTGCCGTCCGTGTAGCCCTTGTTGGCGGGGATCTCGTACGAGACGTCGTTCGCGTCGAGCGCGACGACGCCCACATTGCCGTACGCGAAGGAGTAGACGCCCGGCGCCTGCTTCGGGTCGAAGCCGTTCTCGGGGAGCGACCAGCGGGCTGACTGGCCGCCGTAGCCGTTGGGTGAGTACCAGGCCTCCATGTCGTGGTTGCCCGTCGTCACCATCCACGGGACGGACTTCGCCACGGACTCCGTCTGTGCGAGAAAGGTGTCCCACACGCGTGCGTCGTACGTGTCGGACTCCTTGCCGTGCCCCGTGCTGTCCGCGTAGCAGATGTCGCCCGCGTGCAGATGGAAGGACGGGTTCTGGCCCAGGATCAACTGGTCGTTGGCGAGCGCGTCATAGCTCACGCCCTGGTCGCCGAAGGCCGTGAAGACGAACTTCTCCGGCCGTGCGGGCGCGGTCCTGAACGAGCCGATCGTCGCCATCCGCTCGGGCGACGCGGGGTCGAAGCCGTCGTGGCCGACGCCGTAGTAGTACGTCGTGCCGGGCTTCAGCCCGTCGAGCGCCGCGTGCAAGTAGTACTGCTGCACCTCCGGCAGCTTCTTCGACAGGGACGGGGTGTGCAGGTCGCGCACCTCCGCCCCGACCTTCTGGCTCAGCTCCCAGGGCTTCAGGCCCACCCGCAGATAGGGGGACTTGACCGCGAAGGGCACCTGCCAGGACACCCGCATCTGGGTCTTCGGGTCGGCCCCGAAGGCGAGGTGCCTGCCGAACGGCGCCACCAGCTTCCCGTCGACCCTGACGGGCGCGGACGGAGCGGCCAGCGGCCGGGACGCCGAGGCGCCCTCGCCGTGCGCGCTGCCCGAGCTGCCCGCGAGCAGACCGATGCCGCCGACCGTGCCGGCCGTGGCGAACGAACTGGCGAGGACCCTGCGGCGGGAGAACTTCCTGCGCAGGTATTCGTGCTGCTCCGGCATGCTCATGCGCTCGGCGAGCTGCTCCGGTATGCCGACGTTCGGGGTCTCCATGGTGGGAAAAATTCCCGGTGACTTCGAACGGGGGCCAGGCCTCGGCATGAACGGATCGTGTCGATCCGGTGAGTTGACGAGTCGAGCCGGCCGTCACCACGGGCACGACCGTGACGATGATCGGTAAGTCCCGTCCGTATGCCGGACGCCGCATGTCATCCCCTGGGACGGAGAGTAGGGTGCGGGCATGTCTCGCAGCATCAATCTCGCAGTCATCCCCGGAGACGGCATCGGCCAAGAGGTCGTGGCCCAGGGGCTCAAGGTCCTCAACGCCGTGCTCCCGCAGGACGTGAAGCTGGAGACGAAGGAGTTCGACTTCGGCGCCAAGCGGTACCACGCCACGGGTGAGACCCTCACCGACGCCGACGTGGAGGCCCTCAAGCAGTACGACGCGATCCTGCTCGGCGCGATCGGCGACCCCTCGGTGCCGTCCGGCGTCCTGGAGCGCGGCTTCCTGCTGAAGCTCCGCTTCCTCTTCGACCACCACGTCAACCTGCGCCCCTCGAAGCTCCTTCCGGGTGTCTCGACGCCGCTCGCCGGTCAGCCGGAGATCGACTTCATCGTCGTACGCGAAGGAACCGAAGGTCCCTACACGGGCAACGGCGGCACGATCCGCCAGGGCACCCCGCACGAGGTGGCCACCGAGGTCTCCGTGAACACCGCCTTCGGTGTGGAGCGCGTGGTCCGTGACGCCTTCGCCCGCGCGCAGGCCCGCCCGCGCAAGAAGCTGACGCTGGTCCACAAGAACAACGTCCTCGCGTACGCCGGTCACCTCTGGACGAACGTCTTCAACAAGGTGGCCAAGGAGTTCCCCGAGGTCACCACCGACTACCTGCACGTGGACGCGGCGACGATCTTCCTCGTCACCGACCCCGCGCGGTTCGACGTGATCGTCACCGACAACCTCTTCGGCGACATCATCACCGACCTCGCGGCGGCCGTCTCCGGCGGAATCGGCGTCGCGGCGTCCGGCAACATCAACCCCGCGCGTGAGTTCCCGTCCATGTTCGAGCCCGTGCACGGCTCGGCCCCGGACATCGCGGGCCAGGGCAAGGCCGACCCCTCGGCCACCGTCCTCTCCGTCGCGCTGCTCCTGCGCCACCTCGGTTACGAGGACGAGGCGGGCCGCATCGAGGCCGCCGTCTCCGCCGACCTGGCCGAGCGCGGCGACACCGCCCGCAGCACCGACCAGATCGGCGACGCGCTCGCCGTACGAGTAGCGGGCTGACCCGGCAGCGCCCCCTCTCTCAGAAGCCGCCGGGTCCGAAACGGGCACCCGGCGGCTTCTCGTATGCGGCTCGGGGTGCCACCATCGACCCCTGGGCCGCCATCACGCTGTTCCTTTCACGGGTCTCCGCGAGCGATAATCGAACGTGGGGCCGTGGAAACGCAGGAAGCACACCGAGAAACTCGGACGTCCTAGTACTGGAAGTACAGACGTGAGCGCGGTCCGTCACCATCACACCGTGAAGGACGAAGTACTCATGACGACGACGCCGACCATCGAGCTCAAGCCCTCCTCGACTCCGCTGTCCGCCGCGGAGCGCGAGGCGATCCTGGCCAACCCCGGGTTCGGCCGCCACTTCACCGATCACATGGTGACCATCAAGTGGACGGAAGGCCGTGGCTGGCACGACGGGCAGCTCGTGCCCTACGGCCCGCTCTCCCTCGACCCGGCCACGAACGTCCTGCACTACGCCCAGGAGATCTTCGAGGGCCTCAAGGCCTACCGACAGCCGGACGGCACGGTGGCCTCCTTCCGCCCCGACGCCAACGCGCGGCGCTTCCAGGCGTCCGCCCGTCGGCTCGCGATGCCGGAGCTGCCGGTCGAGACGTTCATCGAGGCGTGCGACGCACTGGTCAAGCAGGACAAGGACTGGGTGCCGGCGCACGGTGGCGAGGAGTCCCTGTACCTGCGCCCGTTCATGATCGCCTCCGAGGTCGGCCTGGGCGTGAAGCCCGCCAACGAGTACCTCTTCATCGTGATCGCCTCGCCCGCGGGCGCGTACTTCCCCGGCGGCGTCAAGCCCGTCTCCATCTGGCTGTCGGAGGACCGCGTGCGCGCCGTCCCCGGTGGCGTCGGCGACGCCAAGACCGGCGGCAACTACGCGGCGTCGCTGCTCGCGCAGGCCGAGGCGGCGGAGAAGGGCTGCGACCAGGTCGCGTACCTCGACGCGGTCGAGCACAAGTGGGTCGAGGAACTCGGCGGCATGAACCTGTACTTCGTGTACGGCGACAAGATCGTCACCCCGAAGCTGACGGGTTCGCTCCTCGCGGGCATCACCCGCGACTCGCTCCTCACGGTCGCCCGTGACCTCGGCTACGAGTCGGAGGAGGCGCGGGTCTCCATCGACCAGTGGCAGGCGGACTCCGCGGAGGGCACGCTGACCGAGGTCTTCGCCTGCGGCACGGCCGCGGTGATCACTCCCGTGGGGACCGTCAAGTGCCGCTCCGGTGAGTGGCAGCAGAGCGGCGGGCAGCCGGGCGAGGTCACGATGAAGCTGCGTGAGGCGCTCCTCGACATCCAGCGGGGCACGTCGAAGGACCAGCACGGCTGGATGCATGATCTCGGCTGAGGGCTTGGCGGTGTGAAGGCGGGCCCGGCGATCTGTCGCCGGGCCCGCCTTCGTTTTCAGGGCTTGACGGTCTGCGGTTCGGGTGCGGGTTCGGTGGGGCTGGTCGCGCCGTTCCCCGCGCCCCTTCGGGGCGCTTCTTCCTGCGGGGCGCGTTCCAGGGCCAGGTACGCCAAGCCGCCCACCAGACCCGACAGCAGGAAGCTGCAGTCCACGCCGCCCGTCAAGGGGAGCAGGGGGCCCTCGTAGGAGGGGAGGGCGACCGCGGCCACGCCGACCGTCGCGCCCAGAGCCCAGGACACCGTCGCCGGGACGTTCCAGCCCGCCCGGAACCAGTACGCCCCGCCCCGCGAACGGCGGTTGAAGACCTGGAGGGCGTCCGCGTCGTACTCGCCCTTGCAGCGCGCGAAGCCGATGAGGGTGATCACGGCCCACGGGGTGCCGATCGCCGTGAGCAGCAGGACGAAGGACGTCATCGCGTCCGCCGCCTCCCAGGCGAAGTGGCCGACGAAGACGCAGGCCGTCGCGACGACGGCGACCGTGTACGTCGCACGGGCACGGGACGCGCGCGGCAGGATCGCGTCCAGGTCCAGGCCCATCGAGTACAGCATCAGTCCGGCGTTGCCCACCGAACCGGCGGAGGCGGCGAGCAGCAGCGGGATCAGGTACCAGCCGGGGGACGCCGAGACCAGCGGCCCCGCGTAGTCCAGCGCCGCCCGTGCCGCGTACGCCGTGAACGTACCGAAGAGCTGCGGCACGAGCAGCCCGGCGAGCAGGCCGAGCCAGGTCGCCCGGAGCACCGAGCGCGAGCTGTGCCGTTCGGGCGAGATGTAGCGGGTGTAGTCGCCGAGCAGCGTGATGAACGCGATCGGTCCCGAGAGGCCCGCGGCCACCAGTGCGAGCAGCCACGTCGGCCAGAACGAGCCGAGGAGGTAGCCGCCCGCGTCGGGCAGCGCCGAGGTGGTGAAGTCGGGGGCGTAGGCCACCGCCCCGAGGATCAGCAGGGCCGTCATGCCCACCGCCAGGACGCGGGAGAGCCGCAGCAGCATCTGGTAGCCGTAGACCGCGCACGTCACGGTCGCCGCGGCGAGCAGCGCGTACACGATCCCGTACGAGAGAGCGCCGGTCGGAAGGCCGATCAGGCGGTGCAGCGTGCCGACCATGACGTCGCCGCCGACCCAGATGGTCAGCGCGGTGTAGCCGAGGGCGAGCAGCAGGCCCACGATCGAGCCGACGAGTCGGCCGCGTACGCCGAACTGTGCCCCGGAGGACGTGGAGAGATTGGTCCCGGTGCGCAGCGACACCAGGGCCAGCGGCGCGGTGAGCACCGTGCCGATCACGGTGCCCGCCACCACGGCGGTGACGGACGCCCACCAGCCCAGGCCGAACGACACCGGCAGCCAGCCGAAGACGATCACCCCCAGACAGAGGTTGGAGCCGAGCAGGATCGAGATGAGATCGCGGGGTCCGCTGGTGCGTTCCCCGTCCGGGATGGTGTCGACTCCGCGCTGTTCTATCGGCATGAGGGTGCCCCTGACGCTCGAGGGTGGCGGCCTGCGCACACAGGGTCGCCGTTCGACTGTTTGAGTGCCGCTCTATGTGACCTGAGACAAGCTCGGGCGTCAATCTTTCCGTGCAATGAATCTCATGGTTAGAGTGATGCTCTAAAGGTGATGGAGGTGTGGTGTCGTGCGACTTACCCCCACGGAACGCGACCGGCTGCTGCTCTTCGGGGCCGCCGAGCTCGCCAGGGCCCGCAAGGCGCGCGGCCTCAGGCTCAACGTCCCCGAGGCGACCGCGCTGATCGCGGACACGGTCTGCGAGGCGGCCCGCGACGGGGCCAGACTCGCCGAGGCGATCGAGCACGCGCGTGCGGTGCTCGGCCCCGACGACGTGCTGCCCGGTGTGGCGGACGTGGTGACCGAGGTGCATGTGGAGGCCGTCTTCGACGACGGCTCGCGGCTCGCGGTCGTCCCGCAGCCGATCGGCGCGGGCCTGGGCGCCGAGGCGCCCGGAGCGCTGCTTCCGGGGCCGGGGCACGAGGAGCTCACCCCCGTCCTGACGCTGACCGTGCGCAACACCGCCACCGTCCCCGTCTCCGTGACCTCGCACTTCCATCTCTTCGAGGCCAACCCCCGGCTCGACTTCGACCGCTCGGCCGCGTACGGGATGCGGCTCGCCGTGCCCGCCGGGTCCTCCGTGCGCTTCGGGCCCGGCGAGAGCGTCGACGTCGGGCTCGTGCCGATCGGCGGCGACCGGATCGCGATCGGCTTCGCGGGTCTGGTGGACGGGCCGCTCGACGCGCCCGGCGCCAAGGAAGAGGCCCTGCGCAGGGCCGCCGCCTGCGGCTACCTCGGAACGGAGGACAAGCGATGAACCCCTATGAGTACGCCTCCACGCACGGCCCCCGCGCCGGCGACCACGTCCGGCTCGGCGACTCCGGACTGACGATCCGGATCGAGTCCGACTCCCAGAAGCCCGGCGACGAGTTCCTGGCCGGCTTCGGCAAGACGGCCCGCGACGGGCTGCACCTGAAGGCCGCCGCGGTCCGCGAGACCTGTGACGTCGTGATCAGCAACGTGGTCGTCATCGACGCCGTGCAGGGCATCCGCAAGGTGTCCATCGGCATCCGGGAAGGCCGCATCCATGCGATCGGGCGGGCCGGTAACCCGGACACGCTCGACGGGGTCGACGTCGTGGTCGGCACCGGTACGTCCATCGTGTCCGGCGAGGGGCTCATCGCCACCGCCGGGTCCGTGGACACGCACGTCCATCTGCTGTCGCCCCGGATCATGGAGGCCTCGCTGGCCTCCGGCGTCACCACGATCATCGGCCAGGAGTTCGGCCCGGTGTGGGGCGTGGGCGTGAACTCCCCGTGGGCGCTGCGGCACGCGTTCAACGCCTTCGACGCGTGGCCCGTCAACATCGGCTTCCTGGGCCGGGGTTCGTCCTCGCACGACGCCCCGCTGATCGAGGCGCTCGCCGAGGGCGGCGCGTCCGGCTTCAAGGTGCACGAGGACATGGGCGCCCACACACGGGCGTTGGACACCGCGCTGCGGGTGGCCGAGGAGCATGACGTCCAAGTCGCGCTGCACAGCGACGGGTTGAATGAATGTCTTTCCGTCGAGGACACCCTCAAGGTGTTGGAGGGGCGGACGATTCACGCCTTCCACATCGAGGGGTGTGGTGGTGGGCACGTACCGAACGTGCTGAAGATGGCGGGCGTCCCGAACGTCATCGGGTCTTCCACGAACCCGACGCTTCCCTTCGGGCGTGATGCCGTCGCCGAGCATTACGGGATGATCGTCTCGGTCCACGACCTGAAGACGGACCTGCCGGGCGACGCCCACATGGCCCGCGACCGCATCCGTGCCGGGACCATGGGTGCGGAGGACGTGCTGCACGACCTGGGCGCCATCGGCATCACCTCCTCGGACGCGCAGGGCATGGGCCGGGCCGGTGAGACCGTACGTCGCACCTTCGCCATGGCCGGGAAGATGAAGGCCGAGCTGGGTCCGATGGACGGTGATGGCCCGGACGACGACAACGCGCGTGTCCTGCGCTACATCGCCAAGCTGACCATCAACCCCGCCATCGCGCACGGCCTGGCCCACGAGGTCGGCTCCATCGAGGTCGGCAAGATGGCCGACATCGTGCTCTGGCGCCCCCAGTACTTCGGCGCCAAGCCGCAGATGGTCCTCAAGTCCGGCTTCCCCGCGTTCGGTGTGGTGGGCGACCCGAACGCCGCCACGGACACCTGCGAACCCCTCGTCCTCGGCCCGCTGTTCGGGGCCCACGGCACGACGCCCGCCGACATCTCGGTGGCGTTCGTCGCCCAGGCCGCCGTCGACCAGGGCAACGACACGATGCCCACCCGCAGGCGCCGCGTCGCCGTGCGCGGCACCCGTGGCATCGGCCCCGCCGACCTGCGGTTCAACTCCCGTACCGGTGCCGTGGACGTCGACCAGCGCTCCGGCCTGGTCACGCTCGACGGCGACCCGGTCCGCTCCGAGCCCGCCGAATCCGTCTCCCTGAACCGCCTGTACTTCCTGTGAGGACCCCGCGATGAGCTTCCGTATGCCCCCCGAGTGGGCCCCGCACGAGCGCACCTGGATGGCCTGGCCCGGCCCCAACCCCACCTTCACCAACGAGACGGAGCTGTCCGAGGCCCGTACCGCCTGGGCGAACGTGGCCCGCGCGGTACGCCGCTTCGAGCCCGTCACCATGGTCGTCGGCACCGGACAGAGCGAGTCGGCCCGCGCGCTGCTCGGCCCGGACATCGAGCTGGTCGAGCGAGACCTCGACGACGCGTGGATGCGTGACATCGGCCCCACCTTCGTCCGCGACGGTGACCAACTGGCCGCCGTGGACTGGATCTTCAACGGCTGGGGCGGCCAGGACTGGGCCCGCTGGGAGCACGACTCCAAGATCGCCCGGCATATCGCCGACCTCACCGGCGTGCCCGTGCACTCCTCGCCGCTGGTCAACGAGGGCGGCGGCATCCACGTCGACGGCGAGGGCACCGTGCTCCTCACCGACACGGTCCAGCTCGACCCGGGCCGCAACCCGGGCCTGACCCGCGAGCAGGTGGAAGAGGCGATCCACGCCCGGATCGGCACCAGCAAGGCCATCTGGCTGCCGCGCGGCCTCACCGGCGACTACGGCACCTTCGGCACCCGCGGCCATGTCGACATCGTCGCCGCGTTCGCCGCGCCCGGCGTGGTCCTCGTGCACTCGCAGCAGGACCCGGCCCACCCGGACTTCGAGGTCAGCAAGGAGATCATCGAGGTCCTGCGCGGCCAGACGGACGCGCGCGGCCGGACCCTGGAGATCGTCGAGGTGCCCGCGCCGACCGTCCTCCAGGACGATGAGGGCTGGGTCGACTACTCCTACATCAACCACTACATCTGCAACGGCGGCGTCGTCCTGTGCGGCTTCGGCGACCCGAACGACGAGATCGCGGCGGGCATCTTCCGCCGCCTCTTCCCGGACCGGACGGTCACCCTCGTGGACGCCCGTACGATCTTTGCCGGGGGTGGTGGCATCCACTGCATCACCCAGCAGCAGCCGAAGGTGTGACCTAGGAGAAAACCCCATGGCCGGGACAGCCCGCGCGCGCAAGAACGCACCGCCACGCGAGGACGTCCTCGCCGCGGCCATGGAGATGATCGCCGAGCGCGGCCTGGAGAAGCTGACCATGGCCGCGCTCGGCCGTCAGGTCGGCATGAGCAGCGGCCACCTCCTCTACTACTTCCGCACCAAGGACGAACTGCTCCTGCGCACCCTGGAGTGGAGCGAGGCCGCGCTCGGCGCCGAACGCGGCAGGCTGCTCGCCCGGCGCGGCACGGCCCGCGAGCGGCTCGACGCGTACGTCGACCTGTACGTCCCCGACGGCCCAGGCGACCCGCACTGGACGCTGTGGCTGGAGGTCTGGAACCGCTCCCTGAACGCCGACGAGGACGAGCGCGACCGGCAGGTCGCCATCGAGAGCGCCTGGCACCGCGACCTGGTGGCGCTGCTCGCCGAGGGCGTGTCCCGCGGCGAGTTCGGGCCCGTTGACCCCGACCGGTTCGCGGCCCGGCTGCGGGCGATGCTCGACGGGTTCTCCATCCATGTGGCGATCGGCCTGCGGGGCACGGCGCGGGAGCAGATCCTCGGGCATGTGCGGGAGTTCCTGGACGGCGCGCTCGTGCCGGGGAGCGCGGGAAGTGCGGGAACCGCGGGCGCCCCGGAGGCGTAAGACCCCGCTGACCCCGTCTAGGTTGTACGCAATCTTGCGGATTGCGCGTCTTCGGGTGGTGCGCTTGTATCCCCGTGGGCCCTCGGTGCCGGGCCGGGGGGATCGACGGGTTCTGGGGGAAGCCATGTCCACTGCCAGACGTGTGTCCTTATGTGCGCTGGTGATCGGTGCGCTGGGGGTGGCCGCGCTGCCGGCGGGTGCCGCGCAGGCGGCACCGCCCGATCCGCGGGTCGAGCGCGTGAGCGTCGCCGCCGACGGGACCGAGGCCGACGGGGCTTCGGGCGGCGCGTCGGTGTCGGGGGACGGTCGCTATGTCGCCTTCCGCAGTGACGCGGAGAATCTGACGGAGGGTCACCAGGGCCCGTACGACTACGGATTCGTGCGCGATGAGCGGACCGGCGAGGTCACCCGCCTCAAGAACTCCATGGGCGCGCCCGTGATCAGCGACGACGGCCGGTACGCCGCGCACACCGGCTGGGGCACCCACGGGATCAACGTCTTCCTCACCGATCTGGCCACGGGCGAGATCAAGCAGATCGACGGCAGGGGATTCAAGGTCAGCGCGTCGTCGCCGGACATCAGCGCGGACGGCCGCTACATCGCCTACGACCTGCAGCCGCAGCACCCCGGCGACCCCTCGCGGGTCGAGGTGTACGACCGCGAGAGCGACACCCGCGAAGTCGTCAGCGACGGACCGCCGGACTCCGCCCGCGACATGGTGGACCCGTCCATCAGCGCCGACGGCCGCCACGTCGCCTACGAGGACAAGGGCACGGGCCAGGTCTGGCTCCGCGACCGCACCACCGGCAGCCTCACCCGCGTCGACGACGGCACCCCGTCCACCCTGACGCAGGTCAGCGGCCGCACGGTCGCGCTGAACTCGGCGGACGGCGGCTACGTACGCGATCTGCGCACCGGAAAGGTCCGGCGTATCGCGGGCGGGAACGTACAGGCCGTCAGCCCAGACGGGCGCCAACTCCTCTACGGGGACGGCCGGTTGAATCTCGTCCTGCGCGACCTCCGCAGCGGCCACGAGGTGACGGTCGGCCACGGCGGGGCCACCGCGGGCGCGATCGGCGACAAGGGGCGGGCCGTCGTCTACGGCTCGGACGACACGGACGTCGTACCGGGTGACACGAACGGTCTGCGGGACGTCTTCAAGTGGAGCAGGGACACGTCAGAGCGAATCGGGGGAACCAGATCGTGATCACCACCAAGAGAACCTTCACCACCAGGAGAACCGTCACGGGCCTCTGCCTGACCGTCGTGCTCGGCACAGTGGGAGCGCTCCCGGCACATGCGGAGCCGGCCGCGCCGACCGCGCCCAAACCCCCGTGGACGGAGCGCATCAACCTCACCACCGACGGGGCCCAGACCACCGACGCCCCCAGCGGCCCCGCCGTGAGCGCCGACGGCCGCTACGCCGCCTTCGCCACGGCCCGCTCGCTCACCGGGCCCGACGACACCAACAACAGCACCGACGTCTACGTCCGGGACCTGCGCCGCGGCACCGTCGAGCGGGCCGGGCTACAGGACTCCGGTGCCGGATTCGCGGACGGCACGGGCGCGGCGCAGCTCAGCGCCGACGGCCGCTACGTACTGTTCGCCGCCCGGCTCGGCTCCACGGACGACGGCTTCACCGACCGGTACTACCTGCGCGACCGCAAGACGGACAGGACCGAGACGGTCAGTCTCTCCGACGACGACAAGCCCGTCCACGGCGACTTCTCCGTGCAGGCCCGGATGAGCGCGGACGGCCGCTACATCGCCTTCGCCTCCCGCCTGAAGGAGCACGGCGACTCGGCGGAACGGACCCCGTACGGCGTCTACGTACGCGACCGCAAGGCCGGCACCACCAAGCTCATCAGCAAGGCCCCCGCCCCCGGCGAGAAGGACCTCGGCTACGGCGTCACCGGCATCGAGATGAGCGCGGACGGCAGCCGCGTCACCTACGGCTACACCCAGTTCAGGCCGGGCTACGACCGGCAGGTGTACGCCCACGACCGGCGCCGCGGCACCACCGAGCGGCTCGACGTCACGCCCGCGGGCGAGGACATCGCGATGACCGTCCCCACCCTGAGCGGCAACGGCCGGAAGATGGCCTTCTCCTCCTGGTCGGGCGGCCTCGTACCCGGCGACACCAACGGACAGGCCGACGTCTTCCTCCGTGACACGCGCGGCGGCGGCATCGAACGGATCTCCCTGAACGCCCGCGGCGAGCAGACGGAGTTCGAGTCGCTCAACCCCCGCATCAGCGCCGACGGCCGCCATGTGCTCTTCCACTCCTGGGACACCCACCTCGTCGAGGGCGAGACGGCACGCGGCACGCTCTTTGTCCGCGATCTGCGCACCCGAACCAACCAGCGGGTGACCGTGGCGCACGACGGGGGCGAGAGCGACTGGTTCGACCTGCCGGAGGCGGAGCTGAGCGCGCACGGCGGCACGGTCGTCTTCGTCACCCGCGGGGGCAATCTGATCCCGGACGACACGAACGGGTGGTGGGACGCCTTCGTACGCCATTACGGCACCGGCTCGCGGTCATGATGACCGCCGACGACCAGCAATTCCGCAACACGAGCAACCACCAGCAATCACGGGGGAACTGACCATGTCTGCCAACCACCACAAGCGCCTCGCCCTGACCGCCGCGGCCGTAGTCGCCGCCGTCACCGTCACCACCCTGCCCGCCGCCTTCGCCGCACCCGGCGCCGCCGCCGCGCCCCGCACCGAGGGCGTCAGCGTCACGCCCGACGGGAAGGCGGCGAACGACCGCTCCGCCGGGGCCGTGATCAGCCGTGACGGCCGGTTCGCCGCCTTCGACTCCGAGGCGACCGACCTGGTCGAGGGCGACACCAACGGGCAGAGCGACATCTTCGTACGCGATCTGCGCACCGGGAAGACCGAGCGGATCGCGCTCGACGGGCGGCAGCTCAGCGGGCCCTCGCTGAGCGCCGACGGGCGGTACGTCGCCTTCGTCTCCAGCCCGGCCGGCTCCTACTCGGACCGGGACGTGCGGCTCTACGACCGGAAGACCAAGAAGGTGGAGCGGCTCGACGTCGATCTGCCCGACGGCTTCCCGGGCGACAGCGCGGGCAGCGTGTCCCTGAGCGCGAACGCCCGCTACGCCGTCTTCAGCACCGACGGCCCGCGCTTCGACGGCACGGCGGTCTTCCTGCGCGACCGCAAGACCGGCACCACCGAGCGGATCAGCCACCCGTACACGGGCGGCGACGGCGAGCGGAACGCGCACTCGCCGACGGTCAGCGACAACGGCCGGTACGTCGCCTACGCCAACTCCTTCGTCAACGGGCCGCGCGACGACGACTGGAGCGACCTGTGGGTGCGCGACCGCAAGACCGGGAAGCTGACGCAGGTCGACCGGTCGCACGACGGGGCCAAGACCGAGAAGGAGTCCCTGGACCTGTCCATCAGCGGCGACGGCCGCACGGTCGTCTTCGAGTCGCGCGACACGCGTCTCGTGCCCGACGACAACGACGCGGCCTGGAACGTCTTCGTGCACGACCTCGCCTCCGGAGAGAACCGGCGCATCCACGGCACCCAGGGCGGCCCCGGCGAGGCCTACACCCGGTCGCCCGCGATCAGCGCCGACGGCCGCAGGCTGACGTACATGTCGGAGGTCACGGAGCCCGGCTCCCAGTACGGCAAGGAGTGGCCCGTCTATCTGCGGGACCTGAAGACCGGCAGCACCACGCTCGTCAGCCCGGACACCACGGGCGGCGCGGCATCGGCCCAGGTGCTGCCGGGCGGCATCGCGAAGGACGGCGCCCGGATCGCCTTCCTCTCCGGTGACGCGTCACTCCTCGGTGGCGACACCAACGACGGATACGACACCTTCGTGCGACACGTGCGCTGACGCACGACTCCGGGCGGGCGGCGCGTGCGGACGCGCCGCCCGCATCGTGAGACGGGGCAGCGCGGTGTGTGCGGGCTGTGGCAGGCTGCCACCGTGCTCTCGTTCGCCATGATTATTGGCAGCAGGCGCGCCGGTCCGCAGTGACCGTCTCGTACCACCATGTACAGGCGGACACCGTCGTCTCCAGACCCGCGCGCAAACCTCTCGTACCCGCGAGGGGTTTTTTCGTTTCCTGGCCCAACTTCAGCCGGACGCGGAGCGCGAGGGATCATTGAGGCGGTGGAGCCGGTCATTCCGGTAGACCGAGATCCGACACAGGAGCCAGATCAGCATGACGGAAACCAGCACACCCGACGATGCGTTCCACGTCTTTGACACCACGCTGCGCGACGGCGCGCAGCGCGAGGGAATCAACCTGACCGTCGCGGACAAGCTGACCATCGCCCGGCACCTGGACGACTTCGGCGTGGGCTTCATCGAGGGCGGCTGGCCGGGCGCCAACCCCCGCGACACCGAGTTCTTCGCCCGCGCGCGGCAGGAGATCGACTTCCGGCACGCCCAGCTCGTCGCCTTCGGCGCCACCCGCCGCGCCGGCGCCAAGGCCGTGGACGACCCGCAGGTCAACGCGCTCCTCGACTCCGGCGCCCCCGTCATCACGCTCGTCGCCAAGTCCCACGACCGGCATGTCGAGCTGGCCCTGCGCACCACCCTGGAGGAGAACCTGGAGATGGTGCGCGACACCGTCTCCTACCTCGTCTCCAAGGGGCGGCGCGTCTTCGTCGACTGCGAGCACTTCTTCGACGGCTACCGCGCCAACCCCGAGTACGCCAAGTCCGTCGTACGCGCCGCCGCCGAGGCCGGTGCCGATGTCGTCGTGCTGTGCGACACCAACGGCGGCATGCTCCCGGCCCAGATCCAGGCGATCGTCGCCACCGTCATCGCCGACACCGGCGCCCGGCTCGGCATCCACGCCCAGGACGACACGGGCTGCGCCGTCGCCAACACCCTGGCCGCCGTGGACGCGGGCGCGACCCACGTCCAGTGCACGGCCAACGGATACGGCGAGCGGGTCGGCAACGCCAACCTCTTCCCCGTGGTCGGCGCCCTGGAGATCAAGTACGGCAAGCAGGTGCTGCCCGAGGGCTCGCTGCGCGAGATGACCCGCGTCTCGCACGCCATCGCCGAGGTCGTCAACCTCACGCCCTCCACCCATCAGCCGTACGTGGGTGTCTCTGCCTTCGCCCACAAGGCGGGACTGCACGCCTCCGCGATCAAGGTCGACCCCGACCTCTACCAGCACATCGACCCGGACCTGGTGGGCAACCGGATCCGCATGCTCGTCTCCGACATGGCGGGCCGCGCCTCCATCGAGCTCAAGGGCAAGGAACTCGGCATCGACCTCGGCGACGACCGCGAGCTGGTCGGCCGCGTCGTGGAGCGGGTCAAGGAGCGCGAGCTCAAGGGCTACACGTACGAGGCCGCCGACGCCTCCTTCGAGCTGCTGCTCCGTGAGGAGGCCGAGGGCAGGGCGCGGCGCTACTTCCGCGTCGAGTCCTGGCGGGCCATCGTCGAGGACCGCCCCGACGGCACGCACGCCAACGAGGCGACCGTGAAGCTGTGGGCCAAGGGCGAGCGCATCGTCGCCACGGCGGAGGGCAACGGCCCGGTCAACGCCCTGGACCGGGCGCTGCGGGTCGGCCTGGAGAAGATCTACCCGCAGCTCGCCAAGATGGAGCTGGTCGACTACAAGGTCCGCATCCTGGAGGGCAAGCACGGCACGTCCTCCACGACCCGCGTGCTGATCTCCACCAGCGACGGCGACGGGGAATGGTCGACGGTGGGCGTCGCGGAGAACGTGATCGCGGCCTCGTGGCAGTCCCTCGAGGACGCGTACACCTATGGACTGCTGCGGGCGGGCGTCACCCCCGTGGAGTGAGCGGGCGCCGAACGCCGGGGCCCGTCCGCGGTGGCTTCGACGTATCTTCGAAGTATGAGGAATGGGACGAAGCGGATCTTTGTCGCGGTGTCCGGCCTTCTCGTGTCGCTGGGCGCCGTGTCGTTCACGGCGGCGCCCGGCGCCGCGGCGGCCACGAGCGTCCCCGTCGTGGCGGACGCCTGGGAGAAGGGCCCGGTCTACGTCGACCCGGCCGCGTCCGACCAGCTGTCCGCGGCCGACGCGGACGCCCTCGCGCAGAAGATCGAGGACGCCGACAAGCCGGTCTTCCTGGCGGTGCTGCCCGCCGACTTCCCGAAGCAGGACCTCTTCCAGAAGCTGCGCACCGAGACGGGTGTGACGGGTGTGTACGGCATCCGGCTCGGCGACGCGTTCGACGCGAAGGCGGACAGCCAGGTCCTGAGTTCGGCCGCCGTCTCCAACCTCGTGACGACGTACGGGGACGTGGCCGACACCAAGACCCAGCTCAACGATTTCGTCGACCAGGCCGTCAAGGACGCGGGCGGCTCGGCGCCCTCGACCTGGGCCGGCGCCGGTGCGGACGACGGCGTCCCGGTCGGCGCGCTGATCGGCGTCGGCGCGGTGCTCGTGGCCGGCGCCGGAGCCACCTACGCGGTGGTGCGCAGGAACCGCAGGCGGCGGATGGAGGAGCAGCGGGCCGCCCTGGAGAAGCTGCGGGTCGTCGTCGACGAGGACATCACGGCGTACGGCGAAGAACTCGACCGGCTCGACTTCCATCCCGCCGAGGCGGGCGCGGACGACGCGATGCGCGCGGACTACGAACGGGCCCTGGACTCGTACGAGAGGGCCAAGTCGTACATGGCGTCGGCGGAGCGCCCGGAAGAGGTGCGCGGCGTCACCCAGGCCCTGGAGGACGGCCGCTTCTCGCTCGCCCTGCTCGCCGCGCGCAGGGAGGGCCGGCC
Organism: Streptomyces sp. NPDC050658; assembly: GCF_044457025.1. NCBI lineage: Bacteria > Bacillati > Actinomycetota > Actinomycetes > Kitasatosporales > Streptomycetaceae > Streptomyces > Streptomyces sp. NPDC050658. Next base: position 221,193 of record NZ_JBITGM010000009.1, read on the forward strand.
GCTGCCCGAGCGCCGCTCGCCCTGCTTCTTCGACCCCCGGCACGGCCCCTCGGTCAAGGACGCGCAGTGGGCGCCGCCCGGCGGTGCCGGGCGTTCGGTCCCGGTGTGCCTCGCCGACGCGACGCGCCTCGCGGACGGCGAGGAGCCGATGGCCCGCACGGTCGCCACGGCGTCGGGCGAGCGGCGCCCCTACTGGGACGCGGGCCCGGCCTACGGCCCCTGGGCGGGCGGCTACTTCGGCGGCGGCATCCTGCCGGGCCTGCTCCTCGGCACGATGCTGGGCGGCATGATGTCGAGCCCCGCGTACGCGGCGGACTACGGCTCCGGGTACGGCGACTTCGGGCCCGGCGCCGGGTACGACGGCGGTGACTACTCGGGGTCGGACTTCGACTCCGGGGACTTCGGCGGCGGGGACTTCGGGGGCGGCGGAGACTTCGGCGGGGGAGGGGACTTCGGCGGGGGCGGGTTCTAGCGGACCGGGCTCAGGCCCCGCCGGTAGGCGTCCACGGCCGGTCCGTGCAGCCCGGCGGCCCGCAGGAAATCCCCCACGGCCCGCCAGGCGTGGGCCTCGCGCTCGCCCTCCGGCAGCCCCGGCAGCAGATCCCCGGCCCGGCTGAACGCCTCGTACGCGTCCGGCGGGCTCGGGAACGGCAGCAGCGCGAGCCGCAGGCACATCCAGGCGTTCTCGGTGCCGAGCCGGTCCCCCGCGCCGAGGGTGATGTCCAGGGAGCGCAGGATGCTCTCCACCGCCTCCGGCCGCCGGTCGAGCGCGATCAGGGCGAGCGCCCGCAGCCGTTCGGTGATGGCGACCTGGATCCGGTCGTTGCCGAGCCGGTCGAAGATCTGCAGGGCCTCCGTGTGGGCGTCGAGGCAGTCCTCGTACCGCCCCTGCCGGTAGCGGGCCATGCCGATCTGCTCCCAGGCAGCCGCGGTGCCCGGCAGATCGAGGCCCTCGACGCAGAAGTCGCGGGCCCGCGCGAAGGCGCGGACGGCCGGTTCGTACCGTTCGAGCACGATCAGCCGCTGCCCCAGCTCGCGGTGCCGGTCGGCGGCGCCGCCCGTCTCGACCAGCTCCGCGAGGACCGCGTGGGCGTCGTCGGGGGTCAGGCGGCTCATCGCGTCGTACGCGCGGGCGACATGGCTGCCGACGCCGGACGCGCGGCGCGCGAAGGCCCGCGCGCCGGTGGCCTCCTCGTGCTGCTCCAGGCAGACATGCGTGAGGCTCAGCTTGATCGAGGCCACCGCGGCCCGGCCGTGGTCCTTGATGCCGAGGGACAGATCGCGGCTGTGGGCGAGCGCCGCCACCGCGTCCTGGTGGCGGCCGAGCGAGAGCAGCGCGTCCGCGAGCCGGTCGGCGACCCACAGGGCATCGGCCGTCGCCCCGTCGTCGGCGCCCGCCGCGAGGAACGTCGCGAAGGCCTCCCGGTACTCCACGACCGCCTCGTCGGCCCGGCCCAGCGCGGCCAGGCAGTCCGCGAGGTACACCCCCTCGCGGGCCATGCCGGGGACGTCGGCCCGCCGGGTGCGGAGGTCGCGGGCGCGGCTGTGCGCGGTCAGCGCGGCGGCGTACTGGCCGAGGCCGGAGCGGGCGAGGCCGATGGTGCTCCAGGCGTCGGCGACACCGGGCTCGTCGAGTTCCGTGCGCAGTTCGCAGGCCCGCGCTTCGGCGTCGATCGCCGCCTGGTCGTCGCCCAGCTGCCGCCGGGCCTGCCCGCTGCCGGTCAACGCGTCGGCCCGGCCCCGGAGTTCGGGCACCTTCGCGTAGCGGCGCTCGCTGCGGTCGAAGGAGTCCAGGGCGTCCTCGACCGCGCCGAGGTTGAGCTGCGCGTACCCGATGTGCAGCAGGGCCTCCGCCTCGCCGCGGAGGTCCGCGCGCCGTCTGTGGGCCGCGTGGGCGGCGCGCGCCAGGGCGAGCGCCTCGTCGAAGGCCTCGACGGAGTCCAGATACGGGCGCAGCGACCGGGCGAGGCGCGCGGCCGTCTCGGTCTCGGCGTCCTGGTGGCGCTCGACCCACAGGGCGGCGCCGACCAGCGCGGTCCGCTCGCGGTCGAGCCAGGCGAGCGCGGCTCCCCGGTCGGCGAAAGGTTTGTCCGCGGGGGCGGCGGGGACATCGGGGGCGGCGGGGGCAGCTGAGGCCACCGGGCCCAGGTGGCCCACCGCCGCTTCCGTCAGCTCGCAGTAGTGGTGGAGGAGCCGCCGCCGGGCCCGCTGGGCGAACCGCCGGTCCCTCGGTGTCCCGCCGCCCGTGTGCCGGGCGAAGGCGAACACCAGCTCCGGCATGCCCCAGCGCGCGCCCGACGGGGTCGGCGTGACGAGCGAGGTCGCCGCCAACTGTTCGAGCAGCGGCCACACTTGGCTCTCCGGGAGGCCCGCGAGTACCGCCGCCGACTGCACGCTGACGTCGGCGCCGGGAGCCGCGCCGAGCGCGAGCAGCAGGGCCCGCTGCGGTGGGTCGAGCCGCCGATACGTCTCTTCGAACATCGGCTGGACGGCGAGCTCACGGGCGTACTGGTCGACGCCGGACGCGGACAGCGCGCCGAGGAGGTCCTTCGCCGCCCGCAACTCCGCCACCAGGGCGCTCACCGGGCGCTCCCTGCTGCGGCGCAGCCGGGCGGCGGCGATGTGCAGGGCGCGCGGCAGATGGCCGCACAGGCTCACCAGGTCACGGACGGCGGCCTCCTCCTTGCGCGCCCGCTGGTCGGTGGGGTCGGCGCCGAGCAGCCGGTCGACGAGGGTGACGGCGGCGTACGACTCGAGCGCACCGAGCCGGAACTCCCTGGTGTGCAGGCCCGCGAGGGAGTTCCGGGAGGTGATCAGGAGCCGGTGGCCGGGTCTGCCGGGCAGCAGCGGGGCGATCTGCGCGGCGTCGGCGACCGCGTCCAGGACGATCAACATGGGCTGTCTGCGGGCGAGTTCGGTCCGGTAGAGGCTGCCCTGCTCGTCGGGCGAATCGCCGAGCCGTTCGTCCGCGGTGCCGGTCCTGCCCGCGCGGCGGGCGTGCGGCAGGGCGGGGTGGTGCACGCCGAGGGTGCGCAGCAGCGAGCGGACGGCCTGGGCGCCGGTGACGGGGGAGTCGTCGTATCCGTGCAGGTCGAGGAAGAGGGCGCCGCCGGGGAACCAGCCCTTGGCGTACGCCACATGGGCCGTGTGCACGGCCAGCGCGGTCTTGCCCGTGCCGCAGAGGCCGGTGATCGCGGCGGTGTGGGCGGCGGCGCTGGTGACGGGCAGTTTCTCGTCGGCGGGGGCGAGGGCGGCGAGCAGTTCGTCGACCAGGGTGTCGCGCCCGGTGAACACGGCGGGTGCGGCGGGGAGCGCGGAGGGCGCGGTCAGGGGAGCGGGGAGCGGGGCCGGTGCGGCCGGCGCGCTCGGCTGGGCCGGTACGACGTAGGTGTTCTTCTGCAGGCTGCCGACCACGGGCCCGTGAAAGGTGCTGTTGCCGAATTCGAGGTTGTCACCGCCGGTCACGCGTCCATCTTGGCGTAGCGGCGCGCCGCGGCCGGGGGCCCGAACGGGCGATGCGGCCGTGGCGCGTTCCGTGCGGTGCCCGGGCCTGTGCGAAGTCCCGGAATCGGCTGTCGTTCGACCGCCGTTGTTCGAAAATCGCCGCGCAGGGTGATTCGGTAGCCGCGTTTTTGACGGCGTGCCCCGGGCCGGCGCCCGGCCGGCTACGCGGGCTTGGGCTCGGCCTTCCACTCGTGCGCGAGGAGCGACCAGACCTGCATGTCGTGCCGCCCGTTGTAGGAGGACTGCTCCCGCAGGACGCCGTCCAGGTGCATGCCCATCCGCTGGGCGACGGCCCCGCTGCGGACGTTCTCCACGGTGTTCCACCACTCGATCCGGTGCATGCCGCGCTCCTCGAAGGCGTACGCGACCAAGTGCCGTACGGCAGCGCTGATCAGCCCCCGGCCCTGGCCCGCGGGCTCCGACCAGACGCCGATCTCGCAGTTGCCTGTCCTGGTGTCGAACTGCACGAACATCACGCCGCCGACCAGGGTGCCGTCCAGCCAGATCCCGTAGATGCGCCCGGTGTCGGCGGCCTGCTTGTCCGCGTAGAGCTGGAGCGTGGCACGGGCCGACTCGGCGTCCGTGGAGCGGGCGGCCCACGGAATCCACGGGTCGATGCTGTCGCGGCCCCGGTCGATGTGGGCGAGGAACTCGTCGGTCTGCCAGGGCTCCAGCGTGCGGAGCTCGGCACCCTCGGTCAGCGGTATGGCGTACATGGCAGTCCTATGCGATGCGTACGTAACGAACGTTGGGTATGTACCCTACCCGCATGACCCCAGCCCGTGGAGACCATGACGCCCGCCGGACCGAGGTTTCCCGGGCGGTGTGGCGGGTCCTCGCGGCCCGCGGCTTCGGTGGCCTCACGCTGCGCGCCGTGGCGACGGAGATGGGGGCGACGACCGGCCTCCTGACGCACTACTTCCCGAGCAAGCGAGCCCTGCTGCGGCACGCGCTCGACGTACTCGACCGCCGCTCGGCGGACCGCCCGCGCCCGGCGGCGGAGCGGGCGGGTTCGGCGTCCGGCCTGGTGATGCTGCGGGCGAGGCTCCTGGACATCCTGCCGCTGGACGAGGAGAGCGCGGCGAGCAACCGCATCTGGGTGGGCTCGTGGGACGTGGCGCTGTCCGATCCGGAGCTGGCGCAGGAGCACGCGGAGCGCTACCGCACGGGCCGCGAGCGGCTGGCGGAGGATGTCGCGGAGGCCCAGCGCCTGGGCGAACTGCCGCGGACCCCGCGGGCCGGGGCGGTGGCGGCGGCGGCCCAGAGCTTCGTCCTGGGCCTGGTGGTCCAGGCGCTGTTCGCGCCGCGGGAGTATCCGGCCGAGCGGCAGATCGAGCTGGTGGACGACTACCTGGCGGGGCTGGCGGGCCGATAGGAACCCTCGCCCAGAGGATTCCCTTGACAGGGTGACCCGAGTAACGAGACGATACGTTCCGTCTAGTTTTGATGGTCATCGCCATCGCCATCGTCAACATGTCGACCACTGCCAGGAGGACCCCATGCAGGATTCGAGCCATTCGAACCCCAAGGAGCAGTACGTCGATGTGGCCCCCGGCGTACGGCTGTGGACCGAGCGGCGCGGCGCGCCCGACGCCCCGCCGCTGGTCCTGATCATGGGCGCGCTGGCATCGGGCCTCGGCTGGCCCGAGCCGCTGGTGGAGGCGCTGGCGGCACACCACCAGGTGATCCGCTACGACCACCGCGACACCGGCCGCTCCACGGCCGACTTCGACGGACACCCGTACTCCGTGGCGGACATGGGGCGGGACGTCGTGGCGGTCCTGGACGGTCTCGGCATCGAGCGGGCGCACCTGGTGGGCATGTCGCTGGGCGGCATGCTGAGCCAACTCGTCATGTCCGACCACCCCGAACGCGTCCTGAGCGTCACGATGTTCGGCACCAGTGCGCTCAGCACCACCCCGTACCGTGCCCCGGACGGAACCGAGGTCCCGGTGGCGGAACTGCCCGGCGTCTCCCCGGTGGTGATGGACCTGTGGTCGACTCCGGTCCAGGACAAGGGCCCGGAGGCGGAGCTGGACCGCAGGGTGGAGCACTGGCGCGCCCTTAACGGCCGCCGACTCCCCTTCGACCCCGAGTACTTCCGTGCCCTGGAGCGCCGGATCATCGCCCACGCCGGCACCCATGTGGCCTCGACGGCACACGCCCGGGCCGACGACTCCGGCCTGCTCCGCACGGAGGAACTGGCCCGCACGCAGATCCCCGCCCTGATCATCTCCGCGACGGGCGAGCCGGTGTTCCCGCCCCCGCACGCACAGCACCTGGCCCAGGTCATCGCGGGCGCACGCCTGACGGAGATCGAGGGGATGGGACACGCGCTGCCGGCGTCGGTCCTGACGCCACTGGCGGAGGCGATCCTGGCGCAGACGCGGGCTTCGGCTGCCCAGGGTCAGCGCTGATCAGGCCACGGCGCGTCGGGATGCAGGCCGAGCGCCCGCAGGGCCGACGAGCGGACGTGGATGACGACGGACCCGTGCCAGTGGCCGTCGTCGGAGCGGCCGCACATGTGGTCCCAGTAGACGTCTTCCGTCGCGAAGGGCATCCAGTCGATGCCGCGCTCGCGCAGTCAAGCCTGGAAGGCCGCCAGGGGATGCGGGCGCCCGGAGGCGATTCCGTACGCGATGACGGCGGTCCACTCCTCGGGGTTCGGGCGCATGGGAGGCATCGTTCCACGTGCGCCCGAATCCCGCAGCCGCCTCGGTCGACTAGCCGCCCAACCCCGTGATCTCGCACGACAGTTGCCACAGCCGGGCCGCCGCGTCCGCGTCCGTCGCCCACGGCTTCACGCCGCCGACGAGCATGTCGTCGGTGGTCGCGGGCCCGGCGACGGCGCAGTCCTGGCAGTACGCGCCGCCGTGGGCGTCGAGCAGGGGAGCCGTCGCCGCCCATACCGCCGTCGCCGCGCCCTGCGCCGGGGACTTGAAGCCGGGCGCCGGTGTGCCGTCGGCGTCCATCCAGCCCTGCGCGATCTGTTCGTCGCGGGGGATGTGGCGCTGGAGCGGGGTGAGGATGCTGCCGGGGTGTACGGCGAAGGCGCGGGGGCCGGTGCCGTCGGCGCCCAGGGAGTCCAGGTGCAGCGCGAAGAGCGCGTTGGCCGTCTTCGACTGGGCGTAGGCGAGCCAGCGGTCGTATCCCTCGCGCAGGAAGTGCGGGTCGCCCCAGCGGATGCCGGAGAGGAAGTGACCGGAAGAGGCGACCGACACCACGCGGGCAGAGCCCGGACTCAGCGCCGGGCGAAGGCGGTTGACCAGGGCGAAGTGGCCCAGGTGATTGATCGCGAAATGCGCCTCCCAGGTGCCGTCCGGACCCACGCGGGTCTCCGGGCACGCCATGACGCCCGCATTGTTGATGAGGATGTCCAGCGCGCGGCCGCTCTCCAGGAAGCGGTCGGCGAAGGCTCGTACGCTCTCCAGGTCCGCCAGATCCAGCTCACGCACCTCCGTGCCGGCCACCCCGTGCAGCGCCTCCCGCGCCGCGGCGGGCCTGCGCGCGGGGACGACGACGCGCGCGCCCGCACGGGTCAGCGCCCGAGTGATCTCCAGACCGAGTCCGGAGTAGCCGCCGGTGACGACCGCGGTCCGCCCCGACAGGTCGATGCCTTCGAGTACGTCCCCCGCGGTGCTGTGCCTGTCGAAACCGCTCATGTTCCCGTACGTCGTCATGACGCCGGACCCTAGGAGTTGAAGCGCGCTCCAGGGCAAGCCGCGGCCATCAGGCCCCCGGCGTCACCTGCCAGCGGCCCGAATGCCCCGGCGGCAGCGCCAGGTCGCGCCGCACCGCCGCGTAGTACGCCTCGCGGGTGGCGCGCTGACGGTCGATCAGCAGCGCCCAGCCCTCCGGGTCCTGGGCCCCCTCGCGCAGGAAGGACTCCATCTCGATCACCGTCAGGACCCAGCGCCGCGCCTCGGCCACCACGTCCGGCGTGCCGAGCATCAGCAGGGCCTCACCGGCGGGGTCGCGCGCGTCCGCCGCAGCGGCCAGGTGGGACTCCGCGTCGGCGGGGGAGAGGGGGTGCGGATGCGGGTCGTTGCCCAGATGCGCGGCGACTCGATAGGTGAGGGTCACCGTCTGCTTGAGGATCCGGGCGTACTCCGTGTATATGGCGAGCCGCCGCTCCTCCCAACGGGCCTCCTGCTCCCGCTGGAAGCGGATCCGGTCGCCCCGCATGATGGCGGCGTACGAACCGAGGGCGCCGACGATCACGCCTATCAGGGCGGGGAGTTGCTGCAGGAACTCGGACACGGCGGAACGCTATCGCGGACGATCACGGCGCCGGGCGCCGGTCGGCACAAACGCCGAGCGCCCGCCCTCTCCCGTACTTCTCGTACGGAAGGGAGGGCAGGCGCGCTCGGTGATACCAACGGCCCTGTCGGGCAAGGGCCTTGGTCGATGTCAGGCGGCGTTCTTGATGGCGGAGATGTCGAAGTTGAGCTTGATCTTGTCGGACACCAGCACGCCACCCGTCTCCAGGGCCGCGTTCCAGGTCAGGCCCCACTCGGAGCGGAGGATCTCGGCCTTGCCCTCGAAGCCGACGCGCTCGTTGCCGAACGGGTCCGTGGCCGCGCCGTTGAACTCCAGGTCGATGGAGAGCTGCTTGGTGGTGCCGAGGATCGTCAGGTCACCGGTGATGCGGTAGTCGTCGCCGCCGAGCGCCTCCGCCTTGGTGGAGCGGAACGTCATCTCCGGGAACTCGTCGATCTTGAAGAAGTCCGAGCTCTTCAGGTGACCGTCGCGGTCCGCGCTGCCGGTGTCGATGCTGTCCATCTTGATGTCGATGGAGGCCGTCGAGCGGGACGGGTCGGCGCCGTCCAGGTGCAGCGTGCCGGCGATGTCCGTGAAGGACCCCTTGACGTTGGTGACCATGGCGTGCCGGGCGACGAAGCCGATCGAGGTGTGCGAGGCGTCGATCGTGTAGTCGCCGGTCAGCGCGGCCAGGTCCGGGTTGACCGGGCCGGGCGCGGCGGCCGTGGCGGTGGTGGTGTCGTTCTTGCGGCCGAAGAGACCCATGACTGCTCCTTGGGGGGACGAGCTGCGGACGGTGAGGCCGAGCTGTGAGCTACGTGAGCTATGGAGATTGCATCTGTTGAATGTTCAACGAGATTGACTGTAGCTCCATTCCGTTCAATGTTCAACTGAAAGCGGGACGTGTTCGCGGCATCACACACCGCGATCGACGCTACGCCGGGACTTCAGCCCCCGCCCCTTGGGCTTCTTGGACTTCCGCCAAGCGGTACTTGGACTGCCGGGCTCCACCGGTCCCGACTCCGTTGACCGGGGCGCGGCGGCGCCGATACCCAGGTCCGCATGCCCTCGTCCCGCTCCCGAAGACTCCGCGCGGCCTGCGCCATCGCCGCCGCCTCGTCCGCCGTGTTCGCCCTCGCGGGCCCGGCCACAGCCGACCCGACACCACGGGCCGCGCAGACCGTGATCGCCTCCGGGCAGCTCACCGTCGCCGTCGCCGACGACTTCCCGCGCGTCCTCTCGTACACGGACCGGTCGACCGGAGCCCGCCTCCTCGGCTCCACCCGCCCGGTCACCGAGATCACCCTGAACGGCAAGGCCTACAAGGCCCAGCTCAAGGGCGCGCCGGAGGTCGAAGACGACGCGGCCGCCTACACCCTGACCTTCCCCGACCTGACCGGCGTGGAGATCGACGCCCGCCTCTCCGTGCGCGGCCGCGCCACCACCTTCAAGATCACGGCGGTCCGCGACACCGAGGCCTTCCGCGTCGGCACGATCGACATCCCCGGCCACGACCTGGTCTCCGTGGGCAGCGCGGACGGCGGCGCCGAGACCGCGTTCACCAAGCTGGACCCGGACTCCACACGAACCGCGGACAAGTTCGCCGCGGTCACCGCCGAGACCCCGGCCGATCAGGCGCCCGTCGGTGCGTCGTACGCCATCGTCAACACCTCAGAGCTCGCGGCGGCCGTCGAGTCGAACTCGGCGTACGACAAGCCGAGCGGGGCCACGGGACAGGACGGCGCCCGCTTCTGGCACCGGGCCACCAAGGGCGAGGGCGGCGCGACGCGCGTCGGCGTCTGGTCCGGGCAGTGGGTCAACCGGGGCGCGGGCGCCGCCGAGCCCGCGAAGGGGGACGACCTGCCCTGGGCCAAGGTCGTCGTCACACCGGACGCCAACGGCGACAAGAAGGTCGACTGGCAGGACGGCGCGGTCGCCTACCGCGACACCATCGCCACCAGGCCGAGGGGCAGCGAAGGCACCCCCGACCGGGTCATCACCCACATCCCGTTCAACTTCGGGAGCCAGGCCCAGCACCCCTTCCTGCGCACCCTGGACGACGTGAAGCGGATCTCCCTGGCCACGGACGGCCTCGGTCAGCAGGCACTCCTCAAGGGCTACGCCTCCGAGGGCCACGACTCCGCGCACCCCGACTACGGCGGCAACATCAACCAGCGGGCGGGCGGCCTCAAGGACCTCAACAAGCTGCTCAGGGAGGGCAGGAAGTGGGGCGCCACCTTTGGTGTCCACGTGAACGCCACCGAGGCCTACCCGGAGGCGAAGGCCTTCGACGAGAAGCTCGTCGACAAGACGAAGCCCGGCTGGAACTGGCTCAACCAGAGCTACTACATCGACCAGCGCCGCGACATCAACAGCGGTGACCTGGCCCGCCGCTTCAAGCAGCTCCGCGACGAGACCGACCCGAACCTCTCCTTCGCGTACGTCGACGTCTACTACACCCACGGCTGGATCGCCGAGCAGACCGCGAAGGCCATCAAGGGGCAGGGCTTCAACCTGGCCACCGAGTGGGCGGACAAGTTCGAGCGCGACTCGCTCTGGTCGCACTGGGCCAACGACCTCGACTACGGCCCCAAGACCAACAAGGGCCTCAACTCGCAGATCATCCGCTTCATCCGCAACAGCGAGAAGGACGTCTGGAACTCGGACCCCGTACTCGGCCAAACCGCCGTCGAGGAGTTCGAGGGCTGGAGCGGCGAGAACGACTGGAACGCCTTCTACGCCAACGTCTGGCAGCGCGACCTGCCCGCCAAGTTCCTCCAGCAGGAGCGGATCACGCGCTGGGACGCGAAGAGCGAAGACATCACCTTCACCGGCGGTGTGCGCGGCACGGTCGAGGACGGGAAGCGCACGTTCTACGACGACGGCCGCAAGGTCCTCAGCGACACCGCGTACCTCGTCCCGTGGTCCGGCGGCAAGAAGCTCTACCACTACAACAAGGCGGGTGGGAGGACGAGTTGGGAGGTGCCGCCCGGCAGCTCCTCGTACACGGTCCACAAGCTCACCGACAACGGCCGAGTGAAGACCGGCACGGTCCGCGCCGAGGGCGGCAGGATCACCCTCAAGGCCGAGGCAGGACAGCCGTACGTCCTCTACCCGACGGCCACCACTCCCTCCACGGCCGACCCGGCATGGGGCGAGGGCGGCCCGGTGAAGGACCCGGGCTTCCACGACGCGCGCCTGACCGACTGGTCCAAGACGGGCGCGGCCCACCGGGACACGGACGAGCTGGGCCGCCACAGCGCGGAACTGAGCGGCACAGCGGAGGCGTCAATCGCCCAGCAGCTCAAGGGACTTTCGCCCGGCAAACGCCACACGGCCTCGGCCTGGGTGGAGGTGGAGCCGGGCAAGGAACGCCGTACGACACTCCGGATCGCGGGAAAGTCCCACTCCGTCGACCGCTCGACCCTTGAGAACACCGACTCGGGCAGCCAGTGGCACGGGACCTTCCTGCAACGCGTCAAGGTCAACTTCACGGCACCCGCCGACGGCCGCGCGACGCTGCGGGTGGAGGCGGCAGCGGGGGCGCCGGCCAGGGTACGGATCGCCGACGTACGCGTGCTCGCCAACGCCCCGGCCACACAGCAAGACGCCGTCGTGTACGAGGATTTCGAGGACGTCGACCAGGGCTGGGGCCCCTTCGCGAAGGGCGCCGGCGGAGGCGTGACGGACCCGCGCACGCACCTGGCGCTCCGGCACGCGCCGTACACCCAGTCGGGCTGGAACGGAAAGCGGGTCGACGACGTGCTCGACGGCGCGCGCTCACTGAAGACGCACGAGGGCAACAAGGGCCTCGTCTACCGCACCACACCCGCGACGGTCCCACTGACGAACGGCCGCGCCTACAAAGTCAGTTACGACTACCAGTCGAGCCACGCCGATTCCTTCGAGTGGGTCACCGGGTACGACAGGATCGCCGCCGACGGCAAGCCGGACTCGGTGGAGACGCGCCGCACCGCGATCGGCGAGCAGCGCACCACGGCCCGCTTCGAGCAGACCGTCACGGCCGGCTGCGGGGACACCTGGGTGGGCCTGCGGATGCGGGACGACGCGGCGGACACCGCCGACTTCATCCTCGACAACCTCAAGGTCACGGACCTGGGCCCGGCGAAGGACCGGCCGGCGTGCGCGACGCTGGCCCTGGCTAGCAAGGCGGAGACGCTCGAACCCGGGGAGAAGAACGAGGTCACGGCCACCTTCACCAACTACGAGGCAACGACGGCGATGGACGTCGAGGCAGCCCTCGCCCTCCCCGACGGCTGGACGGCCGAGCCCTCGGGCCCGGTCTCCTTGGACTCGGTGAACCCTGGGGCGAAGGCCACGGCGACCTGGCAGGTGACACCACCCGCGGACGCGAAGTACCAGCCGTACAGGCTGAGTTCGAAGGTGACGTACGCACTGGACGGCGCGTCCAGGGAACTGTCGGCCGACACCTCCGTCCGCACGCTGCCACCGCCGCCCACCACGGACACGTACGCGTCCGACCTGGACTGGACGTTCATGGAGAACGGCTGGGGCCCGGCGGAGAAGGACATGTCGAACGGCGAGACGGCCGCGGGCGACGGGAAGCCGCTGACGATCAACGGCACGGTCTACGAGAAGGGCCTGGGCACGGCGTCACCGGGCACGATCCGCTACTACCTGGGCGGCAAGTGCACGTCCTTCACGGCGAAGGTCGGCCAGGACGACTCGCAGGGAACGCGCGGCAGCGTGCAGTTCACCGTGGCGGCGGACGGAACGGAGAAGGTGAAGTCACCGGTCCTGAAGGCCCCGGACGACGCGTGGTCACTGACGGCGGACGTCACGGGGGCGAAGTACGTGGAGCTGAGGACGGGGGACGGGGGTGACGGCCCGGGCAATGACCACGCGGACTGGGGCGACGCCCGCTTCCAGTGCGGCGCCACGAAATGATGGATGGCGCCAAGAAGTCGCCAACTCCTTTTAGGGGTTCTGACCTGTGAAAAGAGTGAACGAGAGCCCTTCCTGATGCCACCATGGCGCCATCGCCACTTGCGATGGCGCCATGGTGGTGCCACTATGAAGTCACGCACTTCAAGACGGCCTCACGACCGAATCAGGACGGGAAACGAACCATGACTTCCTTCAGCACCCCCACCCCCATCACCGCCATCGTCACCATCGAGTCCGGCGCGCTCCGGATCACCGCGGGCGACGTCACGGAGACCGTCGTCGACGTACGTCCGACCAGCGCGGCCCGCGAGGAGGACGTGCGGGCCGCGGAGCGCACCCAGGTCGAGTTCGCCGACGGTGAGCTGCGGGTCAAGGGGCCCAAGCAGCGCTCTCCGTTCGCCAAGAACGCGTCGGTCGACGTGGAGATCAGACTGCCGGCGGGCTCACGGCTCGACGCGAGTGCCGCCATGGCGAACCTCTCCGCGACGGGGCCGCTGGGGGCGTGCGCGTACAAGACCTCCTGCGGCGACATCCAGGTCGCCGACGCGAGTTCGGCGCGGCTGAGCACGGGCTATGGCGAGGTCGCCGTGGACCGGGTGGAGGGTGCGGCCGAGATCACGACCGGGTCCGGTGACGTGCGGGTCGGCGAGATCGGCGGCGCGGCGACGATCGCGAACTCCAACGGCAGCACCAAGCTCGGCGAGGTCCGCGGCGAGCTGCGGGTGAAGTCCTCCAATGGCGCCATCGCGGTCGGTCTTGCCGGGGCCGATGTCGACGCCAGGACGGCCAACGGGTCGATCCGTCTGGCCGAGGTCGTCCGCGGCACGGTCACCATGGAGTCCGCCGCGGGCGAGCTGGAGGTCGGCGTCCGGGAGGGCACGGCGGCCTGGCTGGACGTACGCTCGCGGGCCGGGGCCCTGCGGCAGTCGCTCGGCTCGACGGCGGGCCCGGACTCGACGGACGAGACGGTCCAGGTGCGCGGTCGCACGGGCCTGGGTGACATCGTGATCCGCAGGGCGGCCTGAGGGTCGGCGCCACCCCCTCCGGCGGGCCGGTGTGAGATGCGTCTCAGGCCCACCTTTGTGGAATCCCTACAGCGCGATGGTCCCCTGAGCAGTCACTTCGGGCTCACTGGAGTGAGGTTCTGTTCGGGGGTGCCAGGAAAACGGGCCGGAGACTGTGCAGAGTCGACGGTCCGTTTCTTTAGGTGCACTTCGTAAGGTCACTACATGACCGTTTTGGACGACACCGCTTCTGCCGAGGGCGAGCCCACCGACGCGCGTGGGCGCGTCGCCGAACTGCACGCGATCCGTGCGGAGGCGGTGCGCGGGCCGAGCGAGAAGGCGACGAAGGCGCAGCACGCCAAGGGCAAGCTGACCGCCCGCGAGCGGATCGAGCTGCTCCTTGACGCCGGTTCGTTCCAGGAGGTCGAGCAGCTGCGCCGGCACCGGGCGACCGGGTTCGGCCTGGAGGCGAAGAAGCCGTACACCGATGGTGTCATCACCGGCTGGGGCACGGTCGAGGGCCGCACGGTCTTCGTGTACGCCCACGACTTCCGCATCTTCGGCGGCGCGCTCGGTGAGGCGCACGCCACGAAGATCCACAAGATCATGGACATGGCCATCGCGGCGGGAGCCCCGCTGGTCTCCCTCAACGACGGCGCGGGTGCCCGTATCCAGGAGGGCGTTTCCGCCCTCGCGGGCTACGGCGGCATCTTCCAGCGCAACACCAAGGCGTCGGGCGTCATCCCGCAGATCAGCGTGATGCTGGGTCCGTGCGCGGGCGGCGCGGCGTACAGCCCGGCGCTCACGGACTTCGTCTTCATGGTCCGCGAGACCTCGCAGATGTTCATCACCGGTCCGGACGTGGTCCGCGCGGTGACGGGCGAGGAGATCACCCAGAACGGCCTGGGCGGCGCGGATGTGCACGCCGAGACGTCGGGCGTCTGCCACTTCGCGTACGACGACGAGGAGACCTGCCTCGCCGAGGTGCGGTACCTCATCGCGATGCTGCCCTCCAACAACCGCGAGAACCCGCCCACGCACGAGTCGGACGACCCGGCGGACCGCCGCAGCGACGTCCTCCTCGACCTGGTCCCGGCGGACGGCAACCGGCCGTACGACATGGCCAAGGTGATCGAGGAGCTCGTCGACGACGGCGACTACCTGGAGATCCACGAGCGCTGGGCGCGCAACATCATCTGCGCGCTGGCCCGCCTGGACGGCAAGGTGGTGGGCATCGTCGCCAACCAGCCGCAGTCGCTGGCGGGTGTCCTGGACATCGAGGCGTCCGAGAAGGCTGCCCGCTTCGTCCAGATGTGCGACGCTTTCAATATCCCGATCGTGACGCTGCTGGACGTGCCGGGCTTCCTGCCGGGCGTCGACCAGGAGCACGGCGGCATCATCCGCCACGGAGCGAAGCTCCTGTACGCCTACTGCAACGCCACGGTGCCGCGGATCTCCCTGATCCTGCGCAAGGCGTACGGAGGTGCGTACATCGTGATGGACAGCCAGTCCATCGGAGCCGACCTCACCTATGCCTGGCCGACCAACGAGATCGCCGTGATGGGCGCCGAAGGCGCCGCCAACGTCATCTTCCGCCGGCAGATCGCGGCCGCCGAGGACCCCGAGGCGATGCGTGCGCGCATGGTCAAGGAGTACAAGGCGGAGCTGATGCACCCGTACTACGCCGCGGAGCGTGGCCTGGTCGACGACGTGATCGACCCGGCGGCGACGCGCGAGGTCCTGATCAGCTCGCTGGCGATGCTCCGGAACAAGCACGCGGACCTGCCGTCACGCAAGCACGGCAACCCTCCGCAGTAGTCACGCAGTCCCGCAGTCCCGCAGTAATCCTGCAGTAGCCCACAAGGAGAACGCTGCAAATGAACACCCCCGACATCCGAGTCGAGAAGGGTCACGCCGAGCCCGAGGAGGTCGCCGCGATCACGGCGCTCCTGCTGGCCCGCGCCGCCGCCACCGCCCAGACCCCGACGACCCGCCGAGGCCGCGACAAGGCCGGCTGGCGCCGCCTGGAGCGCACCCCGGGCTTCCGGGCGCCGCACAGCTGGCAGGGCTAGTCCCCGCCGCCCGAGCAACGGAAAGGGCCCCCAGCTCCTCTTGGAGCTGGGGGCCCTTTCCGTTGCCTGCGGGGCTGACTAGCGCAGCCGCGCCATCAACGCATGCTCCACGAGCGTGATCAGCGCGCTCTTCGCGTCCGCGCGGTGACGGGCGTCGGTGGTGATGATCGGGGTGTCCGGGCCGATCTGGAGCGCCTCGCGCACCTCGTCGGGGGTGTACGGCTGGTGGCCGTCGAAGCCGTTGAGGGCGATCACGAAGGGAAGGCCGGAGTTCTCGAAGTAGTCGACGGCGGGGAAGCAGTCGGCGAGCCTCCTCGTGTCGACCAGGACCACCGCGCCGATGGCGCCGCGGACGAGGTCGTCCCACATGAACCAGAAGCGGTCCTGTCCCGGCGTACCGAAGAGGTACAGGATCAGGTCCTGGTCCAGGGTGATGCGGCCGAAGTCCATCGCGACCGTCGTGGTGGTCTTGTCCCCGGTGTGCGTGAGGTCGTCGATGCCCGCGGACGCGGACGTCATGACGGCCTCGGTGCGCAGCGGGTTGATCTCAGAGACCGCCCCGACGAACGTGGTCTTGCCCACGCCGAAGCCGCCCGCCACCACGATTTTCGCGCTGGTGGTGGAGCGGGCTGTTGCTCCGCCGCTAGAGCTTGCGAAGTCCACTGAGCACCCTTTCGAGCAGTGTCACGTCTGGCTGGCCGCCGGCGGACTCGTCGCCGCCCGGCTGATGGATGGCGACAAGTCCGGCCTCCGCCAGGTCGGCTACGAGGATCCGGGCGACGCCGAGGGGGATGGAGAGCAGGGCCGAGACCTCGGCCACTGACTTGATTTCGCGGCACAGGTTGCAGATGCGCTGATGCTCGGGCAACTGGCCCTGCAACTGGTGCGGTTGTGCGGTGGTGTGCACCAGCGCCTCGATGGCGAGCTGGTAGCGGGGCCGGGTACGGCCGCCCGTCATGGCGTACGGGCGCACCAAGGGGTTGTTCGCGGCCCCCGCGGGCGCCGGTTCAGGGGCGCGTCGCTGTGGTTGCACTGGCTGGATCCTGGGTGAGTGAGGCTGCTCGTACGGGCTCTGGCGGGGGCCCGGCTGCTGCGGCTGGCGGTAGGGCGCGCGGTGCTGACTGGGCGCGGAGGGGAAGTTGTACCGGTTCGGTGCCCCGTCGTGCGGCCCCTGTACCTGGCCGTGACCAGGCGACCAGTTGGCCGATGACGATCCGTCCGGGGGTGTTCCTGAGCCTGCCACGTACTCCTCCTCCGACTGTGCCGGGCACCATCATTCTGGAGCCGCGTCCCGAAACCTTACGGCCACGGGACGCGTAAACGCACCGTCCGTCTATTAGTTGAGAAGGCTCCCCTGCAGCTCCGCACGCAGGTCGGGCGTGAGTACGGTGCCGGCGCGGTCGACAAGAAGCGCCATCTCGTACCCAATGAGACCGATGTCCGCATCCGGGTGGGCCAGTACGGCCAGCGAGGAGCCGTCGGAGATGGACATAAGGAAGAGAAATCCTCGCTCCATCTCCACAACGGTCTGGGTCACGGAACCGCCCTCGAAGATCCGGGAGGCCCCGGCGGTGAGGGAGGTCAGACCGGATGCGACGGCCGCGAGCTGGTCGGCCCGGTCGCGGGGGAAGCCTTCGGACATCGCCAGAAGGAGTCCGTCGGCGGAGACCACCACGGTGTGGGACACCCCGGGGGTGTTGTCCACGAAGTTGGTGATCAACCAGTTCAGGTTCTGCGCCGCCTGGCTCATCGGGCTCACACTAACGCTCCTGGTTGTAGGTGCTGTCAGGACCGAGGCCCTGGCCATTCGTGTCACTACCTGCGCTGCGTCCCCGCTGGACGCCCCGGCGCAGGTTGCTCAGCCTGCCCCGTACGTCCTCGGGGTCGCGGGAGACCTGGGGGCCGCCCTGTGGGGTCTGTTCCGCCGTTCCCTCGACCAGATTGGCCTTGGGTACCCGCTTCGGGAGACCGGACGGGGTGACCCCACCCGCCTTGGGCTCCTTCAGCTGCTCGGCGCGCTGCCAGCGGTCGTCGTTGGACGAACGCCAGCCGCCGTCGTTGTTGCCGAACACGTCCTCGGCCGGGGCCGGTGCCGGAGTGCCGCCGTTGCCGTTCGCAGGGGCGGAACCGCGGCGCGGGAGACCCGCGGCCGTCGTGTCGTGCACTGCGGACGGTGCCGGTCCGGGACGGTCGAAGCCTACGCGCTCGCCGCCGTTCAGGGGAGCCGCCGGAGCAGATTCCGCTTCCGGGGCGTACTCGCCCTGATACGCGCCCGTGTCGGCGTCGTTCGCGCCGCGCGTGGGCCAGTCGTCCTGGTGAGAGCGGTCCGGGTACGCGGTGAACGGCTCGGATACGGCACCCGTACGAGCGGCGTGGCCGTTCTGACCCGCCTCCGTATAGGCGGCGTCCTGGTAACCGTTCTGCTCGGGGTAGTACGGCTCTTCGTACGACTGCTGTACGGCCGGCTGGCCCTGACCGTACTCGTCGTACGCCGGGGACTGTTGGTCGTAACCGGGCTGCTCGTAGCCGCCCTGCTGGTCGAAGCCCTGCTGCGGCTCGATCTCGTCGCGGAAGAGCGGCCGGGCGTCGCCGTTCTGGGCTTGCGCCTCCAGGGCGGCACGCCGCTCCTCGCGCATCAGCGAGCGGCCCACCGGGTCGAGCTCATGGGCGTCGCCGTTGTCGCCGCCGTAGCGGCTGTCGTCGAAGCCCAGCTCCGCCGCCGTGCGCATCGGCTGGTGGTTGAAGGCCGCCTGCTCCGGGGCCTGCTGCTCCGGCATGATCGAGGAGACCGTGAACTCGGACTCCGGCAGCTGGTGTTCGCCACCGCCACCGTGCGTGATCCCGTCCGGGAGCATGACCAGCGAGGTCGTGCCGGCCTGCTCGCCCGAGGGGCGCAGCTGGACCCGGATGCCGTGCCGGTCGGAGAGCCGGCCGACCACGAAGAGGCCCATGCGCTGCGAGATCGCGGCGTCCACGGTCGGCGGGTTCGCCAGCTTGTGGTTGATGTCCGCGAAGTCCTCGGCGGTGAGGCCGATGCCCTTGTCGTGGATCTCGACCATGACGCGGCCGTCGGGCAGACGGGTCGCGGTGACGCGGACCTTGGTCTGCGGCGAGGAGAACGTGGTGGCGTTCTCCAGGAGCTCGGCGAGCAGGTGCACGAGGTCGGTCACGGCCAGGCCGTGGATCTCGGCCTCCGGTACGCCGGACAGCTCGATGCGCTCGTACTGCTCCACCTCGGAGGAGGCGGCGCGCAGGACGTCGACCAGCGGGACCGGCTGGTCCCAGCGGCGGCCCGGCTCCTCGCCGGAGAGGACCAGGAGGTTCTCGCCGTTGCGGCGCATACGGGTCGCCAGGTGGTCCAGGCGGAAGAGGCTCTCCAGCTGGTCCGGGTCGGCCTCGTTGTTCTCCAGGTCGGTGATGAGGGTCAGCTGGCCCTCGATCAGCGACTGGTTGCGGCGCGAGAGGTTGGTGAAGATCGCGTTGATGTTGCCCCGCAGCAGCGCCTGCTCGGCGGCGAGCCGGACGGCCTCGCGGTGCACCTGGTCGAAGGCGCGGGCGACCTCGCCGATCTCGTCCGTGGTGGAGATCGGGATGGGCTGTACGCGGGTGTCGACGCGGCCCGGGTCGGTGCGCGAGAGCTGGTCGACCAGCATCGGCAGGCGCTGCTCGGCGATGCCGAAGGCGGCAGTGCGCAGCTGGCGCATCGCCTTGGACATCTGGCGGGCCATCATCCCGGCCAGGATGAAGGCGGCGAGCAGCGCGACGACCACGATGGCGCCGGTGATGTACGCGTTGCGCTGGGCGTTGTCGGCGATGTCCGACGCCTCGGTCACGGCCTTGTCGGCGAGGTCGGACTCGATGGTGCGGTACGCGTCGAACTTGGCGGTGGTGGTGGCCCACCAGGACTCGGCGGTGATGCCCTTGGCGGCCAGCGCGACCCGCGCGCTGGGCTGCGTGCTCGGCATGCCCGCGATGCCCGCGACCATCTTCTCGGGCGACGGCGGCGGGACGAACGTCTCGCCCTTGGCCTTGGCGGCGGCCGCGGCCTGCTTGGCCTGCTTCTCGCCCTGGGCCTGCAGCTTCTTCGAGGCGGCCTCGAGCTTGGCGAGGTCCTCGGGGGTGCCGCCGCCCTTGTACTCCTCGATGGCGATGCCCTCGAGGTAGGCGTACGAGGCGAGCGAGGTGCGCTGCGTGGCGAAGGAGGAGGCGGTGGGGCCCGGCTTGACCAGCAGGTGCGTACCGATGGACCGCTCGAGCGAGAGCGCGGCCTTGGTCAGCGAGATGGCGTAGACGGTACGGCCGTAGCTGGTGATGTTTCCGGTGCCGAGGCCCAGCTCGTTGGCGAACTCCATCAGCGGGTGCTGGATGGCGACGTAACCCTCTTCGGTCTTCGAACCGGAGAGCTTGGAGGTGTACGCGGCCTGGCGCAGCGCCTGGAGGCCCGGCTCCACCTTGTGGAAGCCGTCAAGACGGCGCTTGAGGCCTTCCTTCTGGGGCATGTTCTCGGCGGCGGCGTCGAACTCGGCCTTGGCGGCGTCGGTGGCCTTGCGGGCCTTCACGACGGCGGGGTCGTTCTTCTTGCCGCGCAGCAGCGGAGCGGCGGAGATGTCGCGCTCTTCGATGAGGCGGTTGCCGTAGTTCAGCGACGCGCGCACCAGCACGGCGGTGTTCTCGGCGTCCTGGGCCTCGCTCCAGGTGTCGATGGAGGCCTTCACCTGGAAGCCGCCCATGACGAGTCCGACGAGCACGGGTATGAGGAGGATCGCGTTCAGGCGAGTCGGCACGCGCCAGTTGCGCGGGGACATTCTGCCGCCGGAGGGGGCAGGCGGCTCCAGGCCCTGCACATCTGTGGGGGACGCCGCTGCGCGCGGCGGCGGGGTGAAGTTGCCCCGCGTGTCCCGCGTCTGCGGCGGTGCGGGGCTCGTCTTGCTTCGCCTCACTCGACCAACAACCTCTCGGCGGCGGGGCCCGCATCGGCCCCGCTGTCGTCTCCAAGGCCCGTGCTACTGGGCAGTTCAGCGCATTCCAGCACGTCAGGCGGGACTCTTCCAAACACTGGGAAGCGGAAGTTCCGAGTGGTGTAAGCCTCAGATAAAACGGTCAAAAAGAGCGAGCCCCGCCAAAAGGCGGGGCTCTTGTGAGCGCAGCGACACCGGATGACCGCGACGCGTGGTGGCGCCCGGCGAATTCTCTGTCGAAACGTTATGAACAGAGCAGCCGGCCGTGTCAAAGGCCACAGACCGCTCTGTTGAATCTACGGCAACTGCCGTACTCCCTCGTCTACTTGAGTCGTGCCATAAGTGCGTGCTCGACCAGGGTGATCAGGCCACTCTTTGCGTCCGCACGGTGTCGTGCGTCCGTCGTGATGATCGGCGTACCGGGCCCGATCTGCAGTGCTTCGCGCACCTCGTCGGGGGTGTACGGCTGGTGGCCGTCGAAGCCGTTGAGGGCGATCACGAACGGCAGGCCGCTGTTCTCGAAGTAGTCGACGGCCGGGAAGCAGTCGGCGAGCCGGCGGGTGTCCACGAGCACCACCGCGCCGATGGCGCCGCGCACGAGGTCGTCCCACATGAACCAGAAGCGGTCCTGTCCCGGCGTACCGAAGAGGTACAGGATCAGGTCCTGGTCCAGGGTGATGCGGCCGAAGTCCATGGCCACCGTGGTGGTGGTCTTGTCCCCGGTGTGCGTGAGGTCGTCGATGCCCGCCGAAGCCGACGTCATGACGGCCTCGGTGCGCAGCGGGTTGATCTCGGAGACAGCCCCGACGAACGTGGTCTTGCCCACGCCGAAGCCGCCCGCCACCACGATCTTCGCGGAAGTGGTGGAGCGGGCTGTTGCTCCGCCGCTAGAGCTTGCGAAGTCCACTGAGCACCCTTTCGAGCAGTGTCACGTCTGGCTGGCCACCGGCGTTCTCGTCGCCGCCGGGCTGATGGATGGCGACGAGCCCGGCCTCGGCCAGGTCGGCCACGAGGATCCGGGCCACGCCGAGCGGCATGGAGAGCAGAGCCGACACCTCGGCCACCGACTTGACCTCGCGGCACAGGTGGCAGATCCGCTGGTGCTCGGGGAGCAGCCCCATCAGCTGGGCCGGGTCGGCCGTCGTGCTCACCAGCGCCTCTATCGCGAGCTGGTAGCGGGGCCTGGTCCGGCCGCCGGTCATCGCGTAAGGACGCACCAGCGGCTGGTCGCCTTCCAGGCCGTACGAGGCTTGTGAGCCGTACGGGTCGTGAGAGGCGTTGGGCGGGGTCATGGATCCTCCGGGCGGGACAGCAGGTGGTCTGCGTGCCGTCGAATAGAGCCGGTGGGGGGCACCAGTGGCGGCCGGACGGTTGGTCAGTACGTTCGGTCGGTGGGGCGGCCGATGGAAGAGCGCTAGTGGAGCAGGCTGCCCTGCAATTCGGCGCGCAGGTCGGGCGTGAGGACAGCGCCCGCACGGTCGACCAGGAGCGCCATCTCGTAGCCGACGAGGCCGATGTCGCACTCGGGGTGCGCGAGCACCGCCAGCGAGGAGCCGTCGGAGACCGACATGATGAAGAGGAAGCCGCGCTCCATCTCCACCACGGTCTGGGTGACGGTGCCGCCCTCGAAGATCCGGGAGGCACCGGCGGTCAGGGAGGTGAGCCCCGAGGCGACCGCGGCGAGCTGGTCGGCGCGGTCCCGCGGGAAGCCTTCGGACATCGCCAGAAGGAGGCCGTCGGCGGAGACCACGACCGTGTGGGACACCCCGGGGGTGTTGTCCACGAAGTTGGTGATCAACCAGTTCAGATTCTGTGCCGCCTGGCTCATCGGACTCAACTAACGCTCCTGCTGGTGAGTGGGGAAGCTGCCGGTCTGGCCGGAACCGGCCTGGCGACCCTGCTGGATGCCCCGACGGAGATTGGTCAGCCGGCCGCGTACGTCGTCGGGCGCACGCGAGACCTGCGGACCTGTGCTGTCCTGCTGCTGCTGTGCGGTGCCCGCGACGAGGTTGGCCCTCGGGACGCGGCGCGGCAGACCGGACGTGGTGACGCCACCGGCGGACGGCTGCCGGACGCGCTCGGCCTGGCGGCCGAGTTCGTCGTTCGGCGAGGTGCGCCAGGCGGCGCTGCTGCCGTTGGTGACGTTGCTGGTGTTGCCGGCGTTGCCACCGGCGCTGCTGCCGCCACCGCCGGGCGCGTTGCCCGCGGGTGCGGCGGCCGGGCGTGGGGGACCGGCCGGGGACTGCGACTGCTGGGGCTGCGGACGCTGGGGGCGCCGCGGCTGCTCGGGTGCGGCGGGCTCGGCGGCGCGGGGGCCACCGGACTGCGGGGCGCCGCCGGACCGCTGGGCCTGCTGCTCCTGCTGCTGCTGGAACCAGTTGGTCTCCAGCGTGTCGAACAGCGGGGTACGGCCGTCGCCGGGCCCGGCCGGCGGCAGCTCGTCGGGCTGCTGCGAACGGGCGGGCAGCTGGGGCTGCTGCGGCTGCGGCTGCGGCTGGGCCGGGGCCTGCGGCTGCTGAGGTCGCTGGGCCGGGTTCTGCGGCTGCTGCGGCTGCTGCGGCACACCAGGACCGCCGGGGCCGCCGGGCGTCGCGCCGTTGAAGCCGGGCGCGCTCGTGCCGGGACGCTGGAACTGCCCCGTGCCGGAGCCGTCCTGGCCGCCGAACACGTCGGAGCGCACGAACTGACCGGTGTCCTGCTGGCCCTGCTGACCCGCGCCCTGCGGCGAACTCGCGCCGGGCGGCGGCCCGTTGAAGTCGGGACGCGCGAACTCGGCGGTCGAGCCGGGGCCCGCCGACGGCTGCGCGAACTGGCCGGTGGTCTCCGGCTCCTCGTGGCCGCGCGGGGCGTCGAACGGCTCGCGCGAGACCTGCGGCTGGGCGTTCTCGTCGCTCCAACTGGGCGTGCGGGGCTGCGGGTTGCCACCCGGCAGCTCGGCACGCGGGCCGCCCCCAAGCTCTCGGCTTCGCTCGACCAGGGGGGACCCCCCTCGCGGCGGCAGCTGCGGACGACGCGACTGGTCACCGGAGTCGCCGGAGTTGCCCGGGGTGTTCCCCGCCGGCGGAACCGCGTTCGTACGCTGCTGGGGTACGGGAGGCTGCGGCGCGGAACCCGCGCCACGGCCGGCGTCGGGACGGCCCCCGAAGAGGCTGCCACCGGCACCCGCGCCCGTCGGTCCCACCGGCGCCGACGGCGATCCGGCACGCGGCGGCTGGCCGGGACCGGAGTCCCGCGACGGCAGCGCGGCCCGCGGCCCCGCTCCCGCGACCTGGCCACGCGGCGCACCGGCACCGAGCCGTCCGGCAGCACCGGAACCGGCACCCGCGGCACCGGGCCCACCGCTCCCCGGACCGACACCGCGACGCGCGGCGGCGGCCCCGGCGGCGGCCTGCGCGGCGGCCGGGCCACCGCCCTGGCCGGGGGCGCCGGGCTTGCCGGGAGCCTTCTTGCCGCCCTGGGCGACGTCGACGGGCAGCATGACCAGCGCGGTCGTACCACCGGAGTCGGACGGGCGGAGCTGGATGCGGATGCCGTGGCGCTGCGACAGACGACCGACCACGAACAGACCCATGCGGCGCGAGACCGAGACGTCCACGGTGGGCGGCGACGCGAGCCGCTCGTTGATCGCCGCGAGGTCCTCGGGGGAGAGGCCGATGCCGGTGTCGTGGATCTCGATCAGCACACGGCCGTCGGGCAGCGCGTGACCGGTGACCTTGACCTTGGTCTGCGGCGAGGAGAACGAGGTGGCGTTCTCGAGCAGCTCGGCGAGCAGGTGCACGAGGTCGTTGACGACGCGTCCGGCGACCTCGGTGGCGGGCACCGCGGCCAGCTCGATGCGCTCGTACTGCTCCACCTCGGAGGCGGCGGCACGGAGCACGTCGACGAGCGGCACGGGCCGGGTCCACCGGCGGCCGGGCTCTTCACCGGCGAGAACGAGGAGGTTCTCGCCGTTACGGCGCATGCGGGTCGCGAGGTGGTCGAGCTTGAAGAGCGAGGACAGCTGGTCCGGGTCGGCCTCACGCGACTCCAGCTCGGAGATGAGCGAGAGCTGGCGCTGGATAAGACCCTGCGAGCGGCGCGAGAGGTTGGTGAACATCGCGTTGACGTTGCCTCGCAGCAACGCCTGCTCGGCGGCGAGTCGTACGGCCTCGCGGTGCACGTCGTCGAAGGCCGCGGCCACCTGGCCGATCTCGTCCCGGGAGTGCACACCGACGGACTCGACGGAGGTGTCGACGTCCTGCGGGTCCGACTCCGAGAGCTGCTTGACCAGCTCGGGCAGGCGGTCCTGGGCGACCTTGGTCGCGGTGTCCTGGAGCCGGCGCAGCGAGCGGATCATGGACCGGGCGACGACGAACGCGCCGACCAGCGAGACACCGAGGACGAGCAGGATCAGCGCACCGTTGAGGATGGCGGCCTGCTCGGACTCGTTGCGCAGCTCGCGGGCCTTCTGCTCCATCTCGTTGAGCAGCGTGAGCTCGATCTTGGACATCGCGTCGATCTTGGTGGTGTCGGCGTCGACCCAGTCCTTGTACGACCGCTTGTCCTGGAGCTTGATGCCGCCTTCCTGCTCCAGCACGCGCTTGGCATAGGAGTCGGCACCCTTGATCGAGGCATTGCCGCCGTCGATCGGCTTGGTGAGCTCGTCGGCGTTTCCGGCGTAGATGCCCTTGAAGGCCTGAAGCTCGGAGTTCTCCTTGTCGAGCGCGGAGAAGCCGTAGCGCCGGTCGGTCTCGGAGATCTTGCCGAACTCGGAGTCGCCGGCCGGGAGCGAGGCGGCGATGACGGCGCGCTGTACTGACGCGTACTCCTTGGCGGAGGAGAAGGCCGCCAGGGCGCGGGTGCGCTGGATCATGTCCGGGTTGCTGGTCGCCTGCGCCATGTCCGAGGACAGGGCGAGCAGCTGCTCGATGAGCTGGCTGTAGGCGTCGACCGTCTGCGACGTGGAGGTGGGGTCGCTGTAGGCGTTCTTGCGTACGTCGTTGATCTTCTGCAGCTGCTGCGTGATCTCGACGGTGTTCTGCCGGACGCCGAGCAGACCCTTGTCGCCCTCGGTGTCGTCGAGGTCCTGGGTGCCCTGGAGGAAGCGGTTGTAGGCGCGGTCGGTCTTCTGCCGGGCGCCCTTGACCACGTAGTCGGAGGCCTTCGCGCCGTGCGCGAGGGGGCCCGCCGAGCGGTCGCGCTCCTCCTGGAGCGCGGAGGCCAGCTCGGTGGCCTGCTTGGTCATGTCGGTCAGCAGCTTCATGTTGTCGAGCTGCTGGATCTCGTCCATCGACTCGTTGATACGAAGCGCGCCGAGGGAGGTCGCGGTGATCACGGGGAGCGCGAGCAGCGACACCAGGCGGGTGGAGATGCGCCAGTTGCGCAGGGCTATTCGCGAGCCGGGGCCGGTGGGCGACTTGCCGCCCGACGGGCCGCTCGCCTTCGGGGCTGCCTGGGGCAGGCTGCCGCCGCCCTGGCCGCCGTCACCGGACGGCACCGGTCCGGGGTTCTGGGCGTGCTGGGCCGAGGAGCCGCGGTCGGTCCCGCCGCGCTCCGGCTCGGCCGCAGCGCTGCTGCCATCCCTCTTGAAACGTCCCTGCACTAGCGTCGCAACCTCTGGACCAGGCGTCCTCCCGCACAGGCGGACGGACGGTGTCGGCGTCGTGGGGCACTGAGCGCGCCCCATGGTGGTCGTGAGTGACCGGCGCTGCTCCCCCTTCCCGCCGCCACTCGGCGCTGCGTTGCGCCCCTGCGCGCCGGTTCGATCCCGCGGCGGTCCCGGGAATTCCAGCACAGTGCAGGATCTCCAACAAGGCCCGTGTGCCGTGCCGCCACCACCGTGACACGGCGTGAGTGCCGCGTCACGAGACGTAGAAAGTGATCTGGTCCAAAACGGGCGTTCGGTAACAGAGCGCCTACGGGTGGGGGGTGTCCCAGTCTTCATGATCGGGAGCGGAATGGTGGCTTCAGTGGCGCAATGTCCGATTCCAACAAGGCCTTCACGAGCCTGAATTGACCCTTTTGCCCGCTCGCTCGTGAGCAAACTCACATCAAGATCATGGCCTCAAAAGGACTTTGGCCGGGAATTGGATGTTTAGCCTGACGCTTTACAGGGATGGCGAATCCGACAACCCGCGTCCACTCCGCGACGCCCCAACTGACAAGGCTTGAACAACAGATGAAGACTGTGAAGTCGGCGATGTTCCGCAACATAGCCAACCCGCGTCGCACCACCCTGGCCCACCTCGCGGACGCGACCGGGGTCCAGGCCGCTCCCGAGCAGCCGGAGCACGCGCTGGAGCTCCCGACCCAGACGGCGAACCCGAAGCGCACGGTCCTGATGGACGCGCCGGAGCAGCAGGTGCCTGTCGCGGGCTGACGCAGGTGCCTGTCGCGGGTTGATAAGAGAGGTCGGCCCCTCCCTGCCGAGTTAGCCTGGAGCGTCAGACTCCACCCGATATTCAGCAAGGGGCCAAGGCTCACGTGCGCATCGCCAGGTTCTCCATCGACGGCAACGTCGCCTTCGGCGCGGTCGAGGGTGACAAGCCGGACGAGCTTGTCGTCGACATCATCAAGGGCAGCCCGTACGTCGCCGAGTTCGAGCTCAGCGGTGTGAAGGTCCCGCTCAGCAAGGTCCGGCTGCTGCCTCCCGTCATCGGTCACAAGATCGTGGCGTTCGGCCGCAACTACGGAGAGCACGCGAAGGAGCTGGGCCACGACGTCCCGGACGTCCCGTTCGCCTTCTTCAAGCCCGCGACCTCCATGATCGGCTCCGGCGACGCCATCGCGTATCCGCCCTTCTCCGAGGAGCTGCACCACGAGGCCGAGCTGGCCGTGGTCATCGGCCGCATGTGCCGCGAGGTCCCGCGCGAGCGCGTCAAGGACGTCATCTTCGGCTACACCTGCGCCAACGACGTCACGGCCCGCGACGTCCAGCGCCGCGAGAAGCAGTGGGCCCGCGCCAAGGGCTTCGACAGCGCCTGCCCGCTCGGCCCCTGGGTGGAGACCGGCATCGACCTGGCCGCCGCGAACGACCTCACCATCCAGTGCACGGTCAACGGCGAGCAGCGCCAGCTGGGCCGCACCAGCGAGATGATCCACTCCATCGAGGATCTGATCGTGAACATCACCGAGGCCATGACGCTGCTCCCGGGCGACGTCATCCTCACGGGCACCCCGGCAGGGGTGGGCCCGCTCAACGTCGGCGACGAGGTCGCCGTCACCATCGAAGGCATCGGCACTCTCACCAACAAGGTGATCAAGCGTGGCTAACGCGAACGTCCGCGTACGTTTCTGTCCCTCGCCGACCGGCAACCCCCACGTGGGCCTGGTCCGCACCGCCCTCTTCAACTGGGCGTTCGCCCGGCACAACGAGGGCACTCTGGTCTTCCGCATCGAGGACACCGACGCGGCTCGCGACTCCGAGGAGTCGTACGAGCAGCTGCTCGACTCGATGCGCTGGCTGGGCTTCGACTGGGACGAGGGCCCCGAGGTCGGCGGCCCGCACGCGCCGTACCGCCAGTCGCAGCGCATGGACATCTACCAGGACGTGGCGCAGAAGCTGCGTGACGGCGGCTACGCCTACCCCTGCTACTGCACCACCGAAGAGCTGGACACCCGCCGCGAGGCCGCCCGCGCCGCCGGCAAGCCGTCCGGCTACGACGGCCACTGCCGCGACCTCACCGCCGAGCAGATCGCGGCGTACGAGGCGGAGGGCCGCAAGCACATCATCCGCTTCCGGATGCCCGACGAGGCCACGACCTTCACGGACCTGGTCCGCGGCGAGATCACCGTCCAGGCGGAGAACGTCACGGACTACGGAATCGTCCGCGCGAACGGTGCCCCGCTGTACACGCTGGTCAACCCGGTCGACGACGCGCTGATGGAGATCACCCACGTCCTGCGCGGCGAGGACCTGCTCTCCTCCACGCCCCGCCAGATCGCCCTCTACAAGGCGCTGATCGAGCTCGGCATCGCCAAGGGCATCCCCGAGTTCGGCCACCTCCCGTACGTGATGGGCGAGGGCAACAAGAAGCTGAGCAAGCGCGACCCCCAGGCGTCGCTCAACCTCTACCGGGAGCGCGGTTTCCTCCCGGAGGGCCTGCTCAACTACCTGTCCCTCCTGGGCTGGTCGTTCTCCGCGGACCAGGACGTCTTCTCGATCTCCGACATGGTCGCCAAGTTCGACCTCGCGGACGTGAACGCCAACCCGGCCCGCTTCGACCTGAAGAAGGCCGAGGCGATCAACGCCGACCACATCCGCATGCTGGACGTGAAGGCGTTCGCCGAGGCCTGCGAGCCGTGGCTGAAGGCCCCGCACGCCAACTGGGCCCCCGAGGACTTCGACGAGGCGGCCTGGGCGGCCATCGCGCCGCACGCGCAGACCCGCCTCAAGGTCCTCTCCGAGATCACCGACAACGTCGACTTCCTCTTCCTCCCGGAGCCGGTCTTCGACGAGCCGTCCTGGACGAAGGCCATGAAGGAAGGCTCCGACGCCCTCCTGCGCACGGCCCGCGCCAAGCTGGAGGCGGCCGACTGGACGTCCCCGGAGTCCCTCAAGGAGGCCGTCCTGGCCGCCGGCGAGGAGCACGGCCTGAAGCTCGGCAAGGCCCAGGCCCCGGTCCGCGTGGCGGTGACCGGCCGCACGATCGGCCTCCCCCTCTTCGAGTCCCTGGAGATCCTGGGCAAGGAGAAGTCGCTGTCCCGCATCGACGCGGCCCTGGCGAAGCTCACCGCCTGATCCGTACGCACCACGAAGGGCCCGGAAGCCACCACGGCTCCCGGGCCCTTCGCGTACGTTCGGAACATGCCGATCAAAGCCGTGGTCTGGGACATCGACACTGCATT
>NZ_JBITGM010000009.1:250841-388263 GCF_044457025.1 Streptomyces sp. NPDC050658
CATTCTTCGGGGGATAACCCCCGAACCCCCAGCCGGGAGCGGTGCCTGCGATTACCGTCGGCATCATGCCGATCAAAGCCGTGGTCTGGGACATCGACACTGCATTCTTCGGGGGATAACCCCCGAACCCCCAGCCGGGAGCGGTGCCTGCGATTACCGTCGGCATCATGCCGATCAAAGCCGTGGTCTGGGACATCGACGACACCATCTTCGACTACGCGCGCGCCGACACCACCGGCATGCACGCGCACCTCGTG
Organism: Streptomyces sp. NPDC050658; assembly: GCF_044457025.1. Taxonomy (NCBI): domain Bacteria; kingdom Bacillati; phylum Actinomycetota; class Actinomycetes; order Kitasatosporales; family Streptomycetaceae; genus Streptomyces; species Streptomyces sp. NPDC050658. The sequence goes on from NZ_JBITGM010000009.1 coordinate 251,099, forward strand.
GCCGAGGGCATCCTCGATCGCTACGGCTCCGCCGAGCGGGCGCTGGAGCTCTGGCGCGAGGTCACGCAGCGGCACTGGGCGCGGTTCAGCGAGGGGCTGCGGGACTTTCAGGACCAGCGGCGGGACCGGGTGCGTGAGTTCCTCGACGTGCCCGCCCTGGACGACGTGGACGCGGACGCCTGGTTCGACCGTTACGTCGGTCACTACGAATCCGCCTGGGAGCTCTTCCCCGACACCCTCCCCGCCCTGGACGCCCTCGCCGACGACTACCGCCACGCGGTGCTCTCCAACTCCGCGCTGGTCGTCCAGGACCGCAAGCTGCGCGCCCTCGGCGTCCGAGACCGCTTCGAGGCCGTCCTGTGCGCCGCCGACATCGGCCACTCCAAGCCCGCGCCCGAGGCCTTCCAGGCGGTCTGTACGGCCATGAGGCTCGCCCCCGAGGAGATCGCCTACGTAGGGGACCAGCCGGAGATCGATGCGCGGGGCGCCCGCGACGCCGGTCTCCTCGGGATCTGGCTCGACCGCAACAGCGCAGCCCAGGAAGGCCCGTCGGGCATCCACCGCATCACGAGGCTCGGCGAGCTGCCGCCGCTGCTCCGCGCCGATACCCGTTTTGGAGCGCCGTCCACCTTCGGGTAATGTTCTTCCTGCGCCGCCCGAGAAGGCCGAAAGGTCCGGCAGGGAAGCGCAAGTCGAACAAAACCCCCGCAAGGGGTTGAGTCTCGATGGCCTATGGTGTAATTGGCAGCACGACGGTTTCTGGTTCCGTTAGTCTAGGTTCGAGTCCTGGTAGGCCAGCTCGCAGAGCTCATCTGCACTCGCGGTTGTCGTTTCAGTAGACACAGCATCCGCAAAGCCCCCGTTGTGTAGCGGCCTAGCACGCTGCCCTCTCAAGGCAGTAGCGCCGGTTCGAATCCGGTCGGGGGTACAGATCCTTCCCATGGAAGCAGTCCGGGTCGCACCCACTGCTCCCGATGCAGGATCGCTAGGGCCCCCGTTGTGTAGCGGCCTAGCACGCCGCCCTCTCAAGGCGGTAGCGCCGGTTCGAATCCGGTCGGGGGTACGCAAGGTCTAGCTGGTCTAGACCAGTGGGCTATGGTGTAATTGGCAACACGACGGTTTCTGGTTCCGTTGTTCTAGGTTCGAGTCCTGGTAGCCCAGCGCAGTACAGATGGACAAGCTAGCCCCCGTTGTGTAGCGGCCTAGCACGCCGCCCTCTCAAGGCGGTAGCGCCGGTTCGAATCCGGTCGGGGGTACAGGAGAAGGGGTCTTCCCGCAAGGGAGGGCCCCTTCGTCGTTCCCTCAACCCCGCTGCCCGTAGCGGCGGTTGGACTCCTCCGCCTGCGCCATCCTGCGCAGCGCGAGCAGCACCGGCTCGTACAGCACGGTCAGCGCGACCGCCGCCTCCAGTTGCTCGTCGGGGGACTCCGACTGCTCCACCAAGTCCAGGTCCGCCACGGCCAGTTGACCGGCCGAGCGCGCGTAGGGCGCCAAGTCGTCGACTCCGCACGGGTATCCGAGCCGGGTCAGCGTGCCCACCGCCGTCACCAGCATTCCGTACGCCGGAGAATCGGCCCCGTAGGCCTGGGCGCTCTGCCAGCCGATCTGCCGCAGCAGCGCGTCGACGGTGTGCCGCGCCGCCTGTGTCGACGGGTCGTCCTCGGGGGTCGCCGGACCGTGCGGCAGCGCCCATACGGCCGTACCCAGACGGGAGTTGTGGTCCAGGGACTCGTCCTCAAGGGCGGTGAGCACCTCGCGGGCCGAGGCGATCGGCACCCGGCCCACCTGGATGAGCGCCCGCACCAGACGCAGCCGCTGCAGATGCCGCTCGTCGTACTCGGACTGCGTCGCCGTGACGTGCCGGCCCGCGGGCAGCAGTCCCTCGCGCAAGTAGTACTTGATCGTGGCCGTCGAGACCCCGCTGCGCTTGCTCAGCTCCGCCAGTCGCATCGGCTCACGTCTCCTCTTGCGCTCTTGCTTGGTGAGTGGCACTATCCAATCATGGATAGCGGGACTATCCAATGTGGTGCGAAGGCTCTCTGAAGGGGGACCCGTCATGAGTGGCAAGCCGATCGAAGGGCGCATGACCGCCGATGCGCAGGGCGGCGTGACCGTCTTCACCATCGGGATGCGCATCAACAACTTCCGCGCCCTGCGCAGCTGGTGGCCCGTCTTCCTGGCCATGCCGCGGATGCTCAAGGAGCTGGCCGGGGACCGGGGGAGCGGCATGCTCGGCCATCAGCTGCTGCTCGGCGGCCCGCGGCTCTTCTACGTCGTGCAGTACTGGGAGTCGCCGGAGCAGCTCCTCGCCTACGCGTCCGACCAGGACAAGCAGCACCGGCCCGCCTGGGCGGCCTTCAACCGCAGGCTGCGGGAGGGCAAGGGCAAGGTCGGCTTCTGGCACGAGACGTACGTCGTGCCGGCCGGCGGCCATGAGGCGGTATACGTGAACATGCCGGAGTTCGGCCTCGGCAAGGCCGTCGGCGTGGTGCCCGTCGGCCGGCGCGGCGAGCGGGCCGCGGACCGCCTCAAGGCGGCCTGAGGGTCGCTCCGGAGTCATGCAGGAACGCCCGAGGGGCCGCCGCGGCGTTGAGGCGGCCCCTCGGGCGTTCCGTGTGCTGTCCGCGGTGGTGCGGGGATCAGCCCGTGCGGCGCAGCGCCTCGGAGAGGCGTCCTGCCGCGTCGATGACCGCCTGGGCGTGCATCCGGCCCGGATGGCGGGTCAGCCGCTCGATCGGTCCGGAGACCGAGACGGCCGCGACCACGCGGTTCGAGGGGCCGCGCACCGGCGCCGAGACGGACGCGACGCCCGGCTCCCGCTCGCCGATCGACTGGGCCCAGCCCCTGCGGCGTACGCCCGAAAGGGCCGTCGCCGTGAAGCGGGCGCCCTGAAGGCCGCGGTGCAGCCGCTCCGGCTCCTCCCAGGCCATCAGGATCTGGGCGGAGGAGCCCGCCTTCATGGTGAGCGTCGAGCCGACCGGGACCGTGTCCCGCAGGCCCGAGAGGCGCTCGGCGGCCGCCACGCAGATCCGCATGTCGCCCTGGCGGCGATAGAGCTGCGCGCTCTCGCCCGTGACGTCACGCAGATGCGTGAGGACCGGGCCCGCCGTGGCGAGCAGACGGTCCTCGCCGGCCGCCGCCGCGAGTTCCGCGAGCCGCGGGCCGAGAATGAAACGGCCCTGCATGTCCCGCGCCACCATCCGGTGGTGTTCCAGTGCCACGGCGAGGCGATGTGCCGTGGGTCGTGCGAGTCCGGTGGCCGCGACCAACCCCGCGAGGGTGGCCGGACCGGACTCCAGGGCGCTCAAGACGAGAGCCGCCTTGTCGAGAACGCCGACGCCGCTAGAGTTGTCCATGCGTCGATACTCGCGTCTCACTCTGTGAAACGCAAGTTCAATTTTCCATGGAACACGTCACTCTGTACGTGCGGTCCGCGGACCAACGGATACGCGGCCTACGCACGGCACGAGGGGTACGTGCGTGGGCGAACAATTCTCTAGTTGGGCCGGCCCAAGAAGGCCGGTCGGAGGGAAAGCGATGGGTAGGACACTCGCGGAGAAGGTCTGGGACGACCACGTCGTCCGGCGCGCCGAAGGCGAGCCCGACCTCCTCTTCATCGATCTGCACCTGCTGCACGAGGTGACGAGCCCGCAGGCCTTCGACGGCCTCCGTCAGGCCGGCCGTCCCGTGCGGCGGCTCGACCTCACCATCGCGACCGAGGATCACAACACCCCGACCCTCGACATCGACAAGCCCATCGCGGACCCCGTCTCGCGGGCCCAGTTGGAGACGCTGCGCAAGAACTGCGCCGAGTTCGGCGTACGACTGCACTCGCTGGGCGACGTCGAGCAGGGCGTCGTCCACGTGGTGGGACCGCAGCTGGGCCTGACCCAGCCCGGCACCACCGTGGTCTGCGGCGACTCGCACACCTCCACGCACGGCGCCTTCGGCGCCCTGGCGTTCGGCATCGGCACCTCCCAGGTCGAGCACGTCCTGGCCACCCAGACGCTGCCGATGGCCCGCCCGAAGACCATGGCCATCACGGTCGACGGAGAGCTGCCCGAGGGCGTCACCGCCAAGGACCTGATCCTCGCCATCATCGCCAAGATCGGCACCGGCGGCGGCCAGGGCTACGTCCTGGAGTACCGGGGCTCCGCCATCGAGAAACTCTCGATGGAGGCCCGCATGACCATCTGCAACATGTCGATCGAGGCCGGTGCCCGCGCGGGCATGATCGCCCCGGACCAGACCACCTTCGACTACATCGAGGGCCGCGCGCACGCCCCGCAGGGCGCGGACTGGGACGCGGCGGTCGCGTACTGGAAGACCCTGAAGACGGACGAGGACGCGGTCTTCGACGCCGAGGTCTACATCAACGCCGCCGAGCTCTCGCCGTTCGTCACCTGGGGCACCAACCCCGGCCAGGGCGCCCCGCTCTCGGCGCAGGTCCCCGATCCGGCTTCGTACGAAGACGAGTCGGAGCGGTACGCCGCCGAAAAGGCCCTGGAATACATGGGGTTGACCGCCGGCCAGCCGCTGCGTGACATCAAGGTCGACACCGTCTTCGTAGGTTCCTGCACCAACGGCCGCATCGAGGACCTGCGCGCCGCCGCCTCCATCGTCGAGGGGCGCAAAGTCGCCGACGGCGTACGGATGCTGATCGTGCCCGGCTCGGTGCGGGTCGCGCTGCAGGCCATCGACGAGGGCCTGGACAAGGTCTTCACCGCCGCGGGCGCCGAATGGCGGCACGCGGGCTGCTCGATGTGCCTGGGCATGAACCCCGACCAACTGGCCCCCGGCGAGCGCTCCGCGTCGACGTCCAACCGCAACTTCGAGGGCAGGCAGGGCAAGGGCGGCCGCACCCACCTGGTCTCGCCGCAGGTGGCCGCCGCCACCGCGGTGACGGGCCACCTGGCCTCGCCCGCCGACCTGTCCGACGCCCCCGCGACCGCCGGAGTCTGAGAAGCCATGGAAGCATTCACCACGCACACCGGCCGGGCCGTACCGCTGCGCCGCAGCAACGTCGACACCGACCAGATCATCCCCGCCCACTGGCTGAAGAAGGTCACCCGCGACGGCTTCGAGGACGGGCTCTTCGAGGCCTGGCGCAAGGACGGCGAGTTCGTCCTGAACAAGCCCGAACGACAGGGCGCCACCGTCCTGGTCGCCGGCCCCGACTTCGGTACGGGCTCCTCCCGTGAGCACGCGGTGTGGGCGCTGCAGAACTACGGCTTCAAGGCCGTCATCTCCTCGCGCTTCGCCGACATCTTCCGCGGCAACTCGCTGAAGAACGGCCTGCTCACCGTCGTACTCGACCAGAAGGTCGTGGACGCGCTCTGGGCGCTGACCGAGGCCGACCCGCAGGCCGAGATCACCGTTGACCTGCAGGATCGCCAGGTTCGCGCGGAAGGCGTCACCGCCGACTTCGAACTCGACGAGAACGCCCGCTGGCGGCTCCTGAACGGCCTGGACGACATCAGCATCACGCTGCAGAACGAGCCGGACATCGCCGCGTACGAGGCCGGCCGCCCCGCCTACAAGCCGCGGACCGTGCAGGTCTGACACTCCCGCAACACCCTGATGTACCCCCAATCGTGGACGGTTGGGGGTACATCTGTGTCCGGGGTCCGGAAGGTCCCCGATGACCTGAACGGGTGGTCTCAACTCCCTTGACACGCACGGCAGAAGAGGCTTGAAATCCACTTGCACTCGGTCCGACCGGGTACCCTCAGGAGGGCGCTGGATGTGGGTAGTTGCCCCCTGCGGAGGCGACAACTCGCCCCAGATGGCACAATCGGTGCATGGGACGTGACAGCCAACTCGAGCTCTACGGGCTTGTTGCGGACCAGCTGAAGGAAGCGCACTCAAGGGTGCGCGCACTGCAAGTCCCGGAGGGCGTACGGATGGCGCTGACCCGGAAGCTGCTGGTCATTACGGCCGCGGCCAAACACGATCTCGCCGATGCGGCAAGGCGTCTGGAGCGATTGATGGCGTCCCTCGACGAAGCCGAAGAGGGTCGATTCCCCGAAGACACCTGAGTCACAAGGCTCAACGGGCCTTCGAGGGGCCTTCGAGGAACTCATGGACAGTCCAGTTCGTTGCGGCACAAGGGTGATTAGCCCGTTTCGTGTTTGATTTGCGGTATATATCTGCCTAACGTGCGAAAAAGCCTGGCGAATACGCTCGGGCGATGTCTCCGAAGGGGAAGACGTGAACAAGGCGCAGCTCGTAGAAGCGATTGCCGACAAGGTGGGTGGCCGCCAGCAGGCCGCCGACGCCGTGGACGCGGTTCTGGACGCAATCGTCCGTGCCGTGGTCACCGGAGACCGCGTTTCGGTCACCGGCTTCGGCTCGTTCGAGAAGGTCGACCGCCCGGCTCGATACGCCCGCAACCCGCAGACCGGGGCGCGCGTCCGGGTCAAGAAGACCTCGGTTCCGCGCTTCCGTGCGGGTCAGGGCTTCAAGGACCTGGTCAGCGGCTCGAAGAAGCTCCCGAAGGGCGGCGAGGTCGCGGTCAAGAAGGCGCCCAAGGGCAGCCTGACCGGCGGCGCTTCGGCGACCGTCAAGAAGGCCGCGGCCAAGAAGGCCACCGCCAAGAAGGCGACGGCGAAGAAGGCCACCGCCAAGAAGACCACCGCCAAGAAGGCGACGGCGACGGCGAAGAAGGCCACCGCCAAGAAGACCACCGCCAAGAAGGCGACGACGGCCAAGAAGGCCACGGCCAAGAAGACGACGGCGAAGAAGGCCGCGCCGGCGAAGAAGGCCACCGCCAAGAAGACCGCGCCCGCCAAGAAGGCCACGGCCAAGAAGGCGCCCGCGAAGAAGTCGACGGCGCGCAAGACCACCGCCAAGAAGGCGACCGCCCGCAAGAAGTAAGGGCACGAGGGCACTCACGCGCCGGGCCGGGCTCCCCCTGGGGAGACCGGCCCGCGTCGTGTGCGGTGCCTGTTCAGAAGGTCTTGCGGTGCCTGTTCAGAAGGTCTGCAGCGTCACGAGCGTGATCCGCCGCTGCTCGGCGGGGTCCCCGGCCCCCGCTGCCCCCTCGATCTCGATCCGGACCCGCTGGCCGGGCCTGAGCAGCCGCAGGCCGCCCGCGTCGAACGCCGGAGCGTCGAAGGGCACCGGAGTGCCGTCGTCGAGCAGCACGCTGCCGCTGCGGGTATCGGGGTCGTACGTGTACGCGGTCGCCTGCATGAGGGCAGCGTACTCAGTCGGCGATCAGCAGCCGGGCGGCGGCCGACGCGGTGCGCGGTCCGACGCCGAGCGCCAGCGCCGCCCGCAGGTCGTCTCCGGTGTCCACGTCCTGGCGTACGGAGTCGACGCCGGCGAGCGGGAGTTCCGCGGCCCCGGACGCCGCGTGCCGGGCCCGGGAGTCGGTGCCGAAGGCGGGGCGCAATTCCGTTCCGGGCCCCGCGGACAGCAGAGTCGTCCCGATTCCGGCCGCGTCCGGCAGAAAAGCGCGGGGAAATCGGGCCGCGTCGTCGAGGACGCGGGCCAATTCCGGCGGGCGCAGCGCGGGCAGATCGGCATTGAGCGCCGCGACGGCCGATTCGGGGCGGGTGGACCGCACCGCCGCCGCCCCGTGCGCCAGGGCGGCGTTGAGGCCCCCCGCGGGCTCGTCCCGCACGATCCGGGCGCCGAGCGCCGCGAGCTCCCGTCCGGCGCGGCCGTCGTCCGTGACGACCACCACATCCCGTACGGCCGCACAGGCGGTCGCGGCGGCCACGGTGTCCTGGGCGAAGGCGAGGGCGAGCCCCGGCCGCAACAGGTCGCCCGCCGCGTCGGCCAGCCTGCTCTTGGCGCGCACCAGCGGCTTCAGGGGTATGACCAGGGTCCACTGCAAGGGGGCGGCTCCGTCCTTCGCTTCGGGGGTCATTGTGACCTGGTGGGGCGCTCGGCAGGTGGGACAGGGAGGTGCGGCGCGTAGCGCCTCTTTGTAAGGGCGGTGGTGGGAGACGGGTGGGCGTACGGTGTTCTCGACAGACAGGGAGCCTGGGGCGACACTTGTGCGGCCGACCAGGTTCATGGAGGAAGGTGTCCGAGTGTCCCGCCGCAGAATCGGCTTCTGGTACCGCCTGGCGGCGGTCATCGCTAAACCGCCGCTGGTGGTTCTGTTCAAGCGGGACTGGCGTGGAATGGAACACATTCCGGCCGACGGCGGATTCATCACCGCCGTGAATCACAACTCGTATATCGACCCGCTCTCGTACGCGCACTTTCAGTACAACACCGGACGACTGCCGCGATTCCTGGCAAAGGACGGCCTTTTCAAGGACGGCTTCGTCGGGAAGGTCATGAAGGGCACGGGGCAGATCCCGGTCTACCGCGAGACCACGAACGCGCTCGACGCCTTCCGTGCCGCGGTCGACGCGATCGAGCGCGGCGAGTGCGTCGCGTTCTACCCCGAGGGCACCCTCACCAGGGACCCCGAGATGTGGCCCATGACCGCCAAGTCCGGTGCCGCGCGGGTCGCCCTGAAGACCAAGTGCCCGGTCATCCCCGTCGCGCAGTGGGGCGCCAACCTCGCGCTCCCGCCGTACAGCAAGAAGCTCAACCTCTTCCCGCGCAAGAAGCTTCAGGTCCTGGCGGGCGAGCCGGTCGACCTCTCGCGCTTCTACGACAAGGAACCCACCCCCGAGGTCCTGCGGGAGGTGACCGAGACCATCATGGCCGCGGTCACCGAACTCCTGGAGGAGATCCGGGGCGAGAAGGCCCCCGAGACCCCGTACGACCCGCGCACCGCGCGGCTCGCACAACGACGCAAGGCAGCGGGCCGTGACGTCCGCGACGCACCCGAGAGCACCCCGGAGGACAGCAAGTGACGAACCCCGTGAAGGCGGCCGTCTTCGGAACGGGCTCTTGGGGTACGGCCTTCGGCATGGTGCTCGCCGACGCGGGGTGTGACGTCACCCTGTGGGCCCGTCGCGCCGAACTGGCCGACGCCGTCAACTCCTCGCGCAGCAACCCGGACTACCTCCCCGGAGTCGAACTCCCCGAGAACCTCAGGGCGACCACCGACCCCGCCCAGGCCGCGGCCGGCGCCGACTTCACCGTGCTCGCCGTGCCTTCGCAGACCCTGCGCGGCAACCTCGCCGAGTGGGCGCCGCTGCTCGCCCCCGACACCGTGCTCGTCTCCCTCATGAAGGGCGTCGAACTCGGCTCCGCGATGCGGATGAGCGAGGTCATCGAGGACGTCACGAAGGTCCCCTCCGACCGGATCGCCGTCGTCACCGGACCCAACCTGGCCCGTGAGATCGCCGCCAGGCAGCCCGCGGCCGCCGTGGTCGCGTGCACCGACGAATCGATCGCGCAGCGCCTCCAGACCGCCTGCCACACCCCGTACTTCCGCCCGTACACGAACACGGACGTCGTGGGCTGCGAGCTCGGCGGCGCCGTCAAGAACGTCATCGGGCTCGCCGTCGGCATCGCGGACGGCATGGGCCTCGGCGACAACGCCAAGGGCTCGCTCATCACCCGCGGCCTCGCCGAGACCACCCGCCTGGGCCTGGCGATGGGCGCGGACCCGTTGACGTTCTCCGGGCTCGCCGGCCTCGGCGACCTGGTGGCCACCTGCTCGTCGCCGCTCTCGCGCAACCACACCTTCGGCACCAACCTCGGCAAGGGCATGACCCTGGAGGAGACCATCGCGGTCACCAAGCAGACCGCCGAGGGCGTCAAGTCCTGTGAGTCGGTGCTGGATCTGGCCCGTCGGCACGGAGTCGACATGCCGATCACGGAGACCGTCGTGGGCATCGTGCACGAGGGGACGCCGCCGGTCGTCGCCCTCAAGGAGCTGATGTCGCGCAGCGCCAAGCCCGAGCGCCGCTGACTGTTTTTTGCTCAGCGGGTACTCTCAACCCGATATGAGCAGCGAGAACCTCCCCCAGAGCAGCGAGCCCCGCCCCGAGCAGAGCTCTGAGCAGCCGCTCCGCAAGCCGCGTGTGGCCGTCGTCTTCGGCGGCCGCAGTTCGGAGCACGGCATCTCGGTCGTCACGGCGGGCGCCGTACTGCGGGCGATCGACCGCACCAAGTACGACGTCCTGCCGATCGGCATCACGACGGACGGCCGCTGGGCGCTGACCGCCGACGCCCCCGAGCGGATGGCGATCACCGACCGCAAGGTGCCGAACGTCGCCGAGCTCGCCGAGTCGGCCGACGGCGGCGTCGTCCTGCCCCTGGACCCGAGCAACCGCGAGGTCGTCTACAGCGAGCCCGGCTCCGTGCCCAAGGCGCTCGGCGAGGTCGACGTCGTCTTCCCGATGCTGCACGGTCCCTACGGGGAGGACGGCACCCTCCAGGGGCTCCTGGAGCTCTCCGGAGTGCCTTATGTGGGCGCCGGTGTACTCGCCTCGGCCGTGGGCCAGGACAAGGAGTACATGAAGCGGGTCTTCATCTCCTTCGGCCTTCCCGTCGGCCCGTACCTGGTGATCCGGCCGCGCGAGTGGGACCGCGACCAGCAGGCCGCCCGCAAGAGGATCGCGGAGTTCGCCGGTGAGCACGGCTGGCCGCTGTTCATCAAGCCCGCGCGCGGCGGCTCCTCGATGGGCATCACGAAGGTCGACTCCTTCGAGGGCCTCGACGAGGCGATCGAGGAGGCCCGCCGCCACGATCCCAAGATCCTGGTGGAGTCGCTGCTCCGGGGCCGCGAGATCGAGTGCGGCGTCCTGGAGTTCCCGGAAGGACCGCGCGCGAGCGTGCCCGCCGAGATCCCGCCCGTGCAGTCGCACGACTACTACGACTTCGAGGCGAAGTACATCGACTCGACGCCCGGCATCGTGCCCGCCCCGCTGACGCCCGAGCAGACCGCGGAGATCCAGCGGCTCGCGGTCGACGCCTTCGAGGCCACGTCCTGCGAGGGCCTGGTCCGCGCGGACTTCTTCCTCACCGAGGACGGCTTCGTGATCAACGAGATCAATACGATGCCGGGCTTCACGCCCATCTCGATGTACCCGCAGATGTGGGAGGCGAGCGGCGTCAGCTACCCGGAGCTGGTCGACCGCCTCATCCAGGCGGCGCTGCACCGCCCGACGGGGCTGCGCTAGCCCTCAGGGACGCGTCGGCCCCCCTGGAAGGGGTTACGCGATTCCCTTCGGGACCGTCTTCTTGATGGGGGCGGCGAAGTCCGTCAGCGGGCTCACGCCGCCCCCCGCGCGTTCCTCGGGCAGGGTGACCTCCACGTACGCCTTGCGCAGCGTGGAGGTGAAGCGGAACGAGCCGTCGTCGCGCTTCTCGAGCAGCCAGTTGACGCCGTTCACGGTCACGCCGTCCGCCTCGGGGTCGTTCATCTCGGGCGGCCGGGGGACACCGCAGCGCAGTATGATCGCCGGGTCTCCCCACCCGGCGGTCAGCGCCGACTCCGGTTCGGGATCGGCGCGCTGCAGGCCGTCCACCGTCTCCGGAAGCTGTTTGTCCAGGTTCCGGCAGAGTTCGGCGACCTGGGTGTCCGGGGAGGGAACCGCTGCCTTCGCCGCATCGTCTGCTGAGGAGCAGCCTGCTGTCGCGATCAGGAGTGCGAGTGCGGGGCTCGAGACGAGGCAACGGCGCCGGCGACGGGAAATCTTCACCGGCCAAGGGTAGACGGGGGCTACAAGTGCACGACCGGGCAGGTCAGGGTCCGCGTGATGCCGTCCACTTGCTGGACTTTGGCAACCACCATGCGGCCGAGTTCGTCCACCGTGTCCGCCTGCGCGCGCACGATGACATCGTAGGGACCGGTCACGTCCTCGGCCTGGATCACTCCTGGGATCTTGCCGATCAGCTCGGCGACGGTCGACGCCTTGCCGACCTCTGTTTGGATCAGGATGTACGCCTGTACCACGGAACCTCCAGGGCGGCCACGAGGATCATGTGGGGAGAAGGGACGCCACGGTACCGCGTCGCCGCTTCTCGCGGGGAGACCCGGGGGAGCTGTGGCGCGCACATCGCGGTGGACGGACAACCGAAGTTGACGGTCATCTCGACCGTACCTATGACAGTGACGGCTCGCGACCGCAAGCCGAGCAGCGTGAAAGGGCATGGTGAGTCCCGGTGAAGGGAACCGTCGGCGAGTTGGGGGAGTTCGGGCTCATCAGGGAACTCACCTCGCGGCTCACCTCCACCCCGGCCGTCCGGCTCGGCCCGGGCGATGACGCGGCCGTCGTGTCCGCCCCCGACCGCAGGGTCGTGGCGAGCACGGACATCCTCCTGGAAGGGCGGCACTTCCGCCGCGACTGGTCCACCGCGTACGACGTGGGCCGCAAGGCCGCCGCGCAGAACCTCGCCGACATCGCCGCCATGGGCGCCGTGCCGACCGCGCTCCTTCTCGGCCTCGTGGTGCCCGCCGAACTCCCGGCGAGCTGGCCCACCGAGCTGATGGACGGCCTGCGGGACGAGTGCCAGGTCGCCGGTGCGGCCGTGGTGGGCGGCGACGTCGTGCGCGGCGACACCATCACCGTCTCGATCACCGCCCTCGGCGATCTGCGCAACCACGAGCCGGTCACCCGCGCGGGCGCCCAGGCCGGCGATGTCGTCGCCGTCACGGGCTGGTTGGGCTGGTCCGCCGCCGGGCACGCGGTGCTCTCGCGCGGCTTCCGCTCGCCCCGCGCCTTCGTGGAGGCCCACCGCAGGCCCGAGCCGCCGTACCACGCGGGCCCCGCGGCCGCCGGGCTCGGCGCGACCTCCATGACGGACGTGAGCGACGGACTCATCGCGGACCTCGGCCACATCGCCGAGGCCAGCAAGGTACGCATCGACATCCGCTCCCAAGACGTCGACGTGCCCTCGCAGATGAACGACATCGGCCAGGCCGTGGGCGTCGACCCGCTCCAGTGGGTGCTCAACGGCGGCGAGGACCACGCGATCGTGGCGACGTTCCCGCCGGACGTGAAGCTGCCCGCCCGCTGGAAGGTCATCGGCGAGGTGCTCAACCCCTCGGCGCTGCCCCAGGTGACCGTCGACGGCGCGCCCTGGACCAGCAAGGGCTGGGACCACTTCGGAGACAACGGAGACATGGAGTGACCGCGTGACCCGCGTGACCCGCGTGACCGCCGCACCGCCCCGCGTCCTGACCGTCGCCGGGTCCGACTCCGGAGGCGGCGCGGGCATCCAGGCCGACCTGAAGACGATGCTCGCGCTCGGCACCCACGGCATGAGCGTCGTCACGGCCGTCACCGCGCAGAACTCCCTGGGCGTGCAAGGCGCTTGGGAGCTGCCGGTGGCGGCGGTGCGGGCCCAGTACCGCAGCGTCGTCGACGACATCGGCGTACAGGCCGTGAAGACCGGCATGCTCGCGTCGGCCGAACTGGTCGAGACGGTGGCCGAGTTGATCGCGGGCACGGACGCGCCCGCCGTCGTCGACCCGGTCGGCATCTCCAAGCACGGCGACTCGCTGCTCGCCGCGTCCGCGCTCGACTCGGTCCGCACGAAGCTGCTCCCGGCCGCCACGGTCGCGACCCCGAACCTCGACGAAGTCGCCCAGCTCACCGGGATCCACGTCGACACGGAGGACGGGATGCGGCGGGCCGCGGCGGCGGTCCTCGGCCACGGCCCGCGGTGGGCGCTCATCAAGGGCGGCCATCTGCGGGGCGACGCGGTGGACCTGCTCACCGACGGTTCCGAGGAGCACTGGCTGCGCGCGCCGCGCCACGACAACCGGCACACGCACGGCACCGGCTGCACGCTCGCCAGCGCGATCGCCGCGCACCTGGCGAAGGGGCTCGCCGTGCCGGAGGCGGTGGCCGCGGCGAAGGAGTACGTCACCGGGGCGATCGCGGCCGGGTTCGCGCTCGGGGGCGGGATCGGTCCTGTGGATCACGGGTGGCGGTTCCGGGACGACCGCTGAGCCTGTCTGGACGACCGCTGAGTCTGTCTCCGGGCACACGAAAAGAGCCGGTCTCCCGAGGGGGACCGGCTCTTTCAGCAACCAGCTAGGTGGCCGCGCTTACTAGCGTCAGCGCGAGACCTTGCCGGCCTTGATGCACGAGGTGCAGGCGTTGAGCCGCTTCGGCGTCCCGCTGACCACGGCACGAACGCGCTGGATGTTCGGGTTCCAGCGACGGGACGTACGGCGGTGAGAGTGCGAGATGTTGTTGCCGAAGCCCGGCCCCTTGCCGCAGACGTCGCAGTTGGCAGCCACGGGTCACTCCAAAGACTTCAGATGCACTTACGGTTAAACCCGGCATGCCGGGATCAGTGCAATGATCGTGGGTGGCGTTGCCAGGAGGAATGGCCCGATGGGTATCGGGCAACCGGAGCAGCATACAACGACTGCTTCGGTAGAACGAAACTACCATGTCTCGCCCCGGCCCCGCCTCGGGCCCACCCCCGGCCCGCGCTCCGTACGGGTCTACGCTGCGTCCATTCCGGGATGCCCTTAGGAGGCGAGCAGGTGCCGCAGAACGTCGACGCCGTCGCGGTGCGCGCCTGGTGCGGCCTCGCTCTGGACGCCCTGGGACGGGCGCGCGAGGAGATCGACGCGATCAACGTCTACCCGGTCGCGGACGGGGACACCGGAACCAACCTCTACCTGACCGTGGAATCGGCCGCCCGCGCGGTCGACGCGGTCTTCACCGGCCTGGAGCCGGCCCGCCCCTCGCTGGCCGAGGCGATGCGGGCGATGGCGCACGGCGCGCTGATCGGGGCCCGCGGCAACTCGGGGACGATCCTTTCGCAGCTGCTGCGGGGCATGGCCCAGGTGCTCGGCGCGGACGTGGGGGAGACCCGTGACGCCGATCACGCCGACGGACCGGCGCTGGCGCTCGCCCTGGAGCGGGCCGCCGAGTCCGCGTATCAGGCGGTCGCGCACCCCGTCGAGGGCACGGTCCTGACGGTGGCCACGGCCGCCGCGCGGGCGGCCTCCGGTGCCGACGGCGACTGCGGGGCGGTGGCGCGGGCCGCGTACGACGGGGCCTGCCGGGCGCTGGACGCGACGACCGGGCAGCTCGCGGTTCTGGGACGGGCCGGAGTCGTGGACGCCGGCGGGCGAGGGCTCGTGGCGGTGCTCGGGGCGCTGGTGGGGGCGCTGTCCGGCGAGACCGTGCGCCTGAAGACGGCCGGCGGCGTCCACGCGCGCGTGGACGCCGATGCGTGCGGGGACGTCCCGGCCGACGAGGCGGGGCCCGCCTTCGAGGTCATCTACCTCCTGGAGGCGGACGACGCCGCCGTCGCACGGCTGCGGACCCGGCTCGACGGACTCGGCGACTCCCTCGTCGTGGTCGGCGGCGACGGGTTGTGGAACGTGCACGTCCATGTAGACGACGCCGGAGCGGCGGTCGAGGCGGGCGTCGAGGCGGGGCGCCCGCACCGCATCCGGATCACCCACTTCGGGGCGGGCGACGCGCACGTCGGGGCCGCGCTGCCGCCCAGGGAGCGGGAACGGGTCGAGCGGGCGGTCGTCGCCGTCGTACCGGGCGAGGGGCTCGCGGTGCTCTACACCGAGGCCGGGGCGACCACGGTGCTCACGCGTCCGGGGGAGCCGCCCGCCAGCGGGGAGCTCGTCGAGGCGATCCGGCGCGCCCACGCGCGCGAGGTGGTGCTCCTGCCGAACGACGCCGAGCTGCGCCACACCGCGGCCGCCGCGGCGGAGCAGGCCCGCACCGAGGGCGTACGCGTCGCGCTGATCCCCACCCGCTCAGCGGTCCAGGGCATCGCGGCGCTCGCCGTGCACGAGCCGGACCGCCGCTTCGACGAGGACGTCGTGGCGATGACCTCGGCCGCCGGCGCCACCCGGTACGGCGAACTGGCCGTCGCGGAGCGGCAATCGTGGACCATGGCGGGCATCTGCCAGGCCGGGGACGTCCTCGGCCTGATCGACGGCGATGTCGCGGTGATCGGCGACGAGCCGACCCGGACCGCGCGCACCGTCCTCGACCGGATGCTGGCGGCGGGCGGCGAGATGGTCACGCTGGTGCTCGGCGAGAGCGTCCCCGACAGCCTGGCCGAGGAGCTGGAGAAGCATGTGCGGGAGGCCCATCTCGCGGTGGACACGGTGGTGTACCGCGGCGGCCGCCAGTCGGCACTGCTGCTGATCGGCGTGGAGTAGCACTCCCACCGGCGGATTCGGGGGACGTACTCCGGATTGTCAGTGGCGTGGTGTGCAATGGATCTCGTGCCCGCGCTCGAAGAACCCCTGAAGAAAGTGGTCGGCCCGCCCACCGCGAAGGTGATGGCCGAGCACCTCGACCTGCACACCGTCGGCGACCTGCTGCACCACTACCCGCGCAGATACGCCGAGCGGGGCGAGCTCACGCGCCTGGCCGAGCTGCCCCTCGACGAGCACGTCACGGTGGTGGCCCAGGTCGCGACCGCCCGCGTGCTGCGGTTCAACGGCGGCAGCGGCCAGCGCCTGGAGGTGACGATCACCGACGGCAGCGGCCAGCTCCAGCTGGTCTTCTTCGGCCGGGGCATCCACAAGCCGCACAAGGACCTGCTGCCGGGCACGCGCGCGATGTTCGCGGGCAAGGTGTCCCTCTTCAACCGCAAGATGCAGCTCGCCCATCCCGCGTACGAACTGCTGCGGGGGGACGCCGACGAGGCGGTCGACACCGTGGGCTCCTGGGCGGGCGCCCTCATCCCGATCTACCCGGCGACGGCCAAGCTGGAGTCCTGGAAGATCGCCAAGTCGGTCGACGCGGTGCTGCCCAGCGCCCAGGAGGCCCTCGACCCGCTGCCGCCCTCCCTCCGGGACGGCCGGGGGCTCATCCCGCTCCCCGAAGCGCTCCTGAAGATCCACCGCCCGCACTCGAAGGCGGACATCGCCGCCGCCCGCGACCGCCTGAAGTGGGACGAGGCCTTCGTCCTCCAGGTAGCCCTGGCCAGGCGGCGGTACGCCGACGCGCAACTGCCCGCGGTGGCCCGCAGGCCCAAGGACGGCGGCCTGCTCGACGCCTTCGACGTCAAGCTGCCCTTCACGCTCACCGAGGGCCAGGAGAAGGTCTCCAGGGAGATCTTCGACGACCTGGCGACCGAGCACCCGATGCACCGCCTCCTCCAGGGAGAGGTCGGTTCCGGCAAGACGTTGGTCGCCCTGCGCGCCATGCTCGCCGTGGTGGACGCCGGCGGTCAGGCCGCGATGCTCGCGCCCACCGAAGTCCTCGCCCAGCAGCATCACCGCTCCATCGTCGAGATGATGGGCGAGCTCGCCGAGGGCGGCATGCTCGGCGGCTCCGAGCAGGCCACCAAGGTCACGCTGCTCACCGGCTCCATGGGCGCGGCCGCCCGTCGCCAGGCCCTGCTCGACCTGGTCACCGGCGAGGCCGGAATCGTGATCGGCACGCACGCGCTGATCGAGGACAAGGTCCAGTTCCACGATCTCGGCCTGGTCGTCGTCGACGAGCAGCACCGCTTCGGTGTCGAGCAGCGCGACGCCCTGCGCGGCAAGGGCAAGCAGCCGCCGCACCTGCTCGTCATGACGGCCACGCCGATTCCGCGCACGGTCGCGATGACCGTCTTCGGAGACCTGGAGACCTCCGTGCTCAACCAGCTCCCCGCCGGGCGCTCGCCGATCGCCAGCCATGTCGTGCCGGCCGAGGACAAGCCGCACTTCCTGGCACGCGCGTGGGAGCGCGTGCGCGAGGAGGTCGAGAACGGGCATCAGGCGTACGTGGTCTGCCCCCGGATCGGGGACGACATCGACGAACCCGCCGACCCGAAGAAGGGCGCCAAGAAGAAGCCGGCGGAGGACGAGGCGGAGAAGCGGCCGCCGCTCGCCGTCGTCGAGGTCGCCGAGCAGCTAGCCCAGGGCCCCCTCCAGGGACTCAAGGTCGAGATCCTGCACGGCAGGATGCAGCCCGACGACAAGGACGCGGTGATGCGCCGCTTCGCCGCGGGCGAGACGCAGGTGCTGGTGGCGACGACCGTCATCGAGGTCGGCGTGAACGTCCCGAACGCCACGGCGATGGTGATCATGGACGCTGACCGGTTCGGCGTATCGCAGCTGCACCAGCTGCGCGGCCGCGTCGGCCGTGGCTCGGCCCCCGGCCTGTGTCTCCTGGTCACCGACATGCCCGAGGCCAGCCCCGCCCGCGCCCGCCTGGGCGCCGTCGCCTCGACGCTCGACGGCTTCGAGCTCTCCCGCATCGACCTGGAGCAGCGCCGCGAGGGCGACGTACTGGGACAGGCGCAGTCCGGTGTCCGCTCCAGCCTGCGGATGCTCGCCGTCATCGAGGACGAGGAGATCATCGCCGAGGCCCGCGAGGAGGCCGCGTCCGTCGTCTCCAAGGACCCCGACCTGGAGCGGCTGCCCGCGCTGCGCACCGCCCTGGACGCGCTGCTCGACGCCGAGCGCGAGCAGTACCTCGACAAGGGCTGACAGGCGGCGCGGGGAGCGGGACTGAGAGACTGGGACGGCACCATCCCGTACGTACACCGACAAGGACTCAGATGACCCGCGTGATCGCCGGTACGGCCGGCGGACGCCGCCTCGCCGTCCCGCCAGGAAACGGCACCCGGCCCACGTCGGACCGCGCCCGCGAGGGCCTGTTCTCCACCTGGCAGGCCTTCCAGGGCACCCTCGACGGAGCGCGCGTCCTCGACCTGTACGCCGGGTCCGGCGCCGTCGGCCTGGAGGCGCTCTCCCGCGGCGCCGCGCACACCCTGCTGGTCGAGGCGGACGCCCGCGCGGTGCGCACCATCAGGGAGAACGTGAAGGCGCTCGGCCTGCCCGGCGCCGAGGTGCGGGCGGGCAAAGCGGCCCAGATCGTCCAGGGGGGCACGCCAAGTGCCCCGTACGACCTGGTGTTTCTCGACCCCCCGTACGCGGTCACCGATGACGATCTTCGCGAGATCCTGCTCACACTCCGCGCGGAAAGCTGGCTCACGGACGATGCGCTCGTCACCGTTGAACGCAGTACCAGAGGCGGAGAATTCGGCTGGCCCGACGGTTTCGAGGCACTGAGGTCCCGTCGCTACGGCGAAGGCACGTTTTGGTACGGTCGCGCCGCCTCTACGTGCGACGACTCAGTGATCGCGCCATGACCGGACCGGAGAGCGAGGGACTTCAGTTGCGCCGCGCCGTCTGTCCGGGGTCATTCGACCCCATCACCAATGGACACCTCGACATCATCGCCCGCGCCTCCAAGCTGTACGACGTGGTGCACGTCGCGGTGATGATCAACCAGTCGAAGAAGGGCCTCTTCTCCGTCGAGGAGCGGATCGAGATGATCCGCGAGGTCACCGCCGACTTCGGGAACGTCGAGGTGGAGTCCTTCCACGGCCTCCTCGTCGACTTCTGCAAGCAGCGCGACATCCCGGCCATCGTCAAGGGCCTGCGCGCGGTCAGCGACTTCGACTACGAACTGCAGATGGCCCAGATGAACAACGGCCTCTCGGGCGTCGAGACGCTCTTCGTGCCCACGAACCCCACCTACAGCTTCCTCTCCTCCTCGCTCGTGAAGGAGGTCGCGGCATGGGGCGGCGACGTCGCGCACCTCGTGCCCCCGCTGGTGTTCGAGGAGCTCAACAAGCGCCTCGCCAGAGGCTGATCAGGGGCTAAAGTCTTCCCGTCCGTCTCCCAACGAGCTGTAGAGAGTGGCGAGCACACGGTGGACGTGCAGAAGAAGATCGACGAGATCGTCGAGGCGGTCGGCAGCGCCCGGTCCATGCCCATGTCGGCCTCGTGCGTGGTCAACCGCGCCGATCTGCTCTCGATGCTCGAAGAGGTGCGCCAGGCGCTGCCAGGCTCCCTCGCCCAGGCCCAGGAGCTGATCGGCGGCCGTGAGCAACTGGTCGAGCAGGCCCGCCAGGAGGCCGAGCGGATCATCGAGTCCGCGCACGCCGAGCGCGGCTCGCTGATCTCCGACACGGAGGTCGCCCGCAACTCCCAGGGCGAGGCGGCCCGCATCCTCGCCGAGGCCCGGCAGGCCGCCGAGGAGGTCCGCGTAGAGGCCGACGACTACGTGGACTCCAAGCTCGCCAACTTCGAGGTCGTCCTCACCAAGACCCTCGGCTCGGTCGGCCGCGGCCGCGAGAAGCTCCTCGGCACCGGTCCCGGCCTCGACGAGCAGGGGTACGAGGACGAGGACGCCCCCGAGCGCAGCCACGACCCCGAGACGCTGCGCCGCAACGCCGACGCGTACGTGGACGCCAAGCTCGGCGCCTTCGAGGCGGTGCTCGCCAAGACCCTGGAGGCGGTCGGCCGCGGCCGCCAGACCCTGCACGGCCGGGCGCCCGCCGACGACCTCGCGGGCCTGGCCCAGCCCGACGGCGCCTCCCAGGCACACACCACCGACGCCGAGTACCTGGCGGACCTGGCAGCCCCGACGGCCGCAGCCCCGCCCGCCGCCCCGGTCGCACCCGCGGCCCCGCAGCAGCCCCCGGC
Organism: Streptomyces sp. NPDC050658; assembly: GCF_044457025.1. Lineage (NCBI taxonomy): Bacteria > Bacillati > Actinomycetota > Actinomycetes > Kitasatosporales > Streptomycetaceae > Streptomyces > Streptomyces sp. NPDC050658. Next base: position 271,392 of record NZ_JBITGM010000009.1, read on the forward strand.
GGCCCCGCAGATCCCGCCGCAGCAGCCGTACGCCCCGCAGCAGCAGGAGCCGGACCCCTACGCGTACCAGCAGCAGGACCAGTACGCGTATCAGCAGCAGTCCTACGCGCAGCAGGATCCGTACGCGTACCAGCAGCAGGATCAGTACGGCTACCCGCAGCAGGGCTACGGACAGCCCCAGTACGAGGCGCCCGCGGCGCTCGAGGAGACCAGCCTCTTCGACACGACCATGATCAGCGCCGAGCAGCTGCGCCAGTACGAGCAGGGGCGCTAGGGGCGGATCGGGGCCGGATTGGGCCGAGAGCGAAAGGTCCAGTATCCTGGCTCTTCGGTCGCGCGTACGTCCGCGATCCAGGCTGCCCGGCTCGTGAGTGAGCACGTGGTTCTCACGGTGCTCACGGCTCTCACGACGGGGTGGCCTCGTTGAACTTCCAGGATTCGAAAGCAGGAAAAGCCCTGAGTGCTCGCCTTGACCACCGCAACCCTCTCGTGTTCGACACACACGAGCTGGGCCGGCGTCCCGGTGCGCTGCAGCGGCTGACCCGTTCCGTCGAGGCCCCCGGTGCTCCGGGTGTCTTCGGCATCGAAGGGGTCATCGGAGTGCCGGCAGGCGCCCCGGTCGAGCTGATGATCCGCCTTGAGTCGGTCATGGAAGGGGTGCTTGTCACAGGCACCGCCCGTGCATCGGCCGAGGGGGAGTGCGTAAGGTGTCTGGAGCCGCTGACGCTTGAGGTCGACGCGGACTTCCAGGAGATGTTCTCGTACCCTGACGCCGACGACCGGGGCCGCACCGCGGAACCGGCCGACGACGCCGAGGAAGATGAGGACAGGCTCTATCTCGAGGACGGCTTGTTCGACCTCGAGCCTGTGCTGCGTGATGCGGTGGTGCTCGCACTGCCGATGCAGCCGGTGTGCCAGGACGACTGTCCGGGCCTGTGTTCCCAGTGTGGAGCGCGGCTCGCGGACGACCCGGACCACCACCATGATGCCGTCGACATTCGTTGGGCGGCACTGCAGGGACTCGCCGGGACCATTCAGGACGGCGAGAAGGACGAGATGAGCGGCGCCGAAGCTGGCGTCGACGAGAAGCAGGAGAAGTAGCCGTGGCTGTTCCGAAGCGGAAGATGTCGCGCAGCAACACGCGCCACCGCCGGTCGCAGTGGAAGGCTGCGGTCCCCACCCTGGTTTCGTGTGAGCGTTGCCAGGAGCCGAAGCTGCAGCACATCGCGTGCCCGAGCTGCGGCACGTACAACAAGCGCCAGGTCCTCGAGGTCTGAGCGGCTGGTGAGAGGCACCGTGTCTAGCCACAAAACGGCGGATGACGCCAAGAAGCAGGCGGAGAACACGGCCTCGTCCCACACGCTTTTGGAAGGGCGGCTCGGGTACACACTCGAGTCCGCCCTTCTGGTGCGTGCACTGACCCACCGTTCGTACGCGTACGAGAACGGCGGTCTGCCGACGAATGAGCGGCTCGAGTTCCTCGGGGACTCGGTGCTCGGCCTCGTCGTCACGGACACGCTCTATCGCACCCACCCCGACCTGCCCGAAGGCCAGCTGGCCAAGTTGCGGGCCGCGGTGGTCAATTCGCGTGCGCTGGCGGAGGTCAGCCGTGGCCTCGATCTGGGCTCCTTCATCCGGCTCGGCCGGGGCGAAGAGGGCACGGGAGGCCGGGACAAGGCATCCATCCTCGCCGACACCCTGGAAGCGGTGATCGGTGCGGTCTATCTGGACCAGGGTCTGGACGCGGCGGGCGAGCTGGTGCACCGGCTCTTCGACCCGCTGATCGAGAAGTCCTCGAACCTGGGCGCGGGCCTGGACTGGAAGACCAGCCTCCAGGAGCTCACCGCGACGGAGAGCCTCGGCGTGCCCGAGTACGTCGTCACGGAGAGCGGCCCGGACCACGAGAAGACCTTTACTGCTGCCGCCCGCGTCGGAGGCGTCTCGTACGGCACCGGCACCGGCCGCAGCAAGAAGGAAGCGGAGCAGCAGGCCGCGGAGTCCGCCTGGCGCGAGATTCGCGCTGCGGCGGATGAGCGGATCAAGGCGGAGGCGGCTGCTGCCGCCACCGCCGGCGAAGCCGCGGACACCCCGTCCGCCTGACGCCACTGTTTTGGTGCCGGTCGCCCTTTGGGCGGCCGGCACCAGCCTTTTGCCGCCTCGCGGCGATCTCCCCACCCGTCAGCCGAATACGCGAAAGCAGACGACCGCCATGCCCGAGCTCCCCGAAGTCGAAGTCGTCCGGCGTGGGCTCGAGCGGTGGGTGGCCGATCGGACCGTCTCCGAGGTCGAGGTGCTGCACCCGCGTGCCGTGCGGCGGCATCTCGCCGGTGGAGAGGACTTCGCGCTCCGGCTCAAGGGGCAGCGGGTCGGTACGGCGATGCGGCGGGGGAAGTACCTGTGGCTGCCCGTCGGGGACGGCGGCACCTCGGTCCTCGCTCATCTCGGCATGAGCGGACAGCTCCTCGTGCAGCCGCAGGACGCGCCCGACGAGAAGCACCTGAGGATCCGGGTGCGCTTCGCGGACACCCTCGGCACCGAGCTGCGCTTCGTCGACCAGCGCACCTTCGGCGGGCTCTCGCTGCACGACTGCGCCGCCGACAGCACCGACGGACTGCCCGACGTCATCGCGCACATCGCCCGCGATCCGCTGGACGAACTCTTCGACGACGCGGCCTTCCACACCGCGCTGCGCCGACGTCGTACGACGATCAAACGCGCCCTGCTCGACCAGTCGTTGATCAGCGGCGTCGGCAACATCTATGCGGACGAGGCCCTTTGGCGGGCGAAGCTGCACTACGAGCGGCCCACCGCCACCTTCACCGCGCCCCGCACGGCCGAACTCCTGGGCCACGTACGGGATGTGATGAGTGCGGCGCTCGCGGTCGGCGGCACCAGTTTCGACAGCCTGTACGTGAATGTGAACGGCGAGTCGGGCTACTTCGAGCGGTCCCTCGACGCCTATGGGCGCGAGGACGAACCCTGCCGACGCTGTGGCACGGCGATGCGCCGGCGTCCCTGGATGAACCGCTCCAGCTACTTCTGCCCGCGCTGCCAGCGGCCCCCGCGCTCCGTGGCGTAAGGGTGTCCTGAGGATTCCGCGCCCGGAGACCGGTTAGAAGCCGAAGTCCTGCGTCCACCAGGGGCCGCCCGGCGCGAAGTGCGCGCCGACGCCCAGGGTCTTGTAGTCGCAGTTGAGGATGTTGGCCCGGTGGCCGGGGCTGTTCATCCAGGCGTCCATCACGGACTGGGCGTTGGCCTGGCCGCGTGCGATGTTCTCGCCGCCCAGGTCCGCTATGCCGGCCTTCTCGGCGCGGTCCCAGGGGGTCGCGCCGTCCGGGTCGGTGTGGTCGAAGAAGTCCCGCTCGGCCATGTCCGAGCTGAAGTTCCCGGCGAGCGAGGCGAGCGAGGCGTCCGCCTGGACGGGGGAGCAGCCGGCCTTGGCGCGCTCCTCGTTGACGAGGCCGAGGACGGCTGCCTCGGCCGCGCTCTCGGCGGACGGCGACGGGGAACTGGCCGCCGGCGGCGCCTTCGGCTTCTCCGTGGCGGTGCGCGAGGGGCTCGGGGCCTTCGGCTTGTCGGCGGTCTGTGACGGCTTCGGTGCCTGCGTCGACGGCTTCTCGGACGGCTTCGCCGAGGGCTTCTCGGTGGTCTGCGAGGGCTTCGGCGCGGGGGTCTGGGAGCGCTCCGTGTCGCGGCTCGGCGTGGTCGACTCGCGACCGGCGTCCGCTTCCGCGTCGGCGCCGCCCTGCGTCGCCACCTCGCTCGGGGAGCTGGCGGAACGGACCTTGCCGGAGTCACCTCCGTCGCCCAGCGTGTAGTTGTCGGAGCCGGGGACCAGGCCGGAGGCGATCGCCACGGCGCCCATCGCGACGGCTGCGGAGACACCGAGCAGGCCGGTGCGCACCGGTGCGGCGGCGCGGCCCTTGCGGCGGTGCGAGGCGGCGGCGGGGCGGGGTTCGGATGCGCCCGCGTAGTCGTCTGCGTACGGAGCGGAGGCCCCAGTGGCGCGGCCGGTGGCGGCTCCCCCTGCGCCGGAGCGTCGGTGGCGTCCCATCTCTGGCCTTCCTGGTCCTGGCGGTCAACGTGACTCACCCATATGAGTGAGGCTCATCGTGTCGGGACTGTACGCGATGGCGCATGGGGACGAAGTGCTCCGAGAGCAATTGGCCGGTTAGCGTGCACCCATGAACGAAGAAGTCAGGCTCACCGCCTGGGTGCGCGGACGGGTCCAAGGTGTGGGTTTTCGCTGGTTCACGCGGGCCAGGGCCCTCGAGATCGGTGGCCTGAGTGGTTTTGCTCTCAATTTGGACGACGGCCGCGTACAAGTGGTCGCCGAGGGTCCCCGCGCGGCTGCCCAGTCGCTCCTCGACTGGCTGCGTGACGGCGACACACCCGGCAGGGTCGACGGGGTCACTGAGATCTGGGACACCCCGCGCGGCATCTACGAGACGTTCGCGATTCGCTGACGGAGATCCGGCGGGCAGGCCTGCCGAGGGGTGCCGAAGGCAACTGACTGGGGCAGGAAAGACCTGGTGGTTGCCAAGAACCCCTTGTCGTGGCAGGCTCCGCAAGTAAGGATGATCGACACGCCCCCAGGGCCCCGCAGCAGAGGCAGCGCCGCAGTTTTCACGGCGCAACGCCCCCGGGTTGCCCGCCGATACGGGGCGTGATCGTGTTGACCGTCAAACTTTTTGGTGAGACTCTGGAAGCCCCGCGCACCTTAGCTGTTTGGCATGTGAGAACGGCCAGCAAGACCAGCAGGAACAACGAGTGCCAAGCACCGCGGGTGCGATTCCCTCACGACCCACACCGCTTCGGTCGGTCACTCATTGTGGAGGACCATCCATCATGGCAAAGGCGCTTCTCGGTTACGTCGGCGGTTCCGACCCGCGACTTCTCGCCGAGATGCGACGGCTCCAGCAGCGCGTCCAGGACCTGGAATCTGAGCTCGTGAAGATCCAGGCCGAGAACGACGCGCTCGCGGCTGCCGCTTCTCACGAATCGCTCCTGGAGAGCATCGACGTACCCCAGGCGGAGCCTGCGCTCACCTGACCACTGCCTCTTCGGTAAAGGCGCTTTTCTCGCAAGGTGTTTGCGTAACGATCATTGCGCGTGACGCGCTTTCCGCCTTGTGAGCTGCCTGTAACGCATGTGGTCGGGCTGCCCATGTCAGCCGCTTGTCCAGATCTGCAAGGGACGCTTCGGCGTCCCTTCTTTCTTTCCCCTGCGCCGCCTGCTGCCTTTACCGTCTGATGTGCCCTGCATCTTCATGGGTGAAACTGACAGTGAAAGGTAGAGTCCGACGGCGTGCACCTCAAGGCCCTGACACTGCGCGGATTCAAGTCCTTCGCGTCCGCCACGACACTGAAGTTCGAGCCGGGCATCACCTGCGTCGTCGGACCCAACGGCTCCGGCAAGTCCAATGTCGTGGACGCGCTGAGCTGGGTCATGGGCGAGCAGGGCGCCAAATCGCTGCGCGGCGGCAAGATGGAGGACGTCATCTTCGCCGGGACGACCGGCAGGCCGCCGCTCGGCCGCGCCGAGGTCTCCCTCACCATCGACAACTCCGACGGCGCGCTCCCCATCGAGTACGCCGAAGTCACCATCACGCGGATCATGTTCCGCAACGGCGGCAGCGAGTACCAGATCAACGGGGACACCTGCCGCCTCCTCGACATCCAGGAGCTGCTCTCCGACTCCGGCATCGGCCGCGAGATGCACGTCATCGTCGGGCAGGGGCAGCTCGACGGCGTACTGCACGCCGACCCCATGGGGCGCCGCGCCTTCATCGAGGAGGCCGCGGGCGTCCTCAAGCACCGCAAGCGCAAAGAGAAGGCGCTGCGCAAGCTCGACGCGATGCAGGCCAATCTCGCCCGCGTCCAGGACCTCACCGACGAGCTGCGGCGCCAGCTCAAGCCGCTGGGCCGGCAGGCCGCCGTCGCCCGCAGGGCCGCCGTCATCCAGGCCGATCTGCGCGACGCGCGCCTCCGGCTCCTCGCCGACGATCTCGTACGACTGCGAGAGGCGCTGCGGACTGAGGTGGCCGACGAGGCCGCGCTCAAGCAGCGCAAGGACTCCGCCGAGGCCGAGCTGAAGAAGGCCCTGCAGCGCGAGGCGGAGCTGGAGGACGAGGTGCGGCGCCTCACCCCGCGGCTCCAGCAGGCGCAGCAGACCTGGTACGAGCTGTCGCAGCTGGCCGAGCGGGTGCGCGGCACGGTGTCGCTCGCCGACGCCCGCGTCAAGAGCGCGACCGCCGCGCCGCCGGAGGAGCGGCGTGGGCGTGACCCCGAGGACATGGAGCGCGAGGCCGCGCGGATCCGTGAGCAGGAGGCGGAGCTGGAGGCCGCGCTCGAAGCGGCGGAGCACGCCCTGGAGGACACGGTCGGGCACCGGGCCGAACTGGAGCGGGAGCTGGCGGTCGAGGAGCGCCGCCTCAAGGACGTCGCGCGGGCCATCGCCGACCGGCGCGAGGGCCTCGCGCGGCTGAACGGCCAGGTCAACGCGGCGCGCTCGCGGGCGGGATCGGCGCAGGCCGAGATCGACCGGCTCGCGGTGGCGCGGGACGAGGCGGGGGAGCGCGCGGTCGCCGCCCAGGAGGAGTACGAGCAGCTGAAGGCGGAGGTCGACGGGCTCGACGCCGGTGACGCGGAGCTGGCCGGGCGGCACGAGGAGGCGAAGCGTTCCCTCGCCGATGCCGAGGCCGCGCTCACCGGCGCGCGGGAGGCCGCCACCGCCGCCGAGCGCAAGCGGGCCGCGGTCGCCGCACGGCACGAGGCGCTCGCCCTGGGCCTGCGCCGCAAGGACGGCACGGGGGCGCTGCTCGCCGCGAAGGACCGCATCACCGGGCTGCTCGGTCCGGCCGCGGAGCTGCTCACCGTCGCTCCGGGGCACGAGGTCGCGGTGGCCGCCGCCTTCGGTGCCGCCGCGGACGCGATCGCGGTGAGCACGCCTTCCTCGGCGGCGGAGGCGATCCGGCTGCTGCGGAAGCAGGACGCCGGGCGGGCGGCGCTGTTGCTGGCGGGGGCGTCCGGCGGTGACGTACCCGAGGAGCGGGCAGCGGATGTCCCGCCCTTCGTCGCCGAACTGGTGCGCGGGCCCGAGGAGTTGATGCCCGCCGTGCGGCGGCTGCTGCGCGGCATCGTGGTGGTGGGGACGCTCGAGGACGCCGAGGATCTCGTCTACGCGCGGCCCGAGTTGACCGCCGTCACCGCCGAAGGCGATCTGCTCGGGGCGCACTTCGCGCAGGGCGGGTCCGCCGGGGCGCCGAGCCTGCTCGAAGTGCAGGCCTCCGTCGATGAGGCAGCCGCCGAGCTTGAGCAACTGGCCGAGCGGTGCGAGGAGTTGGCGAGCGCGCAGCACGAGGCGGGGGAGCGGCGCAGGGAAGCCGCCGCGCTCGTCGAGGAGCTGGCGGAGCGCAGGCGCGCCGCGGACCGCGAGAAGTCGTCCGTGGCCCAGCAGTTGGGGGCCCTTGCCGGGCAGGCGCGCGGCGCCGCGGGCGAGGCCGAGCGCAGTGCCGCCGCCGCGGCCAAGGCGCAGGAGGCGCTCGACCGGGCGGTCGAGGAGGCCGAGGAGCTGGCCGAGCGGCTGCTCGTCGCGGAGGAGGCAGCCCCTTCAGGGGAAAGAGGGGAGGAGGAGCCCGACACCGGGGTGCGCGACCGGCTCGCCGCCGACGGGGCCAACGCGCGGCAGACCGAGATGGAGGCAAGGCTTCAGGTCCGTACCCATGAGGAGCGGGTCAAGGGGCTCGCGGGTCGTGCCGACTCGCTGGACCGGGCCGCACGCGGGGAGCGCGAGGCACGCGCGCGTGCCGAGCAGCGCAAGGCGCGGCTGCGGCACGAGGCGGCCGTCGCCGACGCCGTCGCGCGTGGCGCCCGGCAGCTCCTCGCGCACGTCGAGGTCTCCCTCGGCAGGGCCGACGAGGAGCGCGGCGCCGCCGAGCGCGCCAAGGAGGTGCGGGAGCGGGACCTGGTCGCCGAGCGGAACCAGGGCCGTGACCTGAAGGCCGAGCTGGACAAGCTGACGGACTCGGTGCACCGGGGCGAGGTGCTCGGCGCCGAGAAGCGGATGCGGATCGAGCAGCTGGAGGCCAAGGCCCTGGAGGAGCTGGGCGTGGAGCCCGCGGGGCTGGTCGCCGACTACGGCCCCGACCAGCTGGTGCCGCCGTCGCCGCCGGCCGAGGGCGAGGAGCTTCCGGAGGACCCGGAGCATCCGCGCAACAGGCCCGTGCCGTATGTCCGCGGTGAGCAGGAGAAGCGGCTGAAGTCAGCCGAACGGGCGTATCAGCAGCTGGGGAAGGTGAACCCGCTGGCGCTCGAGGAGTTCGCGGCGTTGGAGGAACGCCATAAGTTCCTGAGCGAGCAGCTCGAGGACCTGAAGAAGACGCGCAGTGATCTCCTCCAGGTGGTGAAGGAGGTCGACGAGCGCGTCGAGCAGGTCTTCACCGAGGCCTACCGGGACACGGCCCGGGAGTTCGAAGGGGTCTTCTCGCGCCTCTTCCCGGGCGGCGAGGGACGGCTGATCCTCACCGATCCCGACAACATGCTCACCACCGGCGTCGATGTCGAGGCGCGTCCGCCGGGCAAGAAGGTCAAGCGGCTCTCGCTGCTCTCGGGCGGCGAGCGCTCGCTGACGGCCGTCGCGCTGCTGGTCTCGATCTTCAAGGCTCGGCCCAGTCCCTTCTATGTGATGGACGAGGTCGAGGCCGCGCTCGACGACACCAACCTGCAGCGGCTCATCCGCATCATGGAGGAGCTGCAGGAGGCCTCGCAGCTCATCGTGATCACGCACCAGAAGCGGACGATGGAGGTCGCGGACGCGCTGTACGGCGTGTCCATGCAGGGCGACGGCGTCTCGAAGGTGATCAGTCAGCGGCTGCGCTAGCACCTTCATAAGTTCAAGTCTTGAACGAGTCGGGCCTCACGCTGCCTCAAAATTCACAGCAGCTCACCTATTGACTTCGAAACTTGAAGGCATAGTCTCTGCAACGTTGCTTTTACCTTCAGGTGGTGGGCGGCGTGAAGTTGTGCGCCACTTGAAGTGCTCACCCCCACCCCCGGCGATGCTGCCGGTGGCCCGAGGAGTCCATGTGACCAGCACTACGAAGACGCCGCAGCCCAGCGGCAGAGAAGCTCAGCCGGACCATCTCGGCCATGTCATCTTCATTACGGCGGCCGCCGCGATGGGTGGCTTCCTCTTCGGCTACGACAGCTCGGTGATCAACGGCGCGACCGTCGCCATCCAGCACCGCTTCGACGTAGACGCGAACATGCTCGGCTGGATCATCGCGACCGCGCTGCTCGGCTGTGCGGTGGGTGCCGCGGTGGCCGGCCGCATCGCGGACCGCATCGGCCGCATCCGCTGCATGCAGATCGCCGCCGTCCTCTTCGCGGCCAGCGCCGTGGGCTCCGCCCTGCCGTTCGCGGCCTGGGACCTGACGATGTGGCGCTTCATCGGCGGCATCGGCATCGGCATGGCCTCGGTCATCGGCCCGGCCTACATCGCCGAGGTCGCGCCGCCCGCCTACCGCGGCCGCCTCGCCTCCTTCCAGCAGGCCGCCATCGTCATCGGCATCGCCGTGTCGCAGTTGGTCAACTGGGGCATCCTGAACGCGGCCGACGGCGACCAGCGAGGCGAGCTGATGGGCCTGGAGGCCTGGCAGCTGATGCTCGGCGTCATGGTCATCCCGGCCGTCCTCTACGGCCTGCTCTCCTTCGCGATCCCCGAGTCGCCGCGCTTCCTGATCCACGCCGGCCGCGAGGACGAGGCCAAGAAGGTGCTCGGCGAGATCGAGGGCCACAAGACCGACCTGGACGCTCGCGTCGCCGAGATCGAGCAGGGCATGCGCAGCGAGCACAAGTCGTCCTTCAAGGACCTGCTCGGCAAGGCCGGCTTCCTGCCGATCGTCTGGATCGGCATCGGGCTCTCGGTCTTCCAGCAGCTCGTCGGCATCAACGTGATCTTCTACTACTCGAACCAGCTCTGGCAGTCGATCGGCCACGACCCGAGCAGCTCGTTCCTGTACTCGTTCGAGACGTCGATCGTGAACATCGTCGGTACGGTCATCGCGATGATCTTCGTCGACCGGATCGGCCGCAAGCCGCTGGCCCTGATCGGCTCCGCCGGCATGGCGATCGCGCTGTTCACCATGGCCTGGGCGTTCTCCTACCGGACCGGCTCCGGCGACACCGTCTCGCTGCCCGACACCCAGGGCCTGATCGCGATCATCGCGGCCAACGCCTTCGTCCTCTTCTTCGCCCTGTCCTGGGGCGTGGTGGTCTGGGTGCTGCTCGGCGAGATCTTCCCCAACCGGATCCGCGCCGCCGCGCTCGGTGTGGCCGCCTCCGCCCAGTGGCTCGCCAACTTCGCGATCACCAAGACCTTCCCGAGCATGTCCGAGTGGTCGCTGACCGGCTCGTACATCATCTACGGCGCCTTCGCGGCGCTCTCGATCCCCTTCGTCATGAAGTTCGTCAAGGAGACGAAGGGCAAGACCCTGGAGGAGATGGGCTAATCCCCGCTGCCCCTCCTCTGAGGAAGCTGCCCCGGTTCAAGGACCTATTCCTTGAGCCGGGGCAGTACGTTTTCGCAGAAGTGGTGCAGGCTGCGCCATCCCTCGTCGACCGGCATCCCGCCGGACAGCGGGTGCAGCACGAGATTGGCGGCGCCGGCCTGGACGTACGCGACGCACTCGGCCGGAGTCAGGACGCGGTAGACGCCCTCGGCGCGCAGTTCCTCGACCGTCGTGGCCGCGGACTTCACCGCCGAGCGGATGTCCTTGGACTGCCAGGAGGCATAGGTGCGGGCCTCGTGCAGGAAGTGTTCGCCGTGTTCGGCCCAGGTGCGGTCCGGGTCGTCGGCGATGTGCAGCAGGGGAGTCTCGGCGGCGGGCATCATGGTCCAGCCCTCGGTGCCGTACTCGGCGAGCCGCTCGTTGTAGTACGCCTCGAGCTCCGGCAGATGGGCGCTCGGGAAGAACGGCAGGCCGAGCCGGGCCGCGCGCCGGGCCGCCGCCTGCGATGAGCCGCCGACCAGGAGCAGCGGGTGCGGCCGGGTGTGCGGACGCGGGGTGACGCGCACGGTGCGGCCGCGGAACTCGAAGGGCTCGCCCGTCCAGGCCTGCAGCAGCGTTTCGAGCAGCTCGTCCTGGAGCTTGCCCCGCCGCTTCCAGTCGACGCCGAACGCCGCGTACTCCTCGGGCCGGTAGCCGATCCCCGCCACCGTCACCAGTCGGCCGCCGCTGAGCAGATCGAGTACGGCGATGTCCTCGGCGAGCCGCAGCGGATCGTGCAGCGGGCCGATGATCGCGGAGACGGTGACCGCGATGCGCCGCGTCGCGCCGAACACCGCGCCCGCGAACGTGAACGGCGAGGGCAGCCAGTTGTTGCCGACGCCGTGGTGCTCCTCGGTCTGCACCGTGGAGATGCCCCGGTCGTCCGCGTACGCGGCCATCTCCAGGGCGGCTTTGTACCGTTCGCTCAGCGAGCCGGGCGTGGCGGCGGGATCCACGAGGTTGAATCGGACGACTGTCACGGGCATACGGAACGTCCCCCTTCACCTTGGGCGGCGAAGGGGGACGTTAGTTGACGTTCCGTCAGATGAACAGTGCCCGGGAGCAGTTGAACGCCGCCCGGGGCCGGTTGCCCGGGATCAGGCGGTGACCAGCTCGGTCTCGTCCTCGGGGGTCTCGGCGTCGCGGTTGCGCGGGAGCACCGCGTACAGCACGGCCGCGATCAGGATCGTGGCCAGCCAGCCCAGGCCGTTGCGGCCGATCCAGGACGTGGCGAGCGGGCCGCTGAACCAGTCGACCTTGGTGAAGAGCAGGCCCATCACCAGAGCGATCGCCCATGCGGTCATCGCCTGCCAGGCGAAGCCCGCCTTGTACCAGTAGGCGCTGGTGCGCTTGGTGTCCATCAGCGCCTCGCCGTCGTACGTCTTGCGGCGCAGCATGTCGATGCCGAAGACGCCGATCCAGGCGGAGAACGCGACCGCGAGCAGGGTGAGGAAGGAGATGAACGAGCCCATGAAGCTGCTGGCCACGTTCATCAGGAGGTAGCCGAAGATCAGGCTGATGACGGCGTTGATGCTCACGGCCCAGGCGCGGGGGACCTTGATGCCGAGCGTCATCGCGGTGAAGCCCGCGGAGTACATGGACATCGAGTTGATGAGCAGCATGCCGATCAGGGCCATCACCAGGTACGGCACGGCGATCCAGGTCGGCAGCAGTGTGCCGAGGAAGGAGACCGGGTCGGTGGCCTTCGACAGGTCCGGCGTGCTGACCGCCATGACGGCACCCATCAGGACCATCGGTACGACGACGATGCCGGCGCCCCCGACCGCGTTGCCCACCAGGGCCTTGCTGGAGGCCGTGCGCGGCAGGTAGCGGGTGAAGTCCGGGCCGGTGGGGACCCAGCTGATGCCGCCCGCGGCGATCACGCCGACGCCCGCGACCATCGCGGCGGTGGAGCCGGCGTCCCGTGAGAAGACGTCAGACCAGTCGGTGTCGATCAGCAGGTAGATCAGGACGAGGATGCTGAACGCGCCGAACAGGTACGTGGCCCAGGTGTTGCAGATGTGCAGCACCTTGCGGCCGAGGCCGCTGATGAGGAACGTACAGGCGACGAAGAGGACCAGCGTCACGACCGTCAGCCAGGTGCTGGACTCGATGCCGAAGCAGATGTCCAGGACCGTGATGATCGCGTACGCGCCCGTGACCGCGTTGATCGTCTCCCAGCCCCAGCGGGCGACCCAGATCAGCGAGCCGGGGAAGAGGTTGCCGCGCTGGCCGAAGACCGCGCGCGAGAGCGTCATGCCGGGGGAGCCGCCGCGCTTGCCTGCGATCGAGATGAGCCCGACCAGGCCGTAGCTGAGCACCGGCGAGACGAGGGCGACGACCAGGGCCTGCCAGAAGTTGAGCCCGTTGGTCACGATGAGGCCCGCGCCCATGGTGAGCAGCAGGACACTGATGTTGGCGGCGACCCAGGTGGGGAACAGCTCGCGGGTACGGCCGGTGCGCTCGGAGTCGGGGACGGGCTCGAGGCCGCGTGTCTCCAGGGCGCCTTCGTGTTCGGCGGTGGTGCTCATGGGGGTGGTTCCGTGCCTCTCGCTCGGATCGCAACGCTGCGGATCCGTCCGTGGGGGTGATCGCAAGGACTCTACGCGCGTTGATGCGGAGAGCTCCATCGTACTTTAGTCCGAGTCATGCCCTCTATGAGGCTTTGTTCCTTGGAGGAAGCTACAGCCTGGGCCCCTGTGGGCCCCATGGCTGATACTGGGTGAGTTATGGAAATCGTCATCCTTGCTGTAGTCATCGCCGTGGTCGTGATCGGCGCGCTCGGCGGGCTCGTGATCGGCAGCCGCAAGAAGAAGCAGCTGCCCCCGCAGGCCCCGTCGACCACGCCCACCATCACCGCCCCTCCCGCCGAACCGCAGGTTGGCGACGAGGCCGAGACGCCGCGCGACGAACCGCGCCGCACGATCGAGGAGGTGGAACTCCCGGGGGCCCCATCGGCGACAGCCGAGGCGCCGGTGGTCACCGAAGAGGCCCCCGAGGCGCCCGCGGCGCCGGAGGTCGAGACCCCGGAGCCCACGGCGGGCCGTCTGGTCCGGCTGCGCTCGCGGCTCTCCCGCTCGCAGAACGCGCTCGGCAAGGGGCTGCTCACGCTGCTCTCGCGCGAGCACCTGGACGAGGACACGTGGGAGGAGATCGAGGACACGCTCCTCACCGCCGACGTCGGCGTCGCCCCCACGCAGGAACTGGTCGAGCGGCTCCGCGAGCGCGTCCGCGTGCTCGGCACCCGTACGCCACAAGAGCTGCGCTCCCTGCTGCGTGAGGAACTTCTCACGCTGCTCGGCACGGCCGAGGGCACGGACTTCGACCGCACCGTGAAGACCGAGTCGGGCCTGGAGACGCCCGGCATCGTGATGGTCGTCGGCGTCAACGGCACCGGCAAGACCACCACCACGGGCAAGCTCGCCCGCGTCCTGGTCGCCGACGGCCGCTCGGTCGTGCTCGGCGCCGCGGACACCTTCCGCGCGGCCGCCGCCGACCAGCTGCAGACCTGGGGCGAGCGCGTCGGCGCCCGCACCGTGCGCGGCCCCGAGGGCGGCGACCCGGCGTCGATCGCCTTTGACTCGGTCAAGGAGGGCATCGCCGAGGGCGCCGACGTGGTGCTCATCGACACCGCGGGCCGGCTGCACACCAAGACGGGCCTGATGGACGAGCTCGGCAAGGTCAAGCGCGTCGTCGAGAAGCACGCGCCGCTGGATGAGATCCTGCTCGTCCTGGACGCCACGACCGGGCAGAACGGCCTGGTGCAGGCGCGGGTCTTCGCCGAGGTCGTCGACATCACCGGCATCGTCCTGACGAAGCTGGACGGCACCGCCAAGGGCGGCATCGTCGTGGCCGTCCAGCGGGAGCTGGGCGTGCCGGTGAAGCTGGTGGGTCTGGGCGAGGGTGCGGACGACCTGGCGCCGTTCGAGCCCGAGGCCTTTGTGGACGCGCTGATCGGCGAGTAGCGCTCCGCGGGTGGGGCGGATTGTCGCCTGCGGGTGCGTGGGGGCTGGTCGCGCCCACGCGGCGGAGCCGCACAATGTCACAGCCCCGCGCCCCTTCGCGGCGCTCCCGTGCCGCATACGAAAGAAATGCCCCACCCCGGGGTGCAGCCGGGGCGGGGCATTTCGGTGTGTGGGCGTCTACGCCGGTGAGCGATGGGCCACGTACGCCAAGGTCCCCAGGACCAGCCGTGCCTGTGGCGGATTCGTCGCCGAGTCCAGGTCCGGGGCGCGCAGCCAGCGGACCGGGCCCAGGCCCGCGTGGTCGGACGGCGGGGCCGTGATGTGGCTGCCGGGGCCACGCCCGTGCAGGTCGATGTCGGCGTCGTCCCAGCCCATGCGGTAGAGCAGCCGGGGGAGCTCGGCGGCGGCGCCGGGGGCCACGAAGAAGTGCGCGCGGCCGTCCGGCGTGGCCGACACCGGGCCGAGCGGGAGGCCCATGCGCTCCAGGCGGACCAGCGCCCTGCGCCCCGCCGTCTCGGCGACCTCGATCACGTCGAAGGCGCGGCCCACGGGCAGCAGCACGGCGGCACCGGGGAACTGGCCCCAGGCGTCCGCCACTTCGTCCAGCCGGGCCCCGGCCGGGACTTCGGGGGCGAAGGCCAGCGGATGGGCGCCGGGGGACGGACAGTCGGCGGCGCCGCAGGAGCAGCGGCCGTCCAGTGCGCGTGCCCCGGGGACCGCCGCCCAGCCCCAGAGTCCGGTGTACTCGGCCACCGCGGTGCAGTCCGACGCGCGGCCGCGCCGCCGTGAGCCGGTGCGGGGTTCTCTGGTCCCCCGGATGCCGCCGATCGTGAAGCCCATGCCCCCTCCAACGGGTCGAGCGCAGCGCGGTTACGTGACGGAATCGGATCGTGACCCTCTGTTTTCGGGTGGCGCCCGATGGTCAGAGGGTGGTGCGCTCGGTCATTCGCGCCCCTAAGTGCTCCGTTCCGCCCACTGTCGGTCGTCCACTGTCAAGTCAATCGCTTGTAGCGGGCGGGGAGTTCATTCGAAGGGGTGGCGAATGGTGGCGTTTCCGCGATCGCCCTCGCCGGAGGGGTGATCGTAGGATTACTTTCAGTGCACAAGCCCTGAGACTTGTGCACTCGTGGGTATGCCGGAGGCAAGTCGGTTTCCTGTTCGAGGGGTGACGTTCTCCGGACGGAGAGCCGCACGAGGCGGCATTCTGGTAGGGCTTGGCGTGGACCGCGCAAGTGTCTTGAGGAATGGGGGCGTTCCGGTGGGCGGCAATGGCGGAAGTGGTGCGAACGCTGAAAAGCGCCCAAACGAACTGCTCAACTCCTGGTTCGTGCGCAGCGGCTGGTCGAAGGGCGAGCTGGCGCGCCAAGTGAACCGCAGGGCACGGCAGTTGGGCGCCCATCACATCTCCACCGACACCTCGCGGGTGCGTCGCTGGCTGGACGGCGAGAATCCCCGCGAGCCCATCCCGCGCATCCTCTCCGAGCTGTTCTCGGAGCGGTTCGGCTGTGTGGTGGCGGTCGAGGACCTGGGGCTGCGCGCCGCGCACCAGTCGCCCTCCGTGTCCGGCGTCGACCTGCCCTGGACCGGCCCGCAGACGGTCGCGCTCATCAGTGAGTTCTCCCGCAGCGACCTGATGCTCGCGCGCCGCGGCTTCCTCGGCACCTCGCTCGCGCTCTCCGCGGGCCCCGCCCTCATCGAGCCCATGCAGCGCTGGCTGGTCCCCGGACCGACGGCACCGGCCGGCGACCCCGAGCCCGCCGCTCCGTCGCGCAGGCCGGGGCGGCTCTCCAAGCCCGAGCTCGACCTGCTTGAGTCCACGACCGTGATGTTCCGGCAGTGGGACGCGCAGTGCGGGGGAGGGCTCCGGCGCAAGGCCGTCGTCGGCCAACTGCACGAGGTGACGGACCTGTTGCAGGAGCCCCAGCCCGAGGCCACCTCCAAGCGCCTCTTCAAGGTCGCGGGCGAGCTGGCCGAACTGGCCGGATGGATGAGCTACGACGTGGGGCTCCAGCCCACCGCCCAGAAGTACTTCGTCCTCGCGCTGCACGCCGCCAAGGAAGCGGGCGAGAAGCCGCTCGGGTCGTACATCCTCTCCAGCATGAGCCGCCAGATGATCCACCTCGGCCGGCCCGACGACGCGCTCGAACTCATCCACCTCGCCCAGTACGGCAGCCGCGACTGCGCGAGCCCGCGCACCCAGGCCATGCTGTATGCGATGGAGGCCCGCGCGTACGCCAGCATGGGCCAGCCCGGCAAGTGCAAGCGGGCCGTGCGGATGGCCGAGGACACCTTCGCCGACGCCCTGGAGTTCGACGAGCCCGAGCCCGACTGGATCCGCTTCTTCTCCGAGGCCGAGCTGAACGGGGAGAACGCCCACTCGTTCCGCGACCTGGCCTATGTCGCGGGCCGCAGCCCCACCTACGCCTCGCTCGCCGAGCCCGTCATGGAGCGCGCCGTCGACCTCTTCGGCAAGGACGTCGAACACCAGCGTTCGTACGCCCTGAACCTGATCGGGATGGCCACCGTCCACCTCCTCCAGAAGGAGCCCGAGCAGAGCACGCAGCTGGCCGGGCAGGCCCTGGACATCGCCAAGAAGGTCCGCTCTGAGCGGGTCAACACCCGGCTTCGCAAGACCGTGGACACCGCGGTCCGCGACTTCGGGGACGTCGCCGAAGTCGTCCGGCTCACCGAGCGGCTCGCCGTCGACATGCCGGAAACCGCGGAGGCCGTCTGACGGCCCCCACCAGCGGGCACCCGCAAGGCTCCGGCCGCGGCAGGACCATCCCGAACAGCCCGACTCGGCTCCCCCACGCCAGGTCAATCGGATGGCCGTCGCGGCCGGTTTCGCGCGTTGTCGCAGGGTATGACCCGGCGCCCCGCACCACCCGGCAGTTCATTGACGCGTAACACGTACGACCTCTTCGTCACCGCCGCGAAACATCGAGGCGCACCCCCGGAAACGGCGCTGCGCCAATCTCGTGGCGCATAACGGCCCACCCCGTACCGCCCTCCCGCACGGGCCGCATACGACGACGAGGAGACGCCGATGCCCCCAGGCATCACGATCGCCGCAGACGCCCCGCAGCTGTCTGCCGCCAACACCGGGTTCATGCTCATCTGTTCCGCCCTGGTCATGCTGATGACACCGGCCCTCGCCTTCTTCTACGGAGGCATGGTCCGCGTCAAGAGCACCCTGAACATGCTGATGATGAGCTTCATCAGCCTGGGGATCGTCACCATTCTCTGGGTGCTCTACGGCTTCTCCGTCGCGTTCGGCACCGACCACGGCAGCCTCATCGGCTGGTCGTCCGATTACGTCGGACTGAGCGGCATAGGGCTCAACGAGCTGTGGGACGGCTACACGATCCCCGTCTATGTGTTCGCCGTCTTCCAGCTGATGTTCGCGATTCTCACGCCCGCCCTGATCAGCGGCGCCCTCGCCGACCGCGTGAAGTTCACCGCCTGGGCACTGTTCGTCGCCCTGTGGGCCACGATCGTCTACTTCCCGGTCGCGCACTGGGTCTGGGGCGCCGGCGGCTGGGCCTTCGAGCTCGGCGTGATCGACTTCGCCGGTGGTACGGCCGTGCACATCAACGCCGGTGCCGCCGCGCTCGGCGTGATCCTCGTCATCGGCAAGCGCGTCGGCTTCAAGAAGGACCCGATGCGGCCGCACAGCCTGCCGCTGGTGATGCTGGGCGCCGGTCTGCTCTGGTTCGGCTGGTTCGGCTTCAACGCCGGATCGTGGCTGGGCAACGACGACGGCGTCGGCGCGATGATGTTCCTGAACACGCAGGTCGCCACCGGTGCCGCGATGCTGGCCTGGCTCGCCTACGAGAAGATCCGGCACGGCGCGTTCACCACGCTGGGTGCCGCTTCCGGTGCCGTCGCGGGCCTTGTCGCCATCACCCCGGCCGGCGGCTCCTGCTCGCCGCTCGGCGCGATCGCCATCGGAGCCATCGCGGGCCTGCTCTGCGCCATGGCCGTCGGCCTCAAGTACAGGTTCGGTTACGACGACTCCCTCGACGTCATCGGCGTCCACCTGGTCGGCGGTGTCGCGGGCTCGCTGCTCGTCGGCTTCTTCGCCACCGGCGGCGTGCAGTCCGACGCCAAGGGCCTCTTCTACGGCGGCGGACTCGACCAGCTGGGCAAGCAGGCCGCCGGTGTCGGCGCCGTCCTCGCGTACTCCCTGATCGCCTCCGCGGTCCTGGCCTTCCTGGTGGACAAGGCGATCGGGATGCGGGTAAGCGAGGACGAGGAGATCGCGGGCATCGACCAGGCGCAGCACGCCGAGACCGCGTACGACTTCAGCGGCGCGGGCGGCGGCACGGCGCCCCGCACGGCCGTACCGGCCCCGGTCCAGGAGCCCGCGAAGGCTGCAACGCAGAAGAACAAGAGGGTGGACGCATGAAGCTCATCACCGCGGTCGTCAAGCCGCACCGGCTCGACGAGATCAAGGAAGCGCTCCAGGCCTTCGGGGTGCAGGGCCTGACGGTCACCGAGGCCAGCGGCTACGGCCGCCAGCGCGGGCACACCGAGGTCTACCGGGGCGCGGAGTACACCGTCGACCTCGTACCGAAGATCCGTATCGAGGTCCTGGTCGAGGACGACGACGCCGAACAGCTCGTGGATGTCGTGGTGAAGGCCGCCCGGACCGGCAAGATCGGGGACGGCAAGGTCTGGAGCGTCCCGGTCGACACGGCCGTCCGGGTGCGGACCGGCGAGCGCGGACCCGACGCGCTCTGAGCCGGATCCAGAGGTAGTGAGCGGGACTGAGCGGAACTGAGCGGGACTGACAGGAGCTGCTGGGTGACGAGTGTGGACGTACGAACCGAATCGGACGCGGAAGACTCCGGACCCAGCGGCTACGCGGCGGCCCGGCTGCACCTCCTCCAAGGGGAGGCGCAGTCCGGGCCGCCGCGCCGTTCGGCCCTCGCCGACCTCACCGACGAGTGGCTGACCGGGCTCTTCGACGGCGCGGGCACGCCGCGGGGCGCCTCGCTCGTCGCCGTCGGCGGCTACGGCAGGGGCGAGCTGTCGCCGCGCAGCGACCTGGACCTGTTGCTGCTGCACGACGGCAGCGCGGACCCCGGCGAGGTGGCCGCCCTCGCCGACCGCGTCTGGTACCCCGTCTGGGACCTGGGGCTCGCGCTCGACCACTCCGTTCGTACGCCGACGGAGGCCCGCAAGACCGCGGGCGACGACCTGAAGGTGCAGCTGGGGCTGCTCGACGCGCGGCACATCGCGGGCGATCCGGGGCTGACCGCCGGGCTGCGCACCGCCGTCCTCGCCGACTGGCGCAACCTCGCGCCGAAGCGGCTGCCGCTGCTGCGTGAGCTGTGCGAGGAACGGGCCGAGCGGCAGGGCGAGTTGAGCTATCTCCTGGAGCCGGACCTCAAGGAGGCCAGGGGTGGGCTGCGGGACGCGACCGCGCTGCGGGCCGTCGCCGCCTCGTGGCTGGCCGACGCGCCCCGCGAGGGACTCGCCGACGCGCGCCGCAGGCTGCTCGACGTACGCGACGCGCTGCATCTGACCACGGGCCGGGCGACGGACCGCCTCGCCTTGCAGGAGCAGGACCAAGTCGCGGCGGAACTGGGCCTGTTGGACGCCGACACGCTGCTGCGGCAGGTGTACGAGGCGGCAAGGACCGTCTCGTACGCCAGTGACGTGACATGGCGCGAGGTCGGCCGGGTGCTGCGGTCCCGTGCCGTGCGGCCCAAGCTGCGGGCCATGCTGGGCGGCAAGGGGGCGGCGGCTGCCGCCGAGCGGTCGCCGCTGGCCGAGGGGGTCGTCGAGCAGGACGGAGAGGTCGTCCTCGCGCGGGCCGCCCGCCCCGAGCGCGACCCGGTGCTGCCGCTGCGGGCCGCCGCTGCCGCCGCGCAGGCCGGGCTTCCGCTGTCGCTGCACGCCGTGCGGCGGATGGCCGCCGCCGCCCGGCCGCTGCCCACGCCGTGGCCGGCCGAGGCCAGGGAGCAGCTCGTGACGCTGCTCGGCGCGGGGCGGCCGACCGTCGAGGTCTGGGAGGCGCTGGAGGCCGAGGGCCTGATCACCCGGATGCTGCCCGACTGGGAGCGGGTGCGGTGCCGGCCGCAGCGCAACGCCGTGCACACCTGGACCGTCGACCGGCATCTCGTGGAGACCGCCGTACGCGCCGCCGAGCTGACCCGCCGGGTCGGGCGCCCCGACCTGCTCCTGGTGGCCGGGCTGCTGCACGACATCGGGAAGGGCTGGCCGGGGGACCACTCGGTGGCCGGGGAGATCATCGCGCGGGACGTGGCGGCGCGGATCGGCTTCGACCGGGCGGACGTGGCCGTCCTCGCCTGTCTCGTACGCCATCATCTGCTGCTCGTCGAGACGGCCACCCGGCGTGACCTGGACGATCCGGCGACGGTACGGGCCGTCGCCGAGGCCGTGGGGTCCCCGGGAACGCTGGAGCTGCTGCACGCGCTGACCGAGGCGGACGCGCTGGCCACCGGTCCCGCGGCCTGGTCGACGTGGCGGGGGTCGCTCGTCGCCGACCTGGTGAAGCGGGTCGGGGCGGTGCTTTCGGGGGACGAGCCCGCGGCGGCTCCGGAGGACGGGGAGCCGACCGCCGAGCAGGAGCGGCTCGCGGTGGAGGCGTTCCGGACGGGCGGGCCCGTGCTGGCGCTGCGGGCGCAGATGGAGGGTTCCGACCCGGACGCGGGCTCGGGGGAGCCGGAGCCGCTGGGCGTGGAGCTGGTCATCGCGGTGCCGGAGCAGGCGGGGGTGCTGCCCGCCGTGGCCGGAGTCCTCGCCATGCACCGGCTCGCGGTGCGGACGGCGGAGTTCCGTGCGGTGGGGCTGCCGATGGGCGGCGAGGACTCCGTGCTGCTCCTGAACTGGCGGGTGGCCGCCGAGTACGGTTCGCTGCCGCAGGCGGCGCGGCTACGGGCCGACCTGGTACGGGCGCTCGACGGCTCGCTGGACATCGCCGGGCGGCTGGCCGAGCGGGACGCGGCGTATCCGAGGCGCCGGGGGACGGTGGCGCCGCCGCCCCGCGTGACGGTCGCTCCGGCGGGTTCGCGTCTGGCGACGGTGATCGAGGTACGGGCCCAGGACGCACCGGGCCTCCTCCACCGCATCGGCCGCGCGCTCGAGTCGGCGGGGGTGGCGGTCCGCAGCGCACATGTCTCGACGCTGGGCGCGAACGCGGTGGACGCGTTCTATGTGACGGAGGGGTCGGGGAGGGCGCCGCTGGAGGGGGAGCGGGCGGCGGGTGTGGCCAGGGCGGTGGAGGAGGCGCTGCGGGGGTAAGGGGGCTGCGTCGGCTTCCCCGCTCCCCGCGTGGGTAAGGGGGCTGTGCCGGCTTCCCCGCTCCCCGCGTGGGCAGGCGTTCCGCAGGGCGAGTGGGGTCTCCCCTGCTCGCGCGAAGCGGAGAACTGGGGAAAGGGTGGGCACAGCCTGCTGTAGCCGGGGCAGCGATGCGGCGGGCGGGCGCGGGAGCGGTTCCTGCTGGGCGAGAGGGTGGGACGGGAACGGTTCCTGCTGGGCGAGGAGGTGGGACGGGAGCGGTCCTTGCCGGGCGAGAGGGAGGGACGGGAACAGTCCTTGCCGGGCAAGGAGGAGGCGCGGGAGCAGTCCCCGTCGGGCAAGAAGTGGACGGCCCACCGCTCCCCGCGCAGGGGACGGGATCCGCCCGCTCCGGCAGCCAGATACCCTGGAGGGCGACCAACCGCCCGCCCCCGACGACCCGAGGATTCGCGACCGCCGTGTTCGATACTCTCTCCGACCGCCTCGCAGCGACATTCAAGAACCTCCGGGGCAAGGGCCGCCTGTCCGAGGCGGACATCGACGCCACGGCGCGCGAGATCCGCATCGCCCTGCTCGAGGCGGACGTGGCCCTGCCCGTCGTCCGCGCCTTCATCAAGCAGGTCAAGGAGCGCGCCGCCGGAGCCGAGGTCTCCCAGGCGCTCAACCCCGCCCAGCAGGTCATCAAGATCGTCAACGAGGAGCTCATCGGCATCCTCGGCGGCGAGACCCGACGGCTGCGGTTCGCGAAGAACCCGCCGACCGTCATCATGCTCGCGGGCCTCCAGGGTGCCGGTAAGACCACCCTCGCCGGAAAGCTCGGCCTCTGGCTGAAGGCGCAGGGCCACTCGCCGCTCCTGGTCGCGTGCGACCTGCAGCGCCCCAACGCCGTCAACCAGCTCAGCGTCGTCGCCGAGCGCGCCGGCGTCGGCGTCTACGCCCCGCAGCCGGGCAACGGCGTGGGCGACCCGGTCCAGGTCGCCAAGGACTCCGTCGAGTTCGCCAGGTCCAAGCAGTACGACGTGGTCATCGTCGACACCGCCGGACGCCTCGGCATCGACCAGGAGCTGATGCAGCAGGCCGCGGACATCCGCGACGCCGTCAGCCCCGACGAGGTCCTCTTCGTCGTCGACGCGATGATCGGTCAGGACGCGGTCAACACGGCCGAGGCCTTCCGCGACGGCGTCGGCTTCGACGGCGTGGTCCTCTCGAAGCTCGACGGCGACGCCCGTGGTGGTGCCGCGCTCTCCATCGCGCAGGTCACCGGCCGCCAGATCATGTTCGCCTCCAACGGCGAGAAGCTGGACGACTTCGACGCGTTCCACCCGGACCGCATGGCGTCCCGCATCCTCGGCATGGGCGACATGCTCACGCTGATCGAGAAGGCCGAGCAGACCTTCTCGCAGCAAGAGGCCGAGAAGATGGCCTCGAAGCTGGCCTCCAAGAAGGGCCAGGACTTCACGCTCGACGACTTCCTGGCCCAGATGGAGCAGGTCAGGAAGATGGGCAGCATCAGCAAGCTGCTCGGCATGATGCCCGGGATGGGCCAGATCAAGGACCAGATCAACAACCTGGACGAGCGGGACGTCGACCGCACCGCCGCGATCATCAAGTCGATGACCCCCGGCGAGCGCCAGGAGCCGACGATCATCAACGGCTCGCGCCGCGCCCGTATCGCGAAGGGCTCGGGCGTCGAGGTCAGCGCGGTCAAGAACCTCGTCGAGCGGTTCTTCGAGGCCCGCAAGATGATGTCCCGCATGGCGCAGGGCGGCGGCATGCCGGGTATGCCCGGGATGCCGGGCATGGGCGGCGGCGCCGGCAAGCAGAAGAAGAAGCAGAAGCAGGCCAAGGGCAAGCAGCGCTCCGGCAACCCGATGAAGCGCAAGCAGCAGGAGCAGGAGGACGCCGCCCGCCGCGAGCAGGCCGCGCAGTCCGGCGGCGCCTTCGGTCTGCCCGCGGGCGAGCAGGGCAAGGACTTCGAGCTGCCGGACGAGTTCAAGAAGTTCATGGGCTAGTGGTCGACGCGGGGTGAGCCGGCGCTTCGGCGGCGGCTCATTCTTCGTACGACATCTGGGGCGCTCCTCTGTCGAGAGGGGCGCCCCAGGCGTTTTCGGCGCGGGTGCCCATGCGCTGTTTGTGTCGTAACGTCCGGATATGAGCAACCCTGTGCCGCCGCGCCGGGCGACCGACAAGCCCTGGCGCTCCGAGGGCGCGCCGCCGCCCGAGCCCAAGCCGCCGACGAAGAAGAAGATGCCGGGCGGATGGGGCGGGCTCATCCTCACCGCGCTCATCGTCTATCTCATCGCCAACCTCGTCCTCTCCTTCTTCAACGAGGGCGACGAGCCGACGATCTCGTACACGGAGTTCAGCAAGCAGGTCGACTCCGGGAACGTCTCGAAGATCTACGCCAAGGGCGACGCGATCCAGGGGCAGCTCAAGAAGGAGCAGGAGAAGCCGGGCGACGAGAAGGGGAAGTACACCAAGTTCACCACCCAGCGGCCCGCCTTCGCCGACGACAAGCTCTGGGACGACCTGACCGAACACGACGTCACGGTCACCGCCGAGCCCGTCGTCCAAGAGCGCAGCTTCCTCTCCAACCTGCTCATCTCGCTCGCCCCGATGCTGCTCCTCGTCTTCCTGTGGATCTTCATCGCCCGGCGGATGAGTTCGGGGATGGGCGGCGCGGGCGGCGGCATGCTGGGCCGCAAGGCGCCGCCGAAGCCGGTCGAACTCGAACCGGGGGAGAAGCGCACCACCTTCGAGGACGTGGCGGGCATCGACGAGGTCGAGGGCGAGCTCAGCGATGTCGTCGACTTCCTGAAGAACCCCGAGGCCTATCGCACGATGGGCGCCAAGATGCCGCGCGGCGTGCTGCTCGCCGGACTGCCCGGCACCGGAAAGACGCTGCTCGCGCGGGCCGTGGCGGGCGAGGCTGGAGTGCCCTTCTTCTCGGCGTCCGCCTCGGAGTTCATCGAGATGATCGTGGGCGTCGGCGCCTCGCGCGTACGCGAACTCTTCGCCGAGGCGCGCAAGGTCGCGCCGTCCATCATCTTCATCGACGAGATCGACACCATCGGCCGGGCCCGCGGCGGCGGCAGCGGCATGGGCGGACACGACGAGCGCGAGCAGACGCTGAACCAGATCCTCACCGAGATGGATGGTTTCTCGGGCTCGGAGGGCGTCATCGTGCTCGCGGCCACCAACCGGGCCGACATCCTCGACCCGGCCCTGACCCGGCCGGGGCGCTTCGACCGCGTCGTCACCGTCAGCCCGCCCGACCGCGGCGGACGCGAGGCCATCCTCAAGATCCATACGCGCGAGATCCCGATGGCGGACGACACCGACCTCGCCCAAGTCGCCCGTACGACACCGGGAATGACCGGCGCGGAACTCGCCAACCTGGCCAACGAGGCCGCCCTGCTCGCGGTCAAGCGCAAGCAGAAGAAGGTCACCCAGGCCGACCTCTCCGAGGCCCTGGAGAAGGTGCAGCTCGGCGCCGAACGGCCGCTGGTGATGCCCGACGAGGAGCGGCGGCGCACGGCGTACCACGAGAGCGGTCACGCCCTGCTCGGCATGCTGCAGCCCGGTGCCGACCCGGTCCGGAAGATCACCATCGTGCCCCGGGGGCGCGCCCTCGGCGTCACCCTGTCGACGCCGGACGCTGACAAGTACGCGTACACGGAGGAGTATCTGCGCGGCCGCATCATCGGCGCCCTGGGCGGCATGGCGGCCGAACAGGTCGTCTTCGGGGTCATCACGACGGGCGCCGAGAGCGACCTCGAACAGGTCACCAACATCGCCCGCGGCATGGTCGGCCGCTGGGGCATGAGCGAACGCGTGGGCCGCCTCTCCGCCCTGCCGAACGACGGCCAGCAGCCCTACGGCCTCGCGGCGGCCCCGGAGACCCTCGACGTGATCGACGGCGAGATGCGGCGGATCGTGGACGAGTGCTACGAGAGCGCGTGCCGCCAACTGCGCGAGCACCGCGACCAACTGGACGCACTGGCCGAGGCACTCCTGGCGAACGAGACCCTGGAGGAGACCGCCGCCTACCGGATCGCGGGGATCACGCGGCTCACCAAGGACGTCGACTAGGCGATGTGGTGACGCAGCGACTTGGCGGCCAGACGGCCAGACGGCCAGACGGCCAGACGGCTAGACGGCTAGACGGCTAGGCCGCGATGAAGCGGGATTCGAGCTGCCCCCGCAGGTGCCCCGGGGGCAGCTTCCTGCCGTAGAGGACCAGCAGGACGTCCTGCGCCGCGCCGGTCAGCGGCGGTCCGCTGCCGTAGCTCCAGTCGAGGTCGTCGGCGCGCAGCTCGACGCCGCCGACGTCCGCCCCGAAGAACTTGGTGCTCTTGGGCGTCACCTTCTTAAGAAGGATGCGTACGCGGTCCAGGGGAACCCTGCGGCCGAGCCCCAGGGCGACCGAGATGTCGAGGCCGTGGACCACGTCGTGCCCCAGGGCGCCCTCGATCCCGGCCATGGGCGGCTGCCAGGGATGGCCCGCGTTGTCCCGCAGGAACGCGGCGAGCCGGTCCGTGGAGAACGCGGCGGCGTCCGCGCGGGCGCCGCGGTCGGTCATCCGGTGCAGACTGCCGCGCGCCTTGACGAGCTCGGCGACGGTCCTCGGCAGCGAGTAGCGGAAGCCCAGCGACATATGGGCCGCCACCTCGCGGACCCGCCAGCCCGCGCACAGCGACGGCGCGTCCCACTGCTCCGGAGACAGCGCGTCGAGCAGGTCGGCGAGTTCCTGACGTTCGGCGGCGATCGAGGCTTTGATGTCCACCTCTCCAGGGTTCAGGCCGTCTCGCCATAAGTCCAAGAGCTGGATCTTCTCGTGGCCAGCACGCCTGCTTCTAGCATCTTGGGTCATGGAACTCCGTCAGCTCCAGTACTTCGTAGCCGTCGTCGAAGAGGCCAACTTCACCCGCGCCGCCGCCCGGCTGCACCTGGCCCAGCCCGGAGTGAGCGCCCAGATACGGCAGTTGGAGCGCGAACTCGGACAGCGTCTCCTGGACCGCTCGGGGCGCTCGGTGACACCTACGGAGGTCGGCGCGGCCGTGCTGCCTTACGCGCGGGCCGCGCTCGCCGCCGCCGAGGGGATGCGGCACACCGCGGACGCGTTCACCGGGCTGCTGCGCGGCCAGGTCACGGTCGGGCTCGTGGCCGGGGCCGCTTCCCACGAGTTCGACGTCGTCTCCGTGCTCGCCGACTTCCACGACGACCACCCGGACGTCGAGATCGCCCTCACTGAGGACGCGTCGGACCGGATGCTCGCCGCGCTGCGCCGCGGGGAACTGGACATCGCCCTGCTCGGCCTGACGGACAAGGAGCCGCCGCCGGGCGTCTCGCTCCAGTTCGTGATCGACGAGGCCCTGGTCGCCGTCGTGCCCGAGGGCGACCCGCTGGTCGCCGCTGCCGGCCGTACGACGGTTCCGCTGGCAGAGCTGCACGACCGGCCGCTGATCAGCCTCCCGCGCGGCAGCGGCGTACGCGGGGTGCTCGACCGCGCCTGCGCACAGGCCGGCATCCGGCCCCGTATCGCCTTCGAGGCGGCGGCTCCGCAGACGCTCGTCCAGCTCGTCGCCCGCGGTCTCGGCGTGGCCGTCCTTCCGGCGATCGAGCCCCGTACGGCGGCCGCCTACGGGCTGCGGACGCTGGAGATCACGGAGCCGCGCGCCCGTGGCCGGATCGCGCTCACGTGGCGCACGGACGGTCCGGCGAGCCCGGCGGCCAAGGTTCTGCTCGAGCGCCTTCAGGAGTCGCTGCGCCCGGTCGAGGGCTAGCGCCGAGGGCCGGCACCGAGGGCCGGCGGATCGGCTACCGCGTACGCGCGATCAAGTAGCGGAACACATTGGGCATCCACACCGTGCCGTCCCCGCGCTGGTGCGGATGGAGGGCCTCCGTCAGTTCCTTCTCGACCTGTGCCAGGTCCGTCGCGCTCACCGCCGCGTCGAACAGGCCGGTCGAGAGCAGCCCGCGGACGGCGCTCTCCGTGTCCGCGTACCCGAAGGGGCATGCCACCCGGCCCGACCCGTCCGGCTTGAGGCCGGCCCGCTGGGCGACCTCTTCCAGGTCGTCCCGGAGTGCGGGGCGCCAACTTCCCGTACTACGGAGAGGGTCGGCGAGCTTTGTCGCCACCTTCAGTACAGAAGAGGTCGTGCAGCGCTCCGGTGGACCCCAGCCGGCGAGCACCACGGGGGTGCCGCGGGCGGCGAGCGGCGTGGCGGACTCGAGCAGGGCGGAGAGCCCCTCGGAGTCACCCGCCGTGCAGCCGATCGGCTGGAACGCGGTCACCAGGTTGTACGCGGGCAGGTCCGGCTCCGACACGTCTGCGGGGCCGCCCTCGACGAGGCGTGTGTCGCCGCGCGGGCGGGTGCCCCAGTCCGACTCCGGCAGCAGCCGTTCGCGTGCCAGGGCGAGCCGTTCGGGCGCCGACGAGTCGACGCCGGTGACCGACGCGCCGCGTGCGGCCGCCATCAGGAGGGCGAGCCCGGAGCCGCAGCCGAGTCCGAGCAGCCGCGTCCTGTCGTCCACTTCGAGTCGTTCGTACACCGCTTCATAGAGCGGGACCAGCATCCGTTCCTGGATCTCCGCCCAGTCACGCGCGCGTGCGCACCGGTCCACGCGGGCGGTCGCACCCGCGCGGGGAGGGCGCGGCTGCGCGAGCGTAGGTGTCATCGAAAGCGCCCCAATCCGCCGAGAGTTACTGGAGTGTCGTATTCCAACGGTTCGTCCGCCCCCGTGCAGTGCGCTCGTACTCCCCCCGTATGCCAGAGAACTCCGCATCCGTCGTGGCGTCCAGGGGTTGTGTGGCAATGCTTGCGTGCCACTGTCGTGCGCCCCCTGGAGCGGTAAATTCCGCGTCCCGCAGGGGGCTCCGCCGTACCATGCGCGCCATGGCCAAAGCACCCGTTCTCACGCCCCGCGCGGAAGACTTCCCGCGCTGGTACCAGGATCTGATCAACAAGGCCGAACTGGCCGACAACGGTCCGGTGCGCGGCACCATGGTGATCCGACCGTACGGATACAGCCTGTGGGAACGCATGCAGCAGGACATGGACGCCCGCATCAAGGAGACGGGTACCCAGAACGCGTACTTCCCGCTCCTCATCCCCCAGTCGTATCTGACCCGCGAGGCCGAGCACGTCGAGGGCTTCGCCCCCGAACTGGCCGTCGTCACGCACGGCGGCGGCAAGGAGCTGGAGGAGCCGGTCGTCGTCCGCCCCACTTCGGAGACGATCGTCAACGAGTACTTCTCCAAGTGGGTGCAGAGCTACCGCGATCTGCCGCTGCTGATCAACCAGTGGGCGAACGTGGTCCGCTGGGAGCTGCGGCCCCGGCTCTTCCTGCGGACCTCGGAGTTCCTCTGGCAGGAGGGCCACACGGCCCACGCGACGTACGAGGACGCACGCGACTTCGCCGCCCGCATCCACGAGCACGTCTACGGAGACTTCATGCGGGAGGTCCTGGCGATGGACTTCGTCCTGGGGCGCAAGACCGCCCAGGAGCGCTTCGCGGGCGCCATCAACACCCTCACCCTCGAAGGCATGATGGGCGACGGCAAGGCCCTCCAGCTCGGCACCAGCCACGAACTCGGCCAGAACTTCGCCAAGGCCTTCCAGACCCAGTACCTGTCCAAGGAGGGCAAGCAGGAACTCGTCTGGCAGACCTCCTGGGGCAGCACGACACGGATGGTCGGCGCCCTGGTGATGATGCACGGCGACGACAACGGCCTGCGGGTGCCGCCCCGCCTCGCGCCCGTCCAGGTCGTCGTCCTCGCCATCAAGGGCGACGAGGAGGTGCTCGCCAAGGTCCGCGAGATCGGCGGCCGGCTCAAGGCGGCCGGGGTGCGCGTCCAGGTCGACGACCACACGGACACCCCCTTCGGGCGTCGCGCCGTCGACTGGGAGCTCAAGGGCGTGCCGGTACGCGTCGAGGTCGGACCGCGCGACCTGGAGAACGGCACGGCGATGGTGGCCCGCCGCATCGCGGGCGGCAAACAGCCCGTGCCGATCGACTCCCTGGCCGCGCTGCTCCCCACCGTCCTCGAAGAGGACCAGGCGCTGCTGCTCGCGCAGGCCCGTGAGCGCAGGGAGTCCCGCACCTCGGACGTCACCACCGTCGAGGAGGCCGTGGAGGCCACCGCAGCAGGCGGCTGGGCCCGCATCCCGTGGGCCGACCTCGGCCCCGAGGGCGAGGCCCGCCTCGCCGAGCACTCCGTCTCCGTACGGTGTCTGGTCACGGAGGCGGGGGCGGTGCCGGACGCCGATGAGACCCCCGGTAACGTCGCTGTCGTGGCCCGCGCCTACTGAGCGCACGCGTTCGGCTCGTACGCCCCATGAGGCGACAAGAGATCCGGCGTGCGGACCTGCTCTACGCGCCGGGGCGTACGCGCTACTACGTACCAGCTTGGTGTGAGCTGTGAGGCTTCTCCGCAGATCAGCGCACCCGCCCTCGTCCGGACGCATCAACGGCAACTGACGGGTACGTGCAAATTATTTGGGATGCCCCGGAATGGAACCCCTGGGCATCCCGGCTCGTTGTTCACGACGTGAGCACGACACCACCTGTTCTCGCCGCAGAGCTGGCACAGGCGTGGGCCGATATTCAGCGGCACCACCCCGAGCTGCCCGACCTTGCCGCGCCCGAATCCCTGATCGGAGAATCGTCGTCCGCCTGCGGCGCCGAGCTCTCCTTCGAGCGACTGCTCCATGAGGCAGTCCATGGCATCGCCGCGTCACGCGGCGTACGCGACACTTCACGCGCGGGCCGCTACCACAACCGCAGATTCCTCGCGATCGCCGAGGAGCTGGGCCTCGACCACCCCGAGGAGCCGCACCCGAGCAGCGGCTTCTCGCTGGTCACGCTCAACCCAGAGGCCCGCAAGCGCTACCGCCCGACGATCGAGCGGCTGCAGCGTGCCCTGAAGGCGCACACCGCGGCGACCGCGGCCGACACCGCACGGAGCTTCCGGGGCCCGGCCGCCCGGCACGGCTCCTCCGGAGGCGGCGTCCGCGTCAAGGCGGTCTGCGACTGCGGGCGCAACGTCCGCGTGGTCCCTTCGGTGCTCGCCCAGGCGCCCATCGTCTGCGGTGGCTGCGGAAAGCCCTTCCGCATCCCGGAAGTGGTCGGCGCCGCCGCCCGGTGACACGTTTGAGCTGGAGCGGGGCGGCCGGACCCGGTTCGGGCGCCCCCGAGGTCTGTGGCACAATGGCTAGCTGTACTCGACAGCCGCATAGGAACCCTCTCGCCTCCGGCTGACGCGTCCATCGGGCACCCCGAGTACCGCAACCCCACGTGGCATCTCGTTGTGCCCAACCACGTCAAGACCAGGAGACACCACTCCAGTGGCAGTCAAGATCAAGCTGAAGCGTCTGGGCAAGATCCGTTCGCCTCACTACCGCATCGTCGTCGCCGACTCCCGTACCCGCCGTGACGGCCGGGCCATCGAGGAGATCGGCCTGTACCACCCGGTGCAGAACCCCTCGCGCATCGAGGTCGACTCGGAGCGCGCGCAGTACTGGCTCTCCGTCGGCGCCCAGCCGACCGAGCCGGTCATGGCGATCCTGAAGCTCACCGGTGACTGGCAGAAGCACAAGGGCCTGCCGGCCCCGGCGCCGCTGCTCGTCGCGGAGCCCAAGGACAAGCGCGCCGCGTTCGAGGCCTTCACCAAGGGCCTCGAGGGCGACGACGCCAAGGGTGAGGCCATCACCCAGAAGGCCAAGAAGGCTGACAAGAAGGCGGACGAGGCCAAGGCTGAGTCCACCGAGTCGACCGAGGCCTGAGCATGCTCGAGGAGGCTCTCGAGCACCTCGTGAAGGGCATCGTCGACAACCCCGACGACGTGCAGGTGGCTTCGCGCAACCTGCGCCGTGGGCGCGTCCTGGAGGTCCGGGTGCATCCCGACGACCTCGGCAAGGTGATCGGCCGTAACGGCCGCACCGCGCGGGCTCTGCGGACCGTCGTGGGCGCCATCGGCGGCCGCGGTGTCCGCGTCGACCTCGTCGACGTGGACCAGGTTCACTGAACCGCACGCAGCACCGGCACGGGCCGGGGAGGGCTTCTTGGCCCTCCCCGGCCCGTAGTCGTTTGTAGCCGCCGACGGAGGAACGCCGTGGGCACACGACAGGAGAGAGAGCAGTGCAGCTGGTAGTCGCGCGGATCGGCCGCGCCCACGGCATCAAGGGTGAGGTCACCGTCGAGGTGCGCACGGACGAGCCGGAGCTGCGGCTCGGCCCCGGCGCCGTCCTCGCCACCGACCCCGCCTCCACGGGGCCGCTGACCATCGAGACCGGCCGGGTGCACAGCGGCCGGCTCCTGCTGCGCTTCGAGGGCGTACGCGACCGCACGGCCGCCGAGGCGCTGCGCAACACGATCCTGATCGCCGAGGTCGACCCGGAAGAGCTCCCCGAGGAAGAGGACGAGTTCTACGACCACCAGCTGATGGACCTCGACGTCGTCACCAAGGACGGGCTCGAGGTCGGCCGGATCACCGAGATCTCGCACCTGCCCTCGCAGGACCTCTTCATCGTCGAGCGCCCCGACGGCAGCGAGGTGATGATCCCCTTCGTGGAGGAGATCGTCACCGAGATCGACCTGGAGGAGCAGCGGGCGATCATCGACCCGCCGCCGGGCCTGATCGACGACCGCGCGGCCCGCGACGAAGTCGCTGATGGACACAGCGTCTCCACGCGTGACGCCGAGTCCGCCCCGGAGGACGACGCCTGATGCGGCTCGACGTCGTCACGATCTTCCCCGAGTACCTGGAACCCCTGAACGTCTCCCTCGTCGGCAAGGCACGCGCGCGTGGACAACTCGACGTCAACGTGCACGACCTCAGGCAGTGGACGTACGACCGGCACAACACGGTCGACGACACCCCCTACGGCGGCGGCCCCGGCATGGTCATGAAGACCGAGCCGTGGGGCGACTGCCTCGACGACGCACTCGCCGCGGGGTACGAGGCGGGCGCCCACGGCCCCGTCCTCGTCGTCCCCACGCCCAGCGGGCGCCCCTTCACCCAGGAACTCGCCGTCGAGCTCTCCGAGCGGCCCTGGCTGGTCTTCACGCCCGCGCGCTACGAGGGCATCGACCGCCGTGTCATCGACGAGTACGCGACGCGGATGCCCGTCTACGAGGTGTCGATCGGCGACTACGTCCTCGCGGGCGGCGAGGCGGCCGTCCTGGTCGTCACCGAGGCCGTGGCCCGGCTGCTGCCCGGCGTCCTCGGCAACGCCGAGTCCCACCGCGACGACTCCTTCGCCCCCGGCGCGATGGCCAACCTCCTCGAAGGGCCCGTCTACACGAAGCCCCCCGAGTGGCGCGGCCAGGGCATCCCGGACGTGCTGCTCAGCGGCCACCACGGCAAGATCGCCCGCTGGCGGCGGGACGAGGCGCTCCGCCGCACCACCCGCAACAGGCCCGATCTGATCGAGCGCTGCGACCCCGCTGCCTTCGACAAGAAGGACCGCGAGATGCTCAGCATCCTGGGCTGGCGGCCCGGCCCCGACGGCCGATTTGGGAGACACCCCGAGGCCGTGGAAGAATAGGCCGCTGCTGTACGTCCAGCGTGCGCCCCTGCCACAGGGGGATCGACCGAAGCTTGCTCCTCGTCTACACGGGGATGGTCCAGACGCCCGCCCGACGCGATCAGCTATCGAATCCTTCATCACGAACTCCCGCTGATGACCTGTGGCATCAGCGAAGAAAGCAGACGATCATGGCTAACCTGCTCGACGCCGTCGACAGCGCGTCGCTGCGCAGCGACATCCCGGCCTTCCGCCCGGGTGACACCGTCAACGTCCACGTCCGCGTCATCGAGGGCAACCGCTCCCGTGTGCAGCAGTTCAAGGGCGTAGTCATCCGCCGCCAGGGTGCCGGCGTGCGCGAGACCTTCACGGTCCGCAAGGTCTCCTTCTCCGTAGGCGTCGAGCGCACCTTCCCGGTGCACACCCCGATCGTCGAGAAGATCGAGCTCGTCACCCGCGGTGACGTGCGTCGCGCGAAGCTGTACTACCTCCGTGACCTGCGCGGCAAGGCCGCGAAGATCAAGGAGAAGCGCGACAGCTGAGCTGACGCACGGGCTCACATCGGGGCCGGATAGCATCTGGCCCCGATGGACACCGAAGCACAGCACACGGAGCGCGACCGCTCCTCCCGACCCGCAGATTCCCCGGACGCCGAGCGCGTCGGGGGTTCGGACGGGACGGAGGACCGGTCGCGCTCCGCTTTTATGTCGTTCGTGGAGTGGATCCCGGGCGGCAGAGTCACCCTCACCCTGCTGATGTGCATGGTGTTCCTGCTCGTCCTCAGCACCTTCGTGGTGCAGCCCTTCCAGATCCCCAGCAGGTCCATGGAGCCCGCGTTCCGGGTCGGGGACCGGGTACTCGTCAACAAGTTGGCGTACCGTTTCGGTTCCGAGCCGCAGCGAGGTGACGCGGTCGTCTTCGACGGCAGCGGCTACTTCGGAGATGCCGACTACATCAAGCGGGTCGCAGGAGTGGCGGGAGACCGGGTGGTCTGCTGCGACAAGCGGGGGAGGATCAAGGTGAACGGCGAGCCCGTCGACGAGCCGTATCTGTACCCGGGGGACGCCCCTTCGAAGGTGCGCTTCGACGTCGTCGTACCCGAAGGCAGTCTCTTCCTCCTCGGGGACCACCGCAGCGACTCCCGTGACTCCCGCGACCATCTGGGGCAGCCCGGCGGCGGCATGATCCCCGTCGACTCCGTCATCGGCCGAGCGGACTGGATCGCCTGGCCCCTCGGACACTGGGCCTCCCTGGAGCGTCCCGACAGCTACGCGCGCGTGCCGGCACCAGGCGGCGCGCATGGGTAACCGCGGACGGACACGCGCAAGCCACCGGGCCGACACCCGGCTGCCCACCGGATCCCGGCCGACCAGCGGTCCCGTACTGCCCGGAAGGGCCGAGCGGCGCAAGCTCGCCAAGAAGGTCAAGCGGCGCCGGCAGCGCTCGGCGATCAAGGAGATACCTCTCCTCATAGGCGTCGCGCTCCTCATAGCCCTGGTCCTGAAGACCTTCCTGGTGCAGGCCTTCGTGATCCCCTCGGGCTCGATGGAGCAGACGATCAAGATCGGCGACCGGGTGCTCGTCGACAAGCTCACCCCGTGGTTCGGCGCCAAGCCGGAGCGCGGCGACGTCGTCGTCTTCGAGGACCCCGGCAACTGGCTGGAGGACGAGAAGGGGAAGACGAAGGACGACCCCGTGGGCGTCAAGCAGATCAAGGAGGGCCTGACCTTCATCGGTCTGCTGCCCTCCGACAACGAACGGGACCTCATCAAGCGCGTGGTCGGCGTCGGCGGCGACACCGTGAAGTGCTGCGACAAGGACGGCAAGGTCACCGTCAACGGAGTGCCGCTCACCGAGCCGTACATCCACCCGGACGACAAGGACGAGCCGTCCTCCTTCGAGTTCACGGTGAAGGTCCCCGAAGGGCGCCTCTTCGTGATGGGGGACCACCGCTCCGACTCGGCCGACTCCCGTTTCCACCGCACCGAGAAGTTCAGCGGCACCGTCTCCGAGGAGAGCGTGGTGGGGCGCGCGCTCGTCATCGCCTGGCCCTTCGACCACTGGCGCAAGCTGGAGGAGCCGGACACGTATGCCTCCGTACCCGACGCGCCATCCGGGTCGGACGTGGCCCTGGGCCCGTCGCATAGGGTGGTTCCCGGCGATCGATACGGATTGACCGGACTCCCGACCCCTGCGGAACTCCCGCTCGTTATGGGAGTGGTGGGCCTGCATCGCATATGGGGCAGGCGGCGGCACGGACTGAGGAGTGGATGTGGGGGACGTGGCGGTCGGCGCACGGTCCGGACACGATGGGCCCGAGGAACAGCCGGGGCGGTCGGAAGAGCCGGTGATCGATTCCGCGGCGGACGGAGTGAAGCCCGACAGCGAGCCCGCGGACGGTGGTCCCGGCAGCGGTGACCAGCCGGGGAAGCGCGCCAAGGGGCCGAAGAAGCCCCGGTCCTTCTGGAAGGAACTCCCGCTCCTCATCGGCATCGCGCTGATCCTGGCGCTGGTGATCAAGACCTTCCTGGTGCAGGCGTTCTCGATTCCCTCGGACTCGATGCAGAACACCCTGCAGCAGGGCGACCGGGTCCTGGTCGACAAGCTGACGCCGTGGTTCGGCTCGGAGCCCGAGCGCGGCGAGGTCGTCGTCTTCAGGGACCCCGGCCACTGGCTGGACGGTGAGCCGACGCCGGACCCGAACGCGATCCAGCGGGTCCTCGGCTGGGTCGGCCTGATGCCGTCCGCCGACGAGAAGGACCTGATCAAGCGGGTCATCGCGGTCGGCGGCGACACCGTTGAGTGCAAGGGCACCGGTCCGGTGAAGGTCAACGGCAAGGCGCTGAACGAGCCGTACGTCTTCGAGGGCAACACCCCGTGCAGCGTCGACGACCAGGGCGGCCAGTTCAAGGTGACCGTGCCCGCGGGCAAAATCTGGGTCATGGGTGACCACCGGCAGAACTCGCTGGACTCCCGCTACCACCAGAACCAGCCGGGCGGCGGCGCGGTCCCCGTGGACAACGTGGTGGGCCGCGCGATCGTGATCGCCTGGCCGCCCACCCGCTGGGCGACGCTGCCCAAGCCGGACACCTTCGACCAGCCGGGCATCAGCGCCGCGCTGAGCGCCGCTCCGGCGGCCCTCGGGCTCGCGGGCGCCGTGCCGGTCGTGCTGTGGCGCAGGCGCCGCCTCGCGGTGGCCGCCGACGGGAGCGCGAGGGTTTCTGGCGGAGGTACCGCCGGGTAGGGTGCCGTCCCAGATCGCCGATCTTCCGATGCCCCTGGTGCAGGGGGCGCGGGGTCGTCTCCGAACATGGGGGAGCACTGGGATGAGCAGGACACAACGTACGGACGAGGGCCGCGGGCGGCTCGGCAGCGTGCTGTCGGGGCTGGCCGTGGCCCTCGGCTGTGTGCTCTTCCTGGGCGGCTTCGTATGGGGCGCGGTCGTGTACCAGCCGTACACCGTCCCGACCGGGTCGATGACGCCGACGATCGGCGCGGGCGACCGGGTGCTCGCCGAGCGGGTGGACGGCGACGAGGTGCGCCGTGGTGACGTCGTCGTCTTCCGGGAGTCGAGCTGGGGCGACCTGCCGATGGTCAAGCGCGTGGTCGCCGTCGGCGGCGACCGGGTCTCCTGCTGCACGGACGGCAAGCTGATGGTCAATGGCAAGCAGGTCGCAGAACCGTATCTGCCGGAGGGCAAGGGCGCCGCGGCCACCGGCATCCCCGCCACGACCGTGCCCAAGGGCCGGCTGTTCCTGCTCGGCGACGAGCGCAGCGGCTCCCTGGACTCCAGCGTGCACCTGGGCGACGGCGACCACGGCTCGGTGCCGCGCAGCGCGGTGGAGGGGCGGGTCGACGCGGTGGCGTGGCCGCTGGGCAAGTTCGGGATGCTGGAGAGCGCCGACGGTTTCGCCCAGATGCCGGGCGGCATCTCCGATCCGGGTCCGCTGCGGCTGATGGTGACGGCCGTGGTGGCCGGTGCGGTGCTCGTCCTGGGCGGCGCCGCCTACGGGCCGATCGCCAAGCGGCTCGGGCGCGGGCGTGAGCGGTCCCGGAGCGGCAGTCGCTCGGGAGAGGCCGCCCATGTCGGCTGAGGGGACGGAGCGGCCGCTGCGCGAGGTCGCACGGGTGGTGCTGCTCGACCCGCAGGACCGCATCCTGCTGCTGCACGGGCATGAGCCGGACGATCCGGCCGACGACTGGTGGTTCACGCCCGGCGGCGGTCTGGAGGGCGACGAGACGCATGAACAGGCCGCGTTGCGTGAACTGATGGAAGAGACGGGCATCACCGAGGTCGAGCTCGGTCCCGCCCTGTGGCAGCGGGTCTGCTCCTTCCCCTTCGCCGGGCGGCGCTGGGACCAGGACGAGCGGTACTTCCTGGCGCGTACGTCGCAGACGGCGACGCAGGCCACGGGGCTGACGGAGCTTGAGCGGCGGAGTGTGGCCGGAGCGCGTTGGTGGACGTGCCGGGAACTGACCGAGGCACATGAGACGGTGTATCCGACCAGGCTCGCCGAGCTGCTTCGCAGGCTGCTCGACGAGGGTCCTCCGGGCAGGCCCGAGATCCTCGACACGGAAATCGTGTAGAGGCTCCAGGGGCTGACGCACAATAGGGGGACGCAAGGCTGAAGGGGAACATGCCATGAGCGCCGAGGACCTCGAGAAGTACGAGACCGAGATGGAGCTGAAGCTCTACCGGGAGTACCGCGATGTCGTCGGTCTGTTCAAATATGTGATCGAGACCGAACGGCGCTTCTATCTCACCAATGACTACGAGATGCAGGTGCACTCGGTCCAGGGTGAGGTTTTCTTCGAGGTATCCATGGCGGATGCCTGGGTGTGGGACATGTACAGGCCCGCACGGTTCGTGAAGCAGGTGCGCGTCCTGACGTTCAAGGACGTGAATATCGAGGAGCTGAACAAGAGCGACCTCGAGCTGCCGGGGAGCTGAGCCGGTCCACGGCAGGCTCCGCGGCGGTTCCGCGGGGGTTTCACCGCATCGGGTGAGCGGGTTGTCCACAACGCCCGCGTTGTCCACCAAGATCCACAAGGTGCGCGTCCGGGCCCCAGTGTGGGTGTCGGAGGTGGTGCCGACATGAACGCACGGGGGGCACTCGGGCGGTACGGCGAAGAACTGGCCGCGAGGCGGCTCGGTGAAGCCGGGATGACGGTTCTGGAGCGCAACTGGCGCGGTGGCAGGACCGGCGAGATCGACATCGTGGCGATGGACGGCGAGGCGCTCGTCGTCTGCGAGGTCAAGACGCGCAGGGCGGGCCTGGCCGGCTCGGTGATCTATCAGCATCCGATGGCGGCGGTGGGCCGCGCCAAGGCGGAGCGGCTGCGGCGGCTCGCCGAGCGCTGGATCGAGGAGCGGGGCGGTCCGCCGCCGGGCGGGGTCCGGATCGACCTCGTCGGGGTGCTGATCCCCCGGCGCGGCGCCCCCGTCGTGGAGCACGCGCGGGGGGTGGCCTGAGATGGGCTTCGCGCGTACGTGTTCGGTGGCGCTGGTGGGCGTCGAGGGCGTGGTCGTCGAGGTGCAGGCCGATCTGGAGCCCGGCGTCGCGGCGTTCACGCTGGTCGGGCTCCCCGACAAGAGCCTGACGGAGAGCAAGGACCGGGTCAGGGCCGCGGTGGTCAACTCGGGCGGTGAGTGGCCGCAGAAGAAGCTCACCGTGGGCCTGAGCCCGGCGTCGGTGCCCAAGGGCGGCAGCGGATTCGATTTGGCGGTGGCCTGTGCGAGCCTTGGCGCCGCGGAGCGCATCGATCCGCGGGTGCTCGCCGACATCGTGATGATCGGCGAGCTGGGGCTCGACGGGCGGGTGCGGCCGGTGCGCGGTGTGCTGCCCGCGACCCTGGCCGCTGCGGACGCGGGCTATGAGCAGGTCGTCGTCCCGGAGTGCACGGCGGCCGAGGCGTCGCTGGTGCCGGGGATCTCGGTGCTCGGAGTGCGCAGCCTGCGGCAGCTGATCGCGGTGCTGACCGATGAGCCGGTGCCGGAGGAGGAGCCCGTCGAGCCGGGGCGGCCAGACCCGCTGCTCGCGGGGCTCTGCGTGCCCGGCACGGGCGTCGGTTCGGGGCTCGGCGGAGGTCTTGACGAGACCCATGCGCTGGACCTGGCGGATGTCGTCGGGCAGCTGTCGGCCCGCACCGCCGTGGAGGTGGCCGCCGCGGGCGCGCACCACCTCTTCCTCCAAGGGCCGCCGGGCGCCGGGAAGACGATGCTCGCGGAGCGGCTGCCGGCGATCCTGCCCCGGCTGACCCGTGAGGAGTCCCTGGAGGTAACCGCCGTCCACTCGGTGGCGGGCATGCTGCCGCCGGGCAAGCCGCTGGTGGACGCCGCGCCGTACTGCGCGCCGCACCACTCGGCGACGATGCAGTCCCTGGTGGGCGGCGGCCAGGGCCTCGCACGGCCGGGCGCGGTCTCGTTGGCGCACAGGGGCGTGCTCTTCCTCGACGAGGCGCCGGAGTTCAGCAGCCGGGCCCTGGACTCCCTGCGGCAGCCGCTCGAAGCGGGCCATGTGGTGATCGCCCGCAGCGCGGGGGTGGTGCGGCTGCCGGCGAGGTTCCTCATGGTGCTCGCGGCCAATCCCTGTCCCTGCGGTCGGCACACCTTGCTGGGGGACGGCTGCGAATGCCCGGCCTCGGCCGTCCGCCGCTACCAGGCACGGCTCTCGGGTCCGCTGCTCGACCGCGTCGACCTGAGGGTCGAGGTGGAGCCCGTGACACGCTCCGAGCTGGCCGGGCACGGGACACGCGGCGATGCCACGCAGACGGTCGCCGACCGGGTGCGTGCCGCCCGGGAGAGAGCGGCGGCCCGGCTGGCCGGCACCGGGTGGCGGACGAACAGTGAGGTGCCGGGGCATGCGCTGCGCACGCGGTGGCCGGCCGAGCCGGGAGCGCTGGATGCCGCCGAAGTCGACCTGGAGCGTGGGTTCCTGACCGCCCGGGGGCTCGACCGGGTGCTGCGGGTGGCGTGGACGGTGGCGGACCTCGCCGGGCGCGACCGGCCGTCGGCGCAGGACGTGGCGCTGGCGCTGCAGTTGCGTACGGGGGTGTCGCGGGGCGCGCCCATGGCGATCGGGGCGTCGGCGTGACGTCCGGGGCGGGCGGGTCGGAGGAGGAGGGGGAGGGGGAGGAGCGTACGGCGAGGGCCGCGCTGACGCGGATTCTCGAACCGGGGGACCAGGTGGCCGGGCGGTGGCTGCGGGAGGCCGGTGCCGTCGAGGTGGTGCGGCGGCTCGGGGCGGGGGAGCAGCACCTCGACGGGGTGACGCCCGCGCGGTGGGAAGGGCTGCGGGCCCGTGCGGCTCGGGCGCGGCCCGCCGCTGACCTGGCGGCGGCGCGGGACGCCGGGGTGCGGTTCGTGTGTCCGGGGGAGGCGGAGTGGCCCGTGCAGCTGGACGACCTGGGGGACGCGAGACCCGTCGGGCTGTGGGTGCGGGGGCGGCCCAGCCTGCGGATATGGGCGCTGCGGTCGGTGGCCGTGGTGGGCGCGAGGGCCTGTACGGAGTACGGGGCGCATATGGCGGGCGCTCTCGGCGCGGGGCTTGCCGAGCGGGGCTGGGTCGTCGTCTCGGGCGGGGCCTATGGGGTGGACGGGGCCGCGCATCGGGGGGCGCTGGGTGCCGGGGGTGCCACGGTGGCGGTGCTGGCGTGCGGGGTCGACCGGCCCTATCCGCGGGGGCATGCCGAGTTGATCGGGCGGATCGCGGAACAGGGTCTCGTGGTGGGGGAGTTGCCGCCGGGTGATCATCCGACGCCGAGCAGGTTCATCCTCCGCAACCGTGTCATCGCCGCGTTGACCAGGGGCAGCGTCGTCGTCGAGGCGGCGTACCGCAGCGGTGCGCTGGTCACGGCGCGCAGTGCGCAGGAGCTGGGCCGGCACGCGATGGGGGTGCCGGGGCCGGCCACCAGCGGCCTTTCGGCCGGGGTGCATGAACTCCTGCGCGGGGACGGTGTCCTGGTGACCGACGCGGCGGAAGTCGTCGAGCTGGTGGGGGACATGGGCGAGGTGGCGCCGCGGCGGCGCGGGCCCGTCGTGCCGCGCGATCTGCTCGCCCCGGAGGCCGCGCGGATCCTGGCCGCGCTGCCCGGCCGGGGCAGCGCGTCGGTCAAGGAGATCGCGGTCGGGGCGGGGACGGCGGTGGACGAGGTTGTCGGTCGGCTGTACGAGTTGCGCTCACTTGGGTTCGTCGAACGACACGGCGACGGCTGGCAGTTGACACGCCAGGCGATTCTGTCGGTCTTCCCGGAGGGAGGAGGATCATGACGGACCGTGTTCGGCCGTCCGGATGAATCCTCGATGTCCTTGGGAAATCGCGGAGTTGGCGCTCCGAGGTCGTCACACATCGCGACGACGGGGACTCGGTGGGGCGTCAAGCGGAACGTATCTGCGTACGCGCGATCCCACGCTCTTCGCGCACTGCGACACTCCAGTCACGCTACGCTCACAAGGATTCCGGCGCGGACAGGCGATTCAGACGGCAATCAGCGATCAGACGGCAACCAGACGGCGATCAGACGGACAACCTCATTCACTTCACGCAAGTTCACCTCACGGGTCCGAGCGACTCCACCGGTACACGGCAGAACGGCTCAAGGCGACGAATGCCCCAGCACACCTCAGGGTCCGACCGGGC
Source organism: Streptomyces sp. NPDC050658 (assembly GCF_044457025.1). Classification (NCBI taxonomy): domain Bacteria; kingdom Bacillati; phylum Actinomycetota; class Actinomycetes; order Kitasatosporales; family Streptomycetaceae; genus Streptomyces; species Streptomyces sp. NPDC050658. The sequence continues at coordinate 313,345 of NZ_JBITGM010000009.1, forward strand.
GGCGGCTCCCCCCGCAGCCCGTAGCGGCGAGCCGGAGCGGCCCCCCGCACCGTCGTCGCTGGACGAGCTGTGGCGGTCGTACAAGGAGACCGGGGACGGGCGGCTGCGCGAGCAACTGATCCTGCACTACTCGCCGCTGGTGAAGTACGTCGCGGGACGGGTGAGCGTGGGGCTGCCGCCCAATGTCGAGCAGGCGGACTTCGTCTCGTCCGGGGTGTTCGGACTGATCGACGCGATCGAGAAGTTCGACATCGAGCGGTCCATCAAGTTCGAGACGTACGCGATCACCCGGATCCGGGGCGCGATGATCGACGAACTGCGGGCACTCGACTGGATTCCCCGCTCCGTGCGGCAGAAGGCGCGCAATGTCGAGCGGGCCTACGCCACGCTCGAGGCGCAGCTGAGGCGTACGCCGTCGGAGAGCGAGGTCGCCGACGAGATGGGGATCGCGCTCGAGGAACTGCACGCGGTTTTCAGCCAGTTGTCGCTGGCCAATGTGGTGGCGCTGGAGGAGCTGCTGCATGTGGGGGGCGAGGGCGGCAACCGGCTGAGCCTGATGGACACGCTCGAGGACACCGCGGCCGACAATCCGGTGGAGGTCGCGGAGGACCGCGAGCTGCGGAGGCTGCTCGCACGGGCGATCAATACGTTGCCGGAGCGGGAGAAGACCGTCGTCACGCTCTACTACTACGAGGGGCTCACGCTGGCCGAGATCGGCAATGTGCTGGGCGTGACGGAGAGCCGGGTGAGCCAGATCCACACGAAGTCCGTGCTGCAGTTGCGGGCGAAGCTGGCGAGTTTTGGTCGCTGAGGACGCTGAATCGTCCCTGCCGGTGGCTGTGCGCGGGGCTCATCAGGGGCTTATCAGGGGCTTCTCCGGGGTGGAGCGGCTCCCGTGCCGGCGGTCTCGTCCGTAGAGTGGACGTGTGCCAAGGATTCGAGCGGCCTCTGTGGCCGAGCACCGGTCGATGCAGCGCGGCGCCCTGCTGGACGCCGCGCGTTCCCTGCTGTCCGAAGGCGGTACGGAGGCGTTGACCTTCCCCGCACTCGCCGAGCGCACCGGGCTGGCCCGGTCCTCCGTGTACGAGTACTTCCGGTCGCGGGCCGCGGTCGTCGAAGAGCTCTGCGAGGTCGACTTTCCCGTCTGGGCGGCGGAGGTTTCGGCGGCGATGGAGGGCGCGGAGACCGCCGAGGGCAAGGTCGAGGCGTATGTGCGGCGGCAGCTGGATCTTGTGGGGGACCGGCGGCACCGGGCGGTGGTCGCCATCTCCGCGGCCGAGCTGGACGCGGGGGCGCGGGAGAAGATCCGTGCCGCGCACGGGGGCCTTGTCGTGATGATCGGCGAGGCGCTGGCGTCCCTTGGCCATGCGGAGCCTCGCCTGGCGGCGATGCTGCTCCAGGGCGTTGTCGACGCCGCCGTCCGGCGGATCGAGCTTGGCGCCGCTGAGGATCCTGCCGCCATTACCGAAGCGGCGGTTGCCATGGCCCTGCGGGGAGTGCGGGGCTGAGGCCCTGTTTGTCGGTGCCCGGCAGCGGGGCGTTGTGCGCACCCGTTCCGCCCTGCGGAACGCCTGCCCACAACGCGGGCGGCGGCAGTTCCGCCACCGGCAGCAGTCGTGAAGGCCCCCTTCCCAGTAGCCAGGGCGGCAGCAATGTCAGTGGATTCACGTAGGTCGTCCCTCTGCGCAGCCCCCAGTGGAGGCAGCTCTCCGGACGGCAGTGGCCCGTCGGGAGTTCCAGGGTGCCCAGGAGCGCGCCCGCGGGCACCTCGTCGCCCTTCTTGACCGTTGCCCGCACGGGTTCATAGGTCGTACGCAGTGGCGGGTCTCCCGTACCCGACAGGTTCACCGAGACCACGCCCCGGCCCGCCACCCGCCCCGCGAACGCCACCGTGCCCGCGGCCGCCGCCCGGACCGGAGCGCCCGGCGGTGCGGCGAGGTCCACACCGCGGTGCCCCCGGCCGTACTCCGTCGCCGGGGGCTCCCAGCCCCGTACGACCAAAGGACGCACCCCCACCGGCCAGCCGTCGCCCGCCGCCGTCGGCAGCGGCAGCACGGCCAGCAGCAGTCCCAGCAATCCGCTCGGCATCACTCGTCGTCGCATGCGAGAACGGTCCCGCCGCCGGCCGATCCGCGGGGATCATGGCCCGGATCTGTGGACTACCAGCCGGTTGTGGACAGCGGCGTCACCCGCCGCCTCGCGGGTCCCGTACACTTCTTGTGGCGATCCGGGTCACCGGGTCGACTTCGCACGCCCCGACATCAGGCCATGAAAAGCCTGGTGCCAGCGCCTCTCGGTCCTTTGCGGCACGGCGCGTCGCGGGCGTCAGGCGCGACCGCCGTCCGGCGGACGCGGCACAACCGAGAACACCAAGGAGTACGGCCATGGCCGTCGTCACGATGCGGGAGCTGCTGGAGAGCGGCGTCCACTTCGGTCACCAGACCCGTCGTTGGAACCCGAAGATGAAGCGCTTCATCTTCACGGAGCGCAACGGCATCTACATCATCGACCTGCTCCAGTCGCTGTCGTACATCGACCGCGCCTACGAGTTCGTCAAGGAGACCGTCGCCCACGGCGGCACGGTCATGTTCGTCGGCACGAAGAAGCAGGCGCAGGAGGCCATCGCGGAGCAGGCCACCCGCGTCGGCATGCCCTACGTCAACCAGCGCTGGCTGGGCGGCATGCTCACCAACTTCTCGACCGTCTACAAGCGCCTGCAGCGCCTGAAGGAGCTCGAGCAGATCGACTTCGAGGATGTGGCCGCGTCCGGCCTCACCAAGAAGGAGCTGCTCGTCCTCTCCCGCGAGAAGGCGAAGCTCGAGAAGACCCTCGGCGGTATCCGCGAGATGTCCAAGGTGCCCAGCGCCGTCTGGATCGTGGACACCAAGAAGGAGCACATCGCTGTCGGCGAGGCCCGGAAGCTCAACATCCCGGTCGTCGCGATCCTCGACACGAACTGTGACCCCGACGAGGTCGACTACAAGATCCCGGGCAACGACGACGCGATCCGTTCCGTCACGCTGCTCACCCGCGTGATCGCCGACGCCGTCGCCGAGGGCCTCATCGCCCGTTCCGGCGTGGCCACCGGTGACTCGAAGCCGGGCGAGAAGGCCCAGGGCGAGCCGCTGGCCGAGTGGGAGCGCGACCTGCTCGAGGGCGAGAAGAAGGCCGACGAGGCCCCCGCCGCCGAGGCCCCCAAGGCCGAGGAGAAGCCGGCCGAGGCCGAGGCCCCCGCCGCCGAGGCCCCCGCCGCCGAGGCGCCGGCCGCGGACGCCGAGCAGGCCTGACCCTCACCGGTCCGGTAGTTGCTTCACAGGTTCGGTAGTTGACGGCGGGGGCCCGATCGGCCCCCGCCGTTCACCCGTACACCTTCGTAGATCTTTCAGACTTCGAGAGAGAAATTTCGATCATGGCGAACTACACCGCCGCTGACGTCAAGAAGCTCCGTGAGCTCACCGGCGCCGGCATGATGGACTGCAAGAAGGCGCTCGACGAGGCCGACGGCGACGTCGACAAGGCCGTCGAGGCCCTGCGCATCAAGGGCCAGAAGGGCGTCGCCAAGCGCGAGGGCCGCTCCGCCGAGAACGGCGCCGTGGTCTCCCTCATCGCCGACGACAACACCTCCGGCGTGATCGTCGAGCTGAAGTGCGAGACGGACTTCGTCGCCAAGGGCGACAAGTTCCAGGCCGTGGCGAACAACCTCGCCGCCCACGTCGCCAAGACCGCCCCGGCCGACCTCGAGGCGCTGCTCGTGTCCGAGATCGAGGCCGGCAAGACCGTCCAGGCGTACGTCGACGAGGCCAACGCCAACCTCGGCGAGAAGATCGTCCTGGACCGCTTCGCGCAGTTCTCCGGCGCCTACGTCACCGCGTACATGCACCGCACCATGCCCGACCTGCCCCCGCAGATCGGTGTTCTGGTCGAGCTGGACAAGGCCGACGCGGACCTCGCCAAGGGCATCGCCCAGCACATCGCCGCCTTCGCGCCGAAGTACCTCACCAAGGACGACGTGCCGGCCGAGGTCGTCGAGTCCGAGCGTCGCGTCGCCGAGGAGACCACCCGCGCCGAGGGCAAGCCCGAGGCCGCGCTCCCGAAGATCGTCGAGGGTCGCGTCAACGGCTTCTTCAAGGAGGTCACCCTCCTCGGTCAGCCGTACGCGCTCGACAACAAGAAGTCCGTCCAGAAGGTCCTGGACGAGGCCGGTGTCACCCTGAAGCGCTTCTCGCGCATCAAGGTCGGCATCTGAGTCCGTACCGCGATCGACGGTAGACCCCGCTAGGGTCTGACAGCGGTCGCCCGCGTACCGCACGCGGTACGCGACGTACGACCGCAGGATCTGACGAGGAGGCCATTGCCGAGCATGGGATGCGAACAACACCCCACCGGCAGTGGCCTTCTTCGTATGTGGCCAAGTAAAGAAGCGAGAACTCCATGACCACCAAGGCCGACACGAAGAGTGACGACGGCAAAGTCGCCGGTCGTTTCCTGCTGAAGCTCTCCGGCGAAGCGTTCGCCGGCGGGGGCGGCCTTGGCGTCGACCCCGATGTCGTGCACGCGATCGCCAAGGAGATCGCGGCCGTCGTACGCGACGGATCGCAGATCGCCGTCGTCATCGGCGGCGGCAACTTCTTCCGCGGCGCCGAGTTGCAGCAGCGCGGCATGGACCGGGCCCGCTCCGACTACATGGGCATGCTCGGCACGGTCATGAACTGCCTTGCCCTGCAGGACTTCCTGGAGAAGGAAGGCATCGACTGCCGCGTGCAGACCGCCATCACGATGGGTCAGGTCGCCGAGCCGTACATCCCGCTGCGCGCCGTCCGGCACCTGGAGAAGGGCCGTGTGGTCATCTTCGGCGCGGGCATGGGCATGCCGTACTTCTCCACCGACACCACGGCCGCCCAGCGCGCCCTGGAGATCGACGCCGAGGCCCTGCTCATGGGCAAGAACGGCGTCGACGGGGTCTACGACTCCGACCCCAAGACGAACCCGGACGCGGTGAAGTACGACGCGCTCGGCTACGGCGAGGTCATCACCCGCGACCTGAAGGTCGCCGACATGACCGCGATCACGCTGTGCCGGGACAACAAGCTGCCCATCCTCGTCTTCGAGTTGCTCTCCGCCGGCAATATCGCGCGCGCCGTCAAGGGTGAGAAGATCGGCACGCTCGTGGGTGACCACGGCACCCGGGTCTGACCCAGGCACGTCCCCCGAGGGATGGACAAAGCCCTGCCGGTCGGACACGGTGCAGGGAAAGAGACGCGACGCAGCCGACACCCCATGGACTCCCCCTGCTTCACCGTGTGGGGGCGCGCCAAGACCACTCACAACACCAGGAGCACGTGGTGATCGAAGAGACCCTCCTCGAGGCCGAGGAGAAGATGGAGAAGGCCGTCGTGGTGGCGAAGGAGGACTTCGCCGCGATCCGCACAGGCCGTGCGCACCCGGCGATGTTCAACAAGATCGTGGCCGACTACTACGGCGCCCTGACGCCGATCAACCAGCTGGCCTCGTTCTCGGTGCCCGAGCCGCGGATGGCCGTGGTGACGCCGTTCGACAAGACCGCGCTGCGCAACATCGAGCAGGCGATCCGGGACTCGGACCTCGGCGTCAACCCGAGCAACGACGGAAGCATCATCCGGGTGACGTTCCCGGAGCTGACGCAGGACCGCCGCAAGGAGTACATCAAGGTCGCCAAGACCAAGGCCGAGGACTCCAAGATCTCGATCCGTTCCATCCGCCGCAAGGCCAAGGAGGCCATCGACAAGGCGATCAAGGACGGCGACATCGGCGAGGACGAGGGCCGTCGCGCGGAGAAGGAGCTCGACGACACCACCGCGAAGTACGTCGCTCAGGTGGACGAGCTGCTCAAGCACAAGGAAGCCGAGCTGCTCGAGGTCTGAGTGCCCGGCTCCGAGGACTGAGGAATCCGATCCGTGAACGACTCTTCCTGGGGGGCGCCTCCCAGAACCGGGTACTGGGGGCCGCCCGACCAGGGCCCTGCTCGAGGGGCTGCCCCGGCAGGTCCCGCGTACGATGCGCATGACGCCCTGTATCCAGCAGAGACGCAGCCCATGCCCATCGTGCCCGACGTGCCTGATGTACCCCAGGAGCCCATGCCCAACGCACCACAGCCCGCCCCCGAAGCGCCTCGTGCGCCTCAGGCGCCGCAGAAGAAGAGCGCGGGCCGTGACCTCGGGGCGGCCATAGGAGTCGGTGTGGGGCTCGGCGCGGTGATCGTCGCGTCGCTCTTCATCGTGAAGGCCGTGTTCGTCGGCGTCATAGCGGTCGCCGTGGTGGTCGGCCTCTGGGAGCTCACCTCACGCCTCGAGGAACGCAAGGGCATCAAGGCGCCGCTGGTACCGCTCGCGGTCGGCGGCGCCGCGATGGTCGTCGCCGGATACGTCCGTGGGGCCGAGGGTGCCTGGGTCGCGATGGCGCTCACCGCGCTCGCGGTGCTCGTCTGGCGGATGACCGAACCGCCCGAGGGCTATCTGAAGGACGTCACGGCGGGCGTCTTCGCGGCGTTCTACGTGCCGTTCCTCGCCACGTTCGTGGCGCTGATGCTCACCGCGGACGACGGGCCGCAGCGTGTGCTCACCTTCCTGCTGCTGACCGTGGTCAGCGACACGGGGGCGTACGCGATCGGCTGGCGCTTCGGCAAGCACAAGCTCGCGCCGCGCATCAGCCCCGGCAAGACCCGCGAGGGCCTGGTCGGAGCGGTGACGTTCGCGATGGCGGCGGGCGCGTTGTGCATGGAGTTCCTGATCGACGGCGGCAGCTGGTGGCAGGGTCTGCTCATCGGCCTCGCGGTCGGCGTGAGCGCCACACTCGGTGACCTGGGCGAGTCGATGATCAAGCGGGACCTCGGCATCAAGGACATGGGCACGCTGCTGCCGGGCCACGGCGGCATCATGGACCGGCTGGATTCCCTGCTGCCTACGGCGCCGGTGGTGTGGCTGCTGCTGGTGATCTTTGTAGGGTCGGGCTGACCTGCGTAGTTGTTACGTGAGGGGCTCGTCGTCCGGTGGGACGGCGGGCCCCTTCTCGTCACCCCGGTCGGCTCTCCGCCTCGTACACCCGATGGCCGCGACACAACCTTCCTGCCCTGTCGGCTGTCCAGTGTGTGATTTTCCGACGTCGTCGACAGGTGAGGTCCCATGGAACGGCTCGTGCAGGTGCCGCTGAAGTTCGCCGCCGGAGCGCTGGCAGCCGTGCTCCTCGCGACGGGGTGCGGCGCTTCGGAGAGCCCGGCCGACGGTGAGGACAACGCCGCCGAGCGGCCCAAGGCGGGCAAGCCGTCGGAGCGGCCCCGGCCGGGGGACTTCAACGGCGATGGTTACGACGACTTCGCGGCGGTGGTGGGGGGCCGGAGCCTGGTCGTGGTGTACGGCTCGGCGGACGGACTCGATCCGCGCCGCCGCACGGTCGCGGCCCGGCCGGAGTCGAAGACCGGGCCCGAGCAGACGCGGCTGCTGCGCACCGATCTGGACCACGACGGCTTCACCGATCTGATCCAGGCGACGGAGCGCGGCAAGCCGGTCGTGCTGTGGGGCGGGCCGCGCGGGGTGGGCGCCCCTGAGCCGCTCTCCGGGGCGCCGGGCAGCCCCGCCGCCACCGGTGACTTCGACGGGGACGGCAACGCCGACCTGTTCTTCCCCGGCGGCACCGGGGGCCCGGAGGGCACGGTCTGGTACGGCCCCGTCAAGCGCGACGGCGCCCCCGCCCGGCGGCAGAGCCTGAGCAACGGCCGGTGGCCGGACTCGATTCCCGGCCGTTTCCTGGCCGGGGACTTCGACGGGGACAAGGCCACCGACCTGGCGATCTGGTTTCACTGGACCGACCCGGAGATGGAGGGCGACGGCGATGTGACCATCAGCGGGCTGCAGTATCTGCGCGGCGGAAAGGGAGGCCTGAAGCTCGCCGAGCGTCGCGAGCGCCCCGACATCGGTCTGGAGGGGCAGCCGGGCGACGTGGACGGCGACGGCATCGACGACCTGTACTCGGCCGGCTTCACCGCGGCGCAGCGGCAACTGGGCGCCGGCTACCGCCTCAGCACCCGCTCCGGGCCCGAGCGCGGCAAGCGGGACGGGGTGGGCCTTGCCGACCCGCCGGGCCTGACGGACGCGACGCAGTACGGCGGCATGGGCGGCACCGCGCTCGGCGACGTCACCGGCGACGGCAAGGCGGACCTGGTCACATCGGCGACCGGCGCCAACGACAGCAACGGCGTGGTCTGGCTGATCCCCGCCCTGCTCACGGCCAAGAGCGGGGCGAAGGGCGGAGCCGGGGCAGCCCAGGCGATGACCCTCGACACCCCCGGCATCCCCGGCAGCGACACCCCCGCCGCAGGCCGCGGCCCGACCCGCAACCGCATCACGGTCGTGGGCCCCCTGCTCGACACCGACGGCGACAAACACCTGGACGTGGTGGTAGGCGCCCCCGGCTTCCTGAACCCGAAGAAGCGCGACCTGGACGCGTTCTGGGTGCTGCGGGGCACGGACGAGGGGATGAAGTACGAGAGCCGGTTCACGGCGAGGGACGTCGGCTGAGGGGAGGCGCTGGCAGCGGCGGAGGGGCGTACTCCCGGGGAGCCCCCGGCCCCCCGCCACGCACAGCAGGCGCACCCCCGCCCGTCTGCGACACTGGACGGACCATGCCTGTACCCGGAGAACTCACCTTCGTCGCGCCCCGCGGAGCCAAGAAGCCGCCGCGGCATCTCGCCGACCTCACGCCCGCCGAGCGCAAGGAAGCCGTCGCCGCCGTCGGCGAGAAGCCGTTTCGCGCCAAGCAGCTCTCGCAGCACTACTTCGCGCGGTACGCGCACGACCCGGAGCAGTGGACCGACATCCCGGCCGGGGCGCGCGGGAAGCTTCAGGAGGCGCTGCTTCCCGAGCTGATGTCCGTGGTGCGGCACATCAGCTGTGACGACGACACGACGCGCAAGACGCTGTGGCGGCTCTTCGACGGGACGCTCGTCGAGTCCGTGCTCATGCGCTACCCGGACCGCGTGACGATGTGCATCTCGTCGCAGGCCGGGTGCGGGATGAACTGTCCGTTCTGTGCGACGGGGCAGGCCGGGCTCGACCGGAATCTGTCCACCGCCGAGATCGTGCACCAGATCGTGGACGGCATGCGGGCGCTGCGGGACGGGGAGATTCCCGGCGGGCCCGCGCGGCTGAGCAACATCGTCTTCATGGGGATGGGCGAACCGCTCGCCAACTACAACCGGGTGATCGGGGCGATCCGTCGGCTCACGGATCCCGAGCCGGACGGGGTCGGGCTCTCGCAGCGCGGCATCACCGTGTCGACCGTGGGTCTCGTGCCCGCCATCCACCGGTTCGCCGACGAGGGCTTCAAGTGCCGCCTCGCGATCTCGCTGCACGCGCCCGACGACGAGCTGCGCGACACCCTCGTACCCGTGAACACGCGCTGGCAGGTGCGTGAGGTGCTCGACGCGGGTTGGGAGTACGCGGCCAAGTCGGGGCGCCGGCTCTCCATCGAGTACGCGCTGATCCGGGACATCAACGACCAGGCGTGGCGCGGTGACCGGCTCGGCCGGCTGCTCAGGGGCAAGCCCGTGCACGTCAATCTCATTCCGCTGAACCCGACGCCGGGCTCGAAGTGGACGGCCTCCCGCCCCGAGGACGAGAAGGCCTTCGTGGAGGCCATCGCCGCCCATGGGGTGCCCGTCACGATCCGTGACACCCGTGGCCAGGAGATCGACGGGGCGTGCGGACAGCTCGCGGCGGCCGAGCGTTAGGCTTGGCCTGAACACGACTGCCTGATGGCCGAGTGTTCGCACATCTGCATATTCCGACAGGGGAGCGCCACAGCGCTGAGAGTGCGGCAGCCAAGGACAGGTTGGCCGCAGACCCTCTGAACCTTGCCCGGGTCATTCCGGGTAGGAAGTTCGGACACCACTCAAGCTGTTGCGCCCTGCCCGCGGACCTCTCCCGGTCCGCGGGCAGGGCCGCGTCTCTTCCTGGTCACACCCAGGAGGAATGATCTCAGTGAGCACCACCAAGAAGGTCACGGTCACCGCGGTCGCGGTCGGCCTCGGGCTCGTCGCGCTCTCCGCGTGCGGCGGCTCGGACAGCGGCGACAAGGCCGCCGGCTCCAAGAGCGTCACGCTCGTCAGCCACGACTCCTTCAACGTCTCCAAGGACGTACTGAAGGAGTTCGAGAAGAAGTCCGGCTACAAGGTCAACGTCCTCGAGGACGGGGACGCGGGCGCCGCCGTGAACAAGGCGATCCTGTCGAAGGACAACCCGCAGGGGGACGTCTTCTTCGGGGTGGACAACACCCTGCTGTCGCGCGCGCTCGACCAGGGTGTCTTTGCTTCGTACGAGGCGAAGGGCTTGGACGGGATTCCCGCCGAGCTTCAGCTCGACAAGGGCAAGCACCGGGTGACGCCCGTCGACAGCGGCGACATCTGCGTCAACTACGACAAGAAGTACTTCGCCGACAAGAAGCTCGCGCCGCCGAAGACGCTCGACGACCTGGTCAAGCCCGCGTACAAGGACCTGCTGGTCACCGAGAACGTCGCGACGTCCTCGCCCGGCCTCGGCTTCCTGCTCGGGACCGCCGCCGAGTACGGCGACGACGGCTGGCAGGGCTACTGGAAGAAGCTCACGGCCAACGGCGTCAAGGTCGTCGACGGCTGGGAGCAGGCCTACAACGAGGAGTTCTCCGGCTCCGCCGGCGGCAAGAAGGCCAAGGGCGACCGGCCGCTCGTCGTCTCCTACGCCTCCTCGCCGCCCGTCGAGGTGCTCTACGCCAAGCCGCAGCCCAAGGAGGCGCCGACCGGCGTCGCCACCGGCACCTGCTTCCGCCAGATCGAGTTCGCGGGCCTGCTGAACGGCGCGCGGAACGAGAAGGGCGGCAAGGCGCTGATCGACTTCCTGATCAGCAAGCGGTTCCAGGAGGACCTGCCGCTCTCCATGTTCGTGAACCCGGCGGTCAAGGACACCAAGCTGCCCGAACTGTTCACGGAGCACGGCGTGAGCGTCGACAAGCCGCAGACCATGGCCCCGGAGAAGATCGCCGACAACCGTGAGCAGTGGGTCAAGTCGTGGACCTCGCTCGTACTGAAGTAGGCAGGTCCCGTAAGGGGCTCACGCGTGGGAGCGCGGCGCGGCTCGGTCTGCTGGCCGTGCCCGTCGCGTTCTTCGCCGTGTTCTTCGCCTATCCGGTCGCCGCGATCGTCGCGCGCGGCCTGAAGGTGGGCGGGCAGTGGCAGTTCGGGCGGATCGCGGAGGTGCTCGGGCAGTCGGACATCCGGCACGTGCTCTGGTTCACCACCTGGCAGGCGCTCGCGTCGACCGCGCTCACGCTGCTGATCGCGCTCCCCGGCGCGTATGTCTTCGCGCGCTTCGAGTTCAGGGGCAAGCAGGTGCTGCGGGCCGTCGTCACAGTGCCGTTCGTGCTGCCCACCGTCGTCGTCGGGACCGCGTTCCTCGCGCTGATCGGGCGCGGGGGTCTGTTCGACGAGATGTGGGGCCTGCGGCTCGACACGACGGTGTGGGCGATTCTGCTCGCCCATGTCTTCTTCAATTACGCCGTCGTCGTGCGGACCGTGGGAGGGCTGTGGTCGCAGCTCGATCCGCGGCAGGAAGAGGCCGCACGGATGCTGGGCGCGTCGCGCTGGACCGCCTGGCGGACGGTGACGCTGCCCGCGCTCGGCCCGGCCGTCGCGGCGGCCGCGCTGATGGTCTTCCTCTTCACCTTCACCTCCTTCGGCGTCGTCCAGATCCTCGGCGGCCCCGCGTACTCGACGCTCGAAGTCGAGATCTACCGGCAGACCGCCCAGCTCCTCGACCTGCCGACGGCCGCCGTCCTGACCCTCGTGCAGTTCGCGGCGGTCGGCGCGATCCTCGGCGTGCACGCGTGGACCGTGCGTCGGCGCGAGACCGCACTGAAGCTGGTCGACGCCGCCACGGTCGCGCGCCGGCCGCGCGGCGCGGGCCAGTGGGCGCTGCTCGGCGGGGTCATGCTCACGGTGGCCGTGCTGATCCTGCTGCCGCTCGGCGTGCTGATCGAACGGTCGCTGAGCGGTCCCGGCGGCTACGGCTTCACCTACTACAAGGAGCTGACCTCGGCGGACGGCGGCGCCTTCCTCGTCCCGCCGATCGAGGCCGTCTGGAATTCGCTCCAGTACGCCCTTGCCGCCACCGCCATCGCCCTGCTGATCGGCGGTCTCGCCGCCGCCGCGCTGACCCGGAAGGCCGGTCGTCTGGTGCGCGGCTTCGACGCGCTCCTGATGCTGCCGCTCGGGGTGTCCGCCGTGACGGTCGGCTTCGGTTTCCTGATCACGCTCGACAAGCCGCCGCTCGACCTGCGTTCCAGCTGGATCCTGGTGCCCCTGGCCCAGGCGCTGGTGGGCGTTCCCTTCGTCGTACGCACGATGCTGCCCGTCCTGCGTGCCGTGGACGGGCGGCTGCGCGAGGCGGCGGCCGTGCTCGGGGCGTCGCCGCTGCGGGCGTGGCGGGAGGTCGACCTGCCGATGGTGCGGCGGGCGCTGCTGATCGCCGCGGGGTTCGCCTTCGCCGTGTCGCTCGGCGAGTTCGGCGCGACGGTGTTCATCGCGCGGCCGGACAACCCGACGCTCCCGGTCGCCGTGGCGCGGCTGCTCGGGCGGGCCGGGGAGCTCAACTACGGCCAGGCGATGGCCCTTTCGACGATCTTGATGGTGGTGTGTGCGGTGTCGCTGCTGCTGCTCGAACGGCTCCGTACCGACCGCACGACAGGGGAGTTCTGATGGATGCGGCCGCAGGTGTGGCTACGGGGGCGACGACGCGTGCGGGGCTGCTGACGCTGGCGGACGCGACGGTGCGGTTCGGGGAGCGGGCCGTCCTCGACGGCGTCGGCCTTGAGGTCGCCGAGCACGAGACGGTGTGTGTCCTCGGGCCGAGCGGCAGCGGCAAGTCGACGCTCCTCAGGGCCGTCGCGGGGCTCCAGGAGCTGGACGCGGGGCAGGTCCTGCTCGACGGCCGCGACCAGCGCGGGGTGCCCGCGCACAAGCGGGGCGTCGGCCTGATGTTCCAGGACCATCAGCTCTTCCCGCAGCGTGACGTGGCGGGCAATGTCGCCTTCGGGCTGCGGATGCGCGGTGCGACGCGCGGCGAACAGGCCGACCGGGTGGCCGAGTTGCTCGATCTGGTGGGGCTGCCGGGGGCGCAGCGGCGGGCGGTGGGCTCGCTGTCCGGCGGGGAGCAGCAGCGGGTGGCGCTGGCCCGGGCGCTCGCGCCACGGCCACGGCTGCTGATGCTGGACGAGCCGCTCGGGCAGCTCGACCGTTCGCTCCGGGAACGCCTCGTCGTCGAACTCCGGGAACTCTTCCACGAGTTGGGTACGACGGTCCTTGCCGTCACGCACGACCAGGGTGAGGCGTTCGCGCTCGCGGACCGGGTCGTCGTGATGCGGGACGGGCGGATCGCCCAGTCCGGTACGCCACTTGAGGTGTGGCAGCACCCGGCGGACGAGTTCGTCGCGCGGTTCCTCGGCTTCGACAACATCGTCGACGCGACGGTCGCGGGTGACGTGGCGGACACGGTGTGGGGCAAGGTTCCGGTGCCGCCGGGCGGGGTGCGGGACGGCCGGTGCAGGCTGCTCGTACGGCCCGCCGGGGTGCGGCTCGTGGCCGCCGACGATGGGCTGCCGTGCGTGGTGACGGCGCGGACCTTCCGGGGCACCCATGTCGCCGTACATCTGGAGCCCCGGACGGGACCCCGGCTGGAGGCGGCGTGCGCGCTGCGGGACGCGCCGGGGGTCGGGGAGACGGTGGGGGTCGGGTTCGACGCGGGGGATGTCGTCGCGCTGGGCGAAATCGAGGTGTGATCTCCCTGGCGGCCTGCCTAGGGTGCGGCACATGACGACCATGGATTACGACCGTTACTGCGCCGAAGTCGCCGGTCAGCTAGGCCAGTTCAGGGCGACCTTGGCCGGGGCCGACCTCTCCGCCACCGTACCGACCTGTCCTGAGTGGACCCTGGCCGACCTCGCCCGGCATGTGGGTGGCGCCGTGCGGTGGGCCGAGCGGCTGGTGGCGACCCGGGCCACGGAGGACATCCCGGAGGAGCAGGTCTCCGGTATTCGCGGGCCCGAGGGGGATGATGCCGCTGCGCTTGACGCGTGGCTGGCGGAGACCGCGGAGCTCGCGGCGAAGACGCTGGGGGGTGTGCCTGCCGATACGGCCGTGTGGAGCTGGTCCGACCGGCAGGACGCCGGGTTCTGGGCCCGTCGCATGACCCATGAGGTGGCCGTCCACCGCGCGGACGCGGCGATCGCCGCGGGGGTTCCCTATGAGGTCGCGCCGGAGGTGGCGGCCGACGCGATCGACGAGTGGCTGGAGATCGTGCGGTTCGTGCAGCGGTCCGACCCCTCGGACAGTGCGGCCGAGTTGCGGGGCGGCGGGCGCAGCATTCATCTGCACGCCACGGACGCGGCCGCGGAGTTGAACGCGGAGTGGCTCATCGAGTTCGGCGAGGACGGGTTCGACTGGCGGCGGGGGCATGAGAAGGCGACCGTCGCTCTGCGGGGGCCGTTGACCGAGGTACTGCTCGCCTTCTACCGGCGGCGGTCGCCCGATGACGGGGGCGTCGAGGTGCTGGGGGAGCGGGAGTTGCTGGACTTCTGGCTGGAGCGGGCTTCGTTCGGGTGATCAATCCCCAACCCCGTCCTCAATCGCCGGACGGGCTGAAAGCGCCCCGAAGGGGCGCGGGGAACTGCGCGACCAGCCACGAAGTACCCGCGGTCAACCGGACTGGGAAGCCGACAGCTCAGCCAAGGCGGCCGGGACGGCCGTCACGTCGTCCACCAAGGTGATCCGCGGCTCCATGGACCGCTCCCGCGCCAGCGCCTGCAGCAGCGGCCACGCCGGGAGATTCTCCGTCCAGTGGGTGCGGTTGACCAGGACCATCGGGACCGGCTCGCCCCGTGACTCGTAATAGTTCGGGGTCGCCGCGTCGAAGATTTCCTGGACCGTGCCCGCCGCGCCGGGCAGGAAGACCACGCCCGCGTTCGAGCGGGCGAGCAGGCCGTCCTCGCGGGTCGCGTTGGCGAAGTACTTGCCCAGGTGCGAGGCGAAGGCATTCGGCGGTTCGTGGCCGTAGAACCACGTGGGGATGCCCACCGACGCTCCGCCGTCCGGCCAGCGGCCACGGACGTCGAAGGCCGCCCGCGCCCACTCGGTGACCGACGGGGTGAAGGAGGGGGCCTTGGCCAGGAGTTCCAGCGCCTCGTCCAGCATCTCGTCGCGGAAGACCGACGCGTACGCGCCCAGATTCGCCGCCTCCATCGCGCCGGGGCCGCCGCCCGTGGCGACCATGAACCCCGCGCGGGCGAGCGAACGGCCGAGTCGCGCCGCACCCTCGTACGCAGCCGTGCCACGGGCCATCGCGTGCCCGCCCATGACGCCCACCACCCGTGCGCCGACGAGCAGTTCGTCCAGGGCGTCGGAGACCGAGTCGTCGTGGATCGCGCGGAGCATCGAGGAGAAGACGTCGCCGTCCGCCTTGGTCCGCTGGAACCACTCGTAGGCGAGGGCGTCGGGCGTCGCGTCGTAGCCGCGCTCGGCGAGGCCCGCGAACAGCTCGTCCGGCGTGTAGAGCAGACCCCGGTACGGATCGAACGGCAGGCCCGGCACCGGCGGGAAGACCAGGGCGCCCGCCGAACGCACCGCGTCGGCCGCGGACTGCTCCATCGGGCAGCCGAGGAACACCGCGCCCGTGGTGTCGCAGGACAGGAGCGCCGCCGTACGCCCCGTCAGATCTATGGCCTGGACCCGGCATCCGGCGATCGAGCCGCCCGCAGCCAGGTCGTCGAACTCGGCGAGCGTCTCGATCTCGCGGTCGTCGCCCGGCAGTTGGCCGGGCGACGGAGCGTGGGCGGATCCGGATACGGATACGGATACGGATTCGGGAGTCGGCTGCATCCGCTCATGCTAGGCAGCACGCTCCGCGCGGCCGAGCTCAGCCCTCGACGGCGGTCGGGTCCATCCACATGATCTCCCACGTGTGGCCGTCCAGGTCGTCGAAGCTGCGGCCGTACATCATGCCGTAGTCCTGCGTACGGCCCGCCGTGGCGCCGGCGGCCAGCGCCTTGTCGACCAGCTCGTCGACCTTCTCGCGGCTCTCGGCGCTCAGACAGAGCAGTGCCTCGCTGGTGGTCGTCGAATCCGCGATCTGCTTCTCGGTGAACTCCGCGTAGCGCTGCTTGCCCAGCATCATCGCCACGATGGTGTCGCTGATCACGACGCAGGCGCAGTCGTCCGTGGTGAACTGCGGGTTGATCGTGTAGCCGAGCTCCGTGAAGAACTTCTTCGTGCTGTCGACATCGGCGACGGCGAGGTTGACGAAGATCATCTGCTGGTACATGTGTCTCTCCCGTTGAGCGTTGACCGTTGAGCCCGGTGTGGTCCGTGCGTCGTGTGCCTTACGGAGGGTTAGACGCCGGGCCCGCGCGGAACTCATCGGCCCGCCCGAACTTTTTTCGCAGAGCTGCCGAGTTGCCGAGCTGCCGAGCCGATACGCCTTACGCGAGCGGCAGCGCGGCCAGCTCCGCGACGATCCACGTCAGCGGACCGAAGACCGCCGCGAGGGCACCCGCGCGCAGCGCCGCCGAACCGCGCAGCAGCGTCATCGGCGCCCCCAGTTGCAGCAGCGCCGCCGTGGTGTCCGAGCGCTCGTGCTTCGCCTCGACCGCGGCCGTGGCGAGGGTCAGCACCGCGCAGCCCACGACGAGCAGCGAGCCGAGCGTGGTCAGCGGGCCGACGTCGGGGCGGGCGCCCGCGTACAGCGTGAGTGCCGCGTACGCCGCCGACGCCACGGCACACAGCACGCCGAGCGGCCGGCCGATCCGCCGCGCCTCCTCCTGGAGCGCGCGCCCCGCGAGCAGCCGCATCGCGCCGGGCCGCACCGACTGCAGCAGCCGCCCGCACAGATGGGTGAGGCCGGGGCCCGCGACCGCGAGGCCGACCGCCGTCAGCGCCCATCCGGCGAGCACGCCCGCGGGGCCGCCGGTGAGGCCGCCCGGCATGGCGGGGCCCGAAGCACCGCCGGCCCGGCTCGCGTACGTCTCGACGGCGAGGCCGGCGGCGAGCAGCGCGATCCCCCAGGGCAGCCCGTTCGGCGCCGTGGCCGGGGCGTCCGGCCGCTCCGGGTCCTCCCGCTCCTGCTCGGCGCCGGGCTTGGCGGGGCGCGGCCGGAGCACGAGGGCGCTGGCCAGGGAGGCGGCGAGGGGCACCAGGGCGAGCAGGGTCAGCGCGGCGGCGAGCGGCAACGGCGTGTCGGCGGCGAGGAGTTCGGCCGCGGCGCCGTCGAACGGCAGCCCGGTCAGGTCGCCCCGCAGGTGCAGGAAGAACAGCAGGGCCACCATGGAGCCGAGCGTGCAGGCCACGGCCGTGGAGATCGCGGCGAGCACACTCAGCTTGGCCGGGCCGAGCCCCACGGCGGAGAGTCCGGTACGCGGCCGGGTCGCCGGGTCCGTGCGCGCGACGGCCACGGCGAAGTAGACGGTGGCGGCGATCGGCGCCAGGCACCAGGCAAGGCGCAGCACGGCGGGGCCCGACGCCTCCGGATGGCCCATCGCGTACCCCAGAGTGCACAGCAGCAGGAATCCGGTGCCGGCCGAGGCGGCGGCGACCAGCAGACGGCGCAGCTGGACCAGGGGATGGGCGCCGCGGGCTAGACGGAGAGCGAGCACGCGGCCCGGCCTTCCGCGTCGGAGCCGCCGGGGACCTCGTCGGCCGTGGCGCCCGTGCCTCCGGGAGCCGTGACCCCCTCCGCCCCCGGCAGATGCACCGTGTGCACCCGCCGCCCGTCGAGCAGCGCGACCGTACGGTCCGCGAGGGCCGCCACCTCCGCGTCGTGTGTGGCGAGGACCACGGTGATGCCGTGCGAGCGGGCCGCGGTGGTCAGCGTGCGCAGGACGTGGGCCCGGTCGGCGCGGTGCAGCGGGGCGGTGGGCTCGTCGGCGAAGATCACCGACGGCATGGTGACCAGGGCGCGGGCGACGACGACGCGCTGGCGCTGGGCCTGGAGCAGCGCGTGCGGGCGCTTGCGGGCGCAGTCGCCGATGTCGAGGCGCTCCATCCACTCCTGGGCGACGGTCCGCGAGCCGCGGTTCGACGTGCCGCGCAGCATCAGCGGCAGCGCGACGTTCTCCCAGGCGGTGAGCTCGGGCACCAGGCGCGGCTCCGGGTCGATCCAGCCGAAGCGGTCGCGGCGCAGCCGTTCGCGGGCCGCCGCGCTCATCGTGTGCACGGGGGCGCTGTTGAACCAGACCTCGCCCTGCTGGGGCAGGAGCTGGCCCGAGAGGCAGCGCAGCAGGGTCGTCTTGCCGCAGCCGCGCGGGCCGCTGACGGCGAGGATCTCGCCCTCGCGGACGCCGAGCGATACGCCGCTGAGCGCGGGCGAGCCGTTGTGTGTGATGTGCAGGGCGCGTGCCCACAGCACGTCGTTGTCCGGTGGGGCCACCATCACGTACACCTCGGTTCAGATCAGTTTTGCCTCCCCCGTCCGGGGGAACGAAGGCGGGGCCGATCGGTCACTGGGCACGCTAGGGATCCGGGTCGCGAAGCCGGGAAACGACGCGGCCCGGGGGCGCCCGTTCTCACTCGAACGGGCGCCCCCGGGCCGGTGTCGCTGACCTCAGGTCACGGGGTGACTCAGAGCTTGGTCCAGGCCTCCGTGAGGACCTGGCGCAGGATGCCCTCGATCTCGTTGAAGGTGTCCTGGTTGGAGATCAGCGGCGGGGCCAGCTGGACGACCGGGTCGCCACGGTCGTCGGCGCGGCAGTACAGGCCGTTGTCGTACAGCGCCTTGGAGAGGAAGCCGTACAGGACGCGCTCCGTCTCCTCGTCGTTGAAGGACTCCTTGGTGTCCTTGTCCTTCACCAGCTCGATGCCGTAGAAGAAGCCGTTGCCGCGGACGTCGCCGACGATCGGCAGGTCCAGCAGCTTGCGCAGGGTCTGGTAGAACGCGTCCTCGTTGTCGAGGACGTGCTGGTTGAGACCCTCCTTCTCGAAGATGTCGAGGTTGGCGAGGCCGACCGCGGCGGACACGGGGTGACCACCGAAGGTGTAGCCGTGCAGGAAGGTGTTGTCGCCCTTGTAGAACGGCTCGGCGATGCGGTCCGAGACGATGCAGGCACCGATCGGGGAGTAGCCCGAGGTCATGCCCTTGGCGCAGGTGATCATGTCCGGGACGTAGCCGAACTTGTCACAGGCGAACATCGTGCCGAGACGGCCGAAGGCGCAGATGACCTCGTCGGAGACGAGCAGCACGTCGTACTTGTCGCAGATCTCGCGCACGCGCTGGAAGTAGCCGGGCGGCGGCGGGAAGCAGCCACCGGCGTTCTGCACCGGCTCCAGGAAGACGGCCGCGACCGTCTCCGGGCCCTCGAAGAGGATCTCCTGCTCGATCTGGTCGGCGGCCCAGCGGCCGAAGGCCTCCGGGTCGTCGCCGTGGATCGGGGCGCGGTAGATGTTGGTGTTCGGCACCTTGTGCGCGCCCGGGACGAGCGGCTCGAAGGGGGCCTTCAGGGCCGGCAGACCGGTGATGGACAGGGCGCCCTGCGGGGTGCCGTGGTAGGCGACCGCGCGGGAGATGACCTTGTACTTCGTGTGGTTGCCGTTGAGCTTGTGGTACTGCTTCGCCAGCTTCCACGCGGTCTCGACGGCCTCGCCGCCACCGGTGGTGAAGAAGACCTTGTTGAGGTCGCCCGGCGCGTAGTCCGCGAGACGCTCGGCAAGCTCGACGGCCTTGGGGTGGGCGTAGCTCCACACCGGGAAGAAGGCCAGCTCCTGAGCCTGCTTGTAGGCGGTCTCGGCGAGCTCGTGACGACCGTGGCCCGCGTTGACCACGAACAGGCCGGAGAGGCCGTCCAGGTACTTCTTGCCCTTGTCGTCGAAGATGTAGGTGCCCTCGCCACGCACGATGGTGGGAACGGGCGCGTTCTCGTACGACGACATGCGGGTGAAGTGCATCCACAGGTGGTCGTACGCGGTCTGGCTGAGGTCCTTGCTCACGGCTATCGGGTTCCCCACATATAGGTCTGCTTCTTGAGCTTCAGATAAACGAAGCTCTCGGTGGAGCGCACGCCGGGGAGGGCGCGGATGCGCTTGTTGATCACTTCGAGAAGGTGGTCGTCGTCCTCGCAGACGACCTCCACCATCAGGTCGAAGGAGCCCGCGGTCATCACCACGTACTCACACTCGGCCATGGCCGTCAGTGCCTCGGCGACAGGATCCAGATCGCCCTCGACATTGATGCCGACCATCGCCTGCCGTCGGAAACCCACGGTGAGCGGGTCCGTGACGGCGACGATCTGCATCACGCCCTGGTCGAGCAGCTTCTGGACGCGCTGCCGTACGGCTGCCTCGGACAGGCCCACGGCCTTGCCGATGGCGGCGTACGGACGGCGTCCGTCCTCCTGAAGCTGTTCGATGATCGCCAGGGAGACGGCGTCGATGGACGAAGAACCGTTCCCGTGTCGGGAACTGCTGGAATCTGCGCTGCGACTGGCCACAACCCCATGGTGCACAGGTCTCGTCGGTTCCGCAAGGTCAGATCGATGAAATTCGTTGTTTGGAGCTTCGAACGTCACGGATTTCGCAGTTCTGGGCGGCCGGGTATGTTGAAAGCGTTGGTAGAACGACTAGGGTGGGTGTCTCATCCACTGGACATCTGACTGGAGGGCCGGAAGTGACCACCGAGCTGCGCCGTCTGCGTAACTACATCGACGGAGAATTCCGGGACGCCGCCGACGGCCGGACCACTGAGGTGGTCAACCCCGCCACCGGCGAGCCGTACGCCACCGCGCCGCTGTCGGGCCAGGCCGACGTGGACGCCGCCATGGAGGCGGCCGCCGCCGCGTTCCCCGCCTGGCGTGACCTGGTGCCGGGCGAGCGCCAGAAGTACCTCCTCAAGATCGCCGACGCGTTCGAGGAGCGCGCCGAGGAGCTCATCGCGGCCGAGGTCGAGAACACGGGCAAGCCGATCGGACTCACCCGGTCTGAGGAGATCCCGCCCATGGTCGACCAGATCCGCTTCTTCGCGGGTGCGGCCCGGATGCTCGAGGGCCGCTCGGCCGGCGAGTACATGGAGGGTCTGACCTCCATCATCCGCCGCGAGCCGATCGGCGTCTGCGCGCAGGTCGCGCCGTGGAACTACCCGATGATGATGGGCGTCTGGAAGTTCGCCCCGGCGCTCGCGGCCGGTAACACGGTCGTCCTGAAGCCGTCGGACACCACCCCCGCCTCGACCGTCCTGATGGCCGAGATCATCGGCTCCATCGTCCCCAAGGGCGTCTTCAACGTCGTCTGCGGCGACCGTGACACGGGCCGCGCGATGGTCGAGCACAAGACCCCGGCGATGGCCTCCATCACCGGTTCGGTGCGCGCCGGCATGCAGGTCGCCGAGTCCGCCTCCAAGGACCTCAAGCGGGTCCACCTGGAGCTGGGCGGCAAGGCGCCGGTCGTCGTCTTCGAGGACGCCGACATCGCCAAGGCCGTCGAGGACATCTCGGTGGCGGGCTTCTTCAACGCGGGCCAGGACTGTACGGCCGCCACGCGCGTGCTCGTCCACGAGTCCATCCACGACGAGTTCGTGACGGCGCTCGCCAAGGCCGCCGCCGACACGAAGACCGGCCAGCCGGACGACGAGGACGTGCTGTTCGGCCCGCTCAACAACGCCAACCAGCTGAAGCAGGTCTCCGGCTTCATCGACCGCCTTCCGGCGCACGCCAAGGTCGAGGCGGGCGGCCAGCGGGTCGGCGAGAAGGGCTACTTCTACGCCCCGACCGTCGTCTCGGGCCTCAAGCAGGACGACGAGATCATCCAGAACGAGGTCTTCGGCCCGGTCATCACCGTCCAGTCCTTCACGGACGAGGAGCAGGCCGTCGAGTACGCGAACGGCGTCGACTACGCCCTCGCCTCCTCCGTCTGGACGCAGAACCACGCCCGCGCCATGCGGATGTCCAAGGTCCTCGACTTCGGCTGCGTCTGGATCAACACGCACATCCCGCTCGTCGCGGAGATGCCGCACGGCGGCTTCAAGAAGTCCGGCTACGGCAAGGACCTCTCGGGCTACGGCTTCGACGACTACACGCGCATCAAGCACGTGATGACGTCCATCGAGGGCTGAGCACCACCGCTTCGCCCGGCGCCTAATTGAGGTGCCCGGCCCTTCCGCCCCCGCGTACGGTTGCGTACGCGGGGGCGGCTCCGTCGTGTGCTTCCTTCTTTTCTTCTTCTGCAAAAAGATCCGTAGCGCACGCACTCTCCGCCCCCGCCTTCTGCCGCACGGGGGGTGTGAGTTGATGACGACGACCGACGATCTCGCGGGGCTGCTGCTGCGCCGTCGGCAGACCGTGTACGTACCCGAGGGCGCGGGGCGCTGTGCCGAGACCGATGCCGCAGTCGTCGTACTCGAAGCCGAACTCGCCGACCGCGGGCACCTGTTGACCGCCCCGCTGCGCCGCGCGCTGACCGCGCTGTCCCTCCGGGAGCTGCGGGCGACCGGGCTGCGGCTGCTCGCCGGAGTCGACGCGCTGCTCGGCTCCGACCGGCACCATGCCCCGCTGTTCGAGCGGTACCCCGACGAGATTCCGTACCAGTACGCGTACGACCGCTTCACCGCGGCCGTCGCCGCGCACCTCGCCGCCCAGCCGCACCAGCCCTGCATGAACTGCGCGGGCACCACGGCACGGGTGCGCGCGCTCGCGCCCTGCGCGCATCTCCTCTGCGACGACTGCCGCCCCGGCAAGAAGACCGACTGGGGCTGCTGCGACGAGTGCTGCGAGTGGTACGGCTGCCCGATCTGCGAGCAGCGCTACGAGACGGACGGGCCCACCGATCCCTGGCTGGACACGGGGGCGGGGCTCGGCGGTGACGGCGGTCCGGTGCTGCGCGCGCTGCGGCTCGGGGCGCCGGGCGACGCCGCCGATGAGCTGGGGGCATTGCTCGCCCGCCGAACGCCCCTCAACCCCCTGGATCACGACGACCTCGTGCTGCTCCTGGGGCACCTGGACCCGGCCGACGCCGCCGACTGGCTTCCCGCGGCCATCCCGTTGCGCGAGAGCAAGGCACTCGCCCTCGCGCCGCTGCTCGACCTGCCCGAGGTGCGTCCGCTGGTCGGGCGGTACGCGGACACCGCCACCGATGTGCTGCGCCTTCTCGTCGTACGTTCCGGGGGCGACCCCGACCTGCTCCAGCTGCCCCGCCTGCGCGGGCTTTCCCGTCCTGTACGCCGTGAACTCCTCGCCCTGCTGGACGGGTTGGACTTCCGGCGGCTCGCCGAGGACATGGCCCGGCACCCCCGCGTCTGGAAGCGGGCCGGGGAGATCCTGCACCCCTTCGAGCACGCCCACCGGCACGCGCGCGTGGCGCTCGCCTTCGCGGTCCTTCGAGGGACGCGCCTGGACGACGGCGCGCTCTCCGAAACGCTGCTCGCCGAGTCCGCCCGGCACGAGGACGTCCGCCTGGCGGGCGACCGGCTGCGCGTCGTCACCTGGCAGGGGCGGGTCGAGGAGGCGCTCGGCCGCTGGGACACCACGGCCGCGGCGGGCCTGCTGCGCGAGCGCCCCGGCGAGCTGCTGCGCCGCCTGGACCTGCTGCTGGCCCGCTCCGGCTCGGTCACCCTCCCGGAGCCGGTGGGCGAGGCGCTCGCGCACGCGCTGCCGGGCACCGCTCCCGGACCGCTGCTCGGCGCGTTCGGTCAGCTGAAGATCCGGAACATACCCGGGCACCGCCGTGTCTTCTTCCCGCGCGGCCGGGTCACCAAGGCATACGCGGTCGAGGACCGGAGGCCGCCGCTGCCCTCCCGCGTGGCGGGGCGCGCCGGTGAGCTGATCGAGGCGGAGGCCGTGCGGAGGCTTGCCACGGGCTGCTCGGAGGACGAGCGGTACGACCTGGCCGTCCTGGACGCCTCGCTCGCCGACCTGCCCGTGCCGTTCGCCGAGCGCGCCTCGGCGGCCTCGCTGGTCGCGGTGCCGCGCGGCAGCTCGCTGCCGATGCCCGCCGACAGCGAGACCGTGCGGCTCTTCCTGCACTGGCTGCAGCCCAAGGGCAAGCGCGTGGACCTCGATCTGTCCGTCGCGCTCTACGACGACCTGTGGCGGTTCGTCGGCCTGTGCGACTACACGCATCTGCAGTACGCGGGCGGCGCGGCCCGGCACTCCGGGGACCTGACGTCGGCGCCCGCCCCGCACGGCGCCACCGAGTACCTGGACCTCGACCTGCCGCGCCTTGCGAACGCGGGGGTGCGATTCGTCGTCCCCGTCGTGCTCTCGTACAACGACGTGCCCTTCGACGAACTCCCGGACGCCTTCGCGGGGTTCATGGCGGTGGAGCGCAAGGGGCGGGCGACGTACGACCCGCGGACCGTGCGGCAGCGCTTCGACCTCGCGGGGGACGCGACGCTGCGGGTGCCGATGATCGTCGACCTGCGTACCCGGCACGCGTGGTGGGCCGACGTCACGCTCGCCACCTCCGGGGGCAACCACTCCGTGTGGCGGTACAAGCGGCAGCTCGCGCACCTCGGACACGACCTGCTCGACACCTTCCAGCCGCGCGGCCGGGCCACGCTCTGGGACCTGGCCTGCTGGACGGCGGCCGCCCGCACGGACGGCGACGTGTACGTGCGCGGACGCGGGCACGTCCTGTGGGGATACCGCCGCGCCGAGGACGAGCCGCGCGCCGACTTCGCGCTGCGGATCCGCGACGGCTGGGAGCCGGACGCGCTGCGCGCGGAGCCGGAGCTGGCCGACCGCCGTGCCCTTCTGGCCCTCCTGTACGGGGAGTTGCCGGGCGCGGACGAGGTCGCGTCCGGCACGGTGTACCGGCTCTATCCGGGGCCGGTCGACGCGGCCCCGCTGGACCGGATCACGGCGGGGGACCTGGCGGGGTGGCTGGAGCCGCGGGCGTGAGCGCCGGGCCGGCCACCGGCGGCGCCGGGTGATCGACAGGGTGTCGGGTCCGGACCGCCGGGCTCGACGCAGCGTCCATTGCTTGTACGGGCCACACGGGCGCATGCTGCCGGGGTGCGAGCGAACCTCATGCCCTCCTCCGTGTCCCGCCGTTCCCTGCTCCGAGCCCTGGGCGGTGGTGCGGCGATCGGTGCGATGGGTGCGCTCGCGGGGTGCGGTGTGCCGGCGGCGTACATCGCGCCCGACGAGCGCTCCGCGCGGGACCGGTCCCGGCAGGACCGCACGCTGACCTTCGCCAACTGGCCGCTGTACATCGACACCGACGACGATGACGCGACGAAGCGGCCCACGCTCGACGCCTTCGAGAAGCAGACGGGCATAGACGTCCGCTACACCGAAGAGATCAACGACAACGACGAGTTCTTCGGCAAGATCAGCCCGTCCCTGATGAACCATCAGGAGACCGGCCGCGACCTCATCGTCATCAGCGACTGGATGTGCGCCCGCTTCGTACGCCTCGGCTGGGTCCAGGAGATGGACCGCGCCGAGCAGCCCAACGTCACCAGGTACCTCGACCCGCTGCTGCGTTCACCGAGCTTCGACCCCGGGCGTAAGCACACCGTGCCGTGGCAGTCGGGCATCACCGGCATCGCGTACAACAAGCGGAGGGTCGGCCGCGAGATCAAACAGGTCTCCGACCTGTGGGCCGACGACCTCAAGGGCCGGGTCACACTGCTCTCCGGCCTCGACGAGGCGTTCGCGCTGCTGATGCAGGGAGACGGGGTCGACATCACCAAGTGGAAGGCGGACGACTTCCACAAGGTGTGCGACAGGGTGGAGAAGCTGGTGGCGTCGAAACACATCCGCCGCTTCACGGGCAACGACTACATCAAGGACCTCTCCAGCGGTGACGTCCTGGCCTGCCAGGCCTACAGCGGCGACGTCATCCAGCTCCAGGCCGACGACCCGGACATCGAGTTCGTCGTCCCCGAGGAGGGCGCCGAACTGTGGGCGGAGTCCCTGATGGTCCCCAACCTGGCCCGCCACAAGCGGAACGCGGAGCGCCTGATCGACTACTACTACGACCCCGAGGTCGCCGCGGAACTCGCCGCCTGGGTCAACTACGTCTGCCCCGTCCCGGCGGCCCGCGACGTCCTCGCCTCCTCCAAGGACAAGGAGCTGGCCGCGCTCGCCGAGGACCCGCTGATCTTCCCGGACGACGCGATGCGGGGGCGTCTCGCCATCGCGCGGGACATCAAGTCGCAGGAGCGGACGGAGTTCGCCAAGCGGTGGAACGCGATCGCGGGGTTGTAGGCGGTGCTCCGCCGGTCAGGAGCGGCGGCGGCGCAGGGCCTCTCGGGCGTCCTCGAGCGCGTACGAGGAGCGCAGCCGCCAGGTCTCCAGTTTGTCCAGCACCCTCGATGCCACCTTCCGCCACTTGAACCAGGGCGGTAGCCGGCGGAACGGCACGAACGTGAGGGTGTCGTCGACGGCGGTCTCGGCGAGGCCTCTGTGGCCTTCCGCGCGCAGCGCGGCGTAGAGCTCCGGGGTCAGCCTGCCGTGCAGCCGGGCCGCGGTGCCCGCCGCCGTGTAGGCGAAGCCGCGTTGGCCGTGGTCCGGCAGCCGCATCGCGCGCAGGATGCGGGGTGCGGCCTCCTCCAGGGGGCAGTTGAAGGCCAGTCCGATCACCGCCGTGCCGAGCGGTCGCTCGCCGCGCTCGAACGCCGCGTCCACCTCGGCGGGGTGGTCGATGCCCAGCAGGCCCTCGGCGGTCTCCCAGTTCCATGCGGACGCCATGAACGGTCCTCCTTCCCTCGCCTTCGGTCAGCCACCGTACGGGGCCGTCCGGAGTGCCTCCGTCGTCGCCCGGGCCGCCTCGCGCACCGCCGCCGCCAGACGGGCCTGCGGGACGCCGGTCGTGCGGGCCGTGACCGTGACGGCCGCGAGGGTCGTGCCGGTGGGGGAAACCGGGGCCGCGCAGGCGAGTTCGCCGAGGCGGTACTCCTCGTGGGCCGTGGCCAGACCGGAGCCGCGGACCTGCGCCAGTTGCGCCGCCAGGCGGGCGGGAGCGGTCACGGTGTGCGGGGTGTGGCGGGGCAGTTCGCCCTCGCGTACGTTCCCGAGCCCCGCCGCGAGGAGCACCTTTCCGGCGGCCGTCGCGTGCAGGGGCAGCCGTTCACCGCTCACCAGGAACAGGGCGGCCCCGTCCGACTCCACCGCGACATCCGCGTCCCCGCCCGTCCGGGCCGAGAGCTGACGCAGCGCGGGCAGCGCCGCCCGGAGCAGGCCGCGAGGGCAGGGCGCCGTCGCGCCGAGCGCCCTGATCCGGATACCCAGTCGGTAGGAGCCGTCCGAGGCGCGTTCGACGCCGCCCCAGTCGACCAGCTCGCGGACCATGCGCAGCGCGGTCGGCAGCGGAAGCCCGGTGCGCCGCGCGATGTCGGTCAGGCGCAGGGACTCCGGTCCGTCGGCGAAGGCGTCCAGCACCGAGAAGACCCGACCGGCCACGCTCTCGCCCATCCCGCAGTCCCCCCTGGGCTTTCGCTCAGTGAAAGCCGTCCGTTGTCCCGTGGCGCCACCGCCCGTGAAGGTCAACGCATGACACTCGACCTCTCTTCCGACCAGCTGCTGTCCACCACCCGCGCGGTACGCCACCGGCTTGACCTCGGGCGGCCCGTGAGCCGTCAACTCCTCGAAGAATGCGTCGACTTGGCGGTCCAGGCGCCGACCGGGCGCAACCGGCAGCGCTGGCACTTCGTGATCGTCACCGACCCGGAGCGGCGCGCGGCGCTGGCCGACGCCTGGCGCGCGGGAGTCTTTGCCCCCGGCACCTCACCGGCGATCCCGGAGCGGGACATCCCGCGCATGAACGTCGCGCCGGGCGTCATGGACCGCGTGTTCTCCGGCGCCGCGCACCTCTACCGGCATCTGCACGAGGTCCCGGCCCTCGTCGTCCCCTGCGTCGAGGGGCGCACGGAGGGCGCGGCGATCGTCCACCAGGCGGGGACCTGGGGCTCGATCCTGCCGGCCGTCTGGAGCTTCATGCTCGCGGCCCGCGCCCGCGGCCTCGGCACCTGCTGGACATCGGGCAACGTGGCCAACGAGAAGGAGGCCGCCCGCATCCTCGGCATCCCCTTCGGGGAGGTGATGCAGGCGGCGCTGATCCCCGTGGCGCACACCATCGGCACGGACTTCCGGCCCGCGAAGCGGATTCCCCGGGAGCAGGTGCTGCACTGGGAGCGGTGGTGAGCCGCTGGTGAGCCGTGGGTGGGTCGTGGGTGGGTCGTGCACGGGCCGTCAGGAGAAGGCGGCCATGGCGATCCGCTCGGCGACCGGGTCCATGCCCGTGCCCTTGGCGTCGGTCGAGTTGACCGAGTAGACGAGGGTGCGGGAGCCGTCCTCGGTGGCGGCGATCATGCTCAGATAGCCGTAGCGGGAGCCGGTCTTGAGCCAGACCACCTTGCCGCCGACCTCCATCCGCTGCGGCCCCCCGCCGAACATCGCGCCCTCGATGTCCGCGGGCACGGTCAGCATCTCCTTCAGCTGCGGCGCGGCGAGCACCTTTCCGCCGAACAGCGCCTGCGTGAAGACCTCCAGATCGGCCGTGGAGGAGATCATGTCGCCGGCCGCGAACCGGTCCGTCTGGTCCCACTCGGTGACGTCGACGAGCCGCGTCGTGCCGTCCGGCTGCTTCACCGACTGGTAGCCGCGGTTGTGCGGGCCGCGGATCCGGAGGCCGGAGCCGGGGAAGCAGGTGTCACGCATGTGCAGCGGCCGGAAGATCCGCTTGCTCGCCTGATGGGCGTATGTGTCACCGGTGACCTTCTCGATCAGCATGCCGAGCACGGTGTAGCCGATGTTGCGGTAGTGCTGCTCGTCGCCGGGGTCGTGCGCCGGGCCCTTGGCGATGGCCGATTCGACGACGGTCCGCGGCAGC
This sequence comes from Streptomyces sp. NPDC050658, assembly GCF_044457025.1. Classification (NCBI taxonomy): domain Bacteria; kingdom Bacillati; phylum Actinomycetota; class Actinomycetes; order Kitasatosporales; family Streptomycetaceae; genus Streptomyces; species Streptomyces sp. NPDC050658. The sequence continues at coordinate 342,206 of NZ_JBITGM010000009.1, forward strand.
AAGGTGTCGTAGCGGTGGGCGAGTTCGTCGTCGAAGGCGAACCCCGCCTTGATGCCGCTGGTGTAGTTGAGCAGGCTGCGTACGGGAATCGGCTTGAACGGCTTCTCCTGCTTCGGGAACAGCTCCGGCATGTAGTGCTGCACCGGCTTGTCGAGGTCCAGCTCGCCCTCCGCGACGAGCTGCAGCGCCACGGCCGCGGTCACGATCTTCGTCGTCGACCCTGCGCGGAACCGCCCGTGCGGGTCCGCCTTACGGCCCGTCTCGATGTCGTGTACGCCGGAACTGCCGCGCCATGTGCCGTCGGTGCCGCCCACGCGGACGAGCGCGGCGGTCGCGTCGGCGTCCGGCAGCCCCTTGATCGCGTCGCGCAGGGCCTTGCCGTTGGGCGCGTCGGTCGTGGCGTGACCGGCGCCGGCCGCCGCGGCCGGGGCACTCGCGAGGGCGGGGGCCACCGCCGTGCCGGTCAGGCTCAGGGCCAGGGCGGCGGCGAGTGCGGTGCGGGCGGCGAGGCGCACGGTGTGACTCCAGGGTGGGATGGGGTGGGCTGTGGTGCTTCCATCCTGGCGATCGCCCGGGGGGTGTGGATCCTCACTGGGGAGGGCGGAGTCCCGTAGGGAGTCAAGGGGTCAACGCGCCTTGATTTCAGGGAAGTTGAGGGGATTGCCCCTAGGGGGTGCCGGTCTGTCGGTCGGGTCGGCATCGGCGTCGGCATCGGCATCGGTGTCGGCATCGGCTCGCTCCTGTGCCGCCATCACCTCGTCGCCGTGGTCGAAGGCCCACGCCCCGAAGGACTCGATGGGCGCGAGCAACGTGCCGCCCAGGGCGGTGAGTTCGTACTCGACGCGGGGTGGGGACTCGGCGTACCGGTGGCGGGAGACCAGGCCGTTGTACTCCAGGCGGCGGAGGGTCTCGGTGAGGATCTTGGGGCTGATGCCGCCGATGAGCGTGCGCAGTTCGCCGGGGCGGCGCGGGCCGTGCCGCAGGGCCCACAGGACCACCGCGTTCCAGGTGTTGGAGAGCAGATCGAAGGCGAGCCGGGCGCGGCAGTCGGCGAGCAGGTCGTCGTTCGTCACGTACCGAATGGTGCCTGAGCCCTTTCCTACTGTCGTCCCGAGCCGCCCTCAGAGCGGGGGCGCCGGGAAAGGTGCACTGTCATGCGGATAGGGATTGTCGGTACGGGCAACATGGCGGACGCGCTCGGTACGCACTGGGTGCGGGCCGGGCACGACGTGCTGATCGGCGGGCGCGACGAGCGGCGGGCCGTGGCGCTCGCGGGGCGGATCGGGGCCGCGAGGCACGGGACGGTGCGTGCGGCCGCCGAGTTCGGGGATGCCGTGCTGCTCGCCGTGCCCTACGAGGTGGGAGCGGGGCTTGCGGGTGAGCTTCAGGATGCCCTGCGCGGGCGGGTGTTGGTTGATTGTTCGAACCCGGTCGGTCCTGGGTTCGCCCTGCTCACCGAGGGCGGGCCGGCCGCTGCGGTACGGCTCGCCGACGCGGCGCCGGGGGCCCGTGTCGTCAAGGCGTTCAACCTCTGCCACGAGGACGTGTGGCGGATGGACCCGCCGGTCTTCGACGGCCGGCCGCTCGCGGTTCCGGTCTGCGGGGACGACGCGGGCGCCCTGGACGTCGTACGCGAACTGGTGAAGGACATCGGCTGCGAGCCCTTCGCCGCCGGTGGCCTCGACCGGGCCGGTCTCGTCGAGGCGACCGCCGCGCTGCTGATCGGGCTGTGGGTGGGGGAGGGGGTGGACGCGCAGGCGATGGTGCCGCCTGTGGGGTAGGGATCGGTGGGCTGGGTGTCGGTGGGCTCGGTGCGGTGGGCCGGGCGTTGGCGGGCTCAGGTGCCGGGCGTCAGCAGGGCGCGCAGGATGTCGACCCGGTTCGTCGTGATCGAATCCACGCCGATGTCCAGCAGGCGGCGCATCGAGCGCCGGGTGTCCGGGGTCCACGCCGAGACGAGGAAACCCTCGCGCCGTACGTGGACGGCCAGCTCGCGGTCGAGCAGCGCGAAACGGTAGTTGAGCCAGCGCGGCTTGATCGCGTCGAGCACGGCGCGGCGCGGCGGGGCCAGGCTCGTCCAGGTCAGAGCGATCTCGGCGGCGGGATCGGCGGCGCGCACCGCGAGCATCGTCCGCGCGCCCGCGCAGTAGTAGGCGCGCTCCGCCGCCCCGCAGTCGGCGATCGTGCCGATGACGGTACGGACGGACTCCGGCGTCGCGCCCGGCAGATCCACCATCAGGCGGTGGCCGTCCGTCGCTTCGACGGCCTCTTCGAGGGTCGGTACGCCGTATCCCGTGAGGCCGCGCACCTCGTCCGCCGAGAGTGCGGACAGCGGGCGGTCGTGGCCCCACAACCGCTTGAGTCCCGCGTCGTGCAGCAGGACGGGAACGCCGTCACGGGTGACGCGGACGTCGATCTCCACCGCGTCCGCGCCCCGTTCGAGCGCGGAACGCAGGGACGGGAGGGTGTTCTCGCGGACGCGGTAGGGATCGCCTCGGTGGGCCACGGCTGTCACGGTGCGCATGGGCCCATTGTGGTGCCGCCCTAGGGGGCGAGCCACGTCTCCGTGTACGTGTCGATCTCCTCGGCGAGCTTCGCCTTGCCCGCCGGGTCGAGGAACGAGGCCTCGACCGCGTTCTTGGCGAGCGCCGCGACGCCCCGCTCGTCGAGGTCGAGGAGGCGGGCGGCGACCGCGTACTCGTTGTTCAGGTCGGTGCCGAACATGGGCGGGTCGTCCGAGTTGATCGTGACCGGCACCCCGGCGGCGACGAACTGCTTGATGGGGTGCTCGTCGAGCGTGGTGACGGCGCGGGTCGCGATGTTCGACGTCGGGCAGACCTCGAGCGGGATGCGGTGCTCGGCGAGGTGCGCGAGCAGCTTCGGGTCCTGGGCGGCGCTGGTGCCGTGCCCGATGCGCTCGGCGCGCAGCTCGGTCAGGGCGTCCCAGATCGTCTGCGGTCCCGTCGTCTCACCGGCGTGCGGCACGGAGTGCAGCCCGGCCGCGATCGCCTGGTCGAAGTAGGGCTTGAACTGCGGCCTCGGTACGCCGATCTCGGGCCCGCCGAGTCCGAACGAGACCAGGCCCTCGGGGCGCAGCTTGTCCGTGGTCGCGAGCCGCAGCGTCTCCTCGGCGGATTCGAGGCCCGCCTCGCCGGGGATGTCGAAGCACCAGCGCAGTACGACGCCGAGCTCGTCCTGTGCCGCCTTGCGGGCGTCCTCGATGGCGTCCATGAAGGCGCGGTCGTCGATGCCGCGGCGCACGGAGCTGAAGGGGGTGATGGTCAGCTCCGCGTAGCGGATGTTCTGCCGGGCCATGTCGCGGGCGACTTCGTAGGTGAGGAGGCGGACGTCGTCCGGGGTGCGGATCAGGTCCACCACGGAGAGGTAGACCTGGATGAAGTGGGCGAAGTCCGTGAACGTGAAGTAGTCGGCCAGCGCCTCGACGTCCGTGGGCACCTTGGAGTCGGGGTGGCGGGCGGAGAGCGCGGAGACGATGCGGGGGGACGCCGAGCCGACGTGGTGCACATGCAGCTCCGCCTTGGGCAGACCGGCGATGAAGGCATGTGGGGCGTGCTGCTGCTCTGCGGTGCGGTGGTCGGTCACGGTTTCCTCCCCAGGAACGGGCTTGATCGGCTGATCGATGGGTCGCCGGACATCGTATTCGCGGGGCTTCGGCGGGGGGCGGGCGGCTTCCCGGGCAGGGCCGGGGCCGTAGCATGACGGAACGTACGAAAGAGGTGACGCCGCATGTCCGAGGCCGAGGGGCCCGTGCCGGATGCCGGGTCCGAGCGGGATCCGTGGGCGCCGCCGCAGGACGGTCCGGCGGGGGAGTCCGTGCAGGCGGCGGGGTCGGCCGGCGGGGCCGCTGCCGGGTCTGCCGCAGGGTCCGCCGGTGGCTCGGCTGCCGGGCCCGTGCCGCTGGAGAAGCGGGACCCGTGGGCGCCGCCGCCGGAGGACGCGCCGCAGGGCGGGGCGGGGCGGCCCGTGGGGTGGCCCGCGCCTTCGGTGCACGACCAGTCGACCATCGCCGCGATGCCGGGCGACCCCTTCGCATCGCCTCCGCCGCCCGCGCCGGGCGCCGCGGGAGAGCCGGTGCCGCCGCCTCCGATCGGCCCCGAGGGCCCGGGACAGGCGCCGTACGGCTACCCGGCGGGGCCGGGCCAGCAGGGGTATGCAGGGCACCAGGGGTACGCCGGGCAGCAGGGATACGCGGGGCAACAGGGGTACGCCGGGCAGCAGGGCTATCCCGGTTATCCGGGGTACCAGGGCCCGCCCGGCTACGGCTGGCCCGCCATGCCGATGGGCCCCGCCAATGGCATGGGCGTGACCTCGCTCGTCCTCGGCATCATCGCGGCCGTCGTCTTCTGCCTGTGGCCCCTGGCGATCGTCCTCGGCATCCTGGCGATCATCTTCGGGGCGATCGGCCGCGGCAAGGCACGACGCGGCGAGGCGACGAACCCCGGACAGGCTCTGGCCGGGATCATCTGCGGCATCGCCGGAATCGTCCTCGGCGTGGGCATGCTGGTGGCCCTGATCGTCGCCCCGGACGACGTCTTCGAGGAGGACGGCGCATCGGACGGCGGGGGCAGCTACTCGACGATCCTGGTCGTGGACTGAACCGCCGCCCAGCGGCGGATGGCCCCGGCCCCGATCGCCCGGCAGCCCAGGGCCTGTCCGGCGGATCTTGCCTGGGACGCGGCGGCCCGGCACGCACGTCTGCGGCGTTGTCGTCCATCAGCATCGCTGTCGTCCATCGCCATCGCTCCGCGATGCCTCGATCCTCCGCCTTGCAGCTGCACGCACCAGACCACCGCTCACCGGCAGAGACAAGGCACCGCCCACAGGAGTCGGCCAGATCCGCCGGACAGGCCCTAACGGAGCCGGTCCCGCGCCGCCATCAGCGCGAACCCCAACAGATTCGGCCCCCGCCACTGCTCCGGGTCCTGGATGCGTTCGTCGTCGGCCGCCAGGCCCACGCCCCAGATGCGGTCCAGGGGGCTTGCCTCGACCAGGACGCGTTCGCCCGTGCCCACCAGGAACGACCGCAGCTCGTCCGTCGAGGAGAACTTGTGGACGCTGCCCTCGACCACGATCCCGAAGCGCTCCCGCTCCCATATCGCCTCGTCGAAGCCCCGCACCAGGCGGCCGTTGTTCTTCGCCTCGGCCGGTGTCCGCGAGGCGAGGACCGCCCGCTCCGCCTCCGCGTCACCGAAGAGCCGCGCCTTGCCGGCCATCATCCAGTGCTCCGCCGTCCCGTACTCCACCCCGTCCACCGTGAACGGCGCGAGCCACCACTGGCTCAGGCAGCCGGCCCCCAGGGATCCGTCCCGCCGCGGCCGGTGCCCCCAGAAGTGCAGATACTTCACACGGTCGCCCCCGCGCGCCGCCGCGACCAGCGCCTCCACCGAGTCGATCTTCGTCATACACGCGAGTCTGGCAGGCACCACTGACACTCCGTCCTGGGTTTTCCAGGACGACTCGACACCTGGTCGACAGATTCCGTCGCGTAACCAAAAGGCAACAACGGAATCACTTGTTGGAGCATCAGTGCTCTGTCAGGATCGGCACTCAAATCGATCTGGAGCTACGCCGAACCCCCGGTACGGGGGACGCCGGCGGAGGAGAGCGTCATGCACAACTTCCAGGCGCAGGACCACTTCGCGGAAGGTTCGCAGTACATCGCGGGTCGGCTGACCCAGGGCACATCGGGCAGAACCCACGCCGTCGTCGACCCCGCCACGGGCGAAACGGTCCACACGTACGAACTCGGGGGAGAGAAGGACGTCGACGCCGCGGTGGCCGCTGCCGCGCGCGCCTTTCCCGAGTGGGCCGGCGCCACCCCCGGCGAGCGCTCCGACGCCATGCACCGCTTCGCCGCCGTCCTGGCCGACCGCGCCGAGGAGTTCGCCCGGGCCGAGTCGGTCCAGTGCGGCAAGCCCATCAAGCTGAGCCGGGAGTTCGACGTCCCCGGCACCGTCGACAACGCCGCCTTCTTCGCGGGCGCCGCACGGCATCTCCAGGGGCAGTCGGCCGGTGAGTACTCCGGCGATCACACCTCGTACATCCGGCGCGAGCCCATCGGCGTCGTCGGCTCCATCGCGCCCTGGAACTACCCCCTCCAGATGGCCGCCTGGAAGGTCCTCCCGGCCATCGCCGCCGGCAACACCATCGTCCTCAAGCCCGCCGAGCTCACCCCCTTCACCTCGCTCCTCTTCGCGCAGGCCGCCACCGAGGCGGGCATCCCCGACGGCGTCGTCAACATCGTCAGCGGGGCCGGGCGGGACGCCGGAGAGCGGCTCGTGGGCCACCCCGATGTCGCCATGACCTCCTTCACCGGCTCCACCGGCGTCGGCAAGCGCGTCGCCGAGATCGCCACCGCCACCGTCAAGCGGCTGCACCTGGAGCTCGGCGGGAAGGCGCCCTTCGTCGTCTTCGACGACGCCGACCTCGACGCGGCCGTGCACGGCGCGGTAGCGGGGGCACTGATCAACACCGGGCAGGACTGCACGGCCGCCACGCGCGCGTACGTGCAGCGTCCGCTGTACGACGCCTTCGTGGCGGGCGTCGCCGACCTCATGGAGTCGGTCCGGCTCGGCGACCCGTTCGACCCGAACACCGACCTCGGGCCGCTCATCTCGCACGTCCACCGCGACCGCGTCGCCGGTTTCGTCGACCGGGCCCGCTCCTACGCGCGCGTGGTCACCGGCGGCGAGGCGCTCCAGCACCCCGGCGCGTACTACAAGCCCACCCTCATCGCGGACGCCGCGCAGGACAGCGAGATCGTGCAGTCCGAGATCTTCGGGCCGGTACTTGTAGTGCTGCCCTTCGACTCCGACGACGAGGGCATCCGGCTCGCGAACGACACACCGTACGGCCTCGCCGCCTCCGCCTGGAGCCGCGACGTCTTCCGCGCCAACCGCGCCACCCGCGAGATCAAGGCGGGCTGTGTCTGGGTCAACGACCACATCCCGATCCTCAGCGAGATGCCGCACGGCGGTTACAAGGCATCGGGTTACGGAAAGGACATGTCCGCCTACTCCTTCGAGGAGTACACGCAGGTCAAGCACGTCATGTTCGACAACACCGCGGTGGTGCGCAAGGACTGGCACCGCACGATCTTCGGGGACCGATAGTCAACAGGCCGCTCCGACCAGCGGCCGCCCACCCTCCCGAAAGGGCAACCAAGCGCATGGAGCAGTACGAGCCCGAACGCCTCTCCCCGGCCCAACTGGCCGCCATGCAGCGCAGCTTCAAGAACGGCAGGGCCTCCCTCACCCGCCGTTCCCTGCTGCGCGCGGGCACCGGCGGCGCGCTCGCCGTCGGCGGTCTCGGGGCGCTCAGCGCCTGTGGGATCCCCGCGGCGAGCAAGGGCCAGGGCGATGTCTCGTCCGAGGACCACTCGGCCAAGGAGAAGCGGATCGTCTTCTCCAACTGGACCGAGTACATGGACGTCGACGACGACGAGAACCGCCCCACCCTGGACGCGTTCACCAAGCGCACCGGGATCAAGGTCAAGTACACCGAGGACATCAACGACAACGTCGAGTTCTTCGGGAAGATCAAGCCGCAGCTCGCGGCTGGTCAGGACACCGGCCGCGACCTCATCTGCGTCACCGACTGGCTCGCCGCGCGGCTCATCCGCTTCGGGTGGGTCCAGAAACTGGACCCGGCCAACCTGCCCCACGCGTACACCAACCTGGCGTCCCAGTTCCGCAACCCGGACTGGGATCCCGGACGCGCGTACTCGTACCCCTGGACCGGCATCTCCACCGTCATCGCGTACAACAAGAAGGCGACCGACGGCGAGGAGATCACCTCGGTGTCGCAGCTCCTGGACAACCCCAAGCTCAAGGGCCGCGTCGGCTTCCTCTCCGAGATGCGCGACTCCGTGGGCATGACGCTCCTCGACATGGGCAAGGACCCGTCGAAGTTCACCGACGACGACTTCGACGCGGCGATCGCGCGGCTCCAGAAGGCCGTCGACAAGAAGCAGATCCGCCGCTTCACGGGCAACGACTACACCTCGGACCTCGACAAGGGCGACATCGCGGCCTGCCTCGGCTGGGCGGGCGACATCGTGCAGCTCCAGGCGGACAACCCCGACATCGGCTTCCACATCCCGGACGCGGGCTACATCACGTCCACGGACAACCTCCTCGTGCCGAACAAGGCCCGCCACAAGAGCAACGCGGAACGGCTCATCGACTACTACTACGAGCCCGAGCCGGCCGCCCGCCTCGCCGCGTACATCAACTACGTCTGCCCCGTCGACGGCGTACGCCCCGAGCTCGCCAAGCTCGACAAGGACGCGGCGAAGAACCCGCTGATCCTGCCGGACAAGGAGATGGCGGCGAAGTCCCGCGGCTTCCGCTCGCTCACGCCGAAGGAAGAGACGGCGTATGAGGAGAAGTTCGCCAAGCTGACCGGTTCCTGAGCGGCGCCCGCGCGCGCCCCTGTAGTCCCTCGACTCTCCCCTCGACCCCCTGGACGCACCATGACGACTGCTACAGAACACGGCGGCGACGTCCGCCTGACCGGGATCAGCAAGACGTACGGCTCCTTCACCGCCGTACAGCCGCTGGACCTGACCGTGCCGGCGGGCTCCTTCTTCGCGCTCCTCGGCGCATCCGGCTGTGGCAAGACCACCACGCTCCGCATGATCGCGGGCCTTGAGGAGCCCAGCTCGGGCACCGTCCACCTCGGCGACCAGGACGTCACCGCGCTGCCGCCCTACAAGCGGCCCGTCAACACCGTCTTCCAGTCGTACGCGCTCTTCCCGCACCTCGACATCTTCGAGAACGTCGCCTTCGGCCTCCGTCGCCGCGGCATCAAGTCCGTGAAGAAGCAGGTCGGCGAGATGCTCGACCTGGTCCAGCTCGGCGAGCAGGCCCGCAAGAAGCCGCACCAGCTCTCCGGCGGCCAGCAGCAGCGCGTCGCCGTCGCCCGCGCGCTGATCAACCACCCCAAGGTGCTGCTCCTCGACGAGCCGCTCGGCGCGCTCGACCTCAAGCTGCGCCGCCAGATGCAGCTCGAACTGAAGCGCATCCAGACCGAGGTGGGCATCACCTTCGTGCACGTCACGCACGACCAGGAGGAGGCCATGACGATGGCCGACCAGGTCGCGGTGATGAACGCGGGCCGCGTCGAGCAGCTCGGCGCCCCCGCCGACCTCTACGAGAACCCCAGCACCACCTTCGTCGCCAACTTCCTCGGCACGTCGAACTTCATAGAGGCCGAGATCGCCGGACGCAGCGGCGACGACCTCACCCTGAAGGCGGGCGACGGCAAGCTCACGCTGCCCGCCGCGCGATGTTCGGCCTCCACCGCCACCGGCGGCAAGGTCCTGCTCGGCGTACGCCCCGAGAAGATCTCCCTCACGCACGCCGACGCGGCGGGGGAGATCCCCGAGGGGCGCAACCGCATCACGGGCAAGATCGCCGACAGCAGCTTCATCGGCGTGTCCACGCAGTACGTCGTCGACAGCCCCGTCTGCGACTCCTTCGAGGTGTACGCGCAGAACATCGAGCGCGACACCCGCCTGGTGCCCGGCGCCGAGGTCGTCCTGCACTGGAACCCCGCGCACACCTTCGGCCTGGACGCCGCCCAGGACATCGAGGCGGGCGTCGAGAAGGTCGAGGAGGACGCCTCCGCATGACGACGACCCTCACCGACGCGCCCCCGACGAAAGAGCCGGAGGCGGCGCCCCGCAAGATCCGCAAGCGCGGCCGCCTCGTCCCCTATTGGCTGCTGCTGCCCGGCATCCTCTGGCTCGTCGTCTTCTTCGCGCTGCCGCTGGTCTACCAGGCCTCCACGTCCGTCCAGACCGGCTCCCTGGAAGACGGCTTCAAGGTCACCTGGCACTTCGCCACGTACTGGGACGCGCTCAGCGACTACTACCCGCAGTTCCTGCGCTCGGTCCTGTACGCCGGTGCCGCCACGATCCTGTGCCTGCTGCTCGGCTATCCGCTCGCGTATCTGATCGCGTTCCGCGCGGGCCGCTGGCGCAACCTGATCCTGGTCCTGGTCATCGCCCCGTTCTTCACCAGCTTTCTCATCCGTACGCTGGCCTGGAAGACGATCCTCGCGGACGGCGGGCCCCTGGTGGGCGCCCTGAACTCGCTGCACGTCCTGGACGTCACCAGCTGGCTCGGCTGGACGGAGGGCGACCGGGTCCTCGCCACACCGCTCGCGGTGATCTGCGGACTGACGTACAACTTCCTGCCGTTCATGATCCTGCCGCTCTACACGTCCCTGGAGCGCATCGACGGCCGGCTGCACGAGGCGGCGGGCGACCTCTACGCCAAGCCGTCCACCACCTTCCGCAAGGTGACCTTCCCGCTCTCCATGCCGGGTGTGGTCTCCGGAACGCTGCTCACGTTCATTCCGGCGGCCGGTGACTACGTCAACGCGGATCTGCTCGGTTCGACCGACACCCGCATGGTCGGAAACGTGATCCAGACGCAGTTCCTGCGGATTCTGGACTATCCGACGGCGGCGGCGCTCTCCTTCATCCTCATGGCGGCGATCCTCGTCATGGTCACCGTCTACATCCGTAAGTCCGGGACGGAGGATCTCGTCTGATGGCTGCCTTCTTCCGCTGGCTGCGCGGCAAATTCGTGGTGATCGCGGGTGTGCTGACCCTCGCGTATCTGCTGCTCCCGAACATCGTCGTGACGGTGTTCTCCTTCAACAATCCGACGGGCCGCTTCAATTACTCCTGGCAGGAGTTCTCGCTCGACGCCTGGAAAGACCCGTGCGGTGTCGCCGACATGTGCGGATCGCTCTCCCTGAGCCTGCAGATCGCGGCCTGGGCGACGATCGGCGCGACCGTGCTCGGCACGATGATCGCCTTCGCGCTCGTCCGCTACCGCTTCCGGGCGCGCGGCGCGGTGAACTCGCTGATCTTCCTGCCGATGGCGATGCCGGAGGTCGTCATGGCCGCCTCGCTGCTCACGCTCTTCCTCAACATGGGCGCGCAGCTCGGCTTCTGGACGATTCTCATCGCCCACATCATGTTCTGCCTCAGCTTCGTGGTGACCGCCGTCAAGGCGCGCGTCATGTCGATGGACCCCCGCCTGGAACAGGCCGCGCAGGACCTTTACGCCGGTCCCGTGCAGACGTTCCTGCGGGTCACGCTGCCGATTGCCGCACCGGGAATCGCGGCGGGCGCACTGCTCGCCTTCGCGCTCTCTTTCGACGACTTCATCATCACGAATTTCAACGCGGGCTCGACTGTGACCTTCCCCATGTTCGTCTGGGGATCGGCACAGCGGGGCACGCCCGTTCAGATCAATGTGATCGGTACGGCGATGTTCCTCGTCGCCGTGCTGCTCGTGCTCGCCGGAATGCTGATCGGCAAGCGCCGCAACAGAACCGCCAAGTAGCGCCGAAAGGCGCTGCAAGCAAATCCCTGAAGGAGTTGGAAATCATGGCCCCAAGCGCCATGACCCGTTGGACCAAGTCTCTTTCCGACGCTCAGCCGGTGTCCTACTGGCTGGACGACCCCGGCAAGCCGGCCGCCGAGCCTGCCCTTGCCGCCGACGAGCAGTGCGATCTGCTCGTCGTCGGCGGCGGCTACAGCGGACTGTGGACCGCGCTCATCGCCAAGGAGCGCGACCCGCACCGCGAGGTGGTCCTGCTGGAAGGCCGCGAGGCGGGCTGGGCCGCCTCCGGCCGCAACGGCGGCTTCTGCGCCGCGTCCCTCACGCACGGCATCGCCAACGGCCTGTCCCGCTGGCCCGGCGAGATCGCCAAGCTGGAGGAGCTCGGCGCCCGCAACCTCGACGAGATCGAGGCGGCCGTCAAGCGCTACTCCATCGACTGCGACTTCGAGCGCACCGGCGAGATCGACGTGGCCACGCAGCCGCACCAGCTCGCCGAACTCCACGAGATGTACGAGGAGATGGCGGAGCACGGCCTCGCGGACGGCTCCGAACTCCTGGACGCCGACGCGGTCCGCTCCCATGTCGATTCACCGACATTCCTGGGCGGCCTCTGGGACCGCGAGGGCGTCGCGATGCTCCACCCGGCGAAGCTGGCGTGGGGCCTGAAGCGGGCCTGTCTGGAGAAGGGCGTACGCATCTACGAGCACACGCCCGCGCTCCAACTCGCCTCGTCAGGCGCCGGCATGGCGGTCCGCACGCCGTACGGCCGGGTCCGCGCCCGGCAGGTGGCACTCGCCACGAACATCTTCCCGTCCCTGGTCAAGCGCCTGCGTCCGTACACGGTCCCGGTCTACGACTACGCGCTCATGACCGAGCCGCTGAGCGCCGGCCAACTGGCGGCGATCGGCTGGAAGAACCGCCAGGGCCTCGGCGACAGCGCCAACCAGTTCCACTACTTCCGGCTCTCCGCCGACAACCGCATCCTCTGGGGCGGTTACGACGCGATCTACCCCTTTGGCGGCAAGGTGCGCGCCGAGCACGACGACCGCCCCGAGACGTACGCGAAGCTGGCGGACCACTTCTTCACCTGCTTCCCGCAGTTGGAGGGCCTGCGGTTCACGCACGCGTGGGGCGGCGCGATCGACACCTGCTCGCGCTTCTCGGCGTTCTTCGGCACGGCGCACTCGGGGCGCGTCGCGTACGCGGCGGGGTACACGGGCCTCGGTGTCGGGGCCACCCGGTTCGGCGCCGACGTGATGCTTGACCTGCTCTCCGGCGAACGTACGGAACGCACCTCGCTGGAGATGGTGCGCACGAAGCCGCTGCCGTTCCCGCCCGAGCCGTTCGCGTGGACGGGCGTCGCGCTGACCAAGTGGTCGCTGGCGCGGGCGGACGAGAACGGCGGCAGGCGCAATCTGTGGCTGAAGACGATGGACAAGCTGGGCCTGGGCTTCGACAGCTGAGCAATCGGTCCTCCTGAGCAATTGGCCCGCCGAACCCGCGTAATGCTCCGCCCCCGGGCCGCTCCCTCCTGTGACAGGCCAGCTGACGCACAGCTGCCGCGCAGGAGAAGGAGGTCCCCCGATGACCGGTTCGGGGACGAAGTCGGCGGTCGAATGGCTGGTGTCCGTGGCACCTGATCCGGAGGCCTGCCGCTGGGAATGGGAGCGAAACCCCCTCGGGGTCGCGCTCCTCCCGGCGGGCAGGCTCTGGGACGTACTCATCCTGCCCGGCGAACTCGGCTACCCCACGCTCGACGTGCTCACCCGCTGCATCGACCGGCCCGGCCCGGTGCTCACCGACTTCGGCGACGCCCGCATGGGCTTCTTCGTCCCGGCGGGTACGGTCGCCCGCTGGATCGGTACGGGCGTACGGGGCGCGGGCCGCGGCACCTGGATCGTGGTGCCGTATCCGGGCCGGGCGACGGGCGCGGCCCGCTGGCTGATCCCACCGGACGGTTCGGGCACGCTCACCGACCCGGCCCTGCTGGAACTGGCCATGCACGAGGCGGCGGCGGGCCTTGTGCGGGACGCCCTGTACGCCCGGGACGAGGATTCGTGAACTGCCGGAACCCTTGACAACCGAATTGGTCTGGACCAAGTTGGGCGCGCGCCACCCTCCAATCCCCCCATGCCCGGAGGCAGTTGTGGACCGCTCGGACCGCTCCCTGATACGCCGTTTCAGACGTACGGCCATCGCCGTGGCCGCGGCCTTCGCGCTCGCCGCGCCCGCCGTGACCGCTCGGGCCGCCGACAGCACGCCGCAGGCCCCCGCCGACCACGCCCTTGTCGGCTACTTGCACACCAGTTTCGCCAACGGCTCGGGCTACACCCGGCTTGCGGACACCCCGGACAGCTGGGACATCATCGATCTCGCCTTCGGTGAACCGACGTCCCCGACCTCCGGCGACATCCGCTTCGACCTCTGCCCCAAGACGGAGTGCCCGAACGTCGAGACCAAGGACGAGTTCAAGGCCGCGATCAAGGCGAAGCAGGCGGCGGGCAAGAAGGTCCTGATCTCCATAGGCGGCCAGAACGGCCAGGTCCAGCTCACCACCACCCAGGCCCGCGACACCTTCGTCTCCTCGGTCTCGTCGATCATCGACGAGTACGGCCTGGACGGCCTGGACATCGACTTCGAGGGTCACTCGCTCTCCCTGGACGCCGACGACACGGACTTCAAGAACCCCAAGACCCCGTCGATCGTGAACCTGATCTCGGCGGTGAAGACCCTGAAGTCCAAGTACGGTTCAGGCTTCACCCTCACCATGGCGCCCGAGACCTTCTTCGTGCAGCTCGGCTACCAGTACTACGGCACGGGCAAATGGGGCGGCCAGGACCCGAGGGCGGGCGCCTACCTCCCGGTCATCCACGCCCTGCGCGACGACCTGACGCTCCTGCACGTCCAGGACTACAACTCCGGGCCGATCATGGGCCTGGACAACCAGTACCACTCGATGGGCGGCGCGGACTTCCACATAGCGATGACGGACATGCTCCTGACGGGCTTCCCGGTGGCGGGCGACACGAACAACGTCTTCCCCGCCCTGCCCCCGGAGAAGGTGGCCATCGGCATGCCGGCCTCGACGAACGCGGGCAACGGCCACGTCCCCACGACAGAGGTCAACAAGGCCCTGGACTGCCTGACGAAGTCCACGAACTGCGGCTCGTACCAGCCACACGGCACGTGGCCGACGCTGCGGGGCCTGATGACATGGTCGATCAACTGGGACCGCTACAACAACTGGGAGTTCTCGAGGAACTTCGACTCCTACTTCGGGTGAGGCGCCGCCACCCCGCCACCCGGTCCGCGTGGGGTCAGGCGATGACCTGGCCCCACAGCCGCACCAGGGCCTCGCCCCGCCCCGGCCCGCCGAGCGCGTCGAGCAGCGACGGCAGATCGACCGGCACCGACCGCACCCGTGCCGACGTGCCCCCGTCCCAGCGCCGCACCGCGACGCTCGCCCGCGGCGCCGCAGCCCCGCCCGGATGCAGCAGCACGCACGTCGCGGTCTCGCCGGCCGGCTGCCGGGCCAGGGCATGGGCGTACAGGAAGGCCTGGTAGAGGTCGGCGGTGCTGACCTTCTTCTCCTCGTACAGCTTGTACTTCACGTCCACCGGGCGGCGCACCGGCTGTCCGTCCCTGCTCCCCGAGAGCAGTACGTCCGGCCGCACCTCGCTGTAGTGGCGTCCGCTCCGCTCGTCGTGCAGTACTCCGCGGTGGCGGCTCTGGCCGTCGACGGTGAAGCCGGAACCGGCGGCGGCTGCGGCCTCGGCGAGCAGCCGGGTGGTGAAGGACTCGAAGAGCGCGTTCATGTCGATCAGGAACGCGCGCGCGGCGAGCGGTCCGGTGCCGAACAGGTCGTCGACGCCGCCGCCGGAGAGGAGCAGCGCGGCCCAGAGGTGCGCGGCCCGGTAGTGGGCGTTGTGCCGGTGGTAGTCGAGCGCGGCCAGCGCCGCCCGCAGATCGCCGAGTGGAGTGGGGGCGTACTGCGCGAACTGCGCCGCCACCCGTCGCGCACGGGCCCGCACGGCCGGGGTGCGGGTGGTGCGGGCCGCGAGATCGGCGGCGGCCGCGCAGAGCCGGTTGTCGAGGATGTCCGCGTCGTGCTCGTCGAATCGGCAGGCGAGCCGGTCGAGCCGCCCGTGATGCACCAGGAGCTGCCGCTCGGGCAGCAGCCGCCCCCGCACCGCCGGCAGATCCGTTTCCCGCGATACGTAGTCCCGCCGCACCCCGCGTGCGAGGAGCCGCTCCCCGTGCTCGACGACGAGCAGCGCGACCAGGTCCCGGAGATGAGGCCTCCCGTCGGCGAACGCCCGTCCCGCGTCCAGCGCCGCCGATGATCCCTCGGCGTACGCCAGCATGCGCAGCACGTCCAGCTCCTCGCCGAGGTACTTCGGCAGCACCCGCACTTCGCACGCGTCGAGCCGGATGACGCCGACATGCGGTCCGGCGGTCAACTGGAGCCGCCCGTGGGGCAGTTCCTGGATGTCCAGTCGCTCGGCGAGCCGGGGGTCCGCGATGCGGCGGCGGTCGGCGGGGGTGAGCCGGATGCGCTCGGCGGTGTGGCGGGCGTACTCGCGCAGGGTGATGACGGCCGGGGGCACCGGTCACTCCGTCCCGGTGTCGCCGTCGGTCCTGAACTCCGAGTAGAGCGCCGCGACCAGCGACTCGTCGTCGATCTCGCGCAGCGTGTGCGTCTCGGCGTCGACCAGGCCCTCGCCGAGGAACGACGTGAGCAGCGTGTAGTCGTCGTACGCGTACTCCTGGAGCAGCGGCAGGATCTCCGTGCGGATGATCTCGGCCAGCTCCGCGACGGAGCTCACGGGCTCCCCGTTCGGCAGGAAGAAGGCGTGCCCGATCTGCTTCTCGCGGTCGAGCTGCTCCCGGATGCGCTGGTTCAGGGCGTCGAGGAACGCGGCGAGATGCAGCCGGTCGACGTAGAAGCCCTGCAACGGAGCGGAGTCGGGCAGGAGTTCCAGGAACGCGAAGCGGCGCCGGATCGCCGCGTCGAGCATCCGGATGGAGCGGTCGGCCGTGTTCATCGTGCCGATCAGGTGGACGTTGCGCGGGATCGCGAAACGCTCCCCGCTCAGCGGCAGCGTGAACGAGCGGCCCCGTTTGTCCTTCTCCAGGAGCGTGACCAACTCCCCGAAGATCTTGGGCAGGTTGCCCCGGTTCAGCTCGTCGACGATCACGAGATACGGGTGGTCGGGATCGGCGGCCGCGGCAGCGCAGACCCGCTTGAACACGCCGTCGACCCGGTCGAGCGTGAGCCCGGCGCCGCCCTTCACCGGCCGGAAGCCCTCGACGAAGTCCTCGTACCCATAACTCGGATGGAAGGTGACCAGCGTCAGTCGCCCCGCCCCGAAGTCCCGCACGGGCGCGGTCAGCAGGTCGAGCGCGGTGCCGAAGCCGGGGCTTCCGGGCTCGGCGTACGGATCCAACTCGCCCGTTCCGTCGCTGCGTTCGCCGAGCCAGCGCACGGCGAAGCGCAGGGCCGCATATGTCTTGCCGGTGCCGGGAGGCCCGAAGAGGACGGCCTGGCCGCGCCGGTCGAGGGCGTCGGCCATGCGCTGGAGGGCGGGGTCGAGGGGCTGGGCGGTGATCTTCTCGTCCTTGACGAGCCCGTCGAGGACGTCCTGGAACTGGCGGCTCTCGATCTGCGACCACAGCTTGGCCGGCACGTCCTTGACGGTCACGAGAGCCCACGCGGGCACCCGCTCCTCCAGCCGGAGGGGCGGGGTGTGCCGCCACTCGACGCTCACGGTGTGCCGGTGGTGGGGACGCTCGGGCCGCCACACGTAACCCTCGTCGGTGACCGTGCCGATGCCGACGATCTCGCTCGTGCCACGGTTGGCGACGACCATGTCTCCGGGGTGCAGCTCCATCAGCGTCCAGACCTCGTTGGCCTTCGCGCTGATCTTCGACCTGCTGCCCGCGTACCGCTCGGCGTTGGCCGTGCCGAACGCCCGCTTGAACTCGTCCTTGTCCGCGAAGTCCCGCAGATCGCCGACCTCGTCCCAGCCGACGGCGGCATAGCCGCCCGCCAGACAGTCCTCCCACAGGGACGCGTCACGGCCGGGGGCGATCTTCACGATGCGGGGCGGCCGGGTCGGCGCCGCCCACCAGTGCAGGAACAGCGCCACCTGGTCACGGGACCAGCCGTCGAAGCGCCCCGACTCGTCGACGACGGAGGCGAGCAGCGCCCGGGTGGCGAAGACGCCGAGCTTGGCGGGGGCGGGCCGGCCGGTCAGGCGGGCGATGTAGTGCTTGACGGTGCCCAGGTCGTGGATGGGCAGGGTCGCCTCGGGGGCGTAGAGGCGCAGGGTCTTGGAGATGAGGTTGCCGTTGCCCGACCGCACCGCCTCGATGTCGTCGATGTCGGCGACCCGGCCCTCGCGTGCGGCGACGACGGCCTCGCCGATGCCCGCGCGCACGGCCGCCCAGGCTTCGTTCTCGTCGGCGTAGCGCTCGTCGTGGTACCAGCTCTCGCTCTGCTTCCGGTACGTGACCAGGTGCCCCTTGGTGAAGGCACCGCGCCCGCTGCCGAGGGCCTCCGCCTCGAACTCGACGCGGTAGCAGTACGGCTTGTCGCCCTGCCCCATCGCGTAGCGTTCGAGCTTCAGATACGGCCAGTTGTCCCAGGGGAACGCCTCCCGGATGGCCTCGGCCTGCCGCTCGGCGGCGATCAGCCGGTCCGCGAACGCGCCGGGGTCGAAGGCCGCGAGCGCCTCGTCGAGCGACCAGGGCCGGATCTCCTTGGCCTGAGCCTCGTTCACCGGGGCGAAGGTGCAGGAGCAGAGATGAGTGATCGGTCTGCCCTGCTGGTTGAGGAGGCCGATCCGCTCCGCGTACCTGACACGTGCCGTGGTGTCGGCCGCCGGTCCCGCGTCGAGCAGCCGGCGCCAGGTGAGTCCGTCGGGGTCGTTGCCGCGGGGCATTGAGCCGGAGTCCGTGAGGTGGCCGCACGCGGGGTCGTGGTGAAGCTTGGTGCCGTGCTTCGGCAGGAGTATGTGGCCCGGAGACGGCAACAGGGCGTAGTCCCGCCGTTCATAGGGAACGAGCACTCTCTCCGTCGCTGCGCCTGCGGTCACCGCGTCCCCTTCGAACTCG
The DNA here is from genome assembly GCF_044457025.1 of Streptomyces sp. NPDC050658. Lineage (NCBI taxonomy): Bacteria > Bacillati > Actinomycetota > Actinomycetes > Kitasatosporales > Streptomycetaceae > Streptomyces > Streptomyces sp. NPDC050658. The sequence continues at coordinate 360,706 of NZ_JBITGM010000009.1, forward strand.
CCCTACTCCCTGGCCGGCCCCCGACCGTATCGCGCGACCACAAACACCATCACCACCAGCACCATCCCGAACAGAGACCAGCTCGCCACGACGTCCAGCGGCCAGTGATAGCCGCGCCGCACCAGGCCAAGCCCGACGCCGAAGTTCAACAGGGCGCAGGCGATGAGCAGTTCGCGGCGGGCGTAGGTGCCGCGCAGGTGGGGGAGCAGGAGCAGGGTCGCGCCGCCGTACGCGGCCAGCGCCGTGGCCGTGTGGCCCGAGGGGTAGTAGCCGGTGCCGTCCATGCCGGGTGGGGCCGTGCGGGCGACGAGGAGTTTCAGGGGGATCACCAGGGCCGGGACAGCCGCCATTCCCGCGGCGGCGGTCGCCGGGGGGAGCCACCAGCGGTACGTGCCGTCGCGCCGGCCGCGCCAGGCCGTCCAGGCGATGGTGGCGGCCAGGACGGGGGCCGCGATCGCGACGCCGCCCAGGTCGGCGAGGAACTCGGCGGCGCCGTTCGGGAGTGCGCTTCCGGCGGTCCAGGGGCCGAGCCGCTCGTCCGCGTCGCGGAGGGGGCCGTCGGCGGTCACCTGCCAGGTGATGAGCGCGAAGAGCAGCGCGCAGAGGCCGAAGAGGGCGGAGAGGAAATGGGTCGGCCGTCCCGGAACAGGGGGGGTAGTTCCGGGACGGCCGTCCTGATCGGCGTACCGCGCGCCCCGGGGGGTTTGGGGCGAGCGGCCATCCGATCGGTGAGGAGTTCCGGAGCCAGAGGCTCCAGGTGTGTGCGCGAGGGCACGACCAAGACGGGGCTGGGGAGGCTCCGTCCCGGTGTCGCCCGCAGTTCCCTGCGGGCGGGGTGTTTCTCTCATCTGCAGAAACCGTACGTCAGGTGGTGTCGGGCCGACAGGCGGAACGGCAACCCGGCATGGGTCCCGCACACGTTCTTCACACGCCCTGACGGTCACCCCAGGTCACGGCTCTCTCACCGCGCGGGGTACACACACGTCAGGCCATGTGCGGATACATACGGAGCCGGGATCTTCCCCTTTGGGATGATCCCGGCTCCGTTGACCGCTATCGGCGGCGGCCGCCGTGGTTCGGCCGCCGCCAGTAGCGTCAGATGCGGGCGAAGGCCGCCTCGATGATGTCCAGACCCTCGTTGAGCAGCTCGTCGCCGATCACCAGCGGCGGCAGGAAGCGCAGCACGTTGCCGTACGTGCCACAGGTGAGGACCAGCAGACCCTCCGCGTGGCAGGCCTTGGCCAGGGCGCCGGTCGCCTCCGGGTTCGGCTCCTTGGTGGCGCGGTCCTTGACCAGCTCGATGGCGATCATCGCGCCACGGCCGCGGATGTCGCCGACGATGTCGTACTTCTCCGCGATGGCGGCGAGGCGCGCCTTCATCGTGGCCTCGATGGCCTTCGCCTTGCCGTTGAGGTCGAGCTCCTTCATCGTCTCGATGGCACCGAGCGCACCGGCGCAGGCCACCGGGTTTCCGCCGTAGGTGCCGCCGAGGCCGCCCGCGTGCGCGGCGTCCATGATCTCGGCGCGGCCCGTGACGGCGGCGAGCGGCAGACCGCCCGCGATGCCCTTGGCGGTCGTGATCAGGTCCGGGACGATGCCTTCGTCCTCACACGCGAACCACTGGCCGGTGCGGCAGAAGCCGGACTGGATCTCGTCCGCGACGAAGACGATGCCGTTGTCGTTGGCGAACTGCACGATCGCCGGCAGGAAGCCCTTGGCCGGCTCGATGAAGCCGCCCTCGCCGAGCACCGGCTCGATGATGATCGCGGCGACGTTGTCCGCGCCGATCTGCTTGGTGATCTGGTCGATGGCCTGCTTGGCGGCCTCGGGACCGGCGTTCTCGGCGCCCGTCGGCCAGCGGTAGCCGTAGGCGACCGGGACGCGGTAGACCTCGGGGGCGAACGGGCCGAAGCCGTTCTTGTACGGCATGTTCTTGCTGGTCAGCGCCATCGTGAGGTTCGTACGGCCGTGGTAGCCGTGGTCGAAGACGACGACGGCCTGGCGCTTGGTGTACGCACGGGCGATCTTGACGGCGTTCTCGACGGCCTCGGCGCCGGAGTTGAACAGCGCCGACTTCTTCTCGTGGTCGCCCGGCGTCAGCTCGGCGAGCTGCTCGGCGACGGCGACGTAGCCCTCGTACGGCGTGACCATGAAACAGGTGTGGGTGAAGTCGGCGAGCTGCGCGCTCGCGCGGCGCACGACGGCCTCGGCGCTCGCGCCGACGGACGTCACGGCGATGCCGGAGCCGAAGTCGATGAAGCGGTTCCCGTCGACGTCCTCGATGATGCCGCCACCCGCGCGCGCCGCGAAGACGGGCAGCACGGAGCCCACGCCACCGGCGACCGTGGCGGTACGGCGGGCCTGCAGCTCCTGGGACTTCGGCCCGGGAATGGCGGTGACGACGCGGCGCTCCTGCGGAATTTCGGTCATGGAGGGCTCCTGGGGGTGGGGGTGTTACGGACGCACTGTTGCTTTCTTCGCAGGTTAGGGCCGGAAACCGGGGGCGGTCATGCTCCACGGGGGAGTTGTTCGGCGTGGCGGTTGTCCGTGGTGGACATAGCGGGGGACATAGCGGGGGACATGGTGGTGGACGCGGCGGCGGCCGGACGGGTCACGGCTTTCGTCCGCTTCGGGTGACGGGCCGCGCCACCACGTTCCCGCAGGCCCCGGCCGCGTATCCGGTGAACTCCCCCTGTGGGGGCACTAGATTGACCCGCGGAACAGCAGAGCGGCAGGTCAGGGGGCAAGGGTCATGGACTCCGACGGCACTTTCGACGCACGCGGCACGCATGCCACACCGGTGCCGCGGCCGGCGGTGCCTCCGGGATCGGGCGGGCGGCCCGGAACGCCGCCGCTTCCCGCGCAGGCGCCGGGCATGCCGCCGCGGCCCGACGGCTCCGCCTTCCTCACCTGGCTGCGCACGCCCCGCCCCGGCGCACAGCCGGGCGTGTGGCGGTTCGGGCACAAGCCGCGGCCCGAGCAGGAGCCGGAGGTCACGCCGACCCGGCAGCTGATCAGCGGGGCGCTGATCGCGTTCCTGGTGGGGTGGCTGCTCTGGTCGCTGCTGTGGAACGGCTACCTCGGCGGCTGGTGGGTGCTGCCGCTCGAACTGTTCCTGCCGGACGCCTGGATCTACAGCGACGACCGGGTCGGCAACGCGGTCGTCTGGTACGGCTACTACACCCTCATCGTGGTCGGGATCATGATCGGCGTGGGCCGCCTCGGCCGCTGGGGCGAGGTCTGGAGCCGGTTCATCGCCCCCCGCTTCCGCCGCGCCGCACCCCAGCAGCCGCCCCCCGCCCCCGGCGAGGACCCCGCCCAGTGGCCCCAGCTGCGGGCCGCCGGAGCCGAGGCCGCCGCCGAGCGGCTCGCCGCCGACGCGCGGGCCGGGCTGATGCGGGACGTCGACCACGCCCGGATCTCGCGGGCCTGGCGGTCCGTGCGGGCGGGGCGCAACGCCGTGAGCACGTTCACCGAGTCCGTCGTCAGGGACGGGGCCGCGGCCTGCCCGCACCCCTCCGGCGACCGGGACTTGCCCTCGCGCACCGCCCGCCACGACCTCGCCACCGCCCAGGTCCGGATCGGCACGACCGTCGACGACCCGCGCAATCCCTACGCCTACCGGGGCGCCGGCCTCGGCATCGGACCCGAGCTGCTCGGCACCTCGCTGCTCGCCGTCGGGCCCGCCGGGTCCGGCAAGACCGGCGCCGTCGTCCGGCCGGTCGCCGAGGCGCTGTGCCTCGGGGCGCTCGCCGGACGGGCCGCCGTCGTGGTGGTCGGGGCGGCCGGAGCACGGCTCGGGCCCGCCGAGGACTACGACGTCGTCGTCCAGATCGGACACCCCGACTCCGTGTACGACCTCGATCTGTACGGCGGGACCAGCGACCCCGACGAGGCGGCGGCCGTCCTCGCCGAGGCGCTCGTCGGCGACCTCGTGGACCCGCACCCCAGCGGGGACAGCCGCCGCTCGACGACCGTCCTCGCCCAGCTGCTCGGCCCGTACCACGCGGTGCACGGCCGTTTCCCCTCCGTGCCCGAGCTGCGCGCGCTGCTCGACGGCGCCCCGGGACCGCTCGGCGCGCTGCGCAAGGCGCTGCAGGAGGCCGGGCAGGAGGCGATGCTGCGGGAACTCGACGCGCGGGAGCGGCAGTTGGCCCACCCCGGCGATCCGGGTTCGGTCATCGCCGACCGCGTCGCCCTGCTCGACCGCCCGGCCTTCGCCGCGTTCTTCGACACCTCGGGCCAGAGCACCCCCTTCTCGCTGCGGGCCCTCGACCATCCCGTACGCGTCCGGATCGACCTCCCCGAGCGCGGTCACGCCGACGCGTCACGGATCCTCGCCCGGCTGATGCTCGCCCAGTTCACGTCGAGCGCCGCCGCCCGCGAGGACCGCTCGCTCTTCGCCTGTCTCGTCCTCGACGACGCCACCGGGACGGTCACTCCGGAGTCGGTACGCCGGTTGCAGCGGCTGCGGTCCGCGAACGCCGGGGTCGTGCTGACCCTGCGTACGCTCGACGACGCACCCCGGACGCTGCGCACCCCGCTGCTCGGCTCGGTCGGCTGCCGTATGGCGCTGTCCGGGCTCACCCCGTGGGACGGGCAGGACTTCGCGGAGGTCTGGGGCAAGGAGTGGACCGAGGCGCGGGACGTCACCGACCGGCAGATCATCGCCGAGACGCCGCTCGGCAAGACCGTGCACATGCTGCGCCGCGTCATCACCGGCAATGCCCCCACCGCCCGCGCGGTCACCGTCCGCCAGGTCGAGCGCGAACGCTGGTCCGCGTCCGAGCTGGCGCACGCGGTGCCGCCCGGTCACGCCGTGCTCTCGCTCACCGATGTGCGGGGGGAGCACGCGCCGCCGCTGCTGGTGGATCTCAGGGGGTAGCCGGACGGGCATAGGTAGGGATGTACGTACGGGGTAATCGGTCTCGTACGTACCGTACGGTGAGGCAGAATCGACACAGGTCGTTCATACGTACCGGCCAAAAGATCCACATCTCGTCCGGGATTCCATGTACGGACTCGGGCGCTCGCCGCCCGACCTGGCGTCGATCACCGTCGCCGACCGCCCAGACCTGCCGCTGACCCGACCTGAAGGCCTTATGCCGCCCACGCTCGCCTCCCTCGTCCATCACTCCGCGCTCAAGCTCACGGTGCGCGCCGGTGAGGAACATCTGGACGCGCCCGTGCGCTGGGCGCACGCCAGTGAGCTCACCGACCCCGTGCCCTACATGGAGGGCGGGGAGCTGCTCCTGATCACCGCGCTGAAGCTGGACGCGGAGGATCCGGACGCGATGCGCCGCTATGTGAAGCGGCTCGCGGCGGCGGGCGTCGTCGGGCTCGGCTTCGCGGTGGGCGTGCACTACGAGGACATCCCGCAGGCGCTGGTCGAGGCCTGCGAGGGGGAGGGGCTGCCGCTCCTGGAGGTCCCGAGGCGCACGCCGTTCCTCGCCATCAGCAAGGCCGTCTCGGCCGCGATCGCCGCCGACCAGTACCGCGCCGTGACGGCGGGCTTCGCCGCCCAGCGCGAGCTGACGAAGCAGGCGCTGAGCGACGGCCCCGAGGGACTGCTCGCCGCGCTCGCCGGACAGGTGGACGGCTGGGCGGCCCTGTACGACGCCTCGGGCGCCGTCGTCGCGACCGCACCGGAGTGGGCGTCCCGCCGGGCCGCCCGGCTCACCTCCGACGTCGAGCGTCTTCGGGACCGCACCGCGCCCGCCAGCGCGGTCGTCGCGGGCGCCGAGGACCGCGTGGAACTGCACTCGATCGGCACCGGGCGGCGGCCCCGCGCGGCGCTCGCCGTCGGCACGGCGTCCACGCTGGGCACGGCGGAGCGGTACGCGCTGCACTCCGCCATAGCGCTGCTCACGCTCACCACCGAGCGGAACCGCGCGCTGCACGCCGCCGAGGCGCGGATCGGCTCCGCGGTGCTCCGGATGCTGCTCGCCGGGGAGCCGGATCACGCGCGTACGGTCGCGGGGGATCTGTACGGAGGCCTCCTCGACGCCCCCTTCCGCCTCGTCGTCGCGGAGGTGCCGGCCTCCGCGCCCGAGGGCGGCGACCCGCTCGCCGGGCTCACCGACGCCGTCGAGTCGGCCGCCGCGCGCGCGGGCGAGGCTCTGCTGGTCGTGCCGTACGGCGAGCGGCTCGTGCTGCTCGTCGTGGACGGCGGCGCGGGCGCGGCGGCCTGCGTGGCGCACGCGGAGGAGCTGGAGTCGGGGCGGCCCGAGGTACGGGAGCAGGGCGCGGGCGACGAGACGGCGCTCCTGATGGGGCTGTCCGCGCCGGCCGGCCCGATCGCCGCCGCTTCGGCGTACAAGCAGGCGGAACAGGCGCTCTCGGTGGCCCGGCGGCGGGGGCGCACGCTGGTGGAGCACGAGGAACTGGCGGCGGGTTCGGTGCTGCCCCTGCTGGCCGACGACGCGGTGCGCGCCTTTGCCGACGGCCTCCTGCGTGCCCTGTACGAACACGACGCCACCGGCCGCGGCGACCTCATCGCCTCCCTGCGCGCCTGGCTCTCCCGCCACGGCCAGTGGGACGCGGCGGCGGCGGACCTGGGCGTCCACCGCCACACCCTGCGCTACCGCATGCGCCGGGTGGAGGAAATCCTCGGCCGCAGCCTGGACGATCCGGACGTCCGGATGGAGCTGTGGCTGGCACTGAAGACGACGGCGGCACCGTCGGACTGAGGGTCCTGCCCTCCTGCAAGCGCTCCGCCCCTGCCAAAGCGGCGTGCGGTTCGCCGTCAGTACTCCGCGTCGGACAAACGCCCTGTCCCTTCCGCGCCCCTACGGTGGGGACGTACCCCCCAAGACACACCTTCGCGGAAGGGCCGGGAATCGACATGACTTCCATCCACGCCTTCTGGCTCGCCGGTCGCCAGACCACCGGTGAGACCACTCTCGACGTCACCTCGCCCTACGACGGGCGGCTCGTCGGCAAGGCGGCCGTCCCGACCGACGCCCAGGTCGAGGAGGCCGTCGCCGCCGCGTACGCCGTGCGCGACGAGTTCGCCGCGACCCCGGCCCACGTCCGCGCCGCGGCCCTCGCGCACGTCTCGCAGCGCCTGGTCGAGCGTACGGAAGACATCGCCCGGCTCATCTCCGCGGAGAACGGCAAGCCGATCAAGTGGGCCCGTGGCGAGGTCGGCCGCGCGGTCTCCGTGTTCCGGTTCGCCGCCGAGGAAGCCCGCCGGTTCAACGGCGGCGAGGCCCAGCGTCTGGACACCGACGCCGGCGGCCAGGGCCGGCTCGCCGTGACCCGCCGCTTCCCCAAGGGCGTCGTCCTCGGCATCGCGCCGTTCAACTTCCCGCTGAACCTCTGCGCCCACAAGATCGCCCCGGCCATCGCCGCCGGCGCGCCGATCATCCTGAAGCCGGCCCCGGCCACCCCGCTCTCCGGCCTCATCCTCGGCGAGCTGCTCGCCGAGACGGAGCTGCCCGCCGGTTCGTGGAGCATCCTGCCGGTCGCCAACGACAAGATGCCGGCCCTCGTCCAGGACGAGCGCATGCCGGTCATCTCCTTCACGGGTTCCGAGAAGGTCGGTTACGCGATCATGGACTCGGTGCCGCGCAAGCACTGCACCCTGGAGCTCGGCGGAAACGGCGCCGCCGTCGTCCTCGACGACTTCTCGTCGGACGAGGACCTCGACTGGGCCGCTTCCCGCATCGCGACCTTCTCCAACTACCAGGGCGGCCAGTCCTGCATCTCGGTGCAGCGGGTGATCGCGGACGCGACCGTGTACGACCGGCTGCTGCCCCGCATCGTCGAGGCCGTCGAGGCCCAGGTCACCGGCGACCCGTCGGACCCGAAGACCGACGTCGGCCCGCTGGTCAGCGAGGACGCCGCCAAGCGCGTGGAGTCCTGGGTCGACGAGGCCGCCGCGGCGGGCGCGAAGATCCTCACCGGCGGCAAGCGGGACGGCGCCGCGTACGCGCCGACCGTGCTCACCGACGTACCGGCCGATGTGACCATCGCCTGCGAGGAGGTCTTCGGACCGGTCCTCACGGTCACGAAGGTGGACGGCGAGGCGGAGGCGTTCGCCGCCGTCAACGACTCCAAGTACGGCCTCCAGGCGGGCGTCTTCACGCACGACCTGCAGACCGCCTTCCGCGCCCACCGCGCCCTCGAGGTCGGCGGCGTGGTCATCGGCGACGCCCCCTCCTACCGCGCCGACCAGATGCCGTACGGCGGCGTCAAGCAGTCCGGCGTGGGCCGTGAGGGCGTCCGCTTCGCGATGGACGACTACACGTACGAGCGCGTGCTGGTCCTGACGGGTCTGGCTCTCTGAGCCACACACGAACCGGACGGTCGGAGCCCACTGTGCGGGGGCTCCGGCCGTTCTCGTTTCCGGGGGCACCGCGCGGCCCAGTCGTGTCCTGCGGGCACCGCACGGGCGCTGCTGGGCCAATCGCTGCGCGAGGACTGGTGGGGTCGGGACGAATCGGGTACATACGATCGAGTAGCACCAGTCAGTAACCGACCGGGTCACGATCGGGTCCGAACCGGCGCCGACCGGCCCCACTCCGCGGCGAGGTGAGCTCCTCATGTCCGCACCAACCCCCAAACCGTCCGTCAGCGAGCGCGAGGCCCGGCAGGTCGCCGAGGCCGCCCGCGAACAGGACTGGCGCAAGCCCAGCTTCGCCAAGGAACTCTTCCTGGGCCGCTTCCGGCTCGACCTGATCCACCCGCACCCGCTGCCCGCGGCCGAGGACGCCAAGCGCGGCGAGGATTTCCTGGCCAAGCTCCGCGACTTCTGCGAGACGAAGATCGACTCGGCCCGCATCGAGCGCGAGGCGAAGATCCCCGACGAGGTGATCAACGGCCTCAAGGAAATCGGCGCGCTCGGCATGAAGATCGACACCAAGTACGGCGGTCTCGGCCTCACGCAGGTGTACTACAACAAGGCCCTCGCCCTGGTCGGCTCCGCCAACCCGGCGATCGGCGCGCTGCTCTCCGCGCACCAGTCGATCGGCGTACCGCAGCCGCTCAAGCAGTTCGGCACCCAGGAGCAGAAGGACGCGTTCCTGCCGCGCTGCGCCCGTACGGACATCAGCGCCTTCCTGCTGACCGAGCCGGACGTCGGCTCGGACCCGGCGCGCATGGCGATGGCGGCCGTCCCCGACGGCGACGACCACTACGTCCTGGACGGCGTGAAGCTCTGGACCACGAACGGAGTCGTGGCCGACCTGCTCGTCGTCATGGCGCGCGTCCCGAAGTCCGAGGGCCACAAGGGCGGCATCACGGCCTTCGTCGTCGAGGCGGCCTCGGACGGCATCACCGTCGAGAACCGCAACGCCTTCATGGGGCTGCGCGGCCTGGAGAACGGCGTCACGCGTTTCCACCGGGTCCGGGTCCCCGCGGCCAACCGCATCGGCCCCGAGGGCGCGGGCCTGAAGATCGCGCTCACCACCCTCAACACCGGCCGGCTCTCCCTCCCCGCGATGTGCGTCGGCGCCGGCAAGTGGTGCCTGAAGATCGCCCGCGAGTGGTCGGGCGCGCGCGAGCAGTGGGGCAAGCCGGTCGCGTTCCACGAGGCGGTCGGCTCGAAGATCTCCTTCATCGCGGCGACCACGTTCGCCCTGGAGGCCGTACTCGACCTCTCCTCGCAGATGGCCGACGAGGACCGCAACGACATCCGCATCGAGGCCGCGCTCGCCAAGCTGTACGGCTCCGAGATGGGCTGTCTGATGGCGGACGAACTCGTCCAGATCCGCGGCGGCCGGGGCTTCGAGACCGCCGAGTCCCTCGCGGCGCGCGGCGAACGCGCGGTCCCCGCCGAACAGGTCCTGCGCGACCTGCGCATCAACCGCATCTTCGAGGGCTCCACGGAGATCATGCATCTGCTGATCGCCCGCGAGGCCGTGGACGCCCACCTGAAGGTCGCGGGCGACCTGATCGACCCGGACAAGTCCCTCTCCGACAAGGCGAAGGCGGGCGCCAAGGCAGGCGGCTTCTACGCCCGCTGGCTGCCGAAACTGGTGGCAGGACCTGGCCAACTCCCGCGCTCGTACGCCGAGTTCCACCCCGCCGGCCACCCCGACCTCTCCGGCCACCTGCGCTACGTGGAACGGAACGCCCGCAAACTGGCCCGCTCCACCTTCTACGCCATGTCCCGCTGGCAGGGAAAGATGGAGACCAAGCAGGGCTTCCTCGGCCGCATCGTCGACATCGGCGCCGAACTCTTCGCGATGAGCGCGGCCTGCGTGCGCGCCGAACTCCTGCGCACCACGGAGGAGTACGGCCGCGAGGCCTACCAGCTCGCCGACACCTTCTGCCGCCAGTCCCGCATCCGCGTCGACGAGCTCTTCGACCGCCTGTGGACCAACACGGACGACCTGGACCGCAAGGTGGTCAAGGGAGTCCTCTCCGGTACGTACACCTGGCTGGAGTCAGGCGTCATCGACCCCAGCGGCGAGGGGCCCTGGATCGCGGACGCAACCCCCGGCCCGACGCAACACGAGAACGTCCACCGGCCCATCCGCTGACGCGCGGGGGCGGGGCCGAGGCGGCCCCGCCCCCGCCCGATTCCGGCCCCTGATCCGGCCCCGGAGTCCGACTCCGACAGACCGGATCGGGCCGCAGTGCACCCGCACACAGCCGCCCACGCAAGAATGGGGTCATGAGCGACAGCCCTGCCCCCCTCGCGGACCCGCATCTCGTCTTCGACCCCGTGGTGACGGACGCCCCGCGGGACATCGTCATCCTCGGTTCGACCGGGTCGATCGGCACCCAGGCCATCGATCTCGTCCGGCGCAACCCCGGCCGCTTCCGCGTCACCGCGCTGTCCGCCGCCGGCGGCCGCGTCGGGCTGCTCGCCGAGCAGGCGCGGCAGCTGCGGGTGCGGACCGTCGCGGTGGCCCGCGAGGACGTCGTACCGGCGCTGCGCGAGGCGCTCAAGGGGCAGTACGGCGACGGTGAGCCGCTGCCCGAGATTCTCGCCGGGGCCGACGCGGCCACCCAGCTCGCCGCCTCCGAGTGCCACACGGTCCTCAACGGCATCACCGGTTCGATCGGGCTCGCGCCCACCCTCGCCGCGCTCGAGGCGGGCCGCACGCTCGCGCTCGCCAACAAGGAGTCGCTGATCGTCGGCGGCCCGCTGGTGAAGGCGCTCGCCAAGCCGGGGCAGATCATCCCCGTCGACTCCGAGCACGCCGCCCTCTTCCAGGCACTCGCCGCCGGCACCCGCGCCGACGTGCGCAAACTGGTCGTCACTGCTTCCGGTGGCCCGTTCCGGGGGCGTACGAAGGCGGAGCTGGCGAACGTCACCCCGGACGACGCTCTCGCGCACCCCACCTGGGCCATGGGCCCGGTCATCACCGTCAACTCGGCGACGCTCGTCAACAAGGGCCTGGAAGTCATCGAGGCGCATCTGCTGTACGACATTCCCTTCGAGCGCATCGAGGTCGTGGTCCACCCGCAGTCCTACGTGCACTCCATGGTCGAGTTCACGGACGGTTCCACGCTGGCTCAGGCCACTCCGCCCGACATGGCGGGGCCCATCGCCATCGGCATCGGCTGGCCCGAGCGGGTGCCGGACGCGGCCCCCGCGTTCGACTGGACCAAGGCCTCCAGCTGGGAGTTCTTCCCGCTCGACGACGAGGCCTTCCCCTCGGTCGGGCTCGCCCGGCACGTGGGGAAGCTCGCGGGCACGGCCCCGGCGGTGTTCAATGCCGCCAACGAGGAGTGCGTGGACGCGTTCTTGAACGGCGCCCTGCCCTTCAACGGGATCATGGAGACCGTCACCGAGGTCGTCGCCGAACACGGCACGCCGGCAGCGGGAACTTCCCTGACCGTCGCGGACGTCCTCGAAGCGGAGACCTGGGCGCGCGCCCGGGCCCGTGAACTGACGGCGAAGGCGACCGCGGAGGCCCGCGCATGACGACCTTGATGATGATCCTCGGCATAGTCGTCTTCGCGGTCGGACTGCTGTTCTCGATCGCCTGGCACGAGCTGGGCCACCTGTCGACCGCCAAGCTGTTCGGCATCCGCGTGCCGCAGTACATGGTCGGCTTCGGCCCGACGATCTTCTCGCGCAAGAAGGGCGACACCGAGTACGGCATCAAGGCCATCCCGCTCGGCGGCTACATCCGGATGATCGGCATGTTCCCGCCGGGCCCCGACGGCAAGATCGAGGCCCGCTCGACGTCGCCCTGGCGCGGCATGATCGAGGACGCGCGGTCCGCCGCGTTCGAGGAGCTGAAGCCCGGCGACGAGACGCGGCTCTTCTACACGCGCAAGCCGTGGAAGCGCGTGATCGTGATGTTCGCGGGCCCGTTCATGAATCTGATCCTCGCCGTCGCGATCTTCCTCGGCGTGATGATGACCTTCGGCATCAGCACACAGACGAACCAGGTCGGCAAGGTCTCGGACTGTGTCATCCAGCAGAGCGAGAACCGCTCGACCTGCGAGAAGGGCGACAAGCCCTCGCCCGCCAAGGCGGCGGGACTGAAGCCGGAAGACAAGATCGTCGGCTTCCAGGGGCAGCCCGTGGACGACTGGTCCACGCTCCAGTCGAAGATCCGCGAGACCATCGGCCCGGCCACCATCACGGTCGAGCGCGACGGCAAGCGGGTGGACCTGCACGCCACCCTCATCAAGAACCAGGTCAGCAAGACGGACGGCGACGGCGGCTATGTGGAAGGGAAGTACGTCTACGCGGGCTTCCTGGGCTTCACCCCCGCCACCGGCATCGTCCAGCAGGGCTTCGGCGACTCCGTGGACCGCATGGGCGACATGATGGAGAACGGCGTCGAGTCGCTCATCGCCCTGCCGTCCAAGATCCCCGACCTCTGGGACGCGGCCTTCGGTGACGGCGACCGCAAGCAGGACTCCCCGATGGGCGTCGTGGGCGCGGCACGCGTCGGCGGCGAGGTCTTCACGCTGGACATCCCGCCGGAGAACCAGATCGCGATGATGCTGTTCCTCGTCGCGGGCTTCAACCTCTCCCTCTTCCTCTTCAACATGCTGCCGCTGCTCCCGCTCGACGGCGGCCACATCGCGGGCGCCCTGTGGGAGTCGGTGCGCAGGCACGCGGCGAGGCTCCTGAAGCGGCCCGACCCGGGGCCGTTCGACGTGGCGAAGCTGATGCCGGTCGCCTACGTGGTGGCGGGAATCTTCATCTGCTTCACGATCCTGGTCCTGATCGCGGACGTGGTGAACCCGGTGAGGATTTCCTGACAAGGGTCTGATTAAGCGGAGTTTGCGGCGGCCGGGCACAGTATGTGTCCGGCCGCCCACTATTGGGTGGACTCTGGGGTGTGATGTGCCCGAGCCCTGTGGGGTGCCGTAATCTCGAAGCCTGGAGCCCGCCGATCTCGGGACCTTGATCCACACTCTTGGGGATGCTCGCCAGATGACTGCCGTATCGCTCGGAATCCCGTCCGTTCCGACCAAGCTCGCCGACCGCAGGGTCAGCCGCAAGATCCAGGTCGGTACGGTGGCCGTCGGCGGGGACGCACCGGTGTCGGTGCAGTCGATGACGACGACGCGTACGTCCGACATCGGGGCGACGCTTCAGCAGATCGCCGAGCTGACGGCGTCCGGCTGCCAGATCGTGCGCGTCGCGTGCCCGACGCAGGACGACGCGGACGCGCTGTCGACGATCGCGAGGAAGTCGCAGATCCCGGTGATCGCGGACATCCACTTCCAGCCGAAGTACGTCTTCGCGGCGATCGACGCGGGCTGCGCGGCGGTCCGTGTGAACCCGGGCAACATCAAGCAGTTCGACGACAAGGTCAAGGAGATCGCGCGCGCCGCGAAGGACGCGGGCACGCCGATCCGCATCGGCGTGAACGCGGGCTCCCTGGACGCGCGACTTCTCAAGAAGTACGGCAAGGCGACCCCCGAGGCGCTGGTCGAGTCGGCCCTGTGGGAGGCGTCCCTCTTCGAGGAGCACGACTTCCGGGACATCAAGATCTCGGTCAAGCACAACGACCCGGTGGTCATGGTCAACGCCTACCGCCAGCTCGCCGCCGCCTGCGACTACCCCCTCCACCTCGGTGTGACGGAGGCGGGCCCGGCCTTCCAGGGCACGATCAAGTCGGCGGTGGCCTTCGGCGCGCTGCTCTCCGAGGGCATCGGCGACACGATCCGCGTCTCCCTGTCCGCCCCTCCGGCGGAGGAGGTCAAGGTCGGCATGCAGATCCTGGAGTCGCTGAACCTCAAGCAGCGCCGCCTGGAGATCGTCTCCTGCCCCTCCTGCGGCCGCGCCCAGGTCGACGTCTACAAGCTGGCCGAGGAGGTCACCGCGGGCCTCGACGGCATGGAGGTGCCGCTGCGCGTCGCCGTCATGGGCTGCGTCGTGAACGGCCCGGGCGAGGCCCGCGAGGCCGACCTCGGCGTCGCCTCCGGCAACGGCAAGGGCCAGATCTTCGTCAAGGGCGAGGTCATCAAGACCGTCCCCGAGTCGAAGATCGTGGAGACCCTCATCGAAGAGGCCCTGAAGATCGCCGAGCAGATGGAGAAGGACGGCGTCCCGTCGGGCGAGCCGTCGGTGGCCGTCGCGGGCTAGGCGCTGCGCGCGCCGCAACGGTGTCATAGGGCCCCGTCACCGGGTGGTGGCGGGGCCCTACGCGTCCCCTCCGGGGCTTACTCCCGGCTGCGCCTGACGCGATGTCGTCTGCGGGCCGCCTCCAACCTGTCCCGCGGCCGACCGACGACAGCGCCCCCGGGGCCGCGGCCGACCGACGACAGCGCCCCCCCCGGGGCACGGGACACTGCAGGGAATCGGGCCGGTGGGCGGGAAACCTGCCGCGGAGCGGTAAGGGGCCCCCGGCCGCGGGGAAACGGACGCCCCGGCACAAGGCGCCCACGCCAGGTACAGTGCGGAGATCAGCAGCCCGCACCCGTGAGGCCCCCCGCACGTGTTGACTCAGACCACCTCCCGGGTCCTCGAACCGAGTGACCTGGACGCCGCGCTCGCCGTACTGGACCGCGAGCCGGTGGCCAACGCCTTCGTGACCGCGCGGGTCCGCGTCGCCGGGCTCGACCCGTGGCGGCTCGGCGGCGAGATGTGGGGCTGGTACGAGGACGGCATCCTGGAGTCGCTCTGCTACGCGGGTGCGAACCTCGTCCCGATCTGCGCCACCCCCAGAGCCGTCCGCGCCTTCGCCGACCGCGCCCGTAGGGCAGGCCGCCGCTGCTCTTCCATCGTCGGCCCCGCCGAGCCCACCGCCCAGCTGTGGCGGCTGCTCGAACCCTCCTGGGGCCCCGCCCGCGAGGTCCGCGACCGGCAGCCGGTGATGGTCACCGACCGGCTCCCGAACGACATCACCCCCGACCCGTACGTCCGTCGCGTCCGCAAGGACGAGATGGAGACGATCATGCCGGCGTGCGTGGCGATGTTCACCGAGGAGGTCGGCATCTCGCCGCTCGCCGGCGACGGCGGCCTGCTCTACCAGGCGCGCGTCGCCGAACTGGTCGGCGCGGGCCGCTCCTTCGCCCGCCTCGACGCCGACGGCAAGGTCGTCTTCAAGGCCGAGATCGGCGCCGCCACCGCCCAGGCCTGCCAGGTGCAGGGCGTCTGGGTGGCCCCGGAGTACCGGGGCCAGGGCCTGGCCGCCCCCGGCATGGCCGCCGTCATGCGATACGCCCTCGCGGACGTCGCCCCGGTCGTCAGCCTCTACGTCAACGACTTCAATACGGCGGCCAGAGCGGCGTACCGGCGCGTGGGGTTCCAAGAGGTCGGCGCGTTCATGAGCGTCCTCTTCTGACGTCCCGCCCACGCCCGCACGCCCCGTCCGGCACCCCTCACGTTTCCCCGTACGCGAGTTACAGTTCGGCGCATGACTGACGACGTCGTGATCGGGCCGCTGGACCTCGCCACGCACGTGGACGACGCGCTGCGCGTGCAGGCCCACGCCTTCGGGCTGAGCGACGACGAGGTCGCCGTGCGGCGGCAGATCGTGCTGCGGCACATCACCTACCCCGGCGCCCGCGCGCTCGGCGCCCGCACCCCCGAGGGGCGGCTCGTCGGCTTCGTCTACGGCATGCCGAACGACCGGGCCCACTGGTGGTCCACCGTCGTCGAGCCGTATCTGCGCGCCCGCGACCTGGACGGCTGGCTCGACGACTCCTTCGTGATCACCGAGCTCCATGTGCAGCCCGGCTACCAGAACCGCGGCGTCGGCCGCACGCTCATCACCACCATCACCGACAGTGCCGTACAGCCCCGCTCGATCCTCTCCGCGATCGACGTCGAGAGCCCGGCACGCGGCCTCTACCGCTCCCTCGGCTACCACGACCTGGCCCGCAGGGTCCTCTTCCCGAGCGCCCCGAAGCCGTACGCGGTGATGGGTGCGCCCCTCCCGCTCAGGCGGGCAGGCGCCTAACCGATTTCCGCCCGCGTAAGCTCGGCGGCTAACCTCCTGCCATCACCCTTTCCACGCAGGAGTTCACCATGGCCCAGGTCCAGCGCATGTCCCGATTGATGATCAAGACACTGCGCGACGACCCGGCGGACGCCGAGACGCTCAACCACAAGCTCCTCGTCCGGGCCGGTTACGTCCGCCGCACCGCCGCCGGCATCTGGTCCTGGCTGCCGCTGGGCAAGAAGGTCCTGGAGAACATCACTCACGTCGTACGCGAGGAGATGGACGCCATCGGCGCCCAGGAGGTCCTCCTGCCCGCCCTGCTCCCCAAGGAGTCGTACGACGCGACGGGCCGCTACGACGAGTACGGCGACCTGCTGTTCCGCCTGAAGGACCGCAAGGGCGCCGACTACCTCCTGGGCCCGACCCACGAGGAGATCTTCACCCAGATCGTCAAGGACCAGTGCTCGTCCTACAAGGACCTGCCGGTCGTGCTCTACCAGATCCAGACGAAGTACCGCGACGAGGCCCGGCCCCGCGCCGGTGTGCTGCGCGGCCGCGAGTTCCAGATGAAGGACTCGTACTCCTTCGACACGACGGACGAGGGCCTCGCCGAGTCGTACGCGCTGCACCGCGCCGCGTACATCAAGATCTTCGAGCGCCTCGGCCTCGACCACCGCATCGTGTCCGCCGTGTCGGGCGCGATGGGCGGCTCGGCGTCCGAGGAGTTCCTGGCGCCCGCGCCGGCCGGTGAGGACACCTTCGTGGACTGCCCGGCGTGCGACTACGCGGCCAACACGGAGGCGGTGTCGTTCGTGGCGACGGAGACGGTGGACGCCTCCGCCCACGGTCCCGTCGAGGAGCTGGACACCCCCGACACCCCGACCATCGAGACGCTCGCCGAGCACCTCGGCGTCCCGGCCTCCGCGACGCTGAAGAACCTCCTGGTCAAGGTCGACGGCGAGATCGTCGCCGTCGGTGTCCCCGGCGACCGCGAGGTCGACCTCGACAAGCTCGGCGAGCACCTCTCGCCGGCCGTGGTCGAGCTGGTGACGGCCGAGGACTTCGAGGGTCGCGACGATCTTGTACGTGGCTATGTCGGCCCGCAGGGCCTGGAGAAGGTCCGCTACATCGCCGACCCGCGGGTGGCGGCGGGCACGGCCTGGATCACCGGCGCCAACAAGATCAACACGCATGCGAAGAACGTCGTCGCCGGCCGTGACTTCGAGGTCGACGACTACCTGGACGTCGTGGTCGTCGAGGAGGGCGACCCGTGCCCCAAGTGCGGCGCCGGCCTGAAGCTGGACCGCGCGATCGAGATCGGTCACATCTTCCAGCTGGGCCGCAAGTTCGCCGACGCCTTCCAGCTGGACGTCCTCGGGCAGCAGGGCAAGCCGGTCCGCGTGACCATGGGTTCGTACGGCATCGGCGTCTCGCGCGCGGTGGCGGCGCTGGCCGAGCAGACGGCGGACGACAAGGGTCTGTGCTGGCCCAAGGAGATCGCCCCCGCCGACGTCCACGTGGTGGCCGCGGGCAAGGCGCTCCAGACGGAGCTGGCCCTCGACGTCTCCGAGCAGCTGAACGCGGCGGGCGTCCGGGTCCTGGTCGACGACCGCGCGGGCGTCTCGCCCGGTGTGAAGTTCACCGACGCGGAGCTGATCGGCGTCCCGACCATCCTGGTCGCGGGCCGTCGCTCGGCGGAGGGCGTAGTGGAGCTGAAGGACCGCAGGACCGGGGAGCGCGAGGAGCTGACGGTCGCCGAGGCGATCGCCCGCCTCACGGCCTAGTGCCCCGAAGGGGCGCGGGGCTGTGACACATGCGGCTCCGCCGCGTGGGCGCGACCAGCCACATACGGTCCGCGGACTCCGCGCCCCACCGTCAGAGCCACCCCGCGAACTCCAACAGCAGCTCCGCGTCCTGTTCGCGTCCCACCCGGCGCGCCCGTACGCCCGACTCGACCGCACGGAACAGCGTCCAGCCCCGCAACCGCTCCTGGTCGACGTCCAGGGACTCCGCCAGCTTCTTCACGCGGCGGCGGGTGATCGACGCGCCCGAGGGGGAGGCGATCAGGTCCTCGACGCGGTCGCGGACCAGGCGGGCCAGGTCGAAGGCGGGCTCGCCGACCACCGGGTCGGGGCCGACGGCCAGCCACGGCATCCGGTCGCCCTGCAGCACCTTGCTCTGCCGGAAGGTGCCGTGGAGGAGGCGCACGTCCGCCGGAGCGTCCGCGAGCAGCGCGTCCCGGGCGGACAGCGCCGCGTCCACCAGCGGAGCGACCTCCTCGTCGGCCCCCGCCGAGGCCCGCATCGCCTCCGCCTGCCGCCCCGTCCGCTCGGCGACCGTCTCGAAGCGGTGGTCCGCCGGCGGCTCCACCCACAGGCGGCGCAACGTTCCGGCGGCCTCCAGCAGCGCCTTGGACTCCGGCAGCGAACGTACCGAGACGTCGCGGTGCAGGCGTTCCAGGAGCAGGGCGCCGTCCGTCGCGGACGGGCCGTCCAGGAGGCGTACCGCACCCAGGCCCGCCCAGTGCGCCAGCGCCGCCCGCTCGCTCTGCGGCCGCGACCGCGGCGGCACCAGCTTGAGGACGGCAGGGGTGTCGTCCGCAAGCCGGACAAGGACCACCAGGCTGCTGCGTCCGCCGGGCACATGGACCCGTTCGACGGTCAACTCGCGTAGAGCGACGGCCTGTTCCACCGTCTGGGGCAGCTTCGCCAGCCAGTCGTCGCCGGCACCGTCCCGCGCCGTCTCACCGAGTGCGGTGACGAGGCGCTGCGGCGGTTCGAGAGCCATACGCGAGGTGTTTCCTTCCTGAGCGGATCGAGCGGCGGGTCATGCCTTGGGGGCGGCGGAGCCGGCCGCCTCGGACCGCTCCGCGAGACCAGGGAAGGTTACGCTCCCGCCCCGCCACCGCGCCGCACGGACCGCCGCCTCCCGCAGCGCCTCGGCCGCGCTGCCCCGCCGGGCGCCGCCGGACGCGCGTACGAGATCGGAGTAGACCCCCGCGACCCGCTCCTCGAGCTCCGTCGCGAGCCGCACGGCCGCCGCGGAGTCCGGCACCTCGAACGGCAGCGTGTACGCGGCCGCCGACGGCTCCGGCTCCCCGCCCAGGTCGCGCACCGCCCGCTGCAGCTCGTCGCGCCGGGCACGGTGCGCGTCGTACGCCGTGCGCGCCTCGCCCCTGCGGGCCTCGCCGATCCGGCCGCCGACGACCCCATAGCCGTACACGGCCGCGTGCTCGGCGCCCAGTGCCGCCTGCACGGCCTTCAACTCGTCCTTGGAAACGCTCACTTGGCGCCCTCCGTCAGCAGATACGCGTGTGCCGCGCCGGCCGCCGCCACCGACGCGAGGAGCCGGGCCAGCTCGGCGGGCGCGTCGAGCAGGGCGCTCGACCGCCGCTTGGCCAGTTCGCGCTCGGCCTCGGCCAGTTCACGCACGGCGGCCTTCTCGTCCGTCGGTACGGACGGGGACGCCGAGGGGGACGCGGAAGCCGACGGGGAGGGCGTGGCCGTGCGGTGTCCCTTCGTGAACGCCGCCTCGTGCCGCTTCACCTCGGCCCGCAGCGGATCCAGCCGGCCGGCGAGCGCGGGATGCGCGACGAGGACGGCGTCGTACCGCCCCAGCAGCACACCGCTCTCCTTCGCGGCACGCACCCGCAGCCGCTCGGCGGCGGCGGGGCGCTCGTCGGCGTCTCCCGAGGAGCCGGAGCCCGAGCAGCCGGCGAGCAGCGCGGCCCCGGCGGTAGCCGTGGCCCCGGTCAGCAGAGTGCGCCGGCGCGGCCCTGAGCGGGGGAGCGAGGAGGTGGGATACGACGGCACGGCGACGTCCTCGGGAGGAAGGCCAGCAAGGCAGGCAGTCGGCAGGGGGGAACGGTGATCACCGTACCTTCGGCCCGGCTTCGTACTCGCGAGCGGCTCGGTACCGGTACCGCGACGGGACGACAACAGGGCTACAACGGTGCGACAACCGGCTGACGGGGGCCACCGGCGGGCGGCAACACCCTTCGGGACCGGATACCCTTTGACCTGACACGCGACGATCCCACAACAGCACACGCGGCCGAGGAGTCACCCGGATGAGCACCACCCAGAGCGAGAGGCTGCGAGAACTGCTGGAACCGCTCGTCAGCTCGAAGGAACTGGATCTCGAAGAGATCGAAGTGGCCTCGGTCGGACGCAAGCGAGTGCTGCGCGTCGTCATCGACTCCGACGACGGCGTGGACCTGGATCAGATCGCCGAGATCAGCCGCGAGTTCTCCGAGAAGCTCGACGAGGGCGACGCGATGGGCGACGGGGAGTACACCCTCGAAGTCGGCTCCCCGGGCGCGGAGCGCCCGCTGACGGAGCACCGCCACTATCTGCGTGCCGCCGGGCGTCTCGTGAAGTTCCAGTTGGCCGAGGGCGGCGAGCTGATCGCCCGCATCCTCGAGGTGGACGACGAGGGCGTGGATCTGGAAGTACCGGGCGTGAAGGGGCGCAAGCCCACCGCCCGCAGGCTCACCTTCGACGAGATCGCCAAGGCGCGCGTCGAGGTCGAGTTCAACCGCAAGGACAAGAAGGAAGAGGAGGCGTAGCCGTGGACATCGACATGAGTGCCCTGCGGGGTCTGGTCCGGGAGAAGGAGATCTCCTTCGACCTGCTGGTCGAGGCGATCGAGTCGGCCCTCCTCATCGCCTACCACCGCACCGACGGCAGCTTCCGCCGCGCGCGCGTGAAGCTGGACCGCGAGAGCGGCCATGTGACGGTCTGGGCGACGGAGGACCCGGCAGACCTCGAAGAGGGCCAGGAGCCCAAGGAGTTCGACGACACCCCGTCCGACTTCGGCCGGATCGCCGCGACGACGGCCAAGCAGGTCATCCTGCAGCGCCTGCGCGACGCCGAGGACGACGCGACGCTCGGGGAGTACGCGGGCCGTGAGGGCGACATCGTCACGGGCGTCGTCCAGCAGGGCCGCGACCCGAAGAACGTGCTCGTCGACATCGGCAAGCTGGAAGCGATCCTGCCGGTGCAGGAGCAGGTGCCGGGCGAGGAGTACCCGCACGGGATGCGCCTTCGTTCGTACGTCGTCCGGGTGGCGAAGGGCGTCCGCGGCCCCTCCGTGACGCTGTCCCGTACGCACCCGAACCTGGTCAAGAAGCTCTTCGCGCTCGAGGTGCCGGAGATCGCCGACGGGTCGGTCGAGATCTCGGCCATCGCCCGCGAGGCCGGTCACCGGACCAAGATCGCGGTGCGCTCCACCCGCTCCGGGCTCAACGCCAAGGGCGCCTGCATCGGTCCGATGGGCCAGCGCGTGCGCAATGTCATGGCGGAGCTCAACGGCGAGAAGATCGACATCGTCGACTGGTCGGACGACCCGGGCGAGATGGTCGCGCACGCGCTCTCCCCGGCACGGGTCAGCAAGGTGGAGATCGTCGACCTCGCGGCCCGCTCCGCACGGGTGACGGTGCCCGACTACCAGCTCTCCCTCGCGATCGGCAAGGAGGGGCAGAACGCCCGCCTGGCCGCGCGGCTCACGGGCTGGCGGATCGACATCCGTCCGGACACCGAGCAGCCCCAGGACTCCGCCGAGTCCTGAGCGTGCACGGAGCGCGTGTAACGAGCACGTGTACTGAGCACGTACTGATCAAGACAACAACCGTTCGATTTTTGCCCCAAAGGGGTGAGGTCGGTGCGGGGAGGTAGACTTAATCGTGTCTGGCCGGACGCAAGCCCGCGCATGCCCTGAGCGCACCTGTGTGGGGTGTCGGGAGCGAGCGGCCAAGAGCGATCTGCTGCGCATCGTGGCGAAAAAGGACGCCTGCGTCCCCGATCCAAGCGGTACGCTGCCCGGCCGGGGTGCGTATGTACACCCCGTCCCGGTCTGTCTCGACCTGGCGGTCCGCCGCCGGGCGTTCCCGAGGGCCTTTCGAGCCCCGGGTCCGCTCGACACGGCGGAGTTGCGCCGAGTCGTCGAGTCGGTTGCCCAGCAGGCAACACCGTAAGGAAGGTCGCGCGGAACCCCGCGCGGCCCTGGTACCCCGCGAGTTGGAAGTAGGTCGAGATTGCGATGAGCACTCGATGAGCACGCGATGAGTACGCCCATGAAGTAGCGACGGTCCGGCGTAACCCGGACCTAAAAGGAGCGAAGTGGCTAAGGTCCGGGTATACGAGCTCGCCAAGGAGTTCGGCGTAGAGAGCAAGGTCGTCATGGCCAAGCTCCAAGAACTCGGTGAATTCGTACGTTCGGCGTCCTCGACGATCGAGGCGCCCGTAGTACGCAAACTGACTGACGCATTGCAGCAGGGTGGCAACGGCAAGCCCGCCGCCGCCAAGCCGGGGGCGCCGCGCAAGGCCGCCCCCAAGCCGAGCCCCGCGGCTCCGGCTGCCCCCTCTCCCGCGCAGGCCGCCCGTCCGGGTCCGGCCGCGCCCAAGCCGCCGGCGCCCAAGCCCGCCGCCGCGGCCGACAAGCCTGCCCCGGCGACGCCCGGCCCGCGCCCCGGCCCCAAGCCGCCGGCGCCCAAGCCGGCCCCCGCCGCCCCGGCGGCCCCGGTCACCCCGGCAGCGCCGGCCGCCCCGGAGTTCACCGCTCCGCCGGCCGCGACGCCGGCTCCGGCAGCCCCGCGTCCGGGCGCCCGTCCGGGTGCCCCGAAGCCCGGTGGCCGTCCGGCCCCCGGCCAGGGCCAGGGTGGTCAGGGCCAGGGCGGTCGTGGCGACCGTCCGGAGCGCGCCCCGCGTCCCGGCGGCCAGGGTGGCGCCCCGCGTCCCGGCGGCCGTCCGGCCGGACCCCGTCCGGGCAACAACCCCTTCACCTCTGGTGGCTCCACCGGCATGGCGCGCCCGCAGGCGCCCCGTCCGGGCGGTGCCCCGCGCCCCGGCGGCCAGGGCGGCCCCGGTGGTCCCGGCGGCGCCCCGCGTCCGCAGGGCGGTCAGGGCGGCCCCGGTGGCGCTCCCCGTCCGCAGGGTCAGGGCGGCGCCCGTCCGACCCCGGGCGGCATGCCCCGTCCGCAGGCCCCGCGTCCCGGCGGCGGCCCCGCCGGTAACCGTCCGAACCCGGGCATGATGCCGCAGCGTCCCGCTGCCGGCCCGCGTCCCGGTGGTGGCCCCGGCGGTGGCCGTGGTCCCGGCGGCGGCGGTCGTCCGGGTGGCGGCGGTCGTCCCGGTGGCGGCGGCTTCGCGGGCCGTCCCGGTGGCGGTGGCGGCGGCGGCTTCGCCGGTCGTCCCGGCGGTCCCGGTGGCGGCGGCGGTGCCGGTCGTCCCGGTGGTGGCGGCGGCTTCGGCGGTCGTCCCGGCTTCGGCGGTCGTCCCGGTGGTCCGGGTGGCCGTGGTGGAACGCAGGGCGCCTTCGGCCGTCCCGGCGGTCCCGCGCGTCGTGGTCGCAAGTCGAAGCGGCAGAGGCGCCAGGAGTACGAGGCCATGCAGGCCCCGTCGGTCGGCGGCGTGATGCTGCCTCGCGGCAACGGCGAGACCGTTCGCCTGTCGCGCGGTGCTTCGCTCACCGACTTCGCGGAGAAGATCAACGCCAACCCGGCGTCGCTCGTCGCGGTCATGATGAACCTCGGCGAGATGGTCACCGCGACCCAGTCCGTCTCGGACGACACGCTGGAAATGCTGGCGACCGAGATGAACTACGTCGTCCAGATCGTCAGCCCGGAGGAGGAGGACCGCGAGCTTCTCGAGTCCTTCGACATCGAGTTCGGCGAGGACGAGGGCGGCGAAGAGGCCCTCATCGCCCGTCCGCCGGTAGTGACCGTCATGGGTCACGTCGACCACGGCAAGACCCGCCTCCTCGACGCCATTCGCAAGACGAACGTCGTCGCGGGCGAGGCCGGTGGCATCACCCAGCACATCGGTGCCTACCAGGTCGCCACGGACGTGAACGGCGAAGAGCGCGCCATCACCTTCATCGACACCCCCGGTCACGAGGCGTTCACCGCCATGCGTGCCCGTGGTGCGAAGTCCACCGACATCGCGATCCTCGTGGTCGCGGCCAACGACGGTGTGATGCCGCAGACGATCGAGGCGCTGAACCACGCCAAGGCGGCCGACGTGCCGATCGTGGTCGCGGTCAACAAGATCGACGTCGAGGGTGCCGACCCGACCAAGGTGCGCGGTCAGCTCACCGAGTTCGGTCTGGTGGCCGAGGAGTACGGCGGCGACACGATGTTCGTCGACATCTCCGCCAAGCAGGGCCTGAACATCGACAGCCTCCTCGAGGCCGTGGTCCTGACCGCGGACGCCTCGCTCGACCTGCGGGCCAACCCGGAGCAGGACGCGCAGGGTATTGCGATCGAGGCCCACCTCGACAAGGGCCGCGGCGCCGTCGCGACCGTCCTCGTCCAGCGCGGTACCCTCCGCGTCGGCGACACCATGGTCGCCGGTGACGCCTACGGCCGCGTCCGCGCGATGCTCGACGACAAGGGCGAGAACGTGGAAGAGGCGGGTCCGTCGACCCCGGTCCTCGTCCTCGGTCTCACCAACGTCCCGGGCGCCGGCGACAACTTCCTGGTCGTCGACGAGGACCGTACGGCCCGTCAGATCGCCGAGAAGCGTGCCGCCCGTGAGCGCAACGCCGCGTTCGCCAAGCGCGTGCGCCGTGTCTCGCTCGAGGACCTGGACAAGGTGCTCAAGGCCGGCGAGATCCAGCAGCTCAACCTCATCATCAAGGGTGACGCTTCTGGTTCCGTCGAGGCTCTCGAGTCCTCCCTGCTCCAGCTGGACGTCGGCGAGGAGGTCGACATCCGCGTCCTGCACCGCGGTGTGGGTGCGGTCACCGAGTCGGACATCGACCTGGCGATGGGCTCCGACGCCATCGTCATCGGCTTCAACGTCCGTGCGGCCGGCCGTGCCGCGCAGATGGCGGAGCGCGAGGGCGTCGACGTCCGCTACTACTCGGTGATCTACCAGGCCATCGAGGAGATCGAGGCGGCCCTCAAGGGCATGCTCAAGCCGGAGTACGAGGAGGTCGAGCTCGGCACCGCGGAGATCCGCGAGGTCTTCCGCTCGTCCAAGCTCGGCAACATCGCGGGTGTGCTCATCCGCTCCGGCGAGGTCAAGCGCAACACGAAGGCCCGGCTCGTCCGCGACGGCAAGGTCATCGCGGAGGACCTCAACATCCAGGGTCTGCGCCGCTTCAAGGACGACGTCACCGAGATCCGCGAAGGGTTCGAGGGCGGTATCAACCTCGGCAACTTCAACGACATCAAGATCGACGACGTCATCGCGACGTACGAGATGCGCGAGAAGCCGCGAGGCTGATCACCGCAGCTCTTGTCGGGGCCGGTCGAGGGGAGGTAAATCCCGTCGATCGGCCCCGGCCGTTCCGTGTACGGTTCTTGTGTCCCTGCCAAGTGGTTGGCGGGGCACGAACCCGAACCGGCGGGACATCCGGACATACATGTATGTGGGGACACTGTCCTTCGATCTGCTCCTCGGCGATGTTCACTCGCTGAAGGAGAAACGCTCCGTCGTGCGCCCGATAGTCGCCGAACTCCAACGCAAGTACGCGGTGAGTGTGGCGGAGACCGGGAACCAGGACCTCCATCGCAGGGCCGAGATCGGCCTGGCGCTGGTCTCCGGGGAGACGGGGCACCTCACGGAAGTACTGGACCGGTGCGAGCGCCTGGTCGCCGCCCGTCCCGAGGTGGAGCTGCTCTCCGTTCGACGCAGGCTCCACAGCGACGAAGACTGATTGCACAGCAAGGCGAAGAAGGAGACGGAGCAGTGGCCGACAACGCGCGGGCGAAAAGGCTGGCGGACCTCATCCGAGAGGTGGTTGCCCAGAAGCTGCAGCGCGGGATCAAGGACCCGCGGCTCGGTACGCATGTGACCATCACGGACACCCGGGTCACGGGTGACCTGCGGGAGGCGACCGTCTTCTACACGGTCTACGGGGACGACGAGGACCGTGCGGCGGCCGCCGCGGGCCTGGAGAGCGCCAAGGGCGTCCTCCGTTCGGCGGTCGGCCAGGCTGCGGGCGTGAAGTTCACGCCGAGCCTCGCCTTCGTGGCGGACGCCCTGCCGGACAACGCGCGGGCGATCGAGGACCTCCTCGACAAGGCGCGGATCTCGGACGAGAAGGTGCGCGAGGTGTCCGCGGGCGCGAAGTTCGCCGGCGACGCCGACCCGTACAAGAAGCCCGAGGACGAGTCCGACGAAGAAACGGACGGCGACGCCCGAGCATGAGCAGCACCAGCAACAAGACGCCGGACGGCCTTGTCATCGTCGACAAGCCGTCCGGCTTCACTTCGCATGACGTGGTCGCCAAGATGCGCGGGATCGCCAAGACCCGCCGCGTCGGCCACGCGGGCACCCTCGACCCCATGGCGACCGGTGTCCTGGTCCTCGGCGTCGAGCGGGCCACCAAGCTCCTCGGCCATCTCGCGCTGACGGAGAAGGAGTACCTCGGCACGATCCGGCTCGGCCAGAACACGATCACGGACGACGCCGAGGGCGAGATCACCTCGTCCGCCGGTCCTTTGGGGGCCTCGCGGATCAAGCGGGACGCCATCGACGCGGGGATCGCCAAACTGTCCGGCGACATCATGCAGGTGCCGTCGAAGGTCAGCGCCATCAAGATCGACGGCAAGCGGTCGTACGCGCGGGCCCGCAAGGGCGAGGACTTCGAGATCCCGGCCCGCCCGGTGAAGATCTCCGCCTTCACCGTGTACGACGTCAGGGACGCCGTCGCGGAAGACGGCACGCCGGTCCTCGACCTGGTCGTCTCCGTGGTCTGCTCGTCCGGGACGTACATCCGCGCCCTGGCCCGCGACCTGGGCGCCGACCTCGGCGTCGGCGGCCACCTCACGGCACTGCGGCGCACCCGCGTCGGGCCGTACAAGCTCGACTCCGCGAGGACCATCGAGCAGCTCCAGGAGGAGCTGACGGTGATGCCGGTGGCGGACGCGGCGGCCGCCGCGTTCCCCCGCTGGGACGTGGACGAGAAGCGGGCGAAGCTGCTGCTCAACGGCGTACGGATCGAGATGCCGAACGAGTACGCGGGTGTGGGCGCTGTCGCCGTCTTCGACCCCGAGGGCCGGTTCCTGGTCCTGGCCGAGGAACTCAAGGGCAAGGCCAAGAGCCTGGCGGTCTTCGCCTGAGGCTGTTCGGGGGGCTGATGCCCCTGTCGGCCCTCGTCGTGGCCCTCTTCGTGGGGGGGGGGGCGGGGGGGGCCCCCCCCCCGCCCCCCCCCCCCCCCCACGGGTTTACAAAAACCCCCCCCCCGTCACCCCCAAACGCCAGCGGGCCGCGTTGAACCACGGGGGGGGACGGGGGGC
>NZ_JBITGM010000009.1:388273-415403 GCF_044457025.1 Streptomyces sp. NPDC050658
TGATTGTGGTGGGGTGGGGTGGGGTTGGGGGGGGGGGGGGCGGGGGGCGCGGGGGGGGGGGGGGGGGGGCGGGGTGGGGGGGGGGGGGCCCCGCCCCCCCCCCCCCCCACGACTGCCCCCCCTCCCAAGGTGTATCCATCACGCCCCGCCGATTCACCCCTTCAGGCAGGCGCTCGGAGTGAACCGAGGGGGCGGAAGGGGGCGCGTTCGCCGCGCGTTCTGTCCCGCTGATCACCGCCGACCTACCGTCGAAGGACGGGGCGCGTGGCAGGGAGGTTCGGGCATGACGGGACAGGGGGACCCGGCGGCCCTCGACAGGACCCTGGTGCGGATATGCGATCTGGCGGGGCGCCCGCGCGGGACCGGATTCGCCGCCGACGACCACGGCACCGTCGTCACCAGCCATGAGGCGGTCGACGGCCTCGCCCGGATCGTGCTGCACGCGGCGGGGGAGCGCGTCTGCGTGGTGACCGCGGACGCCGTGGTGCCGCTTCCGGAGGCCGATCTCGCTCTCGTACGCACCGAAGGGCTCGGGCTGCGTCCGCTGCCGGTCACCGTGCGCGAGACGGTTCCCGTCGGCGCCTATGTGCGGATCGCGGCGCGCGGCTGGCGCGAGGCGCGTGTCCTCGGCCCGGCGGCGGTGACGTACACGGCGACGGACCGCTTCCACCTCGTCGACGCCGCGCTGGAGCTGGCCATCGGGACGGACGGCGCGGACGCGCTGCGGCTCGGCGGCGGGGCGGCGGGCGGACCGGTCCTGGACGCCTCGTCCGGAGCCGTACTCGCCGTCCTCGGGACCGCACTGCACGGCGAGCACCGCGCGGCCGGGTTCGCCGTGCCGCTGCGGGACGCGGCGGCGGGTGACCCCGGCGGGCCGCTCGCGGAACTCCTCGCGCGCAACGCGGCGACCGTTCCCGCATACGGCCGCGACCTCAACGTGGCGGGCGCGCTGCATCTGACGGCGACGTCCGTGGGCTCCGACGGGCCGCGTGCCGCCGTCCTCGAACCCGTCGAACGCCCGGATACGGCAAGGGAGTTGACCCGCTTCACCGAAGGGCCCGCGCAGGTACTCGGGCTGGTCGGCGACCCCGGCACCGGCCGCACCACCGAACTCGCGGCGCTCGCCGCACGCAGGGCACGCGGCGCCGAACCGGCCCCCACGCTGTGGCTGCGCGGCGCCGACCTGGAGGGCGCGGACACGGGGGTCGGTGACGCGGTGGAGCGGGCGCTGCAGCGGGCGGGGCGGATCGTGGAGGCCTCCTCGCAGGAGCTGCTCGCCGGGGCGGACGACGGGCTCGGGGACATCTCGGCGGGGCGGGTCGCACGGCTCGTGCGGGACCGGGGGCGGCCGCTGCTCCTGCTGCTCGACGGGCCCGAGGAGATGCCGCCCGCGCTCGCGCACCGGCTCGTGGAGTGGAGCGGGGGTACGGCGGACTGGCTGCGGGGCACGGGGGCGCGGCTCGTCGTGGCGTGCCGTACGGAGTACTGGGAGCTGGCGGGGGAGCACTTTCCCGCGGAGCTTCGGTACGGGGACGGGCTCGCGGGGTGTGTGCGGCTCGGGGAGCTGCCGGAGCGGCAGGCGCGGATCGCGCGGGCCCGGTACGGCATTCCGGACGGCGCGCTCGCCGCCGCCGACGCGCGCCATCCGCTGGCGCTGCGGCTGCTCTCCGAGGTGCGGGCGGCGCTGCCGGACGCGCCGCCGCCGGGGCGGCCCGGCCGGGAGGAGATCTTCGCCGCCTATCTGGACCTGATGTGCCTGCGGGTCGCGGTGCGGCTCGCGGCGGCGGGCGGGATTCGGGGGGCGGCTGTGCGGCGGCTCGCGGCGAAGGTGTCGGGGCAGGTGCATGAGGCTGCGCGGCGGTGTCTGGGGCCCGGGCAGGGGGAGCTGGACCGGGCCGCCTTCGAGGAGGTGTTCCCTTGGGGGACGGGGTGGGCGTCCGCGGTGCTGACGGAGGGGCTGCTGGTGCCCGCGGGGGGCGGCTATCGCTTCGCGCACGAGGAGCTGGCGGACTGGATCCAGGGAATGCATCTGGATGTGGACGGGGCGCTGTGGTCCCTGGTCCATCGCCACGGGGCGGCCGCGCCGCGGCCATCGCCGTCCTTGCCGGTACCCCGGCATCGCATCGGCCCCGTCATCCAGGCGCTACTGCTCGTGTCCCGGCAACGGGGCCCCGCAGAACTCGGGGCTCGACTAGGGGAGTTGGCCCGGTTCGGTGAGCCTTGCGCGCCCTCCGGTCCATCGGCACCCGGCGCTGGGGGTTGTGCCCACCCGTCCCGCCCTGCGGAACGCCTGCCCACAACGGAGACGACAAGCAATACGGCAACGAGTGCTGCTGTGGGCAGCTGTGCGGATTACCCGCCCACAGGCGAGGCAGCCGTCCCCGCTGTGGGCAGGCGGCCCGCAGAGCGGGACGGGTGGGCGCAGCCCCAGGTGCCGGGTGCCGATGGGGCAGGGGGCAGGGGTGGTGGGGGTGCAGCGCCGGGTGCCGATGGAGCAGCGGACGCCGAGTGGTGGGCGGAGCGGTTGTTGGGGGAGGTGTTGACGCGGGTGGGGGATGCCTCGCCCTATCTCGGGGTGTTGCGGGAGATGGCCCGGCAGGGCAGGTGCGGGCCTGGGTTCTGGCTCGCCCTGCCCCTCTCCGAAGAGGCCCGCTTCGACCTCCTGCGGGGGGTCGTGATCCACGACCCGCCGCCCGGCACCCCGCAGGGCAGAACCCTCGAAGCCATCGCCGAGCTGCTCGCAGAGCACCCCGCAGCGGTGCAACCGCACCTCACCCGCTGGTTCACCGACGAGCGCCGCCTGGAGGCGACCCCGGACGCCACCGTCGCCTCCGCCGCCCAGGCCCTGCTCCACACCCACCGCCACCGCGCCATCGACGACCTCACCGAAGCCCTCGTCGACTCCGCGCACCCGAGGGCGGACGAACTGCTCGCCGTCCTCGCCGAGGAAGAACCCTCCGCCATCTGCCGCGCAGTCGACCGCTGGGTCCACGACGACCGCCCCGCCCGCCGCGTCGCCGCCGTCGCCTATGGCCTGCGCGCCGCCCCGCACGCCACCACCGTCGCCGACCGCGAACTGCTGCGGTACGCCGCGTTCGCCCTGCTCGCCCGCCCCGCCGACGACACCCTGCACGGCGCCGCCCTCGCCCTCCTCGTCCGCGACCCGCAGACCCGCGCCCGCCATCTGCCCCGCGCCCTGCGGCACTTCACCGCGGGCGACCCGCAGCTGCCCCCGAGCGCCCTCGTCGCCGCCTTCGACACGCACCCCGAGCCGGTCATCGCCGCCTTCCGGAAGCGGCTGTACGGCCCGGGGCCCGCGCCGGGCGACGTACTGCGGAGCCTGGCCGGCGTGACGGCGCCCAAGGCCGCGCGGCGGGTGGCCGACCTCGTACGCGACGTGCTGGAGCTCCGCCCCGACCTGGCGGGCCATGTGGCGGCGTACCTGGACCTGCGGATGGAGCAGGGCCCCGGCGTCCGCGCCGTACTGCTGCCGCTCGTGGTGAGCCTCCTGGAGGGCCGCCCGCCGCAGGTGCGCGCCGCGCTCGCCACCGCCGTCGCCGCGCCCGGCAGCGAGGCCTCGCGCGCCCTGCGGGCCGAGCTGCTCGACGTACTCCTCGACCGGGAGCGGACCCCCGAGGTCCTGGACGCGGTGCTGTGCGCGGTCGTCGGCGGCCCCGACCCGAGCCGCGTCCGCGATCTCGTGCACCGCACGGGCGAGCTGCTCGTCCGTACGCCGGACGGCGCGACCTGCTTCGACCGCCGCCTGGTCGAGCTGGCCCGCTCCGTGCCCGGCTTCGCGGGACTCGCCGCCCGGTGGATGGGCGACGCCCCGCAGGAGTGGGCGGCCCTCGTCGGCCCCAGCGCCCGCCGCATGATCGAGAACCTCGCCGGGGCGCGCGTCCCGGCGTGACCCCCGCCACCCCATCCGATGCGATCCGGATCGCGTGGGCATGGCAGTCTTAGACCTGCGCAATGGGTATGGGTTATGGGTCGTACGCAGACGTACGCGGGTTCGGCGAGGAGCGAAGACAGTGCAGCGCTGGCGTGGCTTGGAGGACATCCCCCAGGACTGGGGGCGCAGCGTCGTCACCATCGGGTCCTACGACGGCGTACACCGCGGACACCAGTTGATCATCGGCCGTGCGGTCGAACGGGCGCGTGAGCTCGGGGTGCCCGCCGTCGTCGTCACCTTCGACCCGCACCCCAGCGAGGTCGTCCGTCCCGGCAGCCACCCGCCGCTGCTCGCCCCGCACCACCGGCGTGCCGAACTCATGGCCGAGCTGGGTGTGGACGCGCTGCTCATCCTCCCCTTCACCAGCGAGTTCTCGAAGCTCTCGCCCGCGGAGTTCGTGGTGAAGGTCCTCGTGGACAAGCTGCACGCGCGCGTGGTCGTCGAGGGCCCCAACTTCCGCTTCGGCCACAAGGCCGCGGGCAATGTCGCCTTCCTGACCGAGCTGGGCGCGACGTACGACTACGAGGTCGACGTCATCGACCTGTACGTCAGCGGCGAGGCCGGCGGCGGCGAGCCGTTCTCCTCCACCCTCACCCGGCGCCTGGTCGCCGAGGGCGACGTGGCGGGCGCCGCCGAGATCCTCGGCCGGCCGCACCGCGTCGAGGGCGTCGTCGTGCGCGGCGCCCAGCGCGGCCGCGAACTGGGCTTCCCCACCGCCAACGTGGAGACGCTCCCGCACACCGCCATCCCCGCCGACGGCGTCTACGCGGGCTGGCTGCACGCGCAGGGCGAGGCCATGCCTGCCGCGATCTCCGTCGGCACGAACCCGCAGTTCGACGGGACGGAGCGGACGGTCGAGGCCTACGCGATCGACCGCGTCGGACTCGACCTGTACGGGCTGCACGTGGCCGTGGACTTCCTGGCGTTCGTGCGGGGACAGGCCAAGTTCGACTCGATCGAGGCGCTGCTTGTGGCCATGGCGGACGACGTGAAGAAGTCCCGGGAGCTGGTCGAGGCGGCCGAGGGCTAGGGCCTGTCCGGCGGATCATGCCGCGGGTCGCGGGGTCTGGCACGCCGATCTGCGGCGTCTTCGTCGGTTGCCGGCTTCCCCAAGCTCTCGGCTGCGCTCGAGCAGGGGAGACCCCACTGCGTTGTCGCCCTCCTCCGCCTTGCATCTCGACGCACCAGACCCCGCTCATCTGCGTCGAAGAGTGGCCGCCCCCCCTCGCGCGGCCTGATCCGCCGGACAGGCCCTAGTCGCCCCTGGCGGGCGCCACTCGTACCTGGGCCCAGTGACAGGCGACCTGCGTCTCGCCCCCGCCCGAAAGCACCG
This sequence comes from Streptomyces sp. NPDC050658, assembly GCF_044457025.1. Classification (NCBI taxonomy): domain Bacteria; kingdom Bacillati; phylum Actinomycetota; class Actinomycetes; order Kitasatosporales; family Streptomycetaceae; genus Streptomyces; species Streptomyces sp. NPDC050658. The sequence goes on from NZ_JBITGM010000009.1 coordinate 393,559, forward strand.
GCAGATCCTCCGTACGGCAGCGGTCCGCGACCCCCGCCCGCTCCGCCTCGCCCGACGCCAGCACCTGGCACCGCGCGTGGAACCGGCAGCCGCCCGGAACGCGCGACGGGTCCGGGGGCTCGCCCGTGAGGACCACCGGATCGCCGGGGGCCTCGGGGAGGACCGACAACAGGGCCTGGGTGTACGGATGCTGAGGTGACGTCAGGACCTCCTCCACCGTGCCCGTCTCCACGATCCGGCCCAGGTACATCACCGCCACCCGGTCCGCGATGTTCCACGCGAGGCCCAGGTCGTGCGTCACCACCAGGGCGGAGAGCCCCAGTTCGTCGCGCAGGCGCAGCAGCAGCGCGAGGATCTCGCCGCGTACGGAGGCATCGAGCGAGGCCACCGGCTCGTCCGCGACGATCAGTTCGGGCTCAAGGACCAGCGCTCCCGCGATCACGACACGCTGGCGCTGGCCGCCCGACAGCTCGTGCGGGTAGCGCAGGAAGAACCGCTCCGGCGGGCGCAGTCCGGCCCGCGAGAGCGCGCCGGCGACCGCCGCCTGCTCGTCACCCCCGTACCCGTGGATGCGCAGCCCCTCGGCTACCGCCTCGTACACGGTGTGCCGGGGGTTCAGGGAGCCGCTGGGATCCTGGAGCACCAGCTGGACGCGCTTGCGGTACGCCTTGAGCGCCCGGCCCGAGTAGTCCAGCGGCTTGCCGCCGAACGTCACCTTCCCGGAGGTCGGCGCCACCAGGCCGAGCAGCGAGCGGGCCAGCGTCGTCTTGCCGCAGCCCGACTCGCCGACCAGGGCGACGATCTCCGCCGGTCTGATGTCGAGGTCCACGCCGTCCACCGCGCGGGCGGGCGGCGCGCCCCGGCGGCCGGGGAACGTGATGTGCAGATCGCCCGCCGAAAGGAGGGGCTCGTCGGTGGTCATGGGGCGCCGCTCCTCGGTGCTGTGGGTCCCGGTGTCGGTCACGGCGTACGCTCCGCGGTCGCCGGTGCCGAGGTCGGCTGCGCCGGAAGCTGCGACCCCGCGTGCACACACGCCGCGCGGTGCCGGACGCCCGCGTCCCGCAGGACCTGGTCCTCCGTGCTGCAGGAGTCGAGCGCGACCGGGCAGCGCGGGTGGAACGTGCAGCCGGTGGGCAGCACGGACGGGTCGGGCGGGTCGCCGGGCAGACCGCGCGGCGCGAAGCGCGAGGCGGTGTCGCCGATCCGCGGGAAGGCCGCCGAGAGGGCCTTGCCGTAGGGGTGCTGGGCGTTCTCGTAGACCTCGGAGGCCGGTCCCTCCTCGACCACGCGGCCCGCGTACATCACGGCGAGCCGGTCGCAGGTGTCGGAGAGCACCGCGAGGTCATGGCTGATCATGATCAGGCCGAGGTCCTGCTCGGCCACCAACTGCTCGATCAGGCGCAGGATCTGGGCCTGGATCATCACGTCGAGCGCGGTGGTCGGCTCGTCCGCGATGATCAGCCGCGGATCACAGGCGAGCGCCATCGCGATCATCACGCGCTGCCGCTGGCCGCCCGACAGCTCGTGCGGATACGCGTCCGCGCGGGCGGCCGGCAGGCCCACGTGTTCGAGCAGCTCGCCGGCCTTCTTCTTCGCGCCCGCCGGGGTGGCCTTCTTGTGCAGCAGGATCGGCTCGGCGATCTGGTCGCCGATGCGGTGCACGGCGTTCAGCGAGTGCATCGCGCCCTGGAAGACGACCGACGCGCCCGCCCAGCGGACCGCGCGGACCTGCCCCCACTTCATGGTGAGCACGTCCTCGCCGTCGAGCAGGACCTCGCCCGTCACCTTCGTCCCCGCGGGCAGCAGCCGCAGCAGGGCGAGGGCGAGCGTGGACTTCCCGCAGCCGGACTCGCCCGCCACGCCGAGCTTCTGGCCCGAGTCGACCGTGAGGTTCACGCCGCGCACGGCGGCGGCCCCGGACGCGTACGTCACTTCGAGATTTCTTACGTCGAGAAGACGCTGTTCGGTGGTGCGCTGTTCCGTCACCGTGGTCAAACTACTCAACGGGAGACCCCCAGCCTGGGGTTGAGCACGGACTCGACGGCGCGTCCGCACAGGGTGAACGCGAGCGCCACGATCGCGATGGCGAGGCCGGGCGGGGCGAGGTACCACCAGTTGCCCGCGCTGACCGCGCCCGCCTCGCGCGCGTCCTGGAGCAGTCCGCCCCAGGAGACGACCGTCGGGTCGCCGAGGCCGAGGAAGGCGAGCGTCGCCTCGGTGAGGATGGCACTGGAGATGACGAGAGTGGTCTGGGCGAGCACCAGCGGCATGACGTTGGGCAGCACATGCCGGCCCATGACATGCCCGTGGCCGCCGCCGAGCGCCTGTGCCCTTTCGATGTACGGGCGTGACTCCACGGCCAGGGTCTGGGCGCGGACGAGTCGGGCCGTCGTCGGCCAGGTCGTCACGCCGATCGCCAGGATGATCGTCCAGATGGACTTGGACATCACCGAGGCGAGCGCGATGGCGAGCACCAGCGTCGGCATCACCAGGAACCAGTCCGTGACGCGCATGATGACGGTGGAGTACCAGCCCTTGAAGTGCCCCGCGGTGATTCCCACGACCGTGCCGATGGCCACCGAGAGCACGGCGGCGAGCAGCCCCACGGTGAGGGAGATGCGCGCGCCCCACACCAGGAGGCCAAGGAGGTCGCGCCCGAACTGGTCGGTGCCCAGCGGGAATTCACCGCTCGGCGACTCCATCGGCTTGCCCGGCGCGTCGGTCACGCTCTGCGCGTCCGCGCCGACGAGCTGCGGCGCGAAGAGCGCCATGAGCGCGATCAGGACGAGCGCGGCGAGGCCGAAGAGCCCCGCCCGGTGGGTGCGGTACTCGCGCCAGAAGCGGGCCACCGAGTGGCGCCTGCGGGTCCAGGCGAGCGCCCGAGGACTCCTGGCGGCCGGGGCCGCCTCGGGCTTCGTTGCTTCGGTCGTCATCGGCCCACCCTCGGGTCGAGCAGCGGATAGATCACGTCGGCCAGGGTGTTCATCAGGATCACCGCGGCGGCGAAGACGAAGAACAGGCCCTGTACGAGGGGCAGGTCCGGCACGCTGAGCGCGGCGTAGAAGAGTCCGCCGAGGCCGGGCCAGGAGAAGACGGTCTCGACGAGGATCGCGCCCGCCACGACCGTGCCCAGGTTCACGAACATCAGCGTGACCGTGGGGAGCATCGCGTTCGGGACGGCATGGCGACGGCGTACGAGATCGTCGCGCAGCCCCTTCGCGCGGGCCGTCGTCAGATAGTCGCTGCCCATCTCGTCGAGCAGCGAGGAGCGCATCACGAGGAGAGTCTGCGCGTACCCGACCGCGACCAGTGTCACGACGGGCAGCACCATGTGGTGCGCGACGTCGACGACGTACGCGAAGCCCGTCTCACCGCCCGATTCGAGTCCGCCGGTCGGGAAGAGCCCCGGGATCGGACCGACCCCCACCGAGAAGGTGATGATGAGCAGCAGACCCAGCCAGAAGGACGGCACGGAGTAGAGGGTGAGCGCGAGGCCCGTGTGGACGCGGTCGCCCAGCTGGCCGTTGCGCCACGCGGTGCGGGTGCCGAGCCAGATGCCGATGAGGGTGTAGAGGACGAACGCGGTGCCGGTGAGCAGGAGCGTCGCGGGCAGCGCGTCGGTGATCTTGTCGATCACCGGGGTGTGGAACTGGTACGAGGTGCCGAAGTCGCCGGTCAGGGCGTTGCCGCAGTAGTCGAAGAACTGCGTCATGAGCGGCTGGTCGAGGCCGAACTCCTTGCGCATCGCGGCCAGTTGCTCGGCCGAGGCGCGCTTGCCGCCCGTCATGTGCTTCACCGGATCGCCCGGGATGAGCCGGAACAGGAAGAAGCTGGTGACGAGGACGGCGAACAGCGAGACGGCCGCGCCGCCCAGCTTGCCCGCCACGTACTGGAGATAGGCGCGGGTATTGCGGGCCCGGGGCCCGCGGCCGGCCGACGGCCCGGCGATTGCCGCCGGGTCGTCGGCCGCCGAGGTGCCCTTGGCACCTTCGGTGTCGAGCAGTGCGGGATTGCTGTCAGCGGTCATGCGTTACTCGCGGTCCTCTGCGGTCGAACGGCGGCGCAGGGCGAACAGGACTCCGCCGCCGACGAGCACCACCGCGGCGGCGGCGATACCGATGATGACACCGGTCGAGCTGCCATCCTTGGAGGAACTCTTCCCATCCGCGGGGACCGCTGACCACCAGCTCCAATATCCGTCCTGGCCGTAGATGTTGCCCGCGGCCGTCGGCATGGTCGTGATGGACTTGATCTGGTCGGTGCGGTAGGCCTCGACGGCGTTCGGGTACGCCAGGATGTTCATGTACCCGGAGTCGTAGAGCCAGGACTGCATCTCCTTGACGGTCTGAGCGCGCTTGGCCGGGTCGTACTCGGCCAGCTGCTTCTCGTAGAGCTCGTCGTACTTCTTGTCGCAGATGAAGTTGTCCGTCGCGGCGCTCTCCTTGGCCTTCACCGGGAGCGCGTTGCAGGCGTGGATGCCGAGCACGAAGTCCGGGTCGGGGTTGACGGACCAGCCGTCGAAGGCGAGGTCGTACTCACCGGCGTACCAGGGCACGGACACGTCGTCGAGGCAGTTGACGCTGAGCCCGATGCCGAGCTCTCCCCACCACTCCTTCAGATACTTCCCGACCGCCTTGTCGTTCGGATCGGTGGCGTGGCACAGGATCCGGAAGTCGAGCGGCTTGCCGTCCTTGCCGACGCGCTTGCCGTCGCTGTTCTTCTTGTAGCCGGCGTCGTCGAGCAGCTGGGCGGCCTTCTTGGGGTCGTACGCCATCTTCTGGTCGGCGGAAGGCTTCCAGGCGTAGTCGGCGAACCGCGGCGGAATGTAACCCTCGCCTTCGACGGCCTGCCCCTGGAAGACCTTGTCGACCAGGGCCTCGCGGTCCACGGACAGGAACAGCGCCTGACGCACCTTCTTGTCCAGGAGCGCGGGGTGACCGTCGCCGAACTTCTTCCCGTCACGCGTCTGGGCACCGGGGTTGGTGGCGAGCGCGAAGAAGCGACGCCCCGGCCCCTCGTTCACCTTGACGTTCTCCGTGCCCTTGAGCTCGGAGGCCTGCGCCGGGGTGAGCGCGGGCTGCCCGGCGACGAAGGAGACCTCGCCCTTCTTCAGGGCCGCGACGGCCGCGTCCTGGTCCTTGTACGTCTTGAAGACCAGCTCGTCGAACTTGGGCGCGCCGCGCCAGAAGTCCTTGTTGGCCTTCAGCTTCACGTACTGATCGGTCTTGTAATCCGTCAGGACGAAGGGCCCGTTCCCGACGATCGGGAAGTCCTTGTCGTTGTTGAACTTGCTGATGTCCCCGACCTTCTCCCACACATGCTTGGGGACGATCGGCACGTCGAGCGCGGCCATGGTGGCCTGCGGCTTCTTCAGCTCGACGACCAGCTTGGTGGGGCTGGGGGCGGTCACCTTCTTGAAGTTGGTGACGAAGCCGGAGTTGGCGGTGGCGGTGCCCTGCTTGGACATCAGCCGATTGAACGTGTACGCCGCGTCCTCGGCGGTCGCCTGCTTGCCGTCGGACCACTTGGAGTTGTCCCGGATGGTGTACGTCCAGGTCAGCTTGTCCGCGGAGGGCTCCCACTTGGTGGCGAAGCCCGGGATCGCGTGGTTGTCCTTGGCGTCGTAGTTCGTCAGGTACTCGTTGGTGAGCCGCAGGATGCTGGTGCTGAGCAGCCGCTGGGCGAGGAAGGGGCTGAGCGAGTCGACGCTCTGCGCCACCGCGACGGTGAGCGTCTTCTTCCCGTCGGCCTTGGCCTCCGCCTGCTGGGGCGCCGGGTTGAGCGGCGTGGCGAGCCCTGCGGTGAGAGTGAGGGCAGCGACGGCGGCTGCCGCGAGGAGCCGGGGGCGGCGGCTGCGCCACCCGCCCTTTCCGGCCCTCCGGGGCCCTGGCGGGGCCTTCGCCGTGCTGTGGGACCGTACTCTGCCGTGCTGATCTTGTGTGTCCATGGATCGGTGACCTCGCGTCATCGCTCGCGCAGGGATGGCTAGTTGATCAAGGAACGCCAGCTGGTTGATGTGTGTGTCTACCAGCGCCAGTCTGCGTCAGTCAACGGCAGGTGAACCCCATGTGGCCTGCGGAAATAACGAGTTGACCCGGATTTCATCCGCATTGGTCAAGACCTGTGAAGCGTGGCTGGTCGGGGGGTGATGGTGGGTGGAGGGGCAGGTGGGGGGCTTCCGTTCCTCCACCTCGCGCCGCCTGCCCTTCTTTGCTGGGGAGAGGTAGGTGGGGGGGCTACCGTCGCCCTGCCTCCCGCCACTCGCCCTTCTTCGCTGGGGAGCAGGCGGAATGTCACTGTCTCCCCCGCCCCTCCTTGCTGTGGGCAGGCGTTCCGCAGGGCGGTACGGGTGGGCACAGCCCAGGTGCCGGTGGAGTGAGGAGTCTGGCGGAGGGGCTGGGGATGGGCGCTCGGGGTCGGCCCTGGAATGGGGCTGGGCCCGCATCCGGGGTGGATGCGGGCCCAGTTGGCGGTACGGAGGCTACTGCTGGGGCGGCTGCTGCTGGGCGTCCGGCGCCTGGGGCGCCGGGGCGTGCAGGCCTCCGGGGGGAACCGGCTGGCCGGGCTGCGGCTGCGGCTGAGGCTGCGGCTGGGCCGGCTGGAACGGAGCCCCCGGCTGGTAGGGCTGCCCCGGCTGAGGCTGAGCCGGCGGCAACTGCCCCTGCTGCGGCTGAGGCGGAGCCGCCTGGTACGGCTGCCCCGGCGCGGGAGCCCCAGGCATCTGCCCCTGCGGCGCCGCCGCGTTCTGCCACCCCTGCGGAGGGTAAGGCTGCTGCCCCGGCTGAGGCTGAGCCGGCGGCTGCGGCTGCGGCTGCGGCTGCTGAGGGGCGTACGGCTGCTGCCCCCCCTGCCCCGGATACGGCACCTGCCCGGGCTGAGGCACCTGCCCCGGCTGAACCTGCTGCCCGGGCTGAGGCTGCTGCCCGGGATAACCCCCCTGCCCCGGCAGCGGCGGAGCCACAACCGGCGGCGGATTCCCGTCCGAAGTCCACAGCCCCTGCTCCTGCTGAGCCCGCACAAAGTCCTCGGCCACCATCGCCGAAAGATTGAAGTACGCCTCCCGAACCTTCGGCCGCATCATGTCGAGATCAACCTCCGCACCGGCGGCAAGATGCTCGTCGAACGGAATGACGACGACCCCCCGGCACCGGGTCTCGAAGTGCGACACGATGTCATCGACCTTGATCATCTTCCCGGTCTCACGCACTCCGGAGATGACGGTCAGCGACCGCGACACAAGATCGGCGTACCCATGGGCCGACAGCCAGTCCAACGTCGTGGACGCACTGCTCGCTCCATCCACGGACGGCGTAGAGATAATGATCAGCTGGTCAGCAAGATCAAGAACCCCCCGCATGGCGCTGTAGAGCAGCCCCGTACCGGAGTCGGTCAGGATGATCGGGTACTGCTTCCCCAGTACGTCGATCGCGCGCCGGTAGTCCTCGTCATTGAAGGTCGTCGAGACGGCCGGGTCCACGTCATTGGCGATGATCTCGAGCCCGGACGCGGCCTGGGAGGTGAACCGCCGGATGTCCATGTACGAGTTGAGGTACGGGATCGCCTGGACGAGGTCACGGATGGTGGCCCCGGTCTCACGACGCACGCGGCGCCCGAGCGTACCGGCGTCGGGGTTGGCGTCGATGGCGAGGATCTTGTCCTGCCGCTCGGTGGCGAGCGTGGAACCGAGCGCGGTGGTGGTCGTGGTCTTGCCCACGCCACCCTTCAGGCTGATGACGGCAATGCGATAGCAGGACAGCACGGGAGTCCGGATGAGCTCCAACTTCCGCTGCCGCTCGGCCTCTTCCTTCTTGCCGCCGAGCTTGAACCGCGACCCCCCGCCAACGGGCCGGCTGCTCTTGGCCTTCGGTTTGGTGTTGCGCAGCAGTCGATCGGAGGAGAGCTCGACGGCGGCGGTGTACCCGAGGGGCGCACCGGGATTGGTCCGCTCCCGCTGATCATGCTGAACGGCCTGCGGCCAGGCGGCACCGGTACGAGGATCGACGGGCGCCTGCGGGGCGGATGCCTGAGGCTGCTGCGGGGCCTGCGGAGCGGGCAGGTTGGGGGAGGGGTTCGGAATGACAGGCGCAGCGGGCGGAAGCGGCTGCTGCCCCTGCGGCACGGGCGGCTGAGGGAACCCGTAACTACCCTGGGGCGCAGGGGAGTTGGGGTTAGGGGCAGGCGCGGGCGCACCCTGCTGCGGGAACCCGTAGCCGACGGGCGGCGGAACAGGCGTACTGGGAGCGGGAGAGGGCGCAGGCGCAGGCGCCGGAACGGGAGCACCGGCTTGCGGGAACCCGTACCCACTCGGAGGCACGGAGGCTTCGGGAGCCGGAGCCGGAGCCGGAGCCGGAGCCGGAGCCGGAGCCGGAGCGGGCGCCGGGGCAGCGGCCTGCGGGAACCCATACCCACTCGGAGGCACGGAAGCTTCGGGGGCGGGAGCAGGCGAGACCGGAGCAGGCGCCGGGGCCGGAACCGGGGCAGCGGCCTGCGGGAACCCATACCCACTCGGAGGCACGGAAGCCTCAGGAGTAGGAGTAGGAGTAGGAGCAGCGGGCGCAGGAGCCACGGGCCCAGTAGGCGCGGGCCAAGCCTGAGGCGCGGGCTGCGGAGCCTGCGGCTGCACAGGCGCAGGAGCCGGGACCGGAGCGACCTGCTGAGGAACCTGCGGCTTCACTTCCTCCGGAGCCGGAGCCGGAGCCGGAGCCGGAGCAGGCGCCGACTCTGCCTGAGCAGGAACCGGCCACTGGGGCGCAGAGGTAGGCGCCGCAGGCTGGAACGCCGGCGGCAGCGGCGGAAGCCCACCCTGCGGCGCGGGCGGCGGGGTCCAGGAGGGCGGCACCGAGTCCTGCACCTCGTCGACGGGCACGGAGTCCTCAGGAGCAGAGTCTTCCGGCACGGCGTCGAACGGCACAGGCGCGGCATCTTCGGGCGCGGAATCTTCGGAAGCGCTCACGACACTAGAAGGCACCGCATCACTGATGTCGCCGGAGTCCTCCTCGTCCACAGCGGAGGCAACGACGCCCGGCACCTCAGACGCCACATCCTCGCCCTCGGCATCCTCATCGTCGGCGTCCGACACGACAGCAGCGACAACAGGGGCAACGGGAGCAACATCCTCCCCAGACCCAACAACCTCAGCCGACTCCACACGTCCGGACTCAGCCTCCCCCGCCCCTTCATCCGCAGCCACGGACTCGCCCTCAGCCACGGACTCACCCTCGTCCGCAGCCACGGCCTGGACCGAAGCCTCAGCCTGAGCCCGCTCCTCGATCTCCTGCTTCAGCGCACGAGCGGAGAACCGCATGGTGGCACCACTCTCAAGATCGCCACCTCCCAAGCTCTCGGCAACAGGCTCAGCCTCACGCACAGGCTCAGCCACGGACTCAGCCTCATTCGAACTTTCATCCGCAGCCACAACCGCAACCGCAACTTCAGACTCAGCGCCAGCCGCAGACTCGGCCTCACCCTCACCCTCAGACGCCACCTCACTCCGGGCCTCAGCCAAAGAATCAACCTCATCCTTCGGCACAACCCCGGTCACATGGACGGAGGCGGCAGGCCCGGCAAGAGCCCCACTCCAGTCAGCGGCACCTCCCGAAGGCGCGTCGGCAGGGACGGGAGCCTGAGGCTGAAACCCGCTCCCTACGGGAAGCTTCGGCACAACAGGAGAAACCGGCGCCTCAGGAACAACGGGAGGCGCGGGCGGCGAAACAGCCGGAGGAACAGCCGCAGCACCAGAAGCAGACGAAGCCGAGTCCGAGACGGACGGAGAGGCGGACGGAGTCTCCCCCGCGCTGCCGGACGCATTCTGCGTATACCAGGCAGGCGGCGCGTAGTCGATGGTGAACTCGCCCGTCGTCTCGGCAGCGGACTCCGCGTCGGACTGATCATCGACGGGTGTGTCCCAGCCCCCGCGGATCTCGTCCCGATCGCTGTTCACAATGCCTCCTGGTGTGGTCGAGCACCTGCGTGCCGTGGTGGGGGGCGACCGTTCCTGTCGTCCGATCCGCCTTGGCTCTCCCCGTTGAGACGCGAACGACCCGCAAAGAGGTTCTGGAGTCGCGTCCTGTCCCAGCCTAATCACCAAAAGCACCAGCACGGCAGGGCAGCCCACCCCACGAATGCTGTCCTTTCCGTCACGCACCCCACGGGAGTGATCCGCATATCCGAAACCGTGACGGACAAATGCCGCAGCAGCCGACAGATGGCAGCCAATTGGCGAAACGGCACGAGAACTCCCGCTCCGTGAGACGGCGTTGCAGCCTCGCGGTCACGCACACGTCCTCACGGTGCCGCCGCCTGTGCGCGCCCACGCCCACATCGCCCACACCCACGTACTTACGTACGCGCGCCCACACCCGCGCGCGTACGTACTAAAAGGCCATCACGATCCGCAAGGGCACCCCGCAGGGCTGACCCGCATGGCCGGACTCGATCAGCCGACGTCAAGCCCGCCATTGTGCGGTGCGGGCTCCAGGTCGAATTCCCCGTCCCGCGCCCCGAGCACGAAGGCCTGCCACTCCGCCTCCGTGTACCGCAGCACGGTCTCCGGTTCGAGTGACGACCGCATGGCCACGGCGCCGGCCGGCAGATAGGCGATCTCGACCCGCTCCTCGTGCGCCTCGGTACCCGGTGCGCTGTGCCATTCGACGCCGGAGATGTCGAGAGCGTAGAGCTCGTTCTTCTCCCGCTCCTTGCGCACCGCGACGTCCTCATCGCGAGCCGTGACGTCCTCGCCCTGCGCCTGGGTGCTCTTGCCCTCTGCCTCCGTCATGGTGCGACGGCCCCTTCCCGACTTCCCGACGTGCGAACGACCTGTCCGCTCACCTTACTGAGCGACCGCGGCCGTGTGGCAGGTATCGGATCGCGCTCACTCCGGGGTGGAGAATGAGGTAGGGCCCACGTGCAAGGCCCAGGGGTGCGGCGGCGCCGGACCCGCACCCTGGTACCCTGTGTGACGGCCGTATGTGTACGCGCCCCCGGACCCCCTCCCCCGGAGGACCTGGAGGCAGCGCCCAGCGGACCTCGCCTCCCGAGTTACGGAAGCTCCCCTGAGACTGAGACCAGGGGCACTCGGTGGCCACGAAAAGACTACGAGGAGTAAACGTGTCGCTCGACGCCGCTACGAAGAAGCAGATCATGACCGAGTTCGGCCAGAAGGAGGGCGACACCGGCTCCCCCGAGGTCCAGGTCGCCATGCTCTCCCGCCGCATCTCGGACCTGACCGAGCACCTCAAGACCCACAAGCACGACCACCACTCCCGTCGTGGTCTGCTGATCCTGGTCGGCCAGCGCCGCCGCCTGCTGCAGTACCTGGCCAAGAAGGACATCCAGCGTTTCCGTACGCTGGTGGACCGCCTGGGCATCCGTCGCGGTGCGGCCGGCGCCAAGTAAGTCACCGTGAAGGGAGCGGTTCCCACGCAAGAGGGGGCCGCTCCCTTTGCTGTATGCAAGCGCGCCGCGCAGGAAGTGCGCGCGCTCTACATGCGAAGTGTCAGCGGCCCTTTGTAGTCTGGTCGCACAACGGCATACACAACGACATGCATAACGGCATACACAGACAGCAGTCTGTAGTCGTACGCACACTCATAGCCGAACCGGGCAGAATCGGACTGCACGGTTCGGTGACGTAACGGCGTCGCACGGAGCGACGAGACGACGTCACACCGAACGAGGAGAAGCGCACCTCGAGGAACGCCTCCGCCGGTCCTCGGTAGTGGCCCCCGGGTACAGACCCGGGTGCTTCGATCGAAGACCGGCCCGCACCAGCAGGAGCGCTTCTCCGACACCGTCCCCGTGCCACACGGGCCAGGGGACGAAAGACGACAAGTATCGGAGAAAACGCTAGTGGAGAACGAGACCCACTACGCCGAGGCCGTCATCGACAACGGCACCTTCGGCACCCGCACCATCCGCTTCGAGACGGGCCGCCTGGCCAAGCAGGCCGCCGGCTCCGCCGTCGCGTACCTGGACGACGACACCATGGTGCTGTCGGCCACCACCGCTTCCAAGCGGCCCAAGGACAATCTCGACTTCTTCCCCCTGACGGTGGACGTCGAGGAGCGGCAGTACGCCGCCGGCAAGATCCCCGGTTCGTTCTTCCGCCGCGAGGGCCGTCCCTCCGAGGACGCGATCCTGACCTGCCGCCTGATCGACCGCCCGCTGCGTCCTTCCTTCAAGAAGGGCCTGCGCAACGAGATCCAGATCGTCGAGACGATCATGGCGCTCAACCCCGACCACCTGTACGACGTGGTCGCGATCAACGCCGCCTCCTGCTCCACGCAGCTGGCCGGCCTGCCCTTCTCCGGCCCGATCGGCGGCACGCGTGTCGCGCTGATCAAGGGCCAGTGGGTCGCCTTCCCGACGCACACCGAGCTCGAGGACGCCGTCTTCGACATGGTCGTCGCCGGTCGCGTCCTGGAGGACGGCGACGTCGCGATCATGATGGTCGAGGCCGAGGCCACCGAGAAGACCATCCAGCTCGTCAAGGACGGCGCCGAGGCCCCGACCGAAGAGGTCGTCGCCGCCGGTCTTGAGGCTGCGAAGCCCTTCATCAAGGTCCTCTGCAAGGCCCAGTCGGACCTCGCCGCCAAGGCCGCCAAGCCCACCGGCGAGTTCCCGGTCTTCCTGGACTACGAGGACGACGTCCTGGAGGCGCTCACCGCCGCCGTGAAGTCGGAGCTCGCCCAGGCGCTGACCATCGCGGGCAAGCAGGAGCGCGAGGCCGAGCTGGACCGCGTCAAGGAGATCGCCGCCGAGAAGCTGCTCCCGCAGTTCGAGGGCCGCGAGAAGGAGATCTCCGGTGCGTACCGCGCGCTGACCAAGAAGCTGGTCCGCGAGCGCATCATCAAGGACAAGGTCCGCATCGACGGCCGTGGCGTGACGGACATCCGTACGCTCGCCGCCGAGGTCGAGGCCATCCCGCGCGTGCACGGCTCGGCGCTGTTCGAGCGCGGCGAGACCCAGATCCTGGGTGTCACCACGCTGAACATGCTCCGCATGGAGCAGCAGCTCGACACGCTGTCCCCGGTGACGCGCAAGCGCTACATGCACAACTACAACTTCCCGCCCTACTCGGTCGGCGAGACGGGCCGTGTCGGTTCGCCCAAGCGCCGCGAGATCGGCCACGGCGCGCTCGCCGAGCGCGCGATTGTGCCGGTCCTGCCGACGCGCGAGGAGTTCCCGTACGCGATCCGTCAGGTCTCCGAGGCCCTCGGTTCCAACGGCTCGACGTCCATGGGCTCGGTCTGCGCCTCGACGATGTCGCTGCTGAACGCCGGTGTGCCGCTGAAGGCCGCCGTCGCCGGTATCGCCATGGGGCTCATCTCCCAGGAGATCGACGGCCAGACGCACTACGTCGCCCTCACCGACATCCTCGGTGCGGAGGACGCGTTCGGTGACATGGACTTCAAGGTCGCCGGTACGAAGCAGTTCGTCACCGCGCTCCAGCTCGACACCAAGCTCGACGGCATCCCCGCCTCGGTCCTGGCCGCCGCGCTGAAGCAGGCCCGTGACGCGCGTCTGCACATCCTCGACGTGATGAACGAGGCGATCGACGTTCCGGACGAGATGTCCCCGAACGCGCCGCGCATCATCACCGTCAAGATCCCGGTGGACAAGATCGGTGAGGTCATCGGCCCGAAGGGCAAGATGATCAACCAGATCCAGGAGGACACCGGCGCCGACATCACGATCGAGGACGACGGCACCATCTACATCGGTGCCGCCGACGGCCCGGCCGCCGAGGCCGCCCGCGCCACGATCAACGGCATCGCCAACCCGACCATGCCGGAGGTCGGCGAGCGCTACCTGGGCACGGTCGTCAAGACGACCACCTTCGGTGCGTTCGTGTCCCTGCTCCCGGGCAAGGACGGTCTGCTGCACATCTCGCAGATCCGCAAGCTCGCCGGCGGCAAGCGCGTGGAGAACGTCGAGGACGTCCTCGGTGTGGGCCAGAAGGTCCAGGTCGAGATCGCCGAGATCGACTCCCGCGGCAAGCTCTCCCTCATCCCCGTCATCGAGGGCGAAGAGGGCGACGACAAGAAGGACGACACCGACAAGTGACGTCGCGTAGCACCACGACGACGGCCCGCCCCTCTTCGGAGGGGCGGGCCGTCGCCCGTACCCAAACCCTCCTCAAGGGCAAGGACGGCATCGGCACGGTCCGCCGTACGACGCTTCCCGGCGGCCTCCGTGTCGTCACGGAGACCCTGCCCTCCGTACGTTCCGCGACCTTCGGGATCTGGGCGAACGTCGGTTCGCGCGACGAGACCCCGTCGCTGAACGGCGCCACGCACTACTTGGAACACCTGCTCTTCAAGGGCACCAAGAAGCGCAGCGCCCTAGACATCTCGGCCGCGCTCGACGCGGTCGGCGGCGAGATGAACGCCTTCACGGCGAAGGAGTACACGTGCTACTACGCGCGCGTGCTCGACACCGACCTGCCGCTGGCCATCGACGTCGTCTGCGACATGCTCACGGGCTCCCTGATCCTCCAGGAGGACGTCGACGCCGAGCGCGGCGTCATCCTCGAAGAGATCGCGATGACCGAGGACGACCCGGGCGACTGCGTGCACGACCTGTTCGCGCACACGATGCTCGGCGACACCCCGCTCGGCCGCCCGGTGCTCGGCACCGAGGAGACGATCAACGCCCTCACCGCCGACCGGATCCGCCGCTTCTACAAGAAGCACTACGACCCGACGCGCCTGGTGGTCGCCGCCGCGGGCAACATCGACCACAACAAGGTCGTACGCCAGGTCCGTGCCGCCTTCGAGAAGGCGGGCGCCCTCAAGAACACCGACGCCACGCCGATGATCCCGCGCCAGGGCTCCCGTTCCCTGCGCACGGCGGGCCGCGTCGAGGTCATCAACCGCAAGACCGAGCAGGCCCACGTCATCCTCGGCATGCCGGGCCTGGCCCGCACCGACGAGCGCCGCTGGGCCCTCGGCGTCCTGAACACCGCGCTCGGCGGCGGCATGTCGTCCCGCCTCTTCCAGGAGGTGCGGGAGAAGCGCGGCCTGGCCTACAGCGTGTACTCGTACACGTCGGGCTTCGCCGACACCGGCCTCTTCGGCGTGTACGCGGGCTGCCGCCCGAGCCAGGTGCACGACGTACTGAAGATCTGCCGCGACGAGCTCGACCAGGTCGCGGAGCACGGACTGAGCGACGACGAGATCGGCCGTGCCATCGGCCAGCTCGCGGGCTCCACCGTCCTCGGTCTCGAGGACACCGGCGCGCTGATGAACCGCATCGGCAAGAGCGAGCTGTGCTGGGGCGAGCAGATGTCGGTCGACGACATGCTGGCCAAGATCTCGGCGGTCACCCCGGACGAGGTGCGGGAGGTCGCGCGCGACGTCCTCGGCCACCGTCCGTCGCTGTCGGCGATCGGCCCGCTGAAGGACAAGCAGGCCGCCCGCCTGCACGAAGCGGTCTCCTAGGTCTCCTAAATCGCTTAACTCCCTTAACTCCCTTAAGGAATCAGGCACATGAGCAAGTTGCGCGTGGCGGTCATCGGGGCCAAGGGCCGGATCGGCTCCGAGGCCGTCCGGGTCGTCGAGGCCGCCGAGGACCTCGAACTGGTCGCCGCACTCGGCCGGGGCGACAAGCTGGACACGCTGGTGGAGTCCGGTGCCCAGGTCGCGGTCGAACTGACCAACCCCGACGCGGTGATGGCGAACCTGGACTTCTGTGTACGCCACGGAATCCACTCCGTGGTCGGTACGACGGGCTGGAACGACGACCGTCTCGCGCAGCTGGAGACCTGGCTGGCGGCGTCGCCGAAGACCGGTGTCCTGATCGCCCCGAACTTCTCCATCGGCGCGGTCCTCACCATGAAGTTCGCGCAGATCGCGGCGCCGTACTTCGAGTCCGTCGAGGTCGTCGAGCTGCACCACCCGAACAAGGCGGACGCCCCCAGCGGCACCGCCCAGCGCACCGCCCAGCTCATCGCCGCGGCCCGTCGCGAGGCGGGCAGCGCCCCGCAGCCGGACGCCACGACGACTGCCCTGGACGGCGCGCGCGGCGCGGACGTCGACGGGGTTCCGGTGCACTCGGTGCGGCTGCGCGGCCTCCTGGCGCACCAGGAGGTGCTGCTCGGCGGCGAGGGCGAGACGCTGACGATCCGGCACGACTCGCTGCACCACAGCAGCTTCATGCCGGGCATCCTGCTCGGCGTACGCCGTGTGGTGAGCACTCCGGGCCTCACGTTCGGCCTGGAACACTTCCTGGACCTCGGCTGACCCGGGAAAAGAACCCCATGCGAGCGAAGATCACTTACGCCGTCACGGCTGCCGTCCTGGTCGTCTACTTCGTCCTGGTCGGCAGCCGCGGCGTGCTCCTGATACAGCACGGCACCGCGCTCACCGTCACCTTCGGTGTCGCGGTGCTGATCCTGCCGTTCATCGGCATCTGGTTCCTCTGGAAGAACACCGAGTTCGTCCGGCGCGCCAACCGTCTCGCCGCGGAGCTGGAGGCCGAAGGCGGCCTCCCCGTGGACGAGTTGAAGCGCACGCCGGGTGGTCGCATCGACCGCGACTCGGCGGACGAGGTGTTCGCCCGGCGCAAGGCCGAGACGGAGGACGCTCCGGACGACTGGCGCTGCTGGTTCCGCCTCGCCGTCGCCTATCACGACGCGCGGGACACCCCGCGGGCACGCAAGGCGATGCAGCGCGCGATCGCGCTGCACGCGGGCAAGCCGGTCAACGTCTGAGGTTCAGGCCGTGGGCCGGTACTCGTCGGCCCACACCTCGATGGAGTCCGCCGCCCGGTCGAAGGCCTCGCGCCGGGCCAGGAAGTCGGCGTTCCGGTCGGTGAGCAACGGCGGCTGCCCGTCGGCCTGCTGATCCCGTCGTACGAGGATCAGGGCCTGCCCCTGAACGGTGCGGGGCAGCCCGAGCCACCGCACCGGCTGCTGGGCCGTCCGCACCGTCACGACCTGGGCCCACGGCACGGTCTGCGTCGTCAGGAAGGCCACGCGGCGCAGCCCGTGCGCGCTCACCCAGGTGCCCATCCGAAGCAGCCGCAGCGCGCTCACGATGATGAGCGCCGCGAGGCCCGCGCAGATCCCGGCGCCCGCGAGGGAGTCCGCGAACGCGATGATCACGGCGGCGACCAGGACGTACGAGGCGAGCAGCAGAAGCAGCGCCGCCGCCCCCACCCGCCACGGTCCCGGCCGGTAGGGACGGCGCCAGTGGTCGCGGTCGTCGAACGGCAGCGCGGCGTCGTCCGCTGCCTCGTCAAAGGCGCGGTCCGCCGTCAGGAAGGGCAGGGGCACGACTGATCCTCACTCAATCCACGCATGGGCTGTGCCCGGTGAGGCTACCGAGCCGCGGTGCCGCCAGCCACCCTTGGGGGTCCAAGGGGGTACCTCCCACGCCATTAGGGCGTGGGGGCGAGTCAGGGGGGCGCCGACGCCCGTCAGCGGCCGTCAGCGGCCGTCGGAGGCTTCGGACTGCTGGTTCTGCGCCGGTGACTGATCGGGCGACAAGGCGGGCATGCCGAACAGCATGGAGCCCACAAGACCGGCGACCACGACGAGCCCGACCAGGGTGCGGCCCACGACCTGACTGGCCGTCGCGCGCTCGCGGGGCGGGGGAGTGACATTGCTGCGGAACTTGTCGGCTTCGGCGATGAAGGCGAACGGGACGGGCTCGCGCCGACGGAACATGGGGTGCGCTTCTCCTCACACGGATCGCACGCGGACCACACTCGGATCACACGCGCATCGAACGTGACTCTGTTGACTAGACAGACGCTCGAATCGCCCAAAAGGTGCCCTGTTTCGGCAAATTAGTCGAAGAATGTCGTAGCGGGTCACCGAAGGGCCGATTGTCAGTGCCGGGCCATAGAGTGGGCGCCGCCCGAGTGATGCACATGGAAGGACGCCCGCCAGTGAGCGAGACCCCCACCGAAGACCTCAAGCCCAGCTTCCGCAGCGAGGTCACCGTCGAGCTGGTGAAGCACGCCGCGACCGACTCCGACGTCCTGTGGGCCGCCCGGGTCTCCACCGCCGGCGAGCAGTCCCTGGAGGAGCTCCAGAAGGACCCGGAGCGCTCCAAGGGCCTGATCAACTATCTGATGCGGGACCGCCACGGCAGCCCCTTCGAGCACAACTCGATGACGTTCTTCATCAGCGCCCCGATCTTCGTCTTCCGCGAGTTCATGCGGCACCGCGTGGGCTGGTCGTACAACGAGGAATCGGGCCGCTACAGGGAGCTCCAGCCGACGTTCTACGTCCCGGACGCCTCCCGCAAGCTGGTCCAGGAGGGCCGCCCCGGGAAGTACGTCTTCGTGGAGGGCACCGACGCCCAGCTGGAGCTCACGGGCCGCGTCATGGAGGACTCCTACCGCCAGGCGTACGAGGCCTACCAGGAGATGCTCGCCGCCGGCGTCGCCCGCGAGGTCGCCCGCGCGGTGCTCCCCGTCGGCCTCTTCTCCTCGATGTACGCGACGTGCAACGCGCGTTCGCTGATGCACTTCCTCGGCCTGCGCACGCAGCACGAGCTCGCCAAGGTCCCGTCCTTCCCGCAGCGGGAGATCGAGATGGTCGGCGAGAAGATGGAGGAGGAGTGGGCGAAGCTCATGCCCCTCACCCACGCGGCGTTCAACAAGAACGGGCGTGTGGCTCCGTAAGGCGCTGAGGCACTGATGTACGGATGAGCTGAGTGAGGTGTCCGTATTGCGGCATTTCGAGAAGTTCATCTAGCCTGATCAAACGGACCCGGCACTGCTTGAACCCCCGAGCAGGCAGTGCCGGGCTCCTCACTTGTCAGGTCCGCACACATCCCCCGAGGGGGGACCACGCGCTGAGCAGCGAGTAGCGTGTTACCCATGGCTCCGACCTCCACTCCGCAGACCCCCTTCGGGAGGGTCCTCACCGCCATGGTCACGCCCTTTACGGCGGACGGCGCTCTTGACCTCGACGGCGCGCAGCAGCTCGCCGCCCACCTGGTGGACGCAGGCAATGACGGCCTGGTCATCAACGGCACCACCGGTGAGTCCCCGACCACCAGCAACGCGGAGAAAGCCGAGCTCGTCCGAGCCGTAGTGGAGGCCGTCGGCGACCGCGCCCACATCGTCGCGGGCGTCGGCACGAACGACACGCGCCACAGCATCGAGCTCGCCCGCGACGCCGAGCGCGTCGGCGCGGACGGCCTCCTCACGGTGACGCCGTACTACAACAAGCCGCCGCAGGAGGGCCTGCTCCGGCACTTCACCGCGATCGCGGACAGCACCGAGCTGCCGGTCATGCTCTACGACATCCCCGGCCGCAGCGGCGTACCGATCAACACCGAGACGATCGTCCGCCTCGCCGAGCACCCCCGGATCGTCGCCAACAAGGACGCCAAGGGCGACCTCGGCCGCGCCAGCTGGGCCATCGCCCGCTCGGGCCTGGCCTGGTACTCCGGCGACGACATGCTCAACCTCCCGCTGCTCTCGGTCGGAGCCTGCGGCTTCGTCTCCGTCGTCAGCCACGTCGTCACCCCGGAACTGCGCGCGATGATCGACGCGTACTCCACGGGTGACGTACAGAAGGCCACCGAGATCCACCAGAAGCTGCTCCCGGTCTTCACGGGCATGTTCCGTACGCAGGGTGTGATCACGACGAAGGCGGCGCTCGCCCTCCAAGGCCGCCCCGCCGGCCCGCTGCGGCTGCCGCTGGTCGAGCTCTCACCCGACGAGACCGCCCAGCTCAAGATCGATCTCGCCGCCGGCGGGGTACAGCTCTAACCACAGACTTCACAACTGAATACGTGAAACACGCGGGCACTCAGCGCCTGCACCCACACAGACAACTGCTACTGCACGAACGTCACGCGCGCCACGTGCCCTAGAGGTACGTGGCGTGTGTGGTGAGGAGAGTCTTTTGAGTCATCCGCATCCTGAACTCGGCGCCCCGCCGAAGCTCCCGAAGGGCGGCCTGCGGGTCACCCCGCTCGGCGGCCTCGGCGAGATCGGCCGCAACATGACCGTCTTCGAGTACGGCGGCCGCCTGCTGATCGTCGACTGCGGAGTGCTCTTCCCCGAGGAGGAGCAGCCCGGAATCGACCTGATCCTGCCGGACTTCACGTCCATCAGGGACCGCCTCGACGACATCGACGGCATCGTGCTCACGCACGGCCACGAGGACCACATCGGCGGTGTCCCGTACCTTCTCCGCGAGAAGCCGGACATCCCGCTGATCGGCTCCAAGCTGACCCTCGCGCTCATCGAGGCGAAGCTCCAGGAGCACCGCATCCGTCCGTACACGCTGGAGGTCGCCGAGGGCGACCGCGAGCGCCTCGGCCCGTTCGACTGCGAGTTCATCGCGGTCAACCACTCCATCCCGGACGCCCTGGCCGTCGCCGTCCGCACCCCCGCGGGCATGGTCGTCGCCACCGGCGACTTCAAGATGGACCAGCTCCCGATGGACGGCCGCCTCACCGACCTGCACGCGTTCGCCCGGCTGAGCGAGGAGGGCATCGACCTCCTCCTCTCCGACTCGACGAACGCCGAGGTCCCGGGATTCGTCCCGCCGGAGCGCGACATCTCGAACGTGATCCGGGGCGTCTTCGCCGGCGCCCAGAAGCGGATCATCGTCGCGAGCTTCGCCAGCCACGTCCACCGCATCCAGCAGATCCTGGACGCGGCCCACGAGTACGGCCGCAGGGTCGCCTTCGTCGGCCGCTCGATGGTCCGCAACATGGGCATCGCCCGTGACCTGGGCTATCTGAAGGTGCCGCCGGGCCTGGTGGTCGACGTCAAGACGCTCGACGACCTCCCCGACAACGAGGTCGTACTCGTCTGCACGGGCTCGCAGGGCGAGCCGATGGCCGCCCTCTCCCGGATGGCCAACCGCGACCACCAGATCCGCATCGTCCAGGGCGACACGGTGATCCTGGCGTCGTCGCTGATCCCCGGCAACGAGAACGCGGTTTACCGCGTGATCAACGGCCTGACCCGTTGGGGCGCCAACGTCGTCCACAAGGGCAACGCGAAGGTGCACGTCTCCGGCCACGCCTCGGCCGGCGAGCTGCTGTACTTCTACAACATCTGCAAGCCCAAGAACCTGATGCCGGTCCACGGCGAATGGCGCCACCTGCGCGCCAACGCCGAGCTCGGCGCCCTCACCGGCGTCCCGCACGACCGCATCGTGATCGCCGAGGACGGCGTGGTCGTCGACCTCGTCGAGGGCAAGGCGAAGATCGTCGGCAAGGTCCAGGCGGGGTACGTGTACGTGGACGGCCTCTCGGTCGGCGACGTCACCGAGTCCTCCCTCAAGGACCGCCGCATCCTCGGCGACGAGGGCATCATCTCGGTCTTCGTGGTGGTGGACTCCAGCACCGGCAAGATCACGGGTGGCCCGCACGTCCAGGCCCGTGGGTCCGGCATCGAGGATTCCGCGTTCAACGCGGTGATCCCGAGGATCCAGGAGGTCCTGGAGAAGTCGGCACAGGACGGCGTCGTGGAGCCCCACCAGCTGCAGCAACTCATCCGTCGTACGTTGGGCAAGTGGGTGTCGGACAACTACCGCCGACGCCCGATGATCTTGCCCGTGGTCGTCGAGGTCTGATCTGACGCAGCGTGAACTCCGGAGCGGGGCGCCTCGATTTGCATCGGGGCGCCCCGCTCCAGTACGTTTACGTCTCCGCCTGAACGGGAAGCCCCCGGCGCTCACGCGCTCGGAGCAGTACCGAACGGGGCGGGAAATTCCGACTCAGAATCTCTGATAAAGTCGGAACCGCCGGAAAGGGAAACGCGAAGGCCGAAAGGCTGGTGCGGGAACCGGAAAGGCACCGAGGAAATCGGACACGAAAGAGTCTGATAGAGTCGGAAACGCAAGAACAGCAAGAACAAAATGAAAC
>NZ_JBITGM010000010.1:0-31608 GCF_044457025.1 Streptomyces sp. NPDC050658
CCTTCGGTCGCGTCGGCTTCGCCGATTCCGCTTGCGCTCCACCCTTGACAGGCCCGCCTCCACCGCAGAGACCTTCTTGACCGGGCGGCCAGGGGTGGGGCTCACGGGGAGGGCCGGTGGGGCGGTGCGGTCTTCGTGCCGGGTGCGGACTGGTTCGTTTCAGGCGCCGCCAGTCAAAAGGGGTGCGCGGCTGGTGCGGGGATGGGTCCCGGTTTCGTCAAGCGTCTGCCGACCGGATCTTTCGGGGTGGACGTCATGCGGGGAGGGTGCCGCCAGGTGGGAAGGGGCTGGGGGTGCGTGGCCGGTCCGGGGGGGGACGGGCTGCGGTGATCACGCCCGTGCGGGCGATGGGCGGTGGGCGGTGGGGGGGGGAGGGTGTCGGGGGACGGCGTCGTGTGGCCGGTGGCCGGTGGCTGGTGGGCGGTGAGGGCGGGTGGCCAGGTGGCAGGCGCTGGGAGGGGTGGCGCGATGGAGGGGAGGCGGTCGAGGCGTGTGTGACTGGCGGGGCCTTGTCTCCCGACCCTCATCCCGGCATATCGGTCATCTCGGGTGTCGGGAGGGGGGATTCGGAGCGGGATACGAGAAAGTCCCGTCGATTGGGGGCTGGGGGCGGCGTGTCGTGGGACTTTCTCGGAAAGCGGCCCGCTGCCCCTCCTTCCGCCCGCACCCGCCCGTTGCCGCCGCCGCTGCTTCTGCCTACTGCCCCTTGCGGACTGCTGGTGCCGTCCGGGGTTAAGCCCCGCTCGCTGGCTGCTCGCTGTTTGGCCGGGGTGAAGGGGGGCTACTTCACTGCCGCCGGAGCGATGCCGGCCTGTCGGGCCCGCCTCCACCGAGTGAGAGAGCTGTACCGAACCAGTCCGCACCCGGCACGACGACCGGCCCGGCCGCCGGAGCGGAGCCGTCCTGCCGGGCGGCCCCTCTCCGGCTGACCGAGCCCTTCCGAACCAGTCCGCACCCGGCATGAAGACCGAACCGCCTGCCGGTCCCTCCCGTGAGTCCCCTCCCCTGGCCGCCCGGTCAAGAAGGTCTCTGCGGTGGAGGTGGGCCTGTCAAGGGTGGAGCGCAAGCGGAATCGGCGAAGCCGACGCCCGAAGGGCGCCCTTTACAGGGGCGCCGGAACCGCCACACTCCGCAGAAGCCGGGCGGCCCCGGCCACCATCAACGACACCGGCCCACCCAAAGCAGCCGCCCTGACCCCAGCCCCACCCAGCGACCGAGCCCCAAACGAACTAGTCCGCACCCGGCACGACGACCCACCACCGCCACCGAAGCCAAGCCGCCCCTACCGGGCCCCGCCTTCACCCAGCGGGCGAGCTACACCGAACCAATCCGCACCCGGCATGAAAGCCGAACCGCCCCACCGGACCTCCCCGTGAGCCCCGCTCCCCCGGCCACCAACAACGACACCGGGCCACCCGCAGTAATCGCCCCAACGCCCACCACACGGCGATCGCCCTTGCCAGGGACAGCAGTTCACGTTCAGGTGGGGGCGGGTGGGTGGGGATTCGGCGGTGACGACTGAGTGCAGGGGCATGGCATCCCCGGCCCGGTGCGCGTCGACGCTCCGGCCCGCCCGAAGACCCCAGCCGCCCAGCATCTCCCCTGCCCGTGACGGCAGTTCAGCTCCGACGGGGGCTGGGTCAGGGTGGCCGCCCCGAAGCCGCCG
Source organism: Streptomyces sp. NPDC050658 (assembly GCF_044457025.1). Classification (NCBI taxonomy): domain Bacteria; kingdom Bacillati; phylum Actinomycetota; class Actinomycetes; order Kitasatosporales; family Streptomycetaceae; genus Streptomyces; species Streptomyces sp. NPDC050658. The sequence continues at coordinate 1,667 of NZ_JBITGM010000010.1, forward strand.
AGCCCTGCGCCCGCCCATCCTGGGCTCCGCCCCTGCCGGGGCGGCAGTTCAGTTCAGGTAGGGGGAGGCGAGGACGCCTCGATGCCGGGGCACGGCAGCCCCTGCCCGGTGCGCCGCGCGTCGCCCAGGCTCAGGCTCGCCTCGCCCCCCCTCAGCCGCCCTGCGCATATCCCTCCCTCAGCGCTCCCCCCAGAATCTCCAGCACCCCTTCCACCGCCGTCGCCAGCGGAGTTGGGTCCGCGTTTTCGGCCACCGCTTGGTGGCCGGACAGCAGGGCCTCGCCTCGGAGCGGGTCCGCGCTCAGGAGTCTGCGGGGGAGCCACTTGCCGATGCCGGTCCAGCAGCCGTGGTGGGCGATGAGGAGGTTCGCCGCCTCCCGGAGGGTGAAGTCGGCGAGGGCGAGTTGTTCGTAACGGTCGGACATCGGCGTATCCAGCAGGTCGTCCATGAAGCAGGTCAGGACGTAACGCCCGCGCTCCCACTCCGCCCGAGTAAGTGGCGGCGGGCCCGCCTCCAGCGCCGCCCGTGCCTGTTCGCGGGTGGTGGCGAGCAATCCGTGGGGGTCCGTGAGGGGCAACCCCTGGTCGTAGATGAAGAGGAGAGTTCCCCGGCGCAGGCGTCTGTCCCGCTCGAAGCGCTCCGGCACGTCCGCGAGCGTGTGCAGGAAGAGTTCAGCCAGGCGGCCCCCATGACGTACGACTTCACGGCGGCTCGCCTCGCCGTCCGGCAAGAGGACGGCGATGTCCAGATCGCTGGTCGGAGTGGCCCGGCCCTGAGCCGCCGAGCCACCCAGCACGGCGCCCAGTGCGTCCGGGAAACGAGACCGGACCAGGCTCAGCGCCTGGGCTTCCGGCGTGACGTGATCATCATCCATGGCCGACCATCATCCATGAGCGGCCGTCTTGCCAGTCAGCCACCGACCGAACGAACGAACGACCAGCCAACCAGCCATCCACGCAGGCCAGCCCCCCCACCCCAAAAAAAGACCCCACCCCCCCACCCAACCCAAATAATCACGTGCCCCCCACCCCCACCCTCCACTACCCTCACCCCCATGTCCGTGACCAAGTAACTCCAGGTGCCCCACCCGCCCCGCGGGTCCGTGGCACGGAAGCGTCCTGTCTTCCTCCGCCCCCGCCGGTCCTCGGCCCGGGGCTGATCTGGAGTGCCCACCTCATGGAAAACCCGGAAACCACGCAGCGCTCAATGCGCGAGCGGCGTACGCTCGCCCTCGCTCTGCTCTCCCTCCTGCAATTCCTCATCGCCATCGACGTCACCGTCGTGAACGTCGCTCTCCCCTCCATCGGGGCCGACTTCGACGCGCGGACCGGTGGCCTGTCCTGGGTCGTCACCGGGTACACCCTCGTCGGCGGCGGGCTCCTGCTGCTCGGCGGGCGGCTGACCGATCTGCTGGGCAGGCGGCGGATGTTCCTGCTGGGGGCCGCCCTCTTCGCGGGCGCCTCGCTCGCGGCGGGGCTCGCGCCGAACCTGGAGACGCTGATCGCCGCCCGCTTCGCGCAGGGCGCGGGCGAGGCGCTCGCCTCCCCCGCCGCGATGTCACTGATCGCACTGCTCTTCCCCGGCCCGGAGGAGCGCGCGAAGGCGCTCGGCGTGTGGGGTGCGATCTCGGCGGGCGGACTCGTCGTCGGCGTACTGCTCTCCGGTGTCATCGTCCAACTCCTCGACTGGCGCTGGATCTTCGGCATCAACGTGCCGCTCGCGGCGGCCGTCATCGCCGTCACGCCCACGCTGGTCCGGGCCGACGGCCCGCGCGCCGCCGGGGGACGCCGGCTCGACCTGCCCGGCGCCGCGCTGCTGACCTTCGGCCCCATCACCTTCGTGTACGGCGTGCTGCGCGGCGACTTGGTCGCGGTGGTCGTCGGTGCGGTGCTGATCGCCGCGTTCGTACTCGTCGAGGCGCGGGCCAAGAGTCCGCTCGTCCCGCTCTCCTTCTTCGCCCACCGCACCCGCGCCGTCGCCAACGCGGCCACGGTTCCGCTCAGCGCGGGGCTGTCGACCAGCTTCTTCCTGCTCACCCTCTACATGCAGGACGTCATCGAACTCTCCCCGCTCCAGGCCGGGTTGGCGTATCTGCCGTTCTGTGCCGTGCTGTTGGCCGCGATCTTCCTGACGTCCGGGTTGATCGGGGCGATCGGTACGAGGAACACCGCGCTGCTCGGTCTTCTCCTCACCGCGGCGGGGCTCGGCTGGCTGGCCCGGCTGCCCGACGCGGGCGGCCTGTGGGTGGACGTACTGCCGGGGATGGTCGGCGTCGCCGCCGGTATGGGCATCGGGCTGCTCGCGCTGCAGAACGCGGCCTTGTCCGACGTGACCGAGGACGACGCGGGCACGGCCTCCGGGGTGCAGCGGTCCGTGGACCAGCTCGGCGGTTCGCTCGGGCTCGCGGTGCTGGTGGGCGCGGTGGTCGGCGGCGGCAGCGCTCAAGTGGCCGATTTCCGGGCCGCGTTCGGGTGGGCAAGCCTCGCGGTGCTCGTCGCGGCGGCGGGCGTGGCCATCGCCGTACGAAGGGGCAGCGAGGGCGAGAAGTAGCTCCAACCGAACCACCGGACAAGGAGCGGCTCACCCGCTCCTCCCCAACGCCAACCGCATGGGATCCCGCACCCCCTCCCCCTCGGCGAACGCCGCCGCATAGGCCCGTTCGCCGAGGGCTCCCCGTACCACGCGCTCCACCTCGGCATGGACGTCGTGCAGCGGGCGCAGGCCCGTCAGTGCGACGCCCGTCGTCCGCAGGAGGCGGGCCGCCGCCCCCATCAGCCGGGCCGCCCGGCCGTGGTCGCCGGTGGCGGCCACCGCCCAGGCCATGGCCTCCACGCCCCACACGGTGCCCCAGCGGTCGCCGATGGCCCGCTGACGGCGCAGGGAGTCGCGGAAGAGTTCCGTCGCGTGGCGCGGGTCGCCGTGGCGGAGTTCCGCGAGGCCCATGCCCCAGAGTCCCCAGGAGTGGGCCCAGCCCGCGCCGTGGGCCTCGGCCTCGGTCACGTACTCGTGCCCGGCGGCCAGGGCGGGCCCGCGCTCGCCCAGGAAGGACGTCGCCATGGACCAGAGCATCGTCGCCATATGGGCGTCGCCGGTCTGGCCGGCCGACCGGAAGCCGTCCCTGGCCCGCGCCAGGAGGGGGATGGCGCGTACGTCGGCGTGGATCAGGAAGGCGAAGACGCCGTCCATGTACGTGAGGACGCCGAGGGCCGCCTCGTCGCCGCTGTCCTGGCCGAGGCGTACCGCGTCGGCGAGGAAGCGTTCGGCGGCGGGCTGGTCCCCCTGGCACAGCGTGATCCAGGCGGCGAGGGCCAGCGCTCCGGTCCGCAGTGCGGCGGGGGCCTGCGGGGTGAGGGCGAGCGTTCGGGTCAGCCAGTGTCTGCCCTCGCCCAGCGAGCTGCTGAAGAACCAGTACCGGGTGCGGGTGAGGCTGCCGGCGATCGCGAGTCCGGCCGTCGCGTCGCCCTGTCCCGTGACGCAGAAGTCGAGCGCCGCCCGCAGGTTGGGGGACTCCAGGCGCAGCCGGGCCAGCCAGGCGACCTCGTCGGGGCCGCACCAGCGCGCCGCCGCCCGCGCGGTCATGTCCGCGTAGTACGCGCAGTGCCTGCGGCGCAGCGCGACGTCCCTGCCGCGCTCGCGGAGTCGGTCCTGTCCGTACTGGCGCAGGGTCTCCAGCATCCGGTAGCGGGCGCGTGGCCCGGTGGTGTCGACGGTGAGGACGGACTTGTGCGCCAGGGCGGCGAGGACGTCCACGATGTCCTCGCGGGCGGTGTCCTCATCAGGGCACACGGCCTCGGCCGCCGCGAGGTCGAAGCCGCCGGCGAACACCGAAACCCCTGCCCACAGGCTCCGTTCGCGTTCGTCGCACAGGTCGTGGCTCCAGTCGACGACGCCGCGCAGGGTGCGCTGGTGCCGGGGGCCGGTGCGCGCGCCGCTGCCGGAGAGCAGCCGGAAGCGGTCGTCGAGGCGCTCCAGGATCTCCTCGGCGGAGAGCGTGCCGAGGCGTACGGCGGCGAGTTCGATCGCGAGCGGAATGCCGTCGAGGCGTCGGCACAGGCGGCCCACCGCCTCCTGGTTGCGTGCGGTGATCCGGAAGTACGGGGCGCAGGCCTCGGCGCGGTCGGCGAGCAGCCGCACCGCCTCGCAGCGCGTCAACGCCGTTGGTGCGCCCCGGTCTTGGGGGACGGCGAGTGGCGGTACGGGCAGCAGGTACTCCCCCGCGACCCGCAGTCCCTGGCGGCTGGTGGCGAGGACCCGCAGGCCGGGCGCCGAGCGCAGCAGCGTACCGACGAGGTGGCCGGCTTCCTCGGCGACGTGCTCGCAGTTGTCGAGGACGAGCAGGAGTCGGCGCTCCCGCAGGTGCTCGACCAGCACCTCCGTGCCGTGCCGTGAGGACTGGTCGGGGATGCCGAGCGCGTCGGCGACGGCCCGGTCCAGGAGTTTCGGCTCGGTCAGCGGCGCGAGGTCGGCGAGCCACGCCCCATGCGGGAACGCCCAGGAGGCCTCGGCGGCGGCGCGCAGCGCGAGGCGGGTCTTGCCGACGCCGCCGGGGCCAGTGAGCGTGACGAGCCGGGCGTTGTCCAGGAGCTTCGCCGTGGTGCGGAGCAGGCTCTCGCGGCCGATGAAGGTGGTCGTCTCGGCGGGCAGATTCCCCTGGGTCCGTGGGCCGTCCGCCGACTGCGACACGGTCAGGGAGGGGTCGGCGGTGAGCACCCGCTGGTGCAGTTGCCAGAGTTCGGCGCCCGGATCGACGCCCAGTTCGTCGAGGAGCAGCGCGCTGACGGTCCGGTAGCAGTCGAGGGCTTCGCCCTGCCGGCCCGAGCGGTAGAGGGCCAGCATGCGCTGTGCCCAGAAGCGTTCGCGCAGCGGGTGGGAGGCGGTGAGTTCACTGAGCCGTGGCAGCACGTCGGCGTGCCGTCCGAGGCGGAAGTCGGCCTCGGTGCGCAGTTCCAGGGCGGTGAGGCGGCGTTCGTCGAGGGCGGGGGCGATCTCCAGCCGCAGTCGCTGCGAGGGCACGTCGGCGAACGGCTCCCCGCGCCACAGCGCCAGCGCCTCGCCGAGCAGCGCGGAGGCCCGTTCGGTCGCCTTCGCCGCGGCGGCGGCCCGCGCGCGGGCCACCAGGGCGTCGAAACGGTGCAGGTCGAGGGCTTCTTCGCGTACGTCGATGACGTAGCCGTCGGGGCGGGTGCGGATCGGGGTGCCGGCCGGGGCGCCGAGGGTGCGGCGCAGCCGCAGGACGTAGTTCTGCAGGGCGTTGCGGGCGCCGTCCGGGGGCTCGTCGTCCCACAGTCTGCCGATCAGGGTGTCGGTGGCGACGACCTTGTTGGCGTCCACCAGGAGCGCGGCCAGCAGGGCCCGCTGTTTGGCCGCCCGCAGCGCCACGGGCCTGCCGTCGAGCAGCACTTCGAGCGGTCCCAGAAGCCGGTACTCGAACTCCGCGATCTTCACGCCAGTCACGTTGCGTCATGATCCCAGTACGTGAGGTGAGTGTCGAGTGACCGTCGAGTGAGCGACGTGAGAGGGCCGCCCGGAAGCATCACAGCAGTGCGGACGGCGGTGCGCGAGCGGTGCACCGCGACGCCGATCCAGAAGGAGACCCACCCATGAACAAGCCTCGCCGCCTCACCGGGTTCGCCCTCAGGCTCGCGGCGGTGGCGGCCGCCGCGCTCCCGGTGTTCGCCGTCGCGCCGGGCGCGGCGGCGGCACCGCAGCACCAGGCCGCCGCCCTCACCTGCACCACGGACACCGACGGCTACTGGGGTCACGCGCACTGCACCAACACCACCGGTGCCGAGACGTCCTTCCGCGTCCATGTGGTCTGCGGTGAGTGGCCGGACGCCTACGGGGACTGGAAGACGCTGGCTCCCGGCGCGAAGGACGTGTCGAGCGCGCGCTGCTTCGGCGGCACGGGCGTCGGCGCCGTGCACGTGCAGGAGGGGTGATCCGTGCAGGAGGGGTGACCCCGCGTCGGCGGTGACGGCCGCCGGCGGAAAGGGCCTCGACAGCGCGATGTCGCCGTGTCTAAGATCCACGGCGACATCGCGTGTCGGTCACCGGCTGGGTGAGGCATGGAGGTGTCGGGAGATGCCTTCTGGAGGCATTCCTTGTCGGTCGAGCTGAACCACACGATCATCCACGCCCGGGACAACCGGGAGTCCGCTGAATTCTTCACGGACCTGCTGGGCCTCACCATCACCTCGGAATGGGGCCCGTTCATCGCGGTGGCCCTGGGCAACGGAGTCACCCTGGACTTCGCCACCGCCCCCGCGGACACGATCACCCCGCAGCACTACGCCTTCCTGATCTCGGAGGCGGAGTTCGAGGCGGCGTACGAGAAGATCTCGACGCGCGGGATCGAGCACTGGGCGGACCCGCAGCAGAAGCTGCCGGGCGAGTTCAACACCAACGACGGCGGCCGCGGGGTCTACTTCCTGGACCCGGCGGGCCACTACATGGAGATCATCACGATCCCGTACGGCGGCTGGCCCCGTCAGGGGCTCGGGTCTGTGACATGTGCGGCTCCGCCGCGGGGCGCGACAAGCCCTCACTGAGCCGCGGACACAGCACGAGGGCCGCACCCCCGGCACAACGGGGGTGCGGCCCTCGACTGCCGTAAGGCTACTTACGGATCAGGCTGCGCAGCACGTACTGCATGATGCCGCCGTTGCGGTAGTAGTCCGCCTCGCCGGGGGTGTCGATGCGGACGACCGCGTCGAACTCGACACCGGTGTCGGTGGTGACCTTGACCGTGCTCGGCGTGGTGCCGTTGTTGAGCTCGGTGACGCCGGAGATCGAGAAGGTCTCCTCGCCGGTCAGGCCGAGCGAGTCGGCCGACTGGCCCTCCGGGAACTGCAGCGGCAGGACGCCCATGCCGATGAGGTTCGAGCGGTGGATGCGCTCGTACGACTCGGTGATGACGGCCTTGACGCCGAGCAGCGCGGTGCCCTTGGCGGCCCAGTCGCGGGACGAGCCGGAGCCGTACTCCTTGCCGCCCAGGATGACCAGGGGGATGTCCTGCGCCTGGTAGTTCTGCGAGGCGTCGTAGATGAACGACACCGGGGCGTCCCCGGCAGCGGCGGCCTGGGTGAAGTCGCGGGTGAAGCCGCCCTCCGTGCCCGGCGCGATCTGGTTGCGCAGGCGGATGTTGGCGAACGTGCCGCGGATCATGACCTCGTGGTTGCCGCGACGGGAACCGTACGAGTTGAAGTCGCGACGCTCGACGCCGTGTTCCGACAGGTACTTGCCCGCCGGGGTGTCGGCCTTGATCGCACCGGCCGGGGAGATGTGGTCGGTGGTGACCGAGTCGCCCAGCTTGGCGAGGACGCGGGCGCCGGAGATGTCGGAGACCGGCTTCGGCTCCATCTCCATGCCCTCGAAGTACGGGGGCTTGCGGACGTAGGTCGACTCGGCGTCCCACTCGAAGGTGTTGCCGGTCGGGATCGAGAGCGCCTGCCACTGGGCGTCGCCCGCGAAGACGTCCTGGTAGGACTTGTTGAACATGTCCTCGCCGATGGAGTTGGCGACGACGTCGTTCACCTCGGCCTCGGAGGGCCAGATGTCCTTCAGGTAGACGGGGTTGCCGTCCTGGTCCGCGCCGAGCGCGTCCTTGGTGATGTCGACCTTCATCGAACCGGCGATGGCGTACGCGACGACCAGCGGCGGGGACGCCAGGTAGTTCATCTTGACGTCGGGGTTGATGCGGCCCTCGAAGTTGCGGTTGCCGGAGAGGACCGACGTGACCGCCAGGTCGTGCTCGTTGACCGCCTTCGAGACCTCCTCGGGCAGCGGGCCCGAGTTGCCGATGCAGGTGGTGCAGCCGTAGCCGACGAGGTTGAAGCCGACCTTGTCGAGGTACGGGGTCAGGCCCGCCTTGTCGAAGTAGTCGGTGACGACCTTCGAGCCCGGCGCGAGGGTCGTCTTGACCCACGGCTTGCGGGACAGGCCCTTCTCCACGGCCTTCTTCGCGACGAGCGCGGCGGCGACCATGACGTACGGGTTCGAGGTGTTGGTGCAGGAGGTGATCGCGGCGACGGTGACGGCGCCGTGGTCGATCTCGTACGTCGAGCCGTCGGGGGCGGTGACGGTGGTCGGACGCGACGGCACGCCGTTGGACGCGGCCGGGGAGTCGGAGGCCGGGAAGGACTCCTTGCCCGCCTCGTCGTCGTCCTCGACGTAGTTGCGTACGTCGAGCGCGAACTGCTGGGCGGCGTTGGCGAGGACGATGCGGTCCTGCGGGCGCTTGGGACCGGCGATCGACGGGACGACCGTGGAGAGGTCCAGCTCCAGCTTCTCGGAGAAGTCGGGCTCGGCGGCCGGGTCGAGCCAGAGGCCCTGCTCCTTGGCGTACGCCTCGACGAGCGCGACCTGCTGCTCGTCACGGCCGGTCAGGCGCAGGTACTTCAGCGTCTCGTCGTCGATCGGGAAGATCGCGGCGGTGGAGCCGAACTCCGGCGACATGTTGCCGATGGTGGCGCGGTTGGCCAGCGAGGTGGCGGCGACGCCCTCGCCGTAGAACTCGACGAACTTGCCGACGACGCCGTGCTTACGCAGCATCTCGGTGATCGTGAGGACCAGGTCGGTGGCGGTGGTGCCGGCCGGCAGCTCGCCGGTCAGCTTGAAGCCGACGACGCGCGGGATGAGCATGGAGACCGGCTGGCCGAGCATCGCGGCCTCGGCCTCGATGCCGCCGACGCCCCAGCCGAGGACACCCAGGCCGTTGACCATCGTGGTGTGCGAGTCGGTGCCGACCAGCGTGTCGGGGTAGGCCTGGCCGCCCCGGACCATGACCGTGCGGGCCAGCTTCTCGATGTTGACCTGGTGCACGATGCCGGTGCCCGGCGGGACGACCTTGAACTCGTCGAACGCGGTCTGACCCCAGCGCAGGAACTGGTAGCGCTCCTTGTTGCGGCCGTACTCCAGCTCGACGTTCTGGCCGAAGGCGTCCTTCGTGCCGAACTTGTCGGCGATGACGGAGTGGTCGATGACCAGCTCGGCCGGGGCCAGCGGGTTGATCTTCGCCGGGTCGCCGCCGAGCTCCTTCACGGCCTCACGCATGGTGGCGAGGTCCACGACGCAGGGCACGCCGGTGAAGTCCTGCATGATCACGCGGGCCGGCGTGAACTGGATCTCCTGCGACGGCTGCGCCTGGGAGTCCCAGTTGCCGAGCGCGCGGATGTGGTCGGCGGTGATGTTCGCGCCGTCCTCGGTGCGGAGCAGGTTCTCCAGGAGAACCTTCAGGCTGTAAGGGAGGCGCGCGGAGCCCTCGACCTTGTCCAGCTTGAAGATCTCGTACGACTCGTCGCCCACGCGCAGCGTGCTGCGGGCGTCGAAGCTGTTCGCCGACACGACAGTCTCCTTCATATATGTGCGCGTTCCATCACATCCTGCCGCCACGACTCCTCGTCGATCCGCTAAGGTAAGGCTTAGTTAGGTAACCCTTACCAGGGGGCGGCTTGTGCTGCGCCTCGGTAGATATCTCGATGTCGAGATAACTCTAGTACATGACCCCGCGCCGCGACGAGGCGCGGGGTCTCAGACCCGCGGGGATCAGCACCTGACCGGGCGCTTCGGCCTGCCTTCCTTCGGTTCGCCCGCCTTCGACCAGGTCCACGAGGAGGGCCACGGCCGTGCGTGCCGTGCGCGCCGGGTCGAGGGTCACCGTCGTGACGGGCGGCTCGGTCTCCGCGTACCCCGGATCCTCGCTCGCGCACACGAGCAGGAGATCGTCCGGGACCCGCAGTCCGTGCCGGGCCGCCGCGGCGAGGAGCTGGCGGCCGCCGGGGTCATAGGCGGCGTGGACGGCGTCGATCCGTCCGAGCACCTCGTCGAATGCATGACCTTCATCGTCGTACGCATCGAAGGGGACCACCAGCGGGGGAAGTGAGCGCTGGGCGCACCACTCCTCGTACGTCCGGGTCACCACGCGCGCGTAGTGCTCGCCCCCGTTGCCGGACTGCAGGGCGATCCGGCGGGCGCCGGCCGCGGTGAGGTGGTCGAGGACCTCGCGGGTGGTGGCCACGTGGTCGTTGTCGACCCAGCGGTCCAGGGGGTGCGGGTCGCCGGGGGCGCCGTCGAAGACCAGCGGGATGCCGCGGGCGCGCAGTGCGCGGACCATGGGGTCGCCCGGCGGGCTGTCCATCACGAGCATGCCGTCCACGGCGATGCCGTGCCAGGTGTCCTCCGTGACACGGTCGGCCGGGAGCGTGGTGAGGGCGTAGCCACGGGCGTGGGCGGCGGCGGTCGCCGCGGTGACGGCCGCGGAGAAGTAGGCGACTTCCGCGTAGTTCCAGGCTGTTCGGTACGTCGTGACGGCGACGCCGAGCGTGCGGGTACGCGCGGCGTGGGGCGTCCCGTAGCCGAGGGCCGTTGCCGTCTCGCGCACCCGGCGGCGGGTGGAGTCGGCCAGGCGGCCGGTGCCGTTGAGGGCGTGCGAGACGGTCGCGGTCGATACCTCGGCTGCGCGGGCGATGTCGGCGAGGGTGGGCCTTTCCACGCCGGGGATCCTACGGAATCCGTGGCGGGCGGCGGGTTCTGGTTAACGCGTTACTCGGTGAATCTTGCGCACCACCCACCCGACTACCCAGGAGTGCGCATGACGTCTCCGCAGTTCTCCGCCCTCTCCCGGCGCGGACTCCTCACCGCCACCGGCGCCGCAGGTCTCGGCGCCCTCGTGGGGGCCTCGCCCGCTGCCGCCGCCACCACGCGGCGCTCCGCCGCCCTCCTCGTCCACAACGCCCGCGTCTTCACCGGAACCCGGGGGCACGTCGACGCGGAGGCCGTCGTCGTCGGGCGGGACGGGCGGATTCTCGCCGTGGGCCGGGGCAACGCCCTCAAGCGGTTCATCGGGCGGGACACCCATGTGGTCGACGGGCGCGGCGGCACCCTCATGAGCGGCATCCACGACGGCCACGCGCATCCGATGGGCGCCGCCGACCGGTCGCTGAAGCCGTCCCTCGAGGGCGCCGAGCAGACCGTCGAGGAGCTGCGGGCGACGCTCACCGGTTTCCTGGAGGACTCCGGCGACCAGGAGCCCGACGGGTGGCTCGTGGTGGAGGACTGGAACCCCGTGGGCCTGCTTCCGCAGGGGACCGCGCCGCACCACTCCATGCTCGACGCCCTGCCGACCCGCCGGCCCGTCGCGCTGGTCGGCGCCGACGGGCACAACATCTGGGTCAACCAGCGGGCCCTGGACATCGCCGGGATCACCGCGTCCACCCCGGACCCGGTCGGCGGAAAGATCGTCAAGGACAAGGACGGCAAGCCCAGCGGCGTGCTCAAGGACGACGCGCAGCCGCTGGTCACCCGGCACATCCCCGCACCGGACCGCGAGCAGCTCATCGCCGCCGCGAAACAGACCTTCGCCGCGGCCGCCGCATCCGGGATCACCACGTTCATGGAAGCGGTGGTCGGCAAGGGCGAGCTGAGCACCTATCAGGCGCTCTCCGAACGCGGCGCGCTGCCGCAGCGGATCGTGCCCGCCCTGCGGATCGACTCGGACCAGGCCAAGGACCCGGCGGCGGCCCTCGCCTACGCGCGCGGGCTCCGGGACGAGTTCGGCGGCGTGCGCGGGATCCGGTTCGGCACGGTCAAGGTCTTCCTGGACGGGGTCATCGAGTACCCGGCGCAGACCGCCGCGCTGCTTGAGCCCTATCTGGACAAGGACGGCAGGCCCACCGACCACCGCGGCGAGCTGTATGTGTCGGCCTCCGACTACGGCCGGCTCACCGCCGCCTTCAACAAGGACGGCTGGCAGATGCACGCGCACGCCATCGGCGACCGGGCCGTGCGCACCGCCCTCGACGGCTACGCGTACGCCCTGCGCACCACCCGCAGGCGCGGCCTGCGCAACACCGTCGCCCACCTCCAGGTCGTCGACCCGGCCGACCTGCCGCGCTTCGCGCAGCTCGACGTCGTGCCCTGTCTGCAGCTGCAGTGGGCGACGCGCAACACCTGGACCATGGACGCGCTGCTGCCCTACATCGGCGCCGAGCGGCACCGCCGGCAGTACCCGGCGCGCAGTCTCGAACGGCACGGGGCGCGGATCTCGGGTGGCTCGGACTGGCCGGTCGACGCGCTCCAGGTGTGGAACCAGGTGCGGACGGCCGTCGACCGGTACGGCTTCGAGGGAGAGCCGGACCAGGGCGACCTCTACCGCGAGGAGGAGGGCCTCAGCCGTGCGTCGTCCCTGCGTATGCACACCCTCGGCACCGCGCGTCAACTCCGCATGGACCACCTCACCGGAACCGTCGAACGGGGCAAGTCGGCCGATCTGGTGCTGCTCGACCGGGATGTGACGCGGTGTCCGGTGGCCGAAATCAGCTCTGCCGAAGTGCGACTGACGTTGACCGGGGGCACAGTGGTGCACGACGCCGAGTCGTCGGACGGACGTGCGGCCGCCGCCCGGCTGACGCGGGCGGCCTCGGGACCGAGGCCGGACGCGCAGGCCGCGGTGCACGGCGGACGGCACGGTTCGTGCGGCTGCGGCTGACGCGCGTACGACGAAGGGCGTAGTACCGGGCCGTACGGGGACGACATACGAATGACGTACGAGAAGGGGAACTTCCGTACCCAATCGGTCGTTTCCCGTATGGCCTACCCCACCGCGTGCGCCATCTCATATCTGAGATAACCTGCCGCCATGGCAGACGATTACCTCGTACGCATCGGCAAGCTCATCCGTGACGCCCGGCAGCACCGAGGCTGGACCCAGTCGCAGCTCGCCGAGGCTCTCAGCACCAGCCAGAGCGCGGTGAACCGCATCGAGCGCGGCAACCAGAACATCAGTCTTGAGATGATCGCCCGGATCGGCGAGGCGCTCGACAGTGAAATCGTCTCGCTCGGGTACGCAGGTCCCATGCATCTGCGCGTCGTCGGCGGACGCCGGCTCTCCGGCTCCATCGACGTCAAGACGAGCAAGAACGCCTGCGTGGCGCTGCTCTGCGCGTCCCTGCTCAACAAGGGGCGCACGGTCCTGCGCCGGGTGGCCCGCATCGAAGAGGTCTACCGCCTGCTCGAGGTGCTGAACTCCATCGGCGTACGCACCCGTTGGATCAACGACGGCGTCGACCTGGAGATCGTGCCGCCCGCGAAGCTCGACATGGAGGCGATCGACGCCGAGGCCGCGATCCGGACCCGTTCGATCATCATGTTCCTGGGTCCGCTGCTGCACCGCATGGACCGCTTCAAGCTGCCGTACGCGGGCGGCTGCGACCTCGGCACCCGCACGATCGAGCCGCACATGATCGCGCTGCGCCGCTTCGGCCTCGACATCGCGGCGACCGAGGGGCTCTACCACGCGGAGGTCGCGCGGGACGTCACCCCCGACCGCCCGATCGTGCTGACCGAGCGCGGCGACACGGTGACCGAGAACGCGCTGCTGGCCGCCGCGCGCAGCGCGGGCACGACCGTCATCCGCAATGCCTCGTCGAACTACATGGTCCAGGACCTGTGCTTCTTCCTGGAGGCGCTCGGCGTCAAGGTCGAGGGCATCGGCACGACCACGCTGACCGTGCACGGCGTGCCGGACATCGACGTGGACGTCGACTACTCCCCCTCCGAGGACCCGGTCGAGGCGATGAGCCTGCTCGCCGCCGCCGTCGTCACGGAGTCCGAGCTGACGGTCCGCCGGGTGCCGATCGAGTTCCTGGAGATCGAGCTCGCGGTGCTCGAGGAGATGGGCCTGGACCACGACCGCTCGGCGGAGTACGCCGCCGACAACGGCCGCACCCGGCTCATCGACCTGACCGTGCGCCCCTCCAAGCTGGAGGCGCCGATCGACAAGATCCACCCGATGCCGTTCCCCGGCCTGAACATCGACAACGTCCCCTTCTTCGCGGCCATCGCGGCGGCGGCGCAGGGCAAGACGCTGATCCACGACTGGGTGTACGACAACCGCGCGATCTATCTGACGGACCTGAACCGCCTCGGCGGCCGGCTCCAGCTCCTCGACCCGCACCGGGTGTTGGTGGAGGGGCCGACCCGCTGGCGCGCCGCCGAGATGATGTGCCCGCCCGCGCTGCGGCCGGCCGTGGTCGTGCTGCTCGCGATGATGGCCGCCGAGGGCACGTCGGTGCTCCGCAATGTGTACGTGATCAATCGCGGGTACGAGGAGCTGGCCGAGCGGCTCAACTCGGTGGGCGCGCAGATCGAGACGTTCCGGGACATCTAGGGTCTGCTGCCGCCGGTCGGTGTCCCGCTACGAGTGGGCAACGATCGGCCGCCGTCCCTGGAGTCCGCCGAGGGCGCGGTGTTGGGGTGAGTGCATGGCAGACCGCACTCTTCTCCCCGGCGCTCGCGCCCTCGCTCTCTGCGCCGCGCTCGTCCTCTCCGTGGCGGGGTGCGGCGACGGGGAGGCGTCGGGCGGCAGGTCGTCCGCGCCGTCGCCGCACCCCGCGCAGTCCGGTGACGGCAAGCCCGTCTCGACGCCGAGCGCGGGCAGCCCGCCGGCCGCCGACGGGAAGGGGTCCAAGGACCCGGACGACATCAACGGCGACGGACACCGCGATCTGGTGCTGCCGGTGCCTTCCCGCGAGGAGGGCGCGGGTGAGCGGCTCGGTGTCGTCTTCGGCTCCGCCAAGGGGCTCGATCCTTCGACGCATGCCGTGTACGACTACGACGCGAGGACGGTGACGACGGCCGATCTCGATGGTGACGGGTATCCCGATTTCGTCACCCTGTCCGCCGAGGACGAGGCGCTGACCGTCGGCTGGGGCGGCCCCGACGGGCCGAAGCCGGGGGCGGCGGCGACACGGATTCAGCCGCCGGGGGGCGTGGGGCTCGGCGACCATGTGCGGGGCGACTTCGACGGGGACGGGCACCATGACCTCGCGGCCATGCGCCGGGACGGGTCGGGCGTGGCCCTGCTGTACGGCCCGTTCACCCGGGCCGGGGTGCCCGCCCGCAGCGACGCGCGGCCCGGTTCGGACGGCTGGCTCGCGGCGGACGCCATCGCCCCTTCGGGGAAACCGCGCGCCACGGGGCTCCTCGTCCACTACGGCGACGACGGCGAGCAGACGGCCGGCGTCCTCTACCCCGCCCGCACCGGCAGCGGGCTCTCCCGCACGGGGACGAAGCTGCGCGAGGGCAACGCGGTGGCCTTCGGCGACTACGACGGCGACGGTGTCCGGGATCTCGCGATCGGCGACGACGGGAGCCGCAACAACGAGCCGGGGTACGAGACGGAGGAACCGGAGGTGGATGCCTCGCTCGCCGTGTACCCCGGCAAGGGCGGCGCCCCCGTCACCCATGAGATCCCCGAGAGCCGCAACTCCGGTTACGGGCCCGGGGGTTACGCCTCCGCGGACCCGGACGGCGACGGCCGCGACGGGATCCTCGTCGCCACGGATTCCGGCGCGCTGCTGATCGAGGGTGACCGGCGTACGGAGGTGCTGCGGGAGGGGCCCGCTCGGGCGGGCGGCAAGAAGACTCCGGCCCGGTGGCGGCACGCACGGCCGTATCCCGGCGCCGGCGCCGATTTCGACGCCGACGGCAAGGACGAGCTGATCTTCTGCTGGGGTGCGGGGACGTTGTTCGGGCTGTACGGGGAGGAGCCCACGCACTGGTGGGTGACGGAGGGGACTTCGGGGCGGGACAGGGCGGCGTTCACGACGACGTCGTTTCCCCGGCCTCGGTGACGGCGATTCCGTCGATCTCCACGAGGCATGCGTCGTCCCAGAGGCGGACGGCGCCGATGACGGCCATCGCGGGGTAGTCGCGCCCCGCCAACTTGCGCCAGATGCGGCCCAGTTCGGGGGCGTGGGCGCGGTAGTCGGCGACGTCCGTGGCGTAGACGGTGACGCGGGCGAGGTCGGCGGGGGTTCCCTGGGCGTGGCGCAGGGCCGTGAGGAGATTGCCGAGGGCCTGCTCGAACTGTTCGGGGAGGGTGCTTCCGGTGACCTTCCCTTCGGCGTCCAGGGCGGTCTGCCCGGCGAGGAAGACGAGGCGGGTGCCGGTGGCGGTGACGGCGTGGGAGAAGCCGGCGGGAGGGGAGAGTTCGGCGGGGTTGAGGCGGTGGAGGGGCATGGGGCTCCTTGGGGTGCGGGCTGTCACGGGGCAATCGGGCTGGGGGGCGAGGCTAGTTCGCCGCGTACAACGCCTTCGCGATGATCCCCCGCTGCACCTCACTCGCCCCCTCATAAATACGCGGCGCCCGCACCTCGCGGTACAGGTGCTCGAGCAGATGCCCGCGGCGCAACGCACTCGCCCCGTGCAACTGCACCGCCCCGTCCACCACGAACTGCGCCGTCTCCGTGGCCAACAGCTTCGCCATCGCCGCGCGGCGGGCCACGTCCGGCTCGCCCCGGTCGTACGCCGCAGCAGCCGCGTACACCATGAGCCGCGCCGCCTCCGTCCGCGTGGCCATCTCCGCGACCTGGTGCGCGACCGTCTGCAGATCGCTCAGCTTGCCGCCGAACGCGTCCCGCCCGGCCGTATGCGCGAGCGCCGCGTCCAGCGCCGCGCCCGCCATGCCGACCGCGAACGCGCCGACGCTGGGCCGGAAGCGGTTCAGCGTCGTCATGGCGACGCGGAAACCCCGGTCGGGCTCGCCCAACAGATCGTCCGCGCCCACCCGTACGCCGTCGAAGGCGAGCGCGCCGATCGGGTGCGGGGAGAGCATCTCCAGGGGGGTGCCCGAAAGACCGGCCCGGTCGGCGGGCACCAGGAACGCCGTCACTCCACGGGACCCCGCGTCCTGCGTCGTACGGGCGAAGACGGTGTAGAAGTCCGCTTCGGGGGCGTTGGAGATCCAGCATTTCTCGCCCGTCAGGCGCCATCCGGAGCCGTCCCGCTCGGCGCGCAGCGCCAGTGCCGCCGCGTCCGAGCCCGCCCCCGGCTCCGAGAGCGCGAAGGCCGCGACCGCCTGTCCGGCGCGGGCCGGCGTCAGCCACCGCTCCCGCTGGGCCGCCGAGCCGTAGGCCGCCACGGGATGCGCGCCGAGCCCCTGCAGGGCCAGCGCGGTCTCCGCCTCCGTGCAGGCGTACGCGAGGGACTCCCGCAGCAGGCAGAGGTCGAGGGCCGCCGCGTTCTCGCCGAACAGGGCGTCAAGGAGTCCCGCCTGACCCAGCTCCGCCACCAGCGGCCGGTTCACCCGGCCCGGCTCGCCCTTCTCCGCCAGCGGCCGCAACCGCTCCTCTGCGATGCCGCGTAGCTCCGCACACCAAGCGGTTTGTTCCGGATTGAGCGAGAATGCCGTCATGCCGGGCCCTTCCTCTATCGCGGACCGTTGACTGTCGTCACCATCACGATACGCTCGTTGCGCGAGCTCACCACAAGCCCGAACGGCAAGGGGGCGACCCGCTGTGGACGCCAAGGACGCCAGAGACACCAAGAGTGCACCCCTACTCCGACCATCGGCCCACGTCGACACCTTCGCCCGCGACCATCTCCCGCCGGCGGACCAGTGGCCCGCGTTCGTCCACGACCGGCCCGAGCTGCACTACCCCGAACGGCTCAACTGCGGCGCCGAGTTGCTCGACCGCACGGTGGAGCGGCACGGCGCGGACCGCCCCGCGTTCCGCTCCGGGGACGGCGAGGTGTGGACGTACGGAGAACTGCGCCGGCACGTCGACCGGATCGCCCACGTCCTGACCGCCGAGCTGGACGTGCTGCCCGGACACCGCGTGCTGCTGCGCGGCCCCACCACGCCCTGGCTCGCGGCCTGTTGGCTCGCGGTGATGAAGGCCGGGGCGGTCGCCGTCACCGTCCTCGCCCAGCAGCGGTCGCAGGAACTGGCCAAGATGTGCGAGATCGCCGAGGTCAGTCACGCGCTGTGCGACGTGCGCGCGGTGGACGACCTGGTCAAGGCCGGGATACCCGGGCTGAGCCTCACCGTCTTCGGCGGGGACGGGGACGACGACCTGCTGGCCCGCGCCGCCCGCAAGCCCGATGTGTACGAGTCGGTCGCCACCTCCGCCGACGACGTCGCCCTCATCGCCTTCACGTCCGGCACCACCGGACGCCCCAAGGGGTGCATGCACTTCCACCGTGACGTGCTCGCCATCGCCGACACCTTCGCGCGGCACGTCCTGAAGCCGGGCCCCGACGACGTCTTCGCGGGCAGCCCGCCGCTCGGCTTCACCTTCGGGCTCGGCGGCCTCGTCATCTTCCCGCTGCGGGTCGGCGCCTCCACGCTGCTGCTCGAACAGGCGGGCCCCAAGCAGCTGTTGCCCGCCATCGCCGAGCACGGCGTCACCGTGCTGTTCACCGCGCCGACCGCCTACCGCACGATGCTGGAGGAGTTGGGCGGGCCCGACGCCTCCGACATCTCCTCGCTGCGGCGCTGTGTCTCCGCCGGGGAGAATCTGCCCGCCGCCACCTGGCAGGCGTGGCACGAGCGGACCGGGCACCGCATCATCAACGGCATCGGCGCGACCGAGCTGCTTCACATCTTCATCTCCGCCGCCGACGACGCCATTCGGCCCGGTACCACCGGGCGGCCCGTCCCCGGCTGGCACGCGCGCGTGGTCGACGACGCGGGGGTCCCCGTCCCGGACGGCGAACCCGGACTGCTCGCCGTGCGCGGTCCCGTCGGCTGCCGGTATCTCGGCGACGACCGCCAGCTCCAGTACGTACGTCATGGCTGGAACGTCACCGGCGACACCTATGTCCGCGACGCCGACGGCTACTTCAGCTATGTCGCCCGCGCGGACGACATGATCATCTCCGCCGGGTACAACATCGCGGGCCCGGAGGTCGAGGAGGTGCTGCTGCGCCATCCCGACGTCCAGGAGACGGCGGTGGTGGGGCGGCCCGACGAGCTGCGCGGCCAGATCGTCGTCGCGTACGTCGTGGCGCGCGCGGGCACGGCACGCGATGCCGAGCGGCTGCGCGCCTTCGTGAAGAGCGAGCTGGTGCCGTACAAGTGTCCGCGCGAGATCGTCTTCCTGGACGCGCTGCCGCGTACGGCGACAGGCAAACTCCAGCGGTTCCGGCTGCGGGAGCCCGGGCACGTAGAGTGATCACGTGTCCGAGCAGCACACTCCACGGTCCCTGATCGTCACCTTCTACGGCGCCTACGGGCGCGCGGCCCCTGGCCCGGTGCCCGTCGCCGAGCTGGTCAGGCTGCTCGCGCCGGTCGGCGTGGACGCGCCGTCCGTGCGCTCGTCCGTGTCCCGGCTCAAGCGGCGCGGGCTGCTCGTGCCCGCGCGGACGGCGGCGGGCGCGGCGGGGTACGCCCTGTCGCCCGAGGCGCGCCAGCTCCTGGACGACGGCGACCGGCGTATCTACGCCACTCCCCCGGCCGAGCGGCGCGACACCGGCTGGGTGCTCGCCGTGTTCTCCGTACCGGAGTCGGAACGCCAGAAGCGCCATGTGCTCCGCTCCCGCCTGGCCGGACTCGGCTTCGGCACGGCGGCTCCGGGGGTATGGATCGCCCCGGCGCACCTCTACCCGGAGACCCGCCACACCCTGGAGCGCCTCCAACTCGCCGTGTACGTCGACCTGTTCCGGGGCGAGCATCTGGGCTTCGCCGCCACGTCCGAGGCGGTGGGCCGCTGGTGGGACCTCGCCGCGATCGCCAAGCAGCACGAGGCGTTCCTCGACCGCCACGAGCCGGTGCTGCGCGCCTGGCAGGACCGCCCCGACACCCCGCCGTCCGAGGCCTACCGCGACTACCTCCTCGCCCTGGACTCCTGGCGCCGCCTGCCCTACGCCGATCCAGGGCTCCCGCCCGAACTCCTCCCGGCCGGCTGGCCCGGCGAGCGTTCCGCGCAGGTGTTCGCGGCGCTCGACGGGCGGTTGCGGGAGGCGGGGGCGGGGTTCGTCAACTCCCCAGCGTGAGACGGGGCTTGGGCGCGTCCGTGCGGCCCGTCTGGGGGCGGCGGCTGCCTGCGCGGTAAGGCAGGGGCCAGCTGACGCCCTCGCCCGTGTAGCCCTGTTCGGCCGCCGCGTGCAGGGTCCAGTGGGGGTCGTACAGATGGGGGCGGGCCAGTGCGCACAGGTCCGTGCGGCCCGCCAGGATCAGGGAGTTGACGTCGTCCCAGGAGGAGATCGCGCCTACCGTGACGACGGGGATGCCGGTCTCGTTGCGGATGCGGTCGGCGAACGGGGTCTGGTAGGAGCGGCCGTACGCGGGGCGCTCGTCGGAGACGACCTGGCCGGTGGAGACGTCGATCGCGTCGGCGCCGTGCGCCGCGAAGGCGCGGGCGATCTCGACGGCTTCGTCCGCCGTGGTGCCGCCCTCGGCCCAGTCCGTGGCCGAGATGCGCACCGTCATCGGTCTGTCGTCGGGCCACACCTCCCGTACCGCGTCGAAGACTTCGAGCGGGAAGCGCAGTCGGCCGGCGAGTGGGCCGCCGTACTCGTCGGTGCGGCGGTTGGTCAGCGGGGAGAGGAAGCCGGAGAGCAAGTAGCCGTGGGCGCAGTGGAGTTCGAGGAGATCGAAGCCCGCGCGTGCCGCACGCTGTGCCGCATCCCTGAACTGCACGACCAGGAGCCGGAGTTCGGCCTGGGTCAGCTCGCGCGGGGTCTGGGCGCCTTCCTTGTACGGGAGCGGGGACGCTGCCACGACCGGCCAGTTGCCCTCGTCCAGGGGGTCGTCGATGCCCTCCCACATCAGCTTGGTCGAGCCCTTGCGGCCGGAGTGGCCCAGTTGCACGCCGATCGCGGTGCCGGGTGCCTGGGCGTGCACGAAGTCGGTGATCCGGCGCCAGGCCAGGGCCTGCCCAGGGGTGTAGAGCCCGGCACAGCCCGGTGTGATGCGGCCCTCCTCGGTGACGCAGACCATCTCGGTCATGACGAGGCCCGCGCCGCCCAGGGCTCTGGCTCCCAGGTGGACGAGGTGGAAGTCGCCGGGCATGCCGTCCTCGGCGGAGTACATGTCCATCGGCGAGACGACCACCCGGTTGCGCAGGGTGAGGTCGCGGAGGCGGAAGGGCGTGAACATCGGCGGCGTACCCTCCGGGCAGCCGAAGTCGCGCTCGACGGACTCGGTGAAGCCGGCGTCGCGCAGGCGCAGGTTGTCGTGGGTGACGCGGCGGCTGCGGGTGAGCAGGTTGAACGCGAACTGGCGGGGCGGCTGGTCCAGGTAGTCGGGCAGCCGCTCGAACCACTCCAGGCTGGCACGGGCCGCGCGCTGCGTGGACGCCACGACGGGGCGGCGCTCCGTCTCGTACGCGGCGAGGGCGCTCGGGATGTCGGGCTGCTCCTCCAGTTGCGCGGCCAGCGCGAGGGCGTCCTCGACGGCGAGCTTGGTGCCGGAGCCGATGGAGAAGTGGGCGGTGTGCGCGGCGTCGCCGATGAGCACCGTATTGCCGTACGACCAGCGTTTGTTGACGACCGTGCGGAAGGTGGTCCAGGCGGAGTTGTTGCCGTGCAGGGGCCGGCCGCCGAGGGCTTCGGCGAAGATCTTGGCGCAGCGCTCGGTCGACTCCCGCTCGTCGAGGTCCGCGAAGCCCGCCGCCTCCCACACCTCTTCGCGCATCTCGACGATGACGGTGGAGGCGTCGGCGGCGAAGGGGTAGCCGTGCAGCTGCATCACGCCGTACTCGGTCTCCGCGATCTCGAAGCGGAAGGCGTCGAAGGCGAAGTCGGCGGCGAGCCAGATGTAGCGGCAGCGGTGCGTCTCGATGCTCGGCGCGAAGGCTTCGGCGTGCGTCTCGCGGGTGAGGCTGTGCACGCCGTCGGCCGCGATCACCAGGTCGTACGCCGCCGAGAGCTCGGCCGCGGGCGGCGCCTCGGAGCGGAAGCGCAGGTCGACGCCGAGGTCGCGGCAGCGCTCGTGCAGGATCTCCAGGAGGCGGCGCCTGCCGAGGGCCGCGAAGCCGTGGCCGCCGGAGGTGTGGCGGCTGCCCCGGTGCACGATGTCGATGTCGTCCCAGCGGACGAACTCCTCCTGGAGCGCGGCGTATACGACAGGGTCGGCGTGTTCGATGCCGCCGAGTGTCTCGTCGGAGAGGACGACGCCGAAGCCGAAGGTGTCGTCGGGGGCGTTGCGCTCCCAGACGGTGATCTCGCGCCGCGGGTCGAGCCGCTTGAGGAGGCCCGCCGCGTACAGGCCGCCGGGGCCGCCGCCGATGACGGCGACCCTGCCGGCTGCCCGCTCGGCGGCCTCCGGCCCGCTCATCGGCCGCTCCACTTCGGCGGGCGCTTCTCGGTGAACGCCGCGTGGAATTCCTTGTAGTCCTCGCCGTTCATCAGGAGCGCCTGGGTGGCGGCGTCCAGCTCCACGGCCGCCGCGAGCGGCATGTCGAGTTCCGAGGTGAGCAGCGCCTTGGTCTGCGCGTAGGCGAGTGCGGGGCCGTCGGCGAGGCGGCGGGCCAGCGTTCCCGCGGCCTCGGCCGCCCTGCCCTCGTCCGTCAGCTCGCTGATCAGGCCGATCCGCTCGGCCTCGGGGGCGCGCACCGGTTCGCCGAGCATGAGGAGCCGGGTCGCGTGGCCGAGGCCGACGACGCGGGGCAGCAGATACGCGGCCCCCATGTCGCCGCCGGACAGGCCGACCCGCGTGAAGAGGAAGGAGAACCGCGCCGAGGGGTCGGCTACCCGGAAGTCGGCGGCGAGGGCGAGGACGGCGCCCGCTCCCGCGGCCACGCCGTGTACGGCGGCGATCACCGGGAAGGGGCACTCCCGGATCGCCCGCACGACCTGCCCGGTCATCCGGTTGAAGTCGAGCAGCTGCGCGGTGTCCATCGCGAGGGTCGCGCCGATGATCTCGTCGACGTCGCCGCCCGAGCAGAAGCCGCGGCCCTCGCCGCCGAGCACCAGGGCGCGCACGGATTTGTCGCGGGACAGCTCGGCGAGGAGATCGCGCAGATCGGCGTAGGCGCCGAAGGTGAGGGCGTTCAGCTTGTCGGGGCGGGCGAGGGTGACCGTGGCGACCCCGTCGTCGACCTCGTACCTCAGGTGCCGCCAGTCGGGGGTGCGGGGTGCGGAGCCGGTGAAGGGACTCATGAGCTGCGGCCTCCTCGGCCTGGTCGTGAGTGCGCTACCCCTCGAAGTTATCACCGTTCCGTGACTGTCGTCACGAGGCCGCGATAGGGCGTGCTGGGCCGTGATGGGTCGTGATGGGCCACGCGAGCACCCGCGGGACGCACCATCAGCCCCACCGGGAACGAAAATCACGAAATGCACGTCTTTTCACATGGAGCACCACGGGGTCAGCACAGGGCCGGACGTCCCGGAC
Organism: Streptomyces sp. NPDC050658; assembly: GCF_044457025.1. Taxonomy (NCBI): domain Bacteria; kingdom Bacillati; phylum Actinomycetota; class Actinomycetes; order Kitasatosporales; family Streptomycetaceae; genus Streptomyces; species Streptomyces sp. NPDC050658. The sequence continues at coordinate 24,780 of NZ_JBITGM010000010.1, forward strand.
ATGCCCGACTGACGACCCTGTCGACAGAACGCTTAAGATTCGTACGGTTGAAAGCAGGACCTCCTGCTGCCTGAACGGACCATCCGCCTTGCACGAACCTCCTCCTCCCGCCTCGTGGCGCATCGCGCTGCCGCACACCACGGCAGCGGTACCGATCGCCCGCGCCCTGGTGCGCACGGCCCTCACGGAGATCGAGACGCCGGCCGACACCGACACGGCCGAGCTGCTCACGGCGGAGCTGGTGGCCAACGCGGTGGAGCACACGGCGGGGAACGACCCCATAGAGCTCGTGATCGAGCTGCTGCCGACCGGCTGCCAGGTGGAGGTGCACGACTCGAACCCGGTGCCGCCGGGGGACCTCACGGCCCCCACGCCGGACTCGGAGCCCGATCCCTGGCAGGAGCACGGGCGCGGACTGCTCCTGATCCGCACCCTCAGCTCGTCCTGCGGACACCGCCCCACCGACTCCGGCAAGGCGGTCTGGTTCACACTGCCTGCGGCGTGAGCTCCTCGGCCTCACCCTCGGCCTTTGCCGCGGCCTCCGCCTGCGCCTTGCCGAGCCGGGAGTGCCGACGGCCGTAGAGCGCGTACACCAGAGCGCCCACGGCGAGGAACACGGCGAACTGCACCCACGTCGTCCAGCCCGTGCCCCAGATCAGATAGAGGCAGAAGCCCACGCCGAGCACCGGGCTCACCGGGTACAGCGGCACCCGGAAGGTGCGCTTCAGCTCCGGCGAGGAGCGGCGCAGCGCGACCACCGCGACATTCACCACGACCATGATCGCCAGCGTGCCGATGGTCGTCAGATTGACCACCACGTCGAGCGACGAGAAGGCGGCCGGGACGGCGAACACGGCGGCGACGATCCAGGTGCCCGTGACCGGCGTCGAGGTCTTCGGCGAGATCCGCTCGAAGACGCGCGGGATGAGTCCGTCGCGGGACATCGACATCAGGATGCGGGTCTGCCCGTACATCACGGCGAGTACGACGGACGCGATGGCCACGACCGCGCCGAAGGCGATGATGCCGCCGCCCACGGTCGAGTCGGTGACCTGGTTGACGACCAGCGAGAGCGCGGCGGGCTTGTCGGCGACATCGCCCGCACCGAGCGCGCCGATCGCACCGAGCGCCACGGCGACGTACAGCAGGGTGACGACACCGATGCAGATCATGATCGCGATCGGGATGTTCCGCCGCGGGTTCTTGACCTCTTCGCCCGCCGTGGTGATCGCGTCGAAGCCGATGAAGGAGAAGAAGGCGAGCGAGGCACCCGAGGTGATGCCGGCGACTCCGGCGCCCGCGAAGGGCGTGAGGTTGCCGTCCTTGAACGCGCTGAACGCGACCGCGAGGAAGAGCAGCAGGATGCCGAGCTTGAGCACGGCCATGGCGGCGGTCGCCCCGGCGCTCTCCCGGATGCCGCGTACGAGAAGGACCGCGGCGAGGGCGATCACGACCACGGCGGGCAGGTTCACGACGCCGCCCTCGCCGGGTCCGGCACAGAGCGCGTCCGGGAGGTGCCAGCCGGTGAGGCTGACCAGGAGTTCGTTCAGGTACTGGCTCCAGCCGACGGCCACGGCCGAGACGGAGACGCCGTACTCCAGGAGCAGGCACCAGCCGACGAGGAACGCGGTGCGCTCGCCCAGCGAGCCGTACGCGAAGGAGTACGAGCTGCCGGAGACCGGGATCGCGCCGCCCAGCTCCGCGAACGAGAACGCGGTGAAGATGCAGGTCACGGCCGCGAGGACATAGGAGACGGCGACTGCGGGGCCGGCCTCGGCGACGCTGTCGGAGAGGCCGACGAAGATGCCGGTGCCGACGATCGCGCCGACGCCGAAGCAGACGAGCTGGAAGAGGCCCATGGTCCGCTTCAGACCGTGCCCTTCCAGGTCGGCGCCCGATTCTGCGACGAGGAGTTCGGGGGACTTGATGCGGAGCCCTGCCGGGCCGGTCGAGCGCATGCGGTGGTTCGCTTTCTGGTGGTGCTGGGCGCGGCGGGGGGTGGTGCCGCAAAGAAGCGGGGCCGGGGGATGGTGTTCCCCGGCCCCGCCCGAGTGAGCCTCAGGTGAGCTGGACGGTCAGGCGAGCGTGGCGACCAGGATCGCCTTGATCGTGTGGAGGCGGTTCTCCGCCTCGTCGAAGACGACGGAGTGCGCCGACTCGAAGACCTCGTCGGTGACCTCGAGAGAGCTTAGACCGTGCCGCTCGTGGATCTCACGGCCGACCTTGGTGCTGAGGTCGTGGAAGGCGGGCAGGCAGTGCAGGAACTTCACGTCGGCGTTGCCGGTGGCGCGCAGCACGTCCATCGTCACCGCGTACGGCGCGAGGGCCGTGATGCGCTCGTCCCAGACCTCCTTGGGCTCCCCCATGGAGACCCAGACGTCGGTCACGACGAAGTCGGCGCCCGCGACGCCCTCGGTGACGTCCTCGGTGAGCGTGATCCTGGCGCCGCTGGCGGCTGCGAGCTCGCGGGCCCGCGCGACGACCGGCTCGGCCGGCCAGTAGGCCTCCGGGGCCACGATGCGTACGTCCATGCCGAGGAGCGCGCCGGTGACGAGGTAGGAGTTGCCCATGTTGAAGCGGGCGTCGCCGAGGTAGGCGAAGGAGGTCTCGGCGAGCGGCTTGGTGCCGTGCTCGGTCATCGTGAGCAGGTCGGCGAGCATCTGCGTGGGGTGCCAGTCGTCGGTCAGGCCGTTGTAGACGGGCACGCCCGACTCGGCGGCGAGTTCCTCGACGGCGTCCTGGCTGTCGCCGCGGTACTCGATGGCGTCGAACATCCGGCCGAGCACGCGTGCCGTGTCCTTCATCGACTCCTTGTGCCCGATCTGGGAGCCGGAGGGGTCGAGATAGGTGGTGGAGGCGCCCTGGTCGGCGGCGGCGACCTCGAAGGCGCAGCGGGTGCGGGTCGAGGTCTTCTCGAAGATCAGCGCGATGTTCTTGCCGGTCAGCCGACGCGTCTCGGTCCCCGCCTTCTTGGCCGCCTTCAGTTCGGCGGCCAGCTCGATCAGGCCGCGGAACTCCTCGGCGGTGAAGTCCAGCTCCTTGAGGAAGTGGCGGCCGGTGAGGTCGATGGCCATGGGGCGCTCCAGAGGTACACGTACGGGGACATTGGAAGTCTATACGACGCACCACATTTATATACAGAGCAGTGTCTCAGCTCACGGCATCGCGCTCCACGGGGCAGCTCATGCACCGGGGGCCGCCCCGGCCCCGCCCCAGCTCGCTGCCCAGGATCTCGATCACCTCGATGCCCTGCTTGCGCAGGAACGTGTTCGTCGTCGAGTTCCGCTCGTAGGCGACGACGACCCCCGGCTCCACCGCGAGCACGTTGCAGCCGTCGTCCCACTGCTCGCGCTCGGCCGCGTGCACGTCCTGCGTGGCGGTGAGCACCCGGATGCCGCTCAGCCCGAGCGCCGCCGCGATCGCCCGGTGCATGTGCTCGGGAGGATGGTCGGTGACCTTCAGCTCCTGCTCGTCGACGCCTGGCTCGATGGTGTACGAGGGGAGCATGCCGAGCCCCGCGTACTGGGTGAAGGTGTCGCCGTCGACCATCGTCATCACCGTGTCGAGATGCATGAACGCACGCCGCTTCGGCATGTCGAGCGCCACGATCGTCTGCGCCGAGCCCGCCGCGAACAGCTTGTGGGCGAGCATCTCGACGGCCTGCGGGGTGGTGCGCTCGCTCATCCCGATGAGCACCGCGCCCTGCCCGATGACGAGCACGTCGCCGCCCTCGATGGTGGAGGGGAAGTCCGACTGCCCCCGCGACCAGAGGTGGAAGTCCTCGGCGCGGAACAGCGGGTGGTGCTGGTAGATCGCCTCGAAGTGCACGGTCTCGCGCTGCCGGGCCGGCCAGCGCATCGCGTTGATGGAGACGCCGTCGTGGATCCAGGCCGAAGTGTCCCGCGTGAAGAGGTGGTTGGGGAGCGGGCCGAGCAGGAAGTCGTCCAGGTCCATGCAGTGGAAGCGCACGGACGTCGGCTCGGGATGCCGCTCCAGGAACTCCCGTTTGGTCATCCCGCCGACCAGCGCCGACACCAGCTCGGCCGACGGCATCGTCTCGAACGCGGCGCGCAGATGGTCGGTGGCGAGCGGCCCGTACTCCTTCTCGTCGAAGACGCGGTCCAGGACGAGCAGCCGGGCCTCTGGTACGTCCATGGTCTCGGTCAGCAGGTCGCCGAAGAGGTGGACGGTCACCCCCCGGTCCCGCAGCACGTCGGCGAATCCATCGTGTTCCTGCCGGGCTCTGCGGACCCACAGGACGTCGTCGAAGAGCAACGCGTCCTTGTTGGTCGGGGTGAGCCGTTTGAGCTCCAGATCAGGTCGGTGCAGGATGACGCGGCGCAGCCGCCCGGCCTCGGAGTCGACACGGAAGGTCATGAACTCAGCCTGCCACGGTGCGCGCGGCGGGACACCAAGACCGGCCAGACCGGTGCCGGACCGGTCGCGCATCGGGTGCCGGCGGCCTCACCGGGTCTGCGTGACCATGTCGTTGAGGGTCTTCTGGGCGAGGTCGGCATGGCGCGCGTCCACCGCCATCTGGAAGGCGAGGGCGTACCGCCGGGCCTCTTCGCCGGTGCCGATGGTGAAGGCGTGGCGCATGCCGAGGAGGTAGATCTTCTTCACGCCGGGCCAGATCGTCTTCTCGCTCTGGGTGAAGCGTGTTTCTCCGTACGCGGTCGACTTGTCGTGCCACTTCCATCCGTCCCGGTCCTCGTCGATCCACGGAAAGCCGCGGTCCAGGCCGGACCACGCCTTGGCGGAACACCCCGCGTCGGGACACCGGTCCACGTCCAACTGCATGAAGCCCTCCACGGGGCGGCCCTTCTCGTCCTTCATGTCGGCGCCGCAGGACCAGTGGCGGTCGCCCGATTCCTGGCCGCAGGTCATCCGGGGCGACTGGAAGACGAAGGGCACGCCCTCCAGGCTCTGCAGCTCCGACGTCTCGCGGCTGCCCCAGACCGGCCCGAGCACGGAACGCGCGGGGATGTCGCGGTGACGGGCGTACACGGAGTCACCGGGCAGCCGGAGGCCGGGCAGCGAGGCCAGGGAACGGGTCGGCGGCGGGCTCAAGTGGGCGTTGTTCAGGAACTGCTGGGCCAGGATGGCGGCCGCCGACAGCTGGCGGTCGCGGTCCGCGAACTCCTCCGAGTACCGCAGGGAGATGTAGACGTTGGCGGCGCGGGCGTGGACGGTGACGTCCTGGGTGTACTCGCCGCGCGTGTCGAGGACCACGGCGCGGGCCTGCTCGCCGACCCGTTCGGGCACGGGGACGACCTTGTGAAAACGGTCCCCCTGGTACCCGTCCAGTACGTCGGCGGCGACCTGCTCGGCGTCGCGGCGGCCGTCCGGTCGGGCGACTGTCCAGGTGAGGCGCACCGTCGACTGCGGGCCGGGGAGTTCGGACGTCCACGCGCACTTTCCCGTGGTTCCTCGGGATGTCGCGGAGGACGGGACGAGGGGCTTGTCGGAGCCCTCGTCGAAGGCGTAACCCGGCTCGCTCACCAGCTTGCAGGCGTCCGGCAGGCGTCCCGTGTACGGCCCCGGCCGGCCCTTGAGGTCCCCCATGGCGCTCAGACCCCAGACCACCAGGGTCGAGGCGACGAGCAGATGGGCGAGCTGCATCCAGGCCACGGCTTCCTGTCCCGACCGGCGCTCGGGCGGTGTTCGCTCGGTCGGAGTGCCCGTCGTTCGCTCGGTCGGCGTGCCCGTCGCGAGCCGGTCCAGCAGCTCCGCGTGCCGGAAGAGATAGACGCCGCCGCTCTGCCGGAGCACGCCCCGCTGATGCGCGTCCTCCAGGAAGGCGTTCAGTCGCCGTCCGGGCACTCCGCGTACGGCGAACCAGGCGCGGGCCACCGTGTACCGGCCCCAGGCCGAGATCACCACCCGGTACAGGAAGACCGCGCCGAGGCAGCCCGCGACGATCAGACAGGGGAGCAGTACGCCCGTCTCCGACCAGCGCCCGGTGTCCCACCAGCCGAGGACCGCCCACGGCGCCGTCCCGATCAGCGCGGTCTCCAGGACCGTGATGTCGTCGCCGGACTCCATCCGCCAGGTCCTGCCGGTCAGCAGGGCGAACCGGTCCGCCCGGAGCAACTGCCGGGGCCCCGCCGCGTTGACGGTGTCGGCGGGGGCGCTCAGGGAGCTGAGCGGACGCCAGGGGCGCCAGCCCGCGGGGAAGGTCACCCGGCGCGGACCCGCGAGGTCCGCCCGGTCGGTGACGAACGCGTCGAGCACCGCCCCGACGACGGTCAACGCGGCGAACGTCAGCCAGATCGGCCCGCCCCACCAGGCGGAGGTCCCGTCGTACCCCAGGCCGCTCCACAGCAGCGTGCCGAGCAGCACCCCCAGCGGGAGCAGCGAGGCCAGGAACAGCAGCAGCCGGGGCGCCGCGAGGTCGAGGCGCCACCAGGCGATCTCCTGAGTCTCGGCCCGCTTCAGATGCCGGGCAAGGAAGGCGAGCCGGACGTGCGCCTGAGCCGCGTCCCAGGGCCCTCGCGCGTCCCGGTCGTCCAGCCCGATCCCGTACACGGCCGGAATGAACCCGTCGAGCAGATGCAGCTCGATGGCACGGTGATCGGAAAAGCGCTCGGGGTCGAGGAGCTCCCTCGGATCGGCCCCGGTATCGCTGTACGCGACACGGGCGAGGCCGACCATGAGGGGGGTGGCGAGGGCGGTACGCAGCGCGTGGGCGGCGGGGTCGCCGACGCTGTCGCCTTCGGCGGCGGGGTCACCGGTGAGTCCGCACCCGCCTTCGGCGGCGGGGTCACCGGTAAGTCCACTCCGGCCCTCGACGGCGGGAACGCCGGTAGACCCGCTCCCACCCTCGGCG
>NZ_JBITGM010000010.1:31706-356473 GCF_044457025.1 Streptomyces sp. NPDC050658
CGGCGGGAACGTTGGTGAGTCCGCTCCGGCCCTCGACGGCGAAGTCGCCGGCAAACCCGCTCCGGCCCCCGGCAGCGGGGTCGCCAGTCAGCCCGCACCCACCCCCGGCGGCGGGAACGCCGGTAGACCCGCACCCACCCTCGGCGGCGGGAACGCCGGTAGGCCCGCACCCACCCTCGGCGGCGGGAACGTTGGTGAGTCCGCTCCGGCCCTCGACGGCGAAGTCGCCGGCAAACCCGCTCCGGCCCCCGGCAGCGGGGTCGCCAGTCAGCCCGCTCCCACCCCCGGCGGCGGGAACGCCGGTAGACCCGCTCCCACCCCCGGCGCCAGGGCCACCAGCAAGCCCGCTCCCACCCTCTGCCGCACGCAGTCGCTCCACCACCGCGTCCCATTTGGTGGTGAGGCGGTCGGCCGTTCCGGTGCGGCGCGTGGTGCGGGGGAGGAAGTCGGTCAACTGGCCTGCGGTGAGCGGGCGGAGGCGGATTACCTCGGCGCCGGTCAGGACCTTTCCGGCTTTGGTGACGGCCGTCGCGTACGCCTCGGGGCGGCTGGTGAGGATCAGCGGCCTGTCCCGGCCCAGACTGCGGTTGAGCTCGGCCAGCGCTCGGGTCCGGTGCTCGGCGGGCAGTTCGTCGAAGCCGTCGTACACGGGCAGGACGCGACCGCGGTCGAGCAGGGCGCGGGCCACCGCGACGCGCTCCCGGTCACTGCCGCCCAGGTCCGGATGCCGCTCGGCGAGCCACGCGGCGGCCCATTCGCGCGGGCCCTGCCCAGTCGGGTCCCACGAGGCGATGGACAGGACGGCGGGCACGGGCCGGTCCGCGCCGTCCTCGCCCCTCGCGGCGTCGAGGAGGGCGCGGGCCAGCCCCAGCGCCAGTACGGATTTGCCCGCGCCCGCGGCGCCGAGTACCACCAGGCGGCGCAGCGGCAGCCCCGCGAACAGCTCGGCCACGTCGGCCGGTTCATCCGGTGCGCCGGGTGGAGCGACCTCGCGCCCGCCCCAGATGTTGTCCGGGTGGTCGGCGAGCTGCGGGTCGCCCTGCTCCCAGCTCACCCGCAGCGGGGCGGGGTCGTGGATGCGGGCGAGCCGCTCCTCCCTTTCGTAGCCGTCCCGCAGCTCTCGGGCGAGCAGCGTCGCGGCCTCGGACATCCGCCGGTCGGAGACGAAGACCCCGCCCCGGCGGCTCGTGTCCCGCACGACGACGGCCGCTTCCAGCAGAGCGAGCAGTACGAGGACGACGCCCCCGGCGGTCACCTGCGGTCCGCGTCCGGGGTGCGCGAGGAGCCAGACTCCGGCGCCGCCGAGCGCGAGGACGAGCGCGATCTTGGCGGTGAGCGAGCGGGCGAGGCGGCCGGAGGGATGCAGGTGGACGTGGACGCCGCCGTGCACCTGGCCGACTTGGTACACGTCCCGCGCCCGTCCGCCCGCGAACGTGTTGTGGACGCCTTCCGGCTCTCCGCCCCTGTCCCTGCCCCTCCCCCGCCTCCGCCAGAGCACCCGTCCCCCCGTCCCCCTGTCGCCTCCGTATCGTCCCACCCCATGGCAACACGAGGGCGGATCAATATGTCAGCCCAACACACCCTTGACAATGGGGAGTTGGGGAGTCGAGGGGGATGGACGGAGGGGCGGCGCGTGTCGTGCTCAGGCCTCCCGCGTGGCGTCGATCTCTGCGATCAAGGCCTCGATCCGCTTCCTGATCTCGTCGCGGATCGGGCGGACGGACTCCACGCCCTTGCCCGCGGGGTCCTCCAGCGCCCAGTCGAGGTACGTCTTGCCGGGAAAGACCGGGCAGGCGTCGCCGCAGCCCATCGTGATGACGTAGTCGGAGGCCTGGACCGCCTCGGTGGTCAGGATCTTCGGCTTCTGGGCCGCGATGTCGACGCCGACCTCCCTCATGGCCTCGACCGCGGCCGGATTGACCTGGTCACCGGGGACCGATCCGGCGGAGCGGACCTCGATCCGGTCGCCCGCGAGATGGGCGAGGAAGCCGGCGGCCATCTGTGAGCGCCCGGCGTTGTGGACGCAGACGAAGAGCACGGAGGCGATTGGGGTGCTGGTCATGATGTGAAAGTATCAGCCCATGCTGACTTCAGTCGACGCTGATGTGATCCGGGTCCTCGGCGACCCCCTCCGAATGAAGATCGTGACCCTGCTCGCCCGGGAGACGCTCTGCACGACGCACCTGGTGGCGGAGACCGGCGCCAGGCAGACCAACCTCTCCAACCACATGAAGGTGCTGCGCGAGGCGGGCCTGGTGGAGACCGAGCCGTGCGGCCGCTTCACGTACTACAAGCTCCGCCCCGAGGTCCTGGCCTCGGTCTCCGAGCGCTTCGCCGAGCTGGCCGCGTCCGCCCGCACCGCCGCCGACAACAAGCGGGCCTGCTGATGAGCCGCACCGACCTGCCGAGCCGCACCGAGACCGCCCCGCCCGGCGAAGGCATCGTCGCCAGGCTCTCCACGCTCGACCGGTACCTGGCCGTGTGGATTCTGTTGGCCATGGCCGTCGGGCTCGGCCTCGGCCGGCTGATCCCCGGCATGGACGACGCCCTGGCGCAGATCGAGGTCGGCGGAATCTCGCTGCCGATCGCGCTCGGGCTGCTCGTGATGATGTACCCGGTCCTCGCAAAGGTCCGCTACGACCGGCTCGACTCCGTCACCGGCGACAAGAAGCTCATGGTCTCGTCCCTGGTCGTCAACTGGATCGTCGGCCCGGCGGTCATGTTCGCGCTGGCCTGGATCTTCCTTCCCGACCTGCCCGAGTACCGCACCGGCCTGATCATCGTCGGCCTCGCCCGCTGCATCGCGATGGTCATCATCTGGAACGACCTCGCCTGCGGCGACCGCGAGGCCGCCGCCGTCCTGGTCGCCCTCAACTCCGTGTTCCAGGTCGTCGCCTTCGGCCTGCTCGGCTGGTTCTACCTCGACCTGCTGCCCGGCTGGCTCGGCCTCGCCGACGGCGAGCACCTCGACATCTCCACGTGGAAGATCGCACTGAACGTCGTCATCTTCCTCGGCGTCCCGCTCCTCGCCGGATTCCTGACGCGCCGCATCGGCGAGAAGAAACTGGGCCGCGAGGCGTACGAGTCCGGCTTCCTGCCGAGGATCGGCCCCTGGGCCCTCTACGGGCTGCTCTTCACGATCGTCGTCCTGTTCGCCCTACAGGGAAAGACGATCACCTCTCAGCCGCTGGACGTCGTACGGATCGCCCTGCCGCTGCTCGTCTACTTCGCCGTCATGTTCTTCGGGACCTTCCTGCTGGGCAAAGGCCTCGGCCTCCCCTACGACCGCACCGCGACCCTCGCCTTCACCGCGGCGGGCAACAACTTCGAGCTCGCCATCGCGGTCGCCATCGCCACCTTCGGCGTGACGTCCGGCCAGGCCCTGTCCGGTGTCGTGGGTCCGCTCATCGAGGTGCCGGTGTTGATCGGTCTCGTGTACGTCGCCCTGGCCTGGCGCCGGGCCGAACAGCGCCGCCGCCCGGGCCCGCCCCTCGCCGGTGAGGCGGTAGCACATCCGGCCGTCGTGCCTGCGGCCGGCGAGGAGCCCGGCGTCGAGGAGCCGCGCCAGATGCGCGCCGAGGCGTCGGGGCCCCAGTAGCGGCAGGGCCTCGGCGAGGCGGTACGCGCACACCTCGTCCCGGCCCGCCGCGGCGAGCACGCTGAACAGCCGCAGCCGGTCGGCGTCGGCGAGCACGGCAAGGACCGCGGCCCTGCGGATCGCGGTCGCCCGGTCCATGGCCCCAGAATCCCAGCCCGGCAGAGGGGTGTCCATGAAGCCGGCGGGGTCAGGCCAGGAGGCTTTCCACGGTGCTCAGGCGCTCCGGGACGATCGTGTACCAGGCCCAGGTGCCGCGCTTCTCGCGCGCGAGGAGGCCCGCGTCGACCAGGATCTTCAGGTGGTGGCTGACGGTGGGCTGGGTGAATTCGAGGGTGTCGGCGAGATCGCAGACACAGGCCTCGCCCGCCGGGTCGGAGGCGATCAGGCTCAGCAGCTGCAGCCGGGTCGGGTCGGCGACCGCCTTGAGGGAGCGGGCGAGTTCCTCGGCCTCCGCCCGGCCGAGGGGACGGCCGGTGAGGGTGCGCCCGCGGGTCTCGTCCGGAGCCGTGACAGCGCTCACCGTTGCATCGTCCACCGGTTCAGTTTACGAAGCGACGAACTCCCGGTCGATCAGGGGCAGCTGAGGCGGTAGCCGAGCCCGCGTACGGCATCGATGGTGCAGCAGCTGGGCGGCGGCTGGGCAAGGCGTTTGCGCAGGCGGCCGATGTGGACGCTGAGGGTGTTGCTCTCGGGGACGTAACTGCTGCCCCAGGCCTGGTCGAGCAGGGCCTCGCGGCTGACCACCTGGTTGGGCCTGGCCAGCAGCAGGGCGAGCACCTGGAACTCGCGCAGCGGCAGCACCGTCGCGACGCCGTGCCGCCTGAACTGGTAGCCGACCGGGTCGAGTTCAAGGTCCCCCGCGCGCAGCGGGCCCGACGGCCGGAAGGGGGGCGGCGGGCCGGTCGACGAGGTCCCTGCGGCGGTCAGCCGCAGCAGGTCGAGGGAGCCGTAGGGCCGGGGCAGACAGGCGGCGGCGCCCGCGGCGAGGCCCGCCGAGATCTGCTCGCCCTGGTCGGGGCCCGCGGCGAGCACCACGGTCAGGGCGAGCCGCCGGTACAACAGCCGTACGGTGCGGGCCAGTTCGGGGCCCGGCAGTCCGATGTCCAGGAGGACCGCGCCGGGCCGGGTGACGGCGGCCTCCACGAGGAGCTCCGGCAGGGTCTGGCAGACGGTGATCCGCACGGGCCGGTCGGCCAGTTCGTGCTGGACGCGGACGAGGGTCTGCCGGTCCCGGTCGGCGATGAGGAGAGTCGGCAGGGTCTCGCGTTGCCCCCGCCCGAGATCGGCATTGGCTTCGGCTTCGGCTTCGGCTTCGGCTTCGGCTTCGGGGGCCATGGCCGTCATCCGAACCGGCCCGAGATGTAGTCCTCGGTGCGCTTGTCCGCGGGGCTCTCGAAGATCTTCTCGGTGTCGTCGACCTCGACGAGCCGTCCGTGCCGCTCGCCCTTGTCGTCGACGTCGGCGGTGAAGAAGGCGGTGCGGTGCGAGACCCGGGCCGCCTGCTGCATGTTGTGCGTGACGATGACGATGGTGAACTGCGTGGTCAGCGTCTCCATCAGGTCCTCGATCTTGGCCGTGGCGATGGGGTCGAGGGCCGAGCAGGGCTCGTCCATCAGGATCACCTCGGGGCGTACGGCGATGGTGCGGGCGATGCAGAGGCGCTGCTGCTGGCCGCCGGAGAGGGCGAGGGCGCTGCCGCCCAGCTTGTCCTTGACCTCCTCCCACAGGGCGGCGTCCTTGAGGGCCTTCTCGACGATGCCGTCCAGCGTGGAGCGGCCGCGCTCGCCGTTCACGCGCGGGCCGTAGGCGATGTTGTCGTACACGGACTTGGGGAACGGGTTGGGCTTCTGGAAGACCATGCCGATGCGGCGCCGCACCTCGATGGGGTCGACGTGCTCCGCGTACAGGTCCTCGCCGTGATAGGCGACTTTGCCGGCGACGCGGGCGCCGGGGATGAGGTCGTTCATGCGGTTGAGGCAGCGGATCACGGTGGACTTGCCGCAGCCGGAGGGGCCGATGAGGGCGGTGATCTGGCGGGGCCGGACGGCGAGGTTCACCTCGCGTACGGCCTCGTAGGCGCCGTAGAAGACCGACAGGTCCTTGATGTCGAAGACGGAGCCGCTCGGCGCGAAGTCGACGGGGGCCGTATCGGTCAGGGCCGTTCCGGACATGGCGGGGTCACCAGCGCTTTCCGTACTTGTTGCGGATGAAGATGGCGAGGGAGTTCATCGCGAGCAGCAGGACCAGCAGGGCGACGATGGCCGCGGCGGCGAGCGCCGCGAACTCCTCGCGGGACTGGCTGGTCCAGTTGAAGATCTGGATGGGCAGGACGGTGAACGCGGAGTTGATGCCCTCCGGGTTGAACGCCACGTAGGTGAGGCCGCCGAGCAGCAGCAGCGGCGCGGCCTCGCCCATCGCGCGCGACAGGGCGAGGATCGAGCCGGTGGCGATGCCGGGCAGGGCGGCGGGCAGGACCTGGCGCCACACGGTCTGCCATGGGGTGGCGCCGAGCGCGAGCGAGCCGAGCCGGATGGAGTTCGGCACGGCTCTGATCGCTTCCCGCGAGGCGATGATCACGATGGGCAGGACGAGCAGCGCCAGGGTGAGCGAGGCGGTGAGGATGGTGGTGCCCAGGCCCATGCCGCGGGCGATCAGGCCGAGCCCGAGGATGCCGTAGACGACGGAGGGCACGGCGGCGAGGTTCTGGATGTTCAGCTCAAGCCAGCGGTTGTACCAGCGGGTCGGATCGGCGTACTCCTCCAGGTGGATCGCGGCCGCCACGCCGACGGGCAGACAGAGCAGGCCGGTCAGGCCCACCACCCACACCGAGCCCCAGATCGCGGACTGCGCGCCGGCGCGCTCGGGGTGGCGGATGGAGGGGAAGTTGTTCCACAGCCGGTCGTCGAGCCGGCTCGCCCCTTCGTACAGGACGTATCCGATCAGGAGGGCCAGGAAGAGCAGCGCGACGGCCAGCGAGGCGAGCAGCGCGAGACGGAAGGCGGTGTCGGCCGGGCGGCGCCGTCGGCGGCCCAGCGGCGTCGGCGGCACCGGCTGGGTCCTGACGGGCGTCGGCGCGGTCATTCGTACACCTCCCGGAAGCGGCGGACCAGGCGGATGGAGACGGCGTTCATCGCGAACGTCAGCGTGAACAGGAGCAGTCCGACGGCGAAGAGGGTGTGGTAGTCGACGGTCCCCACCGGTACGTCGCCGCTCGCCGCCTGGGCGATGAAGCCCGTCATGGTCTGCATGGCCTCCAGTGGATTCCACGTCAGATGGGGCCGGTTGCCCGAGGCGATGGCGACGATCATCGTCTCGCCGACCGCGCGGGAGACCCCGAGGACGAAGGCGGCCACGATCCCGGAGAGCGCGGCGGGCACGACGACGGTCGTCGCCACCACGCGCTTGCTCGCCCCCATCGCGTACGCGCCGTCGCGCAGCGAGTGCGGCACCGCGGAGAGTGCGTCCTCGGAGAGCGACGCGATGGTCGGGATGATCATCATGCCCATGACGAGGCCCGCGGAGAGGGCGTTGAAGATGTCCGGGCCCTCGCCCCACGGCCACAGGCTCTGCAGCCTCGGCGTGAGGAACTTCAGCGCGAAGAAGCCGAAGACGACCGTCGGGATGCCCGCGAGGAGTTCGAGCGCGGGCTTGAGGATGCTCCGGGTGCGCGGTGTCGCGTATTCGGAGAGATAGATCGCGCTGGCCAGGCCGAGCGGCAGGGCGACGAGCAGGGCGATCACGGTGATCAGGAGCGTCGCGGCGACCAGCGGGAGCACGCCGTAGCGGGCGGGTTCGAAGAGCGGGGTCCACTCGGTGCCGGTGAAGAACTCCTTGGCGGAGACCTCGCCGAAGAAGCGGACGCTGGGCTCGATCAGCGAGGCGACGATGCCGACGGTGGTGGCGATGGAGACGAGGGCCGCCACCACCAGGCCGATCCGGATGACGCGCTCGCCGTGGCGGGGGCGGGAGCGTCCCAGGCGCCGGCTCCCGCCGGCGTCCGGGACGCTCGCCTTCCTGCGGGCAGGCACGGGCCTACTCCTTGCCGCTCTTGAACTCGTCGAAGGTGTCCTTGAGTTCCTTCTCCTGCTCGCCGTTGAGCGGGATGAACCTGGCGTCCTTCGCGACGTCGGCGTTGTTCTCGACGTAGTACTCGACGAACGCCTCGACCTCGTCCCGCTGCAGCGCCTTCTGCGAGGGGTAGATGAACAGCGGCCGGGAGAGCGGCTTGTACGTCCCGTCCTGCGCGGTCTTCACGCTCGGCGCGACGCAGCCGTCGCCGCCGTCGATCTTCAGGGCCTTGAGCTTGTCGGTGTTCTCCTCGTAGTAGGAGTAACCGAAGTAGCCCAGGCCGCCCTTGGAGCCGGCCACGCCCTGCACGGTGACGTTGTCGTCCTCGCTGGGGCTGTAGTCCGTACGGGACTTGCCCTCCTCGCCGTTGATCTGCTCGGTGAAGTAGTCGAAGGTGCCGGAGTCGGTGCCCGCGCCGAACAGTTTCAGCGGCTCGTCGGGGAACTTCGGGTCGACCTGCTTCCAGTTGCCGGCCTTCGAGCCGGGCTCCCAGATCTTCTTGAGCTGGGCGGTCGTCAGACAGTCGGCCCAGTCGTTGTCCTTGGGCACGACGACGGTCAGCGCGTCATTGGCGATCATGAACTCGTCGTACGTGACGTTCCCGTCGGCGCAGGCCTTCTTCTCCTCGTCCTTGATGGGGCGCGAGGCGTCGGAGATGTCGGTCTCGCCCTTGCAGAACTTCTCGAATCCGCCGCCGGTGCCCGAAGTGCCCACCGTGACACGGACCTTGGCCTGCTCCTCGGCGAACAGTTCGGCCGCCGCCGTGGAGAGCGGCGCCACGGTGGAGGACCCGTCGACCTTCACGGTGCCGGACAGCTGCCCGGCGCCGCCGTCGTCGTCCCCGCCGCAGCCGGAGAGCGCCACCGCCGTCAACCCGATGGCCGCCAGCCCCGCCAGCCCCTTGCGCACACCGTCCACGACGCACCCTCTATCTGTCGGCCCGTCAATCGCGGGCTGCCAGGCGGCCGTTGGCCGCAACCAACCCCATAGATAGAAGTGCGTCTATGTTAACGGCGGGCGACGGTGCGGTGACTCACGTCTGAACATAGACGTAGGTCTATGAAGTGGATCGCAGCATCTGCCCCATGGCCGCGAGCACCGACGGCTCCACCCGGTAGTAGACCCAGGTACCGCGCCGCTCCGAGGTCAGCAGGCCCGCCTCGCGGAGCTTCTTGAGGTGATGGGAGACGGTCGGCTGGGAGACCCCGACATCAGAGATGTCGCACACGCACGCCTCACCACCCTCGTGCGAGGCGACCAGCGAGAACAGCCGCAGCCGGACCGGGTCGCCCAGCGCCTTGAACATCGCGGCCGTCCGCACCGCCTCCTCGGCAGTGAGGGCCCGCTCGGTCAACGGCGGACAACAGGGCTCGACGTCCGGCTCAAGCAGGGGCAGGGCTTTCTCGTTCGACATGTATCTATGTTGACACATGTCGAATCAAAGGGAGGCCTTGCCGCCTCACCGCCAATGATCCACCCCCGCCGCCGATGATCCCCTCTCTACTTCGACATTCATCTATGTTGACGCCTATCGAAACAGGTGCCATGCTGGCCGCACAAGCCATCGACAAACATCGAAACAAGACCCGGGAGTCATCGTGACCACGCCGATCAACCACGAGCCCGACACCGCCCTGCCCACCGTGGTGATCGGAGCCGGCCCCATCGGCCTGGCCGCCGCCGCGCAG
Source organism: Streptomyces sp. NPDC050658 (assembly GCF_044457025.1). Taxonomy (NCBI): domain Bacteria; kingdom Bacillati; phylum Actinomycetota; class Actinomycetes; order Kitasatosporales; family Streptomycetaceae; genus Streptomyces; species Streptomyces sp. NPDC050658. Next base: position 41,061 of record NZ_JBITGM010000010.1, read on the forward strand.
CTCGTCGAGCGGGGCATCGAGCCGCTGGTCCTGGAGGCCGGGCGGGAAGCCGGCAGCGCCGTGCGCGAGTGGTCGCACGTGCGGCTGTTCTCCCCCTGGGCCGAGGTCGTCGACCCCGCCGCCGAGAAGCTCCTGGCCCCCACGGGGTGGGTGAAGCCGGACGGCGCCACCTACCCCACCGGCGGCGACTGGGCCTCCCGATATCTGCAGCCGCTGGCCGACGTCCTGGGCGACAAGGTCCGCTTCGGCGCGACGGTGACCGGCGTCTCCCGCCAGGGCCGCGACCGCGTCGTGGACGCCGACCGCGAGCGGCAGCCCTTCACCATCCATGTCACGTACGCCGACGGGAGCGAGGAACGGCTCGTCGCCCGCGCGGTCGTCGACGCGTCCGGCACCTGGTCGACGCCCGGACCGATCGGCGGAGACGGACTGCCCGCCCTGGGCGAGCGGGCCGCCGGGGAGCACATCTCGTACCGTGTGCCCGACCTCAAGGACCCTGCCGTCCGGGCGCGTTACGCGGGCAGGCGCACCGCGGTCATCGGCTCGGGCGCCTCCGCGTTCACCGCGCTCGCCGCTCTGGCCGCCCTCGCCGAGGACGCTCCGGGCACCCACGCGGTCTGGGTCCTGCGGCGCGGCATCAGCGGCTCGACCTTCGGTGGCGGCGAGGCGGACCAGCTGCCGGCCCGCGGTGCACTCGGCCTGGCGGCCAAGGCCGCGGTGGACGACGGTCACGCCGATGCCGTCACGGGCTTCCGCGCCGACGCCGTCGAGCGGAGCGGCGGACGGCTGGTGCTCGTGGCCGAGGACGGCCGCCGCCTCGACCCGGTCGACGAGGTCATCGCCCTCACCGGCTTCCGCCCGGACCTGTCCTTCCTGGGCGAGCTCCGCCTCGGCCTCGACGCACGCCTCCAGGCTCCGGTCGCGCTGGCCCCGCTCATCGACCCCAACCAGCACTCCTGCGGCACCGTCTACCCGCACGGCGTGCGAGAGCTCGCGCACCCGGAGCCGGCCGTCTACCTGGTCGGCATGAAGTCCTACGGCCGCGCCCCGACCTTCCTCGCCATGACCGGCTACGAGCAGGTCCGCTCCATCGCCGCGGCCCTGGCCGGCGACCAGGAGGCCGCCGAGCGCGTCGAATTGACCCTGCCGGAGACCGGAGTCTGCGGTGGCGCGGGCCTCTTCGACGAACCCGAGCCGACCTCGACCGATGGCGGCGGCTGCTGCGCCACCCCGGCCACCCTGCAGGTCGGCAGCGGGACCCCGGCCACGGGCGGCTGCTGACCGGCGTGTCCGGCCGGTGCGGTGGGCGAAAATTCCCGAGTCGGTCTCCGATCTTCGCTGTACGTTGTAGAGGCGCGCCCGAAAGCTCGCTGCGTACTCGCAGCTCAGACCGCATCCCGAGGCCGATCCACATGTTCCTGATGATCAGTACCACCGGCAGCCCCGAACGCCCCGCGACCGACCTCGGGTATCTGCTGCACAAGCATCCCGACAACGCCCAGCGGTTCTCCACCGCGCACGGCACGGCGCATGTCTTCTACCCGGAGGCCACCGCCGAGCGCTGCACCGCGGCGCTGCTGCTCGAGGTGGATCCCGTGGCGCTCGTGCGCAAGGGGAAGGGCAAGGGGCGCGGCGGCGCGCCCGACTCGGCGCTCGCGCAGTATGTGAACGACCGGCCCTACGCCGCGTCCTCGCTGCTCTCCGTCGCGATGACCACCGTCTTCAAGGCCGCGCTGCGCGGGGTGTGCAACGCGCGTCCCGAGCGGGCCGCGGCGCCCATGCCGTTGCGGATCGAGGTGCCTGCGCTGCCCGCGCGCGGCGGCGCCGAGCTGGTGCACAAGCTGTTCGGGCCGCTCGGCTGGGACAGCGTGAGCGCCGAACCGGTCGCCCTGGACGAGCAGTTCCCGGAGTGGGGCGACTCCCGCTACGTACGGCTCGTCCTGGAGGGCGAGTTGCGGCTCTCCGAGGCGCTGCGGCAGCTGTATGTGCTGCTGCCGGTGCTCGACGACGCCAAGCACTACTGGGTCGCGCCCGACGAGGTCGACAAGCTGCTCCGGGCGGGCGAGGGCTGGCTGGCCGAGCACCCCGAGCAGAAGCTGATCACCAGCCGCTATCTGGCACGCCGCTGGGGGCTGACCCGGCAGGCGGCTCAGGCCCTGGAACTCGTACGCCTCGCGGAGGCCGACGACAGCGAGATCGAGGAGATCGACAACGCGGTCGACGAGACGACCGACACCGAGGAGAAGCCGGTGCCGCTCGCCGTGCTGCGCCGGACGGCGATCGTCGAGGCGCTGCGCGCCGCCGGGGCGAGCCGGGTGCTCGATCTCGGCTGCGGGCAGGGGCAGTTGGTGCACGAACTGCTGAAGGACGTGCGGTTCACGGAGATCGTCGGCGTCGACGTCTCCGCGCGCGCCCTCGACGTCGCCGCACGCCGGCTGCGCCTTGACCGGATGGGCGAGCGCCAGGCGGGCCGGGTCCGGCTGACGCAGGGCTCGCTCGCCTACACCGACAAGCGGCTCAAGGGGTACGACGCCGCCGTGCTGAGCGAGGTCATCGAGCACCTCGACCTGCCGCGGCTGCCCGCCCTGGAGTACGCCGTGTTCGGCTCGGCCAGGCCCAAGGCCGTGCTCGTGACCACGCCGAACGTCGAGTACAACGTCCGCTGGGAGTCGCTCCCCGCCGGTCATGTGCGCCACGGCGACCACCGCTTCGAGTGGACCCGCGAGGAGTTCCGCACCTGGGCGGCCGCGGTCGCCGAACGGCACGGGTACGACGTGGAGTTCGCCCCCGTCGGACTCGACGACCCCGAGGTGGGTCCGCCCACGCAGATGGCCGTCTTCACGCTGACGGCCGACGAGACGACGAAGACGACGAAGACAGAGTCAGAGACAGAGACAGAAATAGAAATAGAAATAGACACGGACATGAACACGAACACGGACGCGAAGGAGGCGAAGGCCGCATGACCAGCACCGAGACCAGCACGAGTGCCGCCGCCACGCGCACTCTCCCCGTGACCGACCTCTCCCTCGTCGTCCTCGTCGGCGCCACCGGATCCGGCAAGTCCACCTTCGCGCGCAAGCACTTCAAGGCGACCGAGGTGGTCTCCTCTGACTTCTGCCGCGGGCTCGTCGCCGACGACGAGAACGACCAGAGCGCGAGCCGTGACGCCTTCGACGTCCTGCACTACATCGCGGGCAAGCGCCTTGCCGCGGGCCGTCTCACCGTCGTCGACGCGACCAACGTCCAGTCCGAGAGCCGCAAGCAGCTCGTCCAGCTGGCCCGGCAGTACGACGTGCTGCCCATCGCGATCGTCCTCGACCTGCCCGAGGACGTCTGCGCCGAGCGCAACTCCGCGCGCCCCGACCGGGCCGGCATGCCCCGCCATGTGATCTCGCGCCACCGCCGCGAACTGCGCCGCTCGCTGCGCGGCCTGGAGCGCGAGGGCTTCCGCAAGGTGCATGTGCTGCGCGGTGTGGCGGAGGTGGAGAGCGCCGAAGTCGTCCTGGAGAAGCGCTATAACGACCTCACCCACCTCACGGGCCCCTTCGACATCATCGGCGACATCCACGGCTGCCGCTCCGAGCTGGAGACCCTGCTCACCAAGCTCGGTTACGTCGACGGGGCGCACCCCGAGGGCCGGACCGCCGTCTTCGTCGGCGACCTCGTGGACCGCGGGCCCGACAGCCCCGGCGTACTGCGCCGGGTGATGGCGATGGTCGCTTCGGGCAACGCGCTGTGCGTGCCCGGCAACCACGAGAACAAGCTCGGCCGCTACCTCAAGGGCCGCAACGTCCAGCACACGCACGGACTCGCCGAGACCATCGAGCAGTTGGAGCGGGAGGACGCCAGGGACCCGGAGTTCCGCGAGCGGGTGCGGGAGTTCATCGACGGCCTCGTCAGCCACTACGTCCTGGACGGCGGCAAGCTCGTCGTCTGCCACGCAGGGCTGCCCGAGAAGTACCACGGCCGCACGTCGGGCCGGGTCCGCTCGCACGCCCTGTACGGCGACACCACCGGCGAGACCGACGAGTTCGGCCTGCCCGTGCGCTATCCGTGGGCCGAGGAGTACCGGGGCCGCGCGACGGTCGTGTACGGCCACACGCCCGTGCCGAGCACCAGCTGGATCAACAACACGATCTGCCTGGACACCGGCGCGGTCTTCGGCGGGAAGATGACCGCGCTGCGCTGGCCGGAGCGGGAACTCGTCGACGTACCGGCCGAGCAGGTCTGGTACGAGCCTGCCCGGCCGCTGACCACCGAGGCACCCGGCGGCCACGAGGGCCGTCCGCTCGACCTCGCCGACGTGCAGGGCCGCCGCACGGTGGAAACCCGGCACTCCGGCCGCGTCGCCGTGCGCGAGGAGAACGCGGCGGCGGCCCTGGAGGTCATGAGCCGCTTCGCGGTGGACCCCCGGCTGCTCGCCCACCTGCCGCCGACGATGGCCCCGACCGGCACGTCCCGCGTCGACGCCCGCGGCGGAGCCGCTGATGAACACTTCCTGGAGCACCCGGCGGAGGCCTTCGCGCAGTACCGGACGGACGGTGTCGCGAAGGTCGTGTGCGAGGAGAAGCACATGGGTTCGCGCGCGGTGGCGCTGGTCTGCCGCGACGCCGACGTGGCCCGCGATCGCTTCGGCGTCGACGGCCCGACCGGCGCCCTGCACACCCGCACCGGCCGCCCCTTCTTCGACGACGAGTCGGTCACCGAGGAGATCCTCGGACGGCTGCGCTCGGCCGTCACCGAGGCAGGGCTCTGGGCCGAACTCGACACCGACTGGCTGCTGGTCGACGCCGAGCTGATGCCCTGGTCCCTCAAGGCCTCCGGCTTGCTCCGCAAGCAGTACGCCGCCGTGGGCGCCGCGTCCCGCGCCGTCTTCCCCGGTGCCATCGGCGCCCTGGAGGCGGCGGCAGCGCGCGGCATCGACGTCGGGGAGCTGCTCACCAGGCAGCGCGGCCGGGCCACCGACGCGGCCGCGTTCACCGAGGCCTACCGGCGCTACTGCTGGCCGACGGACGGCCTGGACGGTGTGCGTATGGCTCCGTTCCAGCTGCTTGCCGCCCGGGGCCGCTCCCTGGCGGGCGTCCCGCACGACGAGCAGCTGGCCTGGCTCGACCGGCTCGTCGAGCACGACCCGACCGGTCTGCTCCAGACCACCCGCAGGCTCGTCGTCGACACCGGCGACGAGTCGTCGGTCCGGTCCGGCGTCGACTGGTGGCTGGAGATGACGAGCCGCGGCGGCGAAGGCATGGTCGTCAAGCCGCTGGAGCCGCTGGTGCGCGACGGGAAGGGCCGGCTCGTCCAGCCCGGCATCAAGGTGCGCGGCCGGGAGTACCTGCGGATCATCTACGGTCCCGAGTACACCCGCCCGGACAACCTGGACCGGCTGCGGCAGCGCTTCCTGAACCACAAGCGCTCGCTCGCCCTGCGGGAGTACGCGCTCGGTCTGGAGGCCCTGGACCGGCTCGCCGACGGGGAGCCGCTCTGGCGCGTCCACGAGGCGGTCTTCGCCGTACTCGCCCTGGAGTCCGAGCCGGTCGACCCGAGGCTGTGAGACCTCGCCCGTGTTGCCGCCGCCGGCCGCGGCAGCACGGGCGGTGCGGGTCTCGGCGACACGGGCGGTACAGGCCTCGGCAACACGGACGGAGCGGGCCTGAAACCGGAACCGGCATCCGGGCAAGATGGCTGTATGGACCTTCGAATCTTCACCGAACCGCAGCAGGGCGCGACCTACGAGACGCTCCTGGGCGTCGCCAAGGCCACCGAAGACCTCGGCTACAGCGCCTTCTTCCGCTCCGACCACTATCTCGTCATGGGCTCCTCGGACGGTCTGCCCGGACCGACGGACGCCTGGATCACCCTCGCGGGGCTCGCCCGCGAGACCCGGCGGATCCGCCTCGGCACGCTGATGACGGCGGGCACCTTCCGGCTGCCCGGCGTCCTCGCGATCCAGGTCGCGCAGGTCGACCAGATGTCGGGCGGCCGCATCGAACTGGGCCTCGGCTCGGGGTGGTACGAGGCGGAGCACACCGCCTACGGAATCCCCTTCCCGAAGGAGAAGTTCGGCCGCCTGGAGGAGCAGCTCGCCATCGTGACGGGCCTGTGGGAGACCCCGGTGGGCAACCGCTTCACTTTTGACGGGACGTACTACCAACTCTCCGATTCCCCCGCCCTTCCCAAGCCCGCGCAGTCCAAGGTGCCCGTCCTCGTCGGCGGGCACGGCGCCAAGCGGACGCCCGCGCTCGCCGCGCGGTTCGCGAGTGAGTTCAACATCCCCTTTGCCTCTCTGGCCGATACCGAGCAGCAGTTCAAGCGGGTGCGCGCCGCCGCCGAGGAGCACGGCCGCAAGGCCGACGACCTCGTCTACTCCAACGCGCTGGTGGCCTGCGTCGGCAAGACGGACGCGGAGGTGAAGCGCCGCGCCGACGCCATCGGCCGTGACGTGGAGGAGCTGAAGGCGAACGGGCTCGCCGGATCTCCGGCGGAGGTCGTCGAGAAGATCTCCGCCTACGGGGCCGTCGGCTCCCAGCGCATGTACCTCCAGATGCTCGACCTGGCCGATCTGGACCACCTGGAGCTGATCTCCTCGCAGGTCATGCCGCAGCTGGGCTGAACACCCCCCGAACGGGCCCGGGCCGCACCGGCGCGGGCCCGCTCGAACGTCCGTCAACTCCACCGCTCCCCCCGGCACCCCGCCGCCCCGGCCGGGTGAATATCCGTCAACCCCCTGTCCGTCGGGCGCCCTCCCCAGTGACCAGCCGCCGCCGATGATCGTTGGCTCGGGCGGAGCCGGACCGCCCGGCACCCGCACCGGCGGCCGCTGCCGCCGCGACGCCTGCACCAACTGCCCTTCCGCACCGGGAGGGCGAGGGCCGAGGAGGCCGGCATGTCCCAGGAAGCCGTACCCGACCAGGGGGCCGCGCGCGAACCGTCCGTGCCCGAGCAACAGGGCGCACCGAAGGGTCTGCTGCAGCAGATGGAGGAGCTGATGGCCGCGCTGAACGCCGATCTGACGCAGCTCGACGCCGATCTTCAGCAGTCCGCCTCGGCCGGCGACGGCCGCGAGGACCCCCGCCCCTCCTGACGGGACCGCCGCTCCCCGGCCCCGGATCACGACGGCCCCGCCGCCGAGTCGGGCTCGGGCAGGCCCTGTTCGCGCAGCGCGAGTCTGCGCAGCATCTCAAGGACCCGGTCCCTGGACTCGTCGGCGGCGTCGATGGCTTCCATGCACTGCCAGTACACCCCCTCGTCGTCCGCGCCCATGGCCACGCCGACGAGGGCGATGCCCACCTCGCCGAGCAGCTCGTCGAGTCCGCCCAGCACCTCCTGGGCGTCGCCCACGTCCGTCAACCGCGCCGCCCGTAAGCCCTCGGGCCCGAGCGGCGGGGCGTCCAGGACCCCGCAGCCCCTGCCGCCGACCTCGCTCAGGCCGAGCGCCTCGCTCCTCAACTCCGGCGGCCCCGCGACCGCGAGCCGGCTGCCGATCGCCTGGGCCAGCGCCTGCGACTGCCACACCTCCGCCACGATGTCCGGCGGTTCCTGGCTCAGCGCCAGGGCGTGCCTGCTCGCCTCGATGAGCCGCATCGCCTCCATGCGCACCCCCATCCATCCCGCGCGCACTCGCCGCACGTTCGCCCGAACTCCCCTGTCCACTACCTAGAGTGAGAGTCATCCGGACGAAAAGCCAGAGCAACCCGGAAATCTGTGGACAAGTTATCGACTGTGGACAACTTGTCCACTCCGGAGAGTGACGGATCTACGAACTCTTCGGGCCGGGCGTCTTCGGCGGAAACCGCAGCTCATTCCGGTCGATCTTCGCGTCCAGAGCCGCCAGCGCGTCGACGCCCAACACCTCGCAGAACTGGAGGAGATAGGCGAGCACGTCCGCGACCTCGTCCGTCACGCGGTGCGCCGCGTCCGGGTCGTCCATCACCCGCGCCGACTCCTCCGGCGTCAACCACTGGAAGATCTCGACCAGTTCGGACGCCTCCACGCTGAGCGCGGCGGCAAGGTTCTTGGGCGTGTGGTACGGCTGCCAGTGCCGCGCCGCCGCGAACTGGGCCAGCCTGCGCTGGAGTCCCGCTACATCAAGTTCTGTCACGGCTCCAGGTCTACCACCGAGGCGCCACCCGCCCCGGCGGCCCAGGACGCGTCGCTCACCGCGGCGACGAGACGGATGTGCCCGCGTTCGCAGGTGTCCGCGGCGAGTTCGGCGAGGGCGCGCCGCTGCCGATCGTCGAGGCAGTGGTCGAAGCCGTCGGCCAGCACCGTCAGGGTCTGGTACGCCGACGGCACCTCGGCCACGGGGTCGACCTCGAACACGCCGGGCCCGGTGAGCAGCACCAGCGCGAGGGCCAGGAACCGCAGTTCGCCGTCCCCGAGCCGGCCGACCGGGGAGCGCAGGCCGCCGCCCCGGTCGATGAGCGCGTGCACCGAGCCGTCGTCGGCCACCTCCGAGAGGACGTCGGCTACCGGTCCGGCGCACCCGGCGCGCACCGCCTCCACCAGCCGCGCGTGCCGGTTGCCGCACTCCGCGCGCGTACGCAGCAGGACCTCGGCGAAGTTGTCGCAGCCGCCCGACAGGCGTCCCGCGCCGACGAGTCCGGGCGGTACGGGCGGCCGCATCAGCGGCGGCCGGGGAGCGCACGGGAACACCGAGCGCAGCGCGACCACCACCTGCTCGGCGGCGGCGAGCACCAGGCGCTGGCCGTCCGTCTTGCCCGCGACGCGCAGCGGCAGCAGGGCGGTGCCGAGCCGGTCGTCCGGGAGCGGGCCGCGGGTCACCGGCGAGAGCCCCGCCGTGTGCCAGGCCGCCTGCACCGCCCGCCGCCCCGGATCGCGCAGTGCCGTCTCCAGGAGCGTGAGCCCGCCCCGCGTCAGCCGCTCGCCCACGACGCGCAGTTCGGGCTCGGCCTGTACGGCGAAGTCGAGCCGCACCGCGCCGACCGGACCGTCGACCGTGCAGCCGATGCGGAATCCGCGCCGCCGCTGCCCGTCGGCCCGCGCCCGGTCGGGGACGCAGGCCACGGGGTCGGCGAACACCTCGGCGAGTTCGTCCCCCGAGGCGAGCCGCGCCAACGCCTCGTATGCGGCGAGGGCGGTGGACTTGCCGCTGCCGCTCGGCCCCGCCATGAAGGTCAGCGGGCCGAGCGGGAACACGGCGCCGCGGTGCGCGGCGAAGGCGGAGAGCCGCAGTTCGGTGACGCGGCTCCGGTCCGGTCCCGGCAGCGGTCCAGGGGCCGCCTCCGGGTGGTGCGCAGTCATGTCGGGACGGTAGGCGGCACCGACCCCGCCGAACCGTTCCGCCCTGGTGACCTTCCTACGAATGAGGGATTACCGCCGGAGCGCCCGCCGCGCCGCCCGGAAGCGGCTATGCGCGGGGCCTATGCCAGAGGCCCGGAGGGTCGAAAGGTCGCAGGTCCGGAGAGCCGGAGAGCCGGAGAGCCGGAGAGTCAAAGAATCAGAAGGTCCGTCAGGACTGCGCCGCCGCCACCAGCCCCTGAACCTCCGTACCGGGAGGTGCCAGCAGGAAGACGTTCTTGTCGACACGGTGCATCCCGCAGCCGAGGCCCATGACCACGCCGCTGCTGAAGTCCAGGACCCGCTTGGCCACTTCCGTCTCGGCGCCGGTCAGGTCGAGCAGCACCGGGATCTGCGCCATCACCGTCTCGGCGACCTCGCGGGCGTCCGCGAAGATGTTCACCCGCATCACGACGAAGCGCCGACGCGCCTCCGTCTCCGCGTCCGCGAGGGCCCGGTGACCGGGCCAGGACGGCCATTCGTTACGGCTGCGCAGCGGTACGACCTGGGCGAGCCCTTCCCACTGTTCGTCGGTGACGTCGTGGCTGTTCAACGCCCCACCCCGTCCTGGCTCGCCTTCGTTGTCTGCACCGGCCAATTCTTACGCGACCTCACCCGTTCGGCCCAACAGCGACACGGGCCGCCCAGTGTGACAGGGGTCCCGTGGCGGCGTCGAGGACGGCGCGCGCAGGACGGGGCGCGGCTCGCGGGACGGCGGTTTCAGGGACCGGTGCGGCCGAGCAGCCGGACCAGTCCGTCGGCCAGACAGCCGCGCCAACAGGCGTAGTCATGACCGCCGTTGTACGCGTCCCAGGTCACCGGGCAGCCCTGCGAGCGCAGCGTCTCGTACAGCTGACGGGTGTGGTCGACCAGTGGCCCCTCGTGCAGTCCGACGTCGATGTGGACGGCGGTCGCGGGCGGTTCGACGGGGTCGCGGCGTGAGATGGGACACGGGAGCGGCGAGGGCGACTGGGCCAGTACGTTCCCGAAGCGCTCCGGCCGCAGGAACCCCGCGTGCAGTGCGGCCAGTCCGCCGAGGCCCTGGCCCGCGACGGCGGTGCGTGCCGGATCGGTGGTCAGCGGCCAGCGGCCCGCCGCCCAGGGCAGGAGTTCGTCGGCGAGGAAGCCCACGTAACCATCCTTGGCCCCGAGTTCGCGTCGGCGCGTGGCGGGGTCGACCGCGTCCGGCGCGAGCACCGCGAGGGGCGGCAGGGCGCCGTCGGCGGCGAGGGCGTCCAGCGTGCCCTGGAGGCCGAGCCGCCCGAACCACATGTCGCCGTCGCACAGCACGAGGACCGGCAGCCGTCCCGCGGGCACGCCCGGCGGCAGATACACCCACACGTCCCGTTCGGCCCCGAGGACCCCGGTGGGCAGTCGGTGCCGCTCGACCCGCCCCCGCGCCACCCCGTCACGCGGCTCGGCCCACGGCTGTGCGGGGGCCTGCGGCAGCGCGAAGACGGAGGTGTCGCGGGCGAGCCAACGACCGGGTGTCCGGCGGGAGTTGAGCGGGTCGGGCGCGGCGTGCGCGGACAGCGAGCGCAGCCGCTCCTGGAGCAGGGCGGCGGAGGCGGGCGGTTCGCCGGGCGAGATGTCGGCGGCCATGCGGTAGGAGCCGCGGTGGTCGGCGCGCAGCCGGTAGCCGACGTACCAGATGTCGGTGCCGGGCAGCGGGGTGAGCCGGGAGGCGGCGAGGTCGGCGCGGTCCACGAGTCCGTCGGCGAGCAGCAGCACCTGCCGGGTGACCCGGTGACCGCGCCACAGGAACGTCACCGCGCGGTGCTCGGGGTCGCCGTCGATCGCTTCGACGAGGGGTGTCCCACGACGCCCGGCCTCGGCCCAGAACTCTTCGAGCACGGCGGCCCGTTCAGCGGTGAGGCCTTCGGGCCCGGCACCCTCGGCGGTGGCCGGCAGCCCGGCCAGCCGGGCGGCGACGCGTTCGACGCAGGGCGTGGGGCCCGCGAGCCGGCGGGGAGCGGCGTCAGCGGCAGCCGGGCCCCCGCCCACCTCGACACCCGCACTCATGTACACACGAAGAGGACCCGCATCGTTCCCCGCCTTCCTGGCCCACCGCACCACAACATCAACTTAGCTAAGCCTAACCTTACCTCAAGCCTCGGAAGAACGTCCGCAGCTCGGCCGCGACCTGCTCCGGCTCCTCGTGGGCCATGAAGTGGCCGCCGCGCCTCGGGGTGCTCCAGTGGCGCAGATCGGCGAAGGTGCGCTCGGCGAGGCTCCTCGGGTAGCCGGAGTACGCCGGTTCATGGCTGAGGGTGATCGCGGCGGGGACGGTGATCGGCGGCACCGGCTTGTTCAGGCGGTAGTCGTAGTACTGCCGGAAGGACGTGCCGATGCTGCCGGTCGCCCAGTACAGGGTGGCGACCGTGAGCAGGGCGTCCTTGTCCCAGCGGGCCTCCAGGTCGCCGCCGCAGTCGCTCCAGTCGCGGTACTTGTCGGCGATCCAGGCGACGAGCCCGGCCGGGGAATCCATCAGGGCCGCCGCGACCGTGTCGGGCCGGGTCCACATGATCTCGCTGTAGCCCTGGTCGGTCAGGTCGTACGCGTCGAGGGCGTCCAGGTACGCCTGCTCGTCGGGGGTCGGCGGCAGCTCGTCGAACTGGGCGGTGACCACGGCCGATGTGATGTGCACCCCGGCCACCTCGTCCGGATACCGGGCGCCGAGCCACTGCGTCACACCGCCGCCGATGTCCCCGCCGAACGCGCCGAAGCGTTCGTACCCCAGGGTACGGGTCATCAACTCGTGCCAGATCTCGGCCACTCCCCTGCGCGTGAAGGGCTCGCGCGGCAACTCGGAGAAGAGGAAGCCGGGCAGCGAGGGGATCACCACGTCGAAGGCGTCGGCGGGGTCACCGCCGTACGCGGCCGGGTCGGCGAGCCGCTCGGCGGCCCGCAGCATCTCCACGAAACTGCTCGGCCAGCCATGGCTCATGACCAGCGGCAGCGGCGCGGGCGCGCCCGCGGGACGGCGGCCGCGCAGATGGACGAAGTGCACGCGCCGTCCGGCGACTTCGGCGACGTACTGGGGAAAGGCGTTGAGCGCGGACTCGGCCGCCCGCCAGTCGAATGCGTCCGCCCAGTAAGCGACGAGTTCCCGCAGATAGCCGGGGTCGGTGCCGGCCGCCCAGTAGGCGGAGTCGGACGGGACGGTGAAGAGGGTGCGCTTCAGACGGGTCCGCAGGTCGTGCAGGACATCGTCGGAGACGGAGACGCGGAAGGGCGTCGGCTCGGCGGGCATGGTTCCTTCATGGCCGGAGGCAGTGGTCATGGTTCCTTCGTGGCCGGGAGAGCCGGCCGGGAGAGATGACGGTGAAGTGCCCACCGGACCGGCAACTCGGCGACCGGCCAGGGCAGTCGACCAAAGCAGTCGGCCAAGGCCGTAGCCCAAAGCAGTCGGGCCACGGCAGTCGACCAAGGCAGTCCGCCGAGCCGGTCGACAGGCCCGCCCATCATGCGCGACCCGGCAGACTGAGTCGCATGGATTTTGCTCAGACGGACGCCTATCTGCGGCGCATCGACGCCGAACGCCCCGCCGCGCCCACCACCCAGGCGCTGCGCGCCCTGCACCTCGCGCATCTGCGGGCCGTGCCCTTCGAGAACCTCTCCATCCATCTCGGCGAGGACATCGAGCTCACCGACGAGGCGCTGGTCGCGAAGGTCGTGGAGCGGCGGCGCGGCGGTTTCTGTTACGAACTCAACGGGGCCTTCGCCGCGTTGCTCGGCGCGCTCGGCTTCGAGGTGACGTTGTTGCAGGCCAGGGTGTACGACCCCGAGGGGCGGCCCGGCATCCCCTACGACCATCTGGCGCTGCGGGTGCGCACGTCCGACGGCGGCGACCTGCTCGCCGACGTCGGCTTCGGCACCCACAGCCACTTCCCGCTGGAGTTCGGCGGGCGCGGCGACCAGCCCGACCCCGGCGGCACCTTCCGCGTCGAGGAGACCGCCGAGGGCGACCTGGACGTCCTGCGGGACGGCAAGCCGCAGTACGTGCTCGACCGGCGGCCCCGCGCGCTGGCCGACTTCGCCTCCGGCGCCTGGTGGCACCGCACCTCGCCCCGCTCCCACTTCACCAGGTCGCTGGTCTGCTCGATGCTGACCGGCACCGGCCGGATCACCCTCAGCGGGCGCACCCTCACCACCACGGCGGCCGGTGAACGCCGCACGGAGGAGCTGGCGACGGACGCCGACGTGCTCGCCGCGTACGCGACGCACTTCGGGATCACCCTTGAGCGGGTGCCGGAGGTGAAGGCGGCCGAGGCGGGGTGAGTGCGGCAGCCGTTCGGGGATTCCTCCAAGGACATCGCATCTGCGATGGAGAATGACCTAAGTATGTTGTAAATGCCAGGTGAGACTGCATATCGTGGCGCGTATGCAGTCCTACACCATCGGGCAGGCGGCCCGTCTGCTCGGCGTCAGCCCCGACACCGCACGTCGCTGGGCCGACGCCGGACGGATCGCGACCCATCGCGAGGAGAGCGGCCGTCGGCTCATCGACGGCCGCGATCTGGCCGCCTTCTCGGTGGCGGTCGCGCAGGGACAGGGCGGCGACGAGGCCGAGGTCACCTACACCTCGGCCCGCAACGCCTTCCCCGGCATCGTCACGGCGATCAAGCTCGGCGACGTGGCGGCCCAGGTCGAGATCCAGGCAGGCCCGCACCGCCTGGTCTCGCTCCTCACCAGGGAGGCCGTGGAAGAGCTCGGCCTGGAGGTCGGCATGGAGGCGACCGCCCGCGTGAAGTCGACCAACGTGCACATCGACCGCACCTGATCAGCGCTCCCCGGGGACAGGAACACCCGCAGCCCCCGGAGCCACCCCGCGGCGTCGCCCCTCGTCGAAACCTCGAACATCCGGCGCGGCTCACCACCATCCGCTCGGACGGCACCGCCGGCCGCGTCCCGCAAGGAGTTCCCCGTCATGTCCCGCAGCCTCACCCCCGCCAAGCGCCGCACCGCCGCCGCCGTGCTGACCGCCGCCCTGCTCGTCCCGCTCGCGACCGCCTGCGGCGGCAGCGACGACAAGTCCGACGGCGGCAAGAAGGCGGGCGCAGCGAAGGGCGCCGCCCCGAAGGCGGATCTGACCGTCCTCGCGGCCTCCTCCCTCACCGATGTGTTCGAGACCGCGGGCGCCGCGTACGAGGAGCGGAATCCGGGCACGAAGGTGACCTTCTCCTTCGCCGGATCCCAGGAGCTGGCCGCGCAGGTCGAGCAGGGCGCCCCGGCCGACGCGCTGGTCACCGCCGACACCAAGACCATGGACGGGCTCTTGGCCGACACCGGGAAGCCGTCCGTCATCGCCAAGAACCGCCTGGTCATCGCGGTCGGCGAGGGCAATCCGAAGAAGGTCGCCGCGCTGAAGGACCTCTCGGACAGCGACCTGAAGGTCGTCCTCGCCGCGTCCGAGGTGCCGGTCGGCCGCTACAGCAAGCAGATCCTGGACAAGCAGGACGTCGACGTGAAGCCGGTCTCCGAGGAGCCCAACGTCCGTGCCGTGCTGAGCAAGGTCGAGCTGGGCGAGGCCGACGCCGGTCTCGTCTACAAGACCGACGCCGCCACGTCCACCAAGAAGGTCGACGCGGTCAAGATCCCCGACGCGCAGAACGCGATCGCCGAGTACCCGGCCGCCACGCTCAAGACCTCGCAGCACTCCGAGGCCGCCGCGGCCTTCGTGAAGTGGCTCTCGACGCCGGAAGCACAGAAGATCCTCCGGGACGCGGGCTTCGAGAAGCCGTAGCCCCGAGGAAGTACCAGGGACCACCAGGCACCACGAGGGACCACCGATGAAACGCCTCAGCGGCCGCACCGTCGGCCCCCGCACCCCCCTCGCCCTCGCCCTCCCCGCGCTGCTCGCGGTGGCGTTCCTGATGCTGCCGCTGATCGGGATCCTCACCCGTACGGAGTGGGGGAACCTCGGCACGCATCTGGGCAGCGAGGGGACCGCTCAGGCGCTGCGGCTCTCGCTCGTCGTCTCGTTCTGGGCGCTCGGGCTCTCGCTGCTGCTCGGGGTGCCGCTTGCCTGGCTGCTCGCCCGCGTCGACTTCCCCGGCAAGGCGGTCGTCCGGTCCCTGGTGCTGCTGCCGATGGTGCTTCCGCCCACCGTCGGGGGTGTCGCGCTGCTGCTCGCGTTCGGGCGGCGCGGGCTGCTAGGGCCATGGCTGGAGGACACGTTCGGGATCACGCTGCCGTTCCACACCTCCGGCGCGGTGGTCGCCGCGACGTTCGTGGCCATGCCGTTCCTCGTGATCAGCCTGGAGGGCGCGCTGGGCGGCCTCCGTCCCCGGTACGAGGAGACCGCCGCGTCCCTGGGAGCCTCTCCCGTACGGGTGTTCCGTACGGTCACGCTGCCGATGGTCGCCCCCGGCCTCATCGCCGGGGCGGCCCTGACCTGGGCGCGGGCGCTCGGCGAGTTCGGCGCCACGATCACCTTCGCGGGGAACCTGCCCGGCACCACACAGACCCTGCCGCTCCAGGTGTATCTGCTGCTCCAGGAGTCCCCCGAGGCGGCGACATCCGTGTCGCTGCTGCTGCTCGCCATCGCCATGGCGGTGCTCATCGCGCTGCGCGGCCGGTGGACGGGGCTGCCCGCGGCCCGCTCCCGCGCCCCGAAGCAGGTGCCGGACGAGGTTCCGGGGACGTACCCGGCGGTCGAGGCGGCACCCGGGGCCGAACCCTCGGAGCGCTGGTCCCTGCACGCCGAGGTCACCGGCTTCGACCGGCTGGCCCTGGACGCCGAGCCGGGCACCACCATCGCCGTGGTGGGCCCCAACGGCGCGGGCAAGACCACCCTGCTGCGTGCGCTCCTCGGCCTCACCCCGCGCGCCCACGCCGAGCTGCGCCTCGGCGGCACCGACGTCACCGGGCTGCCCCCGCACCGCAGGCACGTCGCCTGGGTCCCGCAGGACGGCGCGCTGTTCCCGCATCTCAACGCCCTCGCCAACACGGCGTACGGGCTGCGCGCCCGCGGTGTGCCGCGCGCCGAGGCCCGGCGCGCCGCCCAGGAGTGGCTCGACCGGCTCGGCGTCGGCCATCTCGCCCACCGCCGCCCCGCACAGGTCTCCGGCGGTCAGGCCCAACGCATCGCGCTGGCACGGGCGTTGGCGGCGCGCCCCCGGCTGCTGCTGCTCGACGAGCCGCTCGCCGCGCTCGACCAGACGACGCGGGCCCGTGTGCGCCACACGCTGCGTACGCATCTGGAGACCTTCGGCGGCGTCTGTCTGATCGTCACGCACGACCCCGTCGAGGCGGTGTCCCTCGCCGACCGGGTGCTCGTGCTCGACGAGGGCCGTGCCGTCCAGGACGCGCCGCCCGCCGAGGTCACCCGGCATCCCCGCTCCACCTGGGTGGCCCGGATGCTGGGCCGCAACGCCTGGCCGGGCACGGCGACCGCGGACGGCCTCGCGCTGCCCGGCGGCGGCACCCTCGTCGTCGCCGATCCGGTCCCGCCCGGCGCCGAGGCCCTGGCGATCATCGCCCCGGAGGCGGTCTCCGTGCACCGGGCCCGGCCCACCGGCAGCCCCCGCAACGTCTGGCCGGGCACCGTCAGGGAGATCACCGCGAGCGGCAGCAGGCTGCGGCTCCTGATCACCTCGCCCGAGGCGCCCGACCTCGTCGCCGAGATCACCCCGCAGGCGGCGGCCGAACTCGGCCTGACCGACGGCACGTCGGTGTGGACCAGCGTGAAGGCGACGGAGGCCACGGTCGTGACACTGTGAGCCCGCGGGCCGCACGTTCTTGATCACCGGCAATGATCACGCGGACCGACCCGGGCCCGACAGCGACGACTTCGGACAAATGCGGTCACCGGCGGCAGGGCCCGGGAACCGCCCCCTAGGGTCTGGCCTCATGGACGCCAGCTCCGCGCCCCGGACGGTCTCCGTCACCCGCATGAACTCCGGGGACCATGCCTGCCTGGGTTTCGACGACGAGGACGACCGCTGGGAGCTGCGCGCCGCGTTCACCGACATCGGCCTGGCACGCGGTGAGCAGGTGATGTTCTTCACCGACCCGGAGACCACCGCGGACAGCACGGCCGAGCGGCTGCACGCAGCCGGGATCTGCGCCGAGGCCGCGCTCCGCCGCGGACAGCTGGTCGTGGTGAACGAGGTGCCGGGGTACGACCCGGACTCCGGCTTCGATGTGGCCGAACGGGCCCAGACCTGGGTGACATTGACCGACCAGGCCCGCCGCCAGGGCTTCTCGGGGCTCCGGGTGATCGGCGACATGGGCTGGGCGGCGGCACCGGACGTCGACCACCAACTCCTCGTCTCCTACGAGGCCGGGCTCGCCCCGGTCTTCGCCGCGACCGGATTCACCGCCATGTGCGAGTACGACCGGCGGAGGTTCGGCGCGGGGCTGCTCGGCCGGATCCGGCAGGCCCACCCGATGAAGGTCCTGCACCGCCTCGGCGCCCTGGACATCGCACGGACGGGCGGCGAGCTGCGGATCGCGGGGGACGTCGACCTGCGCACCCGCGCGGAGTTCGGCACGGCTCTCACCCGTGCCCTCACCGGTCCCGCCCGGCCGACGGCGCTCGATCTGTCCGAGCTCTGCTTCATCGACGTACACAGTGCCGCCCTGCTGGTGCGGCTCGCGCGCGCACTGCCCCGCGACGAGCCGGTCGCGGTGCGCTGCCGTCCCGCGCAGCACAAGGTGATACGGCTCTGCGGAGCCGCCGAAGTGCCTCAACTCGTCTTGGCTGAAGGGTGATCCGCGACAGTGATCCTCAACCGCGGCATCGACCCGCTGGAACTGCCCTTCACCATCGGCGACCTGGCGCGTCTGCGGCTCCAGGTGACCCGCCGGGCCGTGCGCGCGGGGCTTGCCGAACCCCGGCTCAGCGACTTCGTGCTCGCCGTGCACGAGGTCGCGAGCAACGCGATCGTGCACGGCGGCGGCAAGGGCCACATCCTGCTCGACCGCACGGCCGAGGGGCTGCGCTGCGTCATCACCGACGACGGTCCCGGCCTGGTCCCGCCGGCCGCCGGCGCCTGCTTCGACGACGAGGCCGAGCACGGCCGCGGCCTCTGGCTGGCCGAGGCGCTCACCGACCGCCTTGAGGTCACGGCAGGCGACTGCGGCACCACCGTCACGCTCGTGGCACTGCTGCCCTGAGCTCCTCCGGGGTGCGCGGCCCCTCGGCGGTCTCGGCGAGCAGCCCGTGGCCGCGCAGCAGGTCCCGTACGGCGATCCCCCAGGGCAGCCGCAGCCCCGCCTGGCCGAGGAGTTCGCGCCGGGACAGCATCTCGGCGACCGGTCCGGTGCGCACGCCCGAGGGGGTGAGCAGCGCCGCGTCGTCGGCCCAGCGCAGCGCCAGGTCGACGTCGTGGGTGGCCATGACCACGGTGGTCCCCGCCTCCCGCAGCCGCCCCAGCGTGCCGAGCAGCCGTTCCTGCCCGTCGGGGTCGAGCCCGGCGGTCGGCTCGTCGAGGATCAGCACCCGAGGACGCATCGCCACGGCGCCCGCGATGGCCGTCCGCTTCCGCTGGCCGTAGGAGAGCAGATGGGTCGGGCGGTCGGCGAGCGCCCCGATGTCGAGTGCGTCGAGCGACTCGGCGACCCGCGCCCGCACCTCGTCGGCGGGCAGGCCCAGGTTCAACGGGCCGAAGGACACGTCCTGTTCGACGGAGGCGGCGAACAGCTGGTCGTCCGGGTCCTGGACGACCAGCTGCACCGTCGTACGCAGTCGGGTCAGGCCCTTGCGGTCGTACGTCACCGGGGTCCCCCGAAGCGTCAACTGGCCCGCGTCCGGGCGCAGTCCGCCGCTGAGCAGCCGCATCAGGGTGGTCTTTCCGCTGCCGTTGCGCCCCAGCAGCGCGAGGGCGCGGCCCTCGACCACGTCGAAGTCCAGGCCGCCGATCACGGTGGGCCCTTCCTCGTACGCGTAGGACGCCGAGCGCAGGGCCACCAGGGACGTGCCCCCGGCTTCGGTCGGCTCGCTCATCGAAGCGACCACCTTTCCAGTACGAGGGTGAGGGCCACCAGGGCGACGAGGAGCGCCACGGCGGCGGCCACGAAGTTCCGCGAGACACGGGCCTCGGGGACGAGCACCCGCAGGGTCCCGTCGTAGCCGCGTCCGGCGAGCCCGGCCTGCAGCCGGCTCGCCCGGTCGAAGGCCCGCACGAACGCGGTGGCGCCGAGCCCGGCGAGCGAACGCCAGGCGGCGGCCCGTGTGGTGTGGCCGAGCCGGGCGGCCTGCGCCTGCCGGATCCGGCTCATGGAGTCCAGGAGCAGAAAGCTCATGCGGTACGTGACGAGCGCCACGTCCACGACCGGTGCGGGCACACCGGCCTTCACCAGCCGGGGCAGCAGATCCGACATCGGCGTGGTGAACGCGAAGAGCAGCACGCCGAGCGAGGCCGCCGAGGTGCGCAGGAGCAGCCCGCCGGCGCGGGCGGGGCCGCCGTCCGCGAGGGTCAGGAACCCGTCGGGGCCGCCCACCTGGACGAGCAGGGTCAGGGCGCCGGTGACGCAGAAGCCGAGCGGCACTCGGTAGGCGCGCCACAGCTTGCGGGGCGGCACGCCGGCCGGGCCGAGCAGCAGCGTGAGCGCGGCGGCGAGCACCAGGGCCGCGCCCGGCCAGGGCGGCAGCGAGATCGCCAGGACGGTGAGGCCGAGCCCGAGCACGGCCTTGTCCACGGGGTGGCGGCGGCGCCAGCGACTGCTGTGCGCCGCCGCGTCGATGGGCAGCATGCCGGGTTCAGTCCTGCCCGGCGGCGGGCTCCGCGGCCACCTCGTCCCGCTCCGCGAGGGCACGCTCCGCCAGGGCGCGCTCGGCGCCCTGGCGGCGGCCCTTGCGCAGCCCGAAGTAGTAGGCGAGGACGCCCGCGCCGAGCGCCGCCTGGAGGGAGAAGAGCGCCGACTCGATCTCACCGGAGGGGGGTTCGTACAGCGGCGTGAACCAGGGCTCGTAGTCGGGTTCGTTCTCGGTGATCGCCGTCTCGGCCTGGGCGTCGGCACCGGCGAACGGCTCCTTCTTGTCGTCGCCGAGGCCGAGGGCCAGGGGCAGCACCGCGAGTGCGGCGACGACGGCGAGGAGCAGGGCGTTGATCTTCGCGTTGCGGCTCATCAGGCGCTCGCCTCCGTCTTCTCGGTCTTCTTCTTGCCCTGCAGCAGCACGCCGAGCCGGGTCAGCTCGCCCTTGCTGGACTGCACGAGGAGCCGCATCACCAGGACGGTGAGCAGGCCCTCGCTGACCGCGAGGGGGATCTGCGTGACGGCGAAGATCCCGCCGAACTTGCCGAGGGCGCCGATGAATCCGCTGCTCGGGTCGGGGAAGGCCAGGGCGAGCTGGACGCTGGTGACGCAGTAGGTGGAGAGGTCGGCGACGAACGCCCCGAAGAACACGGCGACCATGAGCGGTACGTCGTATCTCTTCAGGAGCCGGTAGACGGCGTATCCGGCCCAGGGCCCGACGATCGCCATGGAGAACGCGTTGGCGCCCAGCGTGGTGAGGCCGCCGTGGGCGAGCAGGAGTGCCTGGAAGAGCAGGGTGATGGTGCCGAGCACGGTCATGACCGGCGGGCGGAACAGGATCGCGCCGAGCCCGGTGCCCGTCGGATGCGAGCAGCTGCCCGTGACGGAGGGGATCTTCAGCGCGGACAGGACGAAGGTGAAGGCTCCGGAAGCGCCGAGGAGCAGGGTGCTCTCGGGGTGTTCCCTGACTTCACGGGTGAGGGAGCGGACTCCGTGGACGACGAACGGCGCGGACGCGACACTCCAGGCGATCGCGTGCGCCGGGGGGAGGAAACCCTCGGCTATGTGCATGGTTGAACAGACCCTCTCCAGCACCTCGTGGATGGACAAACGTGCCTTGGCCGGTCTCCTGGCTGACGGGTCGTACCGCCCGGACTCCGCCTTCCCGGGTACCTGACGTACCCAGTGGCTGCCCCGCGAGGGGGCTGGAGCCGGACTTCCCGATCACAGTGGCGAGGGCCGCACCGGCATCACACCGGATTTCCCGTGCACCAAGGCGTGGTGACACTAGTGCGCCGCGAGGGGCCTGACAACTCTCACAGGGGGCGCGGTGGTGGTGTGCGGAAGCACACACCACCACCGCGTACGCCCCTGGTCAGAGGGTGGAACGGAGCTTTCGGGCGGCGGTGACGAGATTCTCCAGGGAGGCCCGGACCTCGGGCCAGCCGCGGGTCTTCAGGCCGCAGTCCGGATTCACCCAGAGCCGCTCGGCGGGAATCGCCTCAAGTCCCTTGCGGAGCAAGGCAGTCGCCTCGTCGGCGTCGGGCACGCGCGGCGAGTGGATGTCGTAGACGCCGGGCCCGACCTCCCGGGGATAGCCGGCCGCGGCGAGCTCGTCGGCGACCCGCATGTGCGAGCGGGCCGCCTCCAGGCTGATGACGTCGGCGTCGAGGTCGTCGATGGCGGCGAGGATGTCGCCGAACTCGGCGTAGCACATGTGGGTGTGGATCTGGGTGTCGGGACGGACGCCACAGGTGCTGAGCCGGAAGGACTCGGTGGCCCAGCCGAGGTACGCGGCGTGGTCGGCGGCGCGCAGCGGCAGGGTCTCGCGCAGCGCGGGCTCGTCCACCTGGATCACCGGACTCCCGGCCGCCTCAAGGTCGTTGACCTCGTCGCGCAGGGCGAGGGCGACCTGGCGTGCGGTGTCGGCGAGCGGCTGGTCGTCGCGGACGAAGGACCAGGCGAGCATGGTGACCGGGCCGGTGAGCATGCCCTTGACCGGCTTCTGGGTGAGCGACTGGGCGTACGCGGTCCAGCGGGCGGTCATCGGCTCGGGGCGGGAGATGTCACCGGCCAGGATCGGCGGGCGGACGTAGCGGGTGCCGTAGGACTGGACCCAGCCGTGCTGGGTGGCGAGATAGCCGGTGAGCTGTTCGGCGAAGTACTGGACCATGTCGTTGCGTTCGGGTTCGCCGTGCACCAGGACGTCGATGCCGGTCTTCTCCTGGAAGGCGACGACCTCGCGGATCTCGGCCTCGATGCGCTCCTCGTAGGCGGCCGTGCCGATGCGTCCGGCGCGCAGGTCGGCGCGGGCGGTGCGCAGTTCGCCGGTCTGCGGGAAGGAGCCGATGGAGGTGGTGGGCAGGAGCGGCAGGCGGAGCCGTTCGCGCTGGGCGGCGGTGCGCTGGGCGTACGGCTGGGAGCGGCGGGTGTCCGCTGCGGTGACGGCGGCGGCGCGGGCGCGCACCGCCGGGTCGTGGGTGAGCGAGGAGCCGGCGCGGGACGCCAGGTCGGCGCGGTTGGCGGCGAGTTGGGCGGCGATGGCGTCGGTGCCCTCGGTCAGTCCGCGGGCGAGGGTGGCGATCTCGGTGCTCTTCTGCCGGGCGAAGGCGAGCCAGCGGGCGAGCTGCGGGTCGAGGCCCTTCTCGGCCGCGGCGTCCAGCGGGACGTGCAGCAGGGAGCAGGAGGCGGCCACGTCGACCCGGTCGGCCAGTCCGAGCAGGGTGCCCAGGGTCGCCAGGGACTGCTCCAGGTCGTTGATCCAGACGTTGCGGCCGTCGACGACTCCGGCGACCAGTCGCTTGCCGGGCAGGCCGCCGACGGCGGCGAGGTCGTCGAGGTTGGCGGCGGCGGGTCCGGTGAAGTCGATCGCGAGTCCGTCGACGGGTGCCTTGGCGAGGACGGGCAGGGCCTCGCCGAGCCGGTCGAAGTAGGAGGCGGCGAGGAGCCGGGGCCGGTCGGTGAGGGCGCCGAGTTCGCGGTAGGCGCGGGCGGTGGCGTTCAGTTCGGCGGGGGTGCGGTCCTGGACCAGGGCGGGTTCGTCCAGCTGGACCCAGTCGGCGCCCGCCGCCCGCAGGTCGGCGAGGACTTCGGCGTACACGGGAAGGAGCCGGTCGAGCAGCGTCAGCGGCTCGAAGTCGGGGGCGACGCCGGGGGCAGGCTTGGCGAGCAGCAGATAGGTGACGGGGCCGACCAGGACGGGGCGCGCCTTCAGTCCGAGGCCGAGCGCCTCGCGCAGTTCGGTGACCTGCTTGCGGGAGTCCGTGGCGAAGACGGTGTCGGGCCCCAACTCGGGGACGAGGTAATGGTAGTTGGTGTCGAACCACTTGGTCATCTCCAGCGGCGCCACGTCCTGTGTGCCGCGCGCCATGGCGAAGTATCCGTCGAGGGCGTCGGCCTCGACCGCGGCGCGGTGGCGGTCCGGGACGGCGCCGACCATGACGCTGGTGTCGAGGACGTGGTCGTAGTACGAGAAGTCGCCGGTCGGCACCTCGTCGACACCGGCGTGGGCGAGCCTGCGCCAGTTGGCGCGGCGCAGTTCGGCGGCGGTCAGGCGCAGGGCCGCGGCGTCGACGCGGCCCTTCCAGTAGCCCTCGACGGCCTTCTTCAGCTCCCGGTCGGCGCCTTGCCGGGGGTAGCCGTAGACGGTGGCGCCGGCGGTGCGGGCCGTGGGTGTGGCGGTCACGGAACTCTCCTTCGCGAGTACTCGTCCTGGGTTCCCGGAACCGGCGATGGCGCGAAGGATGGCGAAGGGGGCGGCCCCCTCCAGGGGTGCCCGCCGCTGCCGCCGACCCGCCCTCGAGGTCACCGAGATTCCGTGCGCTCCGTCGCGCACGGGCAGTGGCAGGTCTTCGGACTCGCGGGCACGCCAGGCCTCTCGGAGGAGGACGAGGCACCTACTGGCCGTCGCTTCCCGGACCCGCTCGGGTCCAGTGCGTATGACGGCGGTCGTTCCCGCTCACCGCTGCGGGGCAGTCCCGGATTCCCACCGGGTTCCCTCTTGCGACGCGCCTGCCTGGCGGGCAGGGCGAACCAGCTGCGTCGGTCAGCCTATACGGCCTATCGTGAGGCCGCGTCGTACATATCGCCCCCAGGAGGCACCCGATGACCGCCCCGGACGTTCCGGCCAAGACCACCCCGCCGGTGGACGTGGCCGCCGCCCACGCCTCCGTCACCCCGCTGCAGCGGCTCACGGAGAAACTCGGCGACCAGGCGTCGGTGAAGGTCGTCTACGGCGAGCCCGTCACCACCGACGGCGTCACCGTCATCCCGGTCGCCGAGGTCGGCTTCGGGGTCGGCGGCGGCATCGGGAGCAAGGGCGCGGCCGCCGAGGGCGCCGCGAGCGGCGAGGACGGCGCGGCCGGGGGCGTCCGGGCCCGGCCGCGCGGCTTCATCGAGATCAGGGACGGCGCCGCCGTGTACCGGCCGATCCGTACGCCCTGGCTGGACGTCGCCGTTCCGCTGGCCGCTCTCGTGGTGGGCGCCGCCGCCCCGCCGCTGGTCCGCCGCTTCCTCGGCAGGCGCCGGGGCTGAGCCCTCGCCTCCTCGTCAGCGGGCGCTCCTGTCGACCCTGCGCAGCTTCGGCTGGTTCGCGGCCGGCGCGTTCTTCACCACGAGGGCGAGTTCCGCGATGTCCGGGGCCTCGTACACCGCGCGGATGAGCACGGTCACCCCGAGCGTCTTGCCGATCCTGCTGGTGAGCCGGGTCGCGAGGAGTGAGTCGCCGCCCAGTTCGAAGAAGTTGTCGTCCAGGCCGACCCGTTCGATGCGGAGCACCTCGGCGATCAGCTCGCACAGCTTCTCCTCCTCCGGGGTGCGCGGCGCGACATAGGCCTTGCCCTGGACCGCCGGTTCGGGCAGCGCCCGCTGGTCGAGCTTGCCGTTCTGGGTGAGCGGCAGCTCTTCGAGCAGGACGTGCGCGGCGGGCAGCATGTACTCGGGCAGCGCCGCGCGCAGCCTGTTCTGTACGTCGGTGAGCAGCGCGGCGCGGCCCGACCAGCGCTCCGGTGCGCCGACGGGCGCGGGGGTCCTGGGCGCGTCCGTCGCGTCCGTCGCGTCGGGGCGGCGGGCGTAGATGTTGTAGAGCGTCGTGTTGCGCAGCAGCCGGTTGTCCTGTTCGCAGACGAGGTCGTAGCCGAGGGCCTCGAGCAGGGTGACGACCTTGTCCAACTGGCCGTCGACGTCGTGGAGTTCGACGACGAGCTGGCGGATCTTCGGCCAGTCGCGGGCGTGGATGCCCTTGAGCACCTCGTACTCGGCGTTCTCCACGTCGATCTTCAGCAGGTCGATCCGGTCGATCGACTCCTCCGCGACGATCTCCGAGAGGGTGCGCAGCCGGCAGACGAACTCCTCGCTGTCGAGGCGGGCGTCGACGACCTCGTCGACGAGTTCGTCGGCGGCGGCCGCCTCCGGACCTCCCTCGGCCAGCGACTCCTGGTTGCGCAGATAGGAGCGGACCAGGTCATGGGCCTGCTCGGCGGTGGTCACGCTGGAGGAGATGACGGTGTTGTGGCGGTAGAAGGTGAACGTCTCCTCCTTCGCCCGGGCCGCCAGACCGCAGTCGTACACCTTGGCGTTGATGCCGTGCAGCGCCACGTTGCGGCGCAGCGAGTCGAACACCGGCGGGATCGGCTCGAAGGCGTAGATCCGGGTGTCCGGGCAGCGGCTGCCCGCGAACAGGGTGAACAGGCCGATGTTGGCGCCCACGTCGACGATGGTGTCGCCGTCCTCGATGGTGATGCCGTTCCGCAGATATTCGAGGTGCGTGAAGATCTCGTCGTAGAGGAAGTCGGTCTCGCTCTTGTTCTGCTGGAACACCGTCAGGCCGTTGGGCAGTTCGTACGTCCGTGCGTGCGCCTCCGGGTCGGTGCGCTCCAGGCGGAGCAGTTCGCGCACGGCGGGCGCGGTGTCCGCCGCCGGGACGAGATAGGCGACGAGGCGCTGGTCCCGGCCGTCCTCGTGGGCGCGCACCAGGACGCGGGCGTCCTGGACGGCGGGGTGTTCGGCGAGCCGGGCCTCGATCTCGCCCAGTTCGATGCGGAATCCGCGGATCTTCACCTGGTCGTCGTTGCGGCCCAGGTACTCCAGGGAGCCGTCGGGCAGTCGGCGGGCCAGGTCTCCCGACCGGTACATCCGGGCGCCGGGCTCCCCGCAGAACGGGTCGTCGAGGAAGCGCTCGGCGGTCAGCTCGGGCCGGTTCAGATAGCCGCGGGCCACGCCGGCGCCGCCGACGTACAGCTCGCCCGTGACGCCGATGGGCGCGGGGCGGGCGTGCGCGTCAAGGACGTAGGTGCGCAGGTCGGGGATGGGCCGCCCGATGGGGCTCACGGTGCGCCCGGTGTCGGCGGCCGTCAGCGGGTGGTAGGTGACGTGGACGGTCGTCTCGGTGATGCCGTACATGTTCACCAGGCGGGTGTCCTTGTTCACCGCGCGCCGCAGCCAGGGCCCCAGCGAGGCGACTTCCAGGGCCTCGCCGCCGAACACCACCACGCGCAGGGCGTGCGGCTCGGGGTTCTCGCCCTGGGCGGTGACGAGCTGCCGGAACGCGGTCGGCGTCTGGTTCAGGACGGTCACGCCCGAAGCGCACAGCAGCCGGTAGAAGTCCTGCGGGCTGCGCGTGACCATCTGCGGTACGACGACGAGTCGGCCGCCGTGCAGCAGCGCGCCCCAGATCTCCCACACCGAGAAGTCGAAGGCGAACGAGTGGAACAGCGTCCAGACGTCCCACGCGCCGAAGCGGAACCAGTCGTCGGTCGAGGTCAGCAGGCGGACCACTTGGCGGTGCTCGACCATGACGCCCTTGGGCACCCCGGTCGAGCCCGACGTGTAGATGACGTACGCCATGGCGGACGGCGTCAGCTCCGGCACGGACAGGTCGTCGGCGTCGAGGGTCTCCCACCGGTCGGCGTCCCTGCGGACGTCGACCACGGGAATCGACGTGACGGCGAGTCCTTGCGGCAGTTCCCCGTCGGTCACCAGGACGCGCGGCGCGCTGTCGTCCAGGGCGTGGGCCAGGCGGTCGGCCGGGGACGCCGGGTCGAGCGGCACATAGGCGCCGCCCGCCTTCAGGACCGCGAGCACGGCGACCGGCATCCGCTCGCTGCGCGGCAGGCAGAGCGCGACCGGTACGTCCGGGCCCACGCCGAGCCCGCGCAGGTGCCGCGCCAACTGGTTGGCCTGGTGGTTGAGTTCGCGGTAGGTGAGGCGGCGGTCCTCGAACTCCACGGCCACCGCGTCCGGCGACCCTGCGGCCACCTCCTCGAACCACTGGTGCAGGCATCGCGTCACCGGCTCCGCCGGGGGCACGTCGTTGAACTCCGTGAGGATGCGGTGGCGTACCGCGTCACTCAGGACGGACAGCTCCAGGACGGGGCGCCGCTGCGCGCCTTCGGTGGTGAGGGCGTCGACGAGGCGGGTGAGGGCGGTCTCCAGGTAGCCGACGACGAGTTCGGCGTCCGGGGCCGGGCCGTTGCCCGCGTCGAGGGCGAGCCTGAGGGCGAAGGCGTTCCCGAGGTCGTCGACCGTCAGGACGACGGGGTGCCCGCCGGCGTCGGCGCGGCCGGTGGCCTCCGGGCCCCGGTAGTCGAGGACGGTGTTGAACAGCGGGGTCTCGGGCGGCACCGCGCTGAATCCGTGGGCGACGGCGGGCGGGGTCTGAGCGAGCCGTGCCAGGTCGCGCAGCGTCCCGTCCAGGGCGGGCACCAGGTCGGCCGGGGCGGCCTCGCTCAAGTCGACGCGTACGGGAAGGGTGTTGACGACGGTTGCGGGGGCGCCCGGGGACTCGCCGCGGCCGGTGACGACGGTGCCGAAGACCACGTCGTCCCGCCCGCTGCACGCCGCCACGACCAGCGCGAGGCCCGCGTGGAACAGGGCGTCCGTGCCGACTCCCAGCTGCTGCGCGCAGGCACGGACGCGGGCGCCGAGGGCGGCGTCCAGCGGGCGGCTCGGCGCGGGTTCCCGGTGGCGGCCGTCGCCGGTGCTGCCCTGGAGGCCGAACGTCAGGGTGGGTTCGGTGACGTCGCCGAGCGCGGCCCCGAAGTGGTCAGCGGGGTCGGCCTCCTCGATCTCCTCGGCGACCGGCAGCGCCGCCACGTCACGCAGCCGGGCCTGCGGGTCCGCCGCGATGTCCGCGAGCACCTGCCCGTACAGGGCGGCCATCTCCTCGGCCTGCGCACGGCTGAACAGGTCCCGCTGGTACTGGAGGTTGAGGCGCAGCCGGTCCCCGTCGGGGTAGACGAAGACCGTCACCGGATACTGGCTCAGGGTGAACAGGCCGATGCCGGTCACGGCGATGCCGGCCGCCTCGCTGGCCTCCGCGATGCCCTCGCGGTCGAGGGGGAACGACTCGAAGCCGATGAGGCTGTCGAACAGGGCGGGAAGTCCGGTGGCCCGCAGCACTTCGGCCAGCCCGTGGTGATGGTGGCCGAGCAGTGCGCCCTGCCGCTCCTGAAGGGTGGTCAGGAGCTGGGCGAGGGTGTCGTCGGGGGCGTAGGGGACGCGTACCGGAACGGTGTTGATGAACGTGCCGACGATCGACTCCGCGCCCGGCAGCGCGGCGGGCCGTCCGGCCACCGCGGCGGCGAGCACCACATCTTGGCGCCCCGTCAGACGGTTCAGTACGACGGCCCAGGCCCCCTGCACCAGCGTGTTCAGGGTGACGCCCACTTCGGCGGCGCGGCGCGGCAGCGCGCGGGCCGCTTCGGCGGGCAGCGGGATGCCGGTCCAGTCGACGTCCACGTCGCCGGAGCCGGGGGTCGCGTGCGGGGCGACCAGGGTCGGCCCGTCGAGGCCCGCGAGCTCCCGCGCCCAGGCGCGGGCCGACTCCTGCCCGTCCTGCTCGGCCAGCCACTCCAGGTACGCGCGGTAGCTGCGGGCCGGGGGCAGCGCCGAGGCGTCGCCCTCGTCGGCGTAGAGCCGCAGCAGGTCCTGGATGAGCAGCGGCAGGCACCAGCCGTCGACATTGGCGTGATGGGCCGTCAGGACCAGGTCGTGCCGGTCCGCGGCCAGGGTGAGCAGGGCCATGCGCAGCATCGGCGGCGCCGCCGGGTCGAAGTGCGCCTTGAGGTCGCTCGCCAGGAACTGCTCGTACGCCGATTCCCGCATCGCCTCGGCGAGAGCGCTCAGGTCGAAGTGCTGCCAGGGCAGCTCGACGCCGTCGACCACGAGTTGGAGGAGTTCGCCGTCGGGGCCCGGCGCGTAGGCGGCGCGCAGCACGGAGTGCCGGTCCAGGAGGGCCTGCGCGGCGGCGCGCAGCCGGGCCTGGTCCACCGGGCCCGACAGACGCAGCGTGTACTGCACTTGGTAGGTGTCGAGTTCTGCGCCGGACTCGTGCCCCATCTGCGAGTGCACCAGCATGCCCATGGGCAGCGGCGGCACCGGCCAGATGTCGGACAGGCCCGGATAGCGGTCCTGCCAGTCGTCGATGTCGTCCTGCCCGACGGCGACCAGGGGTACGTCGGACGGGGTGAGGCCGCCGGCGCCGTCCCCGGCGGTGTGCCGGGCCAGCGCCTCCAGTGCCTGGCGCCAGAGGTCGGCCAGCTCCTGTACCTCGGCGGCGCCGAGGATGCCCTCAGGGGCGGTGAACAGGGCGCCCAGGCGGGGGCCTTCGGGGGTCTCGGTGACGGTGGCCCGGACGGCGAGTTCGGTGGCGGCGGGGAGGCTCGGGTCGGGGTCGGCGCCAAGGTCCTGGATGACACGGCCCGCGTCGGGCTCGGGGAGGGTACGGCCCGCGTAGCCGAAGGAGATCTGCCCGCTGCCGTGCCGTTCGAGGACTGCGGCCGTCTCGGGGTTGAGGTGGCGCAGGATGCCGTAGCCGATGCCGTCGTCGGGCAGGGCCCGCAGCTGTTCCTTGACGGACTTGATGAGGCCGCCGGCGGCCGGTCCGCCCGCGAACGCGTCCGCGAGGTCCTGGCCCGACACGTCCAGCCGCACGGGGGCGATGACGGCGAGCGGCCCGACCGTACGGGACAGATCGGCGCCGGGCACGGCGGCCTCCGCGCGGCCGGCCTCCCTGCGGATCAGCGAGGACGCCTCGGTCACGCCCCGCCCGGCACGCCACCGGGTCACGGCCATCGCGAGGGCGGCGAGGAGCCCGTCGGCTGCGGTGCAGCGGAACGCCGCCGGGAGGCCCGTCAGGAGGGCTTCGGTGGCTTCCGCCGTGAGCTGGACGCGGGTCTCGGTCAGGGTGGCGTTCAGGTCCACGGTCGGGTCGACGCGCCGGGTGCCGAGGAGCGGGTCGGGCCCCTCGACGACCGAACGCCACAGCTCCAGCTCGGCGACGCGGGCGGGCCGCAGCGCCTCCTCGGCCAGGGCATGCGCCCAGCGGCGCACCGAGGTGGTCGCCGGGGCGAGTTCGGGGTTCCCGCCGTCGCGGAGCTGCTGCCAGACGGTGGCCAGATCGTGTACGAGGATGCGGCAGGAGTCGGCGTCGGCGACGAGGTGGTGCAGGACGATCAGGAGGCGGTCGGGGCGTGCGCTGTCGGAGCCGGGCTCCGGCACGAACCGGACGAACTGCGCCAATACTCCGGCCGAGGGGTCCAACCGCCCGGTCGCGGCCGAGATTTCGGCACGGAGCTGCTCGTCCCGGTCGTCGCCCTCGGTGACCCGGCGGATCAGCGCGTCCGCGTCCACCGATCCGGGCGGGGCCACCACGAGGCCTCCGTCGGCCGGGTCCGCCGGGCGTGCGCGCAGTACGTCGTGGTGGTCGATGAGGGTGCGCAGACAGGCCGCGAGGCCGGCCCGGTCGATGCCTGGGGGGAGGTCCAGGAGCATCGCCCGGGCCGAGGACGGTCCGCCGGCCGGCAGCTGCGGCAGCGGTCCCGCTCCCCCGCCGTCCAGTTCCTCCAGGACGGGGGCGGTGTCCTGCCGTGCCGCGGTGACCTCCGCCGCCAGCGCGGCGACCGTACGGCGGGCGAAGATCTGCCGGGAGCCGATCTCCACGCCCTGGGCGCGGACCCTGGAGATGATCTTCAGGGCCTGGATGCTGTCGCCGCCCAGCGCGAAGAAGTCGTCGTCCACGCCGACCCGGTCCACGGAGAGGACCTCGGCGAACGCGTCGGCGAGCAGCTGCTCCACGGGCGAGCCGGGGGCACGGTAGTCGGCGCGGCGGAACTCGGGACGGGGCAGTGCCGCCTTGTCCGCCTTGCCGTTCGGCGTCAGCGGCACCTCGTCGACGACCAGCACAGTGGTGGGCACCATGTACTCGGGCAGCCGCTTGGTCAGGAAGGCACGCAAGTCCGCCGCGCCGAGGCCCACTTCGAGCGTGAAGTGGCCCGTGCCGCTGCCGCGTCCGCCGCCGTGGGACTCCGGCTCGGGCTCCGGCACGACATAGCCGACCAGTTGCCTGGCCCCGCCGCCCTCGCCCTCGTGGACGACGATCACCGCCCGCCGCACCCGCGGATGCGTGGCGAGCACCGCCTCCACCTCGCCGGTCTCGATCCGCTGGCCGCGCACCTTGACCTGGTCGTCGCTGCGGCCCAGATACTCCAGGTCGCCCCCGGCGCCCCGGCGCGCCAGGTCTCCGGTGCGGTACATGCGCGCGCCGGCGGGTCCTGCGGGATCCGCCACGAAGCGCGTCGCGGTGAGGGAGTGGCGGCCCAGATAGCCGCGTGCCAGGCCGGGACCCGCCAGATACAGTTCGCCGGCCTCCCCGTCGGCGACGGGCGCGAGGCGCTCGTCGAGCAGCTGGACCCGCATGTCCGTCATCGCCGTACCGATGGGCACCGCGCCCGTGTCGAGCGGCCCGCTGAAGGTCGCCCACACCGTGGCCTCCGTCGGCCCGTAGGCGTTGATGAACCGCCGTCTGGGACCCCACTCGGCGACCAGCTCCGGCGTGCAGGCCTCGCCGCCGATCACCAGGACCCGCAGCTTGCCCAGCGACTTCGAGGTGCCCGGGGGCAGGGTGGCGAGCACGCTCGGCGGCAGCGTCGCATGGGTCACCTCATACGTGGTGAGGACCTCGGCCAGGTCCTCGGCGACCAGGCGTTCGCGCGGGGGCACCACGAGCGCGGCGCCGGTGGTCAGGCCGGACACCAGGTCCCACACCGACATGTCGAAGCTCAGCGAGGCGAATTGAAGGACCCGCGCCTGCGTCCCGGAGGTGAGATCGCCGAGCCGTACGGCCTCGGCGCGCAGCGCGGCGAGCCCGGAGTGCGTCACCGTCACGCCCTTGGGCCGGCCGGTCGATCCCGAGGTGTAGATGACGTACGCGGCATGGGCCGGGCTCAGCGGCGCGGTCCGCGCGGCGTCGTCCGGATTCGCGTCCGGCGCCTGGCGCAGGGCCGCCGCGGTCGACGGGGCGTCGACCGCCACCACGTCCGCGTCGAGGCCGTCGGGCAGCCGCCCGGAGGCGTCCTGCGTGGTCAGGACGGCCGCGGGGGCGGAGTCGGCCGCCATGTACGCGATCCGCTCGCTCGGGTAGCCCAGGTCCCAGGGCAGATAGGCCGCGCCCGCCTTCATGATGCCGAGGAGTACGGCGATCTGCTCGGCCGACCGCTCCATCGCCACCGCCACCACCCGCTCGGGGCCGATGCCCCGGCCGGTCAGCCAGTGCGCGACGCGGTTGGCGCGGGCGTTCAACTCCCCGTACGTCCACGTGTGTTCGGCCGATACGACGGCCGGCGCGTCCGGCGTCTCGCGGACCCGTGCCTCGAACAACCCGGGAAAGGTGGCCGGGGCAAGGGTCGCACCGGCGGTCGGCTCGGCGGCGGACGATCCCTGTGGGTCAGTCACGAATTCTCCAGAGGTTCAAGGCGGTGAGGCGGTGAGCGGATCGAGGGGCGTCGGGCCGGCGGCGGGCGGCTACCGGGCCGGGCGCAGGGTGACCGGCAGACTGCTGTACCCGTGCAGGAAGTTGGAGTGGATCGGCTTGGCCGGGCCGTTCGGCACGGCGTCGGCGACGTGCGTGCGCAGCGCCGTGAGCATCGCGGAGATCTCGGCCCGCCCCAGATAGGCGCCGAGGCAGAAGTGCGGTCCGTAGCCGAACGACACATGCTTGTTGGGGGTGCGCCCGAGGTCGAAGGTGCCGGGGTCGGCGAAGACGTCCTCGTCGTAGTTGGCCGAGCTGTTCCAGAGCGTGACGACGTCACCGGCGCGCAGGGTGCGCCCGCCGATCTCCACGTCCTCCAGGGCGCGGCGCCCGAAGTGCATGGCGGGGCTGACCCAGCGCAGCACCTCCTCGACGGCGCTGTCCACGTCGGCCTCGCCGGACTTGAGCCGCCGCCACTGCTCGGGGTGCTCGATCAGTTCGCGCATGCCGCAGATCATGGAGAGGCGGCTGGTCTCGTCGCCGCCGATGATGACGCTGTAGCAGTTGAAGATGATCTCCTGCTCGGTGAGCGGTTCGCCGTCGATGGTGCTGGTGGCGAGGACGCTGACCACGTCGTCGCGCGGGTCGTCGCGCCGCTCGGCCGCCAACTCGGAGAAGTAGAAGAGCAGTTCGTTGCGGGCGACCAGCGCCTCGTCCGCCGACTGGCCCTCGTCCTCGGTGCTGAGCGCCTCCTTGGTGAGGGTCAGCAGATAGTCGCGGTCGCTGGCGGGCACCCCGAGCAGATCGGCGATGGTCGCCATCGGGATGTGCTCGGCGACGTCCTGGGCGAAGTCGCAGTCGCCGCTCTCGACGGCGTGCCGCACCAGCCGGTCGGCGCGCTCCCGGACCCCGGCGACGACGGGTTCGAGCACCCGTGGCGCGAAGGCCTTGAGGAGCAGGTTGCGCAGTTCGCGGTGGCGGCGGCCGTCGGTGACGGCGAGCATCTTGCCGGCGGCGGAGTCGCCGCCCTCCAGGAGCGTGGTGAGCACATTGCCCCGCTCGGAGGTGAACCGCTTGTTGTCCCGGTAGACCCGCATCACGTCGTCGTAGCGCGAGAGCACCCAGAAGCCGGGGACGGCGCGGCCGGTGACCTCGTGCCAGTGGACGGGGCTCTCGGCCCGGAACCTGCGCCACATGCCGACCAGTTCGGCGCCGGGGGCGAGGAAGGTCTGCGGGTCGGTGAGGTCGGTGTCCTCGACGGTCAGGGTGGTCATGGTCGGTGCCTCGCCTTTCACTGGGGTCGACAGGGCGGCGGGGCCGAGAAGCCGAAACGGAACCCGAAGTTCACCGGCCGTGCGGGGAACGGGAGAAGAAGTCGGCACACCGAGTGCGGACGCACGGTTCCCGCCGGGTCGACCGTTCTCCGCCCTGCCCCATTGGCCGGTCTCGATGCCTCATTGGCCGGCCTTGAAGCCCCATTGGCCGGTCTCGATTGCCTGCGCGGAACCATAACGCAAGCAAGTCGAACCCCTTCCGGTCAAGCTTCGATCAGGCCCGGAGAAGCAATGGGAAGGTTAACTCCACCCCGCGATGAATTCCGTCGCCCGTCTTGCCCCCGGGACTCTGGATACGGCGCGGGGCGGGCCTGGTGTGTACTGTCGCCGGGACACGGACAACCGACTGTTTTCCTGTTCAGCGATCGATGGGTATGTTCGGACGGCCGGAGCGCGGCACGGCGACATCACCCAATGGGATTTCCGGGCTACTCGGCTCTGGATACGGTCTCTTGAACGGGTTCACTTGAAGTCCGGGACCGTTTGATTCCACCGATGGAATACCGCACGATCTGCCGGACAAGCCCGGATGAATCCCTTTCGGCCGACGGCGTTCCGGCGCCGTCCTTGATATCCGGGTAAACCCTGAAGCAGGAGGAGGGGAAGCATGGCGCGTTCCGCAACCTATCGTCCATACATCTCGTCGAGGGCCGCCGCTCTGCAGGGCAATAGCCTCGGCGAACTCTTCCTGCTCGCGCGGGAGCGCGGCGCCATCGACCTGGCGCTCGGCACCCCCGGCTACCCCGAGCCCGCCACCGACATCATCGACGCGGCCCATGAGGCCATGCGGGCCGGCCGCAACCAGTACGACCACCCCTCCGGTGACGTGCTGCTGCGGGAGCGGATCGCCGACACCC
The DNA here is from genome assembly GCF_044457025.1 of Streptomyces sp. NPDC050658. Lineage (NCBI taxonomy): Bacteria > Bacillati > Actinomycetota > Actinomycetes > Kitasatosporales > Streptomycetaceae > Streptomyces > Streptomyces sp. NPDC050658. Next base: position 76,001 of record NZ_JBITGM010000010.1, read on the forward strand.
TCGCGACCCCGGCCGACCCGCTGACCGAGCTGACGGTCACCGTCGGCGCCACCGAGGCGCTCTGCGTCGCGCTGCTCGCCTGTGTCGACCCCGGCGACGAGGTCGTCCTGCTTGACCCGGGATACGAGCAGTTCAAGGCCGCCATCACGCTGGCCGGCGCGGTGCCCCGGTTCGTCACGCTGCACGCCCCCGACTGGCGGTTCGATCCGGATGAGCTGGCCGCCGCCTTCACCCCGCGCACGCGCGCCGTTCTCCTGAACTCGCCGGGCAACCCCACCGGACGGGTCCTCGAGCGCCAGGAGCTCGACCAGATCGCCGAGTTGGCCGAGCGGTGGAACACCACCGTCATCTGCGACGAGGTGTACAGCACCTTCGTCTTCGACGGCCGGGTGCAGACCTCGATCACCGAGGTGCCCGGGCTCGCCGAGCGCTCCATCGTCGTCGGCTCGCTCTCCAAGAGCCATGCGATCAGCGGCTGGCGGCTCGGCTTCCTGCGCGCGGACCCGGTGCGCACCGAGGCGCTGCGCCGGGTGCACGAGCTGACCACGAACGGCGCGGCGACGCCGCTGCAGGTCGCCGTCGGCATGGCCGCGCTCTCCGCGGACCTGAAGACCGCGGGCGAGGAGATGGGCCGCCGCCGCGATCTGGCGCTGGAGATCTTCACCGGCATGGGCATGAAGATCTCCCCCGCCGAGGGCGGCTGCTTCCTGTTCGCGGACGTCAGCCCGCTCACCGGGGGCGAGCAGGACAGCAGGGAGTTCGTCCTGGAACTCCTGGAGAGCGCGGGCGTGTTGATCGTCCCCGGCGGCCCCTCCTTCGCCGATCCCGCACGCGGCGAGAACTACGTACGCATCGCATTCAACCGACAGGCCGAGCTGCTGCGCGAGGTCGAGCGCCGGATACGCGCCGCACGGACCACCGGCAAGTAGGAGAGGTTTCCCCGATGACGCAGTCCACGGCCGACCAGTTGGGTCCGCTGCCCGACTTCATGCAGCCCGGCGCCGAAGGCGTCGTCCGCATCGTCACACCCACCGGCGACGACATGTGGCTCGTGCGCGACTACGCACTGGGGCGCTCGGTCCTGACCGACAAGCGATTCAGCCGGGTCGCGGCGCTCACGCCGCAGGCCCCGAAGTTCAACGACGCCCAGCCCGCCGCGGATTCCATGATGAGCATGGACGGCAACCCGCACGCACGGCTGCGGCGGCTGGTCAGCGGCGCGTTCTCCACGGGCCGCATGGCCAGGATGAGCGGCTTCGTGCAGGAGCTGACCGACCGCCATCTCGACACGATCGTCGGGCTCGGCCAGGGCGCGGACCTGATCGACAACCTCGCGCGGCCGCTGCCGCTGTCCGTGCTCTGCTCCATGCTGGGCGTCCCCGAGGAGGACAGCCCCCGCTTCCGGGGCTGGGTGGAGGTGCTCTTCGACATCGACGCGAGCACGGCCCGCGAGAAGGCCCGCTACCGGATCGAACTCATCGAGTACATCACCGAGTTGCTGGAGCACAAGCGCCGCGTGCCGCAGGAGGACCTGCTCAGCGATCTGATCACCGTGCACGACCGGGGCGAGCTCTCGATGAACGAGCTGCTCACGCTGGGGCTCACGCTGCTGATGGCGGGCTATGAGACCACCGGCGGCCAGATCGGCCTCGCGACGCTCTCGCTGCTGACCGACCGCAGTGTGTACGAGGAGCTGGCCGAGCACCCCGAGCGGGTCGGCAACGCGGTGGAGGAGCTGATCCGGCTGAGCCCGGCGACCCCGCTGGCCTTTCCGCGCGTCGCCACCGAGCCGGTTCAGGTCGGCGACGTGACGGTGCAGCCGGGCGAGGGCGTCATGGTCGCGCTGGTGCACGGCAACCGCGACGGCGCCGTGTTCGCCGAGCCGGCGTCCATGAACATCGTCACCGGCCACGACGCCTCCCATCTCACCTTCGGACACGGCGTGCACCGCTGCCTGGGCGCGCCCCTCGCGCGGCTCCAGGTGCGCATCGTCCTCGAACGCCTCCTGCAGCGCTTCCCGAAGCTGCGGCTCGCCGACGTCGACTCCCCGTTCGTCTGGAAGGACGGCCTGGCGACCCGCGGGCTCGCCCGGCTCCGCGTCGACTGGTAGCCCCCGTCGCACCGAGCGCTCGCGCCACCTCGCTTCCACCGGAAGCGCCCGTCGCCGCCGCCCCACGCCCGTCGCGTGGCACCACCTAGACCTGGAGCGAGAAACACGTGACTGCCGACCGCATGAGCACCGATGCCGGGTCCGTCGAGGCCGCGGACGAGGGGGACTTCGGCACCGGCCGGCCGGGCTTTCGCAACGCCGCCGTTCCCCTGCTCGTCTCCGGCGCGACCCAGGACGACGTACGGGAGCGGGCCCGGCAGCTGCTCGCGCACCTGGCGGAGAACCCGCCGCCGCCGCGCGACCTCGGGCTGTCCCTCGCGGCCGCGCACCAGGCGGCCGAGCCGGCCGCGACGCGGCACCGCAGCGTCGTGGTGGCCGAGGACGGCGAGGAGCTGACCGGCGAGCTGACCGCGCTCGTCCGCGGCGAGCGGAGCACCAGCCGGGTCGGCGGGGTCGCCGCCGCGCGCGAGCGGACCGTCTTCGTCTTCCCCGGCCAGGGCTCCCAGTGGATCGGCATGGCGGCCGGACTCCTCGACGACTCCGACGTGTTCCGCGACACGATCGACGCGTGCGCCCGCGCCCTCGCCCCGTTCATCGACTGGTCCCTGGAGGACGTGCTGCGGGGGGCACCCGGCGCGGCGTCGCTCGACCGTGACGACGTCGTCCAGCCCGCCCTGTTCTCCGTGATGGTGGCGCTCGCCGAGCTGTGGCAGTCCTTCGGTGTGCGGCCGTCGGCGGTGCTCGGGCTCAGCAACGGCGAGATCGCCGCCGCCGTCGTCGCAGGCGGTCTGTCGCTCGCGGACGGGGCGCGGGTCGTCTCCCTGTGGTCCAAGGCGCAGGCCCGGCTCGCGGGCCGGGGCGGGATGATCTCCGTGTCGGCGCCGCTCGCGTCCCTGGAGCCGAGGCTCGCCCAGTGGGGGGACCGGATCGCCGTCGCCGCGGTCAACGGGCCCCGGTCGGTGGTGCTTTCGGGCGACATCGACGTCATCGACCGGCTGCTCGACGAGCTCCCCGCCGAGGGCGTGACGGCCAAGCGGATCCCCGTGGACGTCGCGGCCCACTCCCCGCACATCGAGGCGCTGCGCGAGGAGATGCTCACGGGGCTCGCGCCGATCGAGCCCCGCGCGGCCACCATTCCCTTCCACTCCACGGTGACCTGTGAATTCCTCGACACCACCACGTTGAACGCCGAGTACTGGTACGCCAATCTGCGGGGCACGGTCCAGTTCGAGCCCTGCGTGCGCGCGCTGGAGGCGGACCACCAGGTGTTCATCGAGGTCAGCCCGCATCCGGTCATGACGATGGCGCTCCAGCAGACCCTGGACGACCTGGAGTCGGACGCGGTCGTGGTGGAGTCGCTGCGCCGCGACCAGCCCGGCACGCACCGGTTCCTCGCGTCGCTCGCGCGCCTGCACACCAGCGGCGCCCGGGTGGACTGGCGCCCCGCGTTCGGCCCGCACGCCTCGCCGACCGAACTGCCCGCGCAGCTGCCGCCGTCGGCGGGCGCGGACCCGGCGGGCGAGTCCGTCGCGGAGGAGGCCGTGGAGCGCCTCGTGGAGCTGGTGCGGGCCGAGACCGCGCTGGTGCTCGGGCTCGACGCGGACACCGCACTCGACGGCACGGGCGCGTTCCGGGACCTCGGTCTCGACTCGGTGCGGGCGGTGGAGCTGCGCAACCGTCTGGTCGAGGCCACCGGTCTGCGGCTTCCGGTGACGCTGCTCTTCGACCACCCGTCCCCGGAGCGGCTCGCCCGGCACCTCGCCGGACGCCTGACGGGCACCGCCGCGTCGGCGGCACCCGTCAGGCGCAGGGCCGCCGACGCGGACGATCCCATCGCCGTGGTCTCCATGGCCTGCCGCTTCCCCGGCGGCGTGACCACCCCGGAAGAGCTGTGGCAGCTCGTCCTGGACGAGAAGGACGTGATCTCCGGGTTCCCGGTCAACCGGGGCTGGCCCCTCGACTCCCTCTTCGACGGCGACCCGGACCGCGCGGGCCGCTCCTACACCCGCAAGGGCGGATTCCTGCACGACGCCGACGAGTTCGACGCCGAGTTCTTCGGCATCAGCCCGCGCGAGGCCCTCGGCATGGACCCGCAGCAGCGTCTTGTCCTGGAAACCGTGTGGGAGGCCCTGGAGCGGGCCGGGGTCGATCCGGCCGAACTGCGCGACAGCAGCACCGGCGTCTACCTCGGGGCGCTCGCCCAGGACTACGGGCCGCGGCTGCACGAGGCGGACGACACGGCCGGCGGCTACCTGCTGACCGGCAACTTCACCAGCGTGCTCTCCGGCCGCGTCGCCTACACCTTCGGCCTCGCGGGGCCCGCAGTCACCGTGGACACCGCCTGCTCCTCGTCCCTGGTCTCGCTGCACCTGGCCGCGCAGGCACTGCGCGCCGGCGACTGCGAACTGGCCGTGGCCGGCGGTGTGACGGTGATGTCGAGCCCCGGCATGTTCGTGGAGTTCAGCCGCCAGCGCGGTCTGTCGCCCGACGGGCGCTGCAAGGCGTTCGCCGAGGGCGCCGACGGCACGGGCTGGGCCGAGGGTGTGGGTGTACTGCTCCTGGAGCGGCTCTCCGACGCCCGCCGCAACGGCCACGAGGTGCTCGCCCTCGTGCGCGGTTCGGCGATCAACCAGGACGGCGCGAGCAACGGGCTCGCCGCGCCCAGCGGCCTTGCCCAGGAGCGGGTCATCCACGAGGCGCTCGCCTCGGCGGGGCTCGCGGCGGCGGACGTCGACGCGGTCGAGGCGCACGGCACCGGCACCCGGCTCGGCGACCCGATCGAGGCCGGTGCGCTGCTCGCCACCTACGGGCAGGGCCGGGAGCCCGGACTTCCGCTGTATCTGGGGTCGTTGAAGTCCAACATCGGGCACGCCCAGGCCGCGGCCGGGGTCGGCGGTGTGATCAAGACGGTGTTCGCCATGCGGCACGGCACCCTGCCGCGCAGCCTGCACCTGGACGAGCCCACGTCACATGTGGACTGGAGCGACGGCGCGGTCCACCTGCTGGCCGAGGCGCGGCCCTGGCCCGAGACCGGCCGCCCGCGCCGGGCCGCGGTGTCCTCCTTCGGCATCAGCGGCACCAACGCCCATGTCGTCCTGGAGCAGGCGCCGCAGGAGCCCGCCGCTCCCCCGGCCCCCGACGGCGACGGAGCGCCACGGCCGTGGCTGCTCTCCGGCCGCACCGAGGAGGCGTTGCGCGCCCAGGCCGCACGGCTGCGCGACTTCGTGGCCGCCGACCCGGGACTGAGGCCGGCCGACGTCGGCCTGGCCCTCGCGAGCGCTCCCGCGCGCTTCGCGCGTACCGCCGCCGTCGTCGCCCGGGACCGCGGGGGCTTCCTCGACGGCCTCGCGGCGCTGGCCCAGGACGCGCCGTCCGCCGACGTGGTGCGGGGCCCCGAGGTCGCGTCGGTCGCCCCGGCGAAGGCCCGTACGGCGTTCCTCTTCACGGGGCAGGGCAGCCAGCGGCCGGGCATGGGCCGTGAACTGTACGAGACCGAGCCGGTGTTCGCGGCGGCGTTCGACGACGTCTGCGCCCAGCTCGACGCACATCTGCCGATGCCGCTGAAGGATGTCGTGTTCGCTGAGGAGGGCAGTGCGGACGCGGCGCTGCTCGACGAGACCCGCTACACCCAACCCGCCCTCTTCGCCATCGAAGTCGCCCTCTTCCGACTCCTCGAACACCACGGCATCACCCCCGACCACCTCCTCGGCCACTCCCTCGGCGAAATCACCGCAGCCCACGTCGCCGGCGTACTCGACCTCACCGACGCCTGCACCCTCGTCGCCCACCGCGCACGCCTCATGCAAACCGCCCCCACCGGCGGCACCATGACCGCCATCCAAGCCACCGAAGAAGAAATACGCCCAACCCTCCCCCCCTACAACGGACTCCTCGACCTCGCCGCCGTCAACGGACCCACCTCCGTCGTCATCACCGGAGACACCCACGCCGCCACCCAACTCACTGAGATCTGGATGGCAAAGGGCCGCAAAACCACCAACCTCAAAGTCAGCCACGCCTTCCACTCACCCCACATGGACGGAATCCTCGACGAATTCCGCCACATCACCACCCAACTCACCTACCACCCACCCCGCATCCCCATCATCAGCAACCTCACCGGACACACCGCCACCACCGAACAACTCACCGACCCCAACTACTGGGTCCGCCAACTCCGCTCCACCGTCCGCTTCGCCGACGGCATCCGCGCGCTCCGGGACGACGACGTCACCGTCTACGTGGAGCTGGGCCCGGCGCCCGTCCTCGCGGCCATGGCCCGGGGCTGCCTGGGCGATGAGGGCCCGCAGCCGTTCGCCGCGCTGCGCGCCGACCGGTCCGAGGCGCACGCCTTCGCGTCCGCCCTCGCCCGACTCGCCCTGCACGGCGTCGCGTCGGACGCCGGGCGGCTGTTCCCCGGCGCCCGGCGGGCCGTGCTGCCCACCTACGCCTTCCAGCGCCGCCGCTACTGGCTCGACGCGCCGGCCCCCGCGGGCGACGCCGCGGGGCTCGGGCTCACGCCGGCCGGCCACCCGCTGCTCGGGGGTCTGACGAGCCTCGCCACGGGGAACGGACTGCTCATCGCGGGACGGCTCTCGCCGCGTACGCACCCATGGCTCGCCCAGCACGTCATCGCGGGGTCCACACTGCTGCCCGGAGCGGCCGTGGTGGAGCTCGCCGTCGCCGCGGGCGACCGTGCGGGCCTGGACGGGCTGCGCGAACTCGTCCTGGAGGAGCCGCTGTTCCTGCCCGACGAGGGCATCCGGCTGCAGATCACCGTGGGTGCCGCGGACGCGTCCGGCGAGCGCTCCGTCGCCGTCCACTCGCGCCGTGAGACGTCGGCGGACGGGCAGGCGTGGGACGACGGCGAGTGGATCCGGCACGCCTCGGGCGTCCTGACCGCGACCGGTGCGCGTCCGGCGGCCGAGCGGGGCGCCTGGCCGCCGCCGGGCGCGCGTCCGCTCGCGCACGAGGGTCTGTACGAGCGTCTGACCGAACTGGGGTACGCCTACGGGCCTGCCTTCCGCGGACTGCGGGCCGCCTGGCGGTCGGGCACGGACGTCTACGCGGAAGTGGCGCTGCCCGAGGAACTGCACGCGGAGGCCGCCGAGTACGGCATCCACCCCGCGCTGCTCGACGCGGCCCAGCAGGCGCTGCTGCTCGACATGGCGCCCGAGGCCGGGGACGCCGCTGCCGCGCTGCGCCTGCCCTTCTCGTACGACGGTGTCACCCTGCACGCGTCGGGGGCCACCCGCCTTCGGGTGCGCCTGACGCGCGGCGAGGGCGACGCCATCGCCCTGACCGCCGACGACCCGGCCGGGCGGCCCGTGCTGTCCGTCGAATCCCTGACGCTGCGCCAGGTGGCCGCCGACCGGATCGCCGTGCACGGCGGCGGGGACCGCGACGGACTGCTCCGCGTGGCATGGCAGCCGGTGCCGGAAGCGGCCGGCGCGGCACCCGTCGGGCGCTGGGCCGTGCTCGGCGACGGCACGGCCGGGCTCGACGCCGTGCCGTACCGCGACCTCGACGCCCTGGACGCCGCCCTCCGGGCCGGCGCGCCGGCCCCCGACGTCCTGGTGCTGCCCTGCCGCACCCCCGATGACCGGCGCGCCGAGATCGCGGCGACCCGCGCCGCGGTCCGCGAGACCCTCGCCGTCGTGCGGGGCTGCCTCGCCGACGAGCGCCTGGGGTCGACCGCCTTCCTGCTCCTGACACGCGCGGCGGTCGCCGCCGTGCCCGGCGAGGACGTCCGCGACCTGTCCGCCGCCGCCGTGCACGGACTGCTGCGCACCGCGGCGAGCGAGCATCCGGGGCGCTTCGCGCTCCTGGACACCGCCGACACCGCCGACACCGCCGGCGAGGCCGCGCTGTCCGCGGCCGCCGCCGTCGCGGTCGCCGGGGGGCTTCAACTGGCGCTGCGGGACGGCACGTTGTACGCGCCTCGGCTGACCCGTACCCCCGGACCGCAGGACGCCGGGCGGGCGCTCGACCCCGAGGGCACCGTCCTGATCACCGGCGGCACCGGCGGCCTGGGTGCGCTGGTCGCCCGGCATCTCGTCGTCCGGCACGGCGTGCGGCATCTGCTGCTGTGCAGCCGTGGCGGCCGGGCACCCGAACTGGTCGCGGAACTCGCCGCGCTGGGCGCCGATGCCACCGCCGTCTCCTGCGACGTCACCGACCGCGCCCGGCTCGCCGAGGTGCTTGCCGGGGTGGACCGTGAGCACCCGCTGACCGCCGTGGTGCACACCGCCGGTGTGCTCGCCGACGCCACCCTGGACAACCTCGGCCCCGACGCGGTCGACCGGGTGCTCGGCGCCAAGGCGGACGGCGCCCGCCATCTGCACGAGCTGACCGCCGGGCTGCCGCTCGCCGCGTTCGTGATGTTCTCCTCGATCGCCGGACTCCTCGGCAACCCCGGCCAGGGCGCCTACGCCGCGGCCAACGCCCACCTCGACGCGCTGGCCCAGCACCGCCGGGCGCACGGTCTGCCCGCGACGGCCCTCGCCTGGGGGATGTGGGACCCGGCGACGGGCGGCATGGCGGCGGACCTATCCGCCGCGGACGTCTCACGCTGGGGCCGCAACGGCATCCTGCCGCTGACCGCCGAGCGCGGCATGGAGCTGTTCGACGCCGCCCTGGCCACCGGCGAGCCGCTGCTCGCCCCGGTCGAACTCGACCTGGCGGCGCTGCGCGACCCCGACCACACCCCGCCCGCGCTGCTGCGCTCCCTCGCGCCCCGGACCCGCCGCCGGGCCGAGGCACCGGGCGAGCCGGGCGGCGCCGACTCCTGGGCGGCCCGCACGGCCGGCCTTCCGGAGGCCGAACGCCGCCGTGCCGTGGAGGAGTTGGTCCGTGCGGCCGTCTCCGCCGTGCTCGCGCTGCCGGACGCGGCGGGCGTCGCCGCGGACACCGCCTTCCGCGACCTGGGCCTCGACTCCCTGTCGGGTCTCGAACTGCGCGGCCGGCTCGGCAAGGCCACCGGGGTCAGGCTGTCGGCGACCGTGGTCTTCGACCACCCCACCCCGGCGGAGCTCACCGACCATCTGCTGGCGCAGCTCGACCGGGCGGCACCCGCCCCGGCGGACACCGCGCCGGTCCGGGCCGCCGACGTACAGGACGATCCCGTCGTGATCGTCGGGATGGCCTGCCGCTACCCCGGCGACGTGCGCACCCCGGACGATCTGTGGCGGCTCGTCGCCGACGGCACCGACGCCATCGGCCCGTTCCCGGAGAACCGGGGCTGGGACGTCGAGAACCTCTACGACCCGGACCCCGACAAGGCCGGGAAGTCGTACACGCGGCACGGCGGATTCCTGTACGACGCCGACCGCTTCGACGCCGGGTTCTTCGGCATCAGCCCGCGCGAGGCCGCGGGCATGGACCCGCAGCAGCGGCTCCTCCTGGAGACCAGCTGGGAGGCCGTGGAGAGCGCGGGCATCGCGCCCACCGCCCTGCACGGCAGCCGTACCGGCGTGTTCTGCGGCGTCATGTACAGCGACTACACCTCGCGGCTGCCCGCGACGCCGCAGAGCGTGGAGGCGTACGGGTTCACCGGGAACTCACCGAGCGTGGTCTCCGGCCGCGTCTCGTACACGCTGGGTCTCAAGGGTCCCGCGATCACCGTCGACACGGCGTGCTCGTCGTCGCTCGTCGCCACCCATCTGGCGGCGCAGGCGCTGCGCAACGGCGAGTGCGAACTGGCGCTGGCCGGTGGTGTCACCGTCATGTCGGCGCCCGGCACCTTCGTCGAGTTCAGCCGCCAGCGCGGTCTCGCGCCCGACGGTCGCTGCAAGGCGTTCTCGGACTCGGCGGACGGCACAGCGTGGAGCGAGGGTGTGGGTGTACTGCTCCTGGAGCGGCTCTCCGACGCCCGCCGCAACGGGCACGCGGTCCTCGCCGTCGTGCGCGGTTCGGCGGTCAACCAGGACGGCGCGAGCAACGGGCTGACCGCGCCGAACGGCCCCTCCCAGGAGCGGGTCATCCGTGACGCCCTCGCCCAGGCCGGGCTCTCCCCCGCCGACGTCGACTCCGTCGAGGCGCACGGCACCGGCACCCGGCTCGGGGACCCCATCGAGGCACAGGCCCTGCTCGCCACCTATGGACAGGACAGGGCCCCGGAACGGCCGCTGTACCTGGGCACCCTGAAGTCCAACATCGGGCACGCGCAGGCCGCGGCCGGCGTCGGCGGCATCGTCAAGATGGTGCAGGCGATGCGGCACGGCGTACTGCCCCGCACGCTGCACGTCGGCGAGCCGACGTCGCACGTCGACTGGGACGAGGGCGCGGTGTCGCTCCTCACGGAGGCCAGGCCCTGGCCGGTGGGCGAGAGCCCGCGGCGCGCCGGTGTCTCGTCGTTCGGCGTGAGCGGCACCAACGCCCATGTCGTCCTGGAGGAGGCGCCGCAGGAGCCCACCGCCGCCTCGGCCGACCCTGCCGCCCCCGAAGAGCCCGTCGTTCCCGGCCTGTTGCCGTGGGTGGTCTCCGCGCGCGGCCCGCGCGCCCTGCGCGCCCAGGCCGCACAACTGCGGACGCTGGCCGCCGGTTCCGGGGACGCAGGTTCCGGTGCGCTCGGCCGGTCGGATCTCGACGTCGGCCACTCCCTGGCCGTGTCCCGGTCCGCGCTCACGGACCGGGCCGTCGTGCTCGCCGCGGACCGCGCCGAGCTGCTTGCGGGGCTGGACGCGCTGCGGGACGGCGAGGCGGCGCGGAACGTGGTGACCGGCAGCGTCTCGGGGTCGGCCCGTACCGCCTTCCTCTTCACGGGGCAGGGCAGTCAGAGGCCCGGCATGGGCCGTGAACTCCACGCCAGGTTCCCGGTGTTCGCCGCCGCGTTCGACGAGATCTGCGAGCGCATGGAGTCGGTCGGGGACATCCCCCTCAAGAGGCTGGTCTTCGCGGAGGAGGGCAGTGCGGACGCGGCGCTGCTCGACGAGACCCGCTACACCCAACCCGCCCTCTTCGCCATCGAAGTCGCCCTCTTCCGACTCCTCGAACACCACGGCATCACCCCCGACCACCTCCTCGGCCACTCCCTCGGCGAAATCACCGCAGCCCACGTCGCCGGCGTACTCGACCTCACCGACGCCTGCACCCTCGTCGCCCACCGCGCACGCCTCATGCAAACCGCCCCCACCGGCGGCACCATGACCGCCATCCAAGCCACCGAAGAAGAAATACGCCCAACCCTCCTCCCCTACAACGGACTCCTCGACCTCGCCGCCGTCAACGGACCCACCTCCGTCGTCATCACCGGAGACACCCACGCCGCCACCCAACTCACTGAGATCTGGATGGCAAAGGGCCGCAAAACCACCAACCTCAAAGTCAGCCACGCCTTCCACTCACCCCACATGGACGGAATCCTCGACGAATTCCGCCACATCACCACCCAACTCACCTACCACCCACCCCGCATCCCCATCATCAGCAACCTCACCGGACACACCGCCACCACCGAACAACTCACCGACCCCAACTACTGGGTCCACCAACTCCGCTCCACCGTCCGCTTCGCCGACGGCATCGGGCACCTCATGCGGGACGGGGTCACCGGCTTCGTCGAGCTAGGGCCGGATGCCGTGCTCACCGCCCTGGTCCGGGACCGCGAAGGCGAGGGCGAGGGCGAGCACGTCGCTGCCGCGCCTCTGCTCCGGCGCGGCCACGACGAGGTGCGGACGTTCACCGCCGCCCTGGCCCAGCTCCATGTGGCGGGCACCGGGGTCGACTGGAGTGCGTTCTTCGAGGGCGGCCGTACCGTGCCGCTGCCCACCTACCCCTATCAGCGCGAGCGCTACTGGCTGAGCGCGCCGGCCGCGGCCGTGGACCGGGCCGCCGGGCAAGACCATCCGGTGCTCGACGCGGGCACGGAACTCGCCGACGGGCGCGGCCTGCTGTTCACCGGGCGGCTCGACGCGCGGGCCGAGCCCTGGCTCGCCGACCACACCGTCGCCGGAACCGTGCTGCTGCCCGGCGCGGGCGTCGCGGAGCTCGCGCTGTGCGCCGCGCGGCGCACCGGTGCGGGGCGGGTGGCCGAACTCGCCCTGGAACAGCCCCTGTCGCTGGAGCGGCCCGTCGCGGTGCAGCTCATCGTCGGGGAGCCGGCCGCCGACGGCAGCCGCTCGCTCACCCTCTACTCCCGGCCCGACGGCGCCGGGGGCGCCCGGTGGACCCGGCACGCCACCGGCACGCTGGCCTCCGCCGACGGCACGGAGCCTGACGGCCTCACCGCGTGGCCGCCCCCGGAGGCCTCGCCGGTGGCGCTCGACGGCCTGTACTCCCGGCTGGCCGGGCGCGGTTACGGCTACGGCCCCGCCTTCCGGGGGCTGCGCGCACTGTGGCGGCAGGGGGCCGACCTGTATGCGGAGGTCGTGCCGCCCGCCGAGGCGACCGGCAGCGGTTTCCTGCTGCACCCGGCCGTCCTGGACGCCGCTCTGCACGCCCTGCTCGGCGCGGCCGGGGACGAATCCCGGCTCCTCGTGCCGTTCGCGTGGAGCGGCCTGACCCTGCACGGCGACGGCACGGGCCCCCTGCGCGTACGGCTGCGGCGCGGCGCGGGCGACACCTACGCCCTGCTCGTCGCCGACGCGACCGGCGCTCCGGTGCTCGGCGTCGACGAGCTCGCCCTGCGCGAGCTGACACCCGCCGCCGACGGACCGGCCGAAGCGGCCTCGCTGTTCGCGCTGCACTGGACCGGCGTGACGCCGGATGTCCCCGCTCCCGCGGGACCCTGGGCCGTGGTCGGCGCGGGCGGCGAGGAGCTGCGCGACGCCGTGCGCGCGGGCGGGGTATCCGTGCGGGCCCACGCGGCCCTCGACGATCTGCTTCTCTCCCTCGACGACGGTGCGGAAGTTCCCTCCGTCGTCGTCCTCGAACTCGGTGGGGCCGCCGCACACAGCGGCCCCACCGCGACCGGCGCGCCCGTCGACAGAGGCGGTGCGGGCGCCGCCACCGGGCCGGCGGAACACCGCGTAGCCCCAGCTTCCGGTGGGCCCATCGAACCCGATGGGCCCGCCGGGGCGGACGCCGGGGAAGTCCTCGGCCTCGTCCGGCGCTGGCTCGCCGACGAACGGCTCGCCGCCGCCCGGCTCGTGCTGCTCACCGAGGGCGCGGTCGCCGCGGGCGACGGAGAGCACCCATACCCGGAGCGCGCCGCGGTGTGGGGCCTGGTGCGTGCCGCCCAGTCGGAGCACCCCGGGCGGTTCACCCTGATCGACACCGACGGCCGCCCGGAGTCCGTGCGCCGCCTGGTGCCGGCAGTGGCTTCCGAGGAGCCCCAACTCGCCCTGCGTACCGGTACGTTCCTGGTGCCGAGGCTGCGCGCCCACCAGCCGCGGGCCACCGGCACCGCGCCGTTCGACGCGCACAGCAACGTCCTGATCACCGGCGGTCTCGGCACCCTGGGCCGCCTGGTGGCCCGGCATCTGACGGACCGGTACGGCGTACGGAGCCTCGTGCTCACCGGGCGGCGCGGGCTGCGCACGCCGGGCGCCGCCGAGTTCGTCGCCGAGCTGGAGGCCACCGGCGTCCAGGTGACCGTCGCGGCCTGCGACACGGCGGACCGGGCCGCCCTGGCCGCCGTCATCGACGGGCTCGGGCAGCCGCCGACCGCGGTGGTGCACTCGGCGGGCGTGCTCGACGACACGGTCGTGGAAGGGCTGACGCCCGAGCGGCTCGATGCCGTGCTGCGGCCCAAGGCCGCCGCCGCGACCCATCTGCACGAACTGACCCGCCATCTCGGACTCTCCGCGTTCGTGCTCTTCTCCTCCCTCGCGGGCCTGCTCGGCACCTCGGGTCAGGGCAACTACGCGGCCGCCAACGCCTACCTCGACGCCCTGGCCCACCGTCGGCACGCCGAAGGGCTGCCCGCCGTGTCCCTGGCGTGGGGTCTGTGGGCCGGCGAGGGAGAGGAGGCGGCGACGGCCTCCGGGGGCGGTCTGGGCGGCGCCCTCGGTGCCGCCGATCTGCGCCGCCTGGCACGCTCGGGGGTCGCCGCGCTGCCCGTCGACGAGGGCCTCGCCCTGTTCGACACGGCCGTCGCGGACGCCGCTCCCGTCCTGGTGCCCGCCCGGCTCGACCTGAGCGGACTCGACGCGGCATCGGCCCCGGCCGTGCTGCGGGCCCTCGCCCCGGCGGCCGCGCGCGAAACGGCGGCCGACCGGCCCGCCGAGGACCCGGCGGCCGCGCTGCGCGGCCGGCTCGCCGGGGCTCCGCGCAAGGAACAGCGCCATATCGTCCTGGAGGCCGTGCGGGCCGAGGTCGCCGCCGTCCTCGGGCACTCGGCCCAGGAGCGGGTCTCGGCCACCAGCCGCTTCCAGGACATGGGCTTCGACTCGCTGACCTCGCTCGAACTGCGCAACCGGCTCAGCAAGGTGACCGGCGTACGGCTGCCGCCGACGCTCATCTTCGACGACCCAAGCCCCGGTGTCCTCGCGGACCGCCTCGCCGCCGAGCTCGTCGGGCCGCAGGTGCCGCAGGTGCCGCAGGTGCCGCAGGGGCCACAGGGGTCCGGCACGGAAGGAACCGACGCCGCCGACGGGCCGGCCGACGACAACGCCCTGGACACGATGACCACCGATGAACTGGTCCGCCTGGCTCTGGGCGCAGGCCGCACCGACCAGCCCCGGCACGGAACCGATGGAGAAACACGATGACGGCCACATCCCACGAGCAAGTCGTCGACGCGCTGCGGGCCGCGTTGAAGGACAACGAGCAGCTGCGGGCCGCCGCCGCGCGGCAGGCCGAGCGCGAGCACGGGCCGATCGCCATCGTCGGCATGGCCTGCCGCTATCCCGGCGGCGTCAGCTCCCCGCAGGACCTGTGGCGGCTCGTCACCGATGAGGTCGACGCCGTCGGCCCGTTCCCCGACGACCGCGGCTGGGACCTGCCGTCGCTGTACGACCCGGACCCGGAGCAGCCGGGCACGTCGTACGTGAAGGAGGGCGGGTTCCTCTACGACGCCGCGGAGTTCGACGCGGACTTCTTCGAGGTGTCGCCCCGCGAGGCGCACGCGATGGACCCGCAGCAGCGGCTGCTCCTCGAAACCGCGTGGGAGGCCTTCGAGAGCGCGGGGCTCGACCCGACGGCGCTGCGGGGCAGCCGTACCGGTGTCTATGTCGGCACCATGTACGACGACTACGGCTCCCGTCTGAACCCCGCGCCCGCCGAGTACGAGGGCTATCTGGGACTCGGCAGCGCGGGCAGTGTCGCCTCCGGGCGGCTCTCCTACACGTTCGGTTTCGAGGGTCCCGCCCTGACCGTGGACACGGCCTGCTCGTCCTCGCTGGTGGCGCTGCACCTGGCGAGCAACGCGCTGCGCCGCGGCGAGTGCTCCCTCGCGCTGGCGGGCGGCGCCACGGTGATGGCGACGCCGATGCCGTTCGTGGAGTTCAGCCGGCAGCGCGGGCTGTCCTCCGACGGCCGCTGCAAGTCGTTCGCCGCGTCCGCGGACGGCACCGGCTGGTCCGAGGGTGCCGGGCTGCTGCTCCTGGAGCGCCTGGAGGACGCCCGCCGTCTCGGCCACCCCGTCCTCGCGGTGATCCGCGGCTCCGCCATGAACCAGAGCGGCGACAGCAACGGCCTGACCGCGCCCAGCGGCCACGCCCAGGAACTCGTCATCCGGCAGGCGCTGTCCGCCGCCGGTGTCGCCCCGCACGAGGTGGACGCCGTGGAGGCGCACGGCACCGGCACCTCGCTCGGTGACCCCATCGAGGCGAGCGCCCTGATCGCCGCGTACGGCACGGACCGCCCGGCGGACCGCCCGCTGCACCTGGGATCGCTCAAGTCCAACATCGGCCACACACAGAGCGCCGCCGGGGTCGGCGGCGTCATCAAGATGACGATGGCGCTGCGCAGCGGCACGCTCCCCCGGACCCTGCACGCGGACGAACCCACCCCGCACGTGGACTGGTCCGAGGGGACGCTGGCGCTGCTGACCGAGGCGCGGCCGTGGCCCGAGCACGGGCGTCCGCGGCGGGCCGCGGTGTCCTCGTTCGGCATCAGCGGCGGCAACGCCCACGTCATCCTGGAGCAGGCCCCCGACGACTCCGCGACACCGGCCGCCGAACCGGTCGCGGCGCCGCTGCCGGTCGTGCCCGTCACCCTGTCGGCGCGCGGCGAGAGCGCGCTGCGGGCGCAGGCCGCCCGCGTCCTCGACGTGCTGACCGCCGATCCCGCCGCGGCTCCTGGCCTGCTCGACCTCGGCTTCTCGCTGGCCACCACGCGCGCCCACCTCACGCGGCGCGCGGTGCTGCTCCCCGAGAGCCGGGAGGGCCTGCTCGACGGGCTGCGCGCCATCGCGCAGGACGGTACAACTCCCGTACAGGGCAAGGCGGTCGAGGGCCGCAACGCCTTCCTCTTCGCCGGGCAGGGCGCCCAGCGGCCCGGCATGGGCCGGGAGCTGTACCGCGCCTTCCCGGCGTTCGCCGCCGCCTTCGACGCGGTCTGCGCGGAGCTGGACCTGCGCCTCGACCGCCCGCTGCGCGAGGTCCTCTTCGCGCCCGAAGGCTCGGCCGAGGCCACGCTGATCCACCGCACCGAGTACACGCAGCCCGCTCTCTTCGCGTACGAGGTCGCCCTGTTCCGGCTCTTCGAGTCCTGCGGGATCAGGCCCGACGCGGTCATCGGGCACTCCGTCGGCGCGCTCGCCGCGGTGCACGCCGCGGGTGTGCTCTCGCTCGCGGACGCGGCCGAACTGGCCGTGGCCCGCGGCCGGATCATGCAGCGGCTGCCGGAGGGCGGCGCGATGGTGGCGCTGCGCGCGGACGAGGAGACGGCGAGCGCGCTGGTCGCCGGGCGCACGGACCGGATCTCCCTCGCGGCCGTCAACGGGCCCGCCGCCACGGTGCTCTCCGGCGACCGGGACGAACTCGCCGCCGTCGTCGCGGAGTTCGAGGCGACCGGCGGCAAGGCCACCTGGCTGAAGGTCAGCCACGCCTTCCACTCCCCGCTGATGAAGCCCGCCCTCGACGAGCTGCGTACGGTCGTCAAGGGGCTGACGTTCCACGAGCCGCAGCTCACGGTGGTCTCGGACCTCACCGGGCAGCCGACGCGGCCGGGCGCGCTCGCCGACCCCGAGTACTGGGTGCGGCACGCCGCCGAGGCGGTCCGCTTCAAGGACGGCGTCCGGTCCCTGGCGGAGCTGGGTTGTGGCCGCTTCCTTGAGGTGGGTCCCGCGGGCGATCTCACCGCGATGGCCGCAGGCTGCTTCGAGGCCGGGTCGGTTCCGGAACTTGCGGCGGCGCAGCGCCGTCAACAGCCTGAGGGCACCGCCCTGTTGACCGCCGTCGCCCGGCTGCACTGCGTCGGCGCCGACGTCGACTGGGCCGCCCTGTTCGCGGGCCGCGGCGCCCGCCGGGTCGCGCTGCCGAGCTACCCCTTCCAGCGCAGCCGGCACTGGCTCGACCTGCCCGAACACACCGGTGGGGTACGGCGGTCCGGGCCCGGCGGCGCGGCCCCGGCCGACGTCACCGGCGTACCGGATTCCGACGGTCTGTTCCTGCCGCACTGGACGCCGCTTCCCGAGCTGTCCCCCGCGCCGGCCGGGACCTGGGCGGAGATCACCGCGGAGGGCGACCGGGCCGCCGTCGCCGCGGCCCTCGCGGCGGGCGATCCCGCGCCCCGGACCCTGCTGCTGTCCTGCCCGACACCCGTGGCCGACACGTCCGCGGCCGTACGGGAGACGCTGGACGGGGTGCTGGGCGCGGTCCAGTTCGTGCTCGGCGACGAGCGGTTGGCGGGCGCCCGGCTCGTGGTCGTCACCCGTGGCGCCGTCGCCGTGGACGGGGTGCGTTCGCCCGGTCAGCAGCCCGCGCACCGTGCCGTCTGGGGGCTGCTGCGCTCCGCGCAGGCCGAGCATCCCGGCCGCTTCGCCCTGCTCGACGAGGACGGCACGGACGCCTCGCGCGAGGCCCTGGCCGCCGCGCTCGCCACCGGCGAGCCGGAGCTGGCGCTGCGCGGCGGGACCGGATACCGGCCGGCGCTCGACGCCGGCGCCCCCGCGTCGACGCTGACTCCGCCCGCCGGACAGAACTGGCGTCTGGAGCACGTCGGCAAGAAGTCCTTCGCCGGCATCTCCCTGGAGCCCTGGCCGGAGGCCGAGCGGACGCTCGCGCCCGGCGAGGTCCGGGTGCGGCTGCGGGCGGCCGGGCTCAACTTCCGTGACGTACTGCTGTCGTTGGGCGCCGTTCCGGCGTCCGCCGACCCGGACGCCGCAGGCCCCGGCCGGGGCGGCGAGGGTGCCGGTGTGGTCGTCGAGGTCGGGGACGGCGTCACGGACCTGCGGCCCGGCGACCGGGTCCTCGGCCTGTTCTCCGGGGTCGGGCCGACCACGGTCGCCGACCGGCGGCTGCTCTGCCCGATGCCGGAGGGCTGGTCCTTCCGTCAGGCGGCAGCGGTCCCCGTGACCTATCTGACCGCCTACTACGCCCTGGTGGAGCTGGCGGAGCTGCGCGCGGGCCAGACGGTGCTCGTGCACGCTGGCACGGGCGGCGTGGGCACCGCCGCGCTCCAGCTCGCCCGGCACATCGGCGCCGTCGCCTACGCCACCGCGAGCCCGGCCAAGTGGGACGCGCTGCGTGCCGCGGGCCTGCCCGAGGAGCGCATCGCCTCGTCCCGGACGCCGGGCTTCGAGCAGCGGTTCCTGGACCACACCGGCGGCGCGGGCGTCGACGTCGTGCTCAACTCCCTTGCCGGGGAGTACGCCGACGCGTCCCTGCGGCTCCTTCCGCGCGGCGGCCGGTTCCTGGAGATGGGCAAGACGGACCGCCGCGATCCGGGAGAGGTGGCGGCGGCGCACCCCGGCGTCGACTACCGGGCCTTCGACGTGCGCGAGCCGGGACCCGACCGCATCCAGGAGATGCTCCGCACCCTCATGGGCCTGTTCGAGGAGGGCGCCCTGCGGCTGCCTCCGGTGGCGGCCTGGGACATCCGCAGCGCTCCCGAGGCCTTCCAGTACCTGGCCGACGCCCGGCACATCGGCAAGGTCGTCCTCGACCTGCCGGCGCCCGAGGGGCCCTGGGACACCTCAAGGGCGGTGCTGGTCACCGGCGGCCACGGCTGGCTCGGGCGGATCACCGCCCGGCATCTGGTGGAGCGGCACGGCGTGCGGCAGCTGGTCCTGATGGGCCGGGGCGCGCCGGGACCCGACGGGGAGCGCGCGATCGACGAACTGCGCGGTCTCGGCGCCGAGGTGCGGGCCGTGGCCTGTGACGCGGCCGACCGTGACGCGCTGGCCGCCGTGTTCGACGCCCTCGCCCGCGACGGCGTACGCGTCGGTGGTCTCGTGCATGCCGCGGGCGTCCTGGAGGGCGGCGTCCTGACCGATCTGACGGCCGCCGACTTCGAGCGGCCGCTGCGTCCGAAGGCCGACGCGGCGCTCAACCTTCATGAACTGACCGCGGACCTCGACCTGTCGGCGTTCGTCGTCTTCTCCTCCGTCGCGAGCACCCTCAACTCGGCGGGACAGGGCGCCTACGCGGCGGCGAACGCGTTCCTTGAGGGGCTGATGGAGCAGCGGCGCGCGGAGGGCAGGCCGGGTGTGTCCGTCGTATGGAGCCAGTGGGACGTGGCGGGCGGCATGGGCAGTACCCTCACCGACGCCCAGATCGCCCGCATGGCCCGGCTCGGCATCGTGCTGATGTCGATCGAGCAGGGCCTGGCCTTCTTCGACGCGGCGGTCCGCAGGAACCGGCCGGTGGCCGTGGCGGGCCGCTGGGACGTCGAAGCGCTGGCCGCACAGCACCGCGGCGGCACCCTGCCGCGACTCCTGGAATCCCTGCTGCCCACCGGGCCCGAGGGACGCGACGGGCTCGAAGGACGCGACGGGCTGGTCGGGTCCGACGAGCACCCGCGATCCGACGAGCACCCGCGGTCCGCGCGGGACGCCGCTCCCGAGGACGACGGCGACGCCTTCCTCGGCCGGCTACTCGGCGAGATCGCCGGGGTGCTCGGCCACGCCTCCGCCGCCACCGTCGACCCGGACCGCGCCTTCGACCACGCGGGCGTGGACTCGCTCGCCGCGGTGGAGCTGCGCAACAGGCTCGCGGCGGCGACCGGGCTGCGGCTGCCCGCCACCTTCATCTTCGACTGGCCGACGCCGCGCCTGCTCGCCGCGTACATGGGTGAGGAGCTGGCGCTGTCCGGGGGCGGGGGCGGGGGCGGGGGCGTTCAAGGTTCCGAGGACGTCGCGGCCGACTCGCCGCTGTTCGACGGACTCACCGAGTTCGAGGCGGCGTTCGCGGAGCGGACCGAACTGACGGGTGCCGAGCGGGCCGCCGTGCGCGAGCGCCTCGGCCGCCTGCTCGACCAGCTGGCCACCACCACCGAGAACGGGGCACCGACGTCATGACCGAGCGCACCGCCGCACGTCCGTCCGCCGCCGCGGGGCCCGCGGCCGGCGCAGCGCGCTGGATCAGGGTCTTCCACCGCAGACAGCACGCCTCCGCCCGCCTGGTCTGCTTCCCGCACGGGGCGGGCACCGCACACGCCTTCACCGGCCTTTCCGGTGCGCTGCCCGACGACGTCGAACTGCTCGCCGTGCAGTACCCCGGCCGGGAGGACCGCAGGGCCGAGCCGTTCGCCCCGGACATCGCGGCCCTGGCCGCGGGGGCGGCCGACGCCCTGACCCCCTACGCCGACCGGCCGCTCTTCCTGCTCGGCCACAGCATGGGCGCCCTCGCGGCGTTCGAGACGGCCCGCATCCTGGAGCAGCGTTCCACCGTGGCCCGGCTGTTCGTCTCCGCGGCCCGGCCGCCGTCCGCGGACTGGGAGGAGCTCGACCTCGACGCCAGCGGGGACGAGGTCCTGGTGGCCGGGCTTCGGCAGCTGGGCGGTGTGCCCGAACCGCTGCTCCAGGACCCGCAGTTCCTCGCCGAGGTGCTGCGCATGCTGCGCGCGGACCATCGGCTGCTGCGCCGCTACCGGTGCGCGCCAGAGACCGTGCTCAAGACTCCGCTCACCGTGCTCCTGGCGTCGGAGGACCCGAAGAACTCCCTTGAGCAGGTGCAGGACTGGACCCGGCACACCGCGGCCGAGCACTCGGTGGAGATCCACTCCGGCGGCCACTTCGGCCTGACGGAACGGGCCTTGGAGATCTCGAAGCTGCTCACCCGGTACATCCACGAGGATCTGGCGGGGCGGCACTCCCTCGGCGCGCCGGCCGATCTGGTGCCGGAGATCTACCTGGCGGGCCCCGAGGGCCGCGCGGGCCGGCTCAGCACCGATCTCACGGCGTTGGAGGAGGGCGCCCGCGAGGTGATGTCGCCCGCCGCGTACGGATATGTGGCGGGCAACGCGGGGGCGGGCGACACCGGCCGCGCCAACCGGGAGGCCTTTGGCCGGTGGCGTCTGGTGCCGCGGGTGCTGCGCGGCGTCACCCGCCGCGACCTCTCGGTCTCCCTGCTGGGCACGCGGCTGCCCGCGCCGGTGCTGCTGGCGCCGGTGTCCGCGCAGACCGTGGTGCACCCCGAGGGTGAACTGGCCTCCGTGCGGGGCGCGGCCGACGCGGGCCTGCCCTTCGTCCTGTCCTCCTTCGCCTCGCACAGCATGGAGGAGGTCGCGGCGGCCGCGGGTCCGGGGCCGCGCTGGTTCCAGCTCTACTGGCCGTCCGACGAGCGGTTGGCGACCTCGCTGGTCCGGCGGGCCGAGGCGAGCGGGTACTCGGCGCTGGTCCTCACGGTCGACAACCCCGCCTTCGGGTACCGGCCCGCGGATCTCGACCACGGCTTCCTGCCGTTCGTGCACGGCACCGGTCTCGCCAACTTCACCAGCGATCCGGTGTTCCGGGCCGCGCTGCCGCCGGGCTCCGGCACCGAGGCGGTCGTCAGGCACTGGGCGAGCGTCTCCGGGAATCCGGCGCTGACCTGGGACCGGCTGCCATGGCTGCGCGCGCTGACCGATCTGCCCATCCTGGTCAAGGGCGTCCTGCATCCCGACGACGCCCGCCTCGCGCTGGCCGGTGGCGCGGACGGTGTGATCGTCTCCAACCACGGCGGGCGCCAGCTGGACGGCACGATGGCCGCGCTCGACTGCCTCGCGGCGGTGCGCGCCGCCGTCGGGGACGGTGTGCCGGTGCTGATGGACTCCGGTGTCCGTACCGGCAGCGATGTCGTCAAGGCCCTGGCCCTCGGCGCGGACGCCGTCCTGTACGGCAGGCCCTACCAGTACGGTCTTGCCCTCGACGGGCGGCGCGGTGTGCACCACGTCCTGCGCTGCCTGCTCGCCGAGCTGGACCTGGCGCTGACGCTGACCGGCTGCGGCAGCGTCGAGGCGATCGGCCCGGAGCTGCTCTCCCCGGCGGGCCCGCTGACCGTGCCGGGCACGGTGCCCGCGCCACACAGCGGCTGACGTCGGCCGACCTCAGCCGCAGTACCCGCACAGTGCAGCGGCCGGCCTCGATGAGGCCGGCCGCTGCACTGTGCTGTGGCGCTCACCGCCGGGACGCCAGGCTCCGTCCCACGATCAGCCGCATGATCTCGTTCGTGCCCTCCAGGATCTGGTGGACCCGCAGATCGCGGACGGTCTTCTCCAGGCCGTAGTCGGCGAGATACCCGTATCCGCCGTGGAGTTGCAGGGCCTGGTTGGCGATGGAGAACCCCGCGTCCGTACAGAAGCCCTTGGCCATGGCACACAGGTCGACCGCGTTCGCGGCCCCCTCGTCCAGGGCCTTCGCGGCGCGCTGGAGGAGCGCCTGGGCCGCCTCCAGGGAGACGGCCATGTCGGCCAGTTGGAACTGGACGGTGGGCAGCTCCAGGAGGGGGCCGCCGAACGCCTCCCGGCCCGCGAGATAGCCGAGGGTGCGCTCCAGGGCGTCCCGTGCGCCGCCCAGGGAACAGGCGGCGATGTTGAGCCGGCCGCCGTTGAGGCCGCCCATGGCGATCTTGAATCCCTCGCCCTCGGCGCCGAGCCGGTTCCGCCCGGGGACCCGGACCCCGTCGAGGATCACCTGCCGGGTCGGCTGGGCGCTCCAGCCCATCTTGCGTTCCTCGGCCCCGAAGGAGAGGCCTTCCGTGTCCTTGTCGACGATGAAGGCGGTGATGCCGCGGGCGCCGTCCCCGCTGGTGCGGGCCATCACCAGATACGTCTGTGAGGTGCCCGCACCCGAGATGAACTGCTTGGTGCCGTCGATGACATACGCGTCCCCGTCGCGGACCGCGCGGGTGCGGATGGCCGCCGCGTCCGAGCCGGTGCCCGGCTCGGTCAGGCAGTAGCTGGCCAGGTCGTCCATGCGGCAGAGCCGGCCCACCCAGCGGTCGCGCTGCGCCCGGTCTCCGTGGGTGTCGATCATCGCGGCGACCATGTTGTGGATGGACAGATACGCGGAGATCGACGGGCAGCCGCCCGCGAGCGCCTCGAAGACGAGCACGGCGTCGCTTCGGGAGAGCCCCGAACCGCCGGACTCCTCCCGGACGTTGACGCCGCCCATGCCCAGTTCGGCGGCCTTGCGCAGGACGTCGACCGGGAAGTGCCGCTCCTGGTCCCACTCCACCGCGTGGGGCGCCAGGTACTCCGCGGCGAAGGCCGTCGCGGTGTCCCTGATGGCTTCCTGGTCCGCTGTCATGTCGAACATGGCGATCAGCTCCTGGGGGTGTGATCCTTCGGGGCGGTGCGGTCGAGCGCGGCGCGCAGGACCGGGCCGAGCTGGGCCAGGGCGTGCGGCCGCATCAGGTTCTGGTGCTCGCCGACGACGGGGTGTGTGGTGATCGTTCCGGCCACGTAGGGCTCCCAGAGCTCGGGGGTGACGTCCATGCCCGTGTCGGACGGCGACGCGGTGAACAGCAGCACGTCGGCGTCGAGCCGGCCGGGCGTGAACCGGTGCTGCAGCCCGATGTTGTGGGCGTACGTCTCGACCATGGCGGTGAGGGCGTCGTCCTGGAGGATCTCCGGCGGCAGCAGATTGCTGCGGCGCAGCAGGTCCACCACGAGGTCGCGGTCGAGTTCCTGACCCTCGACGTCCTCGGGGCGGTACCCGGCGGCGTCGAGCAGCAGCCCGAAGATCTGCTGCTCACCGGCCTCGGGAGCCTCCTCATCGGCTCCCTCGGCACGTACGTAGGTGTCGAGCAGCACCAGGAGGCCGACCTCCTCGCCCTCCTCCCGCAGCCGGGTGGCCATCGCGTGGGCCACCATGCCGCCGAAGGACCAGCCGAGCAGGTGGTAGGGGCCGTGCGGCTGGACCGCGCGGATCTGCCGCACATAGTCGGCGGCCATCTCCTCCATCGTCTCCGGGCGCGACGCGGGGTCGGTCAGCCTGCGCGCCTGCACGCCGTACAGCGGGCGGTCCGGGCCGAGATGGCTGAGCAGTCCGGCGTAGGGCCAGCTGAGTCCGCCCGCCGGGTGGGTGCAGAACAGCGGGGCCCGGCTGCCCCGGGAGCGCAGGGGCAGCAGCAGGTCGAGCGCGGGGCGCGCGGCGTCGGTCTGGTTGAGGGCCAGGGCGAGTTCGGCGGGCGTGGGCGACTTGAAGAGGGTGCGGATCTGGATCTCGGAGCCCAGGGTGGTGCGGATCCGGGAGATCAGCCGGGTGGCGAGCAGGGAGTGCCCGCCGAGGTCGAAGAAGTCGTCCTCGGCGCCGACCGTCTGCAGGCCGAGCACCTGGGCGTACAGATCGCACAGGACCTGCTCGATCGGGGTGAGCGGGGGCCGCGAGGTGCCGGCGGCGGGCTCCGGCGCGGGCAGCGCACGCCGGTCGAGCTTGCCGTTGGCGGTCACCGGCAGCTCCGGCAGGACAAGCACCGCCGACGGGACCATGTGCTGCGGCAGCCGCTCGCCCGCGAAGTCGCGGGCGACGGCGCCCAGGGTGGTGATCTGGTTCGACGCCGCGGGGTGGTTGGTCAGCGGACCCGTCCGTACGCCGTCGGCGACGGCGGGACGGTACGCCACGACTCCGCTTCCGGAGGCGTCGGCCGACGCGTCCGGGGTGCGGAACAGGACGTCGAAGTGGGCCTCTCCGGCGGCCGACCAGGTGGTGACGGTGTGGTGGCCGTGCTCCTCGCCGAGCAGGTGCAGCGCCTCGGGGTCCACTCCGGGCAGGTCGGTGTCGGTGAGGCTGCGCAGGGCGTCCGCCACCGGGCGGCCGGTGGTGATGGCGTGCAGGGCGGCCGTCTCGCCCGCGATCCGCCCGTTGGGGATGCCGGACACGCGCAGCCCCGCCGGGTGCGCGGTGCGCAGCAGTCCGGCCAGGTCGCCGGTGCCGGTCACCTCCCGGCCCCAGGTGAGGCGGGTCTCGGGGGCCGGGCGCGGGGCGGCCGGGGCGGGTTCGGCGGGCTGCTTGTGCAGGACGGCGTCGTAGCGGTGCCGGGTGAGTTCGTTGTGGTGGCGGCCCCGCTTGAGGCGGATGTCGACGGCGGCGACGGCGGGTGTGCGGCTCTGCAGGTCGGTGAAGTACTCGGGGGCGACCAGGAGTTCCTTCTCGAGCAGCAGATCGTGCTCGACGGCCCGGCGCACGTCCGCCGGCTGTGCGGTGCCCGCGGCGCGGTGCAGTTGGACGGCGGTGCGCAGGCTGCGGACGAGCCGCAGGTTGCGGATGTCGCCGAGGAAGATCCGGCCGCCGGGGGCGAGCAGTTCCAGCGCCGAACCGAGCACGTCGGCCAGGTAGTCGGCGTGCGGGAAGTACTGGACCACCGAGTTGACGACGATGGTGTCGAAGTAGCCGGTGGGCAGGTCGGTGAAGTCGTCGGCGGCGCGGCAGCGCAGCTGGACCCGGTCGGCGAGGTCCGGGCGTGCGGCGATCTGCCGGCCGAGGCGGTCGATCACCGGGGCGGAGATGTCGGTGCCCCAGTAGGACTCGCAGTGCGGTGCCAGGTGGGCGAGGAGCAGTCCGCTGCCGGCGCCGATCTCCAGGATCCGGCGCGGGCCGAGTCCGCGGACGCGCTCGACGGTGGCCCGGCGCCAGTCCCGCATCTGCTCCAGCGGGATGGCCTCGCCGTCGTAGCTGCTGTTCCAGCCGGAGAAGTCCTCTCCCATGGCTTCGGCGGCGGGTTCCTGCTCGTAGATCGCGTCGTAGATGTCCCGCCACTCGTCGATGTGCTCGCCGGTCCCGGGGCCTTCGGTGCCGGTCTCGGGGGGCGCCGGGACGACGTACCCGACCAGACGCTTGTTGCCGGGCTGGTCCTCGCGCACCACGACCGCGGCGTGGGCGACGCCGGGGTGGGCGGTCAGCGCGGACTCGACCTCGCCGAGTTCGATGCGGAAGCCGCGGATCTTGACCTGGTCGTCGGCCCTGCCGAGGAAGTCCAGCTGCCCGTCGGTGCGCCAGCGCACCACGTCGCCGGTCCGGTACATCCTTTCGCCGGGCGCGCCGAACGGGTTGGCGACGAAGCGCTGCGCGGTCAGTGCGGACCGGCCCAGATAGCCGCGCGCCAGGCCGGGTCCGGTCACATAGAGCTCGCCGGGTGTGCCGGGTGCCACCGGCTGCAGGCTGTCGTCCAGGACGTACACCCGCGCGTTGGCGATCGGGTAGCCGATCGGCGGTGTGCTGCCGTCGGGTGTGAGCGGATCGGTCATCGTGGCGCTCACGGTGGCCTCGGTGGGCCCGTAGCCGTTGATCATCCGGCGTCCGGGGGCCCAGGCCTCGACGAGCGCGGGTGTGCAGGCCTCACCGGCGACGATCAGGGTGATGTCGAGCGGCAGGCTGTCCGGCGCCATGGCCGCCAGCGAGGTCGGCGGCAGGGTGAGATGGGTGACTCCGTGCGCGGCGCAGGTGGCGGCCAGCGGTTCGCCGGGCAGCAGCCGGTCGCTCGGCGCCATGACGAGGGTCGCGCCGGACAGCAGGGCGAAGCAGAGTTCCCATACGGCGGAGTCGAAGCTGGTGGAGGCGAACTGCAGGACGCGGCTGCCGGGCCGGGCCCCGAAGCGCTCCACCTGAAGGGCCGTCACATGCGGCAGTCCGGAGTGGGTGGCCATGACGCCCTTGGGCGTGCCGGTGGAGCCGGAGGTGTAGATGATGTACGCGGGATGCGTCGGCAGCAGCGGACCCGTCTTCTCCGCGTCGGCGAGCACCGTGTCCGCAAGCCCGTCGAGGGTCTCGACGGTGCCGGGGTCGTCCAACAGCAACTGTCGTACGGGGGTTTCGGGCAGCCCGGCCACCAGCTCGGTCGTGGTGAGCAGCAGGGCCGGGGCGGTGTCCTTCAGCATGAACGCGAGACGGTCGGAGGGGTAGTCCGGGTCCAGCGGCAGATACGCGGCGCCCGCCTTCAGGACCGCGAGGATCGCCACGACCAGCTGCGGCGAGCGCGGGAAGGCGAGCGCCACCACCTGCTCAGGGCCCACGCCCCGGCCCGCGAGGAGCCGCGCGAGCCGGTTGGCCGCCGCGTCCAACTCGCCGTACGACAGCGACTCTTCGCCGCACACCACCGCGGCGGCCCCCGGATCGCGGGCGACCTGGGCCTCGAACAGCTCCGGGAACACGGCGGGCCGCACGTCACGGACCGCGCCGGTGCCGCTCTCCAGCACCTCCCGGCGCTCCTGGGCGGTCAGCAGGCCGATGGCGCCGACGGTCTGGTCGGCGTCGGCCACGGCCGCCTGGAGCAGCAGCCGCAGCCGGGCCTCGAGGAGTTCGATGGTGGCGGGGTCGAAGATGTCGGTGCTGTATTCGAGCAGACCGCCGATGCCGGCCGGCGCCTGGCCGGCCGTGTGCTGTTCGGTGAGGTGGAAGGAGAGGTCGACCTTCGACGTGCCGGTGTCCACCGTCTCCACCGTGCCGTCGAGACCGGGGATGTTCAGGTGCCCCTGGGGCACGTTCTGCCAGGCGAGGGCGACCTGGAACAGCGGCTGGTGGGAGAGGGTGCGGGTCGGGTTGAGGGTGTCGACCAGGCTCTCGAAGGGCAGGTCCTGGTGTGCGTAGGCCTGGAGGCTGGTGTCCCGCACCCGCTGGACGAGGTCCCGGAAGGTGGGCCGGCCCGAGGTGTCCACGCGCAGGACCAGGGTGTTGACGAAGAACCCGACGAGGTTCTCGGCCGCCTCGTCGGTGCGGCCCGCGATGCCGATGCCCACGGGGATGTCGGTGCCGGCCCCCAGCCGGGAGAGCAGCGCGGTCAGCGCGGCGTGCACGACCATGAACGGGCTGGCCTGGCAGCTGCGGGCCAACTCGACGATGCCCGCGTGCAGTTCGGCGTCCCAGCCGAACTGCAGGATCCGGCCTTGGTGCGAGGCCTGTTCCGGGTGCGGGCGGTCGGTCGGCAGCTCGATGCGGTCGGGCAGCTCGGCCAGGGCCTGCTTCCAGTACGCCACCTGCTCCGCCCAGAGGCTGTCCGGCTCCTGGGCGTCCCCCAGGACCCGGTGCTGCCACAGGGTGTAGTCCGCGTACTGCACGGGCAGCGGGGTCCACTCGGGGGCGCGGCCGTCGCGGCGGGCGGCGTACGCGGCGGAGAAGTCGCGCCACAGCGGCTGCATCGACCAGCCGTCTGCGGCGATGTGGTGGACCACGAGGACCAGGACGTGTTCGGCGGGGCCCGCCGTGAACAGCCAGGCCCGCACCGGGACGTCGTGGGCGAGGTCGAAGACATGGCGTGCCGCGGCGGTCACCGCGGCGTCGAGCTCGCTCGCGGCGGGAGCCGCCACGGTCAGCTGCGGTGCGGCGTCCTCGCTGTCGCGGACCTGCTGGCAGGGCACGCCGTCGACCTCGGGGAAGACGGTGCGCAGCGCCTCGTGGCGGGCCACGACGTCGGCCAGCGCGGCGCGCACGGCGTCGGTGTCCAGCTCGCCGGTCAGGCGTACGGCCAGCGGGATGTTGTACGTCGCCGACGGTCCCTGCAGCCGGTTCAGGAACCACAGCCGCTGCTGGGCGAACGACAGCGGCAGGCGCTCCGGCCGCCGCTCGGGCACCAGCGGCGGGCGCACGGCCTCGGTCTGGTCCAGTTCCCGTGCGACCTCGGCGGGGGTGCGGGCCTTGAAGAGGGTACGCAGCTGGAGTTCGGCGCCCATGGCGGTGCGGACCCGGGAGATCAGGCTGGTGGCGAGGAGGGAGTGCCCGCCCCGCTCGAAGAAGTCGTCGTCGGCGCCGACCTCGGGCACGCCGAGGACCTCGGCGTACAGCTCGCAGAGGATCCGCTCGCCGCGGGTGCGGGGCGGGCGTGCGGTGCCGGCCGTCGTCTCGGGGGCAGGCAGGGCGCGCCGGTCGAGCTTGCCGCTGGCGGTCACCGGCAGCTCGGGCAGCGCGAGGACGGCGTCCGGGACCATGTGGCGGGGCAGCCGTCCGGCGGCGAGTTCGCGGGCCGCGGCGGTGAGTTCGCGTACGTCGGCCCAGTCGTCGGCCGCGTGCGGCGCGGGGACGACGTACCCGACCAGACGCTTGTTGCCGGGCTGGTCCTCGCGCACCACGACGGCGGCCTGTGCCACGCCGGGGTGGGCGGCGAGCGCGGAGCGCACCTCGCCGAGTTCGATGCGGAAGCCGCGGACCTTGACCTGGTCGTCGGCGCGGCGAGAAAAGTCCAACTGCCCGTCCGCGCGCCGCCGTACGACGTCGCCGGTCCGGTACATCCTTTCGCCGGGCGCGCCGAACGGGTCGGCGACGAAGCGCTGCGCGGTCAGTGCGGTGCGGCCCAGATAGCCGCGCGCCAGGCCGGGTCCGGTGACATACAGCTCGCCGACGACGCCGGGGGCCACCGGCTGCAGGCTCGCGTCCAGGACGTAGGACCGGGTGTCGGCCATCGGGTGGCCGATCGGCGGTGCGCCGCCGTCGGGCGTGAGCGGTTCGGTCATCGTCGCGCAGACGGTCGTCTCGGTGGGCCCGTAGGCGTTGATCATCCGGCGTCCCGGCGCCCAGGTCTCCACGAGTTCGGGCGGGCATGCCTCACCGGCCACGATCAGGGTGGTGCCGGCGGGCAGGCTGTCCGGCCGCAGTACCGCGAGGGCGGTGGGCGGCAGGGTGAGATGGGTGATCCCGTACGCGGCGCAGGTAGCGGCCAGCGGTTCGCCGGGCAGCAGCCGCTCGCCGGGGGCGAGGACCAGCGTGGCGCCCGAGAGCAGCGCCATGCACAGTTCCGACACGGCGGCGTCGAAGCTGGTGGAGGCGAACTGGAGGACGCGGCTGCCCGGTTGCACGCCGAAGCGCTCGATCTGCGCCGCCGCCAGGTGGGGCAGGCCGGAGTGGGTGGCCACGACACCCTTGGGCGTACCGGTGGAACCGGAGGTGTAGATGACGTACGCGGGATGCGTCGGCAGCAGCGGGCCGGTCTTCTCCGCGTCGGTCAGCGTGCCGGCCGGGAGGCCGTCGAGGGTCTTGACGGTGACGGCGTCATCGAGGAGCAGGTGCCGTACGGGGGTTTCGGGCAGCCCCTCGACCAGCTCGGTCGTGGTGAGCAGCAGGGCCGGGGCGGTGTCCTTCAGCATGAACGCGAGGCGGTCGGAGGGGTAGTCCGGGTCCAGCGGCAGATACGCGGCGCCCGCCTTCAGGACCGCGAGGATCGCCACGACCAGCTGCGGCGAGCGCGGCAGGGCGAGCGCCACCACGCGCTCGGGGCCCACGCCTTCGTCGGCGAGGAGCCGCGCGAGCCGATTGGCGGCCGCGTCCAACTCCTCGTACGACAGCGACTCTTCGCCGCAGAGCACGGCGGCGGCCCCCGGATCGCGGGCGGCCTGGGCCTCGAACAGCTCCGGGAACACGGCGGGCCGCACGTCGCGGACCGCGCCGGTGCCGCTCTCCAGCACCTCCCGGCGCTCCTGGGCGGTCAGCAGGCCGATGGCGCCGACGGTCTGGTCGGTGTCGGTGGTGAACGCGTCGAGCAGGCGCAGCAGTCGCCCGGAGTGCGCGGCGAGGTCGTCCGCCGTGTACAGGTCGGTGTTGCCCTCAAGGTTGATCCGTACGCCGGTGCCGTCGGAACGGTCGTACGCCATGACGAAGAGGTCCTCGACCGGGCCGGAGTACAGGCTGTGGGCCGTGGCACGGGCCTGGCCGAAGCTCAGGTTGTAGTCGAAGAACATGATGTTGGCCTGCGGGCCGGTCAGATCGTTCATGCCGCCGGGCAGGCCGAGGTCGCGGACCAGGTCCTCCACGCGGTAGTGCTGGTGCCGCAACACCTGCTTGACCTCCTGTGCGACCTGCCGCATCAGGTCGCCCGCCGTCGTGTGCGCGTGCACCTCCACGCGCAGCGGCAGCGCGTTGACGACCATGCCGGGGACGCTGCGCGAACCGGCGTCGGTGCGGGTCGACAGCGGCAGGCCGAGCACCACGTGGTCCGCCCCGGTCATCCGGTGCATATAGGCGGCCGTGGCGGCGATCAGCACGGCGGACGGGCGCACCCCGGCCGCGGCGGCGGCCTCGTGCAGCCGGGCCTCAGCCTCGTCGGGGAGGGTCGCGCTGTGGCAGTGCCAGGCGGTGGGGAGCCGGTTCGGGCGGCCGGCGAGGCGGGCCGGTTCGGGCCGGTCGGCAAGCCGGTCCATCCAGTACCGCCGGTCCTCGGCGTACTGCTCGGAGGCCCGGTACTCGGCGTCCCGGTCCAGGAGGAGGGTCAGCGGCCCGAAGGGGGACTTCCCCGCCGGCACATCGGTGGCGTGGGCCGTGTACAGCTCGGCCACCCGCCGGGCGAAGAGCGCCCAGGTGAACGCGTCGACGATGATGTGGTGGTAGCCCTGGTACCAGATGAACCGCCGCGGCCCGAGCTTCAGGAGCGCGAAGGAGAACAGGTTGTCGCGGGCCGGGTCCATCGGCCGGGCGGTCTCCGCCCGCATCCACCCGTCGGCGGCCCCGCGCGGATCCGCCTCGCCGCTGAAGTCGATCACCGGGAAGGCCCAGCCGGTCCGCTCCTCGATCACCTGCCACGCCACCCCGGCTTCCTCGAAGAAGCGCGCGTGCAGGGCTTCGGCCTCCGCCACCGCCCGGCGCAGCGCCAGATCGAAGAGCGCCGTGTCGAGCTCGCCGGTGATGTCGAGGAACTCCGCGATCCGGTAGCGCGTGCTCTCCGGCGCCAACTGCTGGGCGAGCCACACTTCGTGCTGGGCGGCCGTCAGGGGCAGGCGCGCAGCGTTGGTGTCGGGGAGTGACATGAGGGGCCCTTTCGGCTGATCTCGCGAAATTTCCGCGTGGTGAAGGAATACGAGGAACTGGACGGTGGGGTCCGGTGTGCTCCATGGCCGATTCGGTGCGGGAGAGTGCCGGGTGGCCGGTGCCGGGTCCGACCGTGTCGGTCGCCGCGGCGCGCCCGCCGGCTGCGCTTGATCGCCTCGGGGCCGGTGGGCTCGTACGCCCATCGTCAGGACTCTCGTCGCCCTGCCTTAAGTCGACCTTGGACTGCCCTTGGCCCGTGCCTGTCCGGGCCGGGTGTGCCAAGGGCAGTACAAGGTCTCCTTAAGAAGCGGCGGCGAGGGTGATCCGACGCTGCGGCCCCGCACGCCCGCACAGAGTGCCGCGTGCCCGCCGCCCGCTCAGATTGGATCGATATGGTTTCGCGACGCAGACTCCTGGGCTCGGCGATCGCCGCGACGGGTGCCGCCACGGGCTTCCTGCCGGCGGCGTCCGCGGCGGCCGCACCGGCCGGCCCGACCGGCCCGACCGGCCCGACCGGCGCACGCGGCGCCGTCGTCCGTCCCGGCGACGCGCGCTACGCCGAACTCGCCGGACGGGGCTGCAACACGCGCTTCGTCGCCAGTCCCGACGAGATCTGGCTGGTGCGCTCGGCGGGGCAGGTGGAGCAGGCGGTGAACCTGGCCGTCTCCCGGGACCGGCGGATCACGGTCCGCAGCGGGGGCCACTGCTTCGACCGGCTGGTCGACGACCCCGAGTTCCGTGTGCTCGTCGACATGTCGGAGATGAAGGGCGTCACCTTCGACGCCGGGATGAACGCCTTCGTCGTGGAGGCCGGTGCCCGGCTCGGCGACGTGTACCGGGCGCTGTACGAGGGCTGGGGCGTCACCGTGCCCGGCGGCGTCTGCCCCGAGGTGGGCGTGGGCGGTCATGTGAGCGGCGGCGGCTACGGGCCGCTGTCGCGCCGGTTCGGCCTGATCGTGGACCATCTGTACGCCGTCGAGGTCGTCGTCGCCGGCCGCAACCGCGCGCGCACGATCGTCGCCACGCGGGAGCCGGACGATCCGCACCACGACCTGTGGTGGGCCCACACCGGCGGTGGCGGCGGCCAGTTCGGCATCGTCACGCGGTTCTGGTTCCGCACCCAGGGGGCCACCGGCGGGCCCTCGTCGCTGCTGCCGAAGCCGCCCGCCCGGATGCGCAAGACCGTGGTGGCCTGGCCGTGGGCCGGGCTGACGGAGGCGGGCTTCACGCGTCTGGTGACCAACCACAACGCCTGGCACGCGGCGAACAGCGAGCCCGGCGACCGGTCCGCCGTCATGCACAGCTCGCTGAACCTGTACTCCACGATCGTCGGCTCGGTGCAGCTGGAGATCCGGATGGACGCCACCCTGCCCGACACGGACCAGCTGCACGACGACTACATCGCCGCGCTGTCCGCGGGTGTGGGCGTCGAGCCGAAGGTCGACGTGAAGGAGGGCGGCTGGCTGGAGATCATCCTCGAACCCTCCGTCAGCCAGCCGGGATACACGCGCCAGAAGTCCATCGGGGGCCATATGCGCGCGGAGTTCGACGAGCGCCAGATCGTGGCGATGCACCGGTCCCTGACGGACCCCAAGCACGCCAACGTCGGCCTGGTCTACCTGGCCGGCTACGGCTGTGCGATCAACGAGGTGGCGTCGTCCGCCACGGCGATCCCGCAGCGCGACTCCATCATGAAGCTCTGGTACAGCGCGGTCTGGCCCGATCCGGCCCATGACGAGGCCGAGGTCGAGTGGCTGCGCACGCTGCGCAAGAACGTCCACGGCACGACCGGCGGCTTCCCCGTGCCCAATGGCCGGCAGGACGGCGCGTACATCAACTACGCGGACGTGGACCTGCGCGATCCCAGGCAGAACCGCACCGGCGTCCCCTGGTACGAGATCGTCTGGAAGGGCAACTACCCGAGACTCCAGCGGGTGAAGAACACCTACGACCCGCGCAACGTCTTCCGGCACGCCCTCTCCCTCGACCCGACCTGACGGCCGCGCGGCGGGGCCGCGCACACTGCAGCACGAAGGACCGGAGCCGGCTCCCCGAGTGGGGAGCCGGCTCCGGTCGTTCCGTTCCGAGAAGTCCGGGAAGTGCGCGGGTCACCCCGGCCACTGCGGCAGGATCCCGGCGGCACGGGCCTGTTCGAGGCTCGGTGCCTTCGCGTCCTTCTCCGAGAGCAGCGGGGGCTCGGCGAACTCCCACGGCAGGGCCAGCTCCGGATCGAGCGGGTCGACCTCGAACTGGGTGCCCGGCACGTGTGCGGTCGACAGGGAGTACGAGATGCACGTGTCGTCCGTCAGGGCCAGGAACCCGTGGCCGAGCCCCTCGGTGACATGGACGGCGATGCCGTTCTCCGCGGTCAGCAGATTGGCGGCGTACCGGCCGAACGTGGGGGAGCCCACGCGCAGATCGACGACGATGTCGCGGAACGCGCCCCGGACACAGGTGACGTACTTCGCCTGGCCGGGCGGTATCAGCACGCCGTGCAGTCCGCGCAGCGTGTTCCGCCTCGACACCGAGTAGTTGACCTGGCGGACCGTGAACGGGCTGCCGACCGCCTCGCTGATCAGGTCCGTGCGCAGCGACTCGAAGAAGGACCCGCGGGGGTCGATGTGCTTGTGCGGGGTGATGACATAGGCGCCGGGTACGGCGTCGGTCTCGTGGATCTCCATGGGCGTCCTCACGCCTCCTTACTGGCGGCGGGCCTCATCGAGAGCGGTGGCGGGCCGCGAACGACTCCAG
Source organism: Streptomyces sp. NPDC050658 (assembly GCF_044457025.1). Classification (NCBI taxonomy): domain Bacteria; kingdom Bacillati; phylum Actinomycetota; class Actinomycetes; order Kitasatosporales; family Streptomycetaceae; genus Streptomyces; species Streptomyces sp. NPDC050658. Next base: position 110,833 of record NZ_JBITGM010000010.1, read on the forward strand.
TTCGCGCACCGCCTGGGCGGGCGTCGGCTGGGCGAGCAGTTCCGCGCGCAGCCGTCCGGCGCCTTCCCGGAAGCCGGGCTCGTCCAGGAGCCGCACCAGGAGTTCCTTCAGCCTCCCCCCGCCCAGTTCGTCGGGGCTGTCCGCGGGGACCCACAGTCCGGCGCCGGCCGCTTCGAGCCGCGGACCGCGCTCACCGACGTCCGGGACGACGCGGCTGACCATCAACTGCGGCACCCCGTGGGCGATGGCGTCCAGGCACGCGGGCACTCCCCCGTGGTGGATGATCGCCGAGCACGACGGGATGACGACGCTCAGCGGCACGAACTCCACCATGCGCGTGTTGTCCGGCACCCGCTCGATCTGCTTCTGGAGCTGCTCGGGCAGCGTCAGCACCAGTTCGATGTCGAGGTCGGCCAGGGCGTCGAGCATGCCCTGCACCTGCTCGACGGAGAAGGCGTGCGCCGCCGGGTCCTTCTCCAGGGTCAGGCCGAAGGTGGCGAGGACACGGCGTTTGGCCGGGTCCGCGCGGAGCCAGTCCGGCACGACGGAGGGCCCGTTGTACGGGAGGTAGCGGACCGGGACGTGCGGCACCGAGGACTCCACGCGCAGCGAGCCCAGCATCTGCTCGACGGTGAACTGCCCGGTCGCCATCTCCTCGGAGAACTCCTTGCCGTATTTCTCGGCCCAGCCTCCGAGCCACTCCCCCACCGGGTCCTCGCGGCCCTGCGGTTCCTGCTCCGCCCGCACCCGCAGGAAGTGACGCCGCAGCCGGGACTCCACGTCGATCTCGGTCGGCATGCGCCCGTGGGCGGTGCCCACCGCGGTCGCCGCGATCGAGCCGGCGTGGCTCAGCGAGTCCCAGAGCACGAGATCGGGCTGCCACCAGCGGCAGTACTCGACCAGGTCCTCGACCATCGAGTCGTTCATGGCCTTGAAGGTCTCGGTCAGGAACCGGTACAGCCACAGCAGGCGTTCCCAGGTGAGCTCCTCCTCGCGGTTCTCGGCCACGTCCGACAACAGGTCGTCGGGCCGCCCGTGTTCCGCGACGATCCTCTGGTGCATGTCCCCCTGTGCCCGCTCCAGCTTCGCGAGCACGGGCCCGTCGTCACCGACGGGGACCGCCGTCAGGCCCGACCGGGTGATGACCTCGGTGAGCTCCGGGCCACTGGCGACGCGCACCTCGTGGCCCGCCGCCTGGAGGGCCCAGCCCAACGACACGGAGGCCTGGAAGTGGGTCCGCCAGGGGAACGTGACAAACAGAACGCGCATAGCGCTTATCTCCTCCGTGCGCCGCATCGGCGAAAGTTACGGTCTCGAACTCGTGGTGTCGTAGGGGCGTACGGGCGGTCCGCCGGCCGGTCAGCGGGTCAGCATCGGCAGCTTCGCGACGCCGAGCACGTCCTCGAGCTCCATGAACTCCAGCGGGTTGTCCGGGTCCGTGCGCAGCGTCGGGTAGCGCTCCAGGAGGACGTTCACCCCGATCCGGCCCTCCAGGCGGGCCAGTGGCGCACCGATGCAGAAGTGGATGCCGCGGCCGAAGCCGAGTTGCGGGTTGGGGTCGCGGTCCGGGTCGAACACATGCGGGTCGGCGAACGTGCGGGCGTCCCGGTTGGCCGCGCCGAGCCAGAGCCTGACGAGGCTCCCCTTGGGCACCTTGACGCCGGCCAGCTCCGTGTCGGCGAGGGTCGCGCGGACCGAGCCGGCGAGCGGGCTGAGGAAGCGCAGCGTCTCCTCGACGACTCCGGGTGCGAGGTCCGGGTTCGCCCGCAGCCGTGTCAGCTGCTCCGGGTGGGCGTCCAGGCACAGCAGCATGTTGCCGATGGTGGCGGCGGTGGTGAGATGCCCGGCGACGAGGAGTTCGCGCGCGAAGTTGACGATGGCGGTCTCGGTCAGCCGGTCGCCGTCGATCTCCGCCTCGACCAGCTTGGTGAGCAGGTCCTCGCGCGGTTTGGTGCGCCGCTCGACGACATGGGAGCGCAGGTAGTCCATCAGCTCGGGCACCTGTCCCATGGCCGCGGCGACGTCCTCGTCGTCCCGCTGCAGGCCCGCGGTCTCGACGGTCACCTCGCCGGCCGCGGTGACGATCTGGTCCACCCACTTCTTGAAGAGGCCCCGGTCGCCGCGCGGCACGCCCAGCATCTCGGCGATCACGATCACCGGCATCGGGTAGGCGAGGTCCTCGACCAGTTCCAGGCTGCCCTTGTCGACCGCCGCGTCGATCAGCTCATGGGTGATCCGGGTGATCTGCGGTTCGAGGTCGGCCACCATCTTCGGGGTGAACGCGCGGCTGACGATCTTGCGCATCTTGGTGTGCTTGGGCGGGTCCGCCGCGCTCAGCGCACCCTCGCTGAGCGCCTCGCCCTCCTCGGCCTCGCCCAGCAGCAGGGCTTCCACGTTCGACGAGTACGTCTTGGGGTCGCCGTAGATCGCGACGCACTCGGCGTGCCCGTACACATGGACCACGCCGTTGTCGTCGACCTCGACGGGTTTGTCCGGCCAGCGGTCCCACATCCAGAAGTACGCCGGGTTCACTCCCCAGCGGTCAGCGAGGTGCGTCACGTTTCTCTTCCCTTTTTCTCTTCGGGTCCGCGCATGGTGTCGGGCGCGGCAGGTGGTGGCGGGACCTAGGCGGTCATGGCCTCGCGCAGGCTCCTGGGCCGCAGGTCGGTCCAGTTCTCCTCGATGTGGGCGAGGCACTTGGCCCGCTCGTCGGCGCCGAAGGCGATCCGCCAGCCGGCGGGGACCTCGGCGAACGACGGCCACAGGGAGTGCTGTTCCTCGTCGTTGACCAGGACGTAGAACGTGCCGTTGTCGTCGTCGAAGGGGTTGCTGCTCATGGTTTCTCCTAGTCCCGGAGGTGTCGGTTGATGAGGGTGCAGATCTCGGCCGCCGGCTTGGGCGCGGTCAGTCCGAAGTGCGTGGCGTCGATGTCGTACGTGTGCAGCTCGCCCTCGATGTGCGGGTCCCACAGACCGGGCCGCGCCTCGGGGCTCTGCGCGGCGTTGAAGAACAGCACGGTGCCGCGGTAGGTGGGCTGGGTGAACTCCTTGGCCAGTTCGCTGTGTTCGACCATGACGGCGGCGCCGTTGTCGACGACGGTCCTGCGGTCCGCGTCGTCCGCGTCGCCCGGGAGGTAGCCCTCCAGGAAGTCGCGCGCCTCCGACCGGTCGAGATGCGCCTCCTTCTGCCGCGCGAACCAGCTGCCCGGTACGGCGTCCAGGAGCGCGACGAGCGGCACCTCGTGCCCGCGGCGCTGGAGTTCGGCGCCGATCGCGTGGGCGAGCGGACCGCCCAGGGAGTGCCCCGCCAGCTGGAAGGGGCCGTCCGGCTGCACGGAGAGGATCTGCTCCGTGTAGTCGAGGACCATCGCCGCGAAACTCTCCGGCAGCGGTGCGCCGTCGAAGCCGCGGGCCTGGATGCCGTAGACCGGCCGGTCGCCGAGCTGGCCGGCCATGCCCAGGTAGGACCAGCACAGGCCGAATCCCGGGTGGATGAACCAGACCGGCGCCTTGGGCCCGCCGGTGCGCAGCGGCAGGACGACACCGAACGGGTCGCTGTCTGCGGTGACTTCGGCGTCCCCGGTGAGCAGCGCCGCGAGTTCCGCGACGGTCGGCGCCTGGAACACCAGGCGGATCGGCATCTCGACGCCCAGCACCGTGCGGATCCGGCTGATCAGCTTGGTGGCGAGCAGCGAGTGGCCGCCGAGGTCGAAGAAGTTGTCGTCGATGCCGGCCCGTTCGACCCCGAGGATCTGAGCGAACACGCCCGCGAGGAGTTCCTCCTGCGGTGTGCGCGGGGCCCGGTAGGCGGCGCCGCCGGTCAGTTCGGGCGCCGGCAGGGCCTTGCGGTCCACCTTTCCGGTGGCGGCCAGCGGCATGGCCTCCAGGACCATGAACGCGGACGGCACCATGTGCTCCGGCAGCCGCCGTGCGGTGAAGGAGCGCAGCTCTTCGGCGTCCGGCCCGTCGGCGGCGGCCGACGTGACGTACGCGAACAGGCGCTTCCCGGCGGTCCTGTGGTCCCGTGCGACGACCACGGCCTGGGCGACGCCGGCGTGGGTGGACAGCAGCGCCTCGATCTCGCCGGGCTCGATGCGGAACCCGCGGATCTTGACCTGGTTGTCGGCCCGGCCCTGGAAGACGAGGCGGCCCTCGTCGGTCCAGGTGACCATGTCACCGGTGCGGTACATGCGCTCGCCGGGGGTGCCGAAGGGGCAGGCCACGAAGCGCTCCGCGGTCAGTCCGGGGCGGCCCAGATAGCCGCGGGCCAGCCGTTCGCCGGCGACGTACAGCTCGCCGGGGACCCCGGCCGGCACCGGTCGCAGGGCCGTGTCGAGGACGTACAGGCGGGTGTTGTCCATCGGGTGCCCGATCGGCACGGTCTCGCCGAGTTGCTCCGGGGCCGTCATGGCGTGCATCGAGGTGGCTGCGGTGGTCTCGGTCGGGCCGTATCCGTTCACCACGGACAGGCCCGCGCAGGCGCGCAGCACCCGTTCCAGGGCGGCCGGGGTGACCACGTCGCCGACCGTCCACACCTGGCGTGCCCCGTCGAACGCGCCGGGGGTCTCCTCGGCGAGCGCCATGAACAGGCCCGCCGTCATGGCCAGACCGGTCACCCCGTGTTCGGTGATCGCCCGGGTGAGACCGGCCGGGTCCAGGCGTCCGGGTGGCGGGATGACGATGGTCCCGCCGCGCAGCAGCGGCACCCACAGCTCGTAGGTGGAGGTGTCGAAGGCCTGGGTGTTGTGCATGAGGACCCGCTCGTGGCGGCCCTCTCCGAAGCACCGGTCGGCGACCAGGACCACCACGGAGCGGTGGGTGATGCCCACGCCCTTGGGCCGGCCCGTGGACCCGGAGGTGTACATCACGTAGGCGAGCTGGTCCGGGTGTCCGGACCGGGCCGCGGCCGGCGGTGTCGCCGGGGCCGCGGCGATCTCGTCGGCGGTGCCGGGCTCGTCGACGATCAGCTGCGGGCAGTTGCTCTCGGGCAGCCCCGCCGTGATCTTCTCGTCGGTCACCAGGACCGTGGGGGCGGCGTCGGCCAGCATGAACGCGAGCCGCTCGGCGGGGTAGTCCGGGTCGACGGGCAGATAGGTGCCGCCCGCCTTGAGCACGGCGAGCACGGCCACGACGTACTCCTCGGAGCGCGGCAGGGCGAGGCCCACCACCGACTCCTGGCGCACGCCCCGTGCCGCGAGGACCCGCGCGAGCCGGTTGGCCCGTGCGTCCAGTTCCGCGTACGTCAGCGAGACGTCGCCGAAGACCACGGCGACCGCGTCGGGGCTCTGCGCGGCCTGACGGGCGAACGACTGGGCCACGGTGGTCTCGGGGACCTCGGTGGCGAAGTCGTTGAACTCGCCGAGCAGCCGCTCGCGTTCGGCCGGTTCGACCACGTCGACCAGGCCCACCGGGGTCCCGGGGTCCGCCGCGATGTGCCCGAGGATCCGCGCGAGGCGGTCCGCGAGCCGGTGCGCGGTCGGGTCGTCGACGGCGTGGTCCTGGTATCCGACGGTCAGCCGCAGATCCGGGTCGGCCTCGGCGAGCAGGCCCAGCGGGTAGTGCACGGTCGCCTCGGCGTCGATGCCCGAGATGGTGATGCCGGCGGTGCTCTGCGAGGCGTCGAGGCCTTCCTCGTCCGCCGGGTAGGACTCGAAGACCACCACGGAGTCGAAGAGGGTGACGAGCCCGGTCGCCTGGTGGATCTCGGCGAGCCCGAAGTGGTGATGGTCCATCAGCGCCGCCTGCCGCTCCTGCAGGTCGCGCAGCAGGTCGGCCAGGCTCTGGCCGGGCGTCGGGCGGACCCGTACCGGCAGCGTGTTGATGAACAGGCCCACCATCTCGTCGACGCCGGTCACCTGCGGCGGCCGGCCGGAGACCGTGGCGCCGAACACCACGTCCTGCCGCCCGGTCTGTCCGGCGAGCAGCAGCGACCAGGCGCCCTGCACCAGGGTGTTGAGGGTGATGCCGAGTTCCGTCGCGCGCCGGGTGAGCAGGCGTGCCGTCTCCTGGTCGAGGCCGACCTCGACGTGCCGGTGGTTGCCGCTGCTCTCCTGCCGGATCTGCGGGGCCACCAGGGTCGGCTCGTCGACGCCATCCAGCTCAGCCGTCCAGGCGCGGGCCGCCACCTCGCGGTCCTGGGCCGCGAGCCAGTCCAGGAAGTCGCGGTAGGGGCGGGCCCTGCCGAGCCGCTCGGCGTCGCCGCCGGTCTCGTACAGGCGCAGCAGGTCGTGCAGCACGAGGGGGCCCGACCAGCCGTCGTACACGATGTGGTGGACGGTGAGGACCAGTTCATGGCGGTCGGCCGCGCGCCGGGCCAGGGTCAGCCGGAGCATCGGCGGGGCGGTCAGGTCGAAGTGCGTGGACTGGTCCTCGGCAAGCAGCTCGCGCAGCGCCGTGTCCTGTCCGTCCTCCGTCAGTTCGCTCCAGTCGTGGAACCGCCAGGGCAGTTCGACGCGGTCGAGCAGCACCTGCACCTGCTCGCCGGACTCGGTGCCGACGAAGGCGGTGCGCAGGCTGTCGTAGCGGTCGAGCACGGCCTGGCCGGCCGCGCGCATCCGCTCCGGGTCCACGTGTCCGGTCAGATGGAACGCCAACTGCACCTGATAGGCGTCGAATTCGGCGCCGGCCAGCTGGCTCTGGAAGAGCAGCCCGGACTGCATGGAGGTCAGCGGCCAGACGTCGACCGTGCCCGGGTACTGCTCCTCCCACACCTCCAGGTCCCGCTGGCGCACGTCGACCAGCGGCACGTCCGACGGGGTGAGGCCGCCCGCGCCCGGCTCGGCGACATGCCGGGCCAGGCCTTCGAGGGCGGTGCGCCACAGGTCGGCGAACTCCCGCACCTCGTCGTGGCCGAGCAGCCCGGTGGGGAAGGCGATCCCGGCGGTGAGCCGGGGGCCCTGCGGGGTCTCGACGGCGTACGCGGTGATGTCGACGGCGGCCAAGGCCGGGGTCGTCAGGTCGGGGGCGAGCTCGTCCAGGTCGTCGGAGATCGTCCAGCCCGTGCCCGCGGACTCCTCGGCCTGGGCGGCGGAGCCGAACCGGCCGAGGTAGTTGAAGGAGACCTGACCGTCGCCGTGCGGCTTGAGCGTCTCGGCGGTCCTGGGGTTGAGGTGGCGGAGCAGGCCGTAGCCGATGCCCTTGTCGGGGATGGTGTGCAGCTGCTCCTTGACGGTCTTGACGGCGCTGCCCGCGAGCCGGCCGCCCGCGATGGCCTCGTCGAGGTCGAGGCCGCCGATGTCGAGGCGGACGGGGTAGACGCTGGTGAACCAGCCGACCGTGCGGGTGATGTCGGTGCCGGGGACCGCGGCCTCCTCGCGGCCGTGGCCCTCGAGGCGGATCAGGGCCGAGGACTCCTCGATGCCGCGTGCCCGGCGCCACTTGGCCATGGCGAGGGCGAGCGCGGTGAGCAGTCCGTCGTTGACGCCGCTGTGGAAGGCGGCGGGCAGCGTCGTCAGGAGCGCCTCGGTGACCTCGGGCTCCAGGGTGATCCGCACCGTCTCCACGGTGTCCCGGACGTCGACGGCCGGGTCGAGGGCGCGGGAGCCGAGCAGCGGATCCGGACCGTCCAGCACCTTCTGCCATACGGCGAGTTCGGCGACCCGCTCGGGTGCCGCCGCCGCCTCCACCAGGCCGTGCGACCAGCGGCGCATCGTGGTGGGCACGGGGGTGAGGCGCGGGCTGCGGCCCTGACGGACCGCGTCCCAGGCCTGGGCGAGGTCGGGCAGCAGGATGCGCCAGGAGACGCCGTCGACGGCCAGGTGGTGCAGGACGAGGATCAGCCGTCCCGAGGTGTCGGGGCCCGCGTCGCACCAGACGAAGCGCGCCATCTGGCCGGTGGCCGAGTCGAGTTCGCGGGCGGCGGCGTCCACCACTGCCTTCGTCTCGCGCCGCCAGTCGGGGTCCTGCCAGTCGCCCGCGCAGCGCCTGCGCCGCAGCAGCGCGGCCACGTCGACGGTGCCGGGCTTGGCGGTCTCCAGGCCGGGCTCCCCCGCGCGGACGCGGAACCGGGAGCGGAGCATGTCGTGGTGGTCGACGACCGCGGTGAGGGTGGCCACCAGGGCGCTCTCGTCGATGCCGGCCGGCAGGTCCACGACCATCGACATCACGAATCCGTCGTAGCCGCCGACGTGGTCGCTCATCTGCCGTACGACGGGCAGCAGGGGCATCCAGCCGACGCCGCCGCCCGCGGGCTCCCGGCGGGCGGGGCCGCTCTGGTCGCCGACGGCGGCGGCCTCGGCGAGTGCCGCGACCGTGCGGTGCTTGAACATCAGCCGCGGGGTGACCTTGATGCCCTGGGCTCGGGCGCGGGAGACGACCTGGATGGAGCGGATGCTGTCGCCGCCGAGGGCGAAGAAGTCGTCGTCGACGCCGACCCGGTCCTGCTCCAGGATCTCGGCGTAGATCGCGGCGAGCTTCTTCTCCGCGTCGGTGCGCGGTGCCCGGTAGGTGCCGGCGGTGGCCTCGGGCTCGGGCAGGGCGGCCTTGTCGAGCTTGCCGTTGGGGGTCAGCGGCAGGCTGTCGAGGACCATGCACAGCGAGGGCACCATGAACTCGGGGAGCCGCTCGGTGAGGAACGTGCGCAGGTCGTCCGCGTCGGGGGCGCGCCCGCCGTCCCGTACGGGCACCGCGTAGCCCACCAGGCGCCGGTCGCCGTCCTTGTTCTCGTGGACGGTGACGACGGCCTGGGCGACGCCGGGGTGCCTGCCGAGGGTCGCGGCGATCTCGCCGGGCTCGATGCGCAGGCCGTTGATCTTGACCTGGTCGTCGCTGCGGCCGACGTAGTCGAGCTGTCCGTCGGCGCCCTGCCGGACGATGTCGCCGGTGCGGTACATGCGGGCGCCGGGCGGGCCGTACGGGTCGGCGACGAAGCGTTCGGCGGTCAGCGCGTGGCGGTTGAGGTAGCCGCGGGCCAGGCTGGGCCCCGCGATGTACAGCTCCCCGGGGGTGCCGGGCGGGACCGGGGCGAGCCGCTCGTCCAGGACGCGCACCCGGTTGTCGGCGACGGCGGTGCCGATGGGCGTGTGGTCGGTGGTGAGGGGGGCGCTGATGGCGCCGCAGACGGTGGTCTCGGTGGGCCCGTAGGCGTTCACGAAGCGGCGTCCGGGCGCCCAGGCGGCGACCAGGGCGGGCGGGCAGGCCTCGCCGCCGACGGTGACGGTGCGCAGCCCGGTCAGGGTGCGCGGGGCGTCGGCCGGGAGCGCGGCGAGCACGCTGGGCGGCAGCATCACATGGGTGACGGCGCGCTCGGCGAGGGTGCGGGCCAAGTCGTCGCCCACGACGCGCTGTTCGGCCGGGATGACCAGGGTGGCGCCGGTGGTGAGGGTCTGCACCAGCTCCCAGAAGGCGGCGTCGAAGCTGGGCGCCGCGACCTGGAGGACGCGGGCGTCCGGGGTCAGCGCGAGGCGCTCCTCGGTGGTGGCGCCGAGAGCCGCGATGCCCGCGTGGGTGACGGTGACGCCCTTGGGCAGGCCCGTCGAGCCCGAGGTGAAGATGACGTACGCCGGGTGGTCGGGGCTCAGCTCGGTCTCCGGGTCGGTGGCCGGGCAGTCCCGCCAGGCGGCCCGCACCTCGGGGGTGTCGATGGCGACGGCCTCGGTGGTCAGGCCCTGCGGCAGCTCGCCGGCGGCGCCCTCGGTGGTGAGCAGCACGGCGGGGGCGGCGTCGTCGAGCAGGAACAGGATGCGGTCGGCCGGGTAGTCGAGGTTGACGGGCAGATAGGCGGCGCCCGCCTTGAAGACGCCGAGGGCCACGGCGACCTGGTCGGCGCAGCGCGGGACGGCCACGCCGACCGACTGCTCGGGGCCGATGCCCCGGGCGGTCAGCCAGTGCGCGATCCGGTTGGCCCGCGCGTCCAGTTCCTCGTACGTCCATGCCTCGTCGGCCGATTCGACGGCCAGGGCCTCGGGAGCCTGCCGCAGCCGTGCGCGGAACAGCTCGGGGAAGGTGGCCACCGGCACGGTCCGCTCGGCCTGCTGCTCGGCCGTGAGCAGCGCGCTGCGCTCCTCGGCGGTGAGCAGGTCGGCGTCGCCGATGCGCTGGGCGGGGTCGGCGACGGCGGCGGCGAGGAGCCGCTCCCAGCGGGCGATGAGCGCCTCGATGGTGGCGGCGTCGAAGAGTTCAGTGGAGTACTCGGCGGCGATGTGGACGCCGGCGGGCGTGGTGCGGTCGGCGAACGTCTCGCTCAGGCTCAGCGTGAGGTCGTACCGGGAGGTGCCGGTGCCGACGCCCTCGCTGACCACGCGCAGGCCGGGCAGCTCGAAGTCCTTGTCCTCGGTGTTCTGGAGGATCAGGGCTATCTGGAAGAGCGGGTTGACCGAGGCCGAGCGCTCCGGGTTGAGCTTCTCCACCAGGGCCTCGAAGGGGATGTCCTGGTGGGTGTAGGCGGCGAGGCTGGTGCGGCGTGCCTGGCCGAGGAGTTCGGTGAACGTCGGGTCGCCGGAGGTGTCGGTGCGCATCACCTGGACGTTGACGAAGAGGCCGATCAGGTCGTTCAGGTTCTCGTCGACGCGGCCCGCGATGCCGCTGCCGAGCGCGATGTCGGTGCCCACGCCGAGCCGGGTGAGCAGGGCGGCCATGGTGGCCTGCAGGACCATGAACGGCGTGGTGCCGGTGGCCTTGGCGAGGCCGGCGATGCCCTCGTGGAGGGTGCCGTCCAGGGTGAACTCCAGCAGGTCGCCGCTGCGGTCGAGTTCCGCGGGGCGCGGCCGGTCGCCGGGGATGGTGACCGTCTCGGGCAGCCGGGCGAGCTGCCGGGACCAGTAGCGGTACTGCTTGCTGAACAGGCTGTCCGGGTCGTTGTCGTCGCCCAGGAGCCGCTGCTGCCACAGCGCGTAGTCGGCGTACTGGAGCGGCAGCGGGCTCCACCGGGGAGCCTCGCCCCGGACGCGGGAGGCGTAGGCGGTGGCCAGGTCCTTGGCGAGCGGCGTCGCGGACCAGCCGTCGGCCGCGATGTGGTGGATCACCAGTACCAGGACGTGCTCGTCGTGCTCGTCGGGGCCGACGCCGAGCAGGGCGGCCTTCAGCGGGATCTCGGCGGCGATGTCGAAGGGGTGGCGGGCGGCGGCGGTGATGGCGTCGGCGAGCGCCGCCTCGTCGGCGACCTGCCGCACGGGCAGTCCGATGCGGGCCTTCTCCGGGCCGAGGACGTGCTGGTGGGGCTTGCCCTCGACCTCGCGGTAGACGGTGCGCAGGATCTCGTGCCGGGTGACGATGTCGTTGACGGTCTCTTCCAGGGCGCGTACGTCGAGTGCGCCGCTGAGCCGCAGGATGAGCGGCATGTTGTAGGTCGCCGCGTGGCCCTCGAACTTGTGCAGGAACCAGAGGCGTTGCTGGGAGAAGGAGAGCGGGAGCTTCTCCGGCCGCCGCTCCGGCGGGGCCAGCGGGGCGCGGGCGCCGGCGGCGCCGTCCAGGTGCGGGACGAGTCCGGCGACGGTCGGGTGGGCGAAGAGCGTGCGCAGCTCCACCTCGGTGCGCAGCGCGACGCGGATGCGGTTGACGAGCTTGGTCGCCATGATCGAGTGGCCGCCGAGGGCGAAGAAGTCGTCGTCGATGCCGACCCGCTCCACGTGCAGGACCTCGGCGAACAGTTCGCACAGCAGCTCTTCCTGTGCGGTGCGCGGGGCCCGGCCCGCGGCGGCCGCGGCGAAGTCCGGTGCGGGCAGCGCCCTGCGGTCGAGCTTGCCGTTGGCGGCGAGCGGCACGGAGTCGATCGCGGCGACGGCGGCGGGCACCAGATGCGCGGGCAGCTGCTCCTGGAGATGGCCGCGGAGTGAACCGGCGAGCGCGTCGCCGTCCTGTCCGGCCACCGGCACGACGTACGCGACGAGCTGCTTGTCGCCGGAGCCTTCGGCGGTCCGGGCGACGACGACGGCCTGGGCGACTCCGGGGTGCGCGGTCAGGGCGCGTTCGACCTCGGCGGGCTCGACGCGGACGCCGCGGATCTTGACCTGGTCGTCGTCGCGGCCGACGTATTCGAGCTGCCCGTCGGGGGTCCAGCGGGCGAGGTCGCCGGTGCGGTACATGCGGGCGCCGGGCGGCCCGTACGGGTCGGCGACGAAGCGCTCGGCGGTCAGCGCGGCGCGGCCCAGATAGCCGCGGGCGATGTTCCCGGCGACGTACAGCTCACCGACGACGCCCGGCGGTACGGGCGCGAGGCCCGGACCGAGGATGTAGGTGCGCATGTTGCCGAGCGGCGTACCGATCGGGGTGCTGTCGACGGCCTGCGGGTCCTGGTCCTGCCGCACGGTGTACGTGGTGGCGTAGAACGACTCGGTCTGGCCGTAGGCGTTGACGACGCGCACGTCGGGCAGCGTCTCGCGGATGCGGTCGACGAGTGTGGCGGGCAGGGCCTCACCGGCGAAGACGACGGTCCGCAGTCCCGCGATGTCGGCCATGCGGGCGCCCAGTTCGGCGAAGACCGACGGGACCGTGCTGATGACGCTCGCCGTCACCGACTCGCGTTCGGCGAGCACGAGGGCGTCCCGGACGATGTCGACGGTGCCGCCCTGCGCGAGGGTCGTGATTGTCTCGAAGACGGACACGTCGAAGTTGACGGAGGTGCCCGCGAACATCCGGGTCTCCGCGTCCACGCCGACCCGTTCGGCCAGCCGCGTCACGCCGTTGACGACGTTGGCGTGGCTGATCACGACGCCCTTGGGGGTGCCGGTGGAGCCGGACGTGTACATCACGTACGCCGCGTTCTGCGGGCGCGGCTGAGCGGCCGGCGGGACGGTCGTGTCCCCAGGGGCGAGGTCCACGTCGCCGAGGTCCATGCCGCCCAGGTCCACGTCGCCCAGGAACAGCGTCGGGACGTCCGTCTCCGGGAGCACTCCGACCGTGTCGGCGTCGGTGAGGACCAGCTGCGGCCGGGCGCTGCCGAGGATGTGGTCGAGGCGGTTGCTCGGGTACTTGGGGTCGATCGGCAGATAGGCGCCGCCCGCCTTCAGGATGCCGAGGATGCCGGTGACCAGGTCGGCCGAGCGGGGCAGCGCGAGACCGACGACGGTCTCCGGGCCGACGCCCCGGTCGGCGAGGACGCGGGCGACACGGTCGGCGCGGGCGTTCAACTCGGCGTAGGTGTACGCCACTTCGTCGTACGTCACCGCGGTCTTGTCCGGCGTCTTCGCCGCCTGCCGCTCGAACAGGCCGTGGACGGTCAGCTCGGGGGTCTGGGCCGCGGTGTCGTTGACGTCGGTGAGGAACCGGGCGCGCTCGGCGGGCTCCAGGAGGTCCACGCGGCTGAGCGGCGTCCGCGGGTCCTCGGCGAGCAGGGCGAGGATGCGGCCGAAGCGCCGGGCGACGGCGGCCGTCCGCTCGGCGTCGATGAGGTGGTGCTGGTACTGGAGGCTGACCTTGAGGTGGGGCTCGGCGAAGGCCATCACCACCAGCGGATAGTGGGTGCTGCTGAGCGGGCTGAGCCCGGTCACGGAGATCCCCGCGGCGGAGTACGCCTCGCTCAGCGCGGCGCCGTCGATGGGGTACGACTCGAAGACCACGACCGTGTCGAACAGGGCGCGCAGCCCGGTGGCCCGGTGCATCTCGAGCAGGCCGTGGTGGTGATGGTCGAGGAGCGTGCTCTGCCGGTCCTGGAGGCGGCCGAGGATGGTGCCGAGTCCGTCGCCGGGTGCGCAGTCCACGCGTACGGGAACGGTGTTGATGAACATGCCGACCATCTCGTCGACGCCCGTGACCTGCGGCGGACGTCCGGAGACGGTGGCGCCGAACACCACGTCGCGGCGCCCGGTGAGCCCGGCGAGGAGCATGCCCCACGCGCCCTGGACCAGGGTGTTGAGGGTCAGCCCCAGCTCGCTCGCGCGCCGGGTGAGCGCGCGGGACTGCTCGGCGGTGAGCGGCACGTCCAGCTGTCCGGCGCCGGAGGACCGGCCGTCGGCGGGGGCGTCGGGGAGCAGCAGCGTGGGTTCGTCGACGCCGGCCAGCTCGTGCTCCCAGGCCCGGGCGGTCGCCTCGTGGTCCTGGCGGGAGAGCCAGGCGAGGAAGTCGCGGTAGGTGCGCGCCCGGCCGAGGGCGGTCGCGTCACCGGCCGAGCCGTACAGGCGCATCAGGTCCTGCATCAGGAGAGGCACCGACCAGCCGTCGAAGAGGACGTGGTGGGCGGTGAGGACCAGCTCCCAGCGGTCGTCGGCGAGCTTGATCAGCGAGAGCCGCACGAGCGGCGGCTCGGCGGGGTCGAAGCGGGTGCCGTGCTCGGCGGCGAGGAACGCCTTCAGCTCCGCGTCCCGTACCGTCGCGGGCCGGTCGCTCAAGTCCACTTCCCGCCAAGGGAGTTCGACACCGCCACGGATGATCTGTACGCGGTCGCCCGCGCCGTCCGTGCCGAACGCGGCCCGCAGGTTGGGGTAGCGGTCGAGCAGCGCCTGCCCGGCGGCCCGCAGCCGCCCCGGCTCGACGGCACCGGCGAGGTGGAAGACGAACTGCATCTGGTAGGCGTCGAAGGCGGCGCCCGCCAGCTCGGTGTGGAAGAGCAGTCCCTCCTGCATCGCGGTCAGCGGCCAGACGTCGGTGAGGTTCGGGTACCGCTCCCGCCAGCCGTCCAGCTCGCTCTGGCCCACCGTGACGAGGGGGACGTCCGAGGGCGTGAGGCCGCCCGCGTCCGGCTGCCCGGCATGCAGCGCGAGGCCCTCCAGGGCGGCGCGCCACAGCTCGGCGAGTTCCCGGACCTCGTCCGCGCCGAGCAGCCCCGTGGGGAAGTCCAGCGTGGCGTCGAGGCGCGGCCCCGCGTCGGTGTCGGTGACGTAGGCGCTGACGGCCAGTGTGGCGAGGGCGGGCATCGCGTCGTCGAGGTCGGCCACGAGCAGGGTGGTGCCCTCGACCTGGGTGAAGCCGAGGCCGCGCAGGTCCTGCGGCATATTGGCCGAACCGGTGTAGCGGCCCAGGTAGTTGAAGGTGATCTGCCCGGAGCCGTGCCCCGCGAGGACCGCCGCGGTCTCGGCGTTGAGGTGGCGCAGCAGGCCGTAGCCGACGCCCTTGTCGGGGACGGCGAGCAGCTGTTCCTTGACGGCCTTGACGGCGGCTGAGGCGGACGCGCCGCCCGCGATGGCCTGGTCGAGGTCGACTCCGGCCACGTCGAGGCGGACCGGGTGCATGCCGGTGAACCAGCCCATGGTGCGCGAGAGGTCGGCGCCGGGGGCGACGGACTCCTCGCGGCCGTGGCCCTCCAGGCGGATCAGCGCGGAGGACTCGCTGATGCCGCGCCGTCTGCGCCACTGGGCGACGGCGAGGGCGAGCGCGGTGAGCAGCCCGTCGTTGACGCCGCCGCGGAAGGCGGCGGGCAGGGTGGTCAGGAGCGCCTGGGTGGCGTCCGTCGGCAGCTCCAGGGAGACCTGCTCGACGGTGGCCATGGTGTCGAGCGCCGGGTCGAAGGGGCGGGCGCCCAGGTCCGGGTCGGGGCCGGACACGATCTGCCGCCACAGGGCGAGTTCGGCGGTGCGCTCGCCGGCGGCGGCCTCGGTCAGGGCGTGCGCCCAGCGGCGTACGGAGGTGGCGACGTCGGGCAGCTTCGGGGTGGCCCCGTCGCGGACCTGGCGCCAGGCGGCGGCGAGGTCGGGCAGCAGGATGCGCCAGGAGACCCCGTCCACGGCGAAGTGGTGGAGGAGGATGGTCAGGCGGCCGGGCGTCTCGGTGCCCGCGTCGAACCACACGAACTGCGCCATCACGCCGGCCGCGGAGTCCAACCGGCCGACCGCGGCCCCGAGTTCGGCCTTCGCCTGCTCCCGCCAGTCCTCGCCCCAGGTGCCGTCGCCCGTGACGCGGTGGACGAGAGGGGCCACGTCCACGGTGCCGGGTGCGGTCACCTCCAGGCCGGGCTGCTCGCCGGTGACGAGTCTGGAGCGCAGGATGTCGTGCCGGTCGAAGGCCGCCGACAGGGTGGCCACCAGTCCGTCCCGGTCGATGCCGGCGGGCAGGTCGACGGTCATCGACATGGTGAACCGGTCGATGTCACCGCCCAGTTCGCGCAGGTAGTGGCCGATGGGCAGCAGCGGCATGAAGCCGGTGCCGCCGCCCGGCAGCTCCGTCAGGGCCACTCCCGCCTGACCGCCTAGCCCGGCGGCCAGGGAGAGTTCGGCCACGGTGCGGCACTCGAAGATCTGCCGCGGGGTGACCTCGACGCCCTGCGCGCGGGCGCGGGAGACGACCTGGATGGAGCGGATGCTGTCGCCGCCCACGGCGAAGAAGTCGTCGTCCACGCCGACCCGGTCCAGGCCGAGCACCTCGGCGTAGACGGCGGCGAGCACGTCCTCGGCCGGGGTGCTCGGGGCGCGGTAGGCGGAGCCGGTGAACTCCGGCTCGGGCAGCGCCTTGTGGTCCAGCTTGCCGTTGGGGGCCAGCGGCAGCCGGTCGAGCACCACGAACACCGAGGGGACCATGAACTCGGGGAGCCGGCCCGAGACGAAGCCGCGCAGGTCGCGCGCGGAGACGGTGGCCGTCAGGTCGACGTCCAGGTCGCCGATGCTGTCCACGGCACCGGAACCGGAGTCCCACATGTCGGTGGGCACCACATAGCCGACGAGCTGGGCGCGGCCCTGGTGCCGCCGGGTCACCACCACGGCCTGCGCGACTCCGGGGTGCGCGGTCAGCGCCGCCTCCACCTCGCCCGGCTCGATGCGGAATCCGCGCACCTTGACCTGTGCGTCGTCACGCCCGACGTACTCCAGCGTGCCGTCGGCGGTCCAGCGGGCGAGGTCGCCGGTGCGGTACATCCGCGCACCGGCCGGGCCGTAGGGGTCGGCGACGAACCGCTCGGCGGTCAGCCGGGCCTTGCCGAGGTAGCCGCGCGCCACGTTGCCCGCGACGTACAGCTCGCCCACCACACCGGGCGGCACCGGGCGCAGTCCGGGGCCGAGCACGTAGGTCCGCATATTGCCCAGGGGGGCGCCGATGGGGGCGCTGGACGTGCCGGTCCACCGCTCGTCGGCGGTGAAGGTGGTGGCGTAGAACGACTCGGTCTGGCCGTAGGCGTTGATCACGCGCGCGCCCGGGATCACCTCGCGGACCCGCTCCACCAGCGCCGCGGGCAGCGCCTCACCGGCGAAGACGACCGCCTCGGCACGGATCTTCCCGCCCACCTGGTCGAGGAGTTCGGCGAAGACCGAGGGGACGGTGCTGATGACGCCGCCGCTCCAGCCGCCGCGCTCGCCGATGACGAGGACGTCGCGGACCACGTCGAGGGTGCCGCCCGCCGCCAGGGTGGTCACGGTCTCGAAGACGGACACGTCGAAGTTGACGGAGGTGCCCGCGAGGACCAGCGTGCCCGCGCCGATGCCGACCGAATCGGCAAGACGCAGCACGCCGTTGACGACGTCGCGGTGGGTGATCGTCACGCCCTTCGGCAGGCCGGTCGAGCCCGAGGTGTACATCACGTACGCGGCGTTCGCGGGGAGCGCAGGGGACGGCGCATCGGCCCCCGCCTCATGGGTGAGGTCGACGTCCTCGACGAACAGGCTCGGCACGTCCGACGCCGGGAGCACTCCGGCCGTCTGCGCCGTGGTGAGGATCAGCCGCGGGCGTGCGTCGGACAGGATGTAGTCCAGGCGCGAACTGGGGTACTTGGGGTCGATCGGCAGATACGCGGCGCCGGCCTTCCAGATGCCGAGCATGCCGACGATCAGATCCGCCGAGCGGGGCAGGGCGAGGCCCACGAGGGTCTCGGGGCCGACTCCGCGCCCGGCCAGTTCACGGGCGAGGCACCGCGCACGCGCGTCCAGCTCCGCGTACGTCAGCTCGACATCGCCGTCGATCAGCGCGGTCGCGTCCGGCGTCGCCGCCGTCTGACGCCCTATCAGGCCGACGATGCTCTCGTCGGGGGTGTCGGCGTCGGTGGCGTTGAAGGCGCGCAGGACGAGGTCGCGCTCGCCGGCCTCCAGGACGTCCGAGAGCGCGACGGCCCGCGACGGCACGTCGACCAGCTGGCCGACGAGGCGGACGAGGCGCTCCACGAGGGCCTCGGCCGTGCCTCGGTCGAACAGCTCGGTCGCGTACTCCAGATAGATCGCGAGGCCCGGCTCGCCGGGCTCGTCGAAGAAGCTGAACTCCAGGTCGAACTTGGCCATCGACGTCCACAGCGGGGCGACGTGCGCGTGCACCCCACCGGGCAGGTCGAACTCGAGCCGGGCCCGCGTCGACCAGGTGAACATGACCTGGAACAGCGGGTGGTAGGCGCTGGAGCGCTCGGGGTTGAGCGCCTCCACGAGCCGCTCGAACGGCGCGTCCTGGTTGTCGTACGCGGTCAGCGCCTTGTGCTGCACCTGGTCGAGGACCTGCTCGAAGCTCGGGGTCCCCGACAGGTCGGTGCGCAGCACCCAGGTGTTGACGAAGAAGCCCACCAGGTCGGTGAGGTCGGCGTCCCTGCGGCCCGCGATGGTGGAGCCGATCGCGATGTCGTCGCCCGCGCCGAGCTGCTGCAGGAGCACCGCGAGCGCGGCCTGGAACACCATCGGCGTCGACACCCCGGCGCGCCGGGCCAGCTCCTCGACCCGGCCGAGCAGCTCCGCGTCGACGGCGCGGTCGACGACGTCGCCGCGGTGGCTCGCGGCCGGCGGGCGCGGCCGGTCGGTGGGCAGCCGCAGCGGCTGCGGCACACCGGCGAGGGCCTCGCGCCAGTAGTCGAGCTGGGTGGCGAGAACGCTCTCGGGGTCCTTCTCGTCGCCGAGCAGTTCGCGCTGCCACATCGTGTAGTCGATGTACTGGACGGGAAGTTCGGTCCAGTCGGGTGCCTGGCCCCGCAGCCGCGCGGTGTAGGCGGTGCCCAGGTCGCGCGCGAGCGGCTCGATGGACTCGCCGTCGGCGGCGATGTGGTGGACCAGGAGCAGCAGTCGGTGCTCGCGCGGCCCCGCGCGGAACAGGGTGGCGCGTACGGGTATCTCGGCGGCCAGCGTGAACGTGTGGGCGGCCGCGGCGCGTACCGCCGCGTCAAGATCCTCGGGGGCCACGTCGACCAGCGGCACGTCCAGGCGGAGTTCGTCGGCGGGGACCACCTGCTGGGCGGCGACGCCGTCGGCGTCCTCGACGATCAGGGTGCGCAGACTCTCGTGCCGGCCGACCACGTCACGGACCGCCGCCGTCAGCGCGGCGGTGTCCGGCTCGCCCGTCAACCTGACGAGGAAGGGCACGTTGTATGTCGCCGAGGGTCCCTCGAACTTGTCGATGAACCACAGACGGCGCTGCGCGAAGGACAGTGGGATCATTGCTCGGCACTCCTGTTCATTTCGACTGCGCGCCGGCTCGGCGACGTCACGGGACCGGGCGCGACAACTTCCCGAGGAAGACCTCGCGTAAGTCTCAGGAATGTCGGTCAAAGAATCTGATCACGGTCGCGGAGCCATTAGGTAAGCACGTGGACCCGGCGGCCTGTCAATGTCCGGCCGGGTGTCCTGACTGTCCCGTCAACGGGACGCCGAGCACCGCCTATGGCCGCTTCACCACCGGCCCATCTGAGGTATGTTCGGCCCCAGCCCGAGTGCGGCACCGGTCACGGCTCGACGCCAATTACCAAGTCTCTTGGACCCGAGCGCCTCGAATTCCTTGATCGAGCCCTGCGATTCCGTTACGGCTTTTATTCATCTGCTGAATTCCAAAGGCCGGGCCGACATCCAATTGCACCCGGTCCTGACGGACGTCTTTCCAGGAAATGGGAGTTCACAGCGTGCGATACGAGATTCTGGGGCAGCTCCGCGTCATCGACGAGGAGGGCGTGCAGACCGTCAAGGCGCAGAAGGTGGAGATCCTGCTGGCCGCGCTGGTCGTCCGCTCCGAGCAGGTCGTCAGCGCGGACCAGCTCATCAGGGAGATCTGGGGGGAGGAGCCGCCGCGCAGTGCGACGGCGGGCCTCTACGTCTACATCTCCCAGATCCGCAAGCTGCTCCGGCGGGCCGGGACAGCTCAGAGCCCGGTCCTGACCAAACCCCCCGGCTACATGCTGTCGCTGGGCTCGGACGGGCTCGACCTGCACGACTTCACGCGGCTGATGAAGGAGGGCCGCGCCCAGCTCAGGAACGGCGCCCAGGAGGCGGCGGTGCTCAGCTTCGAGGGCGCGCTCGCGCTCTGCCGCGGGCCGCTGCTCGCCGACGCCGGGCACGGGCCGATCCTCCAGGGCTTCCGCACTTGGCTCAACGAGGCCCAACTGGAGTGCATGGAGAGCCTGATGGACGCCCGGATGACCCTCGGGCACCATCGCGAGCTGGTCAGCGACCTCTATCTGCTCAGCACGGAGCATCCGCTGCGGGAGGCGTTTCACCGGCAGCTCATGCAGGCCCTGCACCGCAGCGAGTGCCGGGGCGACGCGCTGCTCGTGTACCAGCGGGCCCGCCGGACCCTGCGCGAGGAGCTCGGCGTCGAGCCGGGCCCCGCGCTCCAGGACATCCAGCGGGCCATCCTGATGGACGGATGAGGGTCATCGGCGGGGGCGGTGCCGGTCGGCGAGCAGTTCCAGTTCCCGCACCGCCTCGGCGGGCGCCGGCTGGGCGGCCAGCTCCGCACGCAGTCGTCCGGCGCCCTCCCGGAAGCCGGGCTCGTCCAGGAGCCGCACCAGGTGTTCCCGGATCCGCGGCCCGCTCAGCTCCTCGGGGTCGTCCCCCGGGATCCACAGGCCGGCGCCCGCCGCCTCCAGGCGCGGTCCGCGCTCACCGATGTCCGGAAGCACCCGGCTCACCATCATCTGCGGCACGTCATGGGCGATGGAGTCCAGGAACGGCCCGATTCCCCCGTGGTGCAGCACTGCGGAGCACGACGGGATGATGACGTGCAGCGGCACGAACTCCACCATGCGCGTGTTGGCGGGGACCCGGTCGAGCGCCTTCTGGAGCGACTCGGGCAGCGTGAGCACCAGCTCGATGTCGAGGTCGGCGACGGAATCCAGCATGCCCTGCAACTGCTCGACGGTCAGGGCCTGGTGCCGCTCCGCGTGCTCCAGGCTCACCCCGAAGGTGGCGAGGACGCGCGGCTTGCCGGGGTCGCTGCGGGTCCAGTCCGGCACGACGGAGGGTCCGTTGTACGGGACGTAGCCGACCGGGAAATGCGGAACCTCCGATTCCAGGACCATGGAGCCCAGCATCTGGTCGATGGTGAAGTGACCGGTCGCCATCTCCTCGGAGAACGGCTTGCCGTACTTCCCGGCCCACTCGCCGAGCCACTCCCCCAGCGGGTCCTCACGGTCCTGCTCGGGCTGCTGCGCCCGCACGCGCAGGTAGTTCGCCCGCATCTGGGCCTCCACGTTGAGCCCGATCGGCATGCGCGCGTGCGGTGCGCCCACCGCGGTGGCGGCGATCGAGCCGGCGTAGCTCAGCCAGTCCCAGATCACCAGGTCGGGCTGCCACCAGCGGGCGTACTCGACGAGATCCTCGACCATCGAGTCGTTCATGGCCGCGTGGGTCTTGCGGTACATCCGGTACGCCCAGCGCAGCCGCTCCCAGGTGAGTTCCTCCGGGCGGTTCTCCGACATGTCGGTCAACAGGTCGCCGCTCGCGGCGAGTTCCTCGACCTTCGCGAGGACCTCCGCGTCCTGGAGAGCCTCCAGTTTCGCCATGATGGGCTCGTCGGAGCCGACGGGGACGGCGGTCAGGCCGGAGCTGGTGATGACGTCGGTCAGCTCGGGCCCGCTGGCGACACGCACCTCGTGCCCGGCCGTCTGCAGGGCCCAGCCCGTCGACGCGACGAGGTGCAGGTGACTGCGCCAGGGGATGGTCACTAGCAGGACGCGCATAGGGGGCAACTCCTCCGTAGACTCCGCGGCTTCATCAGACTCCGCGACCTGTAAAACCCTCGCCGACCCGTCTTAAGCGGGCCTTGGTCTGTTCCAGCGGGCCCTGGGCTGTTCCAGCCGGCCCAGGGCCGAACCGCCGGACAGGACCTAGCCGGCGCTCTTGGCCACCCGCCGCTCCAGCTCCACGACCACCTCGGCGGGCGTCGGCATGGCGAGCATCTCCTCGCGCAGCCGTCCGGCGGCCTCCCGGTACGACGGGTCCTCGAGGAGCCGCACCAGCTCCTCGCGGATCCGTGACCCGCTGATCTCCGTCGCCGGGATCCACTGGGCGACGCCGGCCTCCTCGGCACGCGCGGCACGGTCCTCGATGTCGGGGACGACCCGGCCGACCATCAGCTGCGGCACCTCGTGGGCGATGGCGTCCAGGAACGCGGGCACTCCCCCGTGGTGGATCACCGCCGAGCACGACGGGATGATGACGTGCAGCGGCACGAAATCCACCATGCGGGTGTTGGCGGGGACCCGCTCGATCTCCTTCTGGAGCGACTCGGGCAGCGTCACGACGAGCTCGATGTCGAGGTCGGCGAGGGAGTCGAGCATCTCCTGCAACTGCTCGACGGAGAAGGCCTGGTACTCCTCGCCCTTCTCCTGGCTCACCCCGAAGGTGGCGAGGACACGACGCTTCTCCGGGTCGCTGCGGGTCCAGTCCGGCACGGCGGCGGGCCCGTTGTAGGGGATGAGCCGGAGCGGGACGTGGGGCACGTCCGACTCGATGCGCAGCGAGCCGATCATCTGCTCGACGGTGAACTGCCCCGTCACCATCTCCTCGGAGAACGAGGCACCGTACTTCCGCGCCCACTCGCCCAGCCAGTCCGCGAGCGCGTCCTCGCGGTCCTCGGGGGCCTGCTGCTCCCGCAGCTCCACGAACTTCCGCCGGAACCGGGCGTCGACGTCGATCTCGATGCGGATGCGCGCGTGCGGCGCGCCGATCGCGGTGGCCGCGATCGAGCCGGCGGGGCTCAGCCAGTCCCAGATCACCAGGTCGGGCTTCCACCAGCGGGCGTACTCGACGAGGTCCTCGATCATCGACTCGTTCATGCCCTTGAGGATCTCGGTGAGATACCGGGTCAGCCACCGCATGCGGTCCCAGGTGAGCTTCTCCTCGCTGTTCGCGGCGAACTCGAAGAGGAGGTCGTCGCGGGGGCCGAGCTTCTCCAGGGCGTCGACGATCGCCTGGTGCTCCTCGCTGAACATCTCGCCCAGCTTCTGCAGGACGGGCACGTCGGAGCCGACCGGAACCGCGGTCAGGCCCGACTTGGTGATGACGTCGGTCAGCTCAGGACCGCTGGCGATCCGCACCTCGTGCCCGGCCGTCTGCAGGGCCCAGCCCAACGGCGCGATGGGCTGGTAGTGGGTCCGCCAGGGCCAGGTCACGAACAGGACGCGCATGGCGCACAACTCCTCTGTAGACACCGGGACATCGAAGACGGTGGCCGACCCGCCTTAAGCCGACCTTGGACTGGTCTTCTCCGGCCGCGCACCGCGAAAGACCGGCCCTAGACCGGCTTTAGCCACGCGGCCAAGACTCGCCGTACCGGTTCGTGTGGACCGCCTACAGAGTGGGAGGACCGGATGGCAGGGATCCAGGTGGCGACCGAGCGATCGGTCCTCGTACTGGGTGCGACGGGCTACCTGGGGCGGCACATCTGCGCCGCGTTCGCCGCGACCGGCGCCCGGGTCGTCCGGGTCAGCCGGGGTTCGCGGGACGACGGCACGGACATCCGCCTCGACGTCGAGGCCGCCGACACCGCCGAACTCACCCGCCTGTGCGCCGAATCAGGGGCGCGGGTCGTGGTGAACGCCGTGGGCGCGGTCTGGAGCGGCACCGAGCAGCAGATGACCGCGCTCAACGACCGCTTCGTGGAGCGGCTCACGGATGCCGTGGCCGCCCTGCCGGGCCGGCCACGCCTCATCCAGCTCGGCAGCACCCACGAGTACGGTCCGGCCGGCCCCGACGACGTGATCGACGAGGACTGGCCGCAGGAACCGACGACCGTGTACGGCCGCACCAAACTGGCGGGCACCCGCACCGTCCTGCGTGCCGTCCGGGAACGGAAGGTCGACGGGGTGGTGCTGCGCGTCTCCGTCTCATGGGGACCCGGCGCACCCGTGGGCAGCCTGCCCGGGATGGTGGCCGCCCGCCTCGCGGCCGGCCACGACGAGCTGCGGCTCGCCCCGCTGGTCGCCCACCGCGACGTGGTGGACGTGCGGGACGTCGCCGACGCCATCGTCGCGGCGGCCGGCATCCCCGAGTCGGCGCTCGCCGCGACGGGACCGGTCATCAACATCGCACGGGGCGAGACCGTCCCGGTCCGCGAGCTCGTCGACCTCATGATCTCGACCAGCGGCCGCTCGGTCCGCGTACAGGAGGAGCGGTCCGGACAGCCGAACCGCTCCGACGCCCTGTGGCAGCGCCTGGACGTCACGCGGGCGCGGCGGCTGCTCGGCTGGGCACCACACCGGTCCCTGACGGACTCGGTACGCGATCTCCTCACGGCAGCGGGGGCGCCGGGACCCGCCGTGCCGCAGGTCTCAACTCCGGGACGGCCGACGGCCGAAGGAAGGACAGCAGATGAGTGAACGGGCCGCGCACATCCTCGACGAGGTGCGCAAATACCATCAGGACATCCAGGACGACCGGGGGTTCGTCCCCGGCGTCACGGAGATCTGGCCGTCCGGAGCGGTGCTCGACGAGGAGGACCGGGCGGCGCTCGTGGAGGCCGCCCTCGGCATGCGGATCGCGGCGGGCAAGTCGTCGCGCAAGTTCGAGTCGTCCTTCGCCCGCAGGATGAAGCGGCGCAAGGCGCATCTGACCAACTCGGGCTCGTCCGCGAACCTCCTCGCGGTCACCGCCCTCACCTCGCCGCAGCTCGGGGACCGCAGGCTCAAGCCGGGCGACGAGGTGATCACGGTGGCCGCGGGCTTCCCCACCACCGTCAACCCGATCCTGCAGAACGGTCTCGTCCCGGTCTTCGTGGACATCGACCTGCACACGTACAACACCACCGCGGAGCGCATCGAGAAGGCCATCGGCCCGCGCACCCGCGCGATCATCGTCGCGCACGCGCTCGGCAACCCCTTCGAGGTCGCGGAGGTGGCGCAACTGGCCGAAGAACACGACCTGTTGCTGATCGAGGACACCTGCGACGCGGTCGGCACCACGTACAAGGGGCAGCTCGTCGGGACCTTCGGCGACCTCACCACCGTCAGCTTCTATCCGGCGCACCACCTCACCATGGGCGAGGGCGGCTGTGTGCTCACCTCGAACCTGGCGCTCGCCCGGATCGTGGAGTCGCTGCGGGACTGGGGCCGGGACTGCTGGTGCGAGCCGGGCGAGAGCGACACCTGCCGCAAGCGGTTCGGCTACCAGATGGGGACGCTGCCGGCCGGCTACGACCACAAGTACATCTTCTCGCACGTGGGTTACAACCTGAAGGCGACCGACCTCCAGGCGGCGCTCGGCCTGACCCAGCTGGAGAAGCTCGACGAGTTCTGCGCGGCGCGCCGGCGCAACTGGCGGCGGCTGCGCGAGGGCCTCGCGGACGTCCCGTGGCTGCTGCTTCCGGAGGCCACGCCGGGCAGCGACCCGAGCTGGTTCGGCTTCGTCATCACCGTGGACCCCGACGCGCCCTTCCACCGCTCGGAGCTGGTGGACTTCCTGGAGAGCCGGAAGATCGGCACGCGCCGCCTGTTCGCGGGGAACCTGACCCGCCACCCGGCGTACGCCAACCGGGAGTTCCGGGTCTCGGGCACCCTCACCAACAGCGATCTGGTCACCGAGCACACCTTCTGGGTCGGCGTGTACCCCGGCCTCACCGACGAGATGATCGATTACGTCGTCGAGTCCGTCACCGAGTTCGTGGCGGCCCACCGATGAGCGCGTCGGGAGGCGCGCCGGTGCGGCCGGGGCTCAAGGCCCGGCAGGACGCCGCGCTCGCCGACCGGGTCGCCCGGTCGGCGGCGGCGCTGACCGGCGAGTCAGCGGAGGAGATCCGCGACTGGCTGCACCGGCGCCGCGAGGAGGTGCGGTTCTCGGTGGACCGCATCCCCTTCGACGAGCTCGACGGCTGGTCGTTCGCCCCGGACACCGGGAACCTCGTGCACCGCAGCGGGCGCTTCTTCACCGTGGAGGGGCTGCGCGTCGGTGTCGGCGAGCCGCCCGCCCGCGTCGAGTGGCACCAGCCCATCATCGTGCAGCCGGAGGTCGGCATCCTGGGCATCCTGGCCCGGGAGTTCGACGGGGTGCTGCACTTCCTGATGCAGGCCAAGATGGAGCCCGGCAACCCGGAGCTGCTGCAGCTGTCCCCCACCGTGCAGGCCACGTACAGCAATTACACGCAGGTCCACAAAGGCGCGGCCGTCCGGTATCTGGAGTACTTCACCGATCCGGCCAAGGGACGGGTCCTGTCGGACGTGCTGCAGTCCGAGCACGGTTCGTGGTTCCACCGCAAGCGCAACCGCAACATGGTCGTCGAGGCGGTCGGCCCGGTCCCGGAGCACGAGGACTTCCGCTGGCTCACGCTGGGCCAGATCCATGAGCTCCTGGGCCACGACAACACGGTGAACATGGACGCCCGTTCGGCGCTCGCCGGGCTCTACGGCACCAGCGCGTCCGACGCCCTGCACTCCGACACGGAGCTGCTGTCCTGGCTCGCCGCGCAGCGCTCGGTGACCCCGATCCGCGGGGAGCGCGTCCCGCTGTCCGGCATACCGGCCTGGACGCGCGGCACGCACACGGTCGAGCACGAGCACGACCGGTACTTCCGTGTGGTGGCCGTCGCCGTGCAGGCCGGCAACCGCGAGGTCGGCCAGTGGACGCAGCCGCTGTTCGAACCACGCGGCCAGGGCGTCACCGCCTTCGTGACCCGCACCATCGAGGGCGTACCGCACGTGCTGGTGGGCGCCCGTGCCGAGGGCGGTTTCCTGGACGCGGAGCTGGGCCCCACCGTCCAGGCCACGCCGGGCAATTACGCGCATCTGCCGGCCGCGGAGCAGCCGCCGTTCCTCGACCTGGTGACGAACGCCGACCCGTCCCGGATCCGCTACTCCGCGCTGCACTCCGAGGAGGGCGGCCGCTTCCTGGACGCGGTCAGCCGCTATCTGGTCGTGGAGGCCGACGAGAGCGAGGCGCCGCTGGCCGCCCGGCCCGGTTTCCGCTGGGTCTCGCGCGACCAGCTGGCCGCGCTCGCCCAGTACAGCCACTACGTCAGCGTCCAGGCGCGCACGCTCCTGATGTGCCTGAACACGCTGAAGGCCTAGGGCCTGTCGGCGAACGGCAGTTGACCGGAACACACTTTGGCCGGGCCCCCGATCGGGGGCCCGGCCAAAGTGTGTGGGGCGTGGCATGCGGAGGGCTACGGGACCTCGGTCCTTCGTGCCTTCCGCTCGATGTCGGCGACGAGCCGCGCCTGGCGCAGGCTCGTGGCCGCGTGTCCCGCGACGTTGGCGCCGGTTCGCACGGCGTCGGCGAAGTACCGTACGACGTTGACGAATTGGTCGTCGGCGGGCAGCTCGATCTGCTCGCTGCCGTCCTGCCGGTCGACGGTCGCCACCGGTCGGAACCCCGGCGGCGGCGTGAACGCCCGCTCGATGCGCAGCCGTCCGCCGCCGCCCGCGAACTCGACGGCCGTCCGGTAGGAGTGCTGCATCCCGAAGACGAGGTCGGCGCTCACCCCGCCGGGCGTGCAGGCGAGGATCCGCCCGGCCACCACCGCGCCCGTGCGGGAGCTGACCCGCAGCACGGCGTGCAGCACCTCGACGTCCGTGCCGAGGTAGTACAGGGCGGTGTGGACCGGATAGATGCCCATGTCGAGCAGGGCTCCGCCGCCGACCTCCGGCTGGTGGCGGATGTTGTCGTCGGGCAGCGGCGGGATCGTGAACACGGCCGTGAGGTCGCGTACGTCCCCGATGGCGCCGTCGGCGAGCAGCTTGCGCACGCGGGCGTGCTGCGCGTGGTGCGGGAAGGCCACGTTCTCCAGGAGCACGAGACCGCGGGACGCGGCGAGCCGGAGCAGCCGCTCCGTGCTCTGCGCGTCCCCGGTCAGCGGCTTCTCCGCGAGGACGTGCTTGCCGGCCCGCAGCGCCTTCTCCACCCACTCGGCGTGCAGCATCGCGGGCAGCGGCACATAGACGGCGTCGATGTCGGGGGACGCGAGCAGCGCCTCGTACCCCGAAACCGACGCGCAGTCGAACGCGGCGGCGAACCGGGCCGCCTTGGCCAGGTCACGGCTGGCGACGGCGGCCACCTCGACGCCGGGCGCGGCGGCCACCGCCGGGAGGGTCCGGCGCCAGGCGATGTCCGCGCAGCCGAGCACGCCGAGCCGCAGCGGGCGTGCCGGGGTTCCGTCGGTCATGCCGTGGCACCCGGTACGAACGGCTCCCACCAGGAGCGGTTGTCCCGGTACCAGGCGACCGTCTCGGCGAGCCCGGTCGCGAAGTCGCGCCGCGGCCGGTAGCCGAGTTCGTCGCGGGCCTTGTCGTCGTGGATCGAGTAGCGCCAGTCGTGGCCCTTGCGGTCCTCGACGTTGCGCACCTGGTCCCAGCTGGCGCCGCAGGCCTTGACGAGGAGTTCGGTCAACTCCAGGTTGGTCAGCTCGGTGCCGCCGCTGATGTTGTAGATCTCGCCGGCCCGGCCACGGGTGCGGACCAGGTCCACGCCCAGGCAGTGGTCCTCGACGTGCAGCCAGTCGCGTACGTTGCTGCCGTCGCCGTAGAGCGGGACCTCGCCGCCGTCGAGCAGCCGCGCGACGAACAGTGGGATGACCTTCTCGGGGAACTGCCGCGGCCCGTAGTTGTTGCAGCAGCGGGTGACCCGGACGTCCAGGCCGTGGGTGCGGTGGTAGGAGAGGGCGATCAGGTCGGACGCCGCCTTGGACGCCGCGTAGGGCGAGTTGGGGCCGAGCATGTCCTGTTCGCTGAAGGAGCCGCTGCGGATGGAGCCGTAGACCTCGTCGGTGGAGACGTGCACGAAGCGGTCGACGCCGTGCCGCAGCGCCGCGTCGAGGAGCTTCTGGGTGCCGGTGACGTTGGTGCGCACGAACTCGTCCGCACCCGCGATGGACCGGTCGACGTGCGACTCCGCCGCGAAGTGCACCACCTGGTCGGCCCGTGACATCAGCCGGTCGACGACCTCGTCCTCGCAGATGTCGCCCTGCACGAAGGTCAGCCGGGGGTCGGCCAGGTCGAGGTTGTCGGTCCGGCCCGCGTAGGTGAGCTTGTCCAGGACCGTGATGTGGGAGACGTCCGCCGCCGTCTCGGGCGCGAGCAGTCTGCGGACGTACGCGGAGCCGATGAAGCCCGCGGCTCCGGTGACCAGGAGCCTCATCAGACCTCCAGGAAGTTGTCGAGCGTCGGGTTCAGCCGGTACTCGCGGGCGGTTTCCATGACGTACTGGCCGTAGGGCGAATTGCCCATCTCGGCGCCGAGTTCGTAGCAGGCCTCGGGGCTGATGAAGCCCATGTACATCGCGATCTCCTCGACGCACCCGATCCGGGTCGCCTGGTGGTGCTGGATGGTCCTGACGAACCGTCCGGCGTCGAGCAGGCTCTCGTGCGTCCCGGCGTCCAGCCAGGTGACGCCCCTGCCGAGCCACACCAGGTCGGCGCGGTCCTCCGCGAGGTAGGCGCGCAGTACGTCAGTGATCTCCAGCTCGCCGCGGGCGGAGGGCTTGAGGTCCCGCGCGATGTCCCCGACGGTGTGGTCGAAGAAGTACAGGCCGGGAATCGCGAGGTTCGAGCGCGGGTGCTCCGGCTTCTCCTCGATGCCGATGAGCCGGCCCTTGCCGTCGATCTCGGCGACGCCGAAGTGCTGCGGCTCGGCGACCTGGTGGCCGAAGAGCACGCAGCCGCGCATCTCCCGCGCGCTCCTGCGCAGTACGGCGGGCAGGTTGGCGCCGTGGAAGACGTTGTCGCCCAGGATCAGGGCGCAGTCCTCGCCCTGGATGTGGTCGGCGCCGACGCGGAAGGCGTCGGCGATCCCCCGCGGCTCGTCCTGCGTCCGGTAGTCGATGTGCATGCCGAGCCTGCTGCCGTCCCCGAACAGGCGGCGGAACAGCTCGATCTCGGCGGGGCGGGCGATGATGAGGACGTCGTCGATGCCCGCGAGCATGAGCACGGACAGCGGGTAGTAGACCAGGGGCTTGTCGTAGACCGGGACGAGCTGCTTGGAGCCCACGAAGGTGAGGGGCTGCAGTCGCGTCCCGTTCCCGCCCGCAAGGACTATGCCCTTCACCGGATTGCGACCGTACGACGGGGGCATGCGGCCGTTCGGCGCGCCTCCCGGATCATCGGGCGGACCATGTCTCCTCCATTTGTCACAGAAATCTCTGGGTTACGCCGTCACCGGTGCGCTCTCCGCGCGCCGCCCGAGCATGGATTCGGCTATCTCTCCGCTGCGTACGGCGATGTTCGAGAGCAGCGACGAGGTGAGGCCGTGGGTGTGCTCGGTGCCGCCCTGGAGGTAGATCCCGGTGGACAGCTCGGGGGTGGTGACGAGCCGGTAGTCGCGCGTCACCTGGTGCCGTCCCGCCTCGTCGCGCAGGCAGTACCGGTCGAGGTCGCCGAGCAGTCCGCTCGGGTCCATCGAGTCGTAGCCGGTCGCGAAGACGAGCGCGTCGACGTCGAGTTCCCGCGAACCGCTGCCGAGCCGCGACTCCAGGGAGACCCGGGTCTCGTTGCCGACCCGCGTGATCTCGCTGACGCGGGTGAGGTTGAGGAAGTGCAGCCGTTTCGTGCCGCGTACGTCCTCGTCGTAGGACCGGCCGTGCAGATCCCTGATGACCTCGTCGTCGACGACGGAGTAGTTGGTGTTCTTGTGGTACTGCCAGAAGGCTTCGCGGGTGTCGCCCGTGCCGAAGTAGTAGTCGTCGACCGCGTCGGGGTCGAACACCTGGTTGGCGAAGGGCGTGTCGTCGGCGACGGAGTATCCGTACGAGGGGACGATCGCGGAGACCTGGGCGTGCGGCAGGCTGTCGTACAGGAACCTGGTGATCTCGGCGGCGCTCTGGCCGGCGCCGACCACGGCCACCCGCTTGAGGTCGTCGGGGTTCACCGCGCGGAACTTGGCGAGGAACTCCGAGCTGTGCCAGACGCGTTCGTCACGTTGTACGCCCTCGGGCATGCGCGGCACCAGTCCGGTGGAGATGGCGACGTTGCGCGCGTTGACCAGCCGGGTGCCGCTCCCGCCGCGCACCTCGACCTGTACATACGGAGAGGGTCCGGAGGCGGCCTGCGGCGGCAGGGTGATCCCGACGACCTCCGAGCCGTAGGAGACGGGGTTCGCCAGGCGTGCCTGGGCCCACTCCAGATACTGATGGAACTCCTGCCGCGTCGGGAAGAACGTCTGGGTGTTCACGAACTGCGTCAGCCGGCCGGCGTCGTGCAGGTAGGAGACGAAGCTGAACCGCGAGACCGGATTGCGGAAGGTGGCCAGGTCCTTCAGGAAGGACACCTGCATCGTCGTCGACGGCAGCAGCATGTTGCGGTGCCAGCCGAACGCGGGCTGCCGCTCGAAGAACGCGGCGGTGACCGGATGCCCCGAGAAATTGACTCCGTGCTCCTCCAGGGCAATGGCGAGCGACAGGTTGGATGGACCGAAGCCGATGCCGACCACGTCATAAATCTCTTGTGCACTGGTACCCATAGAAACTTTTCTCCCGCTAGCGTCGCTGCGACAGGGACTTCCACATCTTCGATGGGTCAATTGCGGTAACTGCACTGGAGACCATCGTGACGCCAACGTAGATGGCCGGGGAAAGCCATTGCAAGACGCCTCTGACTGTTGACTCCCCGTACGCCTGTCCCGCCGACAGGACAGCAATGGGAATACTTCGGCGCGCTGGCAGCCGCACACAATGGGTGGGTATCCTCCGACAACTTGGATCCGCACTATGACCGCTAGCAACCGAGGGGTGTGATTTCCGGGTGTTCGTTCCCAGTAACTACCGTGAACCGGACAGTTCGTGGATGGTGGACCTGATCCGCAACAATCCGCTGGCGATGGCCGTGATCAACGGAAGCGCGGACGAAGGGCCGTTCGCCACGCATCTTCCGGTGATTCCGGACCACCGGTCGTCCGGCGAATGGCCCGAGGATCTGGCGGGCGCCACGCTGATCGGCCACATGAATAGGGCGAATCCGCACTGGCGGGCGCTGGAGACGAATGACGTCATACTCCTGGCTTTCACGGGGCCGCACGCATATGTCTCGCCGACGGTGTACGAAGTGACGCCGGCCGCACCGACGTGGAACTTCACTTCGGTGCATGTCCGCGGCGTGGTGGAAAAGATCGACACCATCGAGGAAACCCTCGAAGTCGTGCGGGCGACCGCCCGGACCTACGAGGCCCAATTCGGGGCCGGCTGGGACCAGTCGGAATCGCTCGACTACTTCCGCAAGATTGTTCCCGGCGTCGGCGCCTTCCGGGTCACGGTGACCGGGGCCGAGGGCATGTTCAAGCTCAGCCAGGAGCAGCCCGCCGAGGTCCGCGACCGGGTGCAGCGGTCGTTCGGGGCACGCGAGTGCACCCGGCACCAGCAGACCGCCGACCTCATGGCCCGGCTCCCGCAGCCGGGCGCCTGACGCGGCTGTCAGCCGCGCCCGACGACAGAGCCCGAGGGGCCCGCACTCCGTCCGGAGTGCGGGCCCCTCGGGCTCTGTCGTGCCGCCTTTATCGTTTCATCCGGTCAGGCACTCGCGCTGGCCCGCTCCCGGAATCGCACCGCCGGCCTGCTCCTGCAGCTTCTCCAGTATCTGTTCGGCCGCGCTGTCGAGGGTGGCGAGCACCCACTGCTCCAGCTCGACCCCGGACTCCGTCGCGGCCTTGTGCCACCACTGGAGCCGGCTGTCGGGCACGGCGAGCCGACGCGTCGCCTCGGTCTGCGCCACCTCGCGCACCTCGTCCCCGCGGGCGACGCGCATCGCCCTGCGCAGTTGCTTGGTGCTCCACCCGTGCTGCTCCGCCTGGTCGAGCCAGTGCTCCTGCTCCTCGACCGGGCGGGACGCGAGCTCGGCGTGGTGCTGGAAGCTCAGCGCGGCCCGCCGCCTGCCCATCTCGAAGCGGCGCGACACCCAGGCGTAGTTCCGCAACGTCTGGTATTGGAGGCCGGCGGCACGAACTCCGCGCTCATACCGGTCGCTGTAGTGGTCTTTCCCGTATACCAGCCAGTCGCCGAGCCACCACGAAGTGGAATTGACAATTCCAGAGAGCTGGCGACCAGCCGACTCCCAGTTCTCGAAGGTGAGTCCGACGGGCAACTGCAGCCCGACTTTCGTGGTCAGCACCTGGCTTGATTGTCGGTCGTCGTGGACACCTCTGCCCTGCCTCGGAACCGCTTCCGCTCTCCTCCGGAACAGCACAGATTTCGTTGCGTCAGTTTTCGACATGGCTGACCTTCCCCCGTTCCACTATGCGGCCGGTCGGGGCCGCCCGTTCGAGTAGAACTCAAGGGAAAGTTGAGATCAAGCGAGCCGCCTCACCCGTTCACACTTGTTGAAGTTCGCATAGTACGGGCTCTCTCAGGGCTTCCGGAGCGGAATCGGAAGCTCACATTCCGACGCTGATGAGGCCTGAGAGCATTCCACATCGTAGTGAACTGGCGTTAAACGGACAGCCTCCTGACGCAACGTGACAGGCCGGGGCCCAGACCCGCCGGTGGCATTGCGACACGCGTTAACGGCACGACAAAGGAAAAAGTAAGGGGTGACCTCCCGGATCGAAGATGGCAGAATTCCCCCGGCTTCGAGGCTGGGCGGCCAGAGTCGAGAGCGCCTTGGCCGGTTCCGGTTCCGAAAGCCTCAGCGGGGAGGCGATCCAGATCGGCATGATGCACTTTCGGCCAAGTTTCACGCCGTTAGTTGCGTCGTATCGGGAATCGTGCTTGCCCCCTGCTGGTCTCGCGCCGACCGGAGGTAGGGGGAATTGCGACATGACTAGGCCCGGCGTAGCCATGGGCGAGACATCGCCCGTCGGTAACGACAGCACGACCTTGACTGCTTTTTCCGATGAAGTCTTCAGTGACATTAGGCGGGCGGACCAACGGAGGTGGGCCCGGGCCTACCTGTCGGGACTGCTCATCACGCCGGGGAACAAGTCCGTGCGCCGGCTGGCACATCACGTCTCCTCTTCTCCGACCGCCGCCCAGTCGCTGCGCCAGTTCGTGTCCACCAGTCCGTGGGGCTGGGATTCGGTCATGAGCAAGCTCACCCGGTGGGCCGAGGGCTGCAAGCCCGCCTCCGCCTGGACGATCCATCGCGTCGTCATACCCAAGTCCGGCGAGCGGTCGGTGGGCGTGCACCGCTACTTCGACCCGCTGGCGAGCCGGACGCTCAACTGCCAGCTGGGCATCGGGGCGTTCCTCTCCATCGGCTCGGTGCAGGTGCCCGTCGACTGGCGGCTGTACCTGCCCGCGCCCTGGACGGAGGACACCCAGCTGCGTCGCCGGGCGCGCATCCCGGACACCGTCCAATACCGGCCACTGGGCGGGCAGATGCTCGATCTGGTCGACACGCTCACGAGCCGCACGGCGCGATCGTCCGTCCCGCTCGTGACCGACATGAGCGACACCCCCGAGGCCGATTCCTTCGTGCGCGGGCTCAGCCGGCGGGAGCGCGGCTTCGTCGTCGGGCTGCCCTCGTACCTGCGGGTGTGGCCGGCCGGTGACGGCGCCCCGCCCGCCCGAGTCCTCATCAGCGCCGGGAAGTTCATGGCCGGAGCTCGCTCCGTCGACAGCGTGCGGGTCACCACGGAGGACGGCCGGCAGTGGTCGACGCGGGTCCGGTC
Organism: Streptomyces sp. NPDC050658; assembly: GCF_044457025.1. Classification (NCBI taxonomy): domain Bacteria; kingdom Bacillati; phylum Actinomycetota; class Actinomycetes; order Kitasatosporales; family Streptomycetaceae; genus Streptomyces; species Streptomyces sp. NPDC050658. The sequence goes on from NZ_JBITGM010000010.1 coordinate 145,381, forward strand.
CGGCCTGGTCCGGCTGCCCGGCGGACGCGCGGCCGGTCCGCCCGACGGCCCCTTCCGCCTCTTCGCCGAAGTGACCGAGGACGAGCGCCCCGAGCAGCTGTGGATCACCAACCTGACCCACCGGCCCCTCGACGAGATCATGTCGCTGACCACACTGAGATCGAGCGCCGCCGACTCCATCGACACCATGAAGCGCGACTTCGGCCTCGGCGACTTCGAGGGCCGGTCCTTTCCCGGCTGGTACCACCACATGGCCCTGGTCTCCTCCGCGTACGCCTATCAGCAGCTCGCCGTGTCCGACTGACTCATGGCAGGGGTGCGGCCCTGGACACCGCCGGGGGAAACGGGTGTTCAGGGCCGCGGTCTGGGTGCCTCCGCCGTTACGAGGAGGCGTTGCGGTACTTCCGCACCGCGAGGGCGCGGAAGATGACGATCATGGCGATCGAGTAGATCAGCGAGGCGAGCACCGAGTTCTGCATCGGCCAGGCGTCCGATGTCTGCACGCCGGGGTTGCCGAACAGCTCACGGCAGGCCTGCACGGTGGCGCTGAAGGGGTTCCAGTCGGCCACGTGCCGCAGCCAGGGCGTCATCTGGCCGGGGTCCACGAAGGCGTTGGAGATGAACGTCACCGGGAAGATCCACATCATGGGGGCGGAGGAGGCCGCCTCCGGCGTGCGGACCGAGAGGCCGGTCAGCGCGCCGACCCAGGTGAGCGCGTACCCGAGCAGGAGCAGCAGGCCGAAGGCCGCGAGCGCCTTGAGCACACCCTCGTGGATCCGCCAGCCGACGAGCAGGCCCACGAGCGCCAGCACGATCACGGTGATGGTCATCGTGACCACGTCGGCGAGCGTCCGGCCCGTGAGCACCGCGCCGCGGGCCATGGGCAGCGACCGGAACCGGTCGATGAGGCCCGTGCCCATGTCATGGGCGACGCCCGCGCCGGTCGCGATGGTGGCGAAGACGACCGTCTGGGCGAAGATGCCGGTCAGCAGGAACTCTCGGTACACATCGGAGTTGTTGCTGCCGCCGATGGTCATCGAGCCGCCGAAGACGTAGCTGAACATCACCACGAACAGCACCGGCTGGATCATGCTGAAGATGAACATCTCCGGGATCCGGGCCATCCGGGTCACGGTGTACTTCGTGATGACGAGCGAGTCCCGGACGGACTGGCCGATGCCGCCCGTGGCGGTCGGTGCCTCGGACACCGGGGCTGGCACCGCGCTCTGGGCGGTGGAGGCGGGGGCGGTCACTGCACACTCTCCTTCGTGGTCTGGTCCTCGGCCTGGCCGTTCTCCCCCGGCTCGGCGGAGCGGCCGGTGAGCGAGATGAACACGTCGTCCAGGGTCGGGCGGCGCAGCCCGATGTCGTCGATCGCGATGCCCTGCTCGTCCAGGTCGCGGATGATGTCGGCGAGCAGCCGCGCGCCGCCGGAGACGGGGACGGTGAGCTTGCGGGTGTGGTCGTCGACCGACACCTCGCCGCTGCCCCGGTTCGCCAGCACGGAGCCCGCGCCGACGATGTCCTCGCGGCTGTGCACGATCACCTCGATGCGCTCGCCGCCGATCTGGGCCTTGAGCTGGTCGGAGGTGCCGCGGGCGATCACCTTGCCGTGGTCGATGACGCAGATGTCGTGCGCGAGATGGTCGGCCTCTTCCAGGTACTGCGTGGTCAGCAGCAGGGTCGTACCCCCCTTGACCAGCTCCTGGAGTACGTCCCACAGCGCCTGCCGGTTGGTCGGGTCGAGGCCCGTCGTCGGCTCGTCCATCACCATCACCGGGGGCCGGACGACCAGCGCCGCGGCGAGGTCGAGCCGTCGCCGCATACCGCCGGAGTACGTCTTGGCGGGGCGGTCGGCGGCGTCGGTGAGGTTGAAGCGCTCCAGCAGGTCGGCGGCGCGGGCCTTCGCGTCACGGCTGCTCAGCTGGTAGAGCTGACCGACCATCTGCAGGTTCTCACGGCCCGTCAGATAGTCGTCCACCGCGGCGAACTGACCGGAGAGGCCGATGGAGCGACGCACGTCGTTCGGGTTCTTGACCACGTCGATGCCGGCCATCTTGGCCTGTCCGGCGTCGGGCTTGAGCAAGGTGGTGAGCATCCGCACGACCGTGGTCTTGCCGGCTCCGTTGGGACCCAGCAGACCGAGCACGGAACCCTGGGGGACGTCTAGGTCGACGCCGTCCACAGCCCGCACGTCGCCGAAGTGCTTCACCAGGCCTTCGGCGTAGATGGCGTCTGGCATAAGAGTTCTCCCCGGTATCGGATGGTTTCGAGCATGTGCGGCCGTTCTTCGCAAAGGTCGGACGTGAGCCGACGGCTGAGCAGCAATTCGAGATTAGGAGACGCGATACATCGCGTCAAGTCGCGACGCATATCGTCTTTGAGTCGCGACAGTCGCGAGTGCCGTGTCAGCCGCGAGTGCCGGGTCAGCCGGCGGTCACGGACCGGGCGGTGAACGCCGCCAGGTCCCGCGTGACGGCCCGGACCACCTCCGCCTCCCCGGACTGCAGATAGAAGTGGCCGCCCTCGAAGAACTCGGCCGTGAACTCCCCCGTCGTGTGCTCGCCCCACCGGAGGAACCCCTCGCGCGACACGTCCGCGTCCTGTTTCCCGCAGTACCCGCTGACGGGGCACGCGAGCCTGCCGCCGGAGACGTCCTGATAGGTCTCCACCGCCTTGAAGTCGGCGCGCATGGGCGGGATCACGGTCGCCAGGAGCTCCTCGTCGGCCAGCAGGGCGGCCGGAGTGCCCGCGAGCTCCGCCATGTGCGCGGTGATGCCCGCGTCGTCGAGCCGGTGGATGCCCCGGTCCTGAAGGATCGACGGAGCGGCGCGACCGGACACGATCACGCCCACGGGCCCGCGGCCCTGCCGCTCCAACCGCAGCGCGACCTCGTAGGCCAGCGCCGACCCCATGCTGTGCCCGAACAGCGCCAACGGCCGGTCCAGCCAGGGCGCCAGAGCCTTCACGATCTCGTCGGCCAATTCCCGGAGATCCTCCAGGGCGGGCTCGGCAAGCCGGTCCTGCCGACCGGGATACTGCGCTATCAGTACCTCACTCGTGGCGGACAAGGCCGCCGACAGCGAGAAATAGGCTGAGGCGGAACCTCCGGCGTGCGGGAGACAGAGCAGGGCCGGCCCTTCGCCCTTCGGCTCGTGGTACTGACGTATCCAGTTGCTGCGCACGGAGTTGTGACGGCGCGTGGTATTCATCGCTGCTTCCTCTCTTCGGCGGGAAAAGGGCAGCCGAAGCGATTGAGCCGCCGACGCGGATGTGCCGCATTCGCTCCCGCATGCCGCATTCCCGGATTCCGATTCCGGGTACGCCCGAACGCGGCTGTCCGGTCAACGGGACAGCCGGTCCGGACGGGCGTCGAACCGCCCCCTCAGCCCTCCTCGCCCCGCAGTTCGAGCGTGCAGCACTTGACGCTGCCGCCCGCCTTCAGGAGCTCCGTCAGATCGGCGCCGACGGGCGTGTAACCGCGCTCGCGCAACTGCGCCGCGAGGCCGGTGGCCGCGCGCGGCAGGATCACGTTCCGGCCGTCCGACAGCGCGTTGAGCCCGAACACGGCGGCGTCGGCCTCGTCGGCCAGGATCGCGTCGGGGAAGCGCTCGGCGAGCAGCTGCTGGCTCCCCTTCGAGAACGCCGCCCGGTTGTACATGATCTCCCCGTCCCCGAGCACCGAGAGCGCCGTGTCGAGGTGGTAGAAGCGCGGGTCGACCAGCGTCAGGCTGACCACGGGGCGGCCGAAGAACTCGCGCATCTCGTCGTGGGCGCGCAGGTCGGAGCGGAAGCCGCTGCCGGCCAGGATCTCCCCGCCCACGTAGAGGAAGTCGCCCTCGCCCTCGTTGACGTACTCGGCCTGCCGCACCTCGGACCAGCCGCCGCGGCCGAACCATTCGAGGTACGCCGCGGACTCGTCGGCCCGCTGCTCGTGCCGGAACCGGGCGACGAGCACCTTGCCGTCCACGACGGTGGCCCCGTTGGCCGCGAACACCATGTCGGGCAGCCCCGGCACCGGCTCGATGAGCTGCACGTCGTGCCCGAGGGCGACGAACGTGTCGTGCAGCCACTTCCACTGGGCGAGCCCGACCTCCGCCGATGTGGCTCTGTTCGGGTCCATCCACGGATTGATGGAATAAGTGACGTCGAAGTGCGTTGGACGACACATCAGATAACGCCGTGGCGACGCCGCACGGGCGTTGCGCGTAGACCGTTCCGTGTTTATGTGCGACACCTTGATCCCGTCTCGTCTGCGGAAATTTCTGCCACATTGAAGCAGCGCGAGTACGAAATCGGGAACGCGGTCACGAATAAACGCGACGACGACGGGGTGAACAACCCGCGTTTGCCGCCGCGTTCTTGCGCGCGTGTCGCCGCGATGCAAATATGCGCGCCCGGGCGACCGCCGCCCGGGCGCGTTGAATTCCCGTGCCTATTCGGTCCGCAGAGCCGTCGCCGTCCGCGCCCGCGCCGCCCACCCGGCGGGCAGGAGCGCCCCCACGGCCGCGATGAGCAGGCCGCCCAGTGCCGGCGGGAGCAGTTCGGCCGCGTGGTAGACGGCGATGACGGATTCGGGCAGGCGGAGTCCCACGCTGTCGCCCATCGCGGGGAGGACCCTGCCGTGCAGGGCCACGCCGAGCGGGACGCCCAGCGCGCCCGCGGCAAGGCCCGTCACGACGACCGACGTGAGGACCATCGTGACGGTCTGACGGGGAGTCATGCCGAGCGCCTTGTGCACACCGATCTCCCGGACGCGTTCGCGGGTGTCCAGCAGTACGCCGTTGAGTACGCCCAGCGCGGCGACTGCGACCAGCATCAGCGTGAGGATCGCGGAGAGCGCGTCGAGCGTGGCGACCATGTCGCTGCCGTTGTCGGTCCCGCCGACCTGGGCAGTGACCCCGAGCGGGGTCAACTCCCGGTTCAGTGCGGCGGCATAGGCCGTCACGTCGGTGCCTGAAGTGACCGCGATGTGGTGGCTCGTCTCCGTCAGGTCGGGGCGTGCGCCCTTGAGGGCCGAGACGTCGGTGAAGACCTGCATGCCGTCGTTGCGGGGGTCGAGGACCTCGCCGACGATCCGGAGCGTGACCGGCTCGGCAAGGCCGTTCAGGGTGACGGTGTCGCCGACGCGGGTACCGGTGGCCGCCAGGAAGGGCGTCGGGACCACCGCCTCGCCGGTCCCGTCGAGCCAGCGGCCGGAGACCATCGCGTAGCCGCCCCACGAGGCGTCACCGGTGAAGGCGATCGTGTCGACGGTGCCGGTGAGGCCGGAGACGGTGGTCCGTACCGTCGTGGCGCTGTAGTACTTCCCGGTCCCGGCGGCCGACTTGACGGCTGCGGCGACCTCGGAGGGATCGGCGGGATCGGCCTTTCTCGGCTGCTGCTCGGGGCCCGGGCCACCACCCCCGAAGTCCGGCAACGGCGCCGGCACCACGACATCGGCGGCGTCGTGCGCCCTCGCCTTCATCACCTCGCCGAGCGACGCGCCCATCCCCACGGTGAACGTGACGGCGACGGCGCCGAACAGGACCGCCGTCCCCATGGCCAGCGCGCGGGCGGGCCGCGCGAAGGGCCGGGCCAAACCCAGGGCGACCGGCCGCGGCAGCGGGAGCCGGGCGGCGAGACGCGCCGCCCGACGGCCGCGCCCCGCCGACGAGTTGCGCCCCACGGCGAGCGCGTCGACCGTACGCAGCCGCCCCGCCCGCCAGGCGCTCGCCCACGCCGTCGCCGCCACCAGGCCGAGCACCCCGGCGATCACCGCCAGGTCGACCCAGGGGGCGATGCCGAGCGACGAGGTGCCGTAGACCTCCTCGGTCTCGGCCAGTACCGGAACGGCGAGCAGATGACCGGCGAGGACCCCGAGGGCCGTGCCCGCGGCCGCCGGGATCAACGCCTGGCCCACATAGGCCCGCACGACCTGCGCCGGGGTGAAGCCGACGGCCTTGAGGGTCCCGATGCGGCGCGTTCCCGTGCCGACGGCCGACGCGACGACGTTGCCGACGACGAGCACCGACATGGCCAGGCCCAGGACGCCGAACGCGACGAGGAAGGGGACGTACACGGCGGTGTCGCGCTCCGCGCTCTTCTTGACGGTGAGCCACGACTGCCGGCCGACGACCGCTCCCTTCGGCAGGGACCGCGTCACGGCCCTGCCGCCCGCGGTGATCCGCGCGGCGGTGTCCGCGTCGGTGAAGCGGTAGAGCATCTGGTGGCCGCCCCTGCCGGGCGCGGTGAGCGCCGGCATCTGGGACGGGACCACCCAGGCGTCCGCGGTCCGCGTGACCGAGCGGGCCACACCGACCACCTTCAGGGCGGGGCCGCCGGACAGCTCCGGGAACATCACCTTCATGCCCAGGGTCGGGATGACCGTGGAGTCGGCGGACAGCGCGATCTCACCGGGGCGCGCGGGCCACCGCCCGTCGAGCAGCGCCACCTCGTCCACGTCACGGCCGGGATCGCCCCGGCCGACCACCGTCATCGGCCAGCCGGGGCTGCCGTCCGCCTCCGGAGTGACGGTCGCCGTACGGAACGGCCCTGCCGCACCGCTCACTTGCTCCGCGTCCTTCGACTTCGCCAGCCGCCCGGCGCTCACCTTGTCCGCGTCGTACTCCACCGACAGATGCGCGCCGTGCTGCGCGGCGAAGGCGTCCGCGAAGGGCGCGCCGGAGACCACGAGGAGCGAACCCCCGAGGACGGACGCGGCCACCGCCATCATCGTGGCGAGCCCGATCACCAGCGTCTGCACCCGCCGCCGGCCCACCCCCGAGCGCACGACCGAGCCGAACGCGCTCATCGGGCGGACTCCGAGGCTGCGGCATCCGAGGCTGCGGACTCCGGTGCGAGGTCCCTTGACCGGACGTCCTGCGTGATCCGGCCGTCCGCGATCCGCACCGTGCGCCGCGTGCAGGAGCGGGCAAGGGCCAGGTCATGGGTGACCACGAGGACGGTCTGCCCCTCGGCGTTGAGCTCGGTGAGCAGCCTGCCGACGTCCTGCCCGGACGCCGTGTCCAGCGCCCCGGTCGGCTCGTCGGCCAGGAGCAGCGGCGGCCGGTTCATCAACGCCCGTGCCACCGCGACGCGTTGCCGCTCGCCGCCGGAGAGCCGGCTCGGGTAGGCGCGGGCGTGCCGGCCGATGCCGAGCAGCTCCAGGAGTTCCGCCGCCCGGCGGCCCGCCGCGCCGCGTGCCATGCCCGCGAGGCGCGCGGGCAGGACGACGTTGTCGGCGACGGTCAGATCGTCGAGCAGGTTGAAGAACTGGAAGACCATGCCGATCCTCGACCGCCGGTAGCGCGCCGCTCCGGCTTCGCCGAGCCGGTCCACCCGCACCCCGTCCACGGTGACGGTCCCCGCGTCGGGCCGGTCGAGGCCCGCGATGAGATGGAGCAGCGTGGACTTGCCGCTGCCGGACGGGCCGAGGACGGCGACGGCCTCGCCGGGCCGCACGGTCAGCGTCGCCTCGTGCAGGGCGGGCGGGCCGCTGTCGTAGCGGCGGCTCACCCCGCGCAGTTCGATCACCGGCATGGCTTCGTTCACCGGCAGGGTTTCGATCACCGGCATGGTCATGAAGTGCTCCTCGGGCCTGGGCGACTGGCCTGGTGAACGCTAGGAGCGCCCCGGCCCGCGCGCGTCGCCCGCCCGGACCCCTTGCCGTACCGCGTCGGGACGAGCCCCTGGAACGTCATCCCTGCGATGTAGGCGGACGAGGTATCCGGCGCCGCGAGGACCACCACGGAGACGGACCCCACGCGTCAACGCGGCGGCGACAATGACCTGGTGACGGACATACGTACGGTGCCTGCGCGGCTGCGGAAGGCCGCCCGCCGGGCGGTCCGTGACGCCGGACGCCCCAGCGGCCCTCCCCTGCGGCCCACCCGGCGCGCCTGGCTGTTCGACGCACTGGTGGCCCTGGCGCTCGGCATCGCCACCGTCTACTACGGCATCGACAACGTGGACAACGTCGTGGTCCGCGAGACCGCAGCCGGCGTGCGACACGTCGTGCCGCGCCCGTCGGGACCCGGCGGCCTGGCCTTCATGGTGGCCCTCGCCGTCGTCGCGTCGGGCGCCCTGGCGCTGCGCCGCCGCGTCCCGCTCGCCGTGCTCTGCGTCGTGACGGCCGCGACGCTGGCGACACCGCACAGCGTGATGCGGCTGACGTTCTACGCGTTCGTCGTCGCCGTCTACAGCGCCGCCGTGCACAGCCCGTACCGGACGGCGACCCTGGCCGCGCTGCCGGTGTCGGTCCTCCTGGTCGGCACCTCGGGGAACTCGGTCACGCCGATCGTCCCCAACCAGTACATCGCGCTGCTGATCCTGGTCCCGATGGCCGGGGCCGCCATCGGTCTCCGTACGTGGAAACTCCGTACCGACGAGGGCCGCACCCGCCTCTCCGCCCTGGAACGCGAACAGGCTCAGGCGCTGCGCCGGGCCGTCGAGCAGGAGCGGGCCAGGATCGCCCGCGAACTGCACGACGTCGTCACGCACAACGTCAGCGTGATGATCATCCAGGCGGGTGCCGCCCGCAAGATCATGCGGAACTCCCCCGAGCAGGCCGGCGAGGCGCTGCTCGCCGTGGAGGCGGGCGGCCGGGCCGCCATGGCCGAACTGCGCCACGTGATGGGCCTGCTCACCATGGCCGACGAGGGCGAACGGACGGACGACGCCGACGGCCTGACCGACGCGGCGGCAGTGCCGGCCCCGCAACCCGGCCTGGACCAGCTGGAAACGCTCGTCGGACGCGTACGGGACACCGGGCTTCCCGTAACCCTGACCGTCATCGGCCACCCCCGCCCCCTCCCTCCCGGCCTCGAACTCGCCGCGTACCGCGTGGTCCAGGAAGCCCTGACCAACACCGTGAAGCACGCGTCCGGCGCCACCGCCGCCGTCACCGTCGCCTACGAGCCGGAGCGGCTCAGGGCGGAGATCACCGACACCGGCGGAGACCCCGGCACGGGCACCGGAAGCGGCCGGGGCCTGATCGGTCTGCGCGAGCGCCTGGCCGTGTACGACGGCACCCTCACCACCGGCCGCCGGCTGACCGGCGGCTACCGTGTGGAGGCCCTGATCCCCTTGGAGACACCGTGACCGAGCCGCTGCGGGTGCTGCTCGCCGACGACCAGACCCTGGTCCGCACCGGGTTCCGGCTGATCCTCGGCGCCGACGGCATCGAGGTCGTGGCCGAGGCGACCAATGGGGCCGAGGCGGTCGACGCGGTCCGCCGCACCCGCCCCGATGTGGTCCTGATGGACGTACGCATGCCGGAGATGGACGGCCTGGAGGCCACCCGCCGCATTCTCACCGGCGTCGCCGACGCCCCCCGAGTCATCATCCTGACGACCTTCGACCTCGATCGGTACGTCTACGCGGCGCTGTCGGCCGGAGCCAGCGGTTTCCTCCTCAAGGACGTCACCCCGGAGCAACTGACCGCGGCCGTACGCACCGTCCGCACCGGAGACGCGCTCCTGGCGCCCGCGATCACCCGCCGCCTCGTGCAGCGCTTCACCCGGCACGGCAACGACTCCGCCCCGCTCCACCGCGATCTGGCCTCGCTCACACCACGGGAGCTCGAGGTGCTCGGCCTGCTGGCCCGAGGCCTCAGCAACGCCGAACTGGCCGCCCGCCTCCACCTCGCCGAGGCCACCGTCAAGACGCACGTCGCCCGCATCCTCGCCAAGCTCGGCCTCCGGGACCGCGTCCAGGCCGTCATCGTCGCGTACGAGACGGGCCTGGTCAACGCCGGCGAGCGCGGGACCAGCGAGCGGACCGCCGGGCAGGGGCAGCCGCGAGCGGAGGCCTGACCGGCACCGGGCCCTCCACCTTGCGCAGATTGCGGATGGCGGGAACGGACAGCAGCGCCACCGCGACGCCCACCGCCATCACCGCGTTGAACCCGAGCACCTCACGCACCCCGAAGATCTCCGACGCGGGTCCGGCGAGCGCCTGCCCCACGGGCATCATCGCCACCGACCCGGCCACGTCGTAGGCGTGCACCCGGCTGCGTACGTCGGCCGGTACCTGGGTCAGGATGCTGGTCGTCCACATCACGCCCCAGAAGGCGTTGGCCGCACCGGCCGCCGCGAGCCCGGCGGCGATCAGCGGCACGGGAAGCCCGAGCGCCACCGACGCGGGCTGCAGCCAGTACAGCAGCAGCGCGGCGGAACCGGCCCGCAGCGGTCGCACCGGCCGTACCCGCATGGCGACGAGCGCACCGGCCACCATGCCCGCGCCCATGGCCGAGTTGACGAGGCCGAGCGTGCGGGGGCCGTGCTCGGAGACGACCTCGGTCGCGATCAGCGGGACCATCGGCCCCCAGGACGCGATCATGAGGACCATCCAGATCACGATGACGCCCCAGAGCCAGGTGCGGGACCTGAACTCCTGCCATCCCTGCACGAGATCGGACCGGAAGGACTTCTCCTTCACGGCCGCGGCCGGGTCCGCCGGGGCGTCCGGCAGCCGCAGCAGCGCCAGACAGACGGCACTCACCAGATAGGTGAAGGCGTACGCGACGAACACGCCACCGGGCTCGGTGAACCCCACCAGCGCACCGGCCACGGCGGGCCCTGCCATGGTCATCAGGGACTCGATGGTGCGGATGGCCCCGTTCGCGCCCTGGACGTCGTCGGCGATCCTCGGGATGAGGGTGGGCAGACCGGGCTGGAAGAGCGCGGCGCAGATGCCGTTGACGGCGGACAGCAGACAGATCTGCCAGACGACGATGTGCCCGCTGAAGAAGAGCCCGGCCATGACGGCCTGCACGACGACGCGTACGAGATCCGCCCCGATCATCAGCACCCGGTTGTCGACCCGGTCGGCGATGACCCCGCCGAAGACGACGAACCCGGCGAAACAGGCCGTCATGCTGGCGAGCACGGCCCCCACGACCCCGGCCCCGTACCCGCTGAGCACAAGACCGGCGGCGAGCGCCACCGGAGCCATCATGTCGCCGAGCCGGGCGACGCCACGGGCGGCGAAGAAGAGCGCGAAGTTACGGGACCACAGGCCCCCTGGTGTGACGGAAGTGTCCCCGGGAGCAGAAGTCATGGTGGGCGCAGTGTCGCGGCAACTGGTGCTCAGGGCAACAGAATTACCGGTCCCGGCAGGTCAGTTGAGGTCCAGACAGGTCCAGCTCGGCGCGGACCGTCGGTCCGCCCCCCTTCCAGGACCGCCCGATGCCGTTCGAGATCACAACAACCGGTCGACCAGCCCGTCGATGTAGTCCGGTGCGAGCGGCCCCATGCCGAAGAGGACGCGGATGTACATGGGGGCCAGGATGTGGTCGAGCACCTCCACCGCGTCGGGCGCACGCTCGCCCCGCTCACGGGCACGATCAAGCATCACCTGCATCTGCCGGGTGCGTTCGGCGCGAAGCTCGGCGCCGGCCCGCATTCCCTGCTGACCGCTGCTCGACAGGGCGACCGCCAGGTACAGCACCGCGGGCCCGTCGGGCCCGGTGATCTCGCGGGCGACTTGGGCGGCGTACGTACGCAGGTCACCCGCCAGGCTCCCGGTGTCGGGCATCGGGGACTGCGCGTTGAGCCGGGTGAGCGCCACGTCGGTGAGCAGGGCCTCCAGACTCCCCCACCGCCGGTAGATGCTGCTGTCGGCCACGCCCGCGCGGGCCGCGACCTCGCCGACGGTGAAGTTGCCGTAGCCGCGCTCGCTGATCAGCTCGGTGACGGCCTGATGCACCTGCGCACCGACGCGGGCACTGCGCCCGCCGGGCCGCCGGACTGGCTGTCGCTCACTCATGGACCCACCTTAAAGCAGTCGGGGCTTGCGTTTACGGTCACCCCTCCCTAAAGTCCCCTAACGCAGTCGCTGACTGCATTAGTCAACTGCTTCAGCTGACCTGAGGGGGATCCCCATGACCGCACCGCATGCGTCCGCAGGCGGTCGACCGAACCGGGCCGTGCTGCTCACGGTGACCTGCCTGGGCCAATTCATGGTGCTGCTCGACAACACGATCGTCGGAGCGGCTCTGCCGGACATGCAGCAGCGCCTGCACACCGAGCTGACCGGTCTGCAGTGGATCGTCGACGCGTACGTACTGCTGGTGGCCATGCTGCTGCTGTCCGGCGGCGTCTTCGCCGACCGGTTCGGCCGCAAGCGGGTGTACCTGACCGGCGCGGCGGTGTTCACCGCGGCGTCGCTGGTGTGCGCCCTGGCGCCTTCGCTCGGCTGGCTGGTGGCGGGCCGGGTGCTGCAGGGCATCGGGGCGGCGGCGCTGAGCCCCGCCTCGCTCGCGCTGCTCGCCGCGGCCTATCCCGTACCGCAGGAACGCATGAAGGCGATCGGGCTGTGGGCGGGATTCAGCGGAATCGGCCTGGCCGCGGGCCCGGTGGCGGGCGGCGTACTGACGGAGGCCTTCGGCTGGCCGGCGATCTTCCTGGTCAACCTGCCCATCGGCGTGATTCTCCTGCTGGTCGGCCTGCGCCACTTGACCGAGTCCCGCAACCCGAGCGCCCCGGCGATCGACGTACCGGGCACGGTGCTTTCGGTCCTGGCGGTAGGGGCACTGACGTACGGAATGATCGAGGGAGGAGTCCGGGGCTGGAGCTCACCGGTCATCCTGGGCAGCTTCGCCGCAGCGGCGATCCTCCTGGCCGCGTTCATCGCTGTCGAGGCACGCCGTTCCGCTCCGATGCTCCCGCTGGGACTGTTCCGGCAACGCCTGTTCACGGCATCGAACACGGCGATGACGGTGGTGGGGTTCGCCCTCATGGGCTCGTCGTTCTTCTTCTCCCAGTTCTTCGTGTACGTCCAGGGCAGCTCGATCCTGCGCGCCGGCCTGCAGACCCTGCCGGTGTCCCTGGCCATGGTGGTCGTGAGCCCGTTCGCGGGCCGACTGGCGGCCCGGTACGGCTTCCGCGTCGTGGTCACCACCGGTCTGGCCCTGGCGGGCCTGGGCCTCCTGACCCTCGGCACGGTCCACGCCGACACCGGCTACGAAAACGTGTGGTGGCGCCTGGCCCTGGCCGGCACCGGCTTCGCCCTGACCATGTCCCCCCTGACGGGTGCCGCCATCCAGTCGGTCAGCCCACAGGAGGGCGGCCTCGCCTCAGGCATCAGCAGCACGACCCGCCAGATCGGCGCGGTGCTGGGCGTGGCGGTACTGGGAGCAGTGGTCCGCACCCGCCAATCCACCGGCGCCTCCTTCGAAACGGGCCTCAACACGGCGTTCCTGACTGCGGGCGCGATCACCTTGACCACGGCGGCGTTCACGGGCGCGTGGCTGACGAGGTCCAGGCCTGCGGAGAGGTCGAAGGCCCCGAAGGAGGCGCACACGTGACGCGCACTCATAGCGTGGCGCACCATGAGCGATGCCCCCTCTGCCTGGTCCCGCGTCGAGAACTGGCTGCACCGGCAGCGGTGCACTCTTGATCTCGAAGCCCTGCATCCCCTCGCATTTCAGGGAGGCGTTCGAAAGGTCCGGGAGATCGACTTCGAGGGCTCCGGCGTGTGGGGCGCCATCCGGTGGCAGGACTGGCGGATCGAGCAGTAAGGGCCATACGAAAGGGCCGCCGGTGCCGAGCGCGCCGTCGATGGACAGCCAGGTCAGCGACCCATCTCACGGGGCTTGGCTCCTCTGTCAGGCCGTGGCCGAGGGGCAGGCCCCGGTCCAGACGCCGGTGATCGCGCTGATGTACCGAGCGCCGCAGCGGTCCCAGGGGACCACGAGCTGAGAGCCAACTGCGTCAAGGGCCGCGTCATCGAGGCGGGTGGCCAGCAGTACGGGTGCGCCGGCGAAGTCCGGATCGATCTCTCCCCAGGAGAGGACCGTGTGGTGGCCATCGCCGCCGCTGACCGCGAGCAGGAAGCGGGAACGGGCCTTGCGGCTTCGCGGGTCGAACCGCGGTCGGGCCGCGCTGATGACGTCGGACAGCAACGGACCCTCGAAGCGGTGGTGTTGGGGTCCGCTGGTGGCGCAGTCGAAGGTCACGTCGGCCTGGTGCTGCGGCCAGCCGTCGCGGAGGTCGGCGACCGTGAGGGTGACGGGCTCCGCGACATCCCCGCAGACGACGAAGGAAGCGACGCCGGCCTGGGGAGATGCGGTAGTGAGCGGTGCGGCGCTCGGCTGACTCATCAGTTCCCCTTCGGGTCGGCGATCAGTACCGCGTGAAGTGATACCCGATCGCCGAGTTGGAGAATCCCGCATGCCAGCTGGAATTCCCATTCCAGTTAGTAGTTGAGAGCTTAGTACGTGGAATCAGATGGCACTTTCTGGTTCATCATCCGAGTCCGCCGGTCGATGGCCAGCCAGACGCGGTCGCGGGTCACAGGCATCTCGGTGAAGCGGATGCCGGTGGCATCGCGCAGGGCGTTGGCGAAGGCTGGGGCCACTGGGTTGAAGGGGCTCTCACTCATCGATTTGGCGCCGAGCGGTCCGATCGCGTCGGTGGTCTCCATGAAGTGGACCTCGGTGCGGGGGATGTCGGCGTACTGCGGGAGGCGGTAGCGGCGGAAGGCGGCGGTGGTGACCTCGCCGCGTTCGTCGAGGCGTACGTTTTCGAAGAGGGTGGCGCCCAGCGCTTGGGCGACGCCGCCTTCGACTTGGCCGCGGCATTGCAGCGGATTCATGACCTTGCCGGCGTCGGCGGCGTGGACGCTGCGCAGGATCTTCATCTCGCCGCTGTCGGGGTCGACGGCGATGCGGAACCACTGGGCGTTGAACGCGACGGAGCGAGGTGTGCCGCCCCAATGGCCATCGGCCGTGATCTCGTTCTGCGCTCCTTGGGCGTGGGCCGCCTCGTAGAGCTCTTTGAGGGTGACGGTGCGCCCGGCGCAGTCGATGCCTTCCGCGGCGAGTGCGCAGAGGTGTCGTGCCACCCCCATGTACCTGGCTGCGAACGTCTTGATGCGTCCGGCCAGGGATTCCGCTGCGAGCAGGACCGCCTTGCCGGCCACGACGGTGCCGGCGGAGCCGAAGGCGCCGGTGTCGTGGCGGACGACGTCGGTGTCGGACTGGCGGATGGTGATCCGGTCGACGGTGGTGTTGAGGGCTCCGGCGGTGATCTGTTTGTGGACGGTGGTGGTGCCGTTGCCGAACTCCGCGGTGCCGACGGCGATGTCGTAGGTGCCGTCGGGCAGGAGGCTGACGGTGGCGTCGGCGTAGTGCCCGCCGGGCGGGCCGGTGGCGATCATCGCCATGGCGGTGCCCTGGCCGGTGAGCCATCCTTCCGGTACGTCGTCGGTGCCGTGATCCTCTGCGATGGCCTTGCGGACGATGCCCAGGCATTGGGCGAGGCCGTACGAGGCGATGTGCAGGTCCTCCTCCTCTCCGATCGGGCTCAGCATGGGGTCGCCAGGGCCGATGATGTTCTTCTCGCGAAGGGCGAGCGGGTCCAGGCCCAGGCGGCGGGCCAGTTCATCCATCGCGGACTCGACGGCGAAGGTGACCTGTCCCAGGCCGTAGCCGCGGAAGGCACCTGCGGGGACGGCGTTGGTGTAGACGGAGTAGGCGTCGACCTTCTTGTGCGGGGCCCGGTAGACGGCGAAGGATTCGCCGACGCTGTGGAACATGACGGCCGGGCCGTGGTTTCCGTACGCGCCGGTGTTGGCGACCACCCGCATCTGGAGCGCGGTCAGGGTGCCGTCGGCCCGGGCGCCGAGCTTGATCCGGATCGTGAACGGGTGGCGGGTGGTGGCTCCGTGGAACTGCTCGGCGCGCGTGTACTCGAGCTTGACCGGCCGGCGCAGCTTGAGTGCGGCAAGGGTGACGATGTCCTCGGTCAGCATCTCCTGCTTGCCGCCGAAGCCCCCGCCCACCCGGCCCGCGACCACCCGGACTTCGTCCTCCGGCAGGCCGTACAGCGCACACAGCGCACGCCGGGTCAGAAACGGTGTCTGCGTGCTGGAGCGGACGGTGAGCCGCTCCCCGGTGCCGTCCTCCTTGGGCTCGAAGTAGGCGACACAGCCGTGGGTTTCGAGGCTGGCGTGCTGCACTCGCTGGGTGCGGAAGGTGTCCTCGTACACCACCGCGGCCTCGGCGAAGCCGTCCTCGACGCAGCCGATCTCGCCGTGCACCTCTCCGGCGATGTTGTTCTCCACCCGGGCGATGCGCACCTCAGGTCCCTTGCCCGCGTGGATGACGGGCGCCCCGGGAGCCATGGCTTCCTCCGGGTCGGTGACGTAAGGGAGTTGCTCATAGGTCACCTCGATGCGCCGGCAGCCTTCCTCGGCCGCCTGCTCGCTGTCGGCGACCACAGCGGCGACCCGCTGGCCGACGTAGCGGACGGTGTCGTCCAGGACGCGGGTGTCGTCGGGGTCCTCTGTGGGGTGCTCGTGGCGGGCGCTGGAGTAGAGCGTGGCGGGTGCGTCCTCGTGGGTGAGGACGGCGTACACGCCGGGGACGCGCAGGGCGGCGGAGGTGTCGATGGTGAGGATGCGGGCGTGCGGGTGCGGGGAGCGCAGCAGCTTCATGTGCAGCATCCCGGGGACCTCGACGTCGAAGGTGTAGCGGGCCGTGCCCGTCACGACCTGGGGGCCGGCGGGTGCGCCGAGGCTCTTGCCGACCGCTTTGCCGGCGCAGGGCCGTTCGGTGTGCCGGACGCCGCGTACCGCGTCCTCGATGGCGCGGTATCCGGTGCAGCGACAGATGTTGCCCTTGAAGGCACGGGGCAGGTCGTCGAGTTTGCCGTCGTCGTGCGCCGTGCCCTGCTCCTGCTCCAAGGCGGTCGTGGTCATCAGGAACCCTGCAGTGCAGAAGCCGCACTGGAAGCCCTGGGCATCCAGGAACTTCTGCTGTACGGGGTGGAGTTCGCCGTCCGGCGACGCCAGTCCCTCCACGGTGGTGACCGAGCGGCCCTTCGCGCGCACGGCGGGATACAGGCAGCTGTGGACCGGCTCACCGTCGACGTGCACGGTGCAGGCCCCGCAGTCTCCCGCGTCGCAGCCCTTCTTCACCCCGAACCAGCCGCGCTCGCGCAGATACGTGCGCAGGCACTGGCCGGCGCGGGGCTCGACGTCGGAGGGCTCGTCGTTGACCTGAAGGTGGAAGCTCATCGGGCACCGTCCAGGGCGAGTTCGCGGCGGATCTGCTCGGCGAGGCGAAAGGTCATGTGCGCTCTCCATTCGGGCAGTCCATGGATGTCGTCGAACCAGTCCGCGTCGCTGACGGCCGACTCAATGGCCGTCGCCAGGCGCTCGCGGTCCGGTGGCAGGGCGAACCAGAGCCGGAACGGGCGGGTGGTCGCGGCCGTGATGGTCATGGCCAGCGAACCGTCCAGCGGATCCAATGCGCCGATGACCAGAGCGCCGGAGCGGCCGAGGCCGTACAGCGAGACCTGCCGGAACGCGGTGCGGCAGCGCAGGGAGCGAGCGGGAAGCGTCACCGAGCGCATCAACTCGCCCTCGGCCAGGACTTTGCGGCCCGCTCCAGTGACGAATTCAGCGGCCCTCACCTGCCGCAGGGAGCCGTCCTGCGCCTGGAGCAGGCAGACACCGTCGAGCGCCACGGTGAGGGAGATCATCGGTCCTGCGGGCAGGGCGTTGCAGAGGTTTCCGCCGACGGTCGCCATGTTCCAGATCTTGAAGGAGGCGAGGAAGGCCCGGCAGCACTGTTCGACCAGCGGGGCCGCCGACGCGTCGAGCGTCCGCCCGAACCGGGACAGCTGCGCGATCGTGCAGGTGGCCGCGATCTCGACCGAGCCGTCCTCCCGCATCTGGATCGGCTCCCAGCCCATGCGGCTCAGGTCGATCAACCGGCGCAGGTGCGGCTGAGGTTCGGAGAAGAGGTAGGTGCCGCCGCCGAGCCAGGCATCGCCCGGACGCCAGGGCTCGTGGCGGCGTGCGTCCCGCACGTCCAGCACCGTGTTCAGATCCATGTCCCCCACCGCCGTCGGCCGGTTGATTCCTTCCTCAGTGAAGCCGGGCCGACGGCCGAAAACGACTGGTTCGCCACACGGAAAAGCCCCCGCTGCACCGCGCCGCCCCTGGTGAATCAACCAGGATGCATTCCCCTCCTGCAGCCTGGCACCTACGATGCTTGAGCTCATATTCACCTGGTGGATGTGAGAAGCCGGAACCAAGATCCGGCGACCGCGCGAGGAGTCAGCACATGCACGTCCAAGACCTCCTCCAGACAGGCGAGCTTGATCTCGCCCTGGTCTGGGGTGGCGAGAACCTGCTCCATCGGACGATCAGCGGAGTGACCGCCACCGACCTGGAGGATCCCGCCCGTTTCGTCCAGCCCGGCGAGGTCGTACTGAGCGGTCTGGTGTGGTGGAACGCCGCGGACGGACGGGGCAGGGCGGAACGCTTTGTCGCCGCCCTTGCGCGGTCCGGCGCCGCGGCACTGCTCGCGGGCGAGGAGACCCACGGAAGCGTCCCCGCAGATGTCGTCGACGCCTGCCGCTCGCACGGCATGGCGCTGCTGTCCGTACCGGCACACACCAACTTCCGCGCGATCACCGATGTCGTCTACCGACGCCAGTGGGGCGAGCTCAGTCGCTCCCCGGCCGACGCCTTCGCCCTGCCCGAGAACGTCCGCGCCGACCTGCGCCGGCTCGTCGACCGCGACACCGACGCGGGCGAGCTGCTCCATCTGGCACTCGCCCCCTTCGGCACACCGCCCGCCTACGTGCTCACCAGGACCGGGCGCACCATCGCCCGCACCTCGTCGGCTCCCGAACTGCCGGCGGAACGGGCGGTGGAGTGCCTGCGTGGCCGCGACGGGGAAACCCTGCGCATCCCCACCGAGTCCACGCCGTATGACGCCTGGCATCTGCACGTCCCGGATTCCGGCGGCACGCCACCCCGTGCACTGCACGAGATAGCCGAGGTCTTCGGCCGGTACCGCCACTTCCACGAGCTCAGGCATGCGGAACAACGCCGCAGCGGACAGGAGCTGATCACCCTCATCGAACGAGGCGATATGGGAGCAGCGGCGTACGCTCTTGAGTCCTGCGGTTCACTCGCCGAGGGACCCTGGCGGGTCGTGGTCGCAGGTCCCGATGGGCGCGACTCGGGCATTGGGGTCGAAGAGGCACTCAGGGAGGCGCTGCAGCATCTGCCCCGGACCGTCTTCGCGGCCGGTACGACGTCGAACGCGGAGGCCGTGGCCGTCGTGCGCGCCAACAGCGAGAGCGGCCTCCCACTCGACAAACCCTGGGCCCTGCTGCGCAGTTGCCGCCCCGAGATCCCCTTGTACGTCGGCGTCAGCGCCCTCGCCGCGGAACCCGTCGGACTTCAGGCCGCTCTCGACGAAGCCCGTTACGCACTCACGGCGGCACGCCACAGCGCCCCTCCGACCGGCGGCGTCCTCTTGATCGAAGAGCTCGATTCCCTGAACTCGCTCATGGCCGGCGTCCCAACCGGTGTGCGCAGGCTCTTCGGTGCCAAGATGCTCGGCCCGCTCGCCGACAGCGGCGCCGAATCACACCGGACACTGCTGGAAACCCTGGAGGCCTTCCTGGCCCACAACTGCTCCTGGGCACGCACCGCGGAGGCCCTGCACGTGCACGTCAACACCGTGCACTACCGGATCGAGCGCGTGCAGTCCCTCACCGGCCGGGACCTGACCCGCCTCGACCACAGACTCGACCTGCGTGCTGCCCTCATGTGCAGTGCACCAGGACCTTCGTAGCGGCGGGTCAACCGGGACCTTCGTAGCGGCGGTTCAAGGGATGTCGATGTGCACGCTGGTCGACTTCACACGAGCCGTGACGGTGACGCCCACCTCGATGCCCAGCTCCTCGACGGACTCCCGGGTCACCACGGACACGACACGGTGCGGCCCCGACTGCACCTCGACCTGCGCGACAACATCGTCGAGCGTTACGCGCGTCACGATCCCAAAGAGGGCATTGCGCACGGAAGTGGCGACCGGGGCGTCCGGCAGCGCATGCATCCCCGCGGCTCGCTCCTTCGCGAACCCCGCGAGACTCACCCCGTCGATCAGGCGGTTCCCCGGGCCGTCCCGGTCCATGCGCAACCGTCCGGAGTCGGCCCACCTTCGAACGGTCTCCGAACTCACGCCCAGCAGCCTCGCTGCCTGCCCAATGCTGTACGACGGCACAGGGCGCACTCTAGGCCAGGCCGTCCGGCCGTCGTCCAAGTGAGGCCCCTGGAGATCCGAATGGGCCGTGCACCGGTACGGGTGCACGGTCCATTCGGCATGACGGGTCAGACGGAGAGGGAGATCTCGGTCGACTTGATCAGCGCGACGACGGAGGAGCCGGCGGCCAGACCCAGGTCGGCGACGGCGTCCTTGGTGATCGCGGCGGTGAGTGCACCACCGTCGACGTCGACCTTGATCGACGCCATGGCGCCACCGGTGGCGACGTCGGAGACGGTGCCGGTGATCTGGTTGCGGATGGACAGGCCCATGGAGTGGCGCCTCACAGAGTCGAAGGGAGCAGCGGGACGTGGGCGGCCCACCGCTTTGCCTTCACCGAAGGTAATACGCCCGCAAAGTGCCTGTTTCTACCCCATTGCATCCGCCAGGCCGAACGGCACGGATAGCTGGCAGATCCTGCGGGACCGAAGGCGCCGATCTCGCACCACGGGCCGGACAGCGCTATTCCTACGAGGAGGACGTGGAGGACGTGGAGGACGAGGAAGCCTGACGGGCGGTACGGCGCGGCACCACAACCTCCAAAAGGTCCATGCAGTTGCCACAGAAATTAGCCGATCAACCAGGCATTCGTGAGCGCTCTTCACGATCATCCATGGCAGATGCAAGATAGGAGACGTTGTTGTCCGGAGAGCGACTGCCACCGCTCTCGGCCCCAGGCCCACGAGACGAGGTCTCCATGGTCATGCGCACCCATGACGGCAGTGCCGGCGATGTCGACTACGGAGTCCTCGGCCCGGGATACGCGGCCTACCGCCGCCCCGACGAGCGCATTGCCCGTCTCATCGCCGAGGCACTGGGCGATGCGCGCACCGTTCTCAACGTCGGGGCCGGGACGGGCTCCTACGAGAGCGCGGCCCGCACGATCACGGCAGTGGAGCCCTCGCTCGCGATGCGCGTGCAGCGTCCGGCCGAACTGGTCGACGCCGTCGACGCGGTCGCCGAGGACCTGCCGTTCGCCGACGGGGAGTTCGACGCGGCGATGACGCTGTTCAGCGTGCACCAGTGGTCGGATGTGGCAAGGGGGCTGCGCGAGATGCGGCGCGTCACGCGGGGGCCCGTCGTCGTCCTGACCTGTGACCCGCTGCGCGTACGGGATTTCTGGCTCTATGAGTACGCCCCGGAAGTCCTCGACACCGAAGCGCGCCGCTACCCGCCTCTGAACCGGCTCCTCGCCGCGCTCGGCGGCACCAGCACCGTGCAGACCATCCCCATCCCGCTGGACTGCACCGATGGCTTCAATGAGGCGTACTACGGCCGGCCCGAACTCCTCCTGGATCCCGCAGCACGCCAAGCCTGCTCCGCCTGGAGCTTCCTCGACGACCGCACCCGCCGCGACTTCGACACCTCGTTGCGCCGGGCCCTGGGGTCCGGCTCCTGGGACGAAGCCTTCGGACACCTGCGCAGCCGGCCCGCCTACGAAGGGTCACTCGTCCTGCTACGGGCCACACCCTGACCCGACAGGACACCCTCACAGGAAGAGGCAGCCGGTGGACCCTTTCGCTCGCCGCAAGATGATCGCGCAGGTGCAGGTCGAACGGCAGCGCCTGCTGCCCGAACACGAGGCGGCCACGCAGGTCACCATCGACATGCTTCGGGCCAGCACAGGCCAGGACGCGGAATCGCACATGGTTCCGTATCTCAACCTGGCCCATCTGCTGGGCGTGCGGACCACGCGTGGCGAGGACCAACTCATGGCCTTGGCGCTTTCGGTGGCGAACTGGGCGACCACGGCGATCAACGACCTCGCCCACCACACCGGCCGCACTCCGCAGCAGATCATCGACCACTACGAAAGCGACATCATCGCCGATCGCGAGGGCCTCGACTGAGTGGACCGACCGATGCCGGCCGAGGACCGTCGGCCGGCGCCCGGTCCGGCCCGGGCAGACCCTTGGAGGTTCCGCCGGACCGCCTGGCATCTACCATGGGGATTCATCCAGTGAGTTGTGAATGCGATGCAAAGGCGTCTACTTTGGCGCACATGCAGTCCTACACGATCGGCCAGGCCGCACGGCTCCTCGGCGTCAGCCCGGACACCGCGCGCCGCTGGGCCGACGCCGGCCGCGTCGCCACACACCGCGACGGCAGCGGCCGTCGCCTCATCAACGGCAAAGACCTGGCCGCCTTCTCCATCGAGGTCGGCCAGGGCGCGGGCGCGGAGGAAGACGCCTCGTACACCACGGCCCGCAACGCCTTCCCCGGCATCGTGACCGCCGTAAAGCTCGGCGACGTCGCCGCGCAGGTCGAGATCCAGGCCGGACCCCACCGCCTGGTCTCCCTGCTCACCCGCGAGGCCGTCGAGGAGCTCGGACTCGAAGTCGGCATGCGGGCCACCGCCCGCGTGAAGTCGACCAGCGTGCACATCGACCGCACCTGAGCCAACCCACCGCGCGCACAGTCCCCCACGCGCAGCCCCCACGCACGTGCCCCCCGGCCCCCGTGCAGGGCCGGTACCGCTCGGGCCGCCTCAGGCAGGCGAAGCCCGCACCTTTCAGGAGCACCCTCATGTCCCAGCTGTTCACCCGCCGCCGCATCACCGCGGCCGCCGTGACCGTCGCCGTCCTCGTTCCGCTCGCCGCGTGCGGCAACGACAAGAAGGACAACGGCAGCGACACCGCCGGCACGAAGAAGGACGGGCAGAAGACCGAGCTGACGGTCCTCGCCGCCGCCTCGCTCACCGACGTCTTCAAGACCGTCGACGCCGCGTACGAGGAGGCCCACCCGGGGACCACCGTGAAGTTCTCCTTCGCCGGCTCGCAGGAGCTCGCCGCCCAGGTCAAGCAGGGCGCGCCCGCCGACGCGCTCGTCACGGCCGACACCAAGACCATGGACGGCCAGAAGGCGGAGGTGAACGACCCCTCGGTCATCGCCAAGAACCGCCTGGTCATCGCGGTCGGCAAGGGCAACCCGAAGAACGTCAAGGAGCTGAAGGACCTCGACAAGAGCGACCTGAAGGTCGTCCTCGCCGCTCCCGAGGTCCCCGTGGGCCGCTACAGCGAGCAGGTCCTCGACGCACAGAAGGTCGAGGTCAAGCCGGTCTCGCAGGAGCCCAACGTCCGCGCCGTCCTGTCGAAGGTCGAGCTGGGCGAGGCCGACGCCGGCATCGTCTACAAGACCGACATCAGCGCGGCAGGTGACAAGGCCGAAGGCATCGACATCCCCACCGCGCAGAACGCCATCGCCGACTACCCGGCCGCCAGCCTCAAGGCGTCCAAGAACGCCGATGCCGCCGCCGAGTTCGTGAAGTGGCTGTCCTCGCCCGAGGCCCAGAAGATCCTCGCCGACGCCGGCTTCCAGCAGCCGTAAGGCACCACGGTCGTAAGGGCAGCGGAATCCCCTCGCCCGTACGACCGCCGCACGGCGGGGGGTCGTGTCCGGCGCGGGAGGACGGACACGACCCCCTGAACCCGTTGCCCGTACGACGCGACCCGACCCGCACCTCCGGCAGGAACCCGATGAAGATCGCCCGCACACCGAGCACCCGGAAGACCCGGCGCCCGGGCACCCGTACGCCCGTGGCCCTGGCGGTGCCCGCGCTGCTCGCCATCGCGTTCCTGCTGCTGCCCCTGATCGGCATCCTCGCCCGCACCAACTGGGGCCAGCTCGGCAGTCATCTGTCCAGTCCCGGCACCACCGAGGCGCTCAAGCTGTCGCTGTACGTCTCCTTCTGGGCACTGGGCCTGTCCCTGGTACTCGGTGTGCCACTGGCCTGGCTGCTCGCCCGGGTCGCCTTCCCCGGCAAGGCACTTGTGCGCTCGCTTGTGCTGCTGCCGATGGTCCTGCCGCCGACCGTGGGCGGTGTCGCGCTCCTGCTCGGATTCGGGCGGCGCGGACTGCTCGGGCCCTGGTTGGAGAGCACCTTCGGCGTCGTGCTGCCCTTCAGCACCGCAGGCGCGGTCATCGCGGCAACCTTCGTCGCCATGCCCTTCCTGGTGATCAGTCTGGAAGGCGCGCTCGCCGGACTACGCCCTTCCTACGAGGAGACCGCAGCCTCGCTCGGTGCCTCCCCGGTGCGTGTCTTCTTCACCGTCACTCTGCCGATCGTCGCCCCCGGACTCGCCGCCGGAGCAGCCCTCACGTGGGCGAGGGCGCTCGGCGAGTTCGGTGCCACGATCACCTTCGCGGGCAACCTCCCAGGAGCCACGCAGACCTTGCCGCTTCAGGTGTACCTGCTGATGCAGGACCAGCCCGAGGCCGCGACGTCCGTATCCTTGCTGCTCCTGGTCATCGCCATGGGCGTGCTCATCGCACTGCGTGGGCGCTGGACGGGTGGCACCGCCGAACGCACGGCGCGCCCCCACGCCCGGCCGTCAGAAGTACCCGTCGCGGAGGCCGGAGGCACTCCCGCGGCAGTCACCTCTCCTGTGCCACAGGAGCATTGGCCCCTGCACGCCGACGTCACCGGGTTCAACCAGCTCACCCTCGACGCGGAACCCGGCACCACCATTGCCGTCGTCGGCGAGAACGGCGCCGGCAAGACGACGCTGCTCCGAGCGCTGCTCGGCCTCACTCCACGCGCCCATGCCGACCTGCGCCTGGGCGAGACGGACGTCACCGCGCTGCCTCCTCACAAGCGCGGCGTCGCCTGGGTCCCCCAGGACGGCGCCCTGTTTCCGCACCTGAGTGCCCTGTCCAACACCGCGTACGGGCTGCGCGCCCATGGTGTGCCGCGTGGTGACGCTCGCCGACGCGCACGGCAGTGGCTGGACCGGCTCGGCGTCGGCCATCTCGCACACCGCAAGCCGTCCCAGCTCTCCGGCGGCCAGGCCCAACGCGTCGCGCTCGCCCGGGCGCTGGCCCCCAGCCCTCGCCTCCTGCTGCTCGACGAGCCGCTCGCGGCCCTCGACCAGACCACCCGCGCGCACGTACGCCATACCCTTCGCACCCACCTCGCAGGGTTCGGCGGCGTCTGCCTGATCGTCACCCACGACCCCGTCGAAGCGGTGTCGCTGGCGGACCGCGTCCTCGTTCTCGCCAACGGCCGCACCTTGCAGGACGCTCCGCCCGCCGAGGTATCCCGCCACCCCCGCTCGCCTTGGGTGGCGCGGATGCTCGGCCGCAACGCCCTGTCGGGAACCGGCACTGCGAGCGGCACACTGGCCCTCTCCGACGGCGGCCATCTGGTCGTCGCGGAGGGCGTGGACGCACTCGCGATCATCGCCCCCGAGGCGGTCTCCCTGCACCGGACGCATCCCGAGGGAAGCCCCCGCAATGTCTGGCCCGGCACAGTTCGCGAGATCACCGCGGCCGGCAGCCGCCTGCGCGTCCTCGTCACCGGCGACAAGGGACCCGACCTCGTCGCCGAAATCACCCCACAGGCCGCCGCCGAACTCGGCCTCGCCGACGGCACTGCCGTGTTCACCAGCGTCAAGGCCACCGAAGTCACACTCGTCACCACACCGAGCACCATCTGATGACCCTGTCGCTTGTCGCGTACGACCTCGAAGGCATGCACGCCGATGAAGCGGCGCCTCCCGAGGACCGCACCTGACACATCGCCACCTGCGGGAACCCGCGCCTGACACTCCATCAGGAAATGCGTCGAACGCGCGTCATACGTGCGTCACGCGCGTCGCTCGCGCGTCGCTCGTGCGTCAAGACATCGCCCGTATCGCCCACAGCGCACAGCGCACATCATGCACACCCGACGAAACCGAAGGTCACCGCCCCTTCTCGGCAGGCTCCAGAATCGCCACGCACTCCACATGATGAGTCATCGGGAACAGATCAAACGCCCGCAGCGTCCGCACCTTGTACCCGCCCTCCCGGAAATACCCCAAGTCCCGTGCCAGCGCCGCCGGATCGCATGCCACGTAAGCGATCCTCCGCGCCCCAAGACCCGTCAGGTGACGCACCGTCTGCTTGCCCGCGCCCGCGCGGGGCGGGTCCAGGACGATGAGGTCCACCTCCGTGATGCCCGTGCGCGGCAGCGTCGACTCGACCTTGCCCTGTTCGATGCGGACGCGGTCGAAGGAGGCGAGGTTGTGGCGCGCGTCCTCCACCGCTCGCTTGCCCGACTCGATGCCGAGTACCGCGCCCTTCTCGCCGACCCGGTCCGCGATGGCGCCCGCGAACAGGCCCACCCCGCAGTAGAGGTCCAGCGCCGTGTCGCCCTTACGGGGCGTCAGGCCCTGCATGACGGCGAGCATCAGGGTCTCCGCCGCCTTCGGGTGGACCTGCCAGAAGCCGCCGCTGCCCACGCGGTAGGTGCGGCCGTCGGCGCGCTCTCGGACGAAGGGGCGGCCGTGGACGCGGTGGATGCCGCCGTCCTTCTCCTCCACCCGCATCACCGAGACCGGCTTGTCCAGCTCGACCAGGGGGAGCCGCGCGCCCGGCTTCGGTTCCAGGATCACCTGGCGGTCCTGGGATCCCGTCGCCGCGATCGCCTCCACCGACGCCATGCCGGACCAGTCCTGCTTCTCGATGCCCAGCTCAGTGACGCCCGGCGCCGCGATCATGCAGTGCTCGATCGGCTCGACCTCGTGCGAGCGGTGGCGGCGCAGGCCCGCGTTGCCGTCGGGGTCGATCGCGTACTGGACACGCGTACGCCACTGCGGGACCTCGCCCGGCGGGAGCTTGTCGCCCTCCGCCGGCATGACCGTGCCGTCCCAGCCGGCCTCCTCCGGGGTCAGGCCCGCGAGGCGCGAAAGCTGCTCCGCGATGACCTCGCCCTTGAGGCGGCGCTGCGCGCCCGGCTTCGCGTGCTGCCAGTCGCAGCCGCCGCAGCGGCCGGGACCGGCGTACGGGCACGGCGCCTCGACGCGGTCCTTGGACGCCTCCAGGATCGTCACCGCGTCCGCGCGCAGGAAGCGGGAGTCCTCGCCGCCCTCCGTCACGCGGGCGACGACCTTCTCGCCGGGCAGCGTGTGGCGGACGAAAAGGACCCGGCCCTCTGCCGTGCGGGCGACGCAGTGGCCGCCGTGGGCGACGGGGCCGACCTCGACCTCGTACTCCCGGCCGACCAGGGACTCCTCCCCCGACGCGCCCCTCGACGCGTCCCCAGCCTGCGAGTTCTTCGGTTCTGCCTGCATGGCGGGGTGACTCCACAACGTAAAAGGGGATCGGACGGCACAAGGACAGCGCAACGGCCGGACAACAGCCCACCAGTCTACGTGGGTGTCGCCCGGCCGCTCGCCAACGGTCCGGAGGGTGACGTCAGCTCTTGCCCGTCAGCTCTTGTTCGTCGGTTCCTTTGCCCGCTTCTCCACCGGGCCCCGCCGCACCGAACCCGGCGCGTTCCACTCGGACCGCTTGCGGGCCCGCTTCTTCGCGGCCTCGGAGGACTCCAGCTGGTAGGGGACCGACGTGACCATCACGCCCGGCGTGAAGAGCAGGCGGCCCTTGAGGCGAAGGGCGCTCTGGTTGTGCAGCAGATGCTCGTACCAGTGGCCGACCACGTACTCGGGGATGATCACGCTGACCGCGTCGCGCGGGCTGTCGCGGCGCAGGTTCTTCACGTAGTCGATGATCGGCCGGGTGATCTCGCGGTAGGGCGAGTCGAGGATCTTCAGCGGCACCGTGATGCCGCGCTTCTCCCACTCGGCCTTGAGCGCCTTGGTCTCCGCCGGGTCGACGTTGATGCTGAGCGCCTCCAGGGTGTCCGAGCGCATCAGCTTCGCGTACGCGAGGGCCCGCAGCGTCGGGCGGTGGATCTTGGAGACCAGGACGATGGAGTGGACCCGCGAGGGGCGCACGCTGTCGTCGGTGGGCGTCTCCGGAGCGGCGATCTCCTCGGCCACGCGGTCGTAGTGGCGGCGGATCGCCGACATCGTCGCGTAGAAGATGCACATGCCGAGCAGCGCGACCCAGGCGCCGTGCGTGAACTTCGTGACGAGTACGACGACCAGGACCAGGCCCGTGAAGAAGGCGCCGAAGGTGTTGATCGCCCGGGAGCGGATCATGCGGCGGCGCTTGTTGGCGTCCTTCTCGGTGCGCAGATGGCGGTTCCAGTGCCGGACCATGCCGATCTGACTGAGCGTGAAGGAGACGAAGACGCCGACGATGTAGAGCTGGATCAGCCGGGTCGAGTCGGCTCCGTAGACGAAGACCAGGAGCGCGGCCGCGCCGGCCAGCAGCACGATGCCGTTGGAGAAGGCGAGGCGGTCGCCGCGGGTGTGCAGCTGGCGCGGCAGATAGCGGTCCTGCGCGAGGATCGAGCCGAGCAGCGGGAAGCCGTTGTACGCCGTGTTGGCCGCGAGGAAGAGGACCAGCGCGGTGGCCGCGGCGAGCACGATGAACAGGAAGCTGCCGTTGCCGAAGACGGCCTCGGCGACCTGGGAGATCACCGGGTTCTGGACGTAGTCGCCGCCGACCGCGACGCCCTTGTCGATCAGGTCGTGCGCGGGGTTCTCGGCCATCTTGACGTCGGTCGCCATGGCGAGGCCGATGATGCCGCAGAACATGGTGACCGCGAGACCGCCCATGAGCGCGAGCGTCGTGGCGGCGTTCTTGGACTTCGGCTTGCGGAAGGCCGGGACGCCGTTGCTGATCGCCTCGACGCCGGTGAGCGCCGCACAGCCGGAGGAGAAGGCCCGCAGGAGAAGGAAGACGAGCGCGAAACCGGCGAGGCCCTGGTGTTCGGGCTTGATCTCGAAGTCCGCGGTGGGCGCCTTCATCGTGTCGCCGAGGACGATGCCCCGGAAGGCACCCCACGCGATCATGATGAAGACGCCGGCCACGAAGACATAGGTCGGGATGGCGAAGAGCTTGCCCGACTCCTTCACCCCGCGCAGGTTCATCAGCGTGAGCAACACGATGACGATGACCGCGCAGAGCACCTTGTGCTCGACGACGAACGGGATCGCCGAGCCCAGGTTCTCGATGCCCGAGGAGATCGACACCGCCACGGTCAGGACGTAGTCGACCAGCAGCGCGCTGGCGACGGTGAGTCCGGCCTTGGGGCCGAGGTTGGTGTTGGCGACTTCGTAGTCGCCGCCACCGCTCGGGTAGGCGTGCACGTTCTGGCGGTACGACGCGACGACCGTGAACATCAGCACGACGACCGCGACGGCGATCCAGGGACTGAAGTGGTACGCCGACACACCCGCGATGGAGAGGACGAGGAGCACCTCTCCCGGCGCATAGGCCACGGAGGAGAGCGGATCGGACGCGAACACGGGGAGAGCGATGCGCTTCGGGAGGAGAGTTTCTCCGAGCCGGTCGCTGCGCAGTGCGCGCCCGATGAGGATCCGTTTGGGCACGTCGGTCAGTTTGGACACGCAGAGGATCGTAAGCGTTCGAATGGGTGCCCGCCCACCCACCACCCCCTAACTGCTCCGGTTAGCCACGATGAGCCACCCCCTGCCCGGAGGCGTGCCCGGGGACCGGCGCGGGGAACGGGCGCTGATCGGCGGCCGTCGACGCCCCGTACCGCTGGGCCGCGAGCGTCTCCGCACGCCGGATCGCACGCGACGGCCACCAGGTGGCGCGGCCGAGGAGCAGCAGCGCCGCGGGCAGGATCATGACGCGGATCACGAACGCGTCGAGCAGCACGGCCACCGCGAGCACGAAGCCCATCTGCTTCATCTCCAGGATGTGCAGCATCACGAAGCTCGCGAAGACGGTGACCATGACGATCGCGGCGCTGGTGACGACCTTGGCGGAGGACGCGATGCCCTGGAGGACGGCCTGCCTCGTGGGTACGCCGTTCAGCGCGGCCTCACGGATCCGGCTGACCACGAAGACCTGATAGTCCATCGAGAGCCCGAAGAGGATCACGAAGAGGAAGAGCGGCACGCGCGACGAGATGCCGCCGAGCGAGACGAACGACAGCAGTTCCTCGGCCCACTGGCCCTGGAAGACCAGGACGAGCAGTCCGAGCGCGGACGCGGCGGAGAGCAGGTTGAGCACGATGCCGAGGAGTCCGAGGACGACGGAACGGAACGCGTAGACCGTCATGGCGAAGGTCATCAGGAGCAGGAAGCCGAGGACGAGCGGCAGCTTCTGGTTCTGGTGCTCCACGTAGTCCATGCCGCGGGGCACCTCGCCGGTGACGGCGGTCTCGACGCCGGGCAGCCGGTCGACGGTCGCGGGGAGATAGTCGTCGCGCAGGTGGCGCAGCGAGTCCTCGGCCTTCTTGGAGTACGTGGGGTGCGTGGTGTTCAGCTCCATGGTGGTGGTCCTCAGGTCCTCTGAGGAGCGGAGGACCGGAGCACCGGAGGTGTCCGCGAAGAGCGGGTCGGCCTGCGCCTCGCGCCGCAGCTTCCCCAGCGCCTCGCGTACGTCGGCCGCCTGCGAGGCCTCCGCCCGGACCACCACGACATGCCGGACGCGCTGCTCGGGGAAGGCCTCGAGGAGCCTGTCGTACCCCCGCATCTCCGGGATCTCGCGCGAGAAGCTGTCCCGCGCCGGGTTCTTGAGGTTCAGGTTCAGCGCGGGGAGCGCGAGGCCCAGCATGACGAGGACCGAGAGGCAGAGGGTGAGCGCGGGGTTCTTGCGGGCGGGCGCGAGCAGCGCGTCCCAGACCCGGCCGGGCTTCTTCTCCCCGTACACCGCCGCCTCGTGCGCCGCATCTCCGTACGCCGCTTCCCCGTGCGCCGCTTCCCCGTACGACCGTACCGACTTGCCCCGTGCGATCCGCTTGGCGGCGCGGCGCTCGGCCCGGCGGCCGAGCTTGACAAGGAGCGCCGGCAGCACGGTCACGGAGCTGATCACGGCCACGGCGACGACCAGGATCGTGCCGGTGGCGAGGGAGTCGAAGATGACGTCACCGGCGAGGTAGAGCGCGGTGGTGGAGACGATCACGGCGAGCCCGGAGACGACGATCGCGCGGCCCGCCGTCGCGGCGGCGGCCTCGATCAGGGCCTCGGAGGTGAGCCGGCCGCCCGCGCGGGCCCGCTCCTCGCGCTCGCGCTTGAGATAGAAGAGCGTGTAGTCGACGCCGACGGCCATGCCGATCAGCAGGATCATGCTCATGCCGACGCCGGTGTCCGGCAGCAGATGCGACGCGACCATCGCCAGGCCCATCGTCGCCATGATCGAGGTGACGGCGAGCAGCAGCGGTACGCCGACCATGACGACCGAGCCGAAGACCACGGCCAGCGTGATCAGCGTGATCGGCAGCGTGATCGCCTCGGAGAACTGCAGGTCCTTGTCGCGCTGGCCGTCGACGCCCTTGCTCACGGAGGCGTCGCCGGTCTCCTCGACGACCAGGCCGGGGTGGGCCTTCGCGACCTGGGCAGTCTGCTCCTGGAGCGGCGGTACGTGCTCCTGGTCCTCCTGCTCGGAGCCGTGCAGCTCCACCTTGACCCGCAGGACGCCGCCGTCCTCGGAGCGGACCGGTGCCGCCACCGAGGCGACCTCGGGCAGCGCCTTCATCCGCGCGGTGACGTCCTTGACGGCCGCGTCCGCCGCCGCCTTGTCCAGCGCGCCCGACTCGGCGCGGATCAGCACATGTTCCGTGGACCGCAGCGGGACTCCGCCCTCGGTCGCCAGCTGCTCGGCCCGGCCCGCCTCGCCGACGCGGAAGTCCTCCGCGGTCGCGCTGTTCATGCCGGCGGCCATGCCCGCGCCGAGGCACAGCACGACGAACACCAGCCAGCCGATGACCGCGCGCCATGGGTGCAGCGCGCTCCATCGGGCCACGCGCACCGTGACCGATCGCTTCCTCATGACCAACCCCCTCAACATCAACTCCGTCATGTGTAAGTGGAGACTGACAGGTGACGGAAGGAACCGTCAACTGTCATAGGGATGAGGACGAGGCAGCGAAAAATGGGGGACGGATCGGGGTTTGACAGCCGATCCCGCCATGCGTAAGTCTTGGCTGACAGGTTTCGGGACCAGCGCGAAGGCGGGCCATGGACAGCGAAGAGCTGCTCGCCTTCCTTGCCGCGGTCGGCCATGCGCAGCGCATCCGGATCATCACCGAGCTCGCCGAGGGCCGGCTGTACGTCAGCGAACTGGCGCGGCGGCTCGGCGTGTCCCGTCCCCTGCTCTACATGCACCTCGAACGCCTGGAGAAGGCCGGCCTCGTCGTCGGCCACCTGGCACTCTCCGACGACGGCAAGGCGCTCAAGTACTTCGAGCTGGCCCCGTTCGACGTGCGGCTGAACCTCCAGACGATCCTCGCGGCCGCCCGGCAGGACACCCGGCAGGACGCGGAGCACGAGAACTCAACAGAGGGGTCCTGATGGACGACGTGATCATCCCGGTCGCTTTCTTCCTGATACTCGCGGGTGCGGTCGTCGCCGTCGCCTACTTCCAGTCGCAGCGCAACCGCGAGCGCGACCGGCAGTACGCGGAGGCCATGCAGGGCTACCGCGAGGCCGTCGAGCGCGCCAGGTCCGAGCAGGAGGCGAACCGGCTGCAGCTCGTCGAGCTCGGCCACCGTCTGGAGAAGGTCGAGAGCCTGCTGCGCAGCGTCGACTGAGCACCCGCCGGTGACAGCCGCCCCGTGCACAGGGGTGCCCCGCACGGACCGCGCGTGTGTAGCTTGGGCGTCGGTCTGAGACGCTTTTACCGTTCAGCCTGAGCAAAAAGTATTGACACAGCCGGAAGGACGGGCGTGCACATCGTCATCATGGGCTGCGGGAGAGTCGGATCCGCTCTCGCGCAGACCCTGGAACAACAGGGGCACACGGTCGCCGTGATCGACCAGGACCCCACCGCCTTCCGCCGCCTGGGCTCCGGCTTCGGCGGCCGCCGCGTCACCGGCATCGGCTTCGACCAGGACACCCTGCGCGAGGCCGGCATCGAGGATGCGGGCGCCTTCGCCGCCGTCAGCAGCGGCGACAACTCCAACATCATCGCCGCCCGGGTGGCCCGCGAGATGTTCGGCATCGAGAACGTGGCGGCCCGTATCTACGACCCGCGGCGCGCCGAGGTCTACCAGCGCCTGGGCATCCCCACCGTCGCCACGGTCCGCTGGACCGCCGACCAGATGCTGCGCAGGCTGCTGCCCTCCGGGGCCGAGCCGCTGTGGCGCGACCCCACCGGCGGCGTACAGCTCGCCGAGGTGCACGCCTCCGACTCCTGGATCGGGCACAAGATCAGCCGCCTCCAGGAGGACACGGGCGTACGCGTCGCCTTCCTCACCCGGCTGGGCGAGGCGATGCTGCCGACCTCCCAGACGGTGCTGCAGGAGGGCGATCTGGTGCACGTGATGATGCGTTCGGACGAAGTGGAAAAGGTCGAAGCGGCGTTCGCCGAAGGCCCCGAGGAAGGTCACTGATGAGGGTCGCCATTGCCGGAGCGGGCGCGGTGGGCCGGTCCATCGCCGGTGAGCTCCTGGAGAACGGGCACGAGGTCCTTCTCATCGACAAGGCGCCGACCGCCATCTCGGTCGAGCGCGTCCCGCAGGCCGAGTGGCTGCTCGCCGACGCCTGCGAGATCACCTCCCTGGACGAGGCGGCGCTGCAGCGCTGCAACGTCGTGATCGCCGCGACGGGCGACGACAAGGTGAACCTGGTCGTCTCGCTCCTCGCGAAGACCGAGTACGGGGTGCCGCGGGTGGTCGCCCGCGTGAACAACCCGAAGAACGAGTGGCTCTTCAACGAGTCCTGGGGCGTCGACGTCGCGGTCTCCACGCCGCGCCTGATGTCCGCGCTCGTCGAGGAGGCGGTGAGCGTCGGCGATCTCGTACGGCTGCTCCGCTTCAGCCACGGCGACGCGAACCTCGTCGAACTGACGCTGCCCCCGGAGTCCGCCCTCGCGGGCACGCGGGTCGGCGACGTCCAGTGGCCCGAGGACACCTCCCTGGTCACGATCATCCGCGGCACGCGCGTCCTGGCGCCGACCGCGGACGACTCCCTCGAGGCGGGCGACGAGCTGCTGTTCGTGGCGGCCCAGGCCCGCGAGGAGCAGCTGGAGGACCTGCTGTCGGTGCGCCGGGAGGACGCGGCCAGCTAGTCGCTTCTGGTACGTGAATGGGGGCGCCCGGGATATCCCGGGCGCCCCCATTCACGTACCGAAGAGTGCTGCTAGGCCTCGTTGCGGTGCTGACCGGCGGAAGCCTTCCGCTCCTCTTCCGCCTTCTCCGCCGCTTCCATCTCCGCGAAGACGTCGATCGGCGGCGGCGCCTTCGCGAGGAACAGCCACGTCAGGTAGACGGCGAGCAGGAAGGGCGGGATCTTCAGGGCGACGAGGACCCAGCCGAACTGCGTCGTGTCCGCCCACCAGTACAGCGGGAAGAGGATCGCGCACTTGGCGAGCAGGATCAGGCCCCAGGCCCAGCTCGCCTTCGCGTACGCCTTCTTGCGGCCGGGGTTGCGGGTGCGCCAGGAGAGGTTCTCCTTGAAGACCGGGCCGAGGATCAGGCCGATCAGCGGGACACCCGCGAGGGTCGTGATGATGTAGGCGAGGGCGAGGCCAAGGGTGTAGAGCATGCCCGGCAGATAGAAGTCCTTGGCGTTGCCGGTCATCATCGCGAAGACCACGCCGAAGGCCACACCGAAGACGCCGCTGAAGGCGTGCTTGACGGTGTCCTTCATGACCAGGCGGACCGCCACGAGCACCAGGGACACCGCGAGGGCCGCGATGGCCGACATGTGCAGGTCCTTGTTGATCGTGAAGATCGTCACGAAAAGCAGGCCGGGGACGACTGTCTCCACCATGCCCCGGACGCCGCCGAAGGCCTCGAAGAGCGCGGCCTCGGTCACGGCTCTGGAGTCGGCGTCCTGATCCGTGGCTCCCTGGTCCGTCGGCTTGTCGAGGGACGTCAC
This sequence comes from Streptomyces sp. NPDC050658, assembly GCF_044457025.1. Taxonomy (NCBI): domain Bacteria; kingdom Bacillati; phylum Actinomycetota; class Actinomycetes; order Kitasatosporales; family Streptomycetaceae; genus Streptomyces; species Streptomyces sp. NPDC050658. The sequence goes on from NZ_JBITGM010000010.1 coordinate 180,115, forward strand.
CGGCTACTCCCGTCCGAGGGGTCTGAGTTCGTACTTGGGGTTGAAGAGCACCCGGCGGCCCCGGCTCATCGAGATCCGGCCCGACGCGATCAGCTTGCGCCCCGGCTCTATCCCCACGATGGAACGCCTGCCGAGCCACACCACGTCCAGCGCCGCCGAGCCGTCGAAGAGCTCCGCCTCCAGGGCCGGGACCCCGGCGCGTGGCCGCAGGGTGACCGTGCGCAAGGTACCAGTAACCGTCACTATCTGGCGGTCCTTGCAGTCTCCGATACGGGTGCATCCAGCCGTCGCGGAGTCCTCGCGCAGCTCTTCCGACTCCAGGTCCTCCTGGGAGGAGGACAGCCGGTCGAGCATGCGCCGGAAACGGCCCGCCGGCTTCTCTGAACCAGGAACAGCACTCATACAGGAAGCGTACCGGGGGTCGCCGACAGCGCCGCAATGGGTGCGCTCATCTGTGCTTATGCCCGCTCAGTCCCGGTCCGACCCTTGACTCATCGCTCGAACCTGTAACCCATCCCCGGCTCCGTGATGAAGTGCCGCGGATGCGCCGGGTCCGCCTCCAGCTTGCGGCGGAGCTGGGCCATGTAGACGCGCAGGTAGTTCGTCTCCGTGCCGTACGAGGGCCCCCACACCTCCTGGAGCAGCTGCTTCTGGCTGACCAGCCGTCCCGTGTTGCGCACCAGGACCTCCAGCAGATGCCACTCGGTGGGCGTCAGGCGTACGTCGCGGCCGTCCCGGTTGACCTTCTTGGCGGCCAGGTCGACCGTGAAGTCCTCCGTGTCCACCATCACGTCGTCCTCGCCCGCGCCGACCGGCTCGGCCCGGCGGATGGAGGCGCGGAGGCGGGCCAGCAGCTCGTCCATGCCGAACGGCTTGGTCACGTAGTCGTCGGCCCCCGCGTCGAGGGCCTCCACCTTCTCGTCCGAGCTGTGCCGCGCGGAGAGCACCAGGATCGGGACGCGCGTCCAGCCGCGCAGCCCCCGGATCACCTCCACGCCGTCCATGTCGGGAAGACCGAGGTCCAGCAGGATCACGTCGGGGTGGCGTGCGGCGGCGAGCTGGAGCGCGGTGGCCCCGTCCGGTGCGGCGTCCACCTCGTACTTGCGCGCCTTGAGGTTGATCACGAGGGCGCGGACGATCTGCGGCTCGTCGTCGACCACGAGCACCCGGGTCATGCGTACCTGCCTTTCCGGCTTCTGGTTCGGGGTCACGAGGTGACCTGGGGGGAGAGATCCGGGCGGACCGGCGGCCGGTCCGCCGCCGCCCGCAGGGTGAGGACCATGGTGAGACCGCCGCCCGGGGTGTCCTCGGCCTCGAGCGTGCCGCCCATGGACTCGACGAAGCCGCGGGCGACCGCGAGGCCCAGGCCGACGCCCGCGCCCCGCGGAGCGTCACCGTAGCGCTGGAACGGCTCGAAGATGCGCTCCTTGGCTCCATCCGGGACGCCGGGGCCCCGGTCCACCACCCGGACCTCGACGCGGGAGCCGAGCGCGCTCGCGGAGACCAGGACGGGTTCGGCGTCGGGGCTGTACTTGACCGCGTTCTCGACGATGTTGGCGACCGCGCGCTCCAGGAGCCCCTTGTCGACGGCGACCATGGGCAGCGTCTCGGGGACGTCCAGTTCCGCGCTGCCGTCCGGTACGCCGCCGAGCGCCATCGGGACGACCTCGTCCAGGTCGATCTCGCGGATCAGCGGGGTGACCGTGCCGGTCTGCAGGCGCGACATGTCCAGGAGGTTGCCCACCAGGTGGTCCAGGCGGTCGGCGCCGTCCTCGATGCCCTCCAGGAGCTCGGCCTGGTCCTCCTCGGACCAGGAGACGTCGTCGGAGCGCAGGGAGGTGACGGCGGCCTTGATGCCCGCGAGCGGCGTACGCAGGTCATGGCTGACGGCGGCGAGCAGCGCGGTCCTGATGCGGTTGCCCTCGGCGAGGGTGCGGGCCTGGTCGGCCTCGGACTGCAGGCGCTGGCGGTCCAGGACGACGGCCGCCTGCGCGGCGAACGCGGCGAGCACCCTGCGGTCCTCGGCGGGCAGCACCCGGCCGGAGAGCGCGAGCGCCATGTGGTCCCCGACGGGCATGTCCACGTCCGCGTCCTCGGGGCGGCCGAGCGGCTGGGGGCCGACACTGCCCGCGGAGGTCCAGGGCGCCACGTCGCTCTCGCGCTCCAGGAGGGCCACGGACTCCATGCCGAAGGTCTCGCGGACCCGCTCCAGGAGGGCGTCGAGGGACGTCTCGCCGCGCAGCACGCTGCCGGCGAGGAAGGAGAGTATCTCCGACTCGGCGCGCAGCCTGGCGGCCTGGTGGGTGCGGCGTGCGGCGAGGTCCACCACGGAGGCGACGGAGATCGCGACGCCCACGAAGACGATGATCGCGACGATGTTCTTGGAGTCGGAGATCGTCCACAGATGGAGCGGCGGCGTGAAGTAGTAGTTCAGGAGCAGCGAGCCGAACGCCGCCGAGGCCAGGGCGGGCAGCAGCCCGCCGAGCAGCGCGGCCGCCACCGTGAGCGTCAGGAACAGGAGCATGTCGTTGGCGAGCCCGAGGTCCGCGTCGACATGGGTCAGGAGCAGGGTGAGGAGCGCGGGGCCGCCGACGCCCACCAGCCAGCCCCAGATGATCCGGGACGTGCCGAGCCGTGCCCCGCGCGCCACGGGCAGCCCGCGCCCCTTGGCGACCTCGTCGTGCGTGACGATGTGGACGTCCAGGTCGGGGCCTGATTCGCGGGCCACGGTCGCGCCGACGCCGGGCCCGAAGATGTACTGCCAGGTCTTGCGGCGCGAGGAGCCGAGGACGATCTGGGTGGCGTTGACGCCGCGCGCGAAGTCGAGCAGCGCGGCCGGTATGTCGTCGCCGATGACGTGGTGGAAGGTGCCGCCGAGGTCCTCGACAAGGGTCCGCTGGACGGCCAGCTCCTTGGGCGAGGCCGCGGTGAGGCCGTCGCTGCGGGCTATGTAGACGGCGAGGATCTCGCTGCCGGAGCCCTTGGCCGCCATCCGGGAGGCGCGGCGGATCAGCGTGCGGCCCTCGGGGCCGCCGGTGAGGCCGACGACGATGCGCTCACGGGCCTGCCAGGTGGAGCGGATGTTGTGCTCGCCCCGGTACTGCTGGAGGTACTCGTCGACCCGGTCGGCGACCCAGAGGAGCGCGAGTTCGCGCAGGGCGGTGAGGTTGCCGGGGCGGAAGTAGTTGGAGAGGGATGCGTCGATGCGGTCGGGCTTGTAGATGTTGCCGTGGGCCATGCGCCGGCGCAGCGCCTCGGGCGACATGTCGACCAGCTCGATCTGGTCCGCGCGGCGCACCACCTCGTCCGGTACGGTCTCGCGCTGGCGTACGCCGGTGATCGACTCGACGACGTCGCCGAGGGACTCCAGGTGCTGGATGTTCACGGTCGACACGACGTCGATGCCGGCGGCGAGGAGTTCCTCGACGTCCTGCCAGCGCTTGGCGTTGCGCGAGCCGGGGACATTGGTGTGCGCCAGCTCGTCCACCAGGGCGACGGCGGGTGACCGCTCCAGGACGGCGTCCACGTCCATCTCGGTGAAGAGGGTGCCGCGGTACTCGAGCTCCTTGCGGGGCAGCTGTTCGAGGCCGTGCAGCATCACCTCGGTGCGTGGCCGGTCGTGGTGTTCCACGAAGGCGACCACGCAGTCGGTGCCGCGCTCGATGCGGCGGTGCGCCTCGGAGAGCATCGCGTACGTCTTGCCGACGCCCGGTGCCGAACCGAGGTATATCCGAAGCTTGCCGCGTGCCATGGCCCCATTGTCTTCCCGAGACTGCGCTGTACGCAGTGCCGACTCCGTTCCGTGCGCAGGGCCGGCTCTGTACGCAGCGTCGACCTTACGGCCAACAATTCCCGCAAAAGGGACGAGGGGGCGCGGGGCGACGCTCCTTGACACAACCCTGATGTGCTGGTGGGCGCCCCGGCTGCGGCGTTCAGTGCTCCACGATCTCGCCGTCGCCCAGTTCCAGGACCCGGTCGGCGAGGTCGAGCAGCGCCGCGTCGTGCGTGGCGACCAGGGCGGTGACGCCCTGGCTGCGGACGACTGCGCGCAGCAGCTCCATCACCGCGAGTCCGGTCTCCGCGTCGAGTTGCCCCGTGGGTTCGTCGGCGATCAGCAGGGACGGCTCGTTGGCGAGCGCGCGGGCGATCGCCACGCGCTGCTGCTGCCCTCCGGAGAGCTCGCCCGGCCGCTGCTCGGCGTGGTCGGCGAGGCCCACGAGGGCGAGCAGCAGGGCGACCCGCTCCGCGCGTGCGCGTGGCTCGGTCTTCTTGAGCCGCAGCGGCACCCCGACGTTCTCGGCGGCGGTGAGGATCGGGATGAGCCCGAAGGACTGGAAGACGAAGCCGACGCGGTCACGGCGCAGCTCCAGGAGGCCGTCCTCGTCGAGGCCCGCGAGTTCGAGCCCCTCGACGGTGATCTTCCCGGCGTCGGGGGTGTCGAGCCCGCCGACGAGGTTGAGCAGGGTGGTCTTGCCGGACCCCGAACGCCCCTTGAGGGCGACCAGCTCGCCGCGCGGGACGGTGAAGGAGACACCGCGCAGGGCGTGCACGGCGGCTGGACCGCTGCCGTACGAGCGGTGCAGGTCCTCGACGACGACGGCACTCCCGGTCATCCGCGCTCCCCCGTACGGTCCTGTTGAGCCGGGCGCCAGTATGTGCACCGGGCGCCCGGCCCGACAAGGTGCGGATCAGCTGGGGTTGCCCGCGTGGGTCAGCGTCTCCCAGGCCACGAAGAGGTTGTTGGAACCGGCGGGGCGGTTCTGCTCCGTGAGCTTCTGGGTGTTGGTCATCGGCAGCCCCATGCGGCCGTGCAGGGCGTTGTAGCCGACCTCCGTGACGGGTCCGAGGCCCCGGTCGACCGAGCCGCCGCAGAGCCAGTTCGGCGGCGCCTCGCCCAGCTCGTACCTGGCGTGGAAGCCGAGGCCCTGGCGCAGCCGCTCGCCCACGTCGGTCTTGTAGAGGTCGTCGCCCTGGATGCGGCTGGTCTCGGCGACGTGCGAGATGGCGGAGAGCCCGTATCCGGTGTGCGTGAAGTCGCGGCAGGTCTCCTGGCTGAGCCCGGTGACGAAGGTGCCCTGCCCCTGCCAGTACTTGACGATCTTCTCGCGGGTGTCCAGGTTCTGGCTGGGCACGGTCTTCGGAAGCGCGCCGTCGGACTCCAGGTAGACGTAGGCGGCCGTACGCGTACGGAACTTCGCCATGGCCTTGTCGTACGACCCCTTGTCCTCGAGGAAGACGGAGATGCCGACGGCGGCCTCCATCATCGACAGCTCCCAGTTGCCGTTGGAGTTGGAGCCGTTGATGATCTCGGGCAGATAGACGTTCTTGAGCATCGTCGCGAAGCGCCCCGAGTTGGCCCAGCCCCCGGTGTACGTGTGCTTGATGATCTCGGCGGCCCTGGGCCAGGACGAGCCCGCCCAGCCGGTCTGCAGCGGGGCGTTGCTGTTGGTGTGGTCCTTGATGGTGCCGGACCAGGCGTCCATCAGCTCGATGGACTTCTTCGCGTAGCGCTCGTCACGGCTGATGTACCAGGCCAGGGCGGTCGTGTACGCGGCTATCGCGTCCTCGCGCTCGTCGGTGCAGCCGTAGTTGGGGTCCGAGTAGGAGCCGCATTCGACGACCGCGCGGGGCTTCGGTGTGCGCGACAGGGAGGCGTACCTGCTTCCCAGCATCTGGTCGTAGGCGCCCTTCCAGGGCTGGGCGCCCGCGTTGACCTTCTCCCTGGTGAAGTCGAGCTGGCCGCGGGAGACGGCGACTCCGGGGTGGGCGAAGGTGCTCGGCGCGGCGTCGGCGCGCTCGGCGCCGGGCCAGGCGAGGGCGGTGGCGACCAAGGCGGTCACTACGGAGGCGACGGCAACCAGGACGGTGGTGCGACGTCTGCGGCGGTGACGCACGGGTGTGGGGGTGTCGGCCATGCGAAGGGCCATCCATTCTCGTATGTGAACTTCAAGTGCCTTTCTGAACACGCGTGTTGGCCCGTGACCATAGGTACGGACCAGCCTTCCGTCAAGGCGTGGAGTCACCCCAGACCCCGATGTGGTCCGTCTCCTCCGTGAGCCGCACCCGCCCGCGCAGCCCATAGCGCTCGACGTACTCCCGCGGCAGCTGCAACCGCCCCGCCCGGTCCAGAACCGTGAACTCCTCCCCCGTACCGCCCCGTTCGCGCAGCGTCTCCGTAGACGTACGGCCGTCCCGTATGCGCACCGTGCGGCGGACCTGCCCGGAGACGAGCGGATCGTGCGTGACGACCAGGACCGTCGCGCCCAGCTCCTCGTTGGCGCGGCGCAGCGCGGCGAACACCTGCTCGCCGCTCGCCGTGTCCAGCTCCCCGGTGGGCTCGTCGGCGAGCAGCACGCGCGGCCCGTTGGCGGTGGCGACCGCGACGGCGATCCGCTGCTGTTCGCCGCCGGAGAGCTCGGCGGGCCGCCGCTGTGCGCAGTGCGCGACGCCGAGTACGTCCAGGAGTTCGGCGGCCCGCTTCAGCCGCCTGCGGCGGGGCACGCGCGCGTACTTCATCGGCAGCGCGACGTTCTCCGCCGCCGTGAGGTACGGCAGGAGGTTGCGCCCGGTCTGCTGCCAGACGAAGCCGACGGTGTGCCTGCGGTAGCCGAGGCGTTCGCGGCGCCCCATGGCGAGCAGGTCGTGGCCCGCGACCCTGGCCCGTCCTGCGGTGGGGAGATCGAGTCCGGAGAGGATCGAGAGCAGGGTGGACTTGCCGGACCCGGAGGCGCCCACGAGGGCCACGCACTCTCCCTCGCGGACCACCAGGTCCAGCCCCTGGAGGGCCTGCACCTCCACCGCGTCGGTGCGATAGACGCGTACGACGTTGTCGCAGACGACCAGGCCCTCGTCACCGGCGGGAGCGCGGGCGGCGGTGGCCCGCGCCTCCAGTTCGGCGAGTTCAGTCGGTTCAGTCATCGGTTCTCCCCAGTCGCAGGACGGCACCGAGACCGCGGCGCCGTCCGAGCCATGTCTCCACGCCCACCGCGACGGCCACCAGGGCGAGGGTCCCGGCGGCCGGCACCACGGTGAACGGCGCGTCGGTCCGCAGGGCGGGCGCGGTGGGCCCACCCGTGAACTCCCGCAGGTCGAGGGCGGGTCCGAGCAGCCCGGGCAGGGTCAGACCGAGCGCGACGCCGCCCGCCACGGCCGCGAGCACCAGCGGCAGCAGCTGGAGCAGATGCAGCCCGGCGGTGGCCCGGCCGCCCATCCCCAGGGTGCGCAGCCGGGCGGCGGTGCTGCCGCGCGCCGGGGCGGACAGCAGCAGGTCGAGCACGAGGGCGAGCAGCGCGAGGAGCACGGCAAGGGCGGTGCACGCGGTGTGGGCCGCGGTGACCGCCGCGACCAGGCTGTCCTCGTCGGCCTCCGCCTGCTCCTCGGCGCGGATCCGCAGCTCTCCGGCGCCGGTGCCCGGTGCGGTGCGCGGGACGACGGAGCGCAGCCGCTCCGGGTCCAGGCGGGGCCCGTACAGGAGCAGCGCGGACTCCTCGAACTCGCTCGCGTCGAAGCCCTTGAGGTATCGGTTGTCGGTGAGCAGGAGGCGCTCCCCGGACTCGTCGGCGGCGCGTACGGGCCCGAGCGCGGGGTCGCTCTCCACGGCTTCGGGGAGTGCGCCCACGACGCGCAGCCGCCGCTCCTTGCCGTGCACGGTGGCGGTGAGCGTCTCGCCCGGGCGGGCCGCGTCGGCGAGCACCCGGATGTCCCCGCCGCTGTCCCCGCCGCTGTCCGCGCCCCGGCCGATCCCCGCGTCGAGCAGCGCCCGCGCCGCCGGTGAATCGCCCGCCGCGGACCGGAGTTTCACGGCGTCGACGCCGATCAGGCTCGCCACCCCGTACCGCCCGCCGTCCCGCCCGCTCATAGGGTCGACCCGCAGCTGCCGCACCGTCGCCGTATCGCGCACTCCACGCGCGCGTGCGAGCCGCCCGGCGGTGGCGGGATCCCGCGCCGCCCCCACGAAGGCTGCGTCGGCGCCCGCCCGCCAGGCCGCCGCGTCCCGCCGCCCCTCCGTCAGCGTCCCCGCGACCAGACCGCCGAACACGGCACCGGCCAGCGTCACCACCAGGACGAGCAGCGCGAGCGCCCGCGCGGGAGCGTCCTTGGCGGCACGGGACAGCGCGATGAGGACCACGGCGCCGCGCCACCGGGCGGCCCAGCGCGCGACGAGGCGCACCGGCAGCGGATAGAGCCGCGCGAGCACCACCACCGTGGCGAGCCCGAGCAGCACCGGCACCGCGGCGAGCAGCGGATCGTCGCCCGCGCCACCCGCGGTGCCACGGGCCCGCAGCGCGAAGACACCCCCGGCGGCCACCAGCACCACGCCCGCCTCGGCGACGACACGGCGGCCCCCGCCGGGCCCCCCGCCGGGCCCGCTGTCCCGCGCGCGGAGCAGCGCCCGGTCCCGCAGGGCCCACCAGGTGAGCAGGGGCAGCAGCAGCCACGCGCACAGCGCGACGAGCAGCCCGCGCCCGTACGCCGACGACGCGCCCGGCAGCGCCGAAGCGGCCGCGCAGCCGCCCGCGAATCCCAGGACCGCGGCCGGCGCCGTCCAGAGCGCGCGCCCCAGGGCGATGCCCGCCGCCGACGCCCCACGCGCGCGTTGCAGCCGGTGCGCGTCAAGCCCGCGGCGCACGGACAGCAGCCCGGCGGCCACGACCGCGGCGAGCCCCACGGCCGTCACCGAGGCGAGCGCGAAGGAGATCACGACGCTCGCCTGCCGCCACTGGCGCTGGAACTCGGCCAGGGTGTCCGGGAGTTCGGTGGCGCTCTCCACCTCGGCTGCCGGGTGCGGGCCGAGGGCGCAGGGCAGGCCGCCACCGCCGAACATCGGGGCGCCGCAGGTGACGCCGCGCACCGCCTCCGGATAGCGCAGCATGAGGCGCTCGAAGTCGCGCTGCCCCTGGTCGCCGACGAAGCGCGCGGCGTCCGCGCCGAGGTCGAGCCGCATGCCCCAGATCACGGTGAGCGGGGCCAGCGACTGGTTCTGCAGCTCTTCGACGCCGCGCGGCGCGACGAGGGCGCCCGCGAACCGCGCCGCGCCGTCCGCGCCGTCCCCGCCGCCGCGCGGATCCCGTGCCGTCCGCGCGAGCAGCGGCTGCTCGCGCCAGAGCCGCCGCCCGTCGTCGGCCGCGAAGAACCCGACGACCCGAGCCGGGGCGTCCACGGCCGGCAACGTGCCGGGCCCGAGCCGGAGTTCCTGTCCGATGCGCAGGTTCAGCTCGTCACGGGTGCGGGTGGAGACGGCGATCTCGACCACGCGCCCGCGCGCGGCGGGCGGCCTTCCCTCGGCGTAGGCGCCACGGGGCGGCGCGTCGGAGGCGTACACGAGGGACAGCGCCGTGCCGTCGCCGGTCCGTACGGCGGGCAGCGCGATCCGGGTGGAGTCGCGGACGAGGCTGCCGCGCAGGGTGGCGGGCGCGGCGTTCTCGATGACGGTCGAGACCCCCCGGAGGTCGGCGCCGAGCGCGCTCGTCCCGCCGGGCCGCTCCTCCGCCGGTTCGAACCGGATGCTGTGGGTGATCCCGGGCGCCGCCCGCTGCTCCCGGTCGAGCCGCGAGTCCAACGCGCCCCCGGAGGCCCGCTCGAGCAGCCCGGGCCCGGCGACGACGACGCCACTGAGCACGGCGACGAGCACCGCGAGACACCCGAGCAGCGCCAACTCGCCCCGCAGACGCCCCAACCGCCTCATCCGTCCTCCCCCGCCCGCAGCACCCGCCCCAGGTCCACCCGCGCCAGCATGCGCGCCGCGCCGCTCACCACCGCGCAGATCACCGCCGTCACGGCTGCGGCGACCAGGCAGACCCGTCCCCAGGGGACCTCCGTGAGCAGGCCGGGGAAGACGGGCTCGCCCGTGGCGTCCACGGTCACCACCGGCATGATCACGACGGCGAGCCCCGCTCCCAGTGCCGTGCCCAGGAGTGCCGCCACGCCGGCCAGCGTCAGCTGTTCGGTCCACAGGTACGCGGCGAGCTGTGTCCGTCGTACGCCCAAGGCCCTCAGGAGCGCGAACTCCCGCCCCCTGGCGCGCGCCGAGAGCACCGTGTGCAGGGTGAAGGCGATGACGGCGAACGCCGGTGCCAGCGCGAGGCACAGCACGAGTCCGGCCCGCGCGCCGCTCCGCAGGGGGTCGTCGCCGAGCGCCACGCGCGCGTGCGGCACATCCACGGCCGTACCGAGCCGCGGCCGGTCCCGCACCGCCTGCCACGCGGCACCGGCCTCGCCCTGCCCGGCCCGCGCCCACCACACGCTCTCCGCGCCCGGCAGCGCCCCGCTCAGCACCAACTGGGCGGCGATGGCCCGCGAGTCGGCGAGGAGCCGGGGCCGGTCCCGCGCGACGCCCGGCACCGCCGCGATCCGCCCGACGATCCGCAGCCGTGCGTCACCGCCCGTGCCGCTCCGCACCGTCACCGTGTCCCCGACCCGCACCGCCCCGGAGTCGAGCAGCGTGTCGTCGGCGAGCGCGGGCGCGGCGGGGCGCTGCTCGGCGCTGTCCGTGCCGAGCCGGACGCTCCACGTCGGGTACTTGAGCCGTGTGTCGGGCCCCCGGAGCACGGCGTCGAGCAGCACGCCGGCTCCTGGCCGGTCGCCGCAGAGCACGGGCCCCGGCGCCTCCCCCATCGCCCCGCGTGGCCGCTCTGCGTCGGGGCACCCCGCCCCGTAGCGGTCCGGCGCGTCCGTGCGCAGGTCGTGCCAGCGCGCCGCCTCGGTGAGTCCGGGCACCCCGTCGACCCGGAGCCGGTAGGTGCGCCGCACCGTCTCGCCCACCATGCTCAGGTCGATCTGCAGCACACGTACGCCGCCGGAGCGCACCGGCACCTTCAGCGGCACCGTCCGGGAACCACCTTCTTTAAGAAGTACGGCACTTGAGTGGACGAGGCCGTCGTCGTCCTCGAAGAAGACGGTGAGCCGGACGGGTACGGCACGACCGGGCCCGTCGGCGGAGAGCCGTACCCGGAGCGGCAGTTCGCCCGCGGGCCGGGCAGGAGCGACGGCGAGCCCGTGCGGGGGAATCCCCTTCCCGAGCGGCGCGACGAGCTCCCGCACCGGCCGGTCGGCGAGATCGCCCCGCAGCGAAGGCACCGGACCACGCCCGGTGTTGATCCCCGTGACCGCCACCGCGTCCTGCCCGACATAGCCCTCCGTGGTCACCACGGGCGTCACGGCGGTGATCCCCGGAAGCCCGCCGTACGCCACGCGCCGCTCCCCCGAGGGCACGCTCTCGCCCGGCTCGATCCGCAGATCGGCGCCCACCTGGAAGGCCGCCTGGTCCGCGTCCCCCCGGTCGAGGATCGCCAGCGCGGTGCTGCTGAGCGCCGCGACGGCGAGCGCGAGCGTCACCACCAGGGCGGGCCCCGCGTGGCGCGCCGCCCGCCGCCCGATCTGCAGGGCGCCGAGCGGCAGCACGAGCCCCTTGCCGCGCCGGGCCAGCGGGTCGGCGCCGCGCGCGAGCAGCGGCAGCAGCCGCAGGACGAGCAGCGCGGCCGCGGTGGTCATCACCACGGGCGCGAAGACGAGCACGGGGTCGACGCCGCCGCTCGTCACCGGCGACCGGTACTGCCGCAGTTGCAGCCACCCGAGGACCGCCACCGCGCCCAGCGCCACATCCGCCCCGACCCGCTGCGCGCCCGCGAACCGCCCCACCCGCAGCCGCAGCCGGCGCACCGCCCGCCGGTCCCGCACCGCCCGCGCCGTCGGCAGCAGCACCGCGGCTCCGTGCACCAGGACGGCGAGCGCGGCGGCCACCCAGGCGTCGGTGACCGCGGCCGCGTCCGGTACGCCGCCGTGCAGCAGCCCGGCCGCTTCGAGCAGCCGGAGCAGCGGCCCCGCGAGAAACGGCGCGGCGATCCCCGTCGGCAGGGCGACGGCAGCCCACTGCGCGCCCGCCGACATCATGAGGCGGCGCGTCCCCGCGCCCCTGGCCGCCAGCAACACCAGTTCCGGGCGACGGTGTTCGGCGAGCTGACGCCCGGTGAGCACGAGCGCCGCGACCGCGAGGGCGGCGAGCAGCGTGGCCGGCACATACAGCCCCGCACGGGCCACGGCGACGGGCGTCGTCAGCCGGTCCAGGACCCTGCGCAGCCCGGCGGATACGGTCAGATCGGCCGCGGGCCCCTTGCCGCGCAGCACGGAGAGCGAGGCGTCGCTGCCGCCGAACTGCCGGGCCCGCTCCGCGAGCGGGCCGATGTCACCGAGCCGCAGCCCCCGCGCCTCGGGCACCCCGAGCCACACCGCGCGGGCGTCCCGCGCGAGCACCGGCCGCGCCGTGAACGCGGCGCGCGGCACCAGCGCGATGGAGTCGGCGGTCCCGAACGTGCTGCTCAGCGCGGCCCACACCGCGGGCGCGTGCCCCTCGGTCGCGTAGAGCCCGACCACCCGCAGCCGCACCGGCCGGCCTTCGCCGCCGCCCACGCGCAGTTCGTCACCGGTGCGCACCGCGAGTTCGGCCGCGAAGGCCTTGGTCAGCACGGTCTCCACGGCGCCGTCTCCCAAGCCGCCGCGCGGCCACCGGCCGGCCACCAGATCGGCCTGCTGCCGGGCTCCCTCCAGCGCGACCACGGACGCGGTGGCGTCCTCGCGGCGGCGTCCGCCGGCCTCGGTCACGGTCAGCTCGTCGTTCCGTGCCGCGGGCGCCCGCAGCGCGAGCCGGGTCCGGTGGGGCACGTCTCCGTAGACGCGGTCCACCGCGGTCCGCACGTCCGCGTCCCATTGCCGTACCCGGTCGGCCTCGTGGCGCCCGGCGACCTCGACGACGGCGTCGCGGTCCGCGGCGAGGCGTTGCCGTACGCCGCCTTCGACCGCCTTCTCGGTGAGCGCGGCGAGCGCTGCGAGGACCGTGGCCGCGAGCAGCACGGCGAGCCCGGCGGCCCCGAGCACCATCCCGTGATACCGGCCGCTCCGCACCACGGCGGGCACGCGCCGTCCGCTCACCGTACCGGTCTCCCCCCGCGTGACCGGCACAGTATGGACGTACGCGAATGTGGCCCGCAATGCTCCGGAAGGACCGGATCACCGCGGGCCACACGGGAGTTGAGGCATCGTCACCCCTTGTCGGCGACGAGCTCCTTGAGGGCGACGTTGAGTTCGAGGACGTTCACGCGGGGCTCCCCCATGAAGCCCAGGATCCGCCCGTCGACGTGGTCGGCGACCAGCTTGTCGACCTGCTTCACGTCCAGGTGGTTCTTCTCGGCGACGCGGTGTGCCTGGAGTTCGGCGTACGCGGGCGAGATGTGCGGGTCGAGGCCCGAGCCCGAGGAAGTGACGGCCTCGGCCGGCACGTCGGAGGGCTTGACCTTGAAGTCGGCCGTGGAGTTGTCCTTGACGACGGCCGCCTTGGCGTCCTTGACCTGCTTGATCAGGTCCTTGTTGTCGCCGGCCAGGTTGGTGGCGCCGGAGAGGATCAGCTGGTACTGGGTGTTGACGCTGTTCTCGCCGAGCCCGTTGGACGGGCGGGGCTGGAACCACTTCAGGTCGGGCTTGCCGTCCTTGGTGAGATAGGTCTGCCCGATGAGCGACGAACCGACCACCTTGCCGCCGGACTTGATCTCCGAGCCGTTGGCCGTGTCGTTGAAGGCGACCTGGGCGATCCCGGTGACGGCGAGCGGGTAGATGACGCCGCAGATCACGGTGAGCACGATCAGGGCGCGCAGGCCCGCCGACAGCAACCGGCCGGTGTTTCGTACGGAGTTGTTCATGGCCGTCAGCCGATCCCGGGGATGAGAGAGATGAGTACGTCGATGATCTTGATGCCGATGAACGGGGCGATCAGGCCGCCGAGCCCGTAGACCCCGAGGTTGCGCCGGAGCATCCGGTCCGCGCTCATCGGCCGGTAGCGCACGCCCTTCAGGGCCAGCGGCACCAGCGCGACGATGATCAGCGCGTTGAAGATGACGGCGGAGAGAATCGCCGACTCCGGAGAGGACAGGTTCATGATGTTGAGCTTGTCCAGGCCCGGATAGACCACCGCGAACATGGCCGGGATGATCGCGAAGTACTTCGCGACGTCGTTGGCGATCGAGAACGTGGTCAATGCACCACGCGTGATCAACAGTTGCTTGCCGATCTCGACGATCTCGATCAACTTGGTGGGGTTGGAGTCGAGGTCGACCATGTTGCCGGCCTCCTTGGCGGCCGACGTACCCGTGTTCATCGCCACGCCCACGTCCGCCTGCGCGAGCGCGGGCGCGTCGTTGGTGCCGTCGCCGGTCATCGCCACGAGCTTGCCGCCGGCCTGCTCGCGCTTGATCAGCGCCATCTTGTCCTCGGGCGTGGCCTCGGCGAGGAAGTCGTCCACGCCCGCCTCGTCCGCGATCGCCTTGGCGGTCAGCGGGTTGTCGCCCGTGATCATGACCGTCTTGATGCCCATCCGGCGCAGCTCGTCGAACCGCTCCCGCATGCCCTCCTTGACGACGTCCTTCAGGTGGATGACACCGAGGACCCGCGCCCCCTTGTCGTCCATGGCCGCGACCAGCAGCGGCGTGCCGCCGGCCTGCGAGATGGCGCCGGTCAGTTCCTGGGCGTCCTCGGAGACGGTGCCGCCGTTCTCGGTCACCCAGGCGACGACCGAACCGGTCGCGCCCTTGCGGACCTTGCGGGCCGAGCCGTTCTCGACAAGGTCGACCCCGGACATCCGGGTCTGCGCGGTGAAGGCGATCCACTCGGCGCCGACCAGCTCGCCCTGGTGGCGCTCGCGCAGGCCGTACTTCTCCTTCGCGAGTACGACGATGGAGCGGCCCTCGGGCGTCTCGTCGGCCAGCGACGACAGCTGGGCGGCGTCCGCCAGTTCGGCGGCGGTGGTGCCGCGCACCGGGACGAACTCGGCGGCCTGCCGGTTGCCGAGCGTGATGGTGCCGGTCTTGTCGAGCAGCAGCGTCGACACGTCACCGGCGGCCTCGACGGCCCGCCCCGACATGGCGAGGACGTTCCGCTGCACGAGGCGGTCCATGCCCGCGATGCCGATCGCGGAGAGCAGCGCACCGATCGTGGTGGGAATCAGGCACACCAGGAGCGCGGCGAGCACGATCATGGACTGCTCGGCACCGGCGTACACGGCGAACGGCTGGAGCGTCACGACCGCGAGCAGGAAGACGATGGTGAGCGACGCGAGCAGGATGTTCAGCGCGATCTCGTTGGGCGTCTTCTGCCGGGCCGCGCCCTCGACCAGGTTGATCATGCGGTCGATGAACGTCTCGCCGGGCTTCGTCGTGATCTTGATGACGATCCGGTCGGAGAGCACCTTCGTGCCGCCCGTGACGGCGGACCGGTCACCGCCCGACTCCCGGATGACCGGGGCCGATTCACCGGTGATCGCCGACTCGTCGACGGACGCGACACCCTCGACGACGTCACCGTCGCCGGGGATCACGTCGCCCGCCTCGCAGACGACCAGATCACCGATGCGCAGTTCCGTGCCCGGCACCGACTCTTCGGTGCCGCCGTTGAGGCGGCGCGCCACGGTGTCGGTCTTGGCCTTGCGCAGGGTGTCCGCCTGCGCCTTGCCGCGGCCCTCGGCCACCGCCTCCGCCAGGTTGGCGAAGATCGTCGTCAGCCACAGCCACCCGGCGATCGCCCAGCCGAACCAGTCCCCCGGGTCCTTGACCGCGAGCACGGTGGTGACCACCGAGCCGACCAGGACGACGAACATGACCGGCGACTTGACCATCACCCGCGGGTCGAGCTTGCGCACCGCGTCCGGGAAGGACTTCAGGAGCTGCTTGGGGTCGAACAGGCCCCCGCCGACCCGGCCGCCGCCGTCCGTGTGCGCGCCGGGCAGATCCTGGTGCGGTGCCCGTGTGGGAGTAGCGGTGGACATGGAGCGGGGCTCCTCTGGCTTCTTTGTGTCGGTGGTCATGACGCCAGCCCCTCGGCGAGCGGCCCGAGGGCCAGTGCGGGGAAGTAGGTCAGACCGGTGATGATCATGATCGTGCCGACCAGCAGCCCGGTGAAGAGCGGCTTCTCGGTACGCAGGGTGCCCGCCGTCTTCGGGATCGGCTGCTGTTCGGCGAGCGAACCGGCGAGCGCGAGCACGAACACCATCGGCAGGAATCGGCCGAGCAGCATGGCGAGGCCGATCGTGGTGTTGAACCAGTTCGTGTCCGCGCTCAGCCCCGCGAAGGCCGAACCGTTGTTGTTGGCCCCGGAAGTAAAGGCGTACAGAATCTCCGAGAATCCGTGCGCCCCGGAATTCAGCATCGATTCCTTCGGCGTGGGCAGCGCCATCGACACCGCCGTGAAGCCGAGGACCAGCGCCGGCGTGATCAGGATGTAGCAGGCCGCCAGCTTGATCTCGCGGGTGCCGATCTTCTTACCCAGGTACTCCGGCGTACGGCCGACCATCAGACCCGCGATGAACACCGCGATGATCGCCATGATCAGCATGCCGTAGAGGCCCGAGCCCACGCCGCCGGGCGCGATCTCGCCGAGCTGCATGCCCAGCAGGTTGAGTCCGCCGCCGAAACCGGTGTTGGACGAATGGAAGGAGTTCACCGCGCCCGTCGACGTCAGGGTCGTCGCGACGGAGAAGATCGCCGAACCGCCGATCCCGAACCGGGTCTCCTTGCCCTCCAGCGCACCGCCCGCGGCGTCGAACGCCGGGCCGCCGTGGTGGAATTCGGTCCACATCATCAGCGCCGTGAAGCCGATCCAGATCGTCGCCATCGTGGCGAGAATCGCGTAACCCTGCTTGACCGAACCGACCATCTTGCCGAACGTCCGTGTCAGCGCGAACGGAATGACCAGGATCAGGAAGACCTCGAAGAGGTTCGAGAAGGCGTTGGGATTCTCGAAGGGGTGGGCCGAGTTGGCGTTGAAGTAACCGCCGCCGTTGGTGCCCAGTTCCTTGATGACCTCCTGCGAGGCCACCGCCCCGCCGTTCCATTCCTGCGTACCGCCCGTGAACTGACCGACCTCGTGAATGCCGGAGAAGTTCTGGATGGCACCGCACGCCACGAGAACGAGCGCGCCGATCACCGAGATCGGGACCAGGACGCGGACGACACCGCGCACCAGGTCGGCCCAGAAATTGCCGAGTTCACCGGTACGGGAACGCGCGAAGCCCCGTACGAGAGCGACCGCGACCGCGATGCCGACGGCGGCCGAAACGAAGTTCTGCACCGCGAGGCCGCCGGTCTGCACGACATGGCCCATGGCCTGTTCGCCGTAGTACGACTGCCAGTTGGTGTTGGAGACGAAGGACGCGGCGGTGTTGAACGCCTGGTCCGGGTCGATCGACCTGAAGCCGAGCGAGCCGGGCAGCGAACCCTGCACCCGCTGCAGCAGATAGAGGAACAGGACGCTCACGGCGGAGAACGCGAGGACGCCGCGAAGATAGGCGGTCCAGCGCATCTCGGCGTTCGGGTTGGCGCCGATGCCCTTGTAGATCCACTTCTCCACCCGGAGGTGTTTCTCGGAAGAGTAGACCCGGGCCATGTAATCGCCGAGCGGACGGTATGCGAGGCCCAGCGCGACTATCAGCGCGAGCAGCTGGAGCACACCAGCAAGAACGGGGCTCATATCCGTACTCAGAACCTCTCCGGGAACACAAGAGCGAGAACGAGATAGCCCAGCAGGGCGACGGCCACGACAAGACCGACGATGTTTTCGGCAGTCACAGCTTCGCCACCCCCTTGGCGACAAAGGCCACCAGCGCGAACACCGCGATCGTGGTGACGACGAAGGCCACGTCGGCCATCGTGTGCTCCTAGATGAGTTCGGGTTTCCTGACGTCTTGAGCAAACCCCCTCGATGGCCGGATCCGACCGTCGTTGACGCCTCCCTTACGGCCGCCGGTCGTCCATTGACGACTCTCTTACGGGTCTTGCCGCCCGCCCGCTCCTACGTGCGAAAACGCCGATGGGCCGCACCCCATCAGGGGTGCGGCCCATCGGCACACGACTTCCGGTCGGTACGCCTCAGCGCACCTCGGTGATCTCCGGTCCGCGGGCGAGCTGGCCCATGCCGCCGGAGAACCGCGAGCCCTCCTGCGGCTCCTCCTTGACGCCGCCCTCGGCGACCATCTGGGCGTCGTCCGGCAGCTTCAGGACGATCGGGTCACGGGGCGCCATGGGGCCCTCGCCGCGCACCACGACCGTGTCCCGGAAGATCTGCTCCAGGAGTCCGGCCGCCTGCGGCTGCACCGCGCCCTGGCCGGAAATGACTCCGCGCAGGAACCACCGCGGGCCGTCGACGCCGATGAAGCGCACGACCTGCACACCGCCCGTGCCGTCCGGCAGCTGCACCGGCACCTGCGCCCGCAGCTCCCAGCCCAGCGGGCCCTCGACCTCGTCGATCACACCGCCCTGCTGGGTGATGCCCGAGGCGATCTCCTCGCGGACCTCGCCCCAGATGCCCTGCCGCTTGGGGGCGGCGAAGCCCTGCAGCTGGATCGCGCTGTCCTGCAGCACGACGGTGGCCGCGACGATGGCGTCACCCGCCACCTCCACCCGCAGCTCCATGCCCTCGACACCCGGCACGAAGAGCCCGCCCAGGTCCACCCGGCCCTCGCCGGGCTCGCGGACCTCGGAGGCGTCCCAGGGCCCGTCGGGGCGCGGCTCGGGCTCGAGCCTCACACGCTCGGACTGCGCTTCCGCTGCGTCGCCGCTGTCGACGACCTGCTCGGCCTCGCCCGCCGCGTCCTCGGCGGCACTGTCCTTCTTGCGACGTCCGAACACGTCACTGTCCTTCCCGGTCAGATACGACCGATGCGTATCGATTCCCACCCGTTTGTTCACCCGAGCCGGCGCCCACGGCGGCATGGCCGCCGGTGGACCCGAAGCCCCCCTCGGCCCGCGCCGAGTCGGGAAGCTCCGCCACCTCCCGGAAGCGCACCTTCTCGACCTGCTGGACGACCAGTTGGGCGATCCGGTCGAAGCGCTCGAACCGCACACGCTCGCGCGGGTCGAGATTCACCACGATCACCTTGATCTCCCCACGGTACCCGGCATCCACCGTCCCTGGGGCATTCACCAGAGCGACACCGCAGCGGGCGGCGAGCCCGGAACGCGGGTGCACGAAGGCCGCGTACCCCTCGGGCAGCGCGATGGACACCCCGGTGGGCAGCACCACCCGCTCACCCGGGGCGAGTTCGCACGCCTCGGTGGTCCGCAGATCCGCCCCGGCGTCGCCGGGCTGCGCGTACGCGGGCAGCGGCACCTCCGAGTCCACGCGACGGATCAGGACGTCGAGTTCGGGACGGGGCGCCGGGGTACGGGAAACGGGGGTCACGGGTTCACCTCGAAGGCGCGTGCGCGCCGGACCTGGTCCGGGTCGTCCATGGCGGCCCGGATCTCCTCCGGACGGCCGTTCTCGATGAAGTGGTCGACCTTGACCTCGATGAAGAGGGCGTCGGCACGGACGGCGACGGGCCCCTGGGGGCCGCCGATCCGCCCCGTGGCCGTGGAGTAGATCTTCCGCCCGGCGACCGCGGTCACCTCGGCCTCCAGGAAGAGCACGGTGCCCACCGGCACGGGCCGCACGAAGTCCGTCTCGAGCCGTCCGGTCACGGCGATCACCCTCAGCAGCCAGTTCAGCGAGCCGAGCGTCTCGTCGAGCGCCGTGGCGAGGATCCCGCCGTGGGCGAGGCCCGGAGCGCCCTGATGCGCCTCGCGGACCGTGAACTCGGCGGTGATGCAGACGCCTTCACCGGCGCGCGCGGCGAGATGCAGCCCGTGGGCCTGGCCGTCGCCGCACCCGAAACAGTGCTCGTAGTGGGCTCCGATGAGCTCGCCGGGGGCGGGCGCGTCGGGGTGGCGGACGGGCGCTATGGCGTCGGCCGGGGGCGTCAGAGCTGCTGATGTACCACTCACAGCCGCAGACCTTACCCGCGAGTCCAGTGACTCAGCTCATCGTGCCAAGCTTGACTTCATGCAGCCTTACGAAGAACGCCTGACGGCGCCCCGTTCCTGGTGGCTTGTCTCGCTCCTGGTCGGCATCGCGATGGCGCTGATCATGCTCCCCTTCGGCGCCCTGCCGCTGCTCGGCGGCCTGGTCGCCGGGACGGCGGTCGCCGCGGTCGTCACCAGCTCGTACGGCTCGCCGCGGATCCGCGTGGTGGCGGACTCGCTCGTCGTCGGCGACGCGAAGATCCCGGTCGCCGCCCTGGGTGAGCCGCAGGTGCTCGACCCGGAAGAGGCGCGCGCCTGGCGCGGACAGAAGGCCGACCCGCGCGCCTTCATGCTTCTGCGCGCCTACATCCCGACGGCACTGCGGATCGAGATCACGGACCCGCAGGACCCGACTCCGTACGTGTACGTCTCGACGCGGAACCCGGAGGCGCTCGCGGCGGCGCTGACGGCCGTCCGGGCCTCCTAGCCCCGGGCCCCCGGGGTCAGCGCCCCAGCTCTTTGGCGCGGCCGCCGGGCCACAGCGGGTCGAGCGGCTTAAGCAGCTTGAGCGGCTTGAGCGGCTGCTCAAGGGGCGGCAGCTCAGGCAGGGCGTCCCAGGACACCTGGGCCTTCCGCAGGTCCTTACGGACCCGCTCAGCCAGCTTCTTGGTGTCACGGCGGTTCATGACCGCCCCGACCGCGGCGCCCACCATGAACGGCATCAGGTTCGGCAGGTTCCGCACCATGCGCTTCATGATCTGCTGGCGCAGCTCGCGCTTCATCTGGCTGCCGAGCGCCGCGTTGATCGACGCGGGCTTCGCGACATCGATGCCGCGCTCCTCGGTCCACGCCGTGAGGTAGGCGGTGCTGCGGTCCTTGAGATTGCCGGGCGGGCGCTTGCCGTAGACCTCGTGCAGCTCGGCGATCAGCTTCAGCTCTATGGCCGCGACGCCGGTGATCTCGGCGGCCAGCTCCGCGGGCATCGCGGGCGGCACGGGCAGCATCGCCGCTGCGCCGACTCCGGCCCCGACCGTGGAGGTCGCGTTGGCCGCGCCGGCGATGAGTTTGTCCGCGAGCTGCTCGGGGTCCAGGCCCGGGAACTGCTTGCGGAGGGTGGCCAGATCGCGGATCGGCACCCGTGGGGCGTTCTCGATGATCCGGTCGGCGAGATAGCCGATGCCGGCCTTGGCGCCGCGCCCGCTCTTGAGCACGCCCGCCTTGACTCCGCCGGCGACGGCGGCAACGCGGCGGCCCTTGGACGTACGGGACTCTTCGGTCCTGCCGGTCCTCGTCCCGGACGCCTTGTCGGCCGCCGCCTCGTCGGGTGCCGTCTCGAAGGCGTTCGCCGGTTCGAGCGAGGCCGTCCCTGTGGGGGAAGAGCCCCGCTCGTCGTCACGTACGCCGTCGGGGACGGCGGTTGCTTCGTCCGCCCCGCGCTTGCGGAAGCGGCGCTTCCTGGGCGGGGTCGAGCCTGTCACGGCCGACCCTGCCCTAGTCGCAGTCGCGGCAGATCGGCTGGCCGTTCTTCTCCCTGGCCAGCTGGCTGCGGTGGTGCACCAGGAAGCAGCTCATGCAGGTGAACTCGTCCTGCTGCTTCGGGAGCACCCGAACGGCGAGCTCCTCGTTGGAAAGGTCCGCGCCGGGCAGTTCGAGGCCCTCTGCGGCCTCGAACTCGTCGACGTCGACCGCCGAGGTCGACTTGTCGTTCCGCCGAGCCTTCAGCTCTTCGATGCTGTCCTCGTTGACGTCATCGTCGGTCTTGCGTGGGGTGTCGTAGTCCGTTGCCATGTCGCTCTCCCCCTCTGGGTGTCTGCGGTGTCTCAGCGCACGTAACGCGTGAGAGGCCGGACTTGTGCCCGACCTGAGGCGGAGATTTTGCCTCACATCAAGGTCTGTTACTCAATCGACACCCAACCGCACCCCTGAAGAGGTGATCGGTTTGGATGGCGATCGGGACCGTACACGGTCCGAATGTCGCACTTCACAGGCGCCACCCCGTGTACTTCCCGTGATCTGGACCCCCGAAAACCCGCATTTTCCCGGCTTTCCGAGGACTTTCACGATCACGGAGAGTAGATGGCCGAAAATTCGCCCCTGTGATCGATCACACACGGATCTCCCGGGTTCAGGTCCCGAAAATTCCGCGCAAAGCGAACATCGCGGCGCGTCCGCGGCAGCATCTCAGAGAGGCAGGGTGACTCGCATCACGAGCCCACCCCCCTCGCGCGGCTCCGCGATGATACGGCCCCCGTGGGCCCGCGCCACCGACCGGGCGATCGACAGGCCGAGTCCGACCCCCTTGTCGCTGCCCGTACGCTCCGTCCGCAGCCGCCGGAACGGCTCGAAGATGTTGTCGATCTCGTACGCCGGGACGACGGGGCCCGTGTTGGACACCACGAGGACCGCCTGGCCGTGCTGGGCCTCCGTGGTGACCTCGACCCAGCCGTCCTCCGGCACGTTGTACCTGACGGCGTTCTGGACGAGGTTCAGGGCGATCCGCTCCAGGAGTACGCCGTTGCCCTGGACGACCGCCAGAGCGCGCTCCCCGCGGATCTCCACGCCCTTCGCCTCGGCCTCGGAGCGCACCTGGTCGACCGCGCGGTTGGCGACCTCGGCGAGGTCGACCGGCTTGCGCTCCACGATCTGGTTGTCGCTCCGGGCGAGCAGCAGCAGACCCTCCACGAGCTGCTCGCTGCGCTCGTTGGTGGCGAGCAGCGTCTTGCCGAGCTGCTGGAGCTCGGGCGGCGCTCCGGGGTCGGAGAGCTGCACCTCAAGGAGCGTGCGGTTGATCGCCAGGGGCGTGCGCAGCTCGTGCGAGGCGTTGCCGACGAACCGCTGCTGGGCGGTGAAGGCCCGCTCCAGGCGGTCCAGCATCTCGTCGAAGGTGTCCGACAGCTCCTTCAACTCGTCGTCCGGACCGTCCAGTTCGATCCGTCGCGTCAGGTCCGTGCCGGCCACGCGGCGCGCGGTGCGCGTGATGCGGCCGAGCGGCGAAAGGACGCGGCCCGCCATCGCGTACCCGAAGGCGAAGGCGATCACGGCGAGGCCGAGCAGGGCCAGCAGCGAGCGGCTCAGGAGGTTGTCCAGGGCGTGCTGGCGCTGGGTGTTGACGCAGTCGTTCATCGCCGCGTTGAACTCGGTCGGCGACGCCTTGTCGGGCAGGTTGCAGACCGTGCTGGTCACCCTGCCCTCGACGATCTTGAACGGCAGGTCGCTGCCGACGTTCAGGGCCTCCGCGGCGAGCAGATAGATGATCGAGAGCAGCAGGATGCCCGCGATCAGGAACATGCCTCCGTAGAGGAGCGTGAGCCGTATCCGGATGGTGGGGCGCAGCCACGGGAAAGGTACTTCGACCTTTCGGGGGTCCCAGGTCGGTTTCGGGGGCGCCGCCGGTGGCGCCGGGGTCGCGGCCACCGGGGATCAGATCCGGTAGCCGGAGCCCGGCACCGTCACGATGACGGCCGGCTCGCCGAGCTTCCTGCGCAGGGTCATGACGGTGACCCGGACGACGTTCGTGAACGGGTCCGTGTTCTCGTCCCAGGCCTTCTCCAGGAGCTGCTCCGCGGAGACGACCGCGCCCTCGCTGCGCAGCAGCACCTCGAGGACCGCGAACTCCTTGGGGGCCAGCTGGATCTCCTTGCCGTCGCGGAAGATCTCCCGGCGGTTGGGGTCCAGCTTGATCCCGGCGCGCTCCAGGACGGGCGGCAGCGGCACGCTCGTACGCCGCCCGAGGGCACGCACGCGTGCCGTGAGCTCGCTGAACGCGAAGGGCTTGGGGAGATAGTCGTCGGCGCCGATCTCCAGGCCCTCGACGCGGTCGCTGACGTCGCCCGACGCGGTGAGCATCAGGACGCGCGTCGGCATGCCGAGCTCGACGATCTTGCGGCAGACGTCGTCCCCGTGCACGAGCGGGAGGTCCCGGTCGAGCACGACGACGTCGTAGTCGTTGACCCCGATGCGCTCGAGGGCGGCCGCTCCGTCGTACACGACGTCGACGGCCATGGCCTCCCGGCGCAGTCCGGTGGCCACCGCATCGGCGAGCAGCTGCTCGTCCTCGACGACGAGTACGCGCACGGCGCTGTCCTTCCTCTGTGCCCCTGAGGGCAGGTCTGTTCGTGGGGTGTGGCCTCTATCCTGCCCCTTTCGGTCATAAACCGGCTGTAAGACGGCTTGCCGGCCGCTTGCCGACCAGGGAATGCGGGATTTTCTCCGCCGGTTAGGTTTCCGTGGAAGGGAGCCCGGGGAGGACGACCTCACACCCGCGATCACGCTTTGTATGTGGCACGCCACGAACTGCTGTCCCAGCGCGGCGAGAGACGTGATCGCCCCTTCTCAGGGCACACCCCCGTGCCATCGACCCACGACCCAGCCGAGGGGGCGCAACCATGGACGCATTCACCGCAGGACTGCTGCAGCGCATAAAGGCCACGGAGTCCGACCTCACGAAGGCCCGTGAGACGGGCGACGACTTCCTTGCCGAGGTCGAGCAGGCCGAACTGGAGGACCTGCACCGTCTGGCCGCCGAGCACGGCGTCGAGGTCGGTGCATTGCGCGCCTGATCCAGTACGCACGCGTAAGGGCCCCGGCACCCGATCCATCGGTGCCGGGGCCCTTATGTGTGCCTCTACGTGTGCCTCGGTCGTTTCCGTGCGCCTCGGTCGTATGCCTCAGTCGTGCCAGGCGCCGAGCTGCTCCAGGCGGGCCTGGAGGTCCTCGAAGAGGCCGGGCGGGGCCGCGATCGTCAGCTCGCCCGACAGGGCCTCTCCGGGGCGCCCGCCGGTCAGCGCGCCCGCCTCGCGCGCCACGAGGTCACCGGCCGCGAAGTCCCAGGGGTTGAGGCCGCGTTCGTAGTACGCGTCGAGCCGGCCGATCGCCACGTCGCACAGGTCGATCGCGGCGGAGCCGCCCCGCCGGATGTCCCTGACCAGCGGGATGAGCTGCCGGGCCACCTCGGCCTGGCGGACCCGGCGCTCGGCGACGTAGCCGAATCCGGTGCCGACGAGGGCCTGGCCGAACGGAGGTGCGGGGCGGGTGTGCGCCGGCTTGTCGTTGACGAACGCGCCTTCTCCGAGGACCGCCCGGTACGTCTCGCCGCGCATCGGCGCGTGGACCACGCCGACGATGGTCTCGCCGTCCTTGCGGGCCGCGATGGACACCGACCAATCGGGGCGCCCGTAAAGGTAGTTGACCGTGCCGTCGATAGGGTCGATCACCCACTGGACGCCGCTGCTGCCCTCGGAGCTCGCGCCCTCCTCGCCGAGCACGCCGTCGTCCGGCCTGCGCTCGGCGAAGAAGTCGGTGATCAGCTTCTCGGAGGCGATGTCCATCTCGGTGACCACGTCGACGGCGCTGGTCTTCGTGGCGGCGACGCCCAGGTCGTCCGGGCGGCCGTCGCGCAGGAAGGCTCCCGCGCGGTGGGCCGCCTCCAGGGCGACGCCGAGGAGTTCGGCCTTGAGCTGCTGGTCTGCGGGGTCGGTCACGATCAACGTCCTTACGCGTACGTGCTGTCGGCGCCCGCGGCCGCGGGCTTCGGGGCGCGCGCCGGGCAGCAGCCGACCGGGCAGAGGTCGTGACTCGCGCCGAGGGAGCCCAGGGCGCAGGGGGTGACTGCCTTGCC
The DNA here is from genome assembly GCF_044457025.1 of Streptomyces sp. NPDC050658. Classification (NCBI taxonomy): domain Bacteria; kingdom Bacillati; phylum Actinomycetota; class Actinomycetes; order Kitasatosporales; family Streptomycetaceae; genus Streptomyces; species Streptomyces sp. NPDC050658. The sequence goes on from NZ_JBITGM010000010.1 coordinate 205,546, forward strand.
GCTCTCCGCCGCCGCGCGCTCCAGGACGAGCTCCCTGATCGCCGCGGCGAACCGCGGGTCGGCTCCGACGGTGGCCGAGCGGCGGACCGGCAGGCCCAGCTCGGCGGCCTTGGCGTCGGCCTCGGTGTCGAGGTCGTACAGGACCTCCATGTGGTCCGAGACGAAGCCGATCGGGACCATCACGACCGCGGGCGCCCCGGCCGCCTGCCGCTCCTCCAGGTGGTCGCAGATGTCGGGCTCCAGCCACGGGATGTGCGGGGCGCCGCTGCGCGACTGGTAGACGAGCTGCCAAGGGTGCTCCGTGCCGGTCTCATCGCGCACCGCGTCGGCGATCAGCCGGGCCACGTCCAGGTGCTCCTTGACGTAGGCACCGCCGTCCCCGTGGTCCTCGACGCGTCCGGAGGTGTCGGCGGCGGCGGTCGGGATGGAGTGCGTCGTGAAGGCGAGGTGGGCGCCCGCGCGGACCTCCTCGGGGAGGTCGGCGAGGGACTTCAGGACGCCGTCGATCATGGGGCGGACGAAGCCGGGGTGGTTGAAGTAGTGCCGCAGCTTGTCGACGCGCGGCAGCTCGCTCCTGTCGACGCCTTCGGATTCCAGGACGGCGAGGGACTCCGCCAGGTTCTCCCGGTACTGGCGGCAGCCCGAGTACGAGGCGTACGCACTGGTCGCGAGGACGAGCACGCGGCGGTGGCCGTCCTGGACCAGCTCGCGCAGGGTGTCGGTCAGGTAGGGCGCCCAGTTGCGGTTCCCCCAGTAGACCGGCAGGTCGAGGCCGTGCTCCGCGAAGTCCTTGCGCAGGGCGTCGAGCAGGGCGCGGTTCTGGTCGTTGATCGGGCTCACGCCGCCGAACAGGAAGTAGTGCTGCCCCACCTCCTTGAGCCGCTCCTTGGGGATGCCGCGCCCGCGCGTCACGTTCTCCAGGAACGGGACGACGTCGTCGGGGCCCTCGGGACCGCCGAACGAGAGCAGCAGCAGGGCGTCATAGGGAGTGGGATCCAGCGCATCGGACATGCCTCCGATCCTGCCACCCGCCACCGACAGGCGGGAATCGGCCTCCGCCAGCCGGAAATTCCCGGTGCGTCTCCGCCCGTACGGCACGTAAGCTGTATCGACCACCTATACGCCTTACCGGAGCCCCTCCCCCGCGGAGCCGCCCCGGCACCTCCGCGGAGTCCCACGTGCCAAGTCCCTACCGCGCCCTCTTCGCCGCCCCCGGCACCAAGGGCTTCTCGACGGCGGGGTTCCTGGGCCGGATGCCGCTGTCGATGATGGGCATCGGCATCGTGACGATGGTGTCCCAGCTGACGGGGCGGTACGGCCTCGCGGGCGCGCTCTCCGCGACCGTGGCGCTGTCCGCCGCCGCGATCGGCCCGCAGATCTCCCGGCTCGTCGACCGGCACGGCCAGCGCCGAGTGCTGCGGCCGGCCACGCTGGTGTCCCTGGCGGCGGTCACCGGGCTGCTGCTCGCCGCGAAGTTCGAGTTCCCGGACTGGACGCTCTTCGTCTGTGCCGCCCTCGTCGGCTGTGTGCCGAGCGTCGGATCGATGATCAGGGCGCGCTGGGCGGCCATCTACCGGGACACCCCGCAGCTGCACACGGCGTACTCCTTCGAGTCCGTGGTGGACGAGATCTGCTTCATCTTCGGGCCGATCATCTCGATCGGTCTGTCCACGGTGTGGTTCCCGGAGGCCGGGCCGCTGCTCGCCGGGGTCTTCCTCGCCGTCGGCGTCTTCTGGCTGACGGCCCAGCGGGCCACCGAGCCGGTGCCGCATCCTCGGGAGCAGCACACCAAGGGCTCGGCGCTGCGCTCCGGAGGGCTGCAGGTGCTGGTCGCGACCTTCGTGGCGACGGGGGCGATCTTCGGCTCGATCGACGTGGTGACCGTGGCGTACGCGGAGGACCAGGGCCACAAGGCGGCGGCCAGCCTGGTGCTCGCGGTGTACGCCCTCGGCTCCTGTGTGGCGGGCGCGGTCTTCGGACTGCTGCGCTTCCAGGGGGCGCCCGCGCCCCGGTGGCTGCTGGGTGTCTGCGCGATGGCCGTGAGTATGATCCCGCTTCAACTGGTCGGGAACCTTCCGTTTCTGGCCGTGGCGCTGTTCATCGCGGGCCTCTCCATCGCGCCGACCATGATCACGACGATGGCCCTCGTCGAACAGCACGTACCACGCGCGAAGCTGACCGAGGGCATGACCTGGGTGAGCACCGGACTCGCGGTCGGCGTCGCGCTCGGCTCGTCCGCGGCCGGCTGGGTCATCGACGCGGCCGGTTCGGACGCCGGGTACGGGGTTCCGGGAGTCTCCGGGGCCGTCGCGGTGGCGGTCGGATTCCTGGGCTATCGCCGGCTGAAGCAGCCGGTTCCGCGACGGGGAGGGACCCATGAGCACGGGAACGGGCACGGGCACGAGCAGCGGGAAGAGCACAGCGGCCTGGCGTAACTGGGCGGGCAACGTCACCGCGCGCCCGGCCCGGGAGGTCACCCCCGCGTCGGTCGACGAACTCGCCGCCGCGGTGCGCGCGGCCAAGGCGGACGGCCTCAAGGTGAAGCCGGTCGGCACCGGTCACTCCTTCACGGCGACCGCCGCGACCGACGGCGTCCTCGTACGCCCGGACCTGCTCACCGGCATCCGCAGGATCGACCGCGAGGCGGGCACCGTCACCGTGGAGGCGGGCACGCCGCTCAAGCGCCTGAACGCGGCCCTCGCCCGCGAGGGGCTCTCGCTCACGAACATGGGCGACATCATGGAGCAGACCGTCTCCGGGGCGACCAGCACCGGAACGCACGGCACGGGCCGCGACTCGGCGTCGATCTCCGCCCAGATCACGGCACTTGAGCTGGTCACGGCGGACGGCACGGTCCTCACCTGCTCGGAGAAGGGGACCGACGAAGAGCGCGCAATCTTCGCGGCGGCCCGGATCGGCCTCGGGGCGCTCGGCGTGATCAGCGCGATCACCTTCTCCGTAGAGCCCATTTTCTTCCTCACCGCCCGTGAGGAGCCGATGACCTTCGACAAGGTGACCGGCGACTTCGACGCGCTTGTCGCGGAGAACGAGCACTTCGAGTTCTACTGGTTCCCGCACACCGGCAACTGCACCACCAAGCGGAACAACCGCAGCGTGGGCCCGGCGGCGCCGCCCGGAAAGGTCAGCGCCTTCATAGAGGACGAGGTCCTCTCCAATGGCCTCTTCCAGGTGGTCAATTCGCTCGGCAGGGCCGTCCCGGCGACGATTCCCGGCATCGCGAAGATCTCCAGCAAGGCGCTTTCCGCCCGCACGTACACGGACATTCCCTACAAGGTCTTCACAAGTCCCCGCCGGGTGCGGTTCGTTGAGATGGAGTACGCCGTTCCGCGCGAGGCCCTGGTCGAGACGCTGCGCGAGCTGAAGACCATGGTCGAGCGCTCGGACCTGCGGATCAGCTTCCCCGTCGAGGTCCGCACGGCGCCCGCCGACGACATCGCGCTCTCCACGGCCTCGGGCCGGGAGAGCGCGTACATCGCCGTGCACATGTACCGGGGCACGCCCTACCAGTCGTACTTCACCGCGGCGGAGCGGATCTTCACCGCGCACGAGGGACGGCCGCACTGGGGCAAGATCCACACCCGCGACGCCGACTACTTCTCGCGGGCCTATCCGCGCTTCGGCGAGTTCACCGCCCTGCGCGACCGCCTCGACCCCGACCGCCTGTTCGCCAACGCCTACCTGCGGCGGGTCCTGGGCGACTGAACCCGCCTACGGATCGGGGGTCTCCCCCTGCTGCGCATCGCTCCCGCCCCCGCTGCCGCCGGTCTGGGTCGGCGTCGGGGTGGGGGTGGGCGTCGGCGTGGGCGTCGGGTCCGGCTTCGAACCGTCGTCTCCGGAGCCGGTGCCCGAGTCCGAGTCCGTGCCCTTGCCCGGATCCGTCGATCCGGAGTCCGTGTCGCCGCCCTTGTCCGGCGTCTGCGAGTTGGCACCGTCCGGGACCCGGGTGGCGCCGTCGTCGTTCTGCGCTCCGTCGTCGGAACCCGTGGAAGCGCCGTCCGACGGCCGGCCGGAGGGATCGGCCGAGGGCGTGGAGGGCTTCTTCGGAGAGGTGTTGTTGCCGGTGACGCCGTTGCTGATCGTGGTACCGCTCCCCCCGCTGAAGTCCTGGCCGGAGACGAGCTCGTACGTGGTGATGCCCGCCATCGATACGCCGAAGACCACCGCGGCCGCGACCAACGGCCGCTTCCAGCTGCGGACTTGCGTGCGATGGGTCGTGCCGTCGGTGAACTCGTCCGTCGGGAACGGAGGTTCGACCGGCTCGGCGGGAGCCGCCTGACGCAGCACCCGCGTCGCGTCGTCTACGGGCACCAGCTGCGTCGCATCGTCTCCGGGCACCAGCTGCGTCGCGTCGACCGCGCCGAGCAGTTGGGTCCTCTCGGCGTCGGCGTCCGCCACGGGCAGCACCGTCGTGCGGTCGGTGTCACCGGCGACGGGCAGCGCCGTGGTCGCCTCCGCGTCCGCCCCTCTTCCCCACGTCGTGGTGACCGGCCCCGTAGCGGGAACAGCCCCCGTGCCGGCCGACGCCCTGAAGGTGTCCGCGACCGGCGCCCCCGAGCCGTCGGCCACCGGAACCTGCTGCGCCCTCGGCTTGGCCTGCACCGCGACGTCGCGTATCTGCTCGCCGGTGCGGCTGAAGAAGTGCTGGAAGACCGTGCCGCCACAGGTCGCCACCGCGCTGACCACACCGGCGCCCAGGATCGTGCCGTAGACGCCGAAGCTTGAGGCGAGCTTGGCCGCCACCACAGCGGCCACCGCGCTCCCCGCCACCTGCGGCACGCTCAGGTCGAGGCGCCGCTTCTCCTTCGACTCCTCGTCGGCATCCGGCTTTTCACCCATCTCCGAACCTTGCCTACCTTTCTCGACTGACTGCACGAGAAAGGGACGTATGGGCGAAGTGGTTAGTTCCGTTTCTGGTGATTCCGTGAAGTGCGCCACTCCCGGACCACCCCGCCCGGGTATGCCGGGGCCTCAACTCCCGCCCCCCGTGAGAAGTTCGGCGGCGCGGCGGACCACCCGCGTGGCCCGAATGGAGTACTGTTGCGAGCCCTGGGTCCGGTCTCCCACCTGGGTGCCCGGGGCCTTCCAGGACCGCCGGGAGGGGGCTCGCTGCACAGGGTGACCAAGTTGGTCACTTAGCGTTGCGAAAAGGTAACCGTGCCATAACGGCGACCTCGGGCCCATGCCCGACACGCCGGGCAACTCGGCAAGGTTGTGGCAGGCTGCACCCGGGCAGGCCACACTCGACTAGCGGAAGCAGCGACGCACGTGACGTCGGCAGGCACCACCCGGGAGGTCCCGATGCCCGAACTGCGCGTCGTGGCCGTCAGCAACGACGGCACACGGCTGGTGCTGAAGGCTGCGGACAGCACGGAGTACACGCTTCCGATCGACGAGCGGCTGCGCGCCGCGGTGCGTGGCGACCGTCCGCGCCTCGGCCAGATCGAGATCGAGGTGGAGAGCCACCTCCGCCCCCGCGACATCCAGGCACGGATACGTGCCGGTGCCAGCGCGGAGGAAGTCGCCTCGCTCGCCGGAATCCCCGTCGACCGCGTCCGCCGCTTCGAGGGCCCCGTTCTCGCGGAGCGCGCCTTCATGGCGGAGCGGGCCCGCAAGACACCCGTACGCCGCCCCGGCGAGAACACCGGCCCCCAGCTCGGCGAGGCCGTCTCCGAGCGGCTGCTGCTGCGCGGCGCCGACAAGGACACCGTCCAGTGGGACTCCTGGCGCCGCGACGACGGCACATGGGAGGTCCTGCTCGTCTACCGCGTCGCGACCGAGCCGCACTCCGCGAGCTGGACGTACGACCCGCCCCGGCGGCTCGTGCAGGCCGTGGACGACGAGGCCCGCTCGCTGATCGGCGAGACGGACGACATCGCCGCGCCCGAGCCCAGCTTCCCGTTCGTGCCGCGCATCGCCCGGCTGCCCCGCGACAGGCCACTCGACCGGCCGTCCGAGCGGCCCCTCGACCGCGCCCTGGACCGGCAGTTGGAGCGCCCCAGCGTGCCGGGCCCCTCCCCCGAGCCTCCGGAGGAGAGCACGGCGACGGGCGCCACGGCCGCCGTCTCCGAAGCGGAGCGCGACTCTCTCACCAGCCTCCTGGAGGCGGTGCCCAGCTTCCGGGGCGACATGGTCGTGCCGGAGCGCCCCGCGCCGTCGACCACCACGGAGCTGCCGCCCGCCGCGGAGGAGCCCGAGCAGGAGCCGGAGGCCGAGGAGCCCCCTGCCGCCTCGGCGGGCGCCGGTTCCGCCTACGCGGACGTCCTGATGCCCCGCTCGGTGGCCAGCCACCGGGACCGCCTCGTCGGCTCCACGGACCGCCAGGCGGAGGCCGACGGCGTGCGGCCGGGCCGACGCGCCGCGGTGCCGTCCTGGGACGAGATCGTCTTCGGTACGCGCCGCAAGAAGCAGGAGTAGTTCTTCTTCGCAGTACGTCGATTCGTCGTACGTCGATTAGTGGTACGCGGATGGGGCCCGCACCGTTCAGGTGCGGGCCCCATCCGCGTACCGAATACCGCGACTACTGCGGGTCCGGTCCCTTGGCCACGGGACGGGACTCGTCCGACGACCACTCCGACCAGGAGCCGACGTACAGCGACGCCGGGATGCCCGCCACCGCGAGCGCGAGCACCTCGTGCGCCCCGGAGACGCCCGAGCCGCAGTACACACCAACCTCCGAAGTCTCGGACGCGCCCAGCGAGTTGAAGCGCACCGCGAGGTCCGATGCCGACTTGAAGGTGCCGTCCGCCGTGACGTTCTCCGTGGTCGGCGCGGAGACGGCGCCCGGGATGTGGCCGCCCACGCGGTCGATCGGCTCGACGTCACCGCGGTAGCGCTCCGCCGCACGGGCGTCCAGGAGCAGACCGGAGCGGGCCAGGGACGCGGCGGCGTCGGCGTCGAGCAGGTCCGTGGTGTTGGTGACGGGGGTGAAGGTTCCCTCCGCCGGGCGCTCGTCGCCCGTCTCCTGGGGCCCGGTCCAGACGGCGAGGCCGCCGTCCAGCACGCGCACCGAGGGGTGCCCCGTCCAGCGCAGCAGCCACCAGGCGCGTGCCGCGGCCCAGCCCTGGCCGCCGTCGTACACGACCACGTCACGGTCCGCCGAAACGCCGGCCGCCCGCATCACCGCGCCGAAACGCTCCACGTCCGGCAGGGGGTGCCGGCCGCCGGAGCCGGCCCTGCCCGCGAGATCGGCGTCGAGGTCGACGAAGACGGCGCCCGGGATGTGCCCCGCGCGGTATTCGGCGTGCCCGTCGAAGGCCGGGGCGCCCGCGGCCTTGGCCATGCTGAGCTGCCAGCGGATGTCGAGCAGCACCGGCGGATTCCCGCCCGCCAAGTCGCTCGCGAGTTCGGATGCGGAGATGATGGCATTCATGGGCCCCATCCTTGCGCACGGGGTGGCCGCATCGCCCGGGTCCGGCTACCCTGCTCCGCCGGACGACCGCCGGACACGCGGCGTACAGAACCGGGCACACCGCGTACGGCCGAACGACACCACCCTGCAACCACGCGTTTACGGATGAGAAACGGCGGACCGGGCATCCTGCGCGCGAGGCCGCTCCACGCGGCGCGGCCGGGACGCGCGGCGGCACAGGTGGTGCGAGCATCTGCACGGGCGGGCAAGCGCGCGGGAAAGGCACGCGCGTTCGACAGCGGAGCCTAGCGGCCACCACGAAGGGCCGAGGAGAGAGTGACGATGACGGAGGCACGGGGGTCGACGGGTCAGCGTGACGGCGTGGGGGCCGTCCGCCGCGCACCCGGCACGCCCTGCTGGGTGAGCCTGATGGCGCACGGTCTGGCCACGACCCAGGAGTTCTACGGAGCGTTGTTCGGCTGGGAGTTCCGGCCGGGACCCGAGCAGCTCGGGCCCTATGTCAGGGCGCTGCTCGACGGCCATGAGGTCGCCGGGATCGGCCAGTTGCCGCCGGGGCGACAACTGCCGATCGCCTGGACGCCGTACATGGCATCGGACGACGTGGACGCGACCGCCGAGTCGGTGCGGCACCTGTGCGGCACGATCGGCGTGGGCCCGCTGGACGCGGGCGCGGCGGGGCGGATGGCCATCGCCGTCGACCCGGCGGGCGCCGTGTTCGGGATCTGGCAGGCGGCCGAGCATGTGGGCAGCGCGATCGTCGGGGAGCCCGGAGCGCCCGCCTGGAACGAACTGGTGACTCCGGAGACGGCCGGTGTCGTCAAGTTCTACGAAGCCGTGTTCGGCTACTCCGAAGAGGCCGTCGTCTCGGCCGACTTCGACTATGTGACGCTCCAGGTCGACGGCCGGCCCGTCGCGTCGGTGCACGGTGTCGGCCAGGCCCTGCCGGAGGACCGGGGCGCGCACTGGATGACGTACTTCGAAGTGGCCGACGTGGACGAGTCGGTGGACCGGGTCGTGGAACTCGGCGGCCATGTGCTCAAGCCCGCGCGCGTGGGCACCCATGGGCGAGTGGCGACGGTCGCGGACCCGGAGGGCGCGGTCTTCACGCTCGTACGCTCTGAGGACCGACCTGAGGACTGATCCGAGGACTGGCCTGAGGACTGGCCTGAGGACCGGTCACTCGGGGAACCGCGACCAGAAGTGGTCGACGATGTCCTCCAGGTAGCGCCGCCCCGTCTCGCCCGACGCGGCGGCGTTGCCGACCCGGCCGAGGGTGGCCGTCAGGAGTGACTGGTACTCCTGGTGCATGGCCTTGAGAGGGTCCTGCAGATCGCCGCGCTCCATGGAGAGCAGTTTGGCGATGGAGCGGATGTGCGCCTGCCACCGCGTGCCGACCGCTTCGACGAGAAGCCGGGCGAGCTCTTCCTCCAGGCCGGTGACGGCCACGAACTCCCGCGGCCGCAGCTTCAGGACGGACCCCAGATGGGCCGACTGGCGCCGGTTGCCCGTCCAGGTGTTGGCCTCTTCCATCTGCTGGTAGGCGTGCACGTCGAGGCCGGTGGCCCGCGCCACGTCCTCGACCGCGAGACCGCCCGCGAGCCGGTGGTCCCGCAAGGTCCGCGGGGCGCCGATGAGTTCATGGGGCGCACACCACAACGCACCGGCCAGCGCCGCGAGCTCGTTCGACGCGGGCACCGCCTTGCCCTGCTCCCAGGCGGTGATGTGGTCCGGGGAGATGTACTCCAGGCCGTACGAGGCGCGCATGCCGTAGGCGACATGGCCCGGCGCCATGCCGAGCTTCTCGCGGAGCAGCCGGGCGGCCCGGGCGTTGAACGGAGGTGGTGGGTGCACGGGGCCAGAGACTATGGAGTTACGGGCGTTAACTCCACGTCACCTGTCGCCTTTGCTTCGGTTTTCACGTAAGCGTCACGGTCAAGTTCGTAGGAACAAACAAGGGGCCGGGGGCCCCGTACTACCCAGTAATGACGCGGAAGTTGAGGGCGTGACGACCCCCCGTATGATCCGCACGCGAGGCATCACATGTGCGTTCCAACAAATGACGTGCGCATGCCCTTCGCTGACCCTCCGTCACACGTCCCCATCTGCCGGCCCAGGAGAAACGTCCATGAAGACCAGCGCGACAGGCCCGTCCGGGCCGTTCGGCCAGCCAGGCACCGCCGACTCGCCACCGGTGTATCCCGGCGGCCCGCTCGACCGGTTCTTCCGCATCACCGAACGGGGCTCGACGTACGGCCGGGAGATACGCGGCGGATTCACCACGTTCTTCACCATGGCGTACATCCTTGTGCTCAACCCGATCATTCTCGGCAGTGCCGAGGACAAGTTCGGGCATCAGCTCGACGCGGCCCAACTGGTCACCGCCACGGCCCTCGTGGCCGCGGTGATGACCCTGATCATGGGTGTCGGCGGCAATCTCCCGCTGGCCCTCGCCGCGGGCCTGGGCATCAACGCCGTCGTGGCGTTCCAGATCGCGCCGCTGATGAGCTGGGACGACGCGATGGGTCTCATCGTGCTCGAAGGCCTGCTGATCTGCGTCCTGGTGATGACCGGTCTGCGCGAGGCGATCATGCACGCCATCCCGCAGCCCCTGAAGCAGGCCATCAGCGTCGGCATCGGTCTGTTCATCGCGTTCATCGGCTTCGTCGACGCCGGGTTCGTCACCCGCGTCCCGGACAGCGCGAACAGCACCGTGCCCGTCCAGCTCGGCACCGGCTCGCTCACCGGCTGGCCGATGCTCGTGTTCTGCCTCGGCGTGCTCCTCACCGTCGTGCTGCTCGCCCGGAAGGTGAAGGGCGCGATCCTCATCAGCATCGTGGTGACCACGGTCCTCGCCGTGATCGTCAACAGTCTCGCCGACATCAAGTCGTGGGGCCTGACCGCGCCGTCGATGCCCGACAAGCCCGTCGCCGCCCCCGACTTCGCGCTCCTCGGCAACTTCGACCTGTTCGGCTCCTTCGGACAGGTCAGCGTCCTCACGGTGGTCCTGCTCGTCTTCACGCTCATCCTGTCGGACTTCTTCGACACGATGGGCACCGTCGTCGGCGTCACCGCCGAGGCCGGTCTCCTCGACGAGCGCGGCCAGGTCCCGGGCCTCGGCCGGGTGCTGCTCATCGACGGCGCCGCGGCCGTCGCGGGCGGCGCCGCCTCGGCGTCCTCCGCCACCACGTACATCGAGTCGGCGGCCGGTGTCGGTGAAGGCGCCCGCACCGGCTTCGCGAACCTGATCACCGGCGGCCTCTTCGGCCTCGCCCTGTTCCTGACCCCGGTCCTGACCATGGTCCCCATGCAGGCCGCATCGCCCGCGCTGGTCGCGGTCGGGTTCCTGATGATGACCCAGGTCAAGCACATCGACTGGGACCGCTACGAGCTCGCGGTACCGGCGTTCCTGACCATCGCGGTCATGCCGTTCACGTACTCCATCACCAACGGCATCGGCGCCGGCTTCGTCTCGTACGTCATCATCAAGGCCTGCCTGGGCAAGGCCCGCGAGGTGCACTGGCTGCTGTGGGGCACGGCGGCCCTCTTCCTGGTCTACTTCGCCATCGACCCGCTGGAGCAGCTGCTCGGGGTCAAGTGACCCTCGGCTCCGCCTGACCTCGCTGTGCAGGAGGTCAGGCGGAGGTGACCGGCAGCACGTCCGGCGAAAGCGCCGCGGCCCGCGCCGCCGCGCTCGTCATCCGCCGGCGGTGGTGGCGTCGGCACAGCACTTCGTAGCCGACCTCCTCGGCCACCCGGTCGACGTCGCCGACGACGACCTGCTCGCCCTCGACCACCATCTCCCCGCGCGCCGTACGGGCGTTGTGCGTGGCACGGGCGCCGCACCAGCACATCGCCTCGACCTGGAGCGTCTCTATCCGGTCCGCCAGCTCGATCAGCCGCTGCGAACCGGGGAAGAGCTTGGTGCGGAAGTCCGTGGTGATGCCGAACGCGAACACGTCCAGATCCAGGTCGTCGACGATCCGTGCCAGCTGGTCGATCTGCCCCGGCGCCAGGAACTGCGCCTCGTCCACGATCACGTAGTCGACCCTGCCCCCGTGCGACATCTGCTCCACCAGATGCCCGTACAGGTCCATGTCCTCGGCGGCCTCGACCGCGTCCGTCACCAGACCGAGCCGCGAGGAGAGCTTGCCCTCGCCCGCGCGGTCGTCACGCGTGAAGATCATCCCCTTGAGGCCGCGGGCCGAGCGGTTGTGCTCGATCTGCAGAGCCAGCGTGCTCTTTCCGCAGTCCATCGTTCCGGAGAAGAACACCAGCTCGGGCATGGGGAGTTGAGGCCTTTCGAGGCGTACGGGGTGCAGGCGGGCGAAGTGCGGGAGTCGGTCAGGAGCGTACTTCGAGGAGGGGCACGAGCTGCTCGACGGGGGTCAGGGAGCCGTGCATGCCCACCAGGGCGGACTCCTTCGGCTCCTTCTCGGTGGCGATGATCGCGACGTCGTCGTGGGCCGCCGCGATGACGTCGCCGATCCGCCCGTACACCCGCTCGTCGCAGACGCCGGGCGCGCCGAACCAGCCCGCCTCGATCGCCTCGTCCCGGCTCGCCACCCAGAACTGCTCGCCGAGCACCTCGCGCCAGACGGTCAGTACGTCGTTCTCGGCGCCCGGCACCGCGTACACATGCCGTGCCCGGCCCTCGCCGCCGAGCAGCGCGACACCGGCCCGCAGCTCCCAGTCCTCGTCGAAGTCGATGCGGGACTGCTCGTCGAAGGGGATGTCGAGCATGCCGTGGTCGGCGGTGACGTACAGGGCGCTGCGCGGCGGGAGCTGCTCGGCCAGGCGCTGGACGAGCCGGTCGACGTACATGAGCTGGCCGCGCCAGGCGTCGGAGTCCACCCCGAAGCGGTGCCCCTTGCCGTCGACCTCCGCGTAGTACGTGTAGACCAAGGAGCGGTCCCCGGCGCCCAGTTGCTGGGCGGCGAGGTCCATCCGGTCCTCTCCGGAGAGCTTGCCCCGGAAGGTGCCGCCGCTCAGGGCGATCTTGGTGAGCGGGGTGTTCTCGAAGGTCGGCGACGAGACCTGGGCGGTGTGCACGCCGGCCGCGTGGGCCTGCTGGAACACCGTCGGGTACGGCTGCCACGCGCGCGGGTCCGTCCAGGGGTTCCAGCGCAGCTGGTTCATCAGCTCGCCGGTGGCGGGGTTGCGCGCCGTGTAGCCGGGCAGGCCGTGCGCGGCGGGCGGCAGGCCCGTGCCGACCGAGGCCAGGGAGGTGGCGGTGGTCGCCGGGAACCCGGCGGTGATCGGCCGGCCCGTGCCGCCGCGGGACGAGCCGATGAGCGAGGCCATGAAGGGCGCCTCGTCGGGGTGGGCGAGCAGCTGCTGCCAGCCGAGGCCGTCGATCAGGAAGACGCAGTTCCGGTCGGCGGGGGCGAGTTCGTCGATGACGGGTGCATAGCCCTGCACGCCCTGGTGGGCGACCAGCGTGGGCAGCAGATCGGCGAGCGAGCCCGCCCCGTACTCGGGCAGGGGCGCGGTGTCGAGGGCGAGCGGCTGTACGTCGTCCCAGGCGGGCAGCGACATCAGCGGGCGGTGTCCGCGGTCGCCTCGGACAGCGCCTGGGCGAAGGCCAGGGTCTGACGCACGGTGTCGGGGCCGTCGCCCGCCTCGCTGACCCGCAGGCTCAGGTCGTCGGCGGTCGAGCTGCCGGTGTAGCCGTGGTCCGCCTCGCAGTTGGGGTCGCCGCAGGCGGCGGGCTCCAGGTCGAGGCGCGCGACGGCGCCCCAGCCGATGGTGAGGACGACCTCACGGGGCAGCGAGCCGGGGACGTACTTCTCCGGGTTGGCGACGACCCGGCTGACCACGACGGAGGAGATCCGGCCGATCTTCACGGACTCCGTGGAGGTCGTCGCGTACGGCGTCGGGGACGTGCTGTCCGCCGCCTGCTCATCCGTGTGGCTGACGATGAAGCGGGTGCCCGTCAGGACGAGGACGGTCACATGCCGGCGCACCTCGTTCGCGTCGAACGTGGTCTCCTGGTGGACCAGGTACGACCCGATGGTCTCGCCGCCGATCGCGGCCTCCACCGCCTCGGCCACGAGGGCCGGGTAGTAGCCGCTGCGCTCGATCGCCGCGCGCAGCCCCTGGGTCGTCGTACCGGTCTTTGCCATGCCGTCCATCCTACGGCCCGCCGGAGGCCGCACGGTGCCCCAGTGGCCGCTTGATGGCAGCTTGGTGGCCGCTGGAGCGCCCCTGGATGGCCGCCTCAGTAGCCGGGAAGCGCCCGCGGGCCGAGGTCGCTGCGGGCCGGGGCGGGGGCGAGCCGCACGGACGCGCCGAGCACGGAGAGGCCGCGCTGGGCGACGACCACGGGCTCCAGGGCGACGGCGACCACTTCGGGGTGATCGTCCACGAGCCGGGAGACCCGCTGCAGCAGCTCTTCGAGCGCCGGGGTGTCCACGGGCGCCGAGCCGCGCCAGCCGAACAGGAGCGGTGCGGTCCGGATCGACCTGACCAGCGAGCCCGCGTCGCGCTCGGTGACCGGGATCAGCCGGTGCCCGGTGTCGCCGAGCAGCTCCGACGCGGCTCCGGCGAGTCCGAAGGAGAGCACGGCTCCGGCGGCCGGGTCGATGACCGCGCGGACGACGGTGTCGACTCCTCGGGGCACCATCGCCTGGACGACGGGCCGCAGCTCGGCGGGCGTGCCGAAGGTGTCGGTCAGCTCCCGGTACGCCCGGCGCAGTTGCTCCTCGTCCGCGAGGTCGAGCCGCACTCCGCCGAGGTCCGCGCGGTGCCGCAGATGCGGGGCCGTGGTCTTCAGGGCGACGGGATAACCGAGCGTGCGGGCGGCGGCCACTGCGGCGTCCGGGTCCGGTGCGGGCAGCGCCTCGCGTACGACGATGCCGTACCGCCCGAGCAGCTCGTGGGCGTCTGCGGGGGCGAGGGTGGCACCACGGGGGTCGTCGTCCTTGGCGAGCAGCTCACCGATCTGCCGCGCGGCCCCGCCCTCGTCGATGTCCTCGTACTCGTACACCTTCCCGGGCTCGGCGGCCTCACGCCGCCACTGGGCGTACTTGACGGCTTCAGAGAGCGCCCGAACGGCCCGCTCGGCGGCGGGGTAGGCGGGGATGCGGTACTGGTCGGCGGGGGGCGCGTCGATTGCGTCTGGGGCTGGGGCTGTGGGCGGGGGTTCCGCAGGGCGAGTGGGGTCTCCCCCGCCCGGACGAAGTTGAGAGCTTGGGGAAGGGTGGGCACCGCCTCCAGTGCGGGGTGCCGATACAGCGGCGTCAGGGCGAGTGCTCGCGGCAGCTGACAGCGCCTCGGCGAGGCCGCCCAGCTCGACGTGCACGACGGCCACCGGCTTCGCCGGACACCCCTCGGTGGCGGCGCGCAACTCACCGGCCAGCGTCTCCGGAGAGGCGGTGACCCCGTCCTCCCGTACCCAGGGAATCGCGTTGACGACCACGGCGTCACAGGTCTCGTCGGACAGCGCCTCGGCAAGCGCGGCCCGGAAGTCGGCGGGAGCGGCCCCCGTCGTCAGATCCACCGGCGGCAACGGCCGTAGCCCGTCGGCGACACACGCGTCGTACGTAAGAAGCCCGAGGGACTCCGAGTTCCCCAGGATCGCCACCCGCGGCCCGGCGGGCAACGGCTGCCCCGCGAGCAGCAGCCCCGCGTCCACCATCTCCGTGACCGTGTCGACCCGGATGACCCCCGCCTGGCGCAGCAGCGCCGACACCGTGGCATGCGGAAGCCGCGTCGCCTGCACGGCATGCCCCAGGGGCGCGATCCCGCTGTGCCTGGCCCCCTGCACCACGACGAGCGGCTTCGCGGCCGAGGCCCGCCGCGCGAGCCGGGTGAACTTGCGGGGGTTGCCGATGGACTCCAGATACATCAGGGCGACATCGGTGTCCGGATCCTCGTACCAGTACTGGAGGACGTCGTTGCCGGACACGTCCGCGCGGTTGCCGGACCCGACGAACGTGGAAAGGCCCGCACCGCGCCGGTGCAGCCCGGACAGCAGCGCGATGCCGATCGCCCCGGACTGCGTGAACAGACCGATCCGCCCCCGCGCGGGCGCCTCCGGGGCGAGCGAGGCGTTGAGGCGTGTCTCCGGAGAGGTGTTGATGACTCCGAAGGCGTTGGGTCCGATGATCCGCATCCCGTACGACCGGGCCTGGCGCACCAGCTCCCGCTGCCGCTCGCGCCCCTCGGCGCCGCTCTCGGCGTACCCGGCGGAGACGACCACCAGACCGCGCACCCCGCGCTCGCCACACTCTGCGACGACCTGGGGCACCCGCTCGGCGGGCACGGCGACCACCGCGAGGTCCACCGGCTCCTCGATGTCCGCCACGGAGCGGTGCGCCGGGACCCCGTCGATCACCTCGCCCTCGGTGAACGCGCCGTTCACCGCGTACACGCTGCCGGCGAACCCGGCCTCCTGGAGGTTGCGCAGCACGCTGCGCCCCACGCCTCCGGGCGTCCGCCCGACGCCGATCACCGCCACCGAACCGGGGGTGAGCAGCCGCTGCACGGACCGCGCCTCCGCGCGCTGCTCACGGGCCCGCTGCACGGCGAGCGAGCGGTCGGTCGGCTCCAGATCGAATTCGAGGCGTACGACACCGTCCTCGAAGCTGCGCTTCTGCTGGTACCCCGCGTCCGTGAACACCTTGATCATCTTGGTGTTGGCGGGCAGCACCTCGGCGGCGAAGCGCCGGATGCCGCGCTCCCTGGCGACGGCGGCGATGTGTTCGAGGAGCGTGGAGGCCACTCCCCTGCCCTGGTGGGCGTCCTGCACGAGGAAGGCGACCTCCGCCTCGTCGGCGGGCGCGCTCGCGGACATGCCGCGTTCGTCGATGCGGTCGAAGCGCACGGTGGCGATGAACTCGCCGCCCACCGTGGCCGCGAGTCCCACCCGGTCCACGTGGTCGTGATGGGTGAAGCGGTGCACGTCCTTGGCGGACAGGCGGGGGTAGGGGGCGAAGAAGCGGTAGTACTTCGACTCGTCCGAGACCTGCTCGTAGAAGCTGACCAGACGGTCCGCGTCCTCGGCCGTGATGGGCCTGATCCGGGCCGTTCCCCCGTCTCGCAGCACGACGTCGGCCTCCCAGTGGGCGGGGTATGCGTGCCGGTCCGACGGGGTCTGCATGGGGCAAGCGTACGGGTCGCGCGGCCGTCTTGGCCGGGTACCGTCGACGGGAGACGGACCTGCGGCCGGCGGAGCACTCGCGACGGCATGAGAGACTGGTCTAGACAACTGTGAGACACCTGGAAGGGCAGCAACACATGGCTGAGCGCCGCGTCAACGTCGGCTGGGCCGAGGGCCTCCACGCCCGACCCGCCTCCATCTTCGTCCGCGCGGCCACCGCCGCCGGCGTCCCCGTGACGATCGCCAAGGCTGACGGCAACCCCGTCAACGCCGCTTCCATGCTCGCGGTGCTCGGCCTCGGTGCGCAGGGCGGCGAGGAGATCGTGCTCGCCTCCGACGCCGAGGGTGCGGACGCCGCCCTCGACCGCCTGGCGAAGCTGGTCGCGGACGGCCTCGAGGAACTCCCCGAGACCGTCTGACGACGACTGCCGTACGCGCACGCGGAAGGGCCCGCCCCGTAAAAGGGGGCGGGCCCTTCCGTGCATTCGCAAGAAAGCCCGGACGCCCTTCACGGGAAATCCCGGCCGCGCGCAGCCAAAGGTCGCGAAATCAGGGCAGCGGAATTAGCCGCCCAATTGACACCTCTTTGTATACGGCGCCCTCGTTAAGTCTGAAGGCTCACCGTGTTTACGGCATGTTGCGAATCCCTCACGCCCGCCCGCGGCGGAAATCGCAGCCGGTGCGCCGCCGTCGCCCGTTCCGTGTGCTGCGCGGTGAGCGCCCTGGCCCGTTCCGCGTCCCCGCGGGCGACCGCGTCGACGATCCCGGCGTGTTCCGCCCAGGACTCCGCGGGCAGAGCGGGCGATGCGACGACGTACATCCAGGCGATCTTGTGCCGGAGCTGGGTGAGCAGGGCGGTCAGGCCCGGGCTGCCGGAGGACTGGGCGAGCGTCTCGTGGAACCAGCCGCCCAGCGAGCGCAGATCCTCGCTCCCGCCGCGCCGCGAGCGCTCCTGGCCGAGCCTGACGAGACCGCGCAGGACCTTGAGATGGGCGTCCGTGCGGCGCTGGGCGGCGCGAGCCGCGGCGAGCGGCTCCAGGAGCATGCGGATCTCCAGGAGGTCGGCGGCCTCCTGCTCGGTCGGCTCCGCGACGCACGCGCCCGCGTGCCTGCGCGTGACGACGAACCCCTCGGCCTCCAGGGTGCGCAGCGCCTCGCGCACCGGGACGCGGGAGACTCCGTAGCGGCGCGCGAGCAGTTCCTCGGTGAGCCGGCCGCCCCGTTCGTAGACACCGGAGACGATGTCGTCCCGAATGGCCGTGCATACCGAGTGCGCGGGAATGCGCATGACTGACCTCCGCCTTAATCCCCACGAAACGCGGTCGATTGACGCTCGTTCAGTGACTCTATTGCAGAGTGACAGAATTTCCGACGGCGGGCCGGAATCCATGGATATTTTTTGGCCAAAGGCAGGGCTGGAGGGCCGGAAGACCGGAAGTGCCGGAAGACCGGAACGGCGAAAGCCCCGGCTCGTGACGAGCCGGGGCTTTCGGAGAATGAGATCAGACGTTGACGCCGTGCGACCGGAGGTAGGCGACCGGGTCGATGTCCGAGCCGTAGTCCTCGCCGGTGCGGGCCTCGAAGTGCAGGTGCGGGCCGCTGGAGTTGCCCGTGGAGCCGGAGAGGCCGATCTGCTGGCCCGGCGTGACGGCCTGGCCGACGGTGACGCTGAGGGACGACATGTGGCCGTACTGGGTGTACGTGCCGTCGTTCATCTTGATGACCACGTTGTTGCCGTAGGCGCCGCCCCAGCCGGCCTCGACGACGGTGCCGGAGCCGACCGCGTGGACCGTGGTGCCGGACGCGGCGTGGAAGTCGACGCCGGTGTGGCTGCCGGAGGACCACATGGCGCCGCCGGTCTGGTAGCCCGTGGAGACGTACGAGCCGGTGATCGGGGAGACGTAGCTGTTCAGGCGCTTGCGCTCGGCCTCGCGGGCGGCGCGCTCCTTGGCCTCGCGCTCCTTCTTGGCCTTCGCCTTCGCCTCGGCCTCCGCCTTGCGCTTGGCCTCGGCGGCCTTCTTCTTGGCGGCCTCTTCGGCCTTCTTGGCGGCAGCGGCGTCGTCGGCGGCCTGCTGCTGGGCGGCGGCCTGCGCGTCGATGCTCGCGGCGAGCGAGTCGCCCACGGAGATGGCCTGGGTCAGGCCGGTGGCCTCGACCGCCGCGTCGTCGGCGGCGAGCGCCGGAGCGGCCAGGCCTCCGATGACACCGGTGGTGGTGAGGGCTGCGACGCCCGCCACGTTCGCGGTGGTACGCGTGAGGCGGCTCGGGCGACGGTGCTTCCCGGTGGCACGGGTGAACGCCATGAAGCGGCTGGTCCTTTCCTTCCCTCTCGCCTACCGGGTTAGCTGACGGGTTCGGAGCAGGAAGGTCTCCTACGGGTTCCTCGCCTGGCGGCAAGGTGCCCGATTCACCCCAGGGGACATGTGGGTCCCCGGCTCCCCTGGCTCGCGCCGTACGGGGACTCGGCGATGACTGTCCGGTGCCGCGGGTGCGGCGTACTGCATGACGAACAGTCGGACCAGACGCTAAGCGGGGCGTCTTTCCATCGCCAAACGGATCAGAGGTTTTGTAGCGCACGCCACAGGTCAGACACGTAACCTCCATGTCAATTCGGACATATGAGGACCCCAGTGGCCAATTCTCGCCACTGGGGTCCCGTTATGTCCTGACTGTCACTCAGCCCCTACCGGCACCGGTCCGTGCCGGAACTCAGCCCGTGACCACACTCACTTCGCCGATGCCGAGCGCCTTGACGGGCTCCTCGATCCGCGCCGCGTCGCCGACGAGGATCGTCACGAGCCGGTCGCCCGGGAAGGCGTTCACGACGGCGGCGGTGGCCTCCACGGTGCCGGTCGCGGCCAACTGCCGGTACAGCTGCGCCTGGAAGTCGTCCGGCAGGTGCTGCTCGACCTGGTCGGCGAGGGTGGCCGCGACGGACGCCGCCATCTCGAACTTGAGCGGGGCCACGCCCACCAGGTTCTGCACGGCCACGTCGCGCTCGGCGTCCGTGAGGCCTTCGGCGGCGAGAGTGCGCAGCACCTTCCACAGGTCGCCGAGGGCCGGGCCCGTCGACTCGGTGTCCACGGAGCCGCTGATGGCGAGCATCGCGGCGCCGGTGCCGTCCGGGGCGGAGCGCAGCACCTGCGCGAACGCCCGTACACCGTAGGTGTATCCCTTCTCCTCGCGCAGGACGCGGTCCAGACGGGAGGTGAGGGTGCCGCCCAGGCAGTACGTCCCGAGGACCTGGGCGGGCCAGACGCGGTCGTGCCGGTCGGCGCCGATACGGCCGATCAGGAGCTGCGTCTGGACGGCTCCGGGGCGGTCCACGATGACGACGCGCCCGGTGTCGTCGGCGGTCACCGGCGGCACCGGACGCGGCTCGGCCGTGCCGCCCGTCCAGGCGCCGAGGGTGTCGGCGAGGACGGCGTCCAGATCGGTGCCGGTCAGGTCGCCCACGACGACGACGGTCGCCGTGGCGGGACGGACGTGCTTCTCGTAGAAGGCGCGCACCGCGGCCGAGTCGATGGCCGTGACCGTCTCCTCGGTGCCCTGGCGGGGGCGCGACATGCGCGAGGTGGCCGGGAAGAGCTGCCTGGAGAGCTCCTTGGCAGCGCGGCGCGCCGGGTTGGCGGCCTCGTGCGGGATCTCGTCCAGGCGGTTGGCCACGAGGCGCTCGATCTCGCTGTCCGCGAAGGCGGGGGCCCGCAGGGCGTCGGCGAGCAGGCCGAGCGCCTTGGGGAGCCGGGAGACCGGGACTTCGAGGGACACCCGGACGCCGGGGTGGTCGGCGTGTGCGTCCAACGTGGCGCCGCAGCGGTCCAGTTCGGCGGCGAACTCCTCGGCCGAGTGCTTGTCGGTGCCTTCGGTGAAGGCCCTCGCCATGATGGTGGCGACGCCGTCGAGGCCCGCGGGCTCGGCGTCGAGCGGCGCCTCCAGGTGGATCTCCACGGCGACGACCTGCTGGCCGGGGCGGTGGCAGCGCAGCACCGTGAGGCCGTTGGCCAGCGTGGCGCGCTCGGGGGCGGGGAAGGCCCAGGGCCTGGCGGTGCCGGCCTGGGGCCGGGGGTGGAACTCCATGGTCGCGACGGCCTCGGTCACTTCGCCGCCTCCTCTTCCTCTTCGGTGCCTTCGGCTGCGTCTTCGGAGCCGTCGGCAGCGGCGGTGGGCTCGGCGCTCTCGGTGCTCTCGGCGGGTTCGTACACGAGCACAGCGCGGTTGTCCGGGCGCAGCCGGGCCGCGGCGGCCTCCCGCACCTCCTCCGCGGTCACGTCGAGGACCCGCTGGACGGCGGTGAGGGCCAGCTGCGGGTCGCCGAACAGAACCGCGTACCGGCACAGTTCGTCGGCGCGGCCCGCGACCGTGCCGAGCCGGTCGAGCCACTCGCGCTCCAGCTGGGCCTGGGCGCGCTCCATCTCCTCGGCGGTGGGGCCCTCCTCCGCGAAGCGGGCCAGCTCCTCGTCGACGGCGGCCTCGATGACGGGGACCTCGACGTCACCGGACGTCTTCACGTCCAGCCAGCCCAGCGAGGGCGCACCGGCGAGGCGCAGCAGGCCGAATCCGGCCGCCACAGCGGTACGGTCGCGGCGCACGAGCCGGTTGTAGAGCCGGGACGACTCGCCGCTGCCGAGGACCGTGAGCGCGAGGTCGGCCGCGTCGCACGCGCGCGTGCCGTCCTCCGGGAGGCGGTAGGCGGCCATCAGGGCGCGGGCCGGGACCTCTTCCTCGACGACCTCGCGCAGCTCCTTGCCGATGATGTCGGGCAGCGAGCCGTCGCGCGGCGGCTGCTTGCCGTCGTGCGAGGGGATGGAGCCGAAGTACTTCTCGACCCAGGCGAGCGTCTGCTCCGGGTCGATGTCGCCCACTACGGAGAGGACCGCGTTGTTGGGCGCGTAGTACGTACGGAAGAAGTTCCGCGCGTCCTCCAGCGTCGCCGCGTCCAGGTCGGCCATGGAGCCGATCGGCGTGTGGTGGTACGGGTGGCCCTCGGGGTACGAGAGCGCGGTCAGCTTCTCGAAGGCCGTGCCGTAGGGGACGTTGTCGTAGCGCTGGCGGCGCTCGTTCTTCACGACGTCCCGCTGGTTCTCCATCGACTCGTCGTCGAGCGCGGTGAGCAGCGAGCCCATCCGGTCGGCTTCCAGCCACAGGGCCAGCTCGAGCTGGTGCGTGGGCATCGTCTCGAAGTAGTTGGTGCGCTCGAAGCTCGTGGTGCCGTTCAGCGAGCCGCCGGCGCCCTGCACCAGCTCGAAGTGGCCGTTGCCCTGCACCTGCTTGGAGCCCTGGAACATGAGGTGCTCGAAGAGGTGCGCAAGGCCCGTACGGCCCTTGACCTCGTGGCGCGAGCCGACGTCGTACCAGAGGCAGACCGCGGCGACCGGGGTCAGGTGGTCCTCGGAGAGCACCACACGCAGGCCGTTGGCCAGCCGGTGCTCGGTCGCTGTCAGGCCGCCGGAGCCGGCCTCGGCCGTGGCCGTGTGACCCATGGGCATGTACGTCCCTTCGATCGCGGAAACTGGATGTGCGCAAAGGCCGGAAGCCGGATGTGCACAAAAGCTGGAAGTACGCAGAAGCTGGAAGTTCTGCCGGTCCTGCCACTGTATGCAAGCGTGCCGACAACCTGTGAAGTTCCCGCTCCGCGCTCGGCGTAGTCGCCCCCGAAGTCCGGGTCGTGGTCGGCGTTGTCAGTGGGACAGTCCACAATGGTCGGCGTCAGATCCCGTTGATGCCCTGGCAGACACCGTGAAGGAGCCGCAGCAGCGATGGCCCGCCGCAGCACGAAGACCCCGCCGCCCGACGACTCGTTCGAGGAGAAGATCCTCGACATCGACGTCGTCGACGAGATGCAGGGCTCCTTCCTCGAGTACGCGTATTCGGTCATCTACTCGCGTGCCCTGCCGGACGCCCGCGACGGCATGAAGCCGGTGCACCGCCGGATCGTGTACCAGATGAACGAGATGGGCCTGCGCCCCGACCGCGGCTATGTGAAGTGCGCCCGCGTCGTCGGCGAGGTCATGGGTAAGTTGCACCCGCACGGCGACGCGTCGATCTACGACGCGCTGGTCCGCATGGCCCAGCCCTTCTCCATGCGGCTCCCGCTGGTGGACGGCCACGGCAACTTCGGTTCGCTGGGCAACGACGACCCGCCCGCCGCCATGCGGTACACCGAATGCCGGATGGCCGACGCGACGTCCCTGATGACGGAGTCGATCGACGAGAACACGGTCGACTTCGAGCCGAACTACGACGGCCAGGAGATGGAGCCGGTAGCCCTCCCGGCGGCGTACCCGAACCTCCTGGTCAACGGCGCCTCGGGCATCGCGGTCGGCATGGCGACGAACATGCCGCCGCACAACCTGGGCGAGGTCATCGCGGCCGCCCGCCATCTGATCAAGCACCCGGGGGCCGACCTCGAGACGCTGATGAAGTTCGTGCCGGGCCCCGACCTGCCCACGGGCGGCCGGATCGTCGGCCTCGGCGGCATCAAGGACGCGTACGCCGCGGGCCGCGGCACCTTCAAGATCCGCGCGACGGTCACCGTGGAGAGCGTGACGGCGCGCCGCAAGGGCCTGGTCGTCACCGAACTGCCGTTCACCGTCGGCCCCGAGAAGGTCATCTCCAAGATCAAGGACCTGGTCGGCTCGAAGAAGCTGCAGGGCATCGCCGACGTCAAGGACCTCACGGACCGCGCGCACGGCCTGCGCCTGGTCATCGAGATCAAGAACGGCTTCGTGCCCGAGGCCGTCCTGGAGCAGCTCTACAAACTGACGCCGATGGAGGAGTCCTTCGGCATCAACAACGTGGCGCTGGTCGACGGACAGCCCCTCACGCTCGGCCTCAAGGAACTCCTGGAGGTCTATCTCGACCACCGCTTCGACGTGGTGCGCCGCCGCAGCGAGTTCCGACGCGGCAAGAAGCGCGACCGTCTGCACCTGGTCGAGGGTCTCCTGGTCGCCCTCCTGGACATCGACGAGGTCATCCGCCTCATCCGCTCCAGCGAGAACTCGGCGCAGGCCAAGGAGCGCCTGATGGAGCGCTTCTCGCTGAGCGAGATCCAGACGCAGTACATCCTGGACACGCCGCTGCGCCGCCTCACCAAGTTCGACCGCATCGAGCTGGAGTCCGAGCGCGACAAGCTCAAGGCCGAGATCGACGAGCTGACCCGCATCCTGGAGTCGGACGCCGAGCTGCGCATGCTGGTCTCCTCCGAACTGGCCGCCGTGGCCAAGAAGTTCGGCACCGACCGGCGCACGGTCCTCCTGGAGTCGTCGGGCAGCCCCGCCCCCGCGGTGTCCCTCCAGGTCGCGGACGACCCGTGCCGTGTGCTCCTCTCGTCGACGGGTCTCCTGGCGCGTACGGCCAATGGCGAGCCGTTCGCCGACGGCGACACGAAGCGCGTGAAGCACGACGTGATCGTCTCCGCCGTGCCGGCGACCGCGCGCGGCGAGGTGGGCGCTGTGACGTCCGAGGGACGGCTGCTGCGCCTGGCGGTGGTGGACCTGCCGCAGCTCCCGGAGACGGCGGGCGCGCCCAACCTCTCCGGAGGCGCGCCGGTCTCGGAGCTGCTCTCCCTGGAGAAGGACGAGAAGCTGATCTGCCTGATGACCCTGGACGAGTCCTCGCCGGGCCTCGCGCTCGGCACCGAGCAGGGCGTGGTCAAGCGGGTCGTCCCGGACTATCCGTCCAACAAGGAGGAGCTGGAGGTCATCACCCTCAAGGACGGTGACCGGATCGTCGGCGCGGCCGAGCTGCGCACCGGCGAGGAGGACCTCGTCTTCATCACGGACGACGCCCAGCTCCTTCGCTACCAGGCCTCGCAGGTCCGTCCGCAGGGCCGCCCGGCGGGCGGCATGGCCGGCATCAAGCTCGCCGAGGGCGTGAAGGTCATCTCCTTCACGGCGGTGGACCCGGCCGTGGACGCGGTGGTCTTCACGGTGGCGGGCTCGCGCGGCACGCTCGACGACTCGGTGCAGACGACGGCCAAGGTGACCCCGTTCGACCAGTACCCGCGCAAGGGCCGGGCCACGGGCGGCGTGCGCGTCCAGCGCTTCCTGAAGGGCGAGGACTGCCTGAGCTTCGCGTGGGCGGGCCCGACGCCGCCGCTCGCGGCCCAGCGCAGCGGCCTGCCGGCGGAGCTGCCGGAGATCGACCCGCGCCGCGACGGCTCGGGAGTCTCCCTGGCGAAGCCGGTGGCGGCGGTGGCGGGCCCGGCGTAGGCGTCACTCCGCCCGCGCCGCCTCCTCGGCCTCCGGCTCCTGTACGTACCTGAGTACGCCCCACATGCCATGCTCGTCGGCCTGTGGGGCGTACTCACGACAGGCTTCGAGCTCCTTCTCCAGGGCCGGTACGTCGATGCCGGACCCGATGAGCACGAGCTGGGTCAGCCGGGCCTCCCCGGCCGCCCACGGCTCGGGGTAGAACCGCAGAAACCGCCCCACGGCATGCACGGCGTACCGGTTCCCCGGATCGGCGGCACCGAAATCGACGTACCCCTTGATCCGGTAGAGCCCCTCGGGCCTGCTGTCGAGGAGGGCCATCAAGGGGCGGGGCCCGAGCGGCACTTCGGAGGTGAAGGCGATGCTTTCGTAGGCGGCGTGCAGATGGTCGTGGTGCCCGTCGTCGCCGTGCGAATGGCTGTGCAGGTCGTCAAAGGAGAGCTGCCCGACCCGCTCCCCCACGGGCTTGCGGTCGAGGAGCAGCTCCACGTCGACGCGTCCGTACGAGGCGGGCACCACGGCGGCGCGACCGGCAAGCTCCCGGACCACCCCGAGGACCCGCTCACGCTCCTCGTCGGAGACCCGGTCGGCCTTGTTGACGACGACGAGATCGGCGATCCCGAGATGCCGGTCGACCTCGGGGTGCCGCTCCCGCGTGGCGTCGAACTCGGCGGCGTCGACGACCTCGACGAGCCCTCCGTAGACGATGCCCGGGTTCTCGCTGGCGAGCACCATCTTCACGAGCTCCTGCGGCTCGGCGAGCCCGCTGGCCTCGATGACGATGACGTCGATCCGGGCGGAGGGCTGAGCAAGCTTGTCCAGATACACGTCGAGCTCACTGGCATCCACGGCACAGCACAGGCACCCGTTGCCCAGCGAGACGGTCGAGTCACCGAGCTGCCCGGCGACCGCCATGGCATCGATCTCGATCGACCCGAAGTCATTGACGACGGCCGCGACACGGCTGCCTCCGCTGCGGTGCAGCAGATGGTTGAGCAGGGTCGTCTTGCCAGACCCCAGGAAGCCGGTGAGGACGACGACCGGGATCTGCTGCTTGCTCACGTGCGGCCTCTCGCATGGATACGTTGATGACTGCTGGATACGTTGATGACTGCTGGACACCTTGATGTCTGCTGGACACATTCACTTTCGGCGTCCCGCACTCGCCTGAATCCCGCGGTCCGAATGTGCACCCCGTGACCAGGTCCGGTGCCCGTACGACGAATGAAGACGGCCCCAGGATATGTGCGCGTAGAAGCCCCGCGAAGTGAACGATTGTTAGCGGCGCTCGCGGGGCACACATTGGGCACGGCGTCGGGACGCGCGGCCACCGCATCCTCCTGTGCGCCTCCTCTCCGCCTCCCTGCCGATCAGCGCCGCTCGGCACCCTGGGAGACGGCAAGCGCGCCGCCCACCGCTCGCCGGTCCGCTCCCTGTCGACCCGCACCCGACGACCGGCGGACGGTCGCCTGATTCGGGGGTAGACAAGACATGGCCACACAGATGTTCGGAATACGGGGACTGGGTTCCGCCGCCGGCGCGGGCCTCGCGTTCGCGGCCGGAGCCTTCGCCCTGCTCGCCGCGCAACAGCGACGCTATGCGGAACTCCGCATACAGGTCGACCGCGCGGAGCGGGCCGACTGGCGCCGCACCATGATGGCCGAGCAACAGGAACTCCAGCTCTATCTGTTGCGCAAGGCGATCGACGATCCCGACCTCGCCGCCGTGTTCAGCATCGCGGAGGCGGAATCGCCCGCTCAGCAGCGGCAGTTCCTCTTCGCCAACGCGCTGTACACGAACGCCCTGCTCGCCTACCGCATCGGCGTCGTCAACTGGGAGGAACTGCACGGGCACCTTCGCGTGATGTGCGCCAACCCGGTCTTCCGCCTGTACTGGCACGCGACCCGTCACCAGCGGGCCAGCCTCAAGGACTCGTCCGACGAGTCGAAGGTGGGACACATGACGGACGGCATCATCCATGACCTGGAGGAGTCGGAATCCGACGAATACTGGGTCATCGGCGAACCACCGCCCGAGGACCAACCACCCGTGCCGTAGGGCCGGTTGCGTGACTTCTGGGGAATTACTTGAGAGACACGGGGATCCGGGGTTACTGGAGGCTAACCTTGCCCCGCTCTTGCCTCCCCAACCCTAAGGACCGGGATCACCCTTGAAGATCGTGCGCCGCATCGGTGCGTCTCCACGCGAGCGCGGAAGTCTCACCGGCGACACCTGCCCCGACATCTTCGAGCTCAGCGACGGCAACTTCGCCGTGATCGGGACAGAGGCCACAGCGGCGCTCGAGAGCGAGCTGCCCGCCGACGCCGCACGCGCCGACTACGAACGCATCGTCATCGTCAGCAGGGAGACGCTCATCCGCGCAAAAGCGGACATCCCCAGCAGCTGAGGCTGGGGCGTGGCGCTGAGACAGGCACCCGCCCCGGCTGCTCCGTAGAGGCCGGTACTCCGGTCATCCCGTTGAGACGCGCCTCCGGAAGTAGACAGCTCTCCACCACGAGGACGGGGGCCGCACCCTTCCCCCCGTTTTCGCCATGCCGAGGTCCGGTGCCGGATCAGCGCCGGACCTCGCAAGGACGTCAGCCCACCGAGGGCACCGGCTCAGGCGGAACCGGCCCCACATAGCGCGCCGCGGGTCGAATGATCTTCGAGTCCTCCGCCTGTTCCAGGATGTTGGCGCCCCAGCCCACCACCCGCGCCGCGGCGAACGTCGGCGTGAACATCTCGCGCGGCAGACCGCACAGCTCCATGACCACGCCGGCGTAGAACTCCACGTTCGTGTGCAGCTCACGCCCCGGCTTCAGCTCGGCGAGGATCGCCTCGACCTGGCGCTCCACCTCGACCGCGAACTCCACCATCGGGCCGCCGAAGCCCTGCGCGATGCCCCGCAGCATGCGCGAGCGCGGATCCTCCGTGCGGTAGACGGGGTGCCCGAAGCCCATGATGCGGTCCCCCGCGAGGACCCGTTCGCGGATCCAGCCGTCGATGCGGTCTGGCGTGCCGATCGCATCGAGCGTGTCCAGGGCCCGGCTCGGCGCCCCGCCGTGCAGCGGACCGGACAGCGCGCCCACCGCCCCGACCAGGCACGCGGCCACGTCCGCCCCCGTCGACGTGATGACCCGCGCCGTGAACGTTGACGCGTTGAAGCCGTGATCAATGGTTGAGATCAAGTACTGCTCGATCGCCCGGGCCCGCTCCGGCTCCGGCTCCGAACCGGTCAGCATGTAGAGGTAGTTGGCCGCGTACGACAGGTCGTCGCGCGGCTCGACGGGGTCGAGGCCCTGACCGAGCCGGTACAGCGCCGTGAGCAGCGTCGGCACCACTGCGGACGCCGCCAGCGCGTCCGCACGGCGCCGGTCGCCGTCGATGTCGTACACCGGGCGGAAGCCCTTCGCCGCCCCGAAGAGCGAGAGCGCGGTGCGGAGCCCGGAGAGCGGTCCCGACAGGGCACTGGCGCGGGCTATCGCGGGCAGCGCGGCGCGCACCTCCTCGGGAAGGTGCCGCAGGGACGCGGTCCGCACGTTGAATTCAGCCCGCTGCCCCGCGTCCGGCAGCGCACCGTGGAACATCAGGTGCCATACGTCCTCGAAGCCGCGCTGCTGCGCGAGCTCCACGGCCGAGTACTGGCGGTAGTGGTAGAAGCCCTCGTATCCCCTGACGTCGCCGAGCCGGGTCTCGGTCACGACGACGCCCGCGAGGCCGCGCGGGACCTCCACAGGAGCGCTGGGGGTGGTGGAGCCATTGATCGGCATGGTGTTCCTCGACTTCCTCCCTGGACTTGATTCGACTGTCCATGCTTGACTGGATCGCTGTCAATATTGATTGAATCAATGTGTCTAGATGCAGATACTGATGCGGATACGGTGACGCCCATGACGGATCAAGACGCCGCCCACGCGAGCCGCCGGCTGAGCACCCGGGAAGCCGCGGAACTGCTCGGCGTGAAGCCCGAGACGGTGTACGCGTACGTGAGCCGAGGCCAGCTCAGCAGCAGGCGCGGGCCCGGCTCACGGGGCAGCACCTTCGACGCGAAGGAAGTCGCCTCCCTCGCCCGCAAGAACCGCAGGGAGCCCGCCGCGGCCTCCGCGGGCAGTGAACTCTCCGTACGGACCCGCATCACGCTCATCGACAAGGACCGCTACTACTTCCGCGGTGTCGACGCGACGGAACTGGCCCTGGCGTACTCCTACGAAGAGGTCGCCGAGTGGCTCTGGACCGGCGTCCTGCGCCCCGGAATCCGCTTCACCGCCCCTGAAGAGACCGCCGTCGCGGCACGCCGGGCTGTGAACGCACTGCCGGAACACAGCGGCCCGACCGACCGGCTGCGGGTCGCCGCCATCGCGGCGGCAGCCGCCGACCCCCTCCGCTTCGACCTCTCCGAAGAAGCGGTCATCGGCACCGCGCGCACGCTCATCCCCACCCTCGTGACGGCGCTGCCCCCGCGCCTGCGCACCCACAAGGACGAGGGCCCGCTGGCCCACCGCCTCTGGGCACGGCTGACCGGCCGCAAGCCCGACGAGGCCTCGCTGCGCACCCTCGACGCCGCGCTCGCCCTGCTCGTCGACCACGACCTCGCCGCATCGACGCTCGCCGTCCGCGTCGCCGCCTCCGCCCACGCCCACCCGTACGCGGCCGTCTCGGCAGGCCTCGGCGTCCTGGAGGGCCCGCTGCACGGCGCGGCGAGCGGCCTCGCGCACCGCATGCTCCTGGACGTGCTCGATCGGGGCAGCGCGGCCCCCGTGGTGGCGGACGAACTGCGCGCGGGGCGCCGCGTCCCCGGCCTCGGCCACCGCCTCTACCCCGGCGACGACCCCCGCGCGGTGGCGCTCTTCGCCCTCCTGGAGGACGTCCCCGAGGCAGGCCCCCTGCTCGCGGCGGCCCGCGACGTG
Source organism: Streptomyces sp. NPDC050658 (assembly GCF_044457025.1). Lineage (NCBI taxonomy): Bacteria > Bacillati > Actinomycetota > Actinomycetes > Kitasatosporales > Streptomycetaceae > Streptomyces > Streptomyces sp. NPDC050658. Next base: position 235,153 of record NZ_JBITGM010000010.1, read on the forward strand.
GTCGCCACCACCGCCCGCCACACGGATCTGCACGCCAACGTCGACCTGGCCCTCGCCGTCCTGACCGCGTCCTCCGGCATGCCCGCCGAGGCCGGCGAGACGATCTTCGCGGTGGCGCGCGCGGCCGGCTGGATCGCCCACGCCCTGGAGGAGTACGAGGAGCGCCCGCTGCGCATGCGTCCCAGCGGGCAGTACGTCGGACCGCGGCCGCCGCAGCCGATGCCCGCGCCCCAGGGCGGATGAATCACCGCACACCCGGCGCGGGTTAGGCTCCCCTCCGTGAGTACGTGCGCCACCGCTTCGCGGGATCTGGACGAGCCTCTCGCGGGGACCGCGGCCACCGCCAGGACATGGCTGCTGATCGAGCAGCCGGGCCCCTGGGGCGCGAAAGCGCTCACGTCCAGCCATCTGGACCCGGAGGTCGGCCGCGCCCTGGAGAAGGCCGCCGAAGGGACCGGCGTACGCGTCGCCCTCATCCGGCGCCCGGGGCGCCACGCGGACTGCCACCGCCCCGCCCTGCACCGCGTCTACGCGGCCCACACCGCGCCCGGCGACGCCTGGCTGCGCGCCCAGGTCACGGACGATCCGGCGCGGCTCCTGGACCTCGACTTCGCGGCACTCGGCGCGGGCGACCACGGCGGATTCGGTGCCCCGCACACGGGCGAACCGCTCGCCCTGGTCTGCACGAACGGCAAGCGCGACCGCTGCTGCGCCCTCCTCGGCAGGCCGCTGGCCGGCGAACTCGCCGCTTCCGGTGAAGAAGGCGTCTGGGAAGTCACTCATCTGGGTGGCCATCGCTTCTCCCCCACCCTGCTCGTCCTGCCGTACGGGTACGCGTACGGCCGCTCCGAGACGCACGCCGTCAAGGAGATCCTCGAGGCGGTGCGCGCGGGCCGGGTCGTCACGGAAGGGTGCCGGGGCAGTTCCGCCTGGGACCGGCCGGGACAGGCCGCCGAGCTCGCCGTGCGCAGGTCGGTCGGCGAGGACGCCGCGGGCGCCCTGACCGTGGTCCGTACCGAAGGCGCCGCGCCGCGCTGGGAGGTGTCGGTCGCTCATGTCGACGGTCGGCGCTGGCGCGTGACCGTCGACCAGGGCGCCTCGCACCCGCCCCGCCCGGAGAGCTGCGGCGGGTCGCCCGTGGCTCCCGCGCGGATGGACGTGGTGGCGGTGCGCGAGGCCGTGCGGGAGATCCCCGCCACAGTGACTTCGGAGTAGCCCGCCGCTCGCCGTACCGTTCGTCCCATGAGCCCGACCTCCCCTGCCCGGCGACTCCGCCTCGGCCTGCCGCGGCGCGTCTTCTCGCAGGTCCTGCTGATGCAGCTGGCGATCGCCGCCGGAGTCGCCGTGCTCGCCACCGGACTCTTCCTCGCCCCGCTCAGCGACCAGCTGGACGACCAGGCGATGCGCCGCGCGCTCGCCATCGCCCAGACGACGGCGGCCCAGCCGCAGATCGCCGAGGACCTGCGCGATTCACGGCCCACGGCCGACGGGCCCGTGCAGACGGAAGCCGAACGGATCCGGCGCGCCAGCGGCGCCGAGTACGTCGTGATCATGAACAAGGACGGGGTGCGCTGGTCCCACACCGACCCCGACGAGATCGGCAGGGTCGTCTCGACCGACCCCAGCGAGGCGCTCGCCGGCGACGAGGTCATGGAGATCGACGACGGCACCCTGGGCCGCTCGGCCCGCGGCAAGGTGCCGCTGCGGGACATCGACGGGGACATCGTGGGCGCCGTCTCCGTAGGCATCGAGTACGACAGTGTCCGCGCCCGCCTCGTCCATGCGATCCCCGGCCTTCTCGCCTATGCGGGCGGCGCGCTCGCGGTGGGGGCGCTCGCCGCCTACCTGATCTCGCGCCGGGTCCAGCGGCAGACCCGTGACCTGGCCTTCTCCGATATCTCGGCGCTCCTCGCGGAACGCGAGGCCATGCTGCACAGCATCCGTGAGGGCGTGGTCGCCCTGGACGGCGGCGGCCGGATCCGCCTCCTCAACGACGAGGCCCAGCGCCTCCTGGGCCTCGGCCCGGAGGCCATCGGACAGCCCCTCGACACGGCCCTCGGTCCCGGCCGCACGACGGATGTCCTTGCCGGGCGGGTCGACGGCACCGACCTGCTGACCGTCCGCGGTCAGCGGGTCCTGGTCGCCAACCGCATGCCCACCGACGACGGGGGCGCCGTCGCCACCCTGCGCGACCGCACCGAGCTGGAGCAGCTCGGCCGTGAGCTGGACTCCACCCGCGGCCTCATCGACGCGCTGCGCGCCCAGGACCACGAGCACGCCAACCGCATGCACACGCTGCTCGGCCTCCTGGAGCTCGAGATGTACGAGGAGGCGGCGGAGTTCGTCGGCGAGGTGGCGGGCGCGCACCGGGTGACCGCCGAGCAGATCACGGAGCGGATCGGCGATCCGCTGCTCGCGGCGCTCCTCGTGGGCAAGGCCACGGTCGCGGCGGAGCGCGGCGTCGTGCTCGCCGTGCCGCGCGACACGGCGCTGCCCGACCGGCTGATCGATCCGAGCGGCCTGGTCACCGTCGTCGGCAACCTCGTCGACAACGCGCTCGACGCGGCCGCGGGCACTGCGCACGCGCGCGTGGAGGTCGATCTGCGCAGCGAGGGACGGACCGTCGTCCTCCGGGTGCGCGACACGGGCCCCGGTGTCCCGGCCGACCGACGCGAGACGATCTTCACGGAGGGCTGGTCCACCAAGGAGCCCCCGGCGCACGGCAAGCGTGGCATCGGGCTCGCCCTGGTCCGCAGGCTCGCCGAACGGCAGGGCGGCAGCGCGCGGGCGGGCGCCTCCCCCGAAGGGGGCGCCGAGTTCACCGTCGTACTGCCCGAAGCGCTCGCCCAGTCCGATCTGGCCCCTAGGGAGGAGGCACGATGATCGAGGTGCTCGTCGTGGACGACGACGTCCGGGTCGCGGACGTCAACGCCGCCTACGTGGCGAAGGTCCCGGGCTTCCGGGTGGCCGCCAAGGCGCACAGCGCCTCGGAGGCGCTGCGGCTCGTCGAGGAGCTTCCCGTCGACCTGGTGCTCCTGGACCACTATCTGCCGGACGAGACGGGACTCGCGGTCGTCCGGGCGCTGCGCGAGCGCGGCCACCAGACCGACGTGATCATGGTGACCGCCGCCCGCGACGTGGCCACGGTCCAGGCCGCGATGCGGCACGGCGCCCTGCAGTACCTCGTCAAGCCGTTCTCCTACGCGGGACTTCGCGCCAAGCTGGAGGCGTACGCGACGCTGCGCCGCACCTTGGACGGTGGCGGCGAGGCCGAGCAGGCGGAGGTCGACCGGATCTTCGGCGCGCTCTCCGCGACACCGGCACCGGAGCTGCCCAAAGGGCACTCCCCCACCACGGCGGAGCTGGTCCGCAGGGCCCTGATGGGCGCTGAAGGGCCGCTCTCCGCCCAGGAGTTGGCGGACCGCACCCGGCTGAGCCGGCAGACGGCCCAGCGCTATCTGAAGCTCCTGGAGCGCTCGGGCCGCGTCCGGCTCAGTCTCAAGTACGGCGACACGGGCCGTCCGGAGCATCGCTACGAGTGGGCGTCCAGCGGTTCCTAGGAGAGGACACCTTGAAGAAGGCCTCTCCTAGAGAACCGTTACACCGCTCCCGCCCCGGTGAGCGACCGTACTTCCGTCTCCGCGTGCTTGGCCTCGTCGGCAGGCTCCGGCGAGGTGACGGTGCCCAGCCATCCGGCGATGAAGCCCAGCGGGATGGAGACGAGGCCCGGGTTCTCGAGGGGGAAGTACTGGAAGTCCACGCCGGGGAAGAGCGAGCCGGGCCCTCCGGAGACGACGGGTGACAGCAGGACCAGCACCAGGGAGGGCACCAGGCCCCCGTACACGGACCAGACCGCGCCCCGTGTGGTGAAGTTCCGCCAGAACAGCGAATAGAGCAGCACGGGAAGATTGGCGGACGCGGCGACCGCGAAGGCCAGGCCCACCAGGAACGCGACGTTGAGATCGCGCGCGAGCAGCCCGAGGCCGATCGCGACCACGCCGATCGCGGCGGCAGCGATCCGCGCCACCGCCACCTCGCTGCGCGGCTTGGCGTGCGGGCGGCGCAGCGACGCGTACAGGTCGTGCGCCACGGAGGCCGACGAGGCGAGGGTGATCCCCGCGACCACGGCGAGGATGGTGGCGAAGGCGATCGCGGCGACGATCGCGAAGAGAACCGTTCCGCCTGTGGAATCCGCGCCGCCTCCCAGATCGAGCGCGAGGAGCGGAACGGCCGTGTTCCCCGCGGCATTCGAGCCCCGCACCGCGTCGGAGCCCACGATGGCGGCGGCGCCGAAGCCGAGCACGATCGTCATCAGGTAGAAGCCGCCGATCAGCCCGATGGACCAGACGACCGAGCGGCGCGCCGCCCGCGCGGTCGGCACGGTGTAGAAGCGCGACAGGATGTGCGGCAGTCCGGCCGTCCCGAGCACCAGCGCGAGGCCCAGGCTGATGAAGTCCAGGCGCGCCGTCCAGTCTCCGCCGTACTTGAGGCCGGGCGCGAGGAACTGGCTGCCGTGGCCGCTGCGATCGGCCGCCGTCCGCAGCAACTGGTCGAAGTCCCCGTGGAACCGCACCAGCACGAGCACGGTCAGCGCGATCGCCCCGCACATCAGCAGGACGGCCTTGACGATCTGGATCCAGGTGGTGGCCCGCATCCCTCCCAACGACACATAGATGACCATGAGCGCGCCGACGCCGATCACCGTCCAGGCCTGCGCCGCCCCGCTCGTCCCGCCGAGCAGCAGCGCCACCAGTGAGCCCGCCCCCACCATCTGCGCCACCAGGTAGAGAACGGACACGGTGACCGAGGAAGTTCCCGCCGCGATGCGTACGGGACGCTCGCGCATCCGGGCGGCGACGACGTCCGCGAGCGTGAACCGGCCGCAGTTGCGCACGAGTTCGGCCACCAGGAAGAGCACCACCAGCCAGGCGACGAGGAAGCCCACGGAGTACAGCAGGCCGTCGTAGCCGAACAGCGCGATCAGCCCGGAGATGCCGAGGAAGGAGGCCGCCGACATGTAGTCGCCGGCGATGGCGAAACCGTTCTCCATGGGCGAGAAGAGCCGCCCGCCCGCGTAGAACTCCTCCGCAGAGCCGTGCCGGTTGCGGCTCACCCAGGTCGTGATCGCGAGCGTGACGGCCACGAACACGCCGAACAGCAGCAGCGCGAGCGTCTGGTGGTCCCCTGTCATCGCTCGCTCCCCCGGTCCCGCTCCGGCGCTCTGCGCTGTTCCTGCCGCTGCTCCCGCTGCTGTTCCTGCTCCCGCTTCTGCTCGAAGACGGCCCAGCGCAGATCGAGCGCGGGCCGATCCCTGCGCAGCCGGGCATGCCGGGCGTACGCCCAGGTCAGCAGGAAGGTCGTCAGGAACTGCCCCAGACCGGCGAGCATCGCGACGTTCACGGATCCGGTGACGGGCCGCGCCATGAAGCCGGGCGCGGCCGTGGCCGTCACGACGTAGGCGACGTACCAGGTGAAGAAGACGGCCACCGCGGGGACGACGAATCGCCGGTACCTGCCGCGCACCTCCTGGAAGGCGGCGCTGCGCTGCACCTCCAGGTAGATGTCCGCAGCGCTCGCGTCGCGCTCCGCCGCGGCCTGGGGCGGCACCGCGGGCGCGGGCGCGCCCGTGCCGTCCAACTCTCCCCAGCCCGAGGCGAGCGCGTCGTACCAGGGATCCCTGAGATCACTGGTCCGCGCCTGCCCGGCATCGCGCCCGTCGTGCTTCTCCACCGAACTCTCCTTGTCCGCAGCCCTGTTCGGCCGCGTGCCCAAGGATGGACAGAACGGGAAGATCCCTGACTCTTCTCTCTCTGCTCTTCACCCCATCAGGTGAAGCCCCATCAGCAACGAGCGCCCCCTTTCGAAGATCCTGCTCAGCCGACGGCCGCGCCCGGCGGCTTCGCCAATCCGTGCCGGTAGGCGTAACGGATGGCCTGCGCACGGTCCTTGATGCCCGTCTTGGCGAAGAGGTTGTTGATGTGCGTCTTCACCGTCGCGGTCGAGACATGCATCTCGCGGGCGATCTCCTGGTTCGTCATCCCGTCGGCGATCAGGACGAGCACCTCGGTCTCGCGTGTGGTCAGTCCGTCCGGCGGCTCCGGCGCGGGCGCGGGCTGATCGGACGCGGCGAGCCGCTCGAGCAGCCGCCGCTGGATCTGCGGCGAGAGCCCCGCGTCCCCCGACAGCACGTCCTGGACGGCCCGAACGATCTCGTCCCCGCCCGCGTCCTTGGTGAGATAGCCGCGCGCCCCAGCCCGCAAGGCGGGGAAGAGCGACTCGTCATCGGCGTACGTGGTCAGCACGACCACCTGCGTCCCCGGATACCCGGCGCGGATGCGGCGCGTCGCCTCCGCTCCGTCGACCCGTGGCATGCGCAGGTCCATCAGGACGACGTCCGGCGCCAGTTCGGCCACCAGCCGCACCGCCTCCTCCCCATCGCCTCCGGAGCCGACGACCTCGATGCCGGGCAACAGCCCCAGCAGCATCACAATCCCCTCGCGCACCACGGTCTGGTCGTCGACCACCACCACCCGCGCCGGCGGCCTGGCGCCGCCCTCCGCCGTCATGTGGGCACCTTCAGCGTCACGATGAAGCCCTCCTCGCCCGGCCCGGCCAGCAGCGATCCGCCCAGCAGCTCGGCCCGCTCCCGCATCCCGAGCAGACCGTACCCGGCTCCGGAGCCCGTCAGTTCGCCCGGCGGCGCGCCCGAGTCCCGTACGTCCAGGGTCACTTCGCCCGCCCCGTACTCGAGCCGGACGGAGACCTTGGCCCCCGGCGCGTGCTTGCGCACGTTCGTCACGGCCTCCTGCGCGACCCTGCGCACCGCCTGGGACGCCTCGGCGGGCAGGGCACGCCGCGCCCCCGCCACGGTCACCGCCGCCCCGTCGGAGGCGACCAGCTCACGCAGGAAGTCCTCGACCGGCGTCATCTCGCCGCGCAGCGCCGAGAGCGCCTGCCGGGTCTCCGCGAGCCCTTCGCGGGCCATGGAGCGTGCCGCCACGACCCGGTCCAGTATCTGCTCGCGCGTCGCGTCCCCCTCGATCAGCAGCCGCGCGGCCTCCAGGTGGACCAGCTGCGCGGAGAGGCTGTGCGCGAGCACGTCATGGATCTCCCGCGCGATACGCCCCCGCTCGGCCAGCGCGGCGGTCTCCGCCTCGGCCGCGCGGGCGGCCCGCTCCTGGGCGAGCAGCCGCTGCGTGCTGCCGCGCGCCTCCGCATCGAGCCGCAGCGTGTACCCGGCGAGCCCGAGCCCGACGACTATGAGACCGGTGACGAGCCGGCTGTCCGTGTTGTACGCGGCGAAGGAGGTCATCGCGACGAGCACGCAGACCACTCCCGCCGCGAGCGGCAGCCGCTCCAGGGCCGCGACGGCCGTGGAGCACCACAGGACGAGCGCGAGGGCCCGCCATTCACCCAGCTCCGCCGCGTACGCCGCCGCCATCAGCAGTCCCAGCAAGGCGAGTGAGAGCCACAGCCGGTGCTCGAACGACGTACGGAAGAACGCCCAGCCGAGCCCGAAGCAGAGCGCGACCAGCGCGACCCCGCCCACCAGGTGCCAGCCCCTGTTCTGGTGGAACGCGTCCCACAGCAGACCGCCGAGGATCACCACGCGCAGGACCCTGACGAACCACACCCTGGCCAGGCTCATCCCCTCGCGGGCAAGCGCCTCTCGGGACGGCCATCCCGTCCACCGGTCCGAGTTCACACCCCCTCCTCCCGCGTCGGCTCGCACGCCGCGTTCGCGACGCCATGTGCCTTCAACGCTAGAGAATTTGCCTGATCACGGGATCGGCTCAGGGGTGGAACGTGGGTGGAGCCTCAGGCTCCACCCACGGGTGGAGTGCCGTCCGTGGCGCGGAAGACACCCGCCTTCCGCGCCCGGCACGAGCGCTACGCGTCGATGCGCGAGCGGTCCAGCGTCGCCGCTGAACTGGTGATGAATTCCTTGCGGGGCGCCACGTCGTTGCCCATCAGCAGATCGAAGACCTGCTCGGAGGACTCCAGGTCCGAGATGTTGATCCGGCGCAGGGTGCGGTAGCGCGGGTCCATCGTGGTCTCGGCCAGCTGGTCGGCGTCCATCTCGCCCAGACCCTTGTACCGCTGGATCGAGTCCTTGTACCGGACGTTCTTGCGCTGCAGCTCCAGCAGCGTCTCGCGCAGCTCGCGGTCCGAGTACGTGTAGATGTACTTGTCCTGGCCCTTCTTGGGCTGGCTGAGCTCGATGCGGTGCAGCGGCGGCACCGCCGCGAAGACCCGGCCCGCCTCGACCATCGGCCGCATGTAGCGCTGGAACAGCGTCAGCAGCAGGATGCGGATGTGCGCGCCGTCGACATCGGCGTCGACGAGAAGAATGATCTTCCCGTAACGGGCCGCGTCGATGTCGAAGGTCCGGCCGGACCCGGCTCCTATGACCTGGATGATCGCGCCGCACTCGGCGTTCTTCAGCATGTCCGTCACGGACGCCTTCTGAACGTTGAGGATCTTGCCGCGGATCGGCAGGAGCGCCTGGAACTCCGAGTTCCGCGCGAGCTTGGCGGTGCCGAGCGCCGAGTCGCCCTCGACGATGAAGAGCTCGCTGCGCTCCACGTCGTCGCTGCGGCAGTCCGCCAGCTTCGCCGGCAGCGAGGAGGACTCCAGGGCCGTCTTCCGGCGCTGGGCGTCCTTGTGCTGGCGGGCCGCGATGCGGGTGCGCGCCGCGGCGACGGCCTTCTCCATGACGGCCCGCGCCTGGGCCTTCGCGTCGCGCTTGGTGGACGTCAGGAACGCCTTGAGCTCCTTGGCGATCACGTTGGCCACGATGCGGTTGGCCGCCGAGGTGCCGAGCACCTCCTTGGTCTGCCCCTCGAACTGCGGCTCCGCGAGACGGACCGTCACGACCGCGGTCAGGCCTTCCAGGGCGTCGTCCTTGACGATGTCGTCCTCGGCCACGCGCAGCACCTTCTGGCTGCGCAGCGCCTCGTTCATCGTCTTGGTGAGGGAGCGCTCGAATCCCGTCACATGGGTGCCGCCCTTGGGGGTGGCGATGATGTTGACGAAGGACCGCAGCGTCGTGTCGTAGCCGGTGCCCCAGCGCAGCGCCACGTCCACGCCGAGCTCACGGGTGACCTCGGTGGGCGTCATCTGGCCGTGCTCGTCGAGGACCGGCACGGTCTCCTTGAAGGTGCCCTGCCCAGAGAAGCGGAGGACGTCGCAGACGGCCTTGTCCTGCGCCAGGTACTCGCAGAACTCGCTGATGCCGCCGTCGAAGCGGAAGGATTCCTCGCCCTTGCTGCCGCCTTCCCCGAGGCCGTACTCGTCGCGTACGACGATGGTGAGGCCCGGCACCAGGAACGCGGTCTGGCGGGCGCGCTGGTGCAGCGTCTCCAGGCTGAGCCTGGCGTCCTTGAGGAAGATCTGGCGGTCGGCCCAGTAGCGCACGCGCGTGCCGGTGCGGGTCTTGGGGATCTTCTTGGCCTTGCGCAGCTTGGCCGCGGGGTCGAAGGCCGCGTCGGGGCCGGTCTTGGCGAAGGCGCCGGGGACGCCGCGCCGGAAGCTGATCGCGTGGGTGTGGCCCGCGCGGTCCACCTCGACGTCGAGGCGCGCGGAGAGCGCGTTCACCACGGAGGCGCCCACGCCGTGCAGACCGCCGGAGGCCGCGTACGAGCCACCGCCGAACTTGCCGCCCGCGTGGAGCTTCGTCATGACGACCTCGACTCCGGAGAGGCCGGTCTTGGGCTCGACATCCACCGGGATGCCTCGGCCGTTGTCCCGGACCTCCACGGAGGCGTCGTCGTGGAGGATGACTTCGATGTGGTCGCAGTATCCGCCCAGGGCCTCGTCGACGGAGTTGTCGATGATCTCCCAGAGGCAGTGCATCAGGCCACGGCTGTCCGTCGACCCGATGTACATGCCCGGACGCTTGCGTACGGCCTCGAGCCCCTCCAGGACGAGCAGGTGCCGCGCGGTGTAGTTGGAACCGTCCCGGTCTGCTCCGGTCAGCAACGCTGTGGACGGCACGGACGTCTCGGCGGTCACGCGGTTCGCTCCTCGCTGAATTTCAAGGGGGGTCCCTTTGGGTAAGGACCCGACTTCGGTTGCCGGTCAGAGGGTACCGAGGCCTGGTAGAGCCGTTGTAACGCCACCCTCGTCTCAACTCAGACTAGTCCAGAGCCGCACGCCTGTTCGATCCCTCGATGGAGTGAAGCGCACGTCACGTTCCCTTCCAGGCATGAACCATTTAGGCTCCGGGCACGTCCTCATGAACAACCGGCAACCCAGCCGGCGGACGACCGACCTGACAGACCAGCGCGAAACCGTAAGACACGTAAGAGACGCAATACGGCACATTCGCCGCCAACCGGCAGCAGACAGCCGCCTCGGAAAAAACATTCGAGGAAAAGCCACGAGCGGGAACGTTTTCGGCCTGGTTGGATGTTGACCCTGGTACGACAGCTCGTCGAGCTAGAGAAGAGGCGACGTGACTACTGTTCTGACCCCCGCGAGCCCCCTGACGGCCGCTGATCGCTGCGACCGCTGCGGCGCCCAGGCATACCTGCGCGTCGTCCTGTTGAGCGGCGGTGAACTGCTCTTCTGCGCCCACCACGGCCGCAAGTTCGAGCCGGAACTCAAGAAGATCGCCGCTGAGATACAGGACGAGACGGAGCGGCTGACGGCCGTCCCGGAATCCACCGACGAGGAACGCTGACACCTCGCATCCACGACGAGCCCTCCGGCGCACACCAGGCCGGTGACCGGGCGGCCGACCCTGCCAACCCCAGGGACGGCCGCCCGCTCTCGTCACAGAGGCGCTCAGGCGCCTCCTCGGCGGCCCCTGTTGGGGCCCCGGACCTTCAGCGACGCAGACCCATCGCCTGAGCGGCATCCGAGACGCGCGTATACACGCCCGGACTCCCGGCCCGCCCGCAGCCACTTCCCCACGACACCAGGCCGATCAGCCTGCCCCGTGCGACCAGTGGCCCGCCGCTGTCCCCCTGGCAGGCGTCCCGCCCGCCCTCGACCTCTCCCGCGCACAGCATGGATTCGGACGTGTACGTTCCGTCCGCGCTGCCCGGATAGGCCTGTTCGCACACGGAGTCGGACAGTACGCGCACATGCGCGGAACGCAACGCGTGCGCGTAGTCACCCGCTCCCGTGGTGTCACCCCACCCATAGACGGCGGCCCGCGTGCCGGACTCGTACGCCGGATCGCCCGGACCCGCCATACGGATCGCGGAGCCCTCGGGAAGCGGCCTGGCGAGCCTGAGCACGGCCACGTCACCGGAGTTGGTGAAGCTGTCGTACTGCGGATTCACCGACGCCTCGCGCACCGGAATCTCGCGTCCGTCGGACGTGCCCAGATCGCTGCGCCCTGCGATCACCCTCAAGTCGCTCAACTCGCGCAGCGGCACCCCGAGGACTTCCTCGCTGAGGCAGTGGGCCGCGGTGAGGACCGTCGAGCGCCCGACCACCACGCCTCCGCAGAACTGCCCCGCGCGCGTACCCCCGAACCGGTCACGGCTGGACAGGGCCACCACCCACGGGCTGTCGGCCACATCGACCGGGGTTCCCCCGATGACCACGCTGTCGGCGGCCGCCGGAGCCGGCGAGGCCAGCGGCAGCGCGGCCGCCGCGGCGGCAAGGGCGAGTGCCACCGTCAGCGCGGGGACAAAAGGACGAGGCATGCGATCTCCTCACTCTGGGTTGTCATGGCACACCCACAGTGATCCAGCGCGACATGCCCCGCACTCGCGCCACGCGCGCCCGACCGGGACAGAAAGAAGGCCCGGAGTCTCTCGTGGAGACTCCGGGCCTTCTCTGTGGAGTATCGGTGACTCCTTGTGGAGCACCGGTGACCAGATGACTAGTCGAGGTAGTCGCGCAGGACCTGCGAACGCGACGGGTGGCGCAGCTTCGACATCGTCTTCGACTCGATCTGACGGATGCGCTCACGCGTCACTCCGTAGACCTTGCCGATCTCGTCGAGGGTCTTCGGCTGGCCGTCGGTGAGACCGAAGCGCATGGAGACCACGCCCGCCTCACGCTCGGACAGGGTGTCCAGGACGGAGTGCAGCTGCTCCTGGAGGAGTGTGAAGCTGACCGCGTCGGCCGGAACGACCGCTTCGGAGTCCTCGATGAGGTCACCGAACTCGCTGTCGCCGTCCTCACCCAGGGGGGTGTGGAGGGAGATCGGCTCACGGCCGTACTTCTGGACCTCGATGACCTTCTCCGGGGTCATGTCGAGCTCCTTGGCCAGCTCCTCCGGAGTGGGCTCGCGGCCCAGGTCCTGGAGCATCTGGCGCTGGACGCGCGCGAGCTTGTTGATGACCTCGACCATGTGCACCGGGATACGGATGGTGCGGGCCTGGTCGGCCATGGCGCGGGTGATCGCCTGACGGATCCACCAGGTGGCGTACGTGGAGAACTTGTAGCCCTTGGTGTAGTCGAACTTCTCGACCGCGCGGATGAGACCGAGGTTGCCCTCCTGGATGAGGTCCAGGAAGAGCATGCCGCGGCCGGTGTAGCGCTTGGCCAGGGAGACCACCAGACGGAGGTTGGCCTCCAGGAGGTGGTTCTTGGCGCGGCGGCCGTCCTCGGCGATGATCTCCAGCTCGCGCTTGAGCTTCGGCGCGAGCTTGTCGGCGTTGGCCAGCTTGTCCTCGGCGAACAGGCCGGCCTCGATGCGCTTGGCGAGCTCGACCTCCTGCTCGGCGTTGAGCAGCGGGACCTTGCCGATCTGCTTCAGGTAGTCCTTGACGGGGTCGGCGGTGGCACCGGCCGCGGCGACCTGCTGGGCCGGCGCGTCGTCCTCGTCCTCGTCGGAGAGCACGAAGCCCTGGGCGCCCTCTTCCGCGGGCTCGCCCTCGCCGGGCTTGCCCGTGGCGGGCGTCTCCTCGGTGGCCTCGTCGTCGAGGATCTCGTCGTCCTTCTTGGACGCACTCTTCTTGGCCGTCGCCTTCTTGGCGACGGTCTTCTTCGCGGCGGCCTTCTTGGCCGTCGTCTTCTTGGCAGCGACCTTCTTCGCGGGCGCGTCCTCAGCTGCGACATCTGCGGCCGACGCCGCGGGGGCGGCGGTCGCGGTGGCCTGCTTCGCCGTGGCCGTCTTGGCCGCGACGGTCTTGGTCGCGGTGCGCTTGGCCGGGCTCTTCGCTGCGACGCTCTTGCGGGGGCGCTTCGGCTCCGCGGCACTGACCATCAGCGTCACACCCTCTTCCTCGAGGATCTGGTTGAGGCTGCGCAGAACGTTCTTCCACTGAGTGGCCGGAATCTGGTCAGCTTCGAAGGCACGACGCACGTCATCGCCGGCGATCTGCCCATCAGCCTTTCCCCGCTCGATGAGCGCCATGACAGAGACGGATTCGGCGATCTCCGGCGGGAGCGTACGGGATGTGCTGGCCGACACGAACAACCTCTCGGAACGTTGGAAAACGGCTTCCGGCCCCGTCCATTGTGGACCAGGACCGACGACCGACGACTGGGGATGGTCGACGGCGCAGGCGGGGCCGGGGAGCTACACAGCGCCGCGAACGACGGCTGTATTCCCTCCTCGGCTATCACCTCTTAGGTCATCGCGCTGCCCCGAGGAGCGTTACGCCCAATCTACGTGGCCCGAGTCACACCCCGTAAGCGCTCAAAAGCGTCTAGATACGGTCAGAAGTGACCAGAATCCCTGTGCTGGCCGTCATCACGGGGGCAACAGCACCGTCGCCGGACCCCACCGGTTCCCCGAGGAACCCGCAGAGGTCCGGCGACGGTGTCACGTCAACGGAGTGAAGAAGTGAGGCCGCGGGGCGCATGCGCCGGCCGTACTGCCGCAGACCCGGGCAGTCAGTGCTCGCGGGGGGCGGGCACGACGCGCTCCACCTCCGGGTGGACGGTGAGCAGCTGCCGCATCGCGACCTCGGCGGCCTGGCCGTCACCCGTGCCGAGGGCGTCGACGATGCGCGAGTGATGGACGAGCGAGGCCTCGGTGGGGCGGTCGCAGCCGGTGACCGGTCCGCCCGAGACCTGGAGCGCGGCCGAGACGATGCCGGAGAGGTGCTCCAGCATCCGGTTGCTCGCGAGCTGGATGAGCAGCGAGTGGAACTCGGCGTCCGCGCGGGAGAAGGTGATCGCGTCGCCCTGGCTCAGCGAGTGCCCCATGATCTCGACCATGTCGGCGAGCCGCTGCTGCACCTCCTCGCGGCCGTGCCCCGCGGCGAGCCGGGCGGCGAGGGGCTCGATGGTCCAGCGCAGCTCGCTCAGCTCGCGCCGCTGGTCGTCGCGCTGCGGACCGAACGCCCGCCACTCGATGATGTCGGGGTCGAGGAGGTTCCAGTCGCTGACGGGCCGGACGCGCGTACCGACATTCGGGCGGGCGCTGACCAGGCCCTTGGCCTCCAGTACGCGCAGCGACTCACGGACGACGGTCCGGGAGACCTCGAAGCGCTGGCCGATCTCCTCGGGGACCAGCGGGCGGTCCGCGCCGAGGTCGCCGGAAACGATCATCTGCCCGAGCTGCTGGACGAGTTGGCCGTGCAGTCCGCGGCCGCGACTGCCCGCGGCGCGTCGGCCCACACGGCCGAGATCCTGGTCGGCGGTGTCCCACGAGGGGGCGACGACGCGGTCGGCACCGGGGGCCTCCGCGTAGGGGTAGCGGTCGAGTTCGCCCGGTCCTGCGAGGCCGGAGTCTGCGGAGCGGGCGGCGGTCATCATGGTGTGCGCAAGGGTACTCACGGATCCTTTGTCGGCGTTGCTCCCAAGTCCCTTGAGGTCTTTGGTGAAAAGCACACGAAAGGGTGATCGCTTACCCCGCCGCAATTGACGCCTTATCGGAAAGAAATGGGCGTTCTCCGGGGAGTTGTGCGCAGCACGGGTACGGAAGCGCCGGACGATCGTTATCGGGCTCGGCCACGCATCGTCGTGAGCAGATATGCGCAGAGCAGGGCGGTGAGCGACAACATCAGTGCACTGCCGACAGGTTGAGCGATCATCCGAACTCCGCCGGCCAGATACCGCTCGGCACCGAACGGCCACTGCACCAACGCGAGGTCGCGCAGCCTCCCCGGCAGACCTGCCGCCGATCGCACAGATGGTCCCTCCAAGGCCTTCTGTACGAGGGGTACGACGACGATCGGCACCGCCAGTACGGCGGCGAGCCCGGCGGTCGTGGAACGGAAGACTCCGCCGGCCAGCACGCCCGCCCAGGCGCAGCCCACCATCAGGGCGACCCAACTCGCGCTCATCGAAAGCCAGTCGGCGGGAACTTCCGTGAGCTCCGATCCGTATACCAAGTGGAGGACCCCGGCGTCGGCGGCGACGACCACCAGGCCCAGCAGAAGCGCGGTGCCGGCCGCGACGAGCAGCTTGGCGCAGAGCAGCCCCAGGCGGCGGGGGACGGTGCCCCGGTCGGCGGCGAGCGCTGGGTGGCGAAATTCCTCGCCGAAGGCGAGGGCTCCCAGCAGCCCGACGCCAAGAGCCGCGGGCGGCAAGGGAAGTTCCCGCGGCCAGGCCGCCAGCAGACGCGGCTGCGGCGTGTGCCCGCTCCGGGCGAGGAAGACACAGAGGCCGGCGGATACGGCGAGCACGGCGGCGGCGGTGAGATAGCCGGTGCCGACACCGGCGACGCGACGCAGCTCGTAGCGCAAGGGACGCAGCGGACCGCGCGCCGGGCGGACCGAGATGGGGGGCGGCAAGGGCGACAGGGGGGTCGACGGTTCCGGGGAGGCCGGGACGGGCGCGGCCCCGGTGGCGAGCGGGATGATCTTCGTGGCGCCGGGCTCGGGCTCGGCGGCGTCCGCGGATTCGGCCTGCGGCGGTTCGACCGGCCCGGCGGGTTCACTGCCGCCGTTGGGCGCGGGCGTCGGCGAAGGCCCCGCATCACCGATCTCGTCCGCGAGTTGATGGACGAGGATGCTGTGCCGGAACGCCGTCTCCCCGACGTCGGCACAGTTGCTGCCGTACACCGAAAGCCTGTTGCCGTCCTCCCGCACCACCTCGACGGACCGCCGGCCGGCACGGGCCTCCTTGGTCAGCAGCGCGCCGAGACGTGCCGCGTGCGGGCTGCGGACCGCGACCCTGGGGCGCAGCCGGGTGCGGGCGAAGTCGCCGACTTCCTGGTCGGCGACCAGGCGGCCCGCTTCGAGCGTGACGACCCGGTCGGCGGTCCGTGCCGCCTCCTTGGGGTCGTCGGTGGAGAACAGGACGGTGCCGCCCTGCGCGGCGTGCGCGCGCAGAATGCCGTGCAGCCATCCGCTCTCCCGGGCCGAGAGGCCGTCGGCGGGCGCGTCGAGGACCAGCGTGTGCGGGTCGGCGAGCAGGGCGCAGGCCAGTCCGAGACGGCGGTCCATGCCCCGCGAGAGCGTGCCGAGCCGCTGGTCGCGGAGGCTGACGAGACCGACGACTTCTAGTACGTCGTCCGCGCGCCGGACGGGTACACCGGCCGCCGCGCACAGCATGCGCAGCTGGCCGCGGACGGTGCGGGCGGGGTGTCCCGGTACGTCACCGAGGAGGACGCCCACCTCGCGCGACGGATGGGTGATGCGGTGCAGCGGGCGGCCTCTGAAGTAGGTGACTCCACGGCCCGGTTGGAGTTCGAGCATGAGCCGCAGTGCCGTCGTCTTCCCGGCGGCCCGCGCGCCGAGCAGCGCCGTGACACGGCCTGTTCGCGCCTCGAAGGACACGTCGTCGACGGCGGGCGGCAGCTCCTGGCGGGCGTTGCTTGTCAGTCCGATGGCCTGGATCATCGCTTCTCTCGCGGGACGTGAGACCGCTCGGCGGCCGGGGTTCGTCCACCAGGTCGGGGACGGACGAACCCCGCGGGTACCAGAGCAAGATAACGCGATATATCCGTCATTTCGGTCAGGGAGTGCGCCACGGGTGTCAACCGCGCGGCCCGGACCGGCACATGACCGCGTATGACCAGGTGCTGACCTGCGACGCGCCCTCAGACCTCGGGGCGCAGCATCGGCGGGTTGAGCAGCGTCGCGCCGCCCGCGCGGAAGAGCTGGGCGGGGCGACCGCCCTGTCGTGTGGTGGTACCGCCGGTGGGCACCAGGAAGCCCGGTGTACCCGTCACCTTGCGGTGGAAGTTGCGCGGGTCGAGCACGACCCCCCACACGGCCTCGTACACACGTCGCAGCTCACCGACGGTGAACTCCGGTGGGCAGAAGGCCGTCGCCAGCGAGGAGTACTCGATCTTCGAGCGCGCCCGCTCCACGCCGTCCGCGAGGATCTGCGCGTGGTCGAAGGCGAGCGGCGCCGCCTGCTCGTCCTCGCGGCCGTATCCACCCTGGTTGAGCAGCGCCTCGACCGGGGCCCAGCGCGCGCTGTGCGCGTCGCCGCCCGCTCGGGGCGCGGGCAGGTCGGGGGCGAGGGCGAGATGGGCGACGCTGACGACCCGCATCCGCGGATCACGCTTCGGGTCACCGTAGGTGGCGAGCTGTTCGAGATGCGCCCCGTTGGCCTGAACGGGAGTGTCCGGATCGTGCGCACACAGGCCGGTCTCCTCGATCAGCTCCCGCGCCGCGGCCGCCGACAGGTCCTCGTCGGCGCGCACGAATCCACCGGGCAGCGCCCAACGGCCTTGGAACGGCGGCTCGCCGCGGCGCACGGCCAGCGCGCAGAGCGCATGGCGGCGAACGGTCAGCACGACCAGGTCGACGGTGACAGCGAAGGGCGGGAAGGCCGACGGGTCGTAGGGCGACATGACGCGATCATAGTCGTCTGCCTGACGATAAACACCTCTTCCCAGCATCCGTTCCCGGCCGGATGCACACGGCGGCTCTGTCCGGTCCGCGCAGAACACGCCATGACGGTCCGCCGTACCGCACGCCTTGGTCGAATGCCTCTCCGGCGGCTCCCGAACGGCTCACACGCCCAACTGCAGCCCGGCGCCCGCCTCCTCGACCATGGCGAGCCCCAGCCTGCTGACGCGTACGGAGAAGGGAGCGCCCGCGACCCGCAGCGCCGTCAGCCCCAGCTCGCCCAGGGGCGCGCTGCGGACCGGGCGCAGGGTCACCGTGCCCTCCGGTGCATCGGGCCGGATACCGGCGAGTGCCGTGAGGAGGTGCACCCCGGCTGCCGCGGCGACGGCTGCCGGGCGGCAGGCGGCGGGGTGGGGCAGCGGGGCCCCGCCCTCCGTGCGCACCTCCCCCGCATACATCTCCGGCAGCCGGTGACCGAAGGCCTCGGCCGCCGCCAGCACGCCACGCAGCAGGGAGCTCGCTTCCTTCTCATAGCCCGCGGCGGCCAGCCCGGCGGCGGCGACGGCCGTCTCATGGACGCGCACCGCACCGCTCCGGTGTCCGAACGGGTTGTACGCGGCTTCCTTCTCGCCCAGGCCGCGCAGGCCCCAGCCGGAGTCCATGGTGGGCCCGCCGAGCAGCCTGGCGAGCTGCTCGGTCCGCACCTTGTCGAGCAGTCCGGGTGCGAGCCGGCCGGACCCGAGCAGCCCGGTGTCGAGGAGATGGGCCGCGCTGCCGGTGAGGAGGGGCACGGGGCGGCCGTCGGGCAGACAGGCCGCTGCCGGGCGGCCGCCCGCACGGTCCGCCACCCAGAACGCCTCCCGGAAGGCGCGGCGCTGCCGGTCCGCCCACTCCCGCAGGCCGGTGGCGCCCGCGCGGCCGTGCGCCGCCAGCAGGTCGGCGCCGAGCAGCGCCGCCCGGTGGGCGTGTGCCTGGGTCTCGCAGCGCTTGAGCCCTCCGGAGCGGGGATCCGGCAGGCATTCCTCGTCGCCCGCCACGGCGAGCAGCCAGCGCAGACAGCGCTCGGCCGCCGGCAGCAACTCCTCCGTGTCCTGCGGCGGCAGCCCCCAGCGCCACGCCTCCGCGAGCAGCACCGGGAAGAGCAGCGTCGCCTCGACCCCGGTGCAGCTCGGCGGCAGGTGCGGCCCTGCGTCTCTGAGCGGCCCGGGAATCAGCCCTGCTCGCGGTCCCGAGCCGGTGAGTTGACGGCGGGCGAGCGTGCGCAGCGTCCCCAGGGCGATCCCGGTGCCGAGCGGCAGGGTCATCCTGGCGGCTGCGAGCGACTCGGCCGGGGCCAGACCGCAGCGCCACGGCGCACCCGCGGCCAGGTGGACATCGGCCGGGTGCTCGCGGTCCCGCAGCAGCAGGGCCTGCAAGTCCTGCACCGACCTGTCCAGGAGGAGCTGGGCCCTCGGGTCGTCGCCCGCCGCCCGCGCCATGGCCAGTGAGCGCGCTCCGCCATACCCGACCGCTCGGACCGGCCCCGCGCCCTCCGGCCGCACCCGCAGCTCCACGCTCCGGGAGCCGCCCGGCGGCAGCTCCATCTCCCAGCGCAACAGCCCGGCAGAGGCCAGCGCGTCCGCGGGCGGCGGATGCGCGGTCACCACGCAGTGGCCCTCCGCGGTGGACCACCGCATGCCCGAGTCGTGGACGCTGGCGGGCAGTTCGGGGCCGATGGCTCCGGAGGCGATCGCGCCGAGCTCCGCCAGGTCCGTGCCGAGTGACACCTCGACGGGCAGCCTCAGAGGGCGGGTGGCCGCGCTGCGCAGCGTGATCCGCTCCGTGCCGTCGGCATGCCGGGTCCGCTCGACGACGACGTCCGGGTCCGGGCCGCCGTCCGCCGACGCCCGCAGCGTCGCGACGAAGCGGGCGCTGTCGGCCGAGATCATCCGCGCCTGCACGGCGACCGGCTCGCGCCCCGCCACCCGCACCTGGCAGCGGGACAGCAGTCGGCGCCCCGCGCGGTAGAACCCTTCGAGCCCGTGTCCGGTCAACTGCCCCTGGTCCGTGGAGATCGCGAGCGCGGGCATGGCGACACAGATCAGCGCCGTATGCGCGGGCGGCAGCTGTACGGGGCGGCGCGGTGCGAGAACCGAGGCCTGCGCGCCCGGCCGACGCGGGGAGGCGGACGGAGCCTGCCGAGGGCTCTTCTCGGAGGCAGCGGACGGGGCGGGCAGAGGCATGGGGCGGCTTCTTCCGCGCTGGCTGCGCTACGGGGAGTCGGAGGTCGTACCGCGACGCCACCCGGATGCGGGTACCGCCACACAGGTGAACGGACCGCCCCTGCCCCAAGTCACGCCCACGGCACCGGAAGCCACCCGCCCGGCTGTCTCGCCCTCCCCCTCGTCTGTCACCTCCCGCCTCTGCCGCCCGCTGCGGCACCAGAACCACACGCGCCTCCGGAGGCGGAGCCACCGCACTCACCTGTCGTCCCTCGCCGCGCGCCGGAGGGTGCGACGGCGGTTCATGGGCCGCGCGCCGGGCCGTTCGGAGCCTCGCGGCCTTTCGGTGCCCCGCGGCCGGTCGGCGGCCCGTGGCCTGACGGTGACTCGCATGTCGGCTCCCTTCGCCCCGGCAGAGTGCTGGAGTCGGGGAGCCGCTCCCGCCGGTTCCCCGGTGGAGTCCGCGGGAGCGGTCGGCACCGACGGCTCGGCCTGCCCCTCGGCCGCGCTCCGGTCCGTTCGCTCCTCCCTGCGCAGACAGCGCCGGATCGGCTCCGGGTCCATGTCCTCGGCGCAGGCGTGGTGCAGGAGCTGCGCGAAGGCATACTCCGGGTCCGCGGTCAGCGCCATACCCAGGGCTTCCTGGCCCTCCGTGGCGTCACCGAGGGACCAGGCGACCCAGCCCGCCAGGGACAGCGGTGCCGCCGCATGCTCTCCGTAGGCGCCGACGCAGCGGCGGGCCAGCGCCCTCCAGAGACGCAGCGCCGGAGCCGCGTCGTCACCCTCCATCCACTCCGCCGCGCGGTCGCGCGTCGTGCGGTCCTGGAGACCCAGGATCAGCGCCGCCGCCTCGTCGTGCGCGAGCAGTTCGTCGTCCCGGAGGTCCGACTCCAGCGTGCCGGTGACGGACGGCGCGGCGTCGAGGCGTGCCATGACCCGGCGGGCCAGGTCCAGCGTCTCGGCGGCGAGTTCGGAGGTGCCGGCTTCCCCTTCCTCTTCGAGGAGCCGGCGCACGATCGCCATTCCGGCCGCGTCGAGTGCGGCTTCCTGGTCGGCGGCTCCTGCGGTCACCCACGGGGTGAGCCGCGCCCGCATCTCCCGTGGTGTGGCGCCCACTTGGACACCGGCGTAGGCCGTGGCGGCGGCAAGGACCGACGTACCGGGCTCGAGCAGCGGGACGCCTTCGGGCGGGCAGCACTCCTGATTCGGGCAGCAGTACGTCCAGAAGCGGCCCGCCGAGATGCACACGACCTCGAAGACGGGCACGTCGAGCCCGCCGCACGAGGTCCGGATCACCTGCGCCAACGACCGCAGCCGCGCCATGACCTGTGCTCCGGACTCACCTCCGACGGGCTCGGCGCACAGGAAGGCGACGACGCCGTCCGGCTTGGCCCCGCGCCTCTCGCAGCCGCTCACCAAGCACTGCGCGAGCTGCTCGGCGATGGACGGCCAGTCCTCCGCGCGCCCGGGAATCCCGAGGCGCACCCGCCCGCCGAACCGCCCTCGCTCGCCGTGCAGAGCGATCAGCACGATGCTCTCCTCGGGTCGGAAGCCGAGCAAGTACGGCAGTGCGTCGGCCAGTTCGGCGGGGGTCCGCAGGGTGACCAGGGTTTCGTCGACGGGCCCGGCCAGACCGGACGTCTTACGGCCGCGCGCCGCCTCGCTCGACTCACCGCGCTGCGCGCCTTCCCTCGACCCACTGTGCCGCGTGTCCTCGTTCGACCCACTGTGCTGCGTGGCCTCGTTCAACTCGCCGCGCTGCGCGACCTCGCTCGACTCGCGACGGTTCGTCATGTCGTTTGACTCGCTGTGATTCGTCATGCGACGACCATCCCGCGGATCGCGAAATTCCGGTTGGCCTGTGGATAACTACGATCAGGGGCACGCCAAGAGTTATCCACAGCCCGGCCGACGCGTTCGCCTAATGTCAGACCCATCGGGTTGCATGGGGGCATGAGCAACGAAGATCTGCGCACGGCGGCCGATGCCGTACTCGCCCGCCTCGTCGGCGGCCCCGCGGCCGAGCCCGGCGAGGCGCCCCGGCAGGACGGGCCACGCCTGCGCGAGGACCAGTGGCGGGCGATCGAGGCCTTGGTGGCCGACAAGCGCCGGGCCCTGGTCGTGCAGCGCACAGGATGGGGCAAGTCCGCCGTGTACTTCGTCGCGACCGCGCTGCTGCGGGAGCGGGGCAGCGGCCCCACCGTGATCGTCTCGCCGCTGCTCGCGCTCATGCGCAATCAGGTGGAGTCCGCGGCGCGGGCCGGCATCCGGGCCCGCACGATCAACTCCTCCAACACCGAGGAGTGGGACACCATCCAGGCCGAGGTGGCCTCCGGAGACGTGGACGTGCTCCTGGTGAGCCCGGAGCGGCTGAACAACCCGGACTTCCGGGACCAGGTCCTGCCCAAGCTCGCCGCCGCCACCGGCCTGCTCGTGGTCGACGAGGCGCACTGCATCTCCGACTGGGGCCACGACTTCCGGCCCGACTACCGGCGCCTGCGCACCATGCTCGCCGATCTGCCGCCGGGCGTCCCCGTCCTCGCCACCACCGCGACGGCCAACGCGCGCGTGACGGCCGATGTGGCCGAGCAGCTGGGCACCGGAGGCACCTCGGACGCGCTCGTGCTGCGCGGCCCGCTGGACCGGGAGAGCCTGAGCCTTGGCGTGCTCCAACTACCCAATGCCGCACACCGGTTGGCCTGGCTCGCCGACCACCTGGACGAGCTGCCCGGCTCCGGGATCATCTACACCCTGACGGTCGCGGCCGCCGAGGAGATCACCGCCTTCCTGCGGCAATGCGGGCACACGGTCACGTCGTACACCGGAAAGACCGAGAACGCGGACCGCCAGCAGGCGGAGGAAGATCTGCTGGCCAACCGCGTGAAGGCCTTGGTCGCCACGTCCGCCCTCGGCATGGGCTTCGACAAGCCCGACCTCGGCTTCGTGGTCCACCTCGGCTCCCCTTCGTCGCCGATCGCCTACTACCAGCAGGTCGGCCGCGCGGGCCGCGGTGTCGATCACGCGGAGGTGCTGCTGCTGCCGGGCAAGGAGGACGAGGCGATCTGGAACTACTTCGCGTCGCTGGCCTTCCCGCCCGAGGAGCAGGTCCGGCGCACGCTGGACGTCCTGGCGCAGGCGGGCAGGCCGCTGTCACTGCCCGCGCTCGAGCCCTTGGTCGAGCTGCGCAGATCACGCCTGGAGACGATGCTCAAGGTCCTGGACGTCGACGGCGCGGTCCGGCGCGTCAAGGGCGGCTGGATCTCCACGGGCATGCCCTGGGCGTACGACGCCGAGCGGTACGCGTGGGTGGCCAAGCAGCGGCAGGCCGAGCAGCAGGCGATGCGTGACTACGCCACGGCTCCGGGCTGCCGGATGGAGTTCCTGCGCCGCCAGCTGGACGACGAGGCGGCGGCACCCTGCGGGCGCTGCGACAACTGCGCGGGGTCGCGCTTCAGTGACGCGGTGTCCTCCGGGGCCCTGGGCACGGCTCGCGGAGAGCTGGTCCGCGCGGGTGTCGACGTGGAGCCCCGGAGGATGTGGCCGACGGGACTCGCCGCGGTCGGCGTCGACCTCAAGGGACGCATCCCGGCGGGCGAGCAGGCCGACCGGGGCCGGGCACTGGGGCGGCTTTCGGACATCGGCTGGGGCAACCGCCTGCGGCCGATGCTCGCCCCGCAGGCCCCCGACGGACCGGTGCCCGACGACGTGGCGAAGGCCGTGGTCGGCGTGCTCGCCGACTGGGCGAAGGGGCCCGGAGGTTGGGCCTCGGGAAGCGCGGACGCCCAGCCGCGGCCGGCGGGCGTGGTGACCATGACGTCGCACACCAGGCCGCAGCTGATCCAGTCCCTCGGCGCGCACATCGCGGAGATCGGCCGTCTCCCCCTGCTCGGCTCGATCGAGTACGCCCCAGGGGCCGACACCGCGCATGTGCCGAGGAGCAACAGCGCGCAGCGCCTGCGGGCGCTGGACGGGACGCTGACGGTCCCCGCCGGGCTCGCCGGGGCCCTCCAGGAGGCGGACGGCCCCGTACTGCTCGTCGACGATCTGACGGACAGCGGCTGGACCCTGGCCGTCGCTGCCCGCATGCTCCGCAAGGCGGGAGCCAAGGGGGTGTTGCCGCTGGTCCTGGCCGTGCAGGGCTGACGCACGCGTCGACGCGTGCCGCCCTGGGCAGGGATATACACGGCGCATCGTCAGATACCGGTCGGCGGCTCCAATTGCTCGTTGCCGCAAGCCAGTACGACGGGAAGAATTGGAACCGCTCCCGCGCGGCTCTGCGTGCCCGGCAGGGCTGTGCCGCGGTGTGCTCTCTCCCCCGTCCGATCCCGCCCTCTGGGCGCGTAGCCGAAGGGAGGACCGTGACCTTCGGATTCGCTCCGTCCGCTGCGGCATCGATGTCGGAGTCCTCGACGTCGGCCGAGTTGTCCACCGATTCCGCCAACCGACTGGCCCGGATGCTCGAGCCCGCGGAGTGGTCAGCCGCGGGAATTCCGCTGCTGCGCAATCCACGTGAGGTCGTCAGCGGCCTGCACGCCCGCCACCGTCCGACGCCCACAACAGCCGTCGTCGCCGTCCTCGACCCCGAGGAGCGCGTCCGGGCGAGCGCCTCGTTCACCCGGCGGGCGAGCGCGGCGGACGGCTGGGTGTTCCGTAACGCGCTGCTCGCGCAGTTGCGTCGGGTCATCCCGCACGACCTGCGGCGCCGTACGCCGGTGCGCACGGCCGTCCTGCTCTACTGCCGTGACGGAGACGCGCGTTGGACGCAGGAGGACGGTGCGTGGATGTGGGGGCTGCGGGACGCCTGCACGCTGCACGGGCTGCGCTGCGGCGCCTACATCACGCTGACCCATGACGGCTGGCAGGTGCTCGGCGAGGGCCGCGGCGGCCGTCGCCCGAGTTCCGCCTCCCGCCCCGAGGGGTTCGCCGAAACGGAGCCGCCACCGGCGCGCACCGGCGGAGCCGCGTCGGACGTGCTGCGCCGCGCGGCGGCACGCTGAAGCGTCCTCCGCACCACCGCCCCCGGCCGATCCCGGCAAGGGACGGACGACGTAGCGCCGTATGCATCGCGCGGTGCGCGACGCACACGGCGTCCGGTCACCCGGCCGCGTCGCGGACGGCGGACGCCCGACCACAGGGGTCGGTCGTCAGACGCCCGCGCCCAGCATCGCGTTGATCCGCTGCGGGTCACCGCAGACGATCAGCAGGACTCCGGCCCGGGTGAGCGCCGTCGGCAGCGCGCTGACCGCGGTCTGCTCGCCGCCGCCGTTGACGGCGACGACGACCACGGGACGGGACGCGGCACGCCCCAGGGCGGCGGCATCGGCGTAGAAGACGTCGTCTCCCGCGTCGTGCTGCGCCCAGTAGGAGGCCTCGCCGAACGACAGCTCGTGGCTGGCCCATGGGTGCGGGTCGCCGGTGGTGATCACCAGGACCTCACCCGGAGCGCGCCCCGAGTCGAGCAGCAGGTCGACGGCTTCCTCGGCGGCGTCGAGCGCCCCCTCGGCGGAAGCGGGGATCAACTGGATCTGCGGAACCGAAGCAGCGGCACCCGCCGGGGCGGGGGAAGCGGCGGACGGTCCGGAGGCAGCCGGGGCGGACGGCCCTGGCTTGACGGCCGGCTCGCGCGGCGTGCGCTGCGCCGGCGGCGTCGGCCGGGCGGGGCCCGGTCGGCCGGGACGCGGCGGAGCCGCGGGACGCGGGCCGGGTACGGGGCGGGGGGTCGGCGTGGTGCGGCCACTGGCCGGGGTCACGCGGGGACCCTGGGCACTCTCGTGAATCTGAGGCTCCTCGGGAATGAGAGGCATGCGGTGTTGTCTATCAAACGCCGGTGCGAGTCGCATCGGCGGGTGGCACATGAGTGCGAGTGGTGCTGCCGGAGACGTCAGAACTCGAAGCCGAGTTGGCCCTCGATTTCCGGAACGTTTCCATCCGCCCAGCTGCGGGCCTTTTTGAGGTGCCGCCACTGGGGCAGCGCATCAAGATACGCCCACGACATCCGGTGGTACGGGGTGGGCCCCCGCTCCGCCAGCGCGGCCTTGTGCACCGGTGACGGATAACCGGCGTTGGCCGCAAAACCGAAGTCTGCATGTTCGATACCCAGTTCGGCCATCATTTTGTCGCGCCGAACCTTGGCGATCACCGATGCCGCGGCGACGGCGATACAGGACTGGTCCCCCTTGATCACCGTGCGGACCTGCCAGGGAGCCCCGAGATAGTCGTGCTTCCCGTCGAGGATGACCGCGTCCGGACGCACCGGCAGCTCCTCGAGGGCGCGCACCGCGGCGAGCCGCAGCGCGGCCGTCATCCCCATCTCGTCGATCTCCTCGGGCGAGGAGTGCCCCAGGGCGTACGCCGTGACCCAGCCCTCCAGCTCGTCGGCGAGCGTCGTGCGCCGCTTGGGGCTGATCAGCTTGGAGTCGGTGAGCCCTTCGGGCGGCCTGCGCAGCCCCGTGACCGCCGCGCAGACGGTGACCGGGCCTGCCCACGCGCCGCGCCCGACTTCGTCGACTCCGGCAACGATCTTCGCGCCGGTCGTGGCGCGGAGGGAGCGCTCGACGGTATGGGTGGGTGCTTCGTACGGCATGGCGCCATCAGCCTACGCCGCCGGACGCGGCCCGCGACACCCAGCCCTACCGACGCAGCAGCGGGACCATCACCTGGTCGATCAGCTCGGCGAACTCCTCGTCCGCCCATTCGCTCCCGCACACCTTGGAGCGGTACATCATCATCGCCGGAATGACATCGCACACGTAGGGGTCCGCGGCCTCGGCGCGCACCTCGCCGCGCTCGACCCCTCGGTGTACGACCTGCTTGATCAGTTCCACGCTCGGCTGGACGACACCGGAGAAGATCACGTCGTGGAACCGCTCGGCGGATGCGGTGTCGCACTCGTGAAGCACCGAGCGCAGGGCGAACCCCGGACGCGAGAACATCGCCTCGCGCATCTGCCGGCACAGCTGGAGGAGGTCCTCCCGGACGCTCCCGCAGTCCGGCGCCGAGTCCAGCCTCGGGAGCGCCGCCCGCAGCGCGTCCACGACGAGGTCCTCCTTGGAGGGCCAGCGGCGATACACGGCGGCCTTGCCGGTCTGCGCGCCGGCGGCCACCCCCTCCATCGTCAGCCCGTTCCAGCCGACGGTGCTGAGCTGCTCCAGTGCGGCATCGAGGATCGCCCGTTCCAGGACGGGGCCCCGGCGGCGCAGGGAGGCCGTTTGAGCGGAAGCGGCGCTCCAGCGCGAAGTAACCATCTCTGTCTCTCTGTTGAAGGATCCAGGCAGCGCCAGTGAACGGTTGCGTTCACTGTTGGGGAGTCACTACCTTTGACGGGAGTGAACGGTGCCGTTCACTAACGCACTTGTGGGGGACCCATAGTGACAACCTCTCAGTTAGGCCAAGATCAGAAACCCGGCGTCGCCCGCCGCGAAGGCCGGCCCGGCATCGCTCTCACCGTCATCGCGGCCTGCCAGCTCATGGTGGTACTCGACGCGACGATTGTGAACATCGCGCTACCGCACATTCAGGACGCGCTCAAATTCTCTACAACGGACCTCACTTGGGTCGTCAGCGCCTACACCCTCACCTTCGGTGGCCTGCTGCTTCTCGGCGGCCGCGCGGGTGACATCCTCGGCCGGCGCCGGGTGTTCATGACCGGCATCCTGGTCTTCACCGCGGCCTCCCTCCTGGGCGGATTCGCCCAGGAACCCTGGCAGTTGCTGGCCGCACGCGCCCTGCAGGGCGTGGGTGGCGCGATCGCGTCGCCCACCTCGCTCGCCCTCATCACCACGACATTCCCGGAGGGTCCCGAACGGAACCGCGCGTTCGGCGTCTTCGCGGCCGTCTCGGCAGGCGGCGGCGCCGTCGGACTGCTCGCGGGCGGCATGCTCACGGAATGGCTGGACTGGCGCTGGGTGCTGTTCGTGAACGTACCCATCGGTGTCCTGATCGCCTTCCTGGCCCCGATGTACATCAGCGAGTCCGAGCGCCATCCCGGCCGCTTCGACATCGCCGGCGCGCTCACGTCGACGCTCGGCATGGCCTCCTTGGTCTACGGATTCATCCGGGCGTCCGAGGACGGCTGGCGCGACAGTCTCACCCTGGGGTCGTTCGGCGCGGCCGTCGTGCTGCTGCTGGCCTTCGCGCTGATCGAGAGCCGGGCCAAGGAACCGATCACTCCGTTGAGAATGTTCGCGGACCGCAACCGGTCGGGTACGTACGTGATCATGCTGAGCCTGGCCGCGGCGATGTTCGGCATGTTCTTCTTCATCGTGCTCTTCGTCCAGAACGTGCTGGACTACACGCCGATCGAGGCGGGCCTGGCGTTCCTGCCGGTCACGGTCGCGATCGTGGCGGGCGCGGGGATCTCCCAGCGGCTGCTGCCGGTGCTCGGCCCCAAGCCGTTCATGGTGACCGGATCGGCCATCGTCGCCCTGGGGCTCGGCTGGCAGACCTTCATCACTCCGGACAGCACCTATCTGGGCGGTGTGCTCGGCCCGATGCTGCTCTTCGGCTTCGGCATGGGTCTGAACTTCGTGACCCTGACACTGACCGCCGTCTCCGGAGTGGCCCAACACGAGGCGGGGGCGGCTTCGGGTCTGCTCAACGCGACGCAGCAGGTGGGCGGTTCGCTCGGTCTCTCCATCCTGACCACGGTGTTCGGGACGGCGAGCCGGGACGAGGGCAAGGAACAGATGGCGGACTTCATGGCGAACGCGTCGCCGGAGCAGAAGGCCGCCTTCGCCAAGTCCGGCGAACTGCCGGCTCCCTGGGGGCACGAAGTGCTCTCCCAGGGGATCTCGACGGCCTTCATCCCGGCGGTCGCGATGGCCGTACTCGCCCTGGTCACCGCGGTGTTGGTGATCCGGGTGCGCAAGAGCGACCTGGAGGCCCTTTCGGGCACGGCGGGGCCTGCCGGGGGCTGACGGGGGATGCGGGCAGGGCCGTTCCCGGCGGCGAGGGGACGACCCCGCACCGGCGGTGGGGGGGGGGGGGGCGGGCGGGCGCGCCCCCCCCCCCCCCCCCGCGGGGGGGGGGCGGGGGGGGGGGGGGGGGGGGGGGGGGGGGGGGGGGGGGGGGGCCCCGCCGGGGGGGGGGGGGGGGGGGGGGGGGGGGGCCCCCCCCCCCACCGCCGCTCTCCCCTGAAGGGGCCTAGCGGTACGAGGTCTCCTCGTCGAACTGCGCACAGCCCAGCCCGTCGTACCTTGGCGGGCGCTCCTCGATGATCTGCCGGGCTCGCGACTCCCCCAGGCTGGTGGCGTACCAGGGCGCGCTCTCGTCCCCGAGACCGTCCGCGATGCGGGTGAGGACGCAGGACCGCAGCGGCTCCGGAAGTCCGTCGACGGCCGGCGCCGCGTCGGCGGACAGCCCGCGCGCGTACTCCAGGTCGAACTTGCCGGTCTCCTGGTAGCGCTGCGCATTGCGCTCGGCGATGAGTCCGTCGGGCGACAGCAGCCCGAAGGCCAGCACACCGGCCGCGGCACTGGCGGCGACGGCACGCGGCAGCCAGCGTGCGCCCCAGACCCCCGCCGCCATGATCAGCACGATGACGAGGCCGAGCCAGAGCTCCACGGCCACGACCGAGACACGCAGCCTGGTCAGGCCGTACGCCTCCACGTACATGTCCATGCGCCGCACCGCCGATGCCACCACGACGAGCGTGAGGGCGCAGAGCGTACCGAGGACGCCCCGCACGAGACTGCGGTCCCGTTCCCCTTCACGCGGCGCCCAGCGCAGGGCGACGACGATGACGGCCAGGGTGAGCAGCGTGGCCGCCAGGAGCTGCCAGAAGCCCTGCCGGGCGTACTCGGAGTACGAGAGATCGGTCTTCTCGAGTACGACGTCGTATCCGCCGAAGAGGACCGCGAGCTGCACCGCGTTGAACGCCGCGAACAGCAGGTTGAGCACGATCAGCGGCAACGCCCACTCGACGCGGCCACGCGCCTTGCCGGGGCCCACGACGAGCCGGTCCCAGCGCACCGGCGACGCGGCGGTGCGCGCGGCGGCCAGCGCCCCGACGACGCCGAACACGAGCAGCAGCACACGCCACGGCCCGCCCGACAGGGACGCGTCCGGCATCAGATCGCCGAGCAGCCCCGCGAAGGCCGCGTCGGCCCCCGCGAAGAGCGCTCCGAAGACCACCAGCAGGACGACGGTGACCGCGATCGCACGCAGTACGGGGCCGCTCCGGGAGCCGCCGGCACGCTCCCGCAGGCCCCGCCAGGCCCAGCCCACGCCCGTCAGGACGCCGTCGAAGATACCGAGCGGGGCGAGCAGGATTCCCGGCCAGGTACGGCTGCCGTGCAGGGCCAGGGCGCCGAGCGCCAGGGCGGAGACGATCGCGAGAAACGAGGGCCAGCCCGCGTCCCGCAGGGCGGGCACCACCAGCAGCGCGAGCCCGCCGATCGCCCAGGCCAGCGTCCAGGGGCGCGGGGCACGACCGGCCCGCTGAGCCGCGAAGTACGCCGCCAGTGCGGCCGGGACGGCGACGATCAGCAGGTTGATCGCGAGGCCGTCGCCCAGCAGCAGCATGCTCAGGAGGCCGGTGGCCAGCGCCGCGCAGAGGGTGGCCGTACGGATCGGGGCGGGCGGATCGGATCGCAGATCGGCGAGCAGCGGTTCGCTCCGCGGCGCCGGGTAGGCCCAGTCGGCGCGAGGCTGCGGGTGTTGCGGGTGTCGCGGATGTCGTGTGGGCACGGCGTCTTCGGGGGCGTCATGCCACGCCTCTGATTGCTGCTCCCCCGCTTGCTGCTCCCCTGCCGGGCGTTCCTCGGGCGGATCCCCTGCTGGATCTCCCTGTGGACCTTCCGTACCTGAAGACTCAGGTACGGAAGGTGGTGGTGCGTCGGACACGGGACCCCCTCCCGGCCGGTCCGCGCGCGCAGCAGACGGCACACCTACGTGGCGGGGCTGCCGGCGACCGGCATCTCGTTGAGCACACACAAGCCAAGATCAACTTGTGGCCTGACTTCAGCGTAGCCGCGCCACCGATCATGACCACCGGCCTGGTCGCGCTGTGGCATGACCGTGACACTGACGCCGAAAGCCGCCGCTACGGAGAGAGCCGCGAAATCCCCGCCTCTACGGAGAGACAGGCAACCACTCGGGCAGCGCTTCGGTCCGCTCCAGCCACTCCGGAGGCGGCGCCCCGCCCTCCCCGGAGGCGACCACTCCACCGACGATGGCGCAGGTCGTGTCCACGTCCCCGCCCACCTGAGCGGTGGCCCAGAAGGCCTGCTCATAGGCGCCGAGGCCGCGAGCCGCCGACCAGAGCGCGAACGGCACCGTGTCATGGGCGGATGTACGACGACCGCAGCCGAGGACCGCGGCGACCGTGGCCGCGTCTCCGTAGTCGAGCATGTCCCGCGCCCTGCGCAGCCCCGCGCCCACGGCGCTGCGCGGCACGAGGTCGATCACACCGTCGAGCAGCGCCTTCGGCTCCGGCGGTCCCGCCGGGGCGGCCGTCAGTGCCGCGGCGGCGGCCACCGCCATGGCTCCCACCACGGCCTCACGGTGCTGATGGGTGGGGTAGGCGGAGATCTCCGCCTGGTGTGTCGCCTGCTCCGGGTCGTCGGCGTACCAGGCGCCGAGCGGGGCGATCCGCATGGCAGCGCCGTTCCCCCAGGAGCCCTGCCCCTTGAAGAGCGCCGAGGCCAGCTCGCGCCAGTCCCCGCCCTCCCGGACCAGCCGGAGCAGCCGGTTCACGGCCGGGCCATAGCCCCGGTCGAAGTCATGGTGCTCTGCGAACGACCGGGCGAGTGCGTCCTGGTCGATGCGGTCGTGCCCCACGAGGACGGCGAGAACGGAACAGGCCATCTCGGTGTCGTCGGTCCATTGCCAGGGGCCGACGGGCGTTTCCCTGCGCTTCAGGAGCGGGTAGTTCGCGGGCACGAAGAACTGGGAGCCCAGCGCGTCCCCCACCGCCAGTCCGCGCAGGCTGGCCAGAGCGCGGGCCAGGCGCCGGTCGGGAGAGGAGTCAGCGGTCATCGCCCTGCCACTCTAACCGGTGACACCGTAGGGCTCAGGCTCGCGCCAGCGTTCGAACGGCCGGTTCAGTGTGTACTTGCCGTTCTCGCCGAGCAGCAACGTCCGCATCTCGCCGTTCCCGGGGTTGGACAGCGACTCGAATTCCGCCACCGACCAGTGGAACCAGCGCATACAGAAGAGCCGCATCGTGAGGCCGTGCGTGACCAGCAGGACGTTCGGCGGATGGTCCGGCGCCTCGAAGCTCCGGAAGAGGCTCTCCAGGAACGCGCCCACCCGGTCGTACACATCGGCCCCCGACTCGCCCTGCGCGAACCGGTAGAAGAAGTGGCCGTACGCGTCGCGATAGGCCTTCTGGAGCCGGACGTCGTCCCGGTCCTGCCAGTTGCCCCAGTCCTGCTCCCGCAGCCGCGGCTCCTCGCGCACGCGCACCAGTTCGGGCTCCAGGCGCAGCGCCCTGAAGGTCTCATGGGTGCGGCGGTAAGGCGAGACGTACACGCTCACCCGTTCCCGGCCTATCGCGTCGCGCAGCTGTTCGCCGGTCTCCTCCGCCTGGCGCCAGCCTTTCGTGGTGAGCGCCAGAGCGTGGTCAGGCTCGCGCTCGTACACGGTGTCGTCGGCGTTCCCCGCCGACTCGCCGTGCCGGACAAGGAAGATGCGCCGCGGGCGTGCCATGGGAAAACCCTAGATCGGGCCCTCACGCCAGGCTCGGCCCGGTCCGCCCCGGGGGCTCCATCCGGGCGTATTCGCGGCGTCAGAGGCCCATCCAGCCGCCTCCGTGGTGGCGGCACGGCTGCCGCTTCACACCGTCCACGAGGGCTCGAGCTCGACGATGTCCCCCGCGAGCGCCGCCACGTCGGCGTCCGTCTGCGCCCGCAGCGAGAGGCGCTCCACCCGCTCCCTGCGGTATTTGCCGTGCTCGGCGGCCGACTGCCACATGGAGAGCACCAGGAACTCATGTCCCGGCGCCTCGCCGAAGAGCCCCCGCAGCATCCCGGGCGATCCCGCCATCGCCGGGTTCCAGACCTTCTCCTGCATCAGCGCGAAGTGCTCCACGCGCGCCTCACGGACCTTGCAGTGCGCCACACGCACCACGTCCGCGTCCGTGAAGCGCGGCTCGAACCCCGTCTTCACGTCGAAACGGTGGTCGAAGAGCTTGACCTGGATGTCCTTGAAGGTTCCTGCCTGCGCGGTGGCGAGCCGGTCGTGGGAGCGCGCCATGAAGGAGTCGTAGAAGGCCCGGCTCTCCCAGAAGGCGAAGACGTGGGCCACGCCCGGTCGCCCCCGGCTCCACCCCCCGCCCTGTCCCCGGAACCCCGGCTCCCCCAGAAGCCCCGCCCACTTTCGCTGTCCCCGCTCGAACCCCCGTCGGTCCACCACGGTGCAGCGAATCCACTTGACCAGCACCGCGCCATCGTACGGCGCGGAGCGTGGCCCGGGTCACGCTCCGGCGTAGTGCACCCGGATCAGCTCGGCGGAATCGTCGTCGGACAGCTCGACCCCGAACTCGCGAGCGAGGACATCCCTCAACTGATCGACTGATACGTCGCGTTCGTCCACCGTCCCGTCGGGACGCGTCACCGTCAGATGGTCACCCACCAGCGTGCGCCGCGCCTCCGGAGCGGCCCGCTGGATCACCGGGCGCCGGATGAACGACGACCTGGGGTGGGTCGACGTGTAGTGGTTCATCAGTACGTAGTCGGCGGTGATGCGCTCTTCCAGCGTGTATTCGTAGAGATCGAACCAGTCCCCGGAGTGTTCGGTGCGCAACACCCGTGCGCCGCCCGGCTCTTCGACGATCCCGAAACGCCATTCTCCTTGTCGTACGTCCACGCCGGTCTCCAAGGGGATGGGGTCGAGCAGCCCCTCGGCGCCGAAGCCGACGTCGCAGTGCCACTCCCGGCCGTCCGCCTCGACCTTGAGGAGCATGTGGGTCACCGCGCGGCGCGTGGATGCACCGGCCCTGACCCTGGCGCCAAGTCCGGTGACGGCGAAGCCGATCCGCTCCAGCACCGCGGCGAACAGCAGGTTCTGCTCGTAGCAGTAGCCGCCCCTGCGCTGCCGTACCAGCTTCTCCTGGAGAGCCGCGAGGTCCAGTGGGACGGGCCGGCCGAGCATCATCTCCAGGTTCTCGAAGGGAATCGACGCCACATGCGCCCGGTGCAGCGCGCGCAGCGTCTCCAGGTCCGGCTTCACCGGCCCCTGATGGCCGGTTCTGGTCAAGTAGGCGGCGATGTCGAGTTCTTCCCCGTTCCATGTCATGGGGACAATGATCTACGCAAGGGCCGCGCGCACCAACCGCGTTGCCGACCAGGGAACTTCGGCGATGTCAGTGTGACGTCGTAGCGTGTGGGGTGGACATGTCTCATGCATCGGCTGCGGCCACGAGGCATCGGCCGGAAACACGAGGAGGGGGAAGTCCGGTGAGCAGAGTCAGCAAGGGGATCCAGAAGGTCGAGGTAGGGCTCAAGTGGGATCCGAGCCCGATCGGGGACGCGCCGTACGATCTCGACATCATCGCCGCGACCTACTCCGCGGACGCGCCGTACGGCAGCCCGGTGTACCTCGTGCACCACGGCAGCCGCTCCCCCGACGGGACGATCACGCTCAACAAGGACAGCAGGACGGGCCAGGGCTTCGGCTTCGACGAGGTGATGACCCTGGAGCTCGACCGGCTCGCGCCCGCGTACGCGCGCGTGGTGGTGGGCGTGGCCATACAGCAGCAGCACGGCGAGGAGCAGAAGGTGTTCGGTGACATCACGAATACCGCGGTGCGCATCCGCGAGGGGTACACCGACCTGGCGCAGACCGACCTCACCGGAGTCTCCGGAAGCTCGGCGTCGACGATCGCCGAGTTCACCAGGGACGCATCGGGTGCGTGGTCGTTCCGCGAGACCATCCGCGGCTTCGACGCCGACCCGACGTCGTTCGCCGCCCTGATGGGCGGCGCGTCATGAGAACGCGCTGAGGGGTTGGCGTGACCCGTGGGCCACGCCAACCCCTCATGCGACTAGCTCAGCCGATCAGCTGCAGCCACTGGTCGAGCCGCAGCCCTCGCAGATGTAGCAGGAGCCGGCGCGCTGCATCTTCGTCCCGCAGGAGAAGCACAGCGGCGCGTCCGCCTGGATGCCCAGCTGCATCTCGACGAGCTCGGCGCTGGTGTGCGCCTGCTGCGGAGCGGGCTTCTCGGCCTCGGCCTTCGGCGTGGCGACCGCCTTCAGGGACTCGGTCTGCCGCGGGGCGGACTGGGCCAGGCCCTCCACGTCGACCTCGGAGTCGTCGAGAGTCGGCTCGTACGAACCGGTCTCGAGGTGACGCTGACGCTCCTCGGCCGAGTGGATGCCGAGCGCGGACCGCGTCTCGAAGGGCAGGAAGTCCAGCGCCAGGCGGCGGAAGATGTAGTCGACGATCGACTGCGCCATCCGCACGTCCGGGTCGTCCGTCATGCCGGCCGGCTCGAAGCGCATGTTCGTGAACTTCGAGACGTACGTCTCCAGCGGGACGCCGTACTGCAGGCCGACCGAGACGGCGATCGAGAAGGCGTCCATCATGCCGGCGAGGGTCGAACCCTGCTTGGACATCTTCAGGAAGACCTCGCCGAGACCGTCGTCCGGGTAGGAGTTGGCGGTCATGTAGCCCTCGGCGCCACCCACGGTGAAGGAGGTGGTGATCCCCGGACGGCCCTTGGGCAGACGCTTGCGGACGGGGCGGTACTCGACCACCTTCTCGACCGCGGCACGGATCGTGTCCTCGGCCTTCTCGGTGATCTCGGCCTTCTCCGCCTCCTTCTTCTTGGCGGAGAGGGGCTGGCCGACCTTGCAGTTGTCGCGGTAGATCGCGAGCGCCTTGACGCCCAGCTTCCAGGCCTCGAAGTAGACCTCTTCGACGTCCTCGACCGTGGCGGTCTCGGGCAGGTTGACCGTCTTGGAGAGCGCACCGGAGATCCACGGCTGGATGGCCGCCATCATCCGGACGTGGCCCATCGCGGAGATGGAGCGCTCACCCATGGCGCAGTCGAAGACCTCATAGTGCTCGGTCTTCAGGCCCGGCGCGTCGATCACATTGCCGTTCTCGGCGATGTGGGCGACGATCGCCTCGATCTGCTCCTCCTGGTAGCCCAGGCGACGCAGGGCCTGCGGCACGGTGCCGTTGACGATCTGCATCGAGCCGCCGCCGACGAGCTTCTTGAACTTCACCAGGGCGAGGTCCGGCTCCAGGCCGGTGGTGTCGCAGGACATCGCGAGACCGATGGTGCCGGTCGGGGCGATGACCGAGGCCTGCGAGTTACGGAAACCGTTCTTCTCGCCGAGGCGGACGACGTCCTGCCAGGCCTCCGTGGCGGCGGCCCAGATCGGGGTGTCCAGGTCGTCCATGCGGACGGCCGTGGCGTTGGCGTCGGCGTGCTGCTTCATGACGCGCTTGTGCGGCGTGGCGTTCTTGGCGTAGCCGTCGTACGGACCGACGACCGCGGCGAGCTCGGCCGAGCGCTTGTACGACGTACCCGTCATCAGCGACGTGATGGCACCGGCGAGGGCGCGGCCGCCGTCGGAGTCGTACGCGTGACCGGTGGCCATCAGCAGGGCGCCGAGGTTGGCGTAGCCGATGCCCAGCTGGCGGAAGGCGCGGGTGTTCTCGCCGATCTTCTGCGTCGGGAAGTCCGCGAAGCAGATCGAGATGTCCATCGCGGTGATGACCAGCTCGACGACCTTGGCGAAGCGCTCGGAGTCGAACGACTGGGTGCCCTTGCCGTCGTCCTTGAGGAACTTCATCAGGTTCAGCGAGGCGAGGTTGCAGGACGTGTTGTCCAGGTGCATGTACTCGCTGCACGGGTTCGAGCCGTTGATCCGGCCGGACTCCGGGCAGGTGTGCCAGGCGTTGATGGTGTCGTCGTACTGGATGCCGGGGTCGGCACAGGCCCAGGCGGCCTCGGCCATCTTGCGGAAGAGCGACTTGGCGTCGACCTCCTCGATGACGTCGCCCGTCATGCGGGACGTCAGGCCGAACTTGCCGCCCTCCTCGACCGCCTTCATGAACGTGTCGTTCACACGGACCGAGTTGTTGGCGTTCTGGTACTGGACGGACGTGATGTCGTCGCCGCCCAGGTCCATGTCGAAGCCCGCGTCACGCAGGGCGCGGATCTTCTCCTCTTCCTTCACCTTGGTCTCGATGAAGCCCTCGATGTCGGGGTGGTCGACGTCGAGGATGACCATCTTGGCCGCGCGGCGCGTGGCGCCACCCGACTTGATCGTTCCTGCGGACGCGTCGGCACCGCGCATGAAGGAGACCGGTCCCGAGGCGTTGCCTCCGGAGGAGAGCAGTTCCTTGGAGGAACGGATGCGGGAGAGGTTCAGGCCAGCTCCGGAGCCGCCCTTGAAGATCATGCCCTCTTCCTTGTACCAGTCGAGGATCGACTCCATGGAGTCGTCGACGGCAAGGATGAAGCAGGCGGAGACCTGCTGCGGCTGCGGCGTGCCGACGTTGAACCAGACCGGCGAGTTGAAGCTGAAGATCTGGTGCAGGAGGGCGTACGCCAGCTCGTGCTCGAAGATCTCGGCGTCGGCGGGCGAGGCGAAGTAGTTGTAGTCCTCGCCTGCCTTCCGGTACGTCTTCACGATGCGGTCGATCAGCTGCTTGAGGCCGGTCTCACGCTGCGGGGTGCCCACGGCCCCGCGGAAATACTTGCTGGTGACGATGTTGACCGCGTTCACCGACCAGAAGTCGGGGAACTCGACGCCACGCTGCTCGAAGTTGACCGAGCCGTCGCGCCAGTTGGTCATGACGACGTCTCGGCGCTCCCAGGCCACCTCGTCGTACGGGTGCACGCCGGGCGTCGTATGGATGCGCTCGATACGCAGACCCTTGCTGGCCTTGGATCCCTTGGCTCGGGAACCTCGTGCCGGGCCGCTCGTCGTCTCGGTCATGCCGCCTCCCTGTAACAGGCTAAAACGCCCTGAAGTGCCACGTTCTTCCCGTGGCACGGTGTGTGTCTTGTGCTGCGGAACCCGAAAAGGTCACCCGCAGCAGGTCTGGTTCGCCGGCACCTGCCGGCGGGCCGGTCAGTCCGCGGCGGTGGCGGGCACGGGGACCTCGACAGTCCCTCCGGGCCCGCGGTCGTTCACGCCGGGCTGTTGGCCGGCCTCTTGCGGCTCCACGTCGAGCCGCTGGTCCCTCAGCTCCCCGATGGCAGCCTCGAAGTCCTCGAGTGAGTCGAACGCCCGGTACACGGACGCGAAGCGCAGGTAGGCGACAAGGTCCAGCTCCTGCAGCGGACCGAGTATGGCCAGCCCCACGTCGTGGGTGGTCAGTTCGGCGCTTCCGGTGGCGCGCACCGCCTCTTCGACCCGCTGGCCGAGCAGTGCGAGGGCGTCCTCGGTGACGGGCCGCCCCTGGCACGCCTTGCGTACGCCGTTGATGACCTTCGTACGACTGAAGGGCTCGGTGACTCCGCTGCGCTTGACGACCATCAGCGAGCACGTCTCCACGGTCGTGAAACGACGGGAGCAGTCGGGGCACTGACGGCGCCTGCGGATCGACGTGCCGTCGTCGGTGGTGCGACTGTCGACTACGCGGCTGTCGGGGTGCCTGCAGAAGGGGCAGTGCATGGAACTCCCAACCCTCCTTCACGGCACGACTTATAGGCCTCAACGGGCCCATGAGGCCCTCGAAGCAGCCCCAAGCATAGGCGATGCCCGAGCCCCGGAGAGACCAGGGACCACAACTTCTGGGCTGCGGTCGCAATCCAACCACTAGATCTGGGGTTTGGCCGTAAATTCGGCACCATCGCGTGTCGCGCACCCGCGACGGCTCGCGGCTTCTCGGGCACGCGGCGCGCGCCGCACGAGGAGGGGGCCGGTGCCGGGTTGACGGACCACCGGGTGGCACTATGGGGAGCCCACGGAGCGATACTGAGTGGGGTCGCGGCCCCGGCGGTGAAGCGTACCGTAATGAACCGAAATGCCATTCGGCTCGAACGTTAGCCATACACCCAGACACATGATCACGTCAGGCAATCTGCGATTTTTCACTCGAACGTGTGTTTGGCGCAACCTTTCGAAAGCAACTACCGTTGGCTAACTAGGGAGAACATCTCGAGAGGGGCCGACCGACGTGACCACCACCGCAGACAGTGCCACCATCACTGCCCAGGACCGCTCACAGAGCCGACTCGAGCCGGTGCATGCCATGAATGACGCAGCCACGAACCAGGAGGGGCCCAGGCCCACACGCTCCCTGCCGGGTCGACCTCCAGGAATTCGAGCGGACAGCTCAGGGCTCACCGACCGGCAGCGCCGGGTCATCGAGGTCATCAGGGACTCGGTGCAGCGGCGTGGCTACCCGCCGTCGATGCGGGAGATCGGACAGGCGGTCGGCCTCTCCAGCACCTCGTCGGTCGCCCATCAGCTGATGGCCCTGGAGCGCAAGGGCTTCCTGCGCCGCGATCCGCACCGTCCGCGCGCGTACGAGGTGCGGGGCTCCGACCAGCCGAGCAGCCAGCCCACGGACACCGCGGGCAAGCCCGCCGCGTCGTACGTCCCGCTGGTCGGCCGCATCGCCGCAGGTGGTCCGATCCTCGCCGAGGAGTCGGTCGAGGACGTCTTCCCGCTCCCCCGGCAGCTCGTCGGTGACGGTGAGCTCTTCGTGCTCAAGGTCGTCGGCGACTCCATGATCGAGGCCGCCATCTGTGACGGGGACTGGGTCACGGTCCGTCGCCAGCCGGTCGCGGAGAACGGGGACATCGTCGCAGCCATGCTGGACGGCGAGGCGACGGTCAAGCGTTTTAAGCGCGAGGACGGGCACGTGTGGCTGCTGCCGCACAACTCCGCGTACCAGCCGATCCCCGGCGACGAGGCGACGATCCTCGGCAAGGTCGTGGCGGTGCTGCGGCGGGTATGAGCCACCGCCCCTGGCCGGGCCCCGGGACCAACTGCGCCGGTTCCGGGGCTCCCCTTTACGCCTGAGCCGGCGCCGCTTTCGCGGACGCCGACCCGCTACTCGCCGGGCACCTGGGACGCCTACTCGTCGGACGCCTGTGCCGCGGCGTCGATGGCCGCCAAGGAGCGGCGGGCCTGGTTTCGGTCCGTCGTGTACCAGAAGTCGGGCAGCGAAGCCCGCAGATAGCTGCCATAGCGCGCAGTGGCCAGGCGGGGGTCCAGGACGGCGACCACGCCGCGGTCCCCGGAGGCGCGCACCAGTCGGCCCGCTCCCTGCGCCATCAGCAGCGCTGCATGCGTCGCGGCGACGGCCATGAAGCCATTGCCTCCGCCTTCGTCCACGGCCTTCTGGCGGGCGCTCATCAGCGGGTCGTCCGGACGCGGGAACGGGATCTTGTCCATCACCACCAGCTGACAGCTGGCCCCGGGCACGTCGACTCCCTGCCAGAGCGAGAGCGTGCCGAAGAGGCAGGTCTTCGTGTCCGCCGCGAAGTTCTTGATCAACTCGCCCAGCGTCTCCTCGCCCTGCAGCAGGATGGGCATGTCCAGCCGGCCCCGGAGCTCCTCGGCGGCGCTCTGGGCCGCGCGCATCGAGGAGAACAGACCCAGCGTGCGACCGCCCGCCGCCTCGATGAGCTCGGCCAGTTCGTCGAGCATGTCGCTGCGCGTGCCCTCGCGGCCCGGCCGGGCCAGGTGCTGGGCGACGTACAGAATCCCCTGCTTGCGGTAGTCGAAGGGCGAGCCGACGTCGAGGCCCTTCCAGGCCGGGGCGTCCTCGGACTGGGTGCCCTCGGGGGCCAGGCCCAGGGACGCCCCCACGCCGTTGAAGTCGCCGCCCAGCTTGAGGGTGGCGGACGTGAGGATCACCGAGCGGTCGCTGAAGAGCTTCTCCCGGAGCAGGCCCGAGACGGACATGGGCGCCACTCGGAGCGAGGCCCCGAAGCGCTCATGCCGCTCGTACCAGACGACGTCGTACTCGGAGCCGTTCGTGATGCGCTCCGCCACGTCATGGATCGACTCGACCGAGGCGAGGGCCTGCTTGCGTACGGCGTCCTCGTCCTGGACCGACTTGTCCCGGGTGGAGCCGAGCGCCGTGATGACCGTGCGGGCGGCGTCCCGCAGGGCCATCAGCGCGTACCCGAGATCCTCCGGGATCTCCTCGAGGCGGCCGGGGAGCGCCAGCTCCATCAGCCGCTCGAAGCCTTCGGAGGCGGTCTGCAGCTGGTCGGCCACCTTCTCGTTGACGAGCTTGGCCGCTCGGCGCACCGCGCGGTTGACCTGGCCCGGAGTGAGCTCTCCGGTGGCCACGCCGGTGACGCGGGAGACGAGCTCATGGGCCTCGTCCACGATCAGCACTTCGTGCTGGGGAAGGACGGGAGCGCCCTCGATGGCGTCGATCGCGAGGAGTGCGTGGTTGGTGACCACGACCTCGGAGAGCTTGGCCCGCTCGCGCGCCGCCTCG
This sequence comes from Streptomyces sp. NPDC050658, assembly GCF_044457025.1. NCBI lineage: Bacteria > Bacillati > Actinomycetota > Actinomycetes > Kitasatosporales > Streptomycetaceae > Streptomyces > Streptomyces sp. NPDC050658. Next base: position 276,380 of record NZ_JBITGM010000010.1, read on the forward strand.
GCGAAGCACTCCGCTCCGTAGGCACACTTCGACGCTCCCAGGCACTCCCTGGAGGAGACCGAGACCTGGGACCAGGCGCGGTCGGAGACGCCGGGAGTGAGGTCGTCCCGGTCGCCGGTCTCCGTCTCGTCCGCCCAGTCCCGCATCCTCAGCAGGTCCTGGCCGAGCTTGCTGGTCGGGGCCGCGGCCTCGAACTGGTCGAAGAGGCCCTCTTCCTCTTCCTGCGGCACCCCTTCATGGAGCCGGTGCAGGCACAGGTAGTTGGAGCGGCCCTTCAGCATGGCGAACTGCGGCCTGCGGCGGAGCAGCGGATGCAGCGCGTCCACCGTCCGCGGCAGGTCCCGCTCCACGAGCTGGCGCTGCAGCGCCAGCGTGGCCGTCGCGACCACCACTCGCTCCCCGTGCGCCAGCGCGGGCACCAGATAGCCGAGGGATTTACCCGTGCCGGTGCCGGCCTGGACCAGCAGGTGGGAACCGTCGTCGATCGCCTCGGCGACGGTCTCGGCCATGGTGACCTGGCCAGGCCGCTCCGTGCCGCCGACAGCGGTGACGGCGGCGTGCAGGAGCTCGGGAAGAGAGGGCTTCGTCATAGCGCGACCAGCCTACGGGGCTCCACTGACAACCCCGCGATCAAGGCTGATGGAGCGGGTTGGGCACGGTGCCGTGCACGGCTGCGTGCGGGCGCTGGGGACGGTCCCGGTATCCGTCGAGGTGCAGCCTGTTCCGGTTGAGGCACAGCCGCTCGATACGGGGAGTGAGCAGGTCGAACATCTCGTACCGCTCCTTGAGCTCCGGGGCGCGTGCCTGATGGCGCAGGATCTCCGCCCGGACCGCCGACCAGAAGTCCGCCTCCGGAACCCCCAGCTGTTCCTCGCACAGGGGGGCGAGATAGCGGAAGACGCCCACGAAGAGCCCGGAGTGAATGAACTGGGTGAGGAAGCCGGGCGGTTCGGTCAGGAGTACGTCGCGGACGTCGTCCGGCATGGACGCGTGTTCCGGCAGGGGCGTCGAGCTGACGTTGACGTCGTCCACGAAGTCCTTCACCGCGAGCCGTACCGGTACGTCCTTGTCGTCGAAGACGACGATGGCGTTCTCCCCGTGAGGGGAGAACACGGCGCCGTACCGGTAGAGGAAGTGCAGGAGCGGCGGCAACAGGGCGGCGAAGAGGCGCCGGAGCCACACCTTCGGAGTCAGCCCGGAGCGGGCGACCAGCTCCGTGACGAAGGCTCTGCCCTGCGGGTCGGTGTGCAGCAGCGCGGCGAGCGTCCTCGCGCGCTCGCCGGGGGCGAGGTAGCGGGTGATCGGTTCGCGCCAGATGGCGCCGAGAAGTTCTTTGTATTGGTACGGGACTTCGGCGAGACCGTCGTAGAGGGGGTGCTCCACCGTCACGGACGCGACCTCGCCGAGCAGGATCACCCGGCATTCGTCGCGCAAGAAGGGGTCGGCGTCGCGCAGCGCGTGCATCCAGGCGGTGACGGCGGGTGCGGCGAGGGTCCGTTCGGTGGGGAGGCCCCGCCACACCAGGGTGTTGAGGACCGACAACGGGAGTTTGACGGTGTGCCGGTCGGGGCGGGACATGTTCAGGAACGTACGGATGGACTGCTGGGGCAGTCGCAGGTCGCCGTCCGTGGGGAGGGGCACGATCGCGCCCGCGGCAACCGAGGGGGCGAAGAGGGGCAGGACGACGTCGTCCCATTGCCAGGGGTGCACCGGCAGGTACAGATATGCCCGCGGATCGAGGCCCCGCGCCCTGAGTATGTCCGCGAAGGCCTCCCTGGTGGCGGGGGTGAGTTCGCGGTCGTAGAGCCGCTCGGCCGCTTCCAGGCCGGCGACGCCCCGGTAGGCGGCGAGGTCGGTGTGGACCGCGATCCAGGGAAGGGGGCCGGTCTGCCGGGCTTCGGGCGCCCAGCGCGCGGTGTCCGTCGCGGAGAAGCCGATGCGGCCCTTGTTGAGGACGAGCCAGGGGTGGCCGGTCTGGTGGCCTTCGAGTTCCGCGTAGCCGAGCTCGGCGAGCTCGGCAGCGGTGCGGGCCGTCCGGTCGAGCCTGGCGTCGGCGGCGAGCGTGACGGTCAGCTCGCGGATGAGGTGGCCGAGCGTGGCGCCGTCGATCGCGAGGGTCCTGCGGGACTCCACCAGGAAACGGAGCGGGTCGCCGAACGGGGCCGGCGGTCCGTCGCCGTCGGCCAGCGTGAGGCTTGCCGGGTCGACGTGCCAACCGCCGTACGAGCCGCGGCGGGCGCGGAAGGTGAGCACGGGGGCAGTGGGGCGGCGTTCACTTTCGGCGGGAGGGCCGTCCAGGCGGAGACGGTAGCTGCGCGGTTCGGCTCCGCCCGCTGCCTCCTCGCCGGATCCGCCGCGTTCCACCGGGACGGGCTCGATGATCTCCTCATAGGCGAACTCGCCGATCATCTTGGCGAGCAGGCGGCGGCCGCCCCGTGCCCACCTGTCCTGTGTCAGCTCGGGCGGGTCATGGAGAGCGGACGGGTCGACGGGCTCCGCGGGGAGGGATGTCGGGGGGAAGGACGGATTCGGCACGGGGACTCCTCATCGAGGGAACCGGATCGGGTCGAGCGGTGTACTAAGAGTGACCGGGTCAGAGCACAGCGCGCAGGGCCCGGTCACGGACCATGAGCGCCGCTCGTTTGTCGGGAAGGTCGACCTCGGCGGCAAAGCGGAAGCCGGCGCTCAAGAAGGCGGAGACGGAAGGGGTGTTGCGCAGGTCGGGTTCAGCGATGACGCGTGCACATGCGGCGCGATGGTCGAGCACGAGATCGGCGACGGCTCTCAGCAGCGAGGTGCCGAGCCCTCGGCCGCGGTCGGCGACACCGCCGATGAGGAGGTGAACACCGGTGTCGTGCGGGCGGGCGGGATAGTGCCGGGCCAGGGCGTCGAGGTCCGCACGGTAGATCTCCCAGTAGCTCATCGGCGTGCCCTCCAGGACGCCGAGACAGGGGACGCTGCGTCCGTCGCCCTCGAGTTGCCCGCGAAGGTGGGCCTCCGTGACGGCTTCGGGTCCGGCCAGCTCCCAGAACGCCGCCACGGCCGGGTCGTTCATCCACCGGCTGATGAGGGCGAGATCGCGTTCGACGCGTACAGGGACGAGCTGAAAGACACCGACAGCGGTGGTCACGGGGCCCCATCCGCCGACGTTGTCGAGCAGGTCGTCGACGGGCGGGGCAACCGTCAGGGGCGGGGTGAGGTCGCGTGTGGGGGTGGTCGTACCGGTACCGCCGCGTTCACCGTGGACGCGGTCCTCTCCCTCTTCGCCGGTCGCGGCGAGCAGGGCGATGAGTTCGTCCGGGAGGCGCAGGTCCAGGGTGTCCTGGCCGTCGGACCGGTCGGCGGTGACCGACTCGACGGCGGGACTGGTGGCGGTTTCGGCGGCGGCTTCAGTGACGGATCCGGTTCCCGCGCCGGTACTCACGTCGTTGGGAGGCACGGCGTCGCTCCTCTCAGAAGGGGTGGGTCATGTTCCTCAGGAATGAAGGGGGTTCGCGATGGAGACATAGACGGACTGCGTGTCGACGGGACCGACGAGCTCGTCGAGGCCGCGCAGCCGGGTCAGCAGGTTGGCCTTGCAGCGCAGCACCGGTGACTCGAGCAGCAGGGCGGGCAGAGGGGTACGCAGGGGCGCGGGACCGGAGGTGACCTCGCCGAGGAAGCGGCGGAACGCGGCGAGCAACAGGCTCTCGTCGGCGAGTCGTTGGGCGCCGAGGGCCCCGATGAGCCCGAGCACGTTGTTGATGCCGAGGTAGTAGGCGAACCGCTCGTCCGTCACCTCGTCGGAGACGAACGTGTCGCTGTGCTCCCCGATGCCGGGGAGCCGTCGGTCCAGTTCGGCACGGCGGGACTCGCGGAAGTAGTAGCCCTGGTTGTCGCGGTACCGGCCGCCCACGGGCCAGCCTTCGGAGTCGAGCAGCAGGAGCGTGTTCTGCTGATGCGCCTCCAGGGCGACGCCGGCCTCGCTGTCCAGCCAGAGCACGGGGCGTACGACGTTCTCGAGGTAGCGCAGGAACCACTCCGTGGCGACTGCGCCTCGCGGCCGGCCCGTCCGTCCGGCAAGGCGGGTGATCAGCTCGCCGAGCCGGGAGCGCATCGGCGCGCGTTCCTGCCCCTGGGCCTGCGGGGAGGGCCTGGGTGACACGAGGCCTGCGATGCAGGTGGCGTCGTCGCCGGGGCCGAAGGGGTTGTGCCGGATCATGACGTCGAGTCCGGCCACGGGGGTTCCGTCGGAGTCGGTAACGGCGAGCCATGCCGGGTCCCGGATCACGTCGAAGCCGGGGTGGGCGGCCTGCCACTGCTCGGCGAGGCCGCTGCGCAGCAGCCGGTGGACCTCGACGCCGCGGTGGAGTTCTTTACGGAGGTTCTCTCGACGGGAGTTGGTGATGCGCAGGCCCAGCGAGAGCTTGAGCATGGCGGCGGCGCCGGAGCGGTAGAGGGTGCGTACGGAGGAGGTGGGGTACCAGGGTGCGCCGTGGGGACCCAGGTCTTGGAGCAGCCCGGCGTCCAGGAGGGCGGCGGCCGTTGGGCGGTGCCTGAGTTCACGCATCTGCCACGGGTGCAGGGGCAGGGCGGCACGGCCGTCCGGGAGCGGCAGGTCCGGGCCGGCGAGACGGGCGGTGAGCTGCTGCGCCGACACCGTGCGGCCGCGCTCGGTCCAGGCGGAGTCCGCGGAGAGCACGGAGGGGTGGACGGCAAGCCAGTGCAGGGCGAAGGCGCCGCGCAACTCCGGTGAGTAGAGCCGGGATTCGGTGTCGGAGAGGCCCTCGCGGCTCTTCGGCGTGGGGTGCAGCGGGTGGCCGAGGAGCAGGGACTGTTCGGCGGCGAGGAAGCGGTCGGGTTCGTCGCCGGGGTTGTCCCGCCGGTCGGCGATAAAGGTGGCGGTGCGCCGCACGGAGTCGGCGACACGGCCGACGAGGTCGCCTCCTTCGACTCGCTCGCTGTGGGGAGTGAGGGGTGGTTGCTGGGGCTGTTGCGGGGGTTGGGGGGCCTGCGGTTGTTCTGGGGTACCCGACGACTCAGGGCTCCCCGACTGCTCGGGGTCCTGCGGCTGTTGGGCCCGGTCCGGCTGCTGGGCCTGATCTGTCCGCCCCGCGTGGTCCGGCTGCTCCCTGAGCTGGTCCGGCTGCTGCCTGAGCCGGCCCGGCTGCTGCTCGGTTGTGTCTCGCGGGGCGGGGGCGCTGCTGGCGTGGGGCTCGCTGGTGGTGGGGGCCTCCAGGGGGCCCTCCCCCGTCGCGGGTTCCTCGGTGTGGGTGGTCTCGCGGCCGAGGAGGGCGGCCACGGTGACGGCGTCGGCCGGGGGCGCGCTGCGGGGGCCGTCTTCCAGGTACGGGAGACCGAAGCGGTGCCAGCCGGTCGCCGACCAGTAGTGCACGGGGACGAGGAGTGCCGTGCCGCTGGCTTCGAGCGGGATGCGCAGGGCTCCGTGCTCGGGGGCGGGGAGGTCGTTCTCGCGGACCCAGCAGCGCAGGAGGTTCTCGATGCCGGCGACCTGCGCCGCGGTGTGCGGGTCGGGATGCTCCAGCAGGTCGGCGTTCGCTCCGTGCAGTTGCTCGGCGTGCCGGCTTCGCTTCTGCCGGGGGACCATGCCGGGCTCGGCCACCAGCGAGGATTGCGCGCCGCACGCGCCTGGAGTGTGCGGTTGAGGCTGGCCGTCGGATGCGGGGGTGGCGTTCAAGAGGGCTTCCTTGTGAGGTCGTTCGGGCTCCGTGGGGACGGGCTGGAGCTGTGCTGTTGTCTCGTGGTCGACCGGTGGCGGCGCGCGTCCGACGGTGGCTAGCCGTGGTGCGAGCGCGCCGCCGCGGCCAGCGCGTCGGCGAGGCGGTCGAGGATCGCGGCCTCCTGCTCGTCGGTGATGGTGAGAGGAGGGAGTAGGCGTACGACGCTGGAGTGCCGTCCGCCGAGTTCGACGATGAGGCCGCGGCGGAGGCATTCCCGCTGTACGGCGGCGGCCAGTTCGGGTGCCGAGGGAAGCGGCCGAGCGGCGTGCTCCGGAGCTGCGTCCGGGCCGTCGCCGGCCCCCGAAGCCGAGCCCGAAGCCGAGCCTGAAGCCGAGCCCGAGGCGGATCGCGCCCCGGCGGTCGGGTCCACCAGTTCGACGCCGATCATCAGGCCCCGGCCGCGGACGTCGCCGATGCAGGGGTGTTCGTCGGCGAGGGTGCGGAGCTGGGCGAGCATGCGGGCGCCGAGCGTGGCGGCGCGTTCGGCGAGGCGGTTCTCACGGACGTACGCCAAGGTGGCCGCGCCCGCCGCCATGGCGAGCTGGTTGCCGCGGAATGTGCCGGCGTGGGCGCCGGGCGGCCAGACGTCGAGGTCGTCGCGGTAGATCACGACGGCCAGTGGCAGGCTGCCGCCGATGGCCTTGGACAGCACCATCACGTCCGGGACGATGCCGCTGTGCTCGACGGCCCAGAACGTGCCGGTGCGCCCGACGCCGGTCTGGACCTCGTCCGCGATGAGCGGGATGGAGCGGTCGGCGGTGATCTCGCGCATCCGCCGCAGCCAGGCGTCGGGGGCGGGGATCACGCCGCCCTCGCCCTGCACGGGCTCGAGGATCATCCCGGCCGGGGTGGGCACTCCCGACTTGGTGTCGTCGAGGAGGCTCTCGGTCCAGCGGGCGGCGAGTTCGGCCCCGCGTGCCCCGCCGACTCCGAACGGGCAGCGGTAGTCCTGCGGATACGGCAGGCGCGCGACGCGTACGTCCGATGCGCCGCCGGATGCTTCGAGCGCCCCCGCCGTCATCCCGTGGTAGGCACCGGTGAAGGCGAGCATGCCGTCGCGCCCGGTCGCCGTGCGCACGAGTTTGAGCGCGGCCTCCACGGCGTCCGTGCCGGCGGGCCCGCAGAACTGGATCCGTGCGCGGTCCGCGAGCCCGGCGGGCAGCGTGCGGAACAGCTCCGTGGTGAACGCGTCCTTGACCGGTGTCGCCAGGTCGAGGACGTGCAGGGGCGCCCCTGAGTCGAGGACCTTTCTGATCGCTTCGAGGACGACCGGATGGTTGTGCCCGAGGGCCAGCGTGCCCGCTCCCGAGAGGCAGTCGAGGTAACGCTGCCCGTCGGCCCCCTCGATCGTGAGCCCGCGTGCCCGTACGGGCACGATCGGCAGGGCGCGCGCGTAGGTGCGTGCCGCCGACTCGCGCGCGGACTGGCGTCGCAGGATCCCCTCGTGTGCGGCGGAGTGCGCGGCTGGGTGCGCGACGGTGTGCCCCACGGGCGGTGCCGCGGAAACCGCCGCGGGCGCTGGCTCGGTCACGGCCACGAGTGTTGGTCCTCCCGCTGGGAATGGGCGCGGCCCACTCGAACTGGGCCGGTGCGCCGACGAGTTGGCAGGGGAGATGACCGCAGGACGCGATTCCCCCGTACGTACCAACGACGGGGGATGCGGAGGATCACGGGTAATCAGAAGATCCTTGCCATGGCCTCCGGCAGGCGGTGTACATGGGTTTCTGCCGACGGCCTCCCGCCCACTTGAAGCCCGCCGACGGCGTAGCGGCGGCAGCCCCGCCCCGCCCTCACTGCCTGCTGACCGCCCGCGATACGCCCGCCGTAACCGTGGTCGCCAGCACCCACCCGGCGACGGTCAGCCCGTATGCAAGCCACTGCCCGGCGCCTTGCGGCGCGAAAGCCCCCTCCTGCCCGAACGTGATGATCGGGACCAGCAGGTCGAGCGCGTAGAAGACGGCGTTGAACGGCGGCGCCTTCCCCGCTTCCAGCGGTGCGGGCGAATGGACCGCGAAGAAGACCGCGCCGCAGGCCAGCAGGGCCATCAGCCAGAGTCCGGCGCGCAGCGGCCGGTAGCCGTAGCCGACGGTCGCGTCCTGGATGTGGCCCCAGGCGCGGAGGTGCGGGGGAAGCCCGGCCCGCCGATGGCGTTGCTTGGCCAGCAGCACCGTGCGGGCCTCGTCCTCGTGTCCCAGTCTCCGGTACGCCGCCGAGAGCTGTTCGTACGGCTGTGGGACGTAACCGGCGGTGCCTCGTCGGAGCCAGTCGAGCCGTTCGGCCGCCGCCAGCGGGGAGTCGAGGGCGTCGTACGTGGCCTCGGCCAGCAGGAGGTCCGCGGGCCAGGTGTCCGGGGTGTCGTACAGCGTGCCCAGTCGGGCGTTGCGCGCGTCGACGGTGCCGTCGATCGGCCGCCGGGTCCGCAGATCCGTCTCTCGGGCCTGGATCATCCGCAGGGACAGGGCGGTCTCGCCGGGGTGCGTGAGTGTGGTGTCGCGGAAGCTGAGCCGCGTACCGATGGTGCTGCCGTCGAGTTGGATGCCACCGTTGACGGTGAGGCCACGACCGAGGTCGACATTGCGGGTGACCTGGACGTCGACGGCCTCCAGCGCGATGTCGCCGGGGTTGTTCAGGACGGCGCCGCAGAAGCCGATCGCGGCCGAGACGGCGGCGCCGGACAGGATGATCCGTCCCTCGGCCCTGAAGCCGGGGTGGAAGGTGAAGTCCTCGGTGATCCGGACGTGGTAGGCGTCCAGCGCGGTGCCGCCGGGATTGCTGAGCGAGGCGCCCTCCAGGTCGAACTCGCCGTCGACGGAGGCGCCGGACACGCGGAACCTGCCCTGGACGGCGAGGTCGGCGCAGAGCGCGTCGCCGCCCACGGCGGCATGGACCGCGGATATCGCCTCGGCTCCCGGCACCGTGACCACGGTGTCGCGGAGGTCCAGGTCACCGTGGATCGCGGCGCGGTTCAGTACGAGGGGTCCGGTCAGGCGGCATCGGGACAGCACCAGTCGGCCGTCGAACTGGGCCATGTCGGCGGTGAGCCCCGGCAGGGAACTCCCGGCGAGGACCAACTCGCGGAGCCTGGCGCCCTGCAGTTGGGGCGCTGCGTCGAACCGGCAGTCGGCCAGGACTATGGGTACGGCGATCTCGGCGAACCCAAGGTCCAGGCGGCCCGCGATCCGGGCGCCCGTGAGGCGGAGAGCCGGGCGCTCCCCCGGAGGCGGAGCGGAATCGTCACCACCACCACCGCCGCCCGCACCACCACCACCGCCGCCCGTACCAACTCCCCCACCCGCAACAGCCCCCGCACCCTCACCCGAACCAGCCCCCACACCCAGCAACAGCGCCACGATGACCTCGGCCCGCACGACGGATTCCACCGCCGCCGTGCCGTCACGGACATCGACGGCGGCGCCCCGCGCGAAGGAATCCCACAACAGGCGTTCAGCGGCACCGAGTTCATCAACACGCATGACCGATGATCATGTCGGTGCCGCCCGCCCAGGACAAGCCATAACAGCCGCAGCCCAACGGCAGCCGGCACAGCACCACTGGCGCCCGCTCAATACCCTCCGAACGGCGTGTGATCCGCAAGCGCGAGGGCGCGGATGAAGCCGCGCAGGCGGACCAGTCGGCGGGCGACGAAGCGGACCGGGGCGGGCCGGTCGGAGGAGTAGGCGGCGGTCCACAGGACAGGTACGTGGTTCATGCCAGCAGGATCCGGCGCCCTCCGCCGGTCGGTCCAACAGATCGTTTGACTGCGTGCCATCACCAAAACAGATGGACGCCAACGGGACAGCATGAGGGGGAACAGAGGGACAGCTGGATAGTGGAGAGATGGAGATACGCCAGCTCCGCCACTTCATGGCGGTCGTCACCGAGGGCACGTTCACCGCCGCCGCCCGCTCGGAACTCATCGTGCAGTCGGCGCTCAGCACGTCCATCCGCAACCTGGAGCGCGATCTCGGAGCCGATCTCTTCGACCGCACCGGCCGCCGCGTGGTCCTCACCGAGGCCGGCCGGGCGCTGCTGCCGCAGGCCAAGGCGCTGCTCGCGGGGGCCGAAGCGGCGCGTGACGCGGTCGCGGCGGTCACGGACCTGGCCACCGGGCGGGTGAGCATCGGGACGATCCAGACCCTCACCTGCGTGGATCTGCCCGCGGAACTGGCCCTGTTCCACCGGAGAAGACCCGGCATCCAGGTGTCGGTGCGCGACGCGCCGGTCGACGAGTTGTACGCGGCACTGCGCGCCGGCGAGCTGGATCTCGCCTACGTCGCCCCGGACGCGGCGGAACTCCCGGACGGGCTGGTGGAGTTCGCGTCCTGGCGCGAGGAGCTGGTGCTCATCACGGCGCCGGGGCACCGCCTGGCGCGAGCGGGCAGCACCCTGATCCGGGATCTCGCACACGAGTCCTTCATCGACTTCCGCGCGGGGACGGGCCTGGAGACCGCCGTACGCAGACTGGCCGCGCACTGCGGTCTCGAGCGCCGGATCACCTGTGACGTGACCCAGATCGGCATGCTCGTCGCCCTGGTCCGGGCCGGCATCGGTGTCGCGTTCGTACCCCGGCGCATCGGCGAGGAAGCCGCACTGCCCTGCGTACAGATCCGCCAACCGGAACCGGGCCGCACGGTTGTGCTCACCGGCCGCGGCCCGCGCCTGCGCAACCCGGCGGCCGCGGCCCTCGCCGCCCATCTCACGGGCAACCTCGAAGGACGCCCGGGGACCGGCGCTACCCCAACCACACCCCGTCCCGCATGAGAAGCCGCCCGCGCAGCTCCGGTTCCCCACGCCAGGCCCGCACCGTCAGCGGCACGACGCGCAGATACACAAAGGGAGCCTCTTCCGTACGCGGATCCCAGCCGAACTTGGCCGCGAACGCATCGGCGGCGTCTCCCGGCACATCCCGCGCCGGATGACATTCCACCTCCCCTTGGAGCAGCACCACGTCGAACGTGTCGGGCAGCGCGAGCCGCACGCGCGGGTCCTCGCGCGCGTTGCGCGCGGTCGCGGACTTCGCGCCGGTGCACATCCATACGGCCTGCTCGTGCCAGAGGAACCACAGGGGCACCTGGTGCGGTCCGTGGTCGGCGTGGGCGGTCGACACCCACATGTCGCGCTCCACGTCGAGCCGTTGAAGGGTGTCCTGTCTGCGCTCCGCCACGTCGCGGCGGGTGATCTCGGTGTCGTGCATGGACGCTGACGTTAACCAGTAGGGGGCACCCCGCGCATGGGGCGCGGGCCCTAGGCCCAATGACGGACCTGCCCCGCCAAACCGGCTGATCCCCGGACGATTCCCAGGTCAGCCACCTCGTGACGGAACCGTTGCCGTTCCGTCGGCAGTCCCCTACGGCACCGGCATAGTGTGGGGTGCCGTTCACCGGCGGCAAGGCGCGCCGCGCCACTGTCGTACGGTGCTGAACGCGCCGTACAGCACCCGGTGTCCGGCATGGAACCATCTCGAAGCCCAGGGGGAATCTCTCTATGCGACCCATACGTCCGCTCAACGCCGCCCGTCACGGGAGGAGCGCACGCGGCAGAACCTCCCCCGTGGCGGCCGCCGTCGCGCTCGGCGCGGCGCTCGTCCTCACCGCGACCGCCTGTGGCCCGAGCGAGGACAACGCGGGCGACGAACCGTCCGCGTCCCAGCCCGCCGGTGACGGCAACGACGACGGCAAGGTCCAGATCCCGGACGACATCCAGGACCGGCTCAAGGAGCACGGCATCGACCTGGACAAGTGGAAGGACGGGGCCTGGAAGAACTGGGACAAGGACGACTGGCTGCGCGAGGCCGGCGACTACGTCAACCCGATCATCGAGGGTCTGTGGGACCCGGACCGGATGCGGGACGCCGACAAGAACCCCGACCGGGGCGTCGACGACAACGACATCTCCGGTGACCAGGGCGTGACGGACCCGGCGCCCGAGCCGGTGGACGCGGCGGCGGTGAAGACGCCGTACGACGGTGCCGCCCCCGAGTCGGGCAAGCTCTTCTTCGACGGCCCCGAGGGCTCGATGGTCTGCTCCGCGACCGTCGTCAAAGACCCCGCCAACCCGGGCAAGTCCAACATGGTGTGGACCGCGGGCCACTGCGTGCACGCCGGCGCGAAGGGCGGCTGGTACCGCAACATCGCCTTCGTGCCCGCGTACAACAACAGCGGCAAGTCGGTCGAGGAGCTGCAGAACGCGCCCAAGGAAGAGGTGGCTCCGCACGGCGTCTGGTGGGGCGACTGGGCGCAGACCTCCGACCAGTGGATCGAGCAGGGCGGCCCGACGGGCGGCAAGGGCGCTCCGTACGACTTCGCGGTCATCCACGTGACGCCCGAGAAGGGCAATGAGGGCAAGTCCCTGGAGGAGCAGGTCGGTTCGGCGCTTCCGGTGGACTTCAACGCCCCGGCGGTGCCGAAGGTCGACAGCATCACGGCCACCGGCTACCCGGCCGCTCCGCCGTTCGACGGCCAGAAGCTGTTCCAGTGCACCGACAAGCCGGGCCGCCTCTCGATCAGCAAGCCCGAGCCGACGATGTTCCGCATCGGCTGCACGATGACCGGCGGTTCGTCCGGCGGCGGCTGGGTCGCCAAGGGCTCGGACGGCAAGCCGGCCCTGGTGTCCAACACCTCCATCGGCCCGGTGACGGCCGGCTGGCTGGCCGGTCCGCGCCTGGGCAAGGAGGCCAAGGGCGTCTACGGCGCGGTCAGCGAGAAGTTCGCCGACAAGTAGCAGGCGGTACGGAGGCGGGGTCGCCGCAAACCTTCACGACCCCGCCTCCGTTCGTCCCCAATCGCACAGGCATAGTGGGGTGTTGCGTCGGCGTGGGGCTCCGGGAGCAGCCACGTCCGCACGTGACACGTACATGGCAAAATGTGCCACGCACACGGCAATCACACGTTCTCTTCGGGGGTAACAGCACCATGCGTTCCACTCGTGCGCCCTTCGCGCGCAGTCGCGGACGGCGGCTCGCACTGGCCGCCACCGGGCTCGCCGCGACTCTGGCGCTCACCGCCACGGCCTGCGGCCCGAGCGACGACAAGGCCAGCGACAAGGCCGACTCCGGCGCCTCACAGGGCGCCGACAAGGGTTCCGACTCCGGCTCCGAGGCGCAGCTGCCCGGCGACATCGCCGACCGGCTCAAGGAGCACGGCATCGACCCGGACAAGTGGAAGGACGGCGCCTGGAAGAACTGGGCCAAGGAGGACTGGCTGCGGGAGGCCAAGGACTTCGTCAACCCGGTCATCGAGGGGCTGTGGAAGCCCGAGCGGATGGCGAAGGCCAAGGACCCGAACAAGACGATCGCCGCGAAGGACGCCGCCGCCGACCAGGGTCAGACCGACCCCGAGCCGTCGCCGGTCCAGGCCAAGCGCGAGAAGACGCCGTACCACAAGAACGCCGCCCCGGTCGGCAAGATCTTCTTCGACTCCCCCGAGGGCTCGATGGTCTGCTCCGGCACGGTCGTGAAGGACCCGCGCAACCCGGGCAAGTCCAACCTCGTCTGGACCGCGGGCCACTGCGTGCACGCCGGCGCCGAGGGCGGCTGGTACCGCAACATCACCTTCGTGCCCGCCTACAACGACCTGGGCAAGTCCGAGGCCGAGCTGCAGAACGCCGCTCCGCAGGAGGTCGCCCCGTACGGCAACTACTGGGCCGACTGGGTCTCGACCTCGGCCGAGTGGATCGACGAGGGCGCCGCTTCGGGCGGTGCCGGTGCGCCGTACGACTACGCCGTGATGCACGTGAAGCCGGAGCAGGGCTCCAAGTCCCTGGAGGAGACCGTCGGCGCCTCGCTCGACGTCGACTTCACGACTCCGTCGGCGCCGAGCGTCAGCTCGATGGGCGCCTGGGGCTACCCGGCAGCGCCGCCGTACGACGGCCAGATCATGCACAAGTGCATCGACAAGCCGGGCCGTCTCTCGCTGAGCTCCGCCCAGCCGACGATGTACCGCATCGGCTGCACCATGACCGGCGGTTCGTCCGGCGGTGGCTGGTTCCGCATGGTGGGCGACGACATGAAGCTCGTCTCGAACACCTCGATCGGCCCGGCCAACAACACCTGGCTGGCCGGACCGCAGCTGGGCAAGGGCGCCGAGCAGGTCTACGACATGATGAGCAAGAAGTACGGCTCCCAGTAGCCGCACGCACCTGATACGGCGAAGGCCCCGCCCCCTGTGAGAGGGGGCGGGGCCTTCGCCGTTTGCGTCACACCTGCCGGAAGGTCGGCTCGCGGCCAGAGGGTCAGCTCACGGCCAGGGGGTCAGCTGGCGACCGGAACGTACGGCGTGAGTTCCGCCGCCAGTTCCTCGTGCACCCGCGCCTTGAGCAGTGTGCCCTCGGCGGTGTGCTCCTCCGAGAGCACCTCGCCCTCGGCGTGGGCGCGGGAGATGAGCTGGCCCTTCGTGTACGGCACGAGGGCCTCGATCTCGACCTCGGGGCGCGGCAGCTCGGAGTCGATGAGCCCGAGCAGCTCCTCGATGCCGACGCCGGTGCGCGCCGAGACGGCGATCGCGTGCTTCTCGTTGCGCAGCAGCCGCTGGAGGACCAGGGGGTCCGCCGCGTCCGCCTTGTTGATCACCACGATCTCCGGTACGTCGGTGGCGCCCACGTCCCGGATCACCTCGCGCACGGCGGCCAGCTGCTCCTCCGGCACCGGGTGCGATCCGTCCACCACGTGCAGGATCAGGTCGGACTCGCCGACCTCCTCCATCGTGGAGCGGAACGCCTCGACGAGGTGGTGCGGCAGATGCCGGACGAATCCGACGGTGTCCGCCAGGGTGTAGACCCGGCCGCTCGGCGTCTCGGCCCGGCGCACGGTCGGGTCGAGGGTGGCGAACAGCGCGTTCTCCACCAGGACGCCCGCGCCCGTGAGGCGGTTGAGCAGCGAGGACTTGCCCGCGTTGGTGTAACCCGCGATGGCGACCGAAGGCACCTTGTTGCGCTTGCGCTCCTGGCGCTTGATCTCGCGGCCCGTCTTCATCTCCGCGATCTCCCGGCGCATCTTCGCCATCTTCTCGCGGATCCGACGGCGGTCCGTCTCGATCTTGGTCTCACCGGGACCACGGGTCGCCATGCCGCCGCCACCGCTGGATCCGCCGCCGCCCATCTGACGGGAGAGCGACTGACCCCAGCCGCGCAGGCGCGGGAGCATGTACTGCATCTGGGCAAGGGCGACCTGCGCCTTGCCCTCTCGGGACTTGGCGTGCTGCGCGAAGATGTCGAGGATCAGCGCGGTCCGGTCGACCACCTTGACCTTGACGACGTCTTCGAGGTGGATCAGCTGGCCGGGGCTCAGCTCACCGTCACACACCACGGTGTCGGCCCCGGTCTCGAGGACGATGTCACGCAGCTCCTGGGCCTTGCCGGATCCGATGTACGTAGCCGGGTCCGGCTTGTCGCGGCGCTGGATGACCCCGTCGAGCACGAGCGCGCCCGCGGTCTCCGCGAGGGCGGCGAGCTCGGCGACCGAGTTCTCCGCGTCCTGCACGGTGCCCGAGGTCCAGACACCGACGAGCACGACCCGCTCCAGGCGGAGCTGTCGGTACTCGACCTCGGTGACGTCCTCGAGCTCGGTGGAGAGGCCCGCGACGCGGCGCAGAGCCGCGCGCTCGGATCGGTCGAGCTGATCGCCGTCCCGCTCTCCGTCGATCTCGTGGCTCCAGGCGACGTCCTCTTCCATCAGGGCATCGGCCCGAAGACCTTCGGGGTAGTTCTGCGCGAGGCTCTGCGCGTCCTGGGAAGGGGAAGAAGAGGAGGTCATTGGATCCTTACGTCGATGGGTTTCGATGGGTTTCCGTCATAGGCGTCAACGCGCGGGGCCGTCCCGGGATTCCCCGGGCCGCCCGTCGACGACCCCGAGATTCCCCCGAGGGGTTCTCCCGGACGGCCGCCCGCGCCGACCTGAAGATGGTTGCACGGAACGGCCCGTCTCGTCACATGGGTTATTCCCCTGCGGGCTCGGGCTTACTCCAGTCCGGATGGCCCGGCATCGGCGGTGTCTTCGCCCCGTACAGCCAGGCGTCGAGGAATCCGCCCAGGTCACGCCCCGCGGTCCGGGAGGCCAGGCGCACGAAGTCGGCCGTCGTCGCGTTCCCGTCCCGGTAGATGCGCACCCACTCCCGCTCGACCCGCTCGAAGGCGTCCTCGCCGATCTCCTGCCGCAGCGCGTAGAGCACCAGGGCGCTGCCGTCGTACACGACCGGACGGAAGATGCTGATCTTCTGTCCGGGCGCCGGCTTCGCGGGGGCCGCGGGCGGCCCGCCCGCGGTGCGCCAGGCGTCCGACTGCCGGTAGGCCTCGCGCATCCGCTTCTCCAGCGACTGTCCCGCCTTCTCCTCGGCGAACAGTGCCTCGTACCAGGTGGCGTGCCCTTCGTTGAGCCAGAGATCGGACCAGGACTGCGGGCTCACGCTGTCGCCGAACCACTGGTGCGCCAGCTCGTGCACCATGATCGAGTCCACGTACCACTCGGGGTACTCGGGCCGCGTGAGCAGGTCTCTCTCGAAGAGAGAGAGGGTCTGCGTCTCCAGCTCGAACCCGGTCTGCGCGTCGGCGACCAGCAGGCCGTACGTCTCGAAGGGGTAGCGGCCGACCTTCCCCTCCATCCAGCTGATCTGGTCCGGCGTCTTCTTGAGCCGGCCTTCCAGCTTCGCGCGGTCCTTGGTGGGCACCACGTCGCGTACGGGCAGACCGTGCGGCCCGGAGCGGTGCACCACGGTGGAGCGGCCGATGGACACCTGCGCCAGTTCGGTCGCCATGGGGTGGTGGGTGCGGTAGGCCCACGTCGTGGCGCCGCCCGCGTGCCGTGTCTGCCCCATGGGGAGGCCGTTGGCGACGGCGGTGAGCCCCTTGGGGGCGGTGACGCGGAACGTGAAGCGCGCCTTGTCCGCAGGGTGGTCGTTGCACGGGAACACGAGGTGCCCGGCATCGGCCTGGTTGGCCATGGCGAGCCCGTCGCCGGTGCGCACCCAGCCGCCTTCCTGGTCCTTGCCCGGCACCGGGTCGCTGGTGTGCCGGACGGTGATCCGCATCCGCTCGCCGGGCACGAGCGGCCGCGCGGGCGTGACGACCAGGTCCTCGCCGGTGGACTCGAAGCGGGCGGGTACGCCGTTGAGGGCGACGGAGCGCACCTTGCCGTGCGCGAAGTCGAGGTTGACCCGTTCCAGCGGGGAGGTCACCTGGGCGTCGACCACCGTCAGGGCGTCGAGCGGCTTCTTGTTGTCGCCCTGGTAGGTGAAGGAGATGTCGTACGACGCGACGTCGTACCCGGGGTTTCCCAGCTGCGGGAAAAGCGGGTCGCCGATGCCGAGCGGGGTGGCCGGTGACGGCGCGCTCGCGGCGAGGAGAGTGGTGGCGGCGGCCGCGGCGATGAGCCCGGTCGCGATGCGGAGAGTCTTCGGCCGTACGGCCTTGACGCGGGGGGTGAGCGGCATGAACTACCGCTATCAGCGGGCGCCTTCCGCACCAGTGTCGGCACGCTCCGGGCCACCCGAACGAGTCGTGGATGCGTCCACTACGGAGTGGCGTCCTTGGTTGACGGCCGCTACGGAGTGACGTGCTCGCTGAACCCGCCCGCTACGGAGTGGCCGCCGCCGGATGCTGCGCGCGGCTGACGTCGTACACACCCGGCACCGCCCGCATCGCCCGCATCAGGCCGGGCAGCTGGGCCGCGTCCGGGAGTTGCAGCGTGTACGTGTGGCGCACCCGCTGCTGGCTCGGCGGCTCGACGGTCGCCGACATGATCTCGACGCCCTCCAGGGCGATGGCCTCGGTGAGGTCGGCCAGCAGATGCGCCCGCCCGAAGGACTCGGCGATCAGTGTGACCCGGCACTCCGCGCTGTCTCCCCAGCGCACTCCGATCTCCGCGCGCCCCACCTCCTTCATGCGGGCGACGGCGGGACACTCGACGCGGTGCACGGTGACCACCCCGCCGCGCACGGCGAAGGCGGTCACCTCGTCCGGCGGCACGGGCGTACAGCATCCCGCGAGGCGCACGCTCGCGCCCTCCCGGTCCACCACGGCGCTGGCCGCGGCGGGGCGCGGTACGTCGACGGGCTGCTGCGGGGGCGCGGCCACGGGTGCGGGCTGCTCCGGGGGCGTGGTGTGGAGGGCCGGGGCGGGCGCGGGATGCGTGCTGAGCCAGCGCCGGATGGCGATCCGGGCGGCGGGGGTGCGCGCGTGGTCGAGCCACTCGCGTGAGGGCCCTGACGCCGTGTCCTGCCCCATCAGCAGCTGGACCGTGTCACCGTCCCGCAGGACCGTGCTGAGCGTCGCCAGACGGCCGTTGACGCGCGCGCCGATACAGGCGTGGGCGTCCTCGCCGTACTGCGCGTAGGCGGCGTCCACACAGCTCGCGCCCGCGGGCAGGCCAAGCGTGCCGCCGTCGGGGCGGAAGACGGCGATCTCCCGGTCCTGGGCGAGGTCCTCGCGCAGCGTGGACCAGAACGTGTCCGGGTCGGGGGCCGCCTGCTGCCAGTCGAGGAGCCGGGAGAGCCAGCCGGGGCGGGTCGGGTCCGCGCGCTCGCCGTCGTCGACGGCGTCGCCGGACGCGGTGTCGGACTGCTCCTCCGAAGGAGGAGCGTAGGGATTGCGCAGGGCCACGACGCCCGCTTCCGCCACCTTGTGCATCTGGTGCGTACGGATGAGGACTTCGGCGACCTCGCCGTCGGGGCGGGCCACGGCCGTGTGCAGCGACTGGTACAGGTTGAACTTCGGCAGGGCGATGAAGTCCTTGAACTCCGAGACCACCGGCGTGAAGCACGTGTGCAGTTCGCCGAGGACTCCGTAGCAGTCCGCGTCCTCGTTCACCAGCACCAGGAGCCGCCCGAAGTCCGAGGGGCGCAGCTCGCCGCGTTTACGGTGCACGCGGTGGACGGAGACGAAGTGCCGCGGCCTGATGAGCACTTCGGCAGCGATGCCCGCCTCGCGCAGGACCGCCCGTACCCCGTCGGCGGTCTCCTCCAGCGGGTCGGCCTGCCGCTCCGCGTTGGCCGCGATCAGCGTCCTGACCTTGTCGTACTCCTCGGGGTGGAGGATCGCGAAGACGAGGTCCTCCAGCTCCGTCTTGAGTGCCTGCACACCGAGGCGTTCGGCGAGCGGGATCAGCACGTCCCGGGTGACCTTGGCGATCCGTGCCTGCTTCTCGGGGCGCATGACACCGAGCGTGCGCATGTTGTGCAGACGGTCGGCGAGTTTGATCGACATGACGCGTACGTCGTTGCCGGTGGCCACCAGCATCTTGCGGAAGGTCTCCGGCTCGGCGGCCGCTCCGTAGTCGACCTTCTCCAGCTTGGTGACGCCGTCGACCAGATAGCAGACGTCGTCGCCGAACTCCGTACGGACCTGATCGAGCGTCACATCCGTGTCCTCGACCGTGTCGTGGAGCAGCGACGCGGTCAAGGTCGTGATCTCGGCGCCGAGTTGGGCGAGGATCAGGGTCACGGCGAGCGGATGTGTGATGTACGGCTCACCGCTCTTGCGCATCTGACCGCGGTGCGAGGACTCGGCGAGCACCCACGCGCGGCGCAGCGGCTCCAGGTCCGCGTCCGGATAGTGGGCCCGATGGGCCTCCGCCACATGGCCGATCGCGTCCGGCAGCCGGTCACGGGCGGCCGACCCCAGGAGGGCCGCCCGACCGAGCCTGCGCAGGTCAATGCGTGGACGACCGCGCCTGCGCTGGGCTCCGGGCGTGACGGGACCAGGCATCGCAGGGTTTGTGGCCTCCGCACTCATGGGCACCTCCGGCTGCTCCGACCGGCGGTGAGCGGACGACGGCGTGCTCCGTCCGGGCCGGTGCTTGATGCTACCGAGCCCATCACGCGCCGCTGACCGCCTCTCGCCGAGCGTGAAACGGATCACCCATTCGAGCGACAGTTCACGGGATTACTGTTTCGAGCCAAGCGGCGTCGATCTCGCCTTCGGCGACGATCACCGCGGGTCCGGTCATCTCGATCTCGCCGTCGGGGCGCTCGGTGATCACCAGGCGCCCACCGGGCAGGTCCACGGTGTACGTGACCGGCGCGCCGGTCACGGACGGGTCCACGCCGTCCCTGCGGGCCGCGGCGACGGCCACGGCGCACGCGCCCGTGCCGCACGAGCGGGTCTCGCCCGCGCCGCGCTCGTGGACGCGCATCGCCACGTGGCGCGGGCCACGGTCGGCCACGAACTCCACGTTCACCCCGTCCGGGTACGCCGAAGCGGGGCTGAACGGCGGCGGCGCGAGCAGGGCGCCCGCGTGGTCGAGGTCCTCCACGAAAGCCACGGCGTGCGGATTGCCCATGTTCACGTTGCGCGCGGGCCAGTGGTGGTCGGCCACCTCCACGTCGCGCTCGGGCCAGTGGTGTCCTGCCACGAAGACCGTGACGTCCCCTTCGGGGAGGAGCGCCTTGCCCATGCCGACGGTGATGTCCCCGCCGGCCTCGGACTTGGCGATGTGCACGGTCTTGATGCCGCCACGGGTCGCGACGGCCAGATCGCCCGCACCGGCGTGGCCCGCGCGCTGGAGGTAGCGGGCGAAGACGCGGACTCCGTTGCCGCACATCTCGGCGATCGAGCCGTCGCCGTTGCGGTAGTCCATGAACCACTCGGCGCGGTCCGCCAGGTGCCGCGCCTCGGGGTGCGCGGCGGACCGGACGACATGCAGGAGGCCGTCGCCGCCGATGCCCGCGCGGCGGTCACACAGGGCGGCCACGGCTTGCGGGGACAGCTCGATGGCGTTGTCGGGGTCGGGGACGATCACGAAGTCGTTCTCGGTCCCGTGCCCCTTGAGGAAGGCGATCCGCGTGCTCATTCCTCGATCGTACGGGGTGGCTCGGACACTCCGTCGGGACGGTGCCCCTGGTCAACGATCGGGACGGTGCCCCCGGTCAGCGCAGGCGCGCGACCCGCCAGACGGCGAGGACGGCGGCGGCCAGGAACACCAGGGCGTACGCGGAGACGACGCGCCAGTCGGGGCGTTGCCCGGAGCCGCGCTCGGGCAGTCCGGGCCAAGTGTGCCCGACGCGGCGCGCGGCCATCATGCCCCAGCCCGCCGCGCAGCAGCTGATGAGGAGTCCGAGCATCGCCACGACGGCGCCGCCGTCACCGAACTCGAAGGCCAGCGGGAAGGCGAACATCAGCGAACCCGCCGCGGCGAGGACGACGATCGGCGCGAGCTGCCAGATGCGCAGCCGGCGCTGCGGGCGGAGTTCGACCTCAACCTCGGCCGCGGCCATCTGCTCGGCGCCGGGGCCGTCGTCGGTCACGCCGTCCAGCGTCCCGTCGGGGCCGTCCGGGGTCAGCTCGCCGCCGTCGTGCGCGGTATTACGAGGGCCGGCCTCCATCGCCATCCGCCCTCCCACTCCGGACTCAACTGGTCGATCGATGGTCGATGATGGCACGCCCCCAGGGGCCGCGATGACCGCCGGAGCGTCCCGATGCCATCACGTGATCAGGCTGTGACCGCTCGTTCGACCAACGCCAGTGCCCGTGCCGGGAGTTCCCCGCGATCGGCGGCCCCGCCGCCGAGCCAGTGCACCCGCGGGTCGCGACGGAACCACGAGTCCTGGCGGCGCGCGAAGCGCTTGGTGGCGCGCACGGTCTCTGCGCGCGCCTCGTCCTCGGTGCACTCCCCGGCGAGCGCCGCGAGCACCTGCTGGTACCCGAGCGCACGCGACGCCGTACGCCCCTCGCGCAGCCCCACGGCCTCCAGGGAACGCACCTCGTCCACCAGCCCCGCCTCCCACATACGGTCGACGCGGGTGGCGATGCGCCCGTCGAGTTCGGGGCGGTCCACGTCGACGCCGATCTGGATCGTGTCGTACACGGAGTCGTGACCGGGGAGGTTGGCCGTGAAGGGCTTGCCGGTGATCTCGATGACCTCCAGGGCGCGGACGATCCGGCGGCCGTTGCTGGGCAGGATGGCCTGGGCCGCTCCGGGGTCGGCTGCGGCCAGCCGCGCGTGCAGCTCTCCGGAGCCGCGCTGCTCCAGCTCCTCCTCCAGGCGGGCACGGACGGCGGGGTCGGTGCCGGGGAACTCGAGGTGGTCCACGGCGCCCCTGACGTAGAGCCCGGAGCCGCCGACGAGGATCGGCCAGCGGCCGTCGGCGAGGAGCCTGTCGATCTCGGCGCGCGCCAGCTTCTGGTACTCGGCGACGCTCGCGGCCTCCGTGACGTCCCAGATGTCGAGGAGGTGGTGCGGCACGCCGTCGCGCTCTTCGAGCGTCAGCTTGGCCGTGCCGATGTCCATCCCTCTGTAGAGCTGCATCGAGTCGGCGTTGACGACTTCGCCACCGAGACGCTGGGCGAGGAATACACCCAGATCGGACTTTCCTGCCGCGGTCGGCCCGACGACGGCGATGACCCGCGGTGCGGGAGCTGCGCTACTCACCGCCCCAGTCTCGCAAACCCTTCGACCACTTCCCGAACGAGCTACGTGACGCGCCCGGTCCGGGGTCGTTGCCTGTTGCGAGGTTCCGGCCGCCGGTTTCGAGAGCCGGTGACCCGGGTGGCGCAACAGGGCGCACCGGGCGGCGCGGCATTTCGCCCACACGAGTAACGTATGGAGTAGTTATGGGTGTTTTTTCACGATTCCGCAGGAAGTCGAAGGGTTCGGAAGAGACGTCGACCGCCGAGGCGGCGGCCGACACCGTGACGGCCGAGTCTTCCTCGGCCGATGCCGAGACCGAGTCGGCCTCCGAAGCCGATGCCGAGGCCGAGGCCGCTGGCGACGCCAAGAAGGAGGCCGTGACGGAGGCCGAGGACGCCGAGGGCAAGGCCACGTCCGCTACCACGGACGAGACCGGTGCCGAGGCGAAGGCCGAGAGCACGGACGCCGCAGCGGAGAACGTGGAGATCCCCAAGCAGCAGTCCGCGGACGAGGCCGCCGACAACGAGGCCGGCGAAAGCGCCCGCAAGTAGCTCTCCCAGCGAGGGAAGGTAGCGATGGGCTTTCTGGAAAAGCTGAAGGACAAGCTTGCCCCGGCCAAGGACAAGGTCTCGGGACTCGCGCAGCAGCACGGGGACAAGATCGACCAGGGTCTCGACAAGGCCGCGAAGGTCGTCGACGCGAAGACCAAGGGCAAGTACAGCGACAAGATCCAGACGGGCACGGGCAAGGCGAAGGACGCCGCCCACCGGCTCGCCGCGGCGTCCGGCGACGGCAAGGACACGGGGCCGGGCACTGGTGCCGGCACCGGCACGGACACCGGGAACACCCCTCCGACGCCCCCGTCGACTCCCTGAAGGGCGCGGCACCGCCTGGATCCACGGCCGAGCCATCGGCCACCCCGGCCGAACCGATCGGCCACCCCGCACCGGCGGACGGCCGCGGAGCGCCCTCAGCTCCGCGGCCGTCGCCGTGCCTGCGCTACGACCAGGCGGCCACCAGGTACCCGACTCCGTACGGCGCGTCCTCGTAGAGCAGCTCGCCGCTCAGGCCCGCACCCTCGGCCGCGCCCGCGAGCACCTGCCACGGGGCGCGGCCCGCCGCCTTCAGTTCGTACGCCAACTGCTCGTCCAGGCCCTTGAGCGCCGCGACATCCGCCGCGCCCAGCGCACGCGCCACCTCCGCGTCGAATCCGGCCGCCCGCTCGTCCAGATACCCCGGCGCCTTCAGCGTGCGGCACGCGCTGGCGTCGCCCATCACCAGCAGGGCCACCCGCTCGGCGCGCCCCGCGATCTCCCCTCCGACTTGAATACACCGCTCGGCCTCAAGTGGTTCCCCCACTCCGAGACCTTCCAGCGGAGCGGCCGACCATTCCGTACGTCCCAGCAGCCAGCCGGCGACGGCGAGCGACGCCGGAAGGTCGCCCTCCGCGGCATCGCCCGCCGGCTTGGGCACGCCGTCGACGGCGTGCCCGAGCCGTACGTCGAGGTCCACCCCGAAGCCGCGGAAGGACCCGCGGGCGCCCTGGGCATGCCATCCGCGCCCGCTCCGCTCGGCGGGGCCGACCACCACGAGCCGGTCGGGCCGGGCGGCGGCGAGCACCCCCACGGCGTCCGTGCACGCCGCGCGCGCGGCGTCCAGTTCGGGGGCGGCGCCCGCGGCCACCTCGGGCACGAGCAGGGGCGGGCAGGGGCAGACGGCTGCGGCGACAAGCATGATCCGCAGCGTAACGCTCGCTAGAAGCCGGCAGGCCCGGAGCCCGACCCCGGCTCAGAGATGGCGCATCTGCGTCAGTCGCAGCCGCAGCCGCTCGCGGTGGCCGCCGGGAGCGGCTCCGGGGCGCCGATCTTCGGCAGCCCGAGCATCACGCCGACGGGCTTGGCCGCCGCCTCCGTGTTGCGCTTCTCCCAGGCGTCGCCCGCGCGGGTGCGGCGCACGTCCAGGACGGCGCCCTCGGCGAGCAGGTGGTGCGGCGCCGCGTACGTGATCTCGACGGTCACCACGTCGCCGGGGCGCACCTCGGCCTCGGGCTTGGTGAAGTGGACCAGGCGGTTGTCGGCGGCGCGGCCGGAGAGGCGGTGCGTGGAGCCGTCCTTGCGGCCCTCGCCCTCGGCGACCATCAGCTCCAGGGTCCTGCCGACCTGCTTCTTGTTCTCCTCCCAGGAGATCTCCTCCTGGAGGGCGACCAGACGCTCGTAGCGCGACTGCACGACCTCCTTGGGGATCTGCCCCTCCATGGTCGCCGCGGGCGTGCCGGGGCGCTTGGAGTACTGGAAGGTGAAGGCGTTCGCGAAGCGGGCCTCGCGGACCACGTGCATCGTCTGCTCGAAGTCCTCCTCGGTCTCCCCGGGGAAGCCGACGATGATGTCCGTGGAGATCGCCGCGTCCGGCATGGCCGCACGGACCTTCTCGATGATCCCCAGGAAGCGCTCCTGGCGGTACGAGCGGCGCATCGCCTTGAGGACCGGATCCGAACCGGACTGCAGCGGCATGTGCAGCTGCGGCATCACGTTCGGCGTCTCGGCCATGGCGGCGATCACGTCGTCCGTGAAGTCGCGCGGGTGCGGCGACGTGAAGCGCACGCGCTCCAGGCCCTCGATCTGCCCACAGGCGCGCAGCAGCTTGCTGAAGGCCTCGCGGTCGCCGATGTCCGAGCCGTACGCGTTCACGTTCTGCCCGAGCAGGGTGATCTCGGAGACGCCCTCGCCGACCAGCGTCTCGATCTCGGCGAGGATGTCGCCGGTCCTGCGGTCCTTCTCCTTGCCGCGCAGGGCGGGCACGATGCAGAAGGTGCAGGTGTTGTTGCAGCCCACAGAGATGGAGACCCAGGCCGCGTACGCACTCTCGCGGCGGGTCGGCAGCGTCGACGGGAAGGCTTCGAGTGACTCGGCGATCTCGACCTGCGCCTCTTCCTGGACGCGGGCGCGCTCCAGGAGGACCGGGAGCTTGCCGATGTTGTGCGTGCCGAAGACGACGTCGACCCAGGGGGCCTTCTTGACGATCGTGTCGCGGTCCTTCTGGGCGAGGCAGCCGCCGACGGCGATCTGCATGCCGGGCCGCTTGGTCTTCATCGGGGCCAGCCGACCGAGGTTGCCGTACAGACGGTTGTCGGCGTTCTCCCGCACGGCGCACGTGTTGAAGACCACGACGTCGGCGTCGCCGTCCGAGCCTTCGGGCGCGCGCTCGTAGCCTGCCCCCTCCAGCAGCCCGGAGAGCCGCTCGGAGTCGTGGACGTTCATCTGGCACCCGTAAGTGCGTACCTCGTACGTTCCTTTAACGCCCACTGCCTGTCCCCGGTCGCCGCTGCTCATGTGACAAGGGTAGGCGGTCCCAGAAGTACCTCTGGGCCGCCGCCCTTGCCCGCGGGACCGGGGCGGGTTCACGACGCGTCGCCGAGGGCGGCGAGCAGCCGGGGCGCGGACTTCGCCGCCGCGGCGGTGTCCTTGCGGTCGGCGGCTTCGCGGAGCTCGCGCAGCGCGTCGTCGATCGGCGCGGTCTTGTCGGCCGGAGTGCGGGCGCCCACCCGTTCCCAGGTGAGTTCGAGGCTGGTGACGTCCCCGGCGACCGCGCCCTTGTCCCTGGCGTCCGCGTCGATCGTCACCTGGTGTGCCCACAGGTCCATCCGGTCGGCCTCTACGGAGGCGAGCGGTTCGTAGCGCAGCCGCAGGTCCAGTGCGTTCTGGGCGACCCGCAGGGCGGCTCCACGGCCGGCCCTCGCGTCCTGTGCGGCGACGGCCCGCGTGAGGGCGTCCAGGTCGCGGTCCATCTGCCGGGCGAGCAGCCGCGGCACACGGTCCGATGCCTCGTACGCGTCCCAGGCCGCCCGCGCCTTCCGCGCTGTCGCGTCCGTCGGTCCTTCGTGCGCCGCGCGAACGGCCCCGGAGAGCGCGGTCAGGTCGTCCGGCGGCGGGCCCGGCTTCGCGTCGGTGGGCACCGCCAGGGAGACCGCCTCCAGGTCGCCGTGGGCATTGCCGGTGGAGAACTCGCCGTATCCGGGGGCGAAGACCTTGTCCTCGCGGGAGCCGTCCATGTGCAGTTCGTTCACGGTGATCGCGCCCTCGACGGGTCCGTACGGCCCCTCGACGGTCTGCCCCGTGGCCTTGACCGTGACTTCTTCGAAGACGACTTCCGGCACGTTCTCCGGCCGGTAGACATCACCGTTCATCGGCCGTGCGGGCATGATCATCGCGGCCGGTCCCGTCTTGCCCGCAAGCCACGTTCCCTCAGTGTCGGCGACCACGCCGTCCTGGTAGTTGAAGACGTCCTCGCCGAGGTACCAGACGGAACCGTCGTCGGCCTGGGCGAACCAGTCGAGCGCGACCTCCTGGATACGCCCGTCGGACAGGGCCATGTACTGGACGGTGCGCGCCTGTACCCGCTCCCCCTGCAGGTCGATGGACTTGGTGCCGGGCAGCAGCGTGAACTCGGTGCGGAAGGGCTTGCCGTCGACCTGCCCGCCGTAGATCACCTGCTCGACCTCGGTGCTGGGGTGCAGCGGGTTGGTGATGGACGTCGGGCGGGAGAAGGCCGGTTTGCCGAGGTCTACGCGGTCTTTCCGGGGCGCGAGCGGCATGCACTCGCCGGTCTTCTCGCCGGTGCTCTCGTCGATGATCTGTACGCACTCGGGGCGGGCCTGCTTTCCCGTCGAGCCGGCGTCGCAGGCACTGGTCACGAGGGACGCTCCCAGGACGACGCCCACGGCCGCCGCGAGATTCCTGTTGTTCATGGCGCACCTCCACGTCTCGTACGACGACCGTGGCAGCCGGGTGCTGAACGGGCCCTGAACGGAACTGAACGCCTCTTCAGGAGGAGGGCTCCTCAGGAGGAGGGCTCCTCAGGAGGACGGCCCGCCGGGAACGAGACCTCGAACCGGGCCCCGCCCAACTCCCCCTGTGACACCGTCACCGCCCCTCCGTGCACGGCCACGAGCTCCGCCACGATCGCGAGTCCGAGTCCGCTGCCACCGGCATCCCGCACCGGACGGGAACGGGCGTCGTCGAGCCGTACGAACCGCTCGAAAACCCGCTCACGGTCGGCGGCGGGCACCCCCGGCCCGTCGTCCTCGACCCCAAGGACGATCCGCCCGCCCGGCAGCTCCGCCAGGTCGAAGGCCACCCGGGAACGGGCGTGCCGCGCAGCGTTGTCCACGAGATTGCGCAGCACCCGCCGCAGGCCTTGCGCGTCCCCGTCGAGGCGCACCGCCGACACCCCGGCCGTGCTGATCCGCAGTCCCGTGGTCGTCGAGCGCAGCCGTCGCGCCTCCTCGATCACCAGGTCGTCGAGGTCCACCGGCTGCACGCGCGGGCTCAGCGCGTCCTCGTCGGCGCGCGCCAGCAGCAGGAGATCGTCGACAAGACGCTGGATGCGCAGGTTCTCCGCCAGGACAGTCGTAGCGAACCGCTCCTGGTCGGTCCTGCCGGGATATCTGAGCGCGACCTCGGCGTGCTGGCGGATGGAGGCGACGGGCGAGCGCAGCTCGTGCGAGGCGTCCGAGATGAAGCGCCGCTGGGCCGTCTGGGACCTTTCGAGCCGGTCCAGCATGCGGTTCATGGTGGCGGCGAGCGCGGAGATCTCGTCGCGGCCGCGCGGCAGCGGCACCCGGCGGTGCAGCTGCGCGGAGGAGATCTCCTCGACCTCGGCACGCATCGCCGACACCGGAGCGAGCGCACGCCCGACCGCCATCCAGGTGGCGGCCGCGGCCATCACCAGGAGCAGCGGCAGCCCCACCAGGAGCAGTCGGGTGACGATCTGCGTCGACTCGGCGACCGCGATCAGCGCCCGCCCGACCAGCACGGTCCGCTCCCCGTCGGGCCCGTCGGCCACCACCGCCACCACCAGGAACTCGTCCTCGTCCAGCGGAGTGGTGACCGTGCTCTCCCCGTCCCCGTCCGGGCGTGCGAGGGCGGGCCGTTCCGCCACGTTCTCGCTGGCGGCCACCACCGCCCCGGAGGCGTCGAGGACCTGGATGAACTGCTCGTCGCGCTCGGCCACCGCGAGGGAGGGCACGCCGCGCCCGGACTCGATGACGGCTGCGACCTGAGTGGCACGCGCGCGTGCCGCCTGCCGCACGTCGTCGGTGAGCTCCGCCTGCAGCAGCGCCACCAGTGCCACGGCTCCCGCGATCAGGCCCACCGCGACGACGAGGACGGCTGCCGCGGTCGACCGGACCCTGACGCCCCGGCTACCCGCCATCGGATGCCAGCCGGTATCCGCAGCCGCGCACGGTCTCGATGGCGGCCCTGTCGAACGGCCGGTCGAGTTTGGTGCGCAGCCGGCTGACGTAGACCTCGACGATGTTCGGGTCGCCGTCGAAGTCGTCGTCCCAGACATGAGCGAGGATCTCCCGCTTGGACACGGTCTCCCCGCGTCTGCGCAGCAGGAACTCCAGGAGCGCGAACTCCCTTGAGGTCAGCTCGACGCGCGCCGCGCCCCGTGTGACCTCCTTGACCGCCGGGTCGAGCCGCAGATCACCGGCCGTGAGCGCGGCGGGCCGCTCGCGGGGCTCGCGGCGCAGCAGCGCCCGCAGCCGGGCCAGCAGCACCGCGTACGAGAAGGGCTTGGTCAGGTAGTCGTCGGCTCCGGTGTCCAGGCCCTCGACCTCGTCCCACTCACCTTCCTTGGCGGTGAGCATCAGGATGGGGGTCCAGTTGCCCTCGGCGCGTAGGGCCGCGCAGACGCGGTAGCCGTTCAGGCCGGGCAGCATGATGTCCAGGACGATGACGTCGTAGGGGTTCTCGCGCGCCCGCCACAGGCCGTCCGTGCCGTCCGGTGCCACGTCGACGGCGAAGCCCTCGGCCTCCAGGCCGATGCGCAGCCCGTCGGCGAAGCGCTCCTCGTCCTCGACGACCAGTACCCGCATACTCCGATTCTGGCCCTCCTGCCCTGAACCGGAGCTGAATGCCGTCGTGCGCGTGCCGGGGCCTGTGAGTCCGGCCCTATCCAGCACGGCGCGTGGGCTGGCAGGATCGCGCGCATGGTCAAGGCACTCCCCCACATCGGCCGGCGCCGCGCACTCCAGGGCGCTGCCGCCGCCCTCGTGGTGTTCGGACTTCTGATGTGGTGGCTGGTTCCCGGGGGCGACGACTCTCCAGGGGGCCGGATGACCTTCAGTACGGGTGTGAAGAACGCGGTCTACGAGCGGTACGGCAAGCTGCTGCGGACCGCGGTCAACCAGGACATGCCCAGGGTGGACGTACAGCTCCTGAACAGCGAGGGCTCGCAGCAGAACGTCGAGCGGGTGGCCACGGGGAAGGCCGATTTCACCATCGCCGCCGCCGACGCCGTGGCGAAGTACCGACTGGAGGGCGGCTCGGGCGCGAAGCGGCTGCGGGGCTGTGCGCGGCTGTACGACGACTACGTACAGCTCGTCGTCCGGCGCTCGTCGGACATCGAGTCGGCGCGGGACCTGCGGGACAAGAAGGTCGCCGTGGGGCAGCCGCGCTCGGGTGTGCGGCTGATAGCGGACCGGGTGCTCAGGGCCGCGGACCTAGATCCGGAGAAGGACCTGGAGGCGTTGGACGCCGGCATCGACACCGCGCCCGATCTTCTTAAGAAGGGCGACATCGACGCCTTCTTCTGGTCCGGCGGGCTGCCCACCAACACCGTGCTCGAGCTCTCCGAGGAGTTCGACATCCGGCTCGTCAAGCTCGGCGACCTGGTGGACGAGCTGCACGAGCAGGGCGGCGCCTCGCGCTACTACCGGGCGGCCGTGATGCCCGCCGACGCCTATCCCAAGGCGCAGCAGAACGCCGCGGTGCCGACGCTGGCCGTGGCGAACCTCCTGGTCACCACGGACCGGGCGGACCCGGAGCTGACCGAGGGGCTGACCCGGACCGTGATCGACAGCCGGGACCACATCGGGGACCAGGTGCACGCGGCCCAGCTGGTGGACCTGCGGACGGCCCTGTACACGGACCCGCTGGCCCTGCACGAGGGCGCACGCCGCTACTACCAGTCGGTCAAGCCGTAACGGCCACTCCGTAGAGGTCGCCTAGGCGATGGCCGCCGGCTCGCTGCGCGGGACGCCGACGGTCACCCGCAGCCCGTGCGGCTCGCGGCGTTCGTAGGCGATGGAGCCGCCGCCCGCCGCGAGCAGGGCGCGCGAGATGGACAGGCCGAGGCCGGAGCCCTTCACGTTCTGGTGGCGGTTGCTGCGCCAGAAGCGGTCGCCGACCCGTGCGAGCTCCTCCTCGGTGAGGCCGGGACCGCCGTCCGTGATCACTATGGTCGTCATCGCGCCGCTCCAGGAGACCTCCACCCGCACCTCCTCGCCCTCGGGCGTGAACTTGAGGGCGTTGTCGATCACCGCGTCCAGGGCGCTGGACAGCGCGACGGGATCGGCCCAGCCGGTGGTCGCCGGGCACTCCCCCGTCAGCCGCACCCCGCGCTCGTCGGCGAGCGGCCGCCAGGCCGCGACGCGTTCGGCGGCGAGTCCGCCGATGTCCGTGAGGCTCAGGTCGGCGTCGGCGTGCTCGGCGAGCGCCAGGCCGAGCAGGTCGTCGAGGACCTGGGCGAGGCGCTTGCCCTCGGTGCGCACGGAAGCGATCTCCTCGTTCCCCTCCGGGAGTTCGAGGGCGAGCAGCTCGATGCGCAGGAGCAGGGCAGAGAGCGGGTTGCGCAACTGGTGCGAGGCGTCGGCCACGAAGGCACGCTGCTGTTCGAGCACATCCTGGACGTTGTCGGCCATTTCGTTGAACGACCGGGCCAGGCGCCTGAGTTCCGGCGGTCCGCCCGCGGCGGCCACCCGCGACTTCAGGCGTCCCGTGGCGATGTCGTGGGTCGTCGCGTCCAGGACCCGCACAGGACGCAGCACCCAGCCGGTGAGCCGCAGCGCGGCGCCCACGGCCAGCAGCATGGCCGCCGACTCACCGGCGGCGATGAGCAGCCAGCCCTGCAGCGTCTTCGACCGCATGTGCCCCGTGGGCGAGTCGGTGACGACGACGGCGATGACGTCGCCGTCCCTGATCACCGGCGACGCGACGACGAGTCGGCCGCGCTGCCATGGCCACACCTGGCGGGGGTTGTGGCTGCCGCGGGACCTGAGCGCCTCGTCGAAGGCCGCCCGCTCCTCGCCCTGCGGGGGCAGGAACCAGGTGGCCGGCGCGTTCGCCATGGGCTGGCCGTCCCGGAAGAAGACGCCCGCCCTGATGCGGTAGACCTCGTGGTAGTAGTCGAGTTCGGTCTGCAGGGTCTCGCGGCGTTCGTCCGTGCCCCGCCCCGGCGCTCTGGTGGGGCGTTCCGTGACGAACTGCGCCAGCGCCGCGAATCGCGCCGTGTCGTCGATCCGGTCGACGACCACCTTCTGCTGCTGGGCCGCAGCGACACTCACCGCGAGCGGGAAGCCGAGCGCCAGGAGCACTCCCGCCATGAGGACGATGAGCAGCGGCAGAAGGCGTGTGCGCACCTGACCTCGCTACGCCCTACGCGGCCGGGGCGACGAGGCGGTAGCCCACGCCCCGGACGGTCTCGATCAGGGCCGGCATGTGCAGCTTGGAGCGCAGCGAGGCGACATGCACCTCAAGGGTCCGCCCCGTCCCCTCCCAGCTGGTGCGCCACACCTCGCTGATGATCTGCTCCCTGCGGAACACCACTCCGGGGCGCTGCGCGAGAAGCGCCAGCAAGTCGAACTCCTTGCGGGTCAGTTGGACCGTCGAACCGTCGACGCTGACCTGGCGGGTGGGGAGTTCGATGTGGACGGGGCCCAGCCGCAGCTCGCTGTCGGCGGCGCCGCCCGCGGGGCTCTCGGCGGCGCCGGACGCGGGCCGGCGGATCACCGCGTGGATACGGGCGATCAGCTCTCCGGTGTCGTACGGCTTCACTACGTAGTCATCGGCCCCGAGATTGAGGCCATGGATCCGGGAGCGTACGTCGGCACGCGCGGTCACCATGATCACGGGCACCGAGCCGCGCTTGCGGATCTTGCCGCAGACCTCGTAACCGTCCTGGTCGGGCAGCCCCAGGTCGAGCAGCACCACTCCGAAGGGGGCCGTTTCGCCCGGCAGCAGGGCCTGTAGGGCCTCCTCGCCATTGCGCGCGTGCACGACCTTGAAGCCGTGCCGGGCAAGGACCGCGGACAGGGCGGCGGCCACGTGGTCGTCGTCCTCGACGAGCAGCAGTCTCATGCGGGCCTCCTCCGGTTCATCGGTCGTTCCGTCCGCGCTTGCCGACGGCCGGTACGCGCGCGTGCGTACGCACCAAGGCATCCACTCCGATAGATAAGGACCGCGTCAAGAGGGTTCGGGTTACGGGCACGTTCCGTTATGCAGCCGGTACGCGCGCGGGGCGTCCTCTTCACACGGTGTGTCCGGTTGCGGCCGGATCGTTATGCTCAATTTCCCCTCAGATGTAATGACGCTGGTCGCACCGGGTTATTACTGTCCTCCCAACCGAGGAGGATGGAGCAACAACCCGTGACCGAAGTATCGGTGACCAAGGACGCCATACCGCCCGGGGCGGACGACCTGGTCGTGCTGAAGAACGTCAACAAGCACTTCGGCGCTCTGCACGTCCTCCAGGACATCGACCTGACCATCACCCGTGGCGAGGTCGTCGTCGTGATCGGCCCCTCCGGGTCGGGCAAGTCGACGCTGTGCCGCGCCATCAACCGCCTGGAGACGGTCGAATCGGGAGACATCTCGATCGACGGCAAGCCGCTGCCCCAGGAGGGCAAGGAGCTCGCCCGTCTCCGCGCGGACGTGGGCATGGTCTTCCAGTCCTTCAACCTTTTCGCGCACAAGACCGTGCTCGAGAACGTGATGCTGGGCCAGATCAAGGTGCGCAAGACGTCCAAGGCGGAAGCTGAGACAAAGGCACGCGGTCTCCTTGACCGCGTGGGTGTCGCCTCGCAGGCCGACAAGTACCCGGCGCAGCTCTCCGGCGGCCAGCAGCAACGCGTCGCGATCGCGCGCGCGTTGGCGATGGACCCCAAGGTCATGCTCTTCGACGAGCCCACGTCGGCGCTCGACCCGGAGATGATCAACGAGGTCCTGGAGGTCATGCAGCAGCTCGCTCGTGACGGAATGACCATGGTCGTGGTCACCCACGAGATGGGCTTCGCCCGCTCGGCGGCCAACCGTGTCGTCTTCATGGCGGACGGCCGGATCGTCGAAGAGGCCGTGCCGGACCAGTTCTTCAGCAACCCGCGCAGCGACCGGGCCAAGGACTTCCTGTCGAAGATCCTTCACCACTGACGCGTGACGCTTCCTGCGTCTCAACCCTCTCCTGCCGAAACAAAGGATGTTCACCATGAAGGCTCGCAAAGTCGCCGCGGCGGCCGCCGTCGTACTCGCTCTGTCCGTGACCGCCACTGCCTGTGGTTCGGACGACAAGGACGACAAGGGCTCCGGTGGTGGCAAGAAGATCACCATCGGCATCAAGTTCGACCAGCCGGGCATCGGTCAGAAGACCCCGGACGGCAAGTACGAAGGCTTCGACGTCGATGTCGCGACGTATGTCGCCAAGGAGCTCGGCTACAAGGCCGACGACATCGAGTGGAAGGAAGCGAAGAGCGCCGAGCGCGAGAACATGATCTCGCGTGGGGACGTCGACTTCATCGCGGCCTCGTACTCGATCAACGACGAGCGCAAGGAGAAGGTCGACTTCGCCGGCCCCTACCTGCTCGCCCACCAGGACATCCTGGTCCGCGCGGACGACAAGTCCATCAAGTCTCCGAAGGACCTGAACAACAAGAAGCTCTGCTCCGTGACCGGCTCGACGTCGGCGCAGAACATCAAGAAGGAACTGGCCCCGAAGGCCCAGCTGCAGGAGTACGGCGGCTACTCGGAGTGCCTGACCGGCGTTGAGAACAAGGCGATCGACGCGCTGACCACGGACGACTCCATCCTCGCGGGCTACGCCGCGCAGAAGGAGTTCCAGGGCAAGTTCAAGCTCGCCGGCTTCAAGATGACCAACGAGAACTACGGCATCGGCCTCAAGAAGGGCGACGCCGACCTCAAGAAGAAGATCGACGCCGCGCTGACCAAGATGGTCGACGACGGTTCGTGGGAGAAGGCCGTGAAGGCCAACTTCGGCCCGGCCAACTACAAGTACGAGCCCGCCCCGAAGATCGGCGACATCAAGAAGTGAAGCAGGGCTTGATAGGCGCGCCGTCCCCTTGGACGGTGCGCCACGCCCTCCCCACACGCGGAAGCGCGGGAGATCGTGTTCGACTTTCTTGAAGGTTACGACTTGCTGGCGGCCTTCTGGGTGACGGTGAAGCTCACCGCGCTCTCCGCCGTCGGCTCCCTCATATGGGGAACATTGCTGGCCGGTATGCGTGTCAGCCCGGTGCCACTCATGCGAGGTTTCGGTACCGCGTACGTGAACGTGGTACGAAACATCCCACTGACGGTCATCATCGTCTTCACATCCCTGGGGCTGTTCCAGACCCTGAGCATCAACTTGGGTGCGGAAGATTTCACGGCCATCAATTTCCGGCTAGCCGTGCTGGGGTTGACCCTCTACACGTCTGCATTCGTCTGTGAGGCGTTGCGTTCCGGAATCAACACCGTGCCCGTCGGCCAGGCCGAGGCAGCACGTGCGCTCGGCCTCAGCTTCACTCAGGTGCTGGGTCTGGTCATCCTGCCGCAGGCGTTCCGCGCGGTCGTGGCGCCACTGACAAACGTGCTGATCGCCCTGACCAAGAACACGACGGTCGCCTCGGCGATCGGTGTATCCGAAGCCGCACTCCTGATGAAGGAGATGATCGAGAATGAAGCTCAACTGCTTCTGATCTCGGCCATCTTCGCATTCGGATTCATGTGCCTCACCCTTCCCACCGGTCTGATCCTCGGCTGGGTGAGCAAGAAGGTGGCGGTGAAGCGATGACTTCCGTTCTGTACGACGCTCCAGGGCCTCGCGCCAAGCGGCGGAACATCCTGTATTCGATCGTGTTCCTGGCCGCTTTCGCTGCCGTGGCCTATTGGGTGTACGCAAAGCTGGACGAGAAGCACCAGCTCGACTGGGTGAAGTGGAAGCCCTTCTTCACCGACACCCGCGCCTGGGAGACGTACATCTGGCCCGGGCTTGAGAACACCCTCACAGCAGCGTCATTCGCCATGCTGATCGCTCTGCCCTTGGGCGCTGTCTTCGGTATTTCGCGACTCTCGGACCACAGTTGGGTACGACTTCCGGCTGGCACCATCGTGGAGCTGTTCCGCGCGATCCCGGTGCTGATCCTGATGCTGTTCGCCGATGCGGCGTACTCCGAGTTCACGAACATCAGCTCGGACGACCGTCCGCTCTATGCCGTCGTC
The DNA here is from genome assembly GCF_044457025.1 of Streptomyces sp. NPDC050658. Classification (NCBI taxonomy): domain Bacteria; kingdom Bacillati; phylum Actinomycetota; class Actinomycetes; order Kitasatosporales; family Streptomycetaceae; genus Streptomyces; species Streptomyces sp. NPDC050658. Next base: position 311,704 of record NZ_JBITGM010000010.1, read on the forward strand.
ACCGGCCTGGTGCTTTACAACGCATCGGTTCTCGCGGAGATCGTGCGAGCAGGCATCCTGTCCCTGCCCAAGGGGCAGTCCGAGGCAGCGATGGCGATTGGCCTGCGCAAGGGCCAGACGATGCGGTCAGTCCTGCTCCCGCAGTCGGTCACCGCGATGCTGCCGGCGATCGTCAGCCAGCTGGTGGTCATCGTGAAGGACACCGCGCTTGGTGGCGCGATGCTCACCTTCTCGGAACTCTTGGCATCGGTCCGGCCGATGAGTGCCGCATACGGCGCAAACACCATCGCGAGCTTCACCATCGTCGCGGTGATCTTTGTGGCCATCAACTTCGCACTCACAACTTTCGCGGGATGGCTCGAGAAGCGACTGCGCCGGGCCAAGAAGAGCACCGGGGCCGTAGTAGGTCCGGGTGCGCTTGACAATCTGGAGACAGCCGGGCCCAAGAAGATCCAGGGCGACACCGGGGACGCTGACGGCCGCCTTTAGCAACCACCGACTCCACGAACACACATCAGGGAGGCAGCGGCGTTCACGCCGCTGCCTCCCTGATGTGTGTGGTCGCCACGATTAGCGTGGACGTATTTCCTCACTCCGGTAGTCCCCGGACGGGTAGATCTTGATGCCCAGAGTGACCTCCGAGCGCCTACTTCCCATCACAGTCAGCCATGCAGTCTTGTTGCATCCCTTGACCGTCTGCTCGTCCGTGTCGGGGCCACCGGAACCGGGGTACCTGACTGCAGCCCGAGCTCTCCACTCCTTGCAGCCCTTGTACGTCACGCGAATGCTGTGCTTTCGAGTATTCCTCAGACTGGTACTAATGTACTGCTTGTCCTTGTACTTCCAGGCATGACCACCTCCCAGAACATCGACTTTACCCTTGACCGTGCCGCGATATATCTCAGTCGGCCCGTCGGCATGCGCAGGCACAGTTGTCGCTCCGAGGCACATGAGCAGAGATACGCCGGCAGCCGCCATACCACGGCGCACGGCAACCTTAGAATGAGACACTATTTCCCCTCAGAGTGGATTCAGTCAGATCAGACTCGCTGGATAATTCTGATCTAAGAAAGCGACAGTCAGGCCGGAAAGTTTCCCCACTTCCATGCCCAGTCGTCATCGAAGTCCGCCTGCACATACCTAATGTTGGCGGTAGCTTGCAGTCGCTTGCAGTTCGCCTTCGTGGGGAGCTTCTTGGTGGGGGTCTTGATGGGCGTCTTACCCACCACGCTGCCGGCCTGGACCCTCACCACCCGCCGACCATCACACCAGACAGCCGCCCCCAAACCGAGAACGTGGCGGCCGCGACTGCACCCCGAAGGGGACTTGAAGTAGATCTTGGGGTGGCGCCCGGGATAGCTAATCTTGATTTCCGGAGAGCCACACCTTCCGGCGGCACTCACCTCTCCGCGTTCCTGCGCCACCGCGGGAGCACTTGCTCCGATCATCGACGGCATGAGAATCAAGGCAGCCGCACCAGCGAGGGCAGTGATGCCACGTCTTCCCCGAGGGGACGTCACACCTCGTAGGGCGTCCTGCCCGCCGGAATTCATCCGCATCCGCAAACTCACCTCAACGATTAAATCGGGGACCTTCCCCTTTTCTTTGAGAATTACCGTATATCTGCAAATCGCGAATCCGACACCCCCTATCTGGGGGGTCCTCTGAGCACTCACCCCCACGCTGGGGGTGCCTGGCCCAGCACGCCAACCGCCACCACACCGGCTTCGACACCAATCACGCCACAACTGGAGGATGGCGATCTTTCAGGACAAAGCGATGCTCTCGGCGGTCGAGAGCTCCGCTGCTCCCTCAATAGAGGCTCAAATCGCCGCGCCATCACCGTGAGTAGCTTGACGAACACGGGACAGGATCGGCAATGTTGCCGCCACGCCTTTCGCCCTGACCAGGCAATGGCGACACTTCGGAATCTCGGGGAGCCGGGGGTTCAATGATCCAGGTAGCGATTGTCAGTAATAGCGAATTCTTTCGGGCCGGCTTGGCCTCACTTTTGTCCTCCCAATTCACAGTGAACATCGCAGCGCAGGGAGGACTTGACCAAGCGCTGCATCGACAAGGATCAGCACGCGCCGACATCATCGTGGTCGGCGCCGTCACTGCGGGCGAGTCCATCGAAGTGATCGAACACAGCAAACAAATCAAGGATCCTGCCAAGATTCTCGTGATCACTCAACGAATACGAGAGAGCGAGGTTCGGAAACTGCTCACTGTGGGTGCGTCCGGGATTTTGCTCCAAGAGACCGCTTCTCGACATCTCGCCTGGGCTATCGACGCCATGCACAAAGGCAGCCGCGCCCTTTCCCCTGAAATCGCCGACCACGTATTCAACGAGTACTCGAAACTGAATCTGCTCTCCAACAGCGCCAGAGAGGCTCGCGAGAAACTCGGGCAGCTCAGCACTCGAGAGCGTCAGGTGCTGGAACTCATCGCAGAGGCACTACCCAACAAGAAAGTGGCTTCTCTCCTCGGAATAAGCTCCGAGACGGTGAAAGGGCACGTTCGATCGATCTGCATGAAACTTGACGCAGAGAGCCGACTCCACGCCGCCCGAATTGCTTGGCAAGCCTCTGCAGCCGCATAGTTCAGGCCAGGAGGCTCGTTGGCCAGATGCCTCGATGGGCGAGCCTGACCGGCGACGGCGCAGTACCGCCGCCGTTTGCGCCGTCCCCGCACTCCATCGTCACTTGACGCAAGCACCGGCAATGGGTTGCATACGTTCTGTGATCGTGCACCGGGCTCCAACTGTCAGTTCCTGTACGTACGTCCAGCTCTCCCGGGCCTTCGTGGTGGGAGGGCGTGCGCCGTGGACCCGGTGATCGTTGTCGGCGCGGGGCCCGTGGGGCTCACGCTCGCCCTGGCCCTCGCGCGTCACTCCGTACCCACCGTCGTGCTCGACGAAGGGCCCGGCAAGGACGAGCAGCGGCCCGCGCGGACCGTCGTGCTGCGGGATGACACCGCGGCGCTCATGGAGCGGCTCGCCGGTCACTCGTTCGGGGACCAGGAGTCCGGCGCCCGGTGGGGCGGCTGGCGGTCCCTGCGGCGCAAGCAGCTGATGCGGGAGCTCACGTTCAGTGATCAGACGCCTCCCCCGTTGCATGTGCCGCAGCATGTGCTGACCAGTGCCCTGCGCGCGGCCATCGCCGATGAGCGGCTCGTCAAGGTCGCCGTGGAGAGCAAGCTCGACTCCCTGGAGCAGGACGCGGGCGGGCTGACAGCCCATACCCGCGGGCCCAAGGACACCTGGTGGCGCGGCAGTTATCTGGTGGGCTGCGACGGACCCCGCTCGACGGTGCGCAAGCTGCTCGACATCCGCTTCCCCGGACGTACGGCCGTCGAGCGACACGCCGTGGCGGCCCTGCGCACGGAACTTCCGCACACCGGTGAGGCGTTGTTGCATCGGATGCCTCCGTGGCGCGGCGGTGGCGCCGAGGTGACGGGCCGTCCGCTCGCCGGCGGGGTGTGGCGGCTCGACTGGCTGCTGCCGCCGCGCGGCGACCTGGTGACGCCGGACGCGCTCGTGGCGCGCGTCCGGGAGACCCTCGCGGGCTGGTGCGGCGGGTCCACACCGCCGTACGAACTGCTCGACACGGGCGTGCACACCGTCCACCACCGGCTCGCCCGCAGGTGGCGCGTCGGCCGTGCCTTCCTCGCGGGGGACGCCGCGCATCTCCTCGGCGCGCTCGGCACGCAGGGGCTCGACGAAGGCCTGCGCGACGCGGACAACCTCGCCTGGAAGCTGGCCCTCGCCTGGCATCACGGCGCGCACGACGCCCTGCTCGACAGCTACCAGGCCGAGCGCCGGGCCAATGTCGCCGCCCGGCTGCGCGCGGCCGACCAGTCGCTGCCGATACTGCGCGGCAGCGGCGGCCTGCGCTCGTACGTGCCGGGGGCGGCGCGCGGGCACGACATGTTGCTCACGGACGGCCACGTGGGGCGCGGACCGCTGGGCGCGCCCGGATCGTACGCGGAGTCGCCGCTGGCACCCGCCCCCTCGGAATCCGAGGTAGCGGTGGGCACGGAGCCGGGCGCTCCGGTCGCCGATGTGCGGGTGACGGCGCCCGACGGGTCCTTCGTGCAGCTGCGGGACCGGCTCGGACTCGGGCAGCTGCTCGTGGTCCTCGTCGCGCCCGGCACGGTGGTGTGGGAGCGGCGGCACTGGGTGACGGCCGGGATCATGCCCCGGCTCGCCGCCGCGGTGACCGCGCTGCCGCACCCCGCGGAACTGCTCGTCGCGGAGAGCTATCCGGGTGCCGCCGCGCACTCGGTGCTGCTCGTCCGCCCCGACGGTCATCTCGTCACCGCGCTGAGCGGGGTGCGCCCCGCCGAGCTGTATGCGGCGGCGGAGGCGGCGCTCGGCGGGCGCGTGCCGCAGCAGCGGACGGGCCGTGCGGACTCAGCGGAGAGGGCGGAGAGGGCTGAGGGGGCGGGAAAGGCAGCGGACAAGGCAGCGGGTAAAGCCGCGGGGAAGGCTGAAAGCGCGGCCGTCACGACTCGGCCGACCACACGGTGAGCAGGAGTTGACCGGCACGCAGCGTCATGGTCTACTCCGAAACGTGACCGACACCGAACTGCGCCTGTGGCGGCGGGTCCACATGGACCTCGTCCGCTATGCGGGCTGCGTGTGTCGTCCGTCCTGCTGAATTCGCCTTCCTCTTTGCGCGCCCCCGTCTTTGGGATGTGCGCGCTTCCGCGAACCCTCCAGGACGGTACCCGTGTCTGCCTCTGTCTCCGCCCCGCACGCGCCACACTCCCCGCCCGCGCCGGCGTCCGCGCCCACGGCCGCCGAACTGCTCGATTTCGTACGTCGTAGCGCCGCCGACCCCGAGCTGATCGCGTCCCTGCCGCTCGACCCCGAGGGCCGTACGTGGGTCCGCCTCGAAGGCCCCGGCGGCAGCGAGGCCTGGCTGATCGGCTGGCCGCCGGGGACCGGAACGGGCTGGCACGACCACGCCGAATCAGTGGGCGCCTTCCTCACCGCGGCGGGCACCCTCAAGGAGAACTCGCTCGCCGCGCGGCTGCCCACCGACGGCTGGAAGACCCTGGAGCTGACCGAAGGCGTGGACCGCGAGCGGGAGTTGGTGGCGGGCAAGGGACGGGCCTTCGGGCGGAACCACGTCCATGAGGTCCTGAACGAGTCGGCCGCCGAGCACGCCATCTCCGTGCATGCCTACTACCCGCCGCTGCCGCGCATCCGCCGCTACAGCCGTACGGGTCCGGTGCTCCGTCTGGAGTCCGTCGAGCGCCCGGAGGACTGGCAGTGAGCGAGCGTCCCGTGGGCATCGACGAGTTGCTGGAGCGGGTGCGCCGCGAACTGGACCGGCAGACGCCGCAGGAGGCGCGCGACACCGCTGCCGCCGGGGGACTCCTGGTCGACATCCGGTACGCGGCCCTGCGCGAGCGGGACGGACTCATCCCCGGCGCGCTCGTCGTCGAACGCAATGAGCTGGAGTGGCGCCTGGACCCGCAGGGCAGCCACCGCGCCCCGGAGGCCGTCGGCCACGACCTGCGGGTCGTCGTGGTGTGCAACGAGGGGTACGCGTCGAGCCTGGCGGCCGTCTCCTTGCGGCAGTTGGGGCTGCGGCACGCGACGGATCTGATCGGCGGGTTCCAGGCATGGAAGGCGGCGGGGCTTCCCGTCGAGGGGTGAGCACGCGCGCGTGGGCGCCCCTTCCCGGAATCGGTAAGGGGCGCCCACCATTGCGTATCGGTCCTTACTTCTCGGTGCGTACCGGTCCTTACTCCTTGGTACGTATCGGTCCTTACCCCTCGGTTCGTATCGGTCCCTACTCCTTGGCCGTCGCCACCGTCACAGGACGCGGCCTCAGTGCGGCGCGGCCCGGAAGCGCGGTCGCCGTGAGGGCGAGCAGCGCCGCGAGGGCCACCACGGAGACGTACACGAGGGGAACGACCGAGGGAGCCGCGGTGCCGGTCATACCGACGCTGAAGGCCGTCAGGACGGCGAGCGCGACACCGCTGCCGAGGACCGTGCCGATGAGCAGCACTGCCAGCGCCTCGGTGCGCAGCATGCGCAGGACCTGACGGCGGCTCGCGCCGGCGAGGCGCAGCATCGCGAACTCGCGGACACGCTCGGAGACCGACATGGCCAGGGTGTTGACGACGGCGATCGCCGTGAAGGCCAGGACGAGCCCCATGGCGAGATGGTTGACCTCCGCGTTCGCCTCCTGGCGCTCGGCCTGGAGGTTGTCCGCGGCGGCCGGCGCGAGAACCCGCACGCCCGGGAACTTCCGGACGTCCGCCGCGAGTTGTTCCTGTGTACGGTCGCTCTTGATCAGGACCGTGGCGGCGAGCGGGTTGTCGACGTGGCGGGCGACCAGGTCGTGCGCCATGGTCAGATCGCCGAACCCGAGCCCGCGCGCGTACACGGCACGGACCTTGAGGGCGGTCTTCGTGCCGTCGCCGAGCGTGAGCTTCAGGGTGCTTCCGGGGCGCAGGCCGAGCTGATCGGCGGCGAGTTCGCTGACGGCGACGCTGTCCGCGCCGAAGCCCTTCAGGGTTCCGGCGGTGACGTCCGGGTCCCAGGTGCGGCCGAGGCCGGCCGGCGTGACGCCCTGCGCGGGGTACTTGTCGAGGCCCACGCGCACGGTGGTGCGGACGACCTCGGTGGCAGCGTCGACGCCTTCGGTCGTACGCAGCTTCCGTGCGGCCTCGGCGGGGACGCCCGGCCCCTGCGCCGCGAGGACCCAGTCCGCGCGGATGCCGTCGCGCGCCTGGGCGCGGGCGGCGTCGCCGAGGGTGGGCTGCACGAACAGGACGGTGCAGGTCATGCCGGTGAGGAGGGCGAGCGGGGTGACGGCGGCCGCCATCCGGGCGGCGTTGCCCCGCAGATTGGCGTGCGCGAGGCGGCCGCCGGGCCCGGAGAGCCGCAGCGGGACGCGGAGCACGGCCGCCGCGGCCCTGACCACGAGCGGGCCGAGGAGCGCGATCGCGCTGGAGAGGACGACAACGGCCAGGAACGTCACGGGAGTCGACGCGGGCTCGGTGCGCAGCACGCTCAGCACGGCGACCAGGACGGCACCTCCGGCGAGGAGCACGAGTCCCGCGACGATGCGGCTCCAGGGCAGACCGCTGCGCTCGACGCGCGCTTCGGCGAGCGCCTCGGCCGGGCGGATCCGGGCGATGCGGCGGGCCGAGACGCGGGCGGCGACCCAGGCCCCGAGGAGCGTCGCGGCCAGGGCGGCGAGCGGCGGGAACGCGCTGACGGTCCGCTCCAGGGTGGCGGGGATCGCGCCGAGGTCCACGAACCGTCCGTGCAGCCAGCCGCCGAGCGGGATGCCGGCCAGCGCGCCGAGGGCACCGGCGACCGCTCCGACGACGAGGGCCTCGCGGCCGAGGAGTCGGCGGATCTGCTTCGGGGTGGCGGCGATGGCCCGCAGCAGGGCGAGTTCGCGGTGGCGCTGCTGCACGGAGAGGGCGAAGGTGCCGACGACCACGAGGATGGCGACGAGGAGGGACGTGCCGCCCATCGCGCCGCCCATGCTGACCAGTTTGACGCGGGCGTTCGCCGCGTCGAGGAACTCCACGGGGCCGCGCTCGGCTCCGCTGCTGACCTGCGCCGTCGTTCCCTTGAGCGCGTGCGTGACCGCCCGTTCGACCGCTCCGGTGTCGGTTCCGTCGGCCGGTACGACGCCGATGGCGGTGACCTGTCCCGGGTGGGCGGCGAGCCGCTCGGCCTCGGCGGTGGAGAAGAAGAGCGACGTCTGGTGGGCGAGTGCGCCCTGGGCGGGGGCCGCGACCCCGGTGACGCGGTAGCTGCGCGGCGCCCGCGTCGACTGGACGGTCAGCCGGTCCCCCGGCTTCAGGTGGGCCCGCTCGGCGAGGGCACGGTCGATGACGAGGTCCCCGGAGGCGCGCGGGGCCTCCCCCGCGACGAGGCGGAAGGGCGTCAGGGCCGCCGAGCGCCAGGCGTGCCCGTACGCGGGCCGGTCGGCGGTGTCGTCAGAGGTGCGCGTCAACGGCTGGGCGAGAAAGGTGAGTTCGGGTACGACGGCTGCGACGCCCGGCAGGTCGTCGAGTCTGCGCACGGTGTCGTCTGGCAGCCAGGCCCGCTCGGCGATCGGCTTGGCCTTGTGCTTGACCTTGGTCTTGCCCTTCTTGTGCTTGACCGTGGTCTGGTGGACGTTCTGGTCGGCGGAGACGATCACGGGGGCGGCGGCGTAGCGCTCGGTCCTGACGGTGCCGCGCAGGCCCGTCTCCAGGAGGGTGCCGCAGGCCGTGATGAGCGCGGCGGCGCACATCAGTGCGAGAAAGGCGCCGAGGAATCCGCCTTTGCGGTCCCGGACGGTCCGCAGTGCGTAGCGCAGCATCATGATGTCGCCTCGGGGTCGGTGGAAGTTGCGGGGGTATGAGAAGGTGCGGGCGCGGGCGCAGGTGCAGGCGCCGGAAACGCCAGGAGCCGCGTGAGCACGGTGCGTGCGTCGGGCGGCGTTTCGGCTTCGGGGCGCTTGTAGCGGTTGAGCAGGGCGATGTACTCCTCGAAGAACTCGCGGAGTTCGGGGAGTGTCAGCCGGATCGTGCCGCGCGAGTACGGGAACGCGTCGGCCCACGCGCCGAGTTCGGGGCCTCCCTCCCGCTGCAACTGCTCGAAGAGCTCCAGGTCGGCGGCGTACGAGAGATGGTTCAACTCGTCCATGACGAGCCGGGTCTCGGCGTTCTGCCTGCTCCGGGGCGGGAAGCGGCGGTCGCCGGGGACCGCTCGCCACCAGCGCTCACGGCTGTGCCCGGGGCCGCCCGTCGTCTCCTCGACGAAGCCGTAGCGGGCGAGTTCGCGCAGGTGGTAGCTGGTGGCCCCGGTGTTGAGGCCGAGGGCCCTGGCGAGCGTCGCCGAGGTGGCCGGGCCGTGCACGGTGAGGTGCTGCAGCATCTGCTGCCGCCGGGGCTGCGCGAGCGCCTTGAGGACGGTGAGGTCGGTCAGTTCTTCGGGGCCGGGGGTGGCCGTGTTCTCCGTCGTGCCGGGTTCCTCTGCCATGCGTACACAATCTTCTGTGCACACATCTCTGTGCAGTGCGGCGGACCGGCGTCTTCATCCGGGGGTTAACCCCACCCTCCCCCGCATGTGAAAGGGCCGGGCCGCGGTTCGCACCGCGTTGCCCGGCCCTGACCTGAGCCCCACCCCCGCGAGGGCCCTGGTCGCTTCAACCCCCGTCGTACCCCAGGTCTTCCGTGTCTTCGCCCTCTTCTTCCAGAGCTTGCCGGACGACCCTCAGCGCGAGGCCTTCCGGATAACCCTTGCGGGCGAGCATGCCCGCGAGCCTGCGCAGCCGCTTGTCGCGGTCGAGCCCCCGTGTGGAGCGGAGTTTGCGGGCGACGAGCTCGCGTGCCGTCGCCTCCTCCTGCTCCGAGTCGAGCAGTCCGACGGCCTCCTCGATGAGCGTGGCGTCCACGCCCTTCGTACGCAGTTCCTGCGCGAGCGCCCGTCGGGCCAGACCCCGGCCGTGGTGCCGGGACTCCACCCACGCGCCCGCGAAGGCACCGTCGTTGATCAGACCGACCTCTTCGAAGCGGGTCAGCACCTCGTCCGCCACGTCCTCGGGGATCTCCCGCTTGCGCAGGGCGTCCGCGAGTTGCTTGCGCGTACGGGGAGTTCCGGTGAGCAGGCGCAGACAGATCGCCCGCGCCCGCTCAGCCGGATCCCCCGTCGGCGGCTCCCCCTTCTCGGCCCTCGACGAGGAAGGGGGGCCGCTGTCCTGTGGGCCGTCGCCCCGGCTGTCGCCCCGGCCGTCACCGAATCCGCCACGCCGACGCCGACGGCCGCCGCTCCTGCCGCCGCCGCGCGGGCCCGCGCCCGCACCGCTCCGGCCGGGGCCGTCCTGATCCACACCGTCCGCGAATTCCTGGCCCGCGGGTACGGTGCCGTATTCGGGGACGGTGTGGTCCGCCCAGTCGGTTCGCCGCGTCACGGGTCAGCTCTTGGCCGCTGCGGCCTTGGGCTTGGTGGCCTTCGCCGCCGGTGCGGGCACCGTCTTGGCGGTGTCGTCGGCCGCGCCCGCCGCGTCCTTGCCCGGCTCGGCGGTCGGCTCCTCCGGCTTCGGCTTCACGCCGACTCCGAGCTTCTCCTTGATCTTCTTCTCGATCTCGTTGGCGAGATCGGGGTTGTCCTTCAGGAAGTTGCGGGCGTTCTCCTTGCCCTGGCCGAGCTGGTCGCCCTCGTACGTGTACCAGGCGCCGGCCTTGCGGACGAAGCCGTGCTCCACTCCCATGTCGATCAGGCCGCCCTCGCGGCTGATGCCCTGGCCGTAGAGGATGTCGAACTCTGCCTGCTTGAAGGGCGGCGCGACCTTGTTCTTGACGACCTTGACGCGGGTGCGGTTGCCGACCGCGTCGGTGCCGTCCTTGAGGGTCTCGATACGACGGATGTCGAGTCGCACCGAGGCGTAGAACTTCAGCGCGCGGCCACCGGTCGTGGTCTCCGGCGAGCCGAACATCACGCCGATCTTCTCGCGGAGCTGGTTGATGAAGATCGCGGTGGTCTTCGACTGGTTGAGCGCGCTGGTGATCTTCCGGAGTGCCTGGCTCATCAGGCGGGCCTGCAGACCCACGTGCGAATCGCCCATCTCGCCCTCGATTTCCGCGCGCGGCACCAGGGCCGCCACGGAGTCGATGACGATCAGGTCGAGGGCACCGGAGCGGACGAGCATGTCCGTGATCTCCAGGGCCTGCTCTCCGTTGTCCGGCTGGGAGAGGATCAGGTTGTCGATGTCGACGCCGAGCTTCTTCGCGTACTCGGGGTCGAGGGCGTGCTCGGCGTCCACGAAGGCGACGGCGCCGCCCGCGCGCTGCGCGTTGGCCACGGCGTGCAGCGTCAGGGTCGTCTTACCGGAGGACTCCGGTCCGTACACCTCCACCACACGGCCGCGCGGGATGCCGCCGACGCCGAGCGCGACGTCGAGCGCGGTCGACCCGGTGGGGATCACCTCGATGGGCTCGTTCGGCCGCTCGCCCATGCGCATGACCGCGCCCTTGCCGAACTGCCGTTCAATCTGTGCGAGTGCGGCGTCCAGCGCCTTCTCGCGGTCGGTTCCTGCCATGGGTTCCACCCGATTTGCTTGTGTCGATCGCTTCACGTCAAAGACGCTAACGCCTGCCACTGACAATCCGCCCCGACGCCCGTCCAGCCTGTGGATAACTCGGGGCGATCGCACCGCCGAAACCGGCCGGAGCTCCGGGCATCCCCCCGCCGAAATCCCCGGGAAAACGCCGCCAGACACCCCATAAGAATGGATGTTCGATTTTGGTGTCAAGCGCACCACGCGGCTCCACCGAGAGTACGGATCGGACTGTTCCGCGACCGGCAGCTCGGCGTGTGTCGCACTGAACCCGGGCGGCGACCGCCGCTCCCCGGCACTACTCCCCGGGGCGTACGCCGGGTGTCTTCGGCCGGACGACGACCCGCGGCCGGCTCCCCGCCAGGCTTGGCCCATGGAAAGCCGCACCGGCCCGTCTCCCCTGCCCGCGCTGTGGCGTTCGGCGCGCCCCGCCGAACGCGTCAGCTACCTGACCGGCGCCGCCCTGGTCCTCTCGGGGCTCGCACATCTGCTGGTCTTCGCGGTGGACGGCGGGCCGTGGGAAGGGCCCGTCTCCTGGCGCAAGCCCGTCACCTTCGGGCTCTCCTTCGGCGTGACGCTGGTCGCCGTCGCCTGGGTGACGTCGTATCTGCGCATGGGAGCCCGCACCCGGACCGCGCTGCTCGTCGTCTTCGCCGCGGACTGCGTCCTGGAGGTCGGCGGGATCACGCTCCAGGCGTGGCGCGGGGTGCCCTCGCATCTCAACATGGAGACCGGCTTCGACTCGACGGTGTCCATGGCCCTCGCGGTGGGCGGCGGAATCCTGGTCGTCCTGTTGTCGGCGTTCGCGATCGCGGCCTTCAGGCACCGCCCCACCGGGCCCACGGGGATGGCTCTCGCGCTCCGCGCCGGCTTCGCGATCCTGCTCGTCGCCCTCGCGTCGGGCGCCGCGATGATCGCGCGGGGCGTGTACCTGACGCGAACCGGTCACCAGGAGTCGGCGTACCACTCCACGGCGGCGCTCAAGCCGCTGCACGGAGTGAGCCTGCACGCCGTGCTGGTCCTGCCCGCCCTGGCCTGGCTGCTGTCCCGAACCTCATGGAGCGAGCGGACACGGCAGCGGGCGCTGACCGCGGCCGTCGGCTGCTACGTAGTGGCCGTTCTCGCCTCCGGAGTCTGGGCGGTCGCCGCCTACTGACGCTTCTCCGGACCGGCCTCCCCCTCTGCCTCCGCCTCCGCCTCTGCCTCCGAAGCCGCCCCCGGCTCGTTCGGCCCGCGCAGAGCCCGCCGCACGCGCGCCAGGAGCGGCGCTCCGCCCCTGCGCCGGTGTCCGTGGACCCGCGGGTCGTCCGTGACGTCGTACCGCTTCACGTACGCCCCCAGGAAGGCCTGCAGCGTCGCCACCGCCGGGATGGAGATCAGTGCCCCGACGGCACCCAGCAGCGCCGTGCCCGCGATCACCGAGCCGAAGGCGACCGCCGGGTGAATGTCCACGCTCTTCGCGGTGAGCTTGGGCTGCAGCACATAGTTCTCGAACTGCTGGTAGACCACTACGAAGACCAGCACCCACAGCGCGTACCAGGGATCGACCGTGAAGGCGATCAGCATCGGCAGGGCGCCCGCCAGATACGTGCCGATGGTCGGAATGAACTGCGAGACCAGGCCCACCCACACCGCGAGCACGGGCGCGTACGGCACGTCGAGGGCCGCAAGCAGGATGTAGTGCGCGATCCCGGAGATGAGCGCCATCAGGCCGCGTGAGTAGAGGTAGCCGCCGGTCTTGTCGACCGCGATCTCCCAGGCGCGCAGCACCTCTGCCTGCTTGGCCGGCGGCAGCACCGAGCACAGCGCGCGCCGCAGCCGCGGTCCGTCGGCCGCGAAGTAGAACGAGAACAGCAGGACCGTCAGGAGCTGGAAGAGGCCTCCGAGGACCTGCGCCGACACGTCCAGGACGCCGCTGGCGCTGTTCTGCACGTACTTCTGGAGCCAGTCGGAGTGGACCAGGCTGTCCTGGATCTCGACGCGGGACAGGTCCGTGTGGAACGTCTGGTTGATCCAGCTGATGACCTTGTCGAGGTAGTCGGGGAAGTCCTCGACCATGTCCACGATCTGGCCGGCCAGCATCGAGCCCATGAGCGTGATGAAGCCCGCGCCCGCGATCAGGACGGCGAGGAACACCAGGAAGGTGGCGAAGCCCCTGCGCAGCCCGCGCGCGGCCATCCAGCTCACCGCGGGCTCGACCGCGAGCGCCAGGAAGAAGGCGATCAGGACGTTGATGAGCAGCCCGGTCAGCTGGTGGAAGGCCCAACTGCCCAGCTGGAAACAGGCGATGAGCGCGAGGGCCAGCACCATGGCGCGCGGCAGCCAGCGCGGCATGCTGGCGGCACGCCCTGCCTCAGCCCCGGTCGGGGGCTGCGCGGGCGGCGTCGTCCCGAGCGGAGCTACGTCCTGAGTGACCTGCGCGGTCTCGTCTGTCGATGCCACGGTGCCAGTCTCGCCCACGCCGCCGACAATCGGCCGCCGCCCCCGCATCTTCGCCGGGACAGGCGCTCACGGCGGCCACCGACGGGCGACGAACCGTCCGCTATCAGCGCCTTTCAGCCGGAACGTCCATCGCCGTACACACCGCGCGCCAGACGTCCTTGGCCTCCCAGCCCGCATCCAGCGCCTGCCGGACCGTGCGCCCCCCAAGCTCCGCCATCACATGATCACTCGCGAAGGAGTCGGCGTACCCCACTCCGAAGTGGTCCGCCATCCGCTCCCAGAACACCGTCAACCGCATGACCCCAGTATCGCGCCCTTGAGAGTGCAGCCCGACGCGATGGGCTTGCCGACAGCGCTTTCCGGCCTACGGTCTGTGCATGGCCGAAACCGGAGCTTCCCCGCAGGCCGCGCACTCACCGGTCGCGCGCGCCGAGCACTTCGTCTGGCTCACCGCGCGCGTGCTGGAGCAGCGGCGGTTCGCGTACCACTTCCTGAGTGGAACAAGCGGCACAAACAGCATGAGCGGAACAAGCGGCGCGAGCGGTGCCGGGTCCGTAGAGGCCGCCGCCGACGCGGTCGAGACCGCCCTGGCCGCCTACGGCAACGAGGACGGCGGGTTCGGCCACGCGCTCGAGCCCGATCTGCGCGGCCCCGTGAGCCAGCCCCTGCACACCGGGCACGCGCTGCGCGTCCTCGACTCGATCCGGCGCTGCGGCGGGCAGCGGGTGGAGCGCGTCTGCCGCTATCTGACCTCCGTGTCCACGCCGGACGGCGCCCTGCCGGCCATCCATCCGAGCCAGCGCGGCTACCCGTGCGCGCCGTTCGTGCCGGTCGTGGACGATCCGCCGAGCGAGCTCCTCGCCACCGGCCCCGTAGTGGGCCTGCTGCACCGCAACGAGGTGTGGCACGCCTGGCTGTTCCGGGCCACCGACTTCTGCTGGGCCGCCGTGGAGTCCCTGGAGAAGTCCCATCCGTACGAGATCCAGGCGGCCGTCGCGTTCCTCGACGGGGCACCCGACCGCCCGCGCGCGGAGGCCGCCGCCGACCGTCTCGGCAGGCTCGCGCGGGAGCAGCGCCTGGTGGCGCTCGCCCCCGAACGGCTCGACGCGTACCCGGTCGCCCCGGGGTACGCACCGGGAGAGCACCACTTCGCGTACGACTACGCGAAGGCGCCCGAGTCGCTCGCGCGCGCGTGGTTCACCGACGAGGAAATGGCCCGCTCCTTGGACCACCTCGAACAGGAGCAGCAGGAGGACGGCGGCTGGCCGATCCGCTGGCGCCAGTGGGCGCCGGGCACCGCCCTGGAGGCACGCCCCATGGTCACCGTCGAGGCGCTGCGCACGCTACGGGCGTATGGACGGTCCATCGGCTGACGGGACACTCTCCGCCTCCCGCAGCAGCAGCGCCGCGATGGCGAGCGCGGTGCCGCGCGGTGCCGAAAGATCGATGCCGGTGAGTTCGCCGATCTTCGCGAGCCGGTTGTCGACGGTGTTGGGGTGCAGTCCCAGGGCCGCCGCGGTGGCCCTGCGCTCCTGCTGATGGGCGAGGTGCAGCCGCAGCGTCTCCAGGAGTTCGGGGCGGTCGGCGACCGGGTCGAGCAGCGCGGAGATCAGGTGGCTGCTCTCGTTGCGGCGGGAGAGGTGGTACTCCAGCAGCACGTCCGCCATGCGGTGCAGCCCCGGAGGCATCCCGCACGCGCGCGTGATGCGCAGTATCTCCGTGGCGGTGCGGGCGGCGCCGGGCACGGCGTCGGGCCCCGCCGCGTCCATGGCGGCGACCCGCACCGGGAGGTCGCAGGCCTTGCTCAGGCGGTGCGGCAGATCCTCCGGGGGCGCACATTCCTCGGGTACGACGACCCGCCCGCCGTCGGCTTCGAGGAGCGCGAGCACCTCTCTGCCAAAGGCGTGGTCCAGGGCGGTCTGCACCCGCCGCAGCCGCCGGCGCACCGCCACGGGGCCCTCCGTGGGCGCGCCGTCGAAGCCGACCGCGAGGACGAGCACGGGCCCCGCGAGGTGCAGCTGGTCGAGCAGGACGTGGCCGGGCGGCACCATCCCGTCGAGCAGACCGCGCATCAAGGAGCTGCGCTGGGCGCGCTGCTCCGCCTCCAGTGCGGAACGCTCGTCCAGGTAGGTCTCGGCCACGGACCCGACGATCTCGGGATGCGACTCCAGGAGGACGTCCACGAGTTCGACCAGGGCGGCCTCCTCGCCGGGGCGCGCCACCTCACGCAGCGCCTGCCACAGGACGTACAGGCCCAGGGTGTGCGTACGCAGCAGGAGGTGCAGCGGCATGCCCTCCTCGGCGCGCTGTGCGGCCCGCTCCCGGAAGACCTGGTGACCGCCGGGTGGCCGATCGGCGACCCGGCGCAGGAAGAGGCGCACACCGTGGCGGGCGGTCGCGGCTATCTCCAGGTCCTTCACGTCGTCCGGGAGATCGGCGTAGCCCGGCAGCTCCTCGAACGACTCGCGGGCCATCCGCCGCGCCAGTTCGTTGACCCGGGGCTCGCACCGCGCGGCGAGGGACCGTGCTTCGGAGGACAGCGCCACGGTGTCTCCTCTCCAGGGGGTGGCCGTTGTGACGCGTCACATTACCCACGGGGTCCGTGGAACTCAGCCCGTCAGTGCCCGCAGCCCGGCCGTGACGACGACGGCCGCTCCGATGACGACCAGGAAGGGCGCGCGCAGCAGCAGCGCGAGGGCCGCGGCGGCGAGGCCCGCCGCCCTGGCGTCCAGGACCAGCTCCCGCCCTTCCGCGAAGGCCTGCTGGGCCGTGAGGGCGGCCAGCAGGGCCACCGGCAGCAGGGCGGCCATGCGTTTGACGAGCGGCCGCTCCAGGGCGCCAGCGGGCACCAGGAGACCCGCGAGCTTGACGAGGTAGCAGCCCACGAAGGTCACACCGATCGCGATCCAGATGTTCAACGATCCCCCCTCCGCTCGCCGCCACGGGCCTTGCGGCCCTCTACGTAGAGGACGGCCGGGGCCGCGAGGGCGGCCACCAGGACGGGTACGCCCGCGGGCAGCACGGGCAGCAGTCCGAGCCCGAGGACGACCGCGACGGCCGCCACGGCGCGCTCCCTGGTGGTCCGCAGCATGGGCATCAGCAGCGCCAGGAAGACCGCGGGCGCCGCGGCGTCGAGCCCCCACGCGTCGGTGTCGCCGATGGCCTCGGCCCCCAGAGCGCCGAGCAGCGTGGTGAGGTTCCACAGCAAGTAGAGGCTGAGCCCCGTCACCGTGAAGCCGATGCGGGCGGCGCGCCGCGTGGGCTGCGCCAGCGAGACGGCCGCGGTCTCGTCGATCACCCAGTGGGCGGCAAGGGGCCGCACCGCGCGCGGGACCGCGAGCAACTGCGAGAGGCGCAGTCCGTAGAAGGCGTTGCGTACGCCGAGGAAGAAGGCACCGGCGGCGGCCGTGAAGGGGTTCCCGCCGCCCGCGAGAGCGCCGACCAGCGCGAACTGCGAGGCCCCGGTGAAGACCAGCAGGCTGAGCGCGCAGGTCTGCAGCACGGTGAGGCCGCTGCCGGCCGAGGTCACGCCGAAGGCGAACCCGGAGAGCCCGACGGCGACACCGACGCCGAGCGCGTCGCGGACGACGGCGGAGTCGGGCTTCCCCGGAGCTCTTGCTTCTGCCGCTGCTTCTACTGCTGCTTCTGGTTCGTCCGCGCGGAGATCCGCGGGGGTTATCTGTTCTGCCACGCCCCGGACGCTACGGGGGCAGCCGATTCCGGGTCTTGTACGTTCTTGCGCCCGCGGACGTCCTCGCGCCCACCGATGTCCTTGCGCCCACGGACGTCCTTGCGCTCGCGCTGGTACGCCCCCGGAGGCACCCCGACGATCCGGGAGAAGTGCCGGTTGAGGTGCGGCTGGTCGGTGAAGCCCACCGCTATGGCCGCGTCGGCGGGCGCCGTTCCCGCGTCCAGCAGGGCACGGGCACGCCTGACGCGCGCATCGGTGAGCCATGCGTGCGGCGGCATCCCGTAGGCGTCGCGGAAGGCGCGCAGCAGCGCGAACGGGCTGGCCCCGAGGTCGGTGGCGAGCCGCTCCAGGCTCGGCGGATCGACCAGGCACTCCTCCAGGACGGCACGCGCGCGCGCCGCGGTCCTGGCCCCGGCCGTGCGCACGGCGCGCTGCGGCAGCAGGCCGCCGTTCAGCCGCAGCAGCCGGGTCACCGCGACCCGCAGCAGGGTGTCGGCGGCGAGCGCGTTGCCCTCCTCCGCCGCGCGCAGCACGCGGTGCACGAGGGCCACGGCGTACGGATCGTCGAGCACGGGACGGACGAATCCGGGCGTGCCCCGCAGGGCCGTCGTCTCCCCGGCGATCTCGGCGACCAGCTCCGGCGACGGGTAGACGGCGCCGTACCGCCAGCCCTCGGGCACCCCGGCCCGGCCCGTGTGCATGGTGTCCGGGTTGATCAGGGCGAGGGTTCCCGGCCCCGCGTGCTGGTCGGCGCCGCCGTGGTGGAAGACGTCGACGCCCTCGGCGATCGCGGCGATCACGAAGTGCTCGTGGGTGTGCCGCACGAACGTCTTGTGGACATAGCGGGCCCGCAGCAGGTCGACGCCGGGCAGCTCGGCGTACCGCCAGTGCCGCGCCCGCTCCACAGAACCTGCCATGCCCCCATTCTGCGACAGCCCCGCAAGCCCGTTTCCACGGGTTTTCCGCAGGTCGGCGCCGTTGTCAGTGGCGGGGTGCACGATGGGGTCATGGTCAGGTCCGCTTCCAGTGCACCCGGCGCCGACGACGCTCAGAGCGTCCTCGGCGCCCTCAGCGCCCTAGACGGGTTCTCCCCCGCGACCCGTGGCTGGTTCACGGGTGCCTTCTCCGCGCCCACGTCCGCCCAGGCCGGGGCGTGGCGGGCCATCGGCGAGGGCTCGGACGTGCTGGTCGTCGCGCCGACCGGATCAGGCAAGACGCTGGCCGCGTTCCTCGCCGCCCTTGACCAGCTCGCGTCCACCCCGCCGCCCGCCGACCCCAAGAAGCGCTGCCGCGTGCTGTACGTGTCTCCGCTCAAGGCCCTCGCGGTCGACGTGGAGCGCAATCTGCGCAGCCCCCTGACCGGCATCCGCCAGGAGTCCGTGCGCCTCGGCCTTCCCGAGCCCGAGGTGCGGGTCGGCATCCGCTCGGGCGACACCCCGGCCGCCGAGCGCCGCGCGCTGTCCACACGCCCGCCGGACATCCTGATCACCACGCCCGAGTCGCTCTTCCTGATGCTCACGTCCGCGACGAGGGACGCGCTGACGGGGATCGAGACGGTGATCCTGGACGAGGTCCACGCGGTCGCGGGCACCAAGCGCGGCGCCCATCTCGCCCTCTCCCTGGAGCGGCTCGACGAGCTGTTGCCGAGACCCGCACGCCGCATCGGCCTGTCGGCGACGGTCCGCCCGGTGGACGAGGTCGCCCGCTATCTGTCCCCCCAGCGCAGGGTGGAGATCGTCCAGCCCGTCTCCGGCAAGGAATTCGACCTCTCCGTGGTCGTCCCGGTCGAGGACCTCGGGGAGCTGGGCGGCTCCCCGGTCGCCGACAGCGACCAGAGCGCGGAGCGCCCCTCGATCTGGCCGCATGTCGAGGAGCGCATCACCGACCTCGTGCAGGCGCATCGCTCGACGATCGTCTTCGCCAACTCCCGCCGCCTCGCCGAGCGCCTGTGCAACCGGCTCAACGAGATCGCGTACGAACGCGCGACGGGCGAGCCGCTCCCCGAGGACCACACTCCCGCCGAGGTGATGGCCGAGTCGGGCGCGGCCAAGGGCGCCCCTCCGGTCCTCGCCCGCGCCCACCACGGCTCGGTCTCCAAGGAGCAGCGCGCACTGGTCGAGGAGGACCTGAAGGCGGGCCGTCTGCCGGCCGTCGTCGCCACGTCCAGCCTGGAGCTGGGCATCGACATGGGCGCCGTCGACCTGGTGGTCCAGGTCGAGTCGCCGCCCTCCGTGGCCTCCGGCCTGCAGCGCGTCGGCCGCGCGGGCCACCAGGTCGGCGCGGTCTCCACCGGCGTCGTCTTCCCCAAGTACCGAGGCGATCTGGTGCAGGCCGCCGTGGTCACGGAGCGGATGCGGACCGGCTCCATCGAGTCGCTGCGCATCCCCGCCAACCCGCTGGACGTGCTGGCACAGCAGTTGGTCGCGACGGTCGCCCTGGACACCTGGCAGGTCGACGACCTGCTGGCGCTGGTCCGCCGCGCGGCCTCCTTCGCCTCGCTCCCGGAGTCGGCGTTCACGGCCGTCCTGGACATGCTCGCGGGCCGCTATCCGTCGGACGCCTTCGCGGAGCTGCGCCCGCGCGTGGTGTGGGACCGCGTCGCGGGGACGGTCACGGGACGCCCCGGCGCACAGCGCCTCGCGGTCACCTCCGGGGGCACGATCCCGGACCGCGGCCTCTTCGGGGTCTTCCTCGCCGGTGCCGACCCGAAGAAGGGCGGTGGCCGGGTCGGCGAGCTGGACGAGGAGATGGTCTACGAATCCCGCGTCGGCGACGTCTTCACGCTCGGCACGAGCTCCTGGCGCATCGAGGACATCACCAGGGACCGCGTCCTGGTCTCCCCTGCGCCCGGCGTCCCCGGCCGGCTCCCCTTCTGGAAGGGCGACCAGCTGGGCCGCCCGCTCGAACTGGGCCGTGCGGTGGGCGCGTTCCTCCGGGAGGTCGGCTCGCTGTCGCGCGAGGAAGCCCGCGTGCGCCTGCTGGCGGCGGGGCTCGACGACTGGGCGGCCGACAACGTCCAGACGTACCTCGGCGAGCAGCGCGAGGCCTGCGGCCACATCCCGGACGACCGCACGATCGTGGTCGAGCGGTTCCGCGACGAGCTGGGCGACTGGCGGGTCGTCGTGCACTCCCCGTTCGGCGCGCAGGTGCACGCCCCCTGGGCCCTGGCCCTGGGGGCCCGCCTCAGCGAGCGGTACGGCATGGACGCCCAGGTCATGCACGCCGACGACGGGATCGTGCTGCGCCTGCCGGACGCCGACCTGATGGGCCTCGACCTGCTCGACCAGGAGCCGGCCGCCGGCGGACATCTCGAGTACGACGCGGAGCAGGCCCCCGTAGGCGCGGCTGACGTCGCCTTCGACAAGGGCGAGGTCAACCAGATCGTCACCGACCAGGTCGGCGGCTCCGCCCTGTTCGCCTCCCGCTTCCGTGAGTGCGCCGCCCGCGCGCTGCTGCTCCCGCGTCGCAGCCCCGGCAAGCGCACGCCCCTGTGGCAGCAGCGCCAGCGCGCGGCCCAACTCCTTGAGGTGACCAGCGAGTTCGGTTCGTTCCCGATCGTCCTCGAAGCGGTCAGGGAATGTCTCCAGGACGTCTTCGACGTACCGGGTCTCACGGAACTGATGGGGGACATCGAGTCCCGCAAGGTCCGCCTCGTCGAGGTCACCACACCCGAGCCGTCCCCGTTCGCGCGCTCCCTGCTGTTCGGATATGTGGCGCAGTTCCTGTACGAGGGCGACTCGCCGCTCGCCGAGCGGCGCGCGGCGGCCCTGTCCCTGGACTCACGGCTGCTCGCCGAGCTCCTCGGCCAGGCCGAGCTGCGCGAGCTGCTCGACGCGGAGGTCCTGGCCGATCTCGAGCGGGAGCTCCAGTGGCGCACGGAGGACCGCCGCGTCAAGGATGCCGAAGGCGTCGCCGATCTGCTGCGCCTCCTGGGACCGCTCACCGCCGCCGAGCTGGCCGAGCGCGGGGCCGAGCCGGAGTGGGCCGAGGAGCTGGCGGCGGCCCGCCGCGCGATCCGCGTCCGGATCGCCGGGTCCGACCACTGGGCGGCGATCGAGGACGCGGGCCGGTTGCGTGACGCGCTCGGCACCGCCCTGCCGGTCGGCGTCCCCGAAGCCTTCACCGAGCCGGTCAAGGACCCGCTGGGCGACCTCATCGCCCGCTATGCCCGCACGCACGGCCCGTTCACCTCGGCGACGGCCGCCGCGCGGTTCGGCCTGGGCGCGGCGGTCACGGAGGGCGCTCTCCAGCGGCTCGCGGCGGGCGGCCGTGTCGTCCAGGGAGAGTTCCACCCGGCGGGCATCGGCCAGGAGTGGTGCGACGCGGCGGTGCTGCGCCGACTGCGCCGCCGCTCCCTGGCCGCGCTCCGGCACGAGCTGGAGCCGGTGCCCCCGTCGGCCCTCGCCCAGTTCCTGCCGCAGTGGCAGCACTTGAGCGGGCACGGCCTGCGCGGCATCGACGGGCTGGTGCGCGCCATCGAGCAGTTGCAGGGGGCGACGGTGCCCGCGTCCGCCCTCGAGAAGCTGGTCCTGCCCTCCCGCGTAGCGGGTTACGGCCCGGCGATGCTCGACGAGCTCACCGCGGCCGGCGAGGTGGTGTGGGCCGGAGCCGGAGCCCTGCCGGGCAAGGACGGCTGGGTCTCCCTCTACTTGGCCGACGCCGCGCCCCTGTTGCTGCCCCCGGCGCACCCTCTGGAGCTCACCGCGCTCCACGAGTCCGTCCTGGACACCCTCTCCGGAGGCTACGGCCTGTTCTTCCGGCAGATCGCCGACCAGGTCCGTGCCACCACCCACCCCGACGTACCCGATCCGCAACTGGCCGACGTCATCTGGGATCTGGCATGGTCCGGGCGGCTCACGAACGACACGCTCTCCCCGATGCGCTCGCTCCTCGGCTCCGGCCGCACCGCCGGAGCCACGGCCCACCGCGCCAAGCGCACGATCCCGCGCGGGCGTTACGGCACGCTCACGGCCGCCGCCCGCCCCGCATCGCGCACGGGCCCGCCGACCGTCGCCGGCCGCTGGTCGCTGCTCCCGGCCCGCGAGGCGGACCCGACCCTGCGCGCGCACGCCCTGGCCCGCACCCTCCTCGACCGGCACGGAGTGGTGACCCGCGGCGCGGTCGCGGCCGAAGGCGTGGAGGGCGGCTTCTCGGCGACGTACCGCGTCCTGTCGGCCTTCGAGGACAGCGGCCAGGCCCGGCGTGGCTACGTGGTGGAGGGACTCGGCGCCGCGCAGTTCGCGATGGACGGCGCGGTGGACCGGCTGCGGGCGACGGCCAACGCCCGTGACCGCGCGGACAGTTCGCCCACGGCCATGGGGTACGCCCCGCGCGGCTCCGAACCCCAGGCCGTCGTCCTCGCCGCCGCCGACCCGGCCAATGCCTACGGAGCGGCGCTGCCCTGGCCCGAGCCGCCCACCGAAGCGGGCCACAAGCCGGGCCGCAAGGCGGGCTCCCTCGTCGTCCTCGTCGACGGCGAGCTGACCCTCTACATGGAGCGGGGCGGCAAGACGCTGCTGGCCTGGCCGACGGCACAGGACGACACACCGCCCGGCGACGACCCCCGCCTGCGCCCGGCCGCGGAGGCCCTCGCCGCCGCGGCCCGAGCGGGCTCACTGGGCACGGTCACGGTCGAGCGGATCAACGGCACGGCCGCGTTGACGTCCCCCTTCGCCCCACTCTTGGAAGGAGCGGGTTTCCACGCCACCCCGCGCGGCCTCCGCCTCCGCGCCTAGCCACCACCCCGGCGCCCCCGGTCTCCCCAGCAAGCGGAGCCCGGCGAACCGCCCTGGACCGCCCCGAACCACTCCCGCGGCAGCCCAGCCACGCCCGCGCCCACTCCCCCCGGCAGCCCAGCCACGCCCACCCACGCCCCCGCCCCCATGCCACCCTTGACCCATGCCCGAAGGAGACTCCGTCCACCAGGCAGCCCGGCGGCTGCACACCGCCCTCGCCGGGCACACCGTCACGCGCTCCGACCTCCGCGTCCCGAAGCTCGCGACCGTCGACCTCACCGGACGCACCGTCCTGGACGTGACACCCCGCGGCAAGCACCTCCTGACCCGCTTCGAGGGCGGACTGACCCTGCACTCCCACCTCCGCATGGACGGCTCCTGGCGGGTGTACGCCCCCGGTGAGCGCTGGAGCGGCGGTCCGGGCCACCAGATCCGGGCGATCCTCGGCACTGCCGAGCACACGGCCGTGGGCTACCGCCTCCCCGTACTCGAACTGCTCCGCACCACCGACGAGCACAAGGCCGTGGGCCACCTCGGCCCCGACCTCCTGGGCCCCGACTGGGACGCCCAGAAGGCGCTCCTGAACCTGCTCGCGACCCCTGAGCGCCCCCTCGGCGAGGCCCTCCTGGACCAGCGCAACCTCGCGGGCATCGGCAACATCTACAAGAGCGAGCTCTGCTTCCTCGTCGGCGCCACCCCCTGGCTCCCCATCGGCGAGCTCCCCGCCGACAAGGCGTCCCGCATCGCCACCCTCGCCAAGAAGCTCCTGGAAGCCAACCGCGAACGCCCCGCCCGCTCCACCACCGGCCGCACCCGCACCGACCAGCGGCTCTACGTCTACGGCCGCGCCCAGCGCCCCTGCCTGCGCTGCTCCACCCCCATCCGCACGGCCGAGCAGGGCGACGGCTCCCGCAGCCGCCCCACCTACTGGTGCCCGAGATGCCAGCAAGGCCCCACTCCCTAGTACGCACTAGTTGACGCCCCGTCAGATCCAGCCGTACCGTCCCGTCATGCCCCTCACGGCGTACGACCTCACCGGACGCACCGCATTCGTCACCGGCGCGGCCAGCGGCATCGGCCGGGCATCGGCGGCGCTCCTCGCCGAGGCGGGCGCCACCGTCCACTGCGCCGACCGCGACGAGCAGGGGCTGCACGAGACGGCCACGCTCATCAAGGCGGCGGGCGGCACCGCGCACACCCACCCGCTGGACGTGGCCGACCGCGCCCAGGTCGAGCAGGCGGTGGCAGCCGCCGCGGCGACGTCCGGCCGCCTCGACGTCATGGCGGCCATCGCCGGGATCATGCACAGCAGCCCGGTCCTGGAGACCCGCGACGAGGACCTCGACCGGGTCCTGAACATCAACTTCAAGGGCGTCCTGTACGCCTGCCAGGCCGCGGCCCGCACCATGATCGCCACCAGAGCCAGGCCCCCCGCCAAAGCCACCGGCATACAAACCGACACCCCCAAAAGCACCCCCCAAGGCACCCCCGAAACCACGCCCCAGACCGCCCCCAAAACCACCGCCAGCATCATCACCATGGCCTCCGGAGCCGTGGACACCGGCGGCCCCGGCCTCCTCTGCTACGGCGCGGCAAAGGCAGCCGTAGTCCAGCTCACCAAGACGCTGGCCACCGAAGTCGGCCCGCACGGCATCCGCGTCAACGCCGTCGCCCCCGGCTGGATCCGCACCCCCATGACGCACCGCCACGACTCCGAGGCCCAGGCGCACACCGAAGGGATCATGGTCCGCATGTCCCCCTTGGGCCGCGTAGGCGAACCGGAGGACATCGCGCACGCCGTGCTGCACCTGGCGTCCGACGCGTCCGCCTTCACGACGGGCCAGATCCTCCGCCCGAACGGCGGCGTCGCCATGCCCTGGTGACGGCCGCCCCCGCCGCCTTCGCCGTACGCTCCCCGGGCCACCGCAGCGCCCCGTCCGGCCGCCGCGCACGCACCCGCGACCGCGAGGCGACCCCCGCGGCACGCGCCTTGGGCACGCAGTGCACCGGCAGCAGGCTCAGCCCCCACCCGCCGGCCGCGACCGCCCCCTCCAGGGCCCCCGCGTCGGGCACGAACGCGAGCCGCAGCACGCCCCACCACCAGAACGCGCCGAGCAGCAGAGCCGGCACCCACCGCACGAACCGCCACGCCATGGCCACCACCTCCGCCGAGGCTCGACGCTAAACGCCCGCGCTCACCCGGCGGCAGGGCGCACCACAGCGCACAAGGGGCACGGAACCAGCCTCCGGGCCGGCGAACCGGAGCCCGATCAACGGTTCTCCGCCTGGAACATCCAGTGATGCTTCTCCAGGTCGGCCGTGATCCCGATGAAGATGTCCTGGCTCACCGGATCCGCCTCCCCCGTGGCCGCCACCCGCTCCCGCATCCGTGTGATCACCGCACCGAGCGCGTCCACGAGCGTCCCCACCGCGTCCGCGTCCTTGACCCAGCCTTCGGCGACCGCACCGATGCCACTGCTCCGCGCCACCGTCGCGGCCCGCCCGTCGGGCGGGACACCGAGCGTGGCGGCCCGCTCGGCCACCGTGTCGGAGTGCAGCCGGGCGGTGTCCACGACCTCGTCGAGCTGCAGATGGACGGAGCGGAAGCGCTGCCCGACCACGTTCCAGTGGATCTGCTTGGCGACCAGAGAGAGGTCGACGAGGTCCACGAGGGCACCCTGCAGGGCGTCCGAGACCGTCTTCAGGTCGGTGTCGGAGAGAGGGCTCTTCACGACGTACATCCAGCCTCCAGGGCTCAAGCACCCCCCGAACCGAAATCCCCACCAACGATGGCATAAGTACACCAATCAGGGCATCTCGAAGCTGGTGGAAGCCCGGCCGGGGCATCTCGAAGCTGGTGGAAGCCCGGCCGGGGCATCTCGAAGCTGGTGGAAGCCCGGCCGGGGCATCTCGACGCCGGTGGAAGCCCCGGCCGAGCAGACGAAAGCCCCGGCCGACGAACCCGGCCGGGGCTTTCACAAAACTCACCGCTCAAGCAGCACCGAAGCACCGCTCAAGCACAGCGCAGCGTTACGCCGCGACGACGTCCACCGCCTCCGCAGGCGCCTTGATCGTCACCCGTTCCGGCGGCACGCCGCTCACCGAGACGGAATTGAGCATCGGGCGAACCGGCGCGCGCACCGGTTCCGTAGCCGCTGCCGACGCAGCCAGTTCGGCGAGAGAGAGCTCATCGCTCACCTCGCGCATGAGCTCGGACATCCGTACGTCAAGCGCGTCGCAGATCGCGGAAAGCAGCTCGGAGGATGCCTCCTTCTGCCCCCGCTCCACCTCGGAGAGATAGCCGAGCGAGACTCGGGCGGACGAGGAGACTTCGCGCAGAGTACGGCCCTGGCGCTGGCGCTGCCGACGCAGCACGTCACCCAGCAGGCGACGGAGCAGAATCATCGGTGGCTCCCTCCTCGGACCGCGTAGCCGCATCCTTCACGCCCCACCGTACCGCCTTGCGCGGCGGCCGTGCGGGGAGCGATGTCGTGTTCACTCAGGGCTGCAAACATCAATTCCCCCCGTTCTGTTCCGTATCCTGTGCCCGCCCATTCCCGGCACGTTCGTCGGAAAGCCGCTCGACGAGCAGCGTGAGCACGCTCCGTACACTCTCCATACGGATGTCCGAACGCTCACCGTTCAACCGCAGAGCGGCCACTTTCCCCTCAGAGCGAAGCGCCCCATCCGGACCTGCGACGGCCACGAACACCGTCCCCACCGGCTGTCCGTCCTGCGGATCCGGCCCCGCGACGCCCGTGGTCGCAACTCCCCAGTCGGCCCCCAGAGCCTCCCGCACACCGGCCGCCATCCGCAGCGCCACCTCGGCGTCCACGGCCCCGCGCTCGGCCAGCAGGGCGTCGTCCACACCAAGGATCTTGTGCTTCAGTTCGGTGGCGTACGCCGTCACAGAGCCCCGGAAGACCCGCGACGCCCCCGGCACCGCGGTCACCTCGGCCGCCACCAGACCTCCGGTCAGCGACTCGGCGACGGCGAGCGTCTCGCCCCGCGCCCCGAGCAGCCCCAGCGCCTCGGCGGCCAGACCCGCGGCGGAAGCGGACGTCACGGCGACGACTCCCGCGCCTCCCTGGCGGCCGCGGCAGAGGCCTCGGACGCCTCCCGCGCCGCGGCAAGACCCCGGCGCCGCAGCACCACGGCCTGACGCACGTAGTCGAGCCCGGTCACGACGGTCAGCACCACGGCGAGGGCCATCACCCAGAACCGCAGCGTGGCAAGCGGCCCGGTCAGCGCCAGGACGTACATCCCGACCGCCGTGCCCTGCGCGAGAGTCTTCATCTTGCCGCCGCGACTGGCCGGAATCACCCCGAAGCGGATCACCCAGAACCGCAGCAGCGTGATCCCCAGCTCACGTCCGAGGATCACCCCGGTCACCCACCACGGAAGATCACCGAGGTAGGAGAGGCAGATCAGCGCGGCGCCCATGATCGCCTTGTCGGCGATCGGGTCGGCGATCTTCCCGAAGTCCGTGACCAGGTTGTACGTGCGCGCCAGGTGCCCGTCGAACAGGTCCGTGATCATGGCGACGGCGAACGCCGCCCAGGCCCACGCGCGCCACGCCGGGTCGTACCCGCCGTCCGCGAGGAGCAGCATCACGAAGCCGGGCACGAGCAGCAGCCGGATCACCGTCAACAAGTTGGCGACGTTCCACACGCTGGCCTGATTGACGGCCGCAGCGCCCAACTTTCCGCCGCGCACCGGCTTCGCGCCCTGCGCGCCGGAGCCGCCCGCTGCGGATGCCGGGACTCCGGTCATCTGCCGGCCTCCTCGAGACACTCAGCCACCAAGTCCACGCCCTCCGTGCCGACCACCTTTGCCACGACCATACGGCCGACCTGCGGGCCTTCCCCACCGGTGGAACCCGTCAAACGGATCTGTCCGTCCGTCTCGGGCGCCTGGTGCGCGGCCCGGCCGATGACGCCGTCCTCCTCGTCCACGGACTCGACGAGGACCTCCACGGTCTCTCCGAGGCGCTCGTCGGCGCGCTGCGAGGTCAGCTCCTCGGCAAGCCGCGAGATGTGCGCGAGGCGGGCGTCCACGACGTCCTGGTCGAGCTTCTCGTCGTACGTCGCAGCCTCCGTGCCCTCCTCGTCGGAGTATCCGAAGACACCGATGGCGTCCAGGCGCGCGCCCGTGAGGAACCGCTCGAGCTCGGCCACGTCGGCCTCGGTCTCGCCGGGGAAGCCCACGATGAAGTTGGACCGGACACCGGCCAGCGGCGCCTTGGTCCGAATGGTGTCGAGGAGCTCCAGGAAGCGGTCGGTGTCCCCGAAGCGCCGCATCGCCCGCAGCACGGCGGGAGCGGAGTGCTGGAAGGACAGGTCGAAGTAGGGAGCGACCTTCTCCGTGGACGTCAGTACGTCGATGAGTCCGGGCCGCATCTCGGCCGGCTGCAGGTAGCTGACCCGCACGCGCTCGATGCCGTCGACTGCGGCCAGCTCCGGAAGCAGCGTCTCCAGGAGACGGATGTCACCCAGGTCCTTGCCGTACGAGGTGTTGTTCTCGGAGACGAGCATCACTTCCTTGACGCCCTGCTCGGCCAGCCAGCGCGTCTCGCCGAGCACGTCCGAGGGGCGCCGCGAGATGAAGGATCCGCGGAAGGACGGGATGGCGCAGAAGGAGCACCGCCGGTCGCAGCCGGAGGCCAGCTTCACCGAGGCGACGGGGTTGCTGCCCAGACGCCTGCGCAGCGGCGCACGCGGCCCTGAGGCAGGCGCGAGGCCGTCCGGCAGGTCCACGGGCGCGTGTCCGGGCAGCGCGACCTCAGAACCGGCCTCCTGGCGCTCCGCGGGGCTGATCGGCAGCAGCTTGCGCCGGTCGCGCGGGGTGTGGGCCTCGACGCTGCCGCCGCTGAGGATGGTGTTCAGACGGCTGGAGATGTCGGTGTAGTCGTCGAAACCGAGGACACCGTCGGCTTCGGGGAGGGCGTCGGCCAGCTCCTTGCCGTACCGCTCGGCCATGCAGCCGACGGCCACGACGGCCTGGGTCTTGCCGTGACCCTTGAGGTCATTGGCTTCCAGGAGGGCGTCGACGGAGTCCTTCTTGGCGGCTTCGACGAATCCACAGGTGTTGACTACGGCGACGTCCGCGTCCTCGGCGGCCTCGACGAGCTGCCAGCCGTCCGCCTCCAAGCGGCCTGCGAGCTCCTCCGAGTCCACCTCGTTACGGGCGCAGCCAAGAGTGACAAGGGCGACGGTGCGGCGTTCGGGCATGGTCTCAAGACTACTTCGTCCATGCCCGAGTCCCCGCCGCGAGGGTTCCCCCGGGGTCAGCCGACCTCGGGATCGCCCTTGGTGTAGGAGAGACGCTCGACCTGACCGGGCTCGAACTCGTCCTCGATCGCCTTGCCGTTCACGAACAGTGCGATCGCCCCGGCGTCACCGAGCACGAGGTCGATCTTCTGCCGGTCCTGGAAGGTCTTCGACTTGCCCTGTTCGAGTACGCCGTCGAACAGCGTCCGGCCGTTGTGGTCCTTGGCCGAGATCCAGCTGCGGCCGTCGGGCGCGCTGACCTTGACCGTGACCTTGTCCTTCGGGGCGCCGGCGATCGCACTGTCCGACGGGTCGGGCTTGGGGTCGGCGGGCTTGTCCGGCGTCGGCTTCGTGGCGGGCTTGCTGGTGGCGGGCGTGGAACCCTCGGCGACCTGCGACTTCGTGCCGTCACCGTCGTCCCCTCCGCTGAACGCGGTGAAGCCGACGAAACCGATCACGGCGACGATCGCCGCGACCATGGCCGCCGTCCAGTTCGGCCGGCGCGGCTCGGACCGGATCCGCTCGGCCTCGAAGAGCGGCGCCGCCGGGGTGGGCGCGGGCGGCCGTCCGCCGTGCGCCGCGTCGTACTGGGCGAGCAGCGGGGCGGGATCGAGTCCGACGGCGCGCGCGAGGGTCCTGATGTGGCCGCGGGCGTACACGTCGCCGCCGCACCGGGAGAAGTCGTCCTGTTCGATCGCGTGCACGATCGGGATGCGCACCCGAGTGGACGTACTGATCTCGTCGACGGTCAGCCCGGCGTCGATCCGGGCCTGCTGCAGCGCACGCCCGATCGAGGGACGGTCGTCCGCCGGGCTCTCGGCTGCCGGTCGGTCGTCTGTGGGTCGGTCGTCTGAAGGGCGGTCGTCTTCAGGGGAGTTGCCGATGGACACGGGGGCGCCTTTCGAGCGTGTAGCCACCTGCCGGAGACTCAGTCTAGGGGGGTCGGGAAAGGGTGGGGCAACCGGGCGACGGACTTTGTACGCCATCGGAATGGCCGGACATCCTGATGGTGGGACATACAGCTGCCCCTCCCTCAACTTGACGTACGCGGAAGGGAAACGGTTGCCTGCCGTTCCCTTATGGGTGAGCCTCCCCGCGGATCACCGAGAGCACTCCGTCCAGCTCGTCGGGTTTCACAAGAACGTCACGCGCCTTGGAGCCCTCGCTGGGGCCCACGATGGAGCGCGACTCCATCAGGTCCATCAGCCGTCCGGCCTTCGCGAAGCCCACCCGCAGCTTGCGCTGGAGCATCGACGTGGACCCGAACTGGGTGGAAACCACCAGCTCAGCGGCCTGGCACAGCAGATCGAGGTCATCGCCGATGTCCTCGTCGATCTCCTTCTTCTGCTTGGCGCCGACGGTGACGTCGTCCCGGAAGACCGGCGCCATCTGGTCCTTGCAGTGCTGGACGACCGCGTGGATCTCGTCCTCGGTGACGAAGGCGCCCTGCATACGGGTGGGCTTGTTCGCCCCCATCGGCAGGAAGAGCCCGTCGCCCTTGCCGATCAGCTTCTCGGCGCCCGGCTGGTCGAGGATGACCCGGCTGTCGGCGAGCGACGAGGTGGCGAAGGCGAGGCGCGAGGGCACGTTCGCCTTGATCAGACCGGTGACGACGTCCACGGAGGGGCGCTGCGTCGCGAGCACCAGGTGGATGCCGGCCGCACGCGCCAGCTGCGTGATGCGCACGATCGAGTCCTCGACGTCGCGCGGCGCCACCATCATCAGGTCCGCGAGCTCGTCGACGATCACCAGCAGATACGGATAGGTCTTGAGCTCCCGCTCACTGCCCTCGGGCGTCTTGAGCTTGCCGTCGCGCACGGCCTGGTTGAAGTCGTCGATGTGCCGGTAGCCGAACGCCGCCAGGTCGTCGTAGCGCAGATCCATCTCGCGTACGACCCACTGGAGCGCCTCGGCGGCCCGCTTGGGGTTGGTGATGATCGGCGTGATCAGGTGCGGGATGCCCTCGTACGCGGTGAGCTCGACGCGCTTGGGGTCGACGAGGACCATCCGTACGTCCTCGGGCGTCGCTCTTATCATGATCGAAGTGATCAGGCAGTTGATGCAGGACGACTTTCCGGAGCCGGTGGCTCCGGCGACCAGGATGTGCGGCATCTTCGCCATGTTGGCCATGACGTAGCCACCCTCGACGTCCTTGCCGAGCGCGACCAGCATGGGGTGGTCGTCCTCGGCCGCGTCCGCGAGGCGCAGCACGTCGCCGACGTTGACCATCTCGCGGTCGGTGTTCGGGATCTCGATGCCGACCGCGGACTTGCCGGGGATGGGGCTGATGATGCGCACGTCGGGGCTGGCCACGGCGTACGCGATGTTCTTCGCCAGAGCCGTGATCTTCTCGACCTTCACGGCCGGGCCCAGCTCGATCTCGTACCGCGTGACCGTCGGACCGCGGGTGAAGCCGGTGACGTCCGCGTCGACCTTGAACTCGGTGAAGACGTTCGACAGCGAGTCGACGACCGCGTCGTTCGCGGCGCTGCGGGACTTTCCGGGACCGCCCCGCTCCAGCAGATCCAGCGAGGGCAGCGCGTAGGTGATGTCACCGGCGAGCTGCAGCTGCTCGGCGCGCGGCGGCAGGTCGCGCGGCTCGTCGGGTGCGGACTTGGTCAGGTCCGGCACCGGGGAGTCGGCCGGCCGCTCGAGCTTCTTGCGCAGCGCGCCGGGCGGCGGACCGTCCGTGGCCCGCGGGCTGTCCGTGGCCCGCGCGCTATCTGTGGCCCGCGCTGTCGGCACGGGAGCGGTCGGCTCGCGCTCCTCGCGGTCGCCGGACACCCCCTGCGTCAGATCGGCGACCAGCGGCGACGGCGGCATCCCGTGCAGGACCGCGCCGTCCAGGGCGGCGGCAGCGGCGGCCGCCACGTCCACCGCGTCCATCGGCCGGTCCAGGGCGGGCTGCACCGCCGCACGGCGCGGCCTGCGCCGCTTGGAGAGCGCCTCCTCCTCGGCCTGCTCCGGGTCGTAGGGCTCGGTGGCGGCCGCGCGCCTGCGCGAGCGCGCGGGCAGCGCCTCGCGCCACTGCTCGTCGTACCGCTCGTCGTCGTCGGAGAACCCGGCGTCGGCCGCCTCCGGCTCCGCCTGGACGATGCCGAGCTTGGTGCCGAGCAGCCGCAGCCGCTGCGGGATGGCGTTGACCGGTGTCGCCGTGACGACGAGCAGCCCGAAGACGGTGAGCAGGACGAGCAGCGGTACGGCGAGCACCTCGCCCATCGTGAAGATCAGCGGGGTGGACGCGCCCCAGCCGATGAGCCCGCCGGCGTCCCTTATCGCCTGCATGCCGTCACTGCGGGCGGGCGAACCGCACGCGACGTGGACCTGGCCGAGCACGCCGATGACGAGCGCGGACAGGCCGATCACGATGCGGCCGTTCGCGTCGGGCTTCTCCGGGTGCCTGATGAGGCGTACGCCGATGACCGCGAGCAGTATCGGCACGAGCAGGTCGAGGCGGCCGAACGCGCCGGTCACCAGCATCTCGACGAGGTCGCCCACGGGTCCGCGCAGATTCGACCAGGTGCCCGCGGCGACGATCAGCGCGACGCCGAGCAGCAGCAGCGCGAGCCCGTCCTTGCGGTGCGCCGGGTCGAGCCCCTTGGCGCCGCGCCCTATGCCGCGGAACATCGCTCCGACGCTGTGCGCCAGACCCAGCCAGACGGCGCGTACGAGCCGGTACACGCCCCCTGTGGGGTTCGGCGCGGGCTTGGGTGCGGGCTTCTTCGCGGCGGCCTTCTTGGCGGGCGCCTTCTTCGCCGGGGCCTTCTTGGCGGGCGGTTTTTTGGCAGCGGCCTTCTTCGCCGGAGCCTTACCAGGCGCGGCCGCCTTCTTCGCGGGCGTCTTCTTGGCTGCGGACGGACGTGAGGCCATGGGTCCGAGGTTACCGGTGGAGACCACTGCGGACACGTGTGCCCACCGCTTCACCCGTTTGTGTCGCCCTTGTGAGGGCGGTGAACTGACGGATATTCACCGCATACGGAGCGGCGCGGCACCGCTCGGCACCGCTCGGTTCGGCGCAGTTCAGCTCGGCTCAGCTCGGCTCAGCTCGGTTCGGTACGGCTCAGTTCTGCGAGGACACCGAAGGGGCGCCGCTGCCCGTGCCGGGCTCCAGGGCGTCAAGAGCCCTCCGGAGACCGGTGAGTTTGCGTTCGAGATGGGCCGCGGTGGCGACGGCCGCGGCGTCCGCCGAGTCGTCGTCCAGCTGTTTCGACAGCGCCTCGGCCTGTTCCTCGACGGCCGCGAGCCGCGCGGACAGCTCGGCGAGCAGCCCCGCGGGCTCCTTGGCGTCACCCGCGACGGACTTGCCTCCGCCCTCGAGCTGGAGGCGCAGCAGGGCCGCCTGCTCCCGCAGTTGGCAGTTCTTCATGTACAGCTCGACGAAGACCGAGACCTTCGCGCGCAGCACCCACGGGTCGAACGGCTTGGAGATGTAGTCCACCGCGCCGGCGGCATAGCCACGGAACGTGTGATGCGGTCCGTGGTTGATGGCGGTGAGGAAGATGATCGGGATGTCCCGGGTCCGTTCTCGCCGCTTGATGTGCGCGGCGGTTTCGAAACCGTCCATGCCCGGCATCTGGACATCCAGCAGAATGACCGCGAAGTCGTCCGTGAGTAGTGCTTTGAGCGCTTCCTCCCCGGACGATGCCCGCACCAGTGTCTGATCGAGCGCAGAGAGGATGGCCTCCAGCGCCAGCAGATTCTCCGGCCGGTCATCGACCAGGAGGATCTTGGCCTTCTGCACCATGGCCCGCCCTCCTCGCCCCGGCGGTACACCGGGCGCCGCCCCAGGGGACGACTCCCTTACGCCGTCCGTCCTTGTGCCGGTCATGGTAGCCGCACCCCGCCTGTCGCCACACCCTGTCACCGCGATGTCACTGTGCACGTAGCAGAAACGCGGTGGGAGACCAGAAGGTTCCCCGAATACCGTGGTTCTACACGGCTTCGGCCACACTCTGTCAGCAACTCCGCGTAATGACGCCCCTTCTCGGTCACTCCCCGCGCATCCACTGCTCCATCACCGAGAGCAGATGATCCGGGTCGACCGGCTTCGTAACGTAATCGGAGGCACCGGAGTCGATGGCCTTCTCCCGGTCGCCCTTCATCGCCTTCGCGGTGAGCGCGATGATCGGGAGCCCGGCGAACTGCGGCATCCTGCGGATCGCCGTCGTCGTCGCGTACCCGTCCATCTCCGGCATCATGATGTCCATCAGCACGACCGTCACATCGTCGTGCTGCTCCAGGACTTCGATGCCCTCGCGGCCGTTCTCCGCGTACAGCACCGCGAGCCCGTGCTGCTCCAGGACGCTGGTGAGCGCGAACACATTGCGGATGTCGTCGTCGACGATGAGCACCTTCTCGCCGCCGAAGTGGTGGCCGGGACGCGGCTCGGGCGCCTCCTGCCCCGCGGTGGGCCACTGCTCCTGCGACCGCTGCTCCTGGGAGTCCGCGGCGGCCTGGCCGGGCAGCGCCGGCGGCTGCTCGGACGGAGCGGGCATGGAGCGCCGACGGCGCCGGAAGAGCGTGCCCGGCGCCGGCATCGCGTCGAGCCGCGGCGCCGCGTCCTGGCCCTCCTGCGGCGGCTGCTCGGCCGTGGAGACACCCTCCTCCAGAGCGGGCCGCCCCGCCGATCCGGGCAGCGGCGACAGCTGTGCGTAGCCCTGGGGCGGCAGTTCGCTCGGGTGCAGCGGCAAATACAGCGTGAAGGTGGAGCCGCGGCCCGGTTCGCTCGCCGCGTGGATCTCGCCGCCGAGCAGCCGCGCGATCTCCCGGCTGATCGAGAGCCCGAGGCCCGTGCCGCCGTACTTGCGGCTCGTCGTGCCGTCGGCCTGCTTGAACGCCTCGAAGATCACCCGCATCTTGCTGGCCGCGATGCCGATGCCGGTGTCGCTCACCGAGAAGGCGATCAGATCCGCGTCGGCGTCCCGCAGCGAGCCCGCCTCCAGGAGCTGCTCGCGGATGGCGTGCGGCACATCGGCGTTCGCGTGCCGGATCACCAGCTCGACCGCTCCGGAGTCGGTGAACTTCACCGCGTTGGACAGCAGGTTGCGCAGCACCTGAAGGAGCCGCTGTTCGTCCGTGTGCAGCGTCGCGGGCAGCTCCGGAGACACCCGTACGGAGAAATCGAGCCCCTTCTCTGCCGTCAGCGGGCGGAAAGTGGCCTCTACGTAGTCGACGAGTTGGACGAGCGCGATGCGCGTCGGGGAGACGTCCATCTTGCCCGCCTCGACCTTCGACAGATCGAGGATGTCGTTGATGAGCTGAAGGAGGTCCGAGCCCGCGCCGTGGATCGTCTCGGCGAACTCGACCTGCTTCGGGGTGAGGTTCGCGTCGGCGTTGTCGGCGAGCAACTTGGCCAGGATCAGCAGGGAGTTGAGCGGCGTACGCAGCTCGTGCGACATGTTCGCCAGGAACTCGGACTTGTACCGCATCGAGACGGCGAGCTGCTCGGCGCGCTCCTCCAGGACCTGCCTGGCCTCTTCGATCTCGGTGTTCTTGACCTCGATGTCGCGGTTCTGCTGGGCCAGCAGCTCGGCCTTCTCCTCCAGTTCGGCGTTGGAGTCCTGAAGTGCCTTCTGCCGGTTCTCCAGTTCGGCCGAGCGCTCGCGCAGCTGCTCGGTCAGCTCCTGCGACTGCTTGAGCAGCACCTCGGTCTTCGTGTTGACGCTGATCGTGTTGACGCTCGTCGCGATCATCTCGGCGATCTGGCTGAGGAAGTCCTTCTGGATCTGCGTGAACGGCTGGAAGGCGGCCAGCTCGATCACGCCGAGCACGGTCCCTTCGAAGAGCACCGGAAGCACGATGACCTGCGCGGGCGGCGCCTCCCCGAGGCCCGACGCGATCCGCAGATAGCCGGACGGCGCGTTCTCCACGAGGATCGTGCGCCGCTCCTGCGCGGCCGTCCCGATCAGCGTCTCGCCGGGCCGGAAGGACGTCGGCATGGACCCCATCGAGTAGCCGTAACTGCCCAGCATCCGCAGCTCGTACGCGTCCTCCTGCTCGGAGCCGTGATCCGTGCCGTCGTCCGTGGGCAGGGCGAGGAAGAACGCGCCGTGCTGCGCGGAGACCACCGGCGTCAGCTCGCTCATGATCAGCGAGGCGACGTCCGCCAGATCGCGGCGGCCCTGCATCAGACCGGAGATACGGGCCAGGTTGCCCTTCAGCCAGTCCTGCTCCTTGTTGGCGAGGGTGGTGTCGCGCAGGTTGGCGATCATGGAGTTGATGTTGTCCTGGAGGACCTGGATCTCGCCCGCCGCGTCGACGTCGATCTTCAGGTTCAGGTCGCCTCGGGTCACCGCGGTGGCGACCTCGGCGATGGCGCGTACCTGACGGGTCAGGTTCCCGGCCATCTCGTTCACGGATTCCGTGAGGTCGCGCCAGGTGCCGTCGACGTCCCGCACCCGCGCCTGACCGCCCAACTGCCCTTCCGTGCCCACCTCACGGGCCACCCGCGTGACCTGCTCGGCGAACGACGACAGCTGGTCGACCATCGTGTTGATGGTCGTCTTCAGCTCCAGGATCTCGCCCCGGGCGTCGATGTCGATCTTCTTGGTGAGATCGCCCTTGGCGATGGCGGTGGTGACCATCGCGATGTTGCGGACCTGGCCGGTGAGGTTGGAGGCCATGCCGTTCACGGACTCCGTCAGGTCCTTCCACGTACCGGAGACTCCGGGGACGCGGGCCTGACCGCCGAGGATGCCGTCCGTGCCCACCTCGCGGGCCACACGCGTGACCTCGTCGGCGAACGAACTCAGCGTCTTCACCATCGTGTTGACGGTGTCGGCGAGCTGCGCGACCTCGCCGCGCGCCTCGACCGTGACCTTCTTGGTCAGGTCACCGTTGGCGACCGCCGCGGCGACCTGGGAGATCCCCCGCACCTGCGCGGTCAGGTTGTTCGCCATCAGGTTGACGTTGTCGCTGAGGTCCTTCCAGGTGCCGGTGACACCGGGGACCCGCGCCTGGCCGCCCAGGTTGCCCTCGGTGCCCACCTCGCGGGCCACCCGGTTCACCTGCTCGGCGAAGTTCGAGAGCTGGTCGACCATCGTGTTCACGGTGGTGACGAGCTCGAGGATCTCGCCCTTCGCGTCGACGGTGATCTTCTTGGAGAGGTCGCCCATGGCGACGGCCGTGGTGACCTCGGCGATGTTGCGGACCTGAAGCGTCAGGTTGTTCGCCATGCCGTTCACGGACTGCGTGAGGTCCTTCCAGGTGCCCGAGACGCCCTGCACCTCGGCCTGGCCGCCCAGGATGCCGTCCGTACCCACCTCACGGGCCACCCGCGTCACCTGCTCGGCGAAGGCCGAGAGCTGGTCCACCATCGTGTTGAGGGTGTTCTTCAGCTCCAGGATCTCGCCGCGCGCGTCCACGTCGATCTTCTGGGAGAGGTCACCGCGCGCCACCGCCGTGGCGACCTGCGCGATGTTGCGCACCTGCGCGGTGAGGTTGCCGGCCATGCCGTTCACGGAATCGGTCAGGTCGCGCCATACGCCGGCGACACCGGGCACCTGCGCCTGTCCGCCGAGGCGGCCCTCCGTACCCACCTCACGGGCCACCCGCGTCACCTGGTCCGC
The DNA here is from genome assembly GCF_044457025.1 of Streptomyces sp. NPDC050658. Lineage (NCBI taxonomy): Bacteria > Bacillati > Actinomycetota > Actinomycetes > Kitasatosporales > Streptomycetaceae > Streptomyces > Streptomyces sp. NPDC050658. Next base: position 349,492 of record NZ_JBITGM010000010.1, read on the forward strand.
GAAGGCGGAGAGCTGGTCGACCATCGTGTTGATGGTGTTCTTCAGCTCCAGGATCTCGCCGCGCGCGTCCACGTCGATCTTCTGGGAGAGATCACCGCGCGCCACCGCCGTCGTGACCTGGGCGATCTGACGCACCTGCGACGTCAGGTTCCCGGCCATGAAGTTGACGGAGTCGGTCAGTTCCTTCCAGGTGCCGCTGACGCCGTCCACCCGCGCCTGACCGCCCAGGCGGCCCTCCGTGCCCACGTCGCGCGCCATCCGCGTGACCTGGTCGGCGAAGGACGACAGCTGATCCACCATCGTGTTCACGGTGTTCTTCAACTGAAGCATCTCGCCGGAGACATCGACGGTGACCTTCTGCGACAGATCGCCGTTGGCGACCGCCGTCGTCACCTGCGCGATGTTGCGGACCTGCCCCGTGAGGTTGCGGAAGGCCGTGTTGACCGAGTCCGTCAGGTCCTTCCACGTACCCGCCGCGCCCTGCACCTGCGCCTGGCCGCCCAGCTCACCCTCGACACCGATCTCCCGCGCCACGCGCGTCACTTCGGAACCGAAGGCAGAGAGCTGGTCCACCATCGTGTTCACGGTGTTCTTCAGCTCGAGCATCTCGCCCGCGACATCGACGGTGACCTTCTGCGACAGATCACCGCTGGCGACCGCCGTCGTCACCGTCGCGATGTCCCGCACCTGCGTGGTCAGGTTCCGGAAGACCGTGTTCACCGAGTCGGTGAGGTCCTTCCACGTCCCCGCGGCGCCCGGCACATTGGCCTGACCGCCCAGCTGCCCCTCGGCACCGACCTCATTGGCCACCCGTGTGACCTCGTCCGCGAACGTACGCAGCGTCTCGGTCATCTGGTTGATGGTCTCGGCGAGCTGGGCGACCTCGCCGCGCGCGCTCACCGTCACCTTCTGGGACAGATCGCCGTTCGCGACGGCCGTCGTGACCTGGGCGATCCCGCGCACCTGGGCGGTGAGATTGCCGGCCATAAGATTCACCGAGTCGGTGAGGTCCTTCCACACTCCCGCCACACCCGGCACCTGCGCCTGGCCGCCGAGCTCGCCCTCCGTGCCGACCTCGCGCGCGACGCGGGTCACCTCTGAGGAGAACGACGAGAGCTGGTCCACCATCGTGTTGACGGTGTTCTTCAGCTCAAGCATCTCGCCGGCGACATGAACGGTTACCTTGCGGGACAAGTCACCCTTTGCCACGGCCGTCGTCACGAGAGCAATGTCACGCACCTGCGCGGTCAGCCGGTACGCCATCGTGTTCACCGAATCCGTGAGGTCCTTCCACGAACCGGACATCCCGCGCACCCGGGCCTGACCGCCCAGCTTGCCCTCGGTGCCCACCTCACTGGCCACCCGCGTGACCTCGTCGGTGAACGTCGACAGCTGGTCGACCAGGTTGTTGACCGTGCGGCCGACCTTCAGGAACTCGCCGCGCAGCGGATGCCCGTTCCCCTCGTCCGCCGGCGCCCGCAGCTCCATGCGCTGCTCCAGGTCGCCCTCCGCGACCGCCGAGAGCACACGGCCGACCTCGGAGACAGGGCGTACGAGATCGTCGACCAGCGCGTTCGACGCGTCTATGGCGGCGGCCCAGGAGCCCTCGCTCGCGCCGCTCTCCAGGCGCTCCGTGAGCTTTCCCTCACGTCCGACCATGCGCCGCACACGGGACAGCTCGCCGGTCAGATGGAGATTGCGGTCGGCCACCTCGTTGAAGACGGCGGCGATCTCGGACATGACGTCATCACCGGAGACGGTGAGCCGCTTCCGGAAATTTCCGTCCCGCATCGCCACCAGGGCCGCGAGCAGCCTGTTCAAGGCCGCCGCGTCCACCGACGTCGTCGCCCCATTGCGCGGTTTGCGCTGTTTGCTCAGGGACTGTCCGTCTTTCGCGCGCGTCTTAGTGCCCCGCGTCGCTGCGCCAGACTCCACTGTGTCCCTCCCGCAAGGGTCGACCGTACTGCTCGGGTTGCTCGGGCTGTCTCCAAGAAGCCTGCCCAGTGTTTCACCATGGCTGAACCAGGCCATAACAGTTCGGCAGCTTCGCACACCGTCCGCACACCCTCCGGGCGGAAACACTGACGACCGGCATCAGCATGGACGGCGAAGGTAAGTAACCTGGCATTCGGCTGTCCAACCACTCCGGTCCTGCCCGGCCTGGGTGGTGGCACACGTAACAAGCGGGCATCGGAGGGGCGGCCGCACCATGGCGGGAGATCTGGGCGTCGATACTCGTACGAGGAGTTCTGTGATCACGGCGCGTGCGGCGGCGACTTTCGACCCTGTCGGGCGGTCCGTCGCGACGGCCCGCTCCTTCGTCCGCGACACCCTCCAGGGCTGGGGGTTCACGGACATCGTCGACGACGCTGTCGTCCTCACCAGCGAGCTCGTCACCAACGCGGTGGTGCACGCGGGCACCGCCGCCGACGTCCTCTGTCTGCGCACCGAGGACGCCGTGCGCATCGAGGTCTCCGACCGCTATCCGGAACGCGAGATCCCGCTCCAGCAGTCCGTGGTCAACATGGGCAGCCCCGACCGCGAGGGCGGCCGCGGCCTCCAGCTGTGCGCGGCGCTCGCCACCCGCTGGGGCGTCGACTACACCCCCACCCACAAGCAGGTCTGGTTCCAACTCGACCTCCCGGAGCGCCCGGTCGGCACCCGCGCCGCCGGCCCGGCCCTCCCCGCCGAGCTGCTCCCGCTCACCGACGGCAGAGTCCGCGTCGCCGTCGTCCAGATCGACCGCGTCGGCGCGATCTCCGCGTGGAACGAGGACGCGGAAGAACTTTTCGGGTACGTCGCCGAACAGGTCACCGGCAAGCCGCTCACCGACCTCGCCGCCTGGCCGCACACTCCGGGCACCAGCACCGGAATCGTCGAGGCCCTCCAACTCTCCCGCTGGGAAGGCAGTTACGGCATCCGCGGCTCCGACGGCCGCGTGAACCCCGTCTACGCCTCGCATCTGCGCGTCCGCGACGCCGACGGCGAGCCCTCCACGGTCTGCCTGCTCGTCCGCGACGACGAGCGCGCCGTCCTGCAGACCCCGCTGCGCGGCCCCGCCCCCGAGCCGGGCACGCTCAGCGAGCCGCACACCGCGGACCCCTTCGAGGTCTTCATCGGCTCCCCCGCCCCCGACGACCTCGACGGCCTGCTCCAGCGCACCGTCGAGCGCGCCCGCGACATGCTCGACGGCGACGCCGCCTTCCTGCTCCTCGCCACGGACGACGAGACGGAACTGGAGGTGCGCGCCTCCACGGGCCTGCCCTCCGCCCGTCAGCGCTTCGCTCGCGTCCCCGTGGAGGCCGGACCCGGCCGCTACGGCTCCGCGCGCATGCCGGCCGTCCACGAGGACCTCACGGTCGTCCCCGGCGCCGTCCCGCTCCTCAACGGCACGGGCATGCGCTCCGTCGTCACGGTCCCGCTGAAGGTCGAGGGCCGCCTCACGGGCTCCCTCGGAGTCGCCGCCGAATCCCCCGACCGCTACTCGAACGAAGAGGCCCTGCGCCTCCAGTTCGCCGCCGACCGCATCGCGCTCGCCGTCGAGTCCGCGCGCCTCGGCGAACTCGAACGCCTCCGCCGCGGCTCGCTCTCCTTCCTCGTCGAGGCCTCCGACCTGCTCGCCGGCACCCTGGACCGCGACCAGACCCTGGCCCTCATGGCCCAGATGACGGTCCCGACCCTCGCCACCTGGTGCGCCGTCTACACGATCGCCGACCAGTCGTCCGAGCCCTATCTCTCGTACGTCCTTCATGAGGACGAGGAGCGCATCGACGGCCTGAAGGCACTCCTCTCCAAGATCGCCCCGCCCGACCCCGTGCCCACTCCGGGAGCCCGCGTCTGGGCCGCTCCGTCCGAAGCCGCACACCAGGCCGCCCTGCGCACCTCCATGCGCAGCCTCGGCCTCGGCGAGCCCATGAGCCTGGGCTCGGGCATCGGCACGACGCTCTCCACGGCGTCCGCGGTGGGCGGCGAGACGGTCGTCCTGCCCCTGGTCGCCCGCAACCGCGTCATCGGCATGCTCACGCTGGGCAAGCCCTCCGACGAACACTTCCGCCAAGAGATCCTGGAATTGGCCGAAGATCTCTCCCGCCGAGCGGCCCTCGCCCTCGACAACGCCCGCCTGTACTCGGAGCGCATGGCCATCAGCCAGTCCCTCCAGCGCAGCCTGCTGCCGCCCGGCGTCCCGGAGATCCCGGGCGTCGAGGTCGACGTCATCTATCGCGCGGCCGGCGAGGGCAACGAAGTCGGCGGCGACTTCTACGACGTCTTCCCGATCCGCGACGGCGCGTACGGCTTCGCGATCGGCGACGTGTGCGGCACGGGCCCGGAGGCGGCGGCCGTCACGGGCCTGGCCCGCCACGCACTGCGGCTGCTCGCCCGCGAGGGCTTCGGCGGCCCCGCGGTCCTTGAGCGCCTCAACGCGGCGATCCTCGACGAGGGGGCCCGCAGCCGCTTCCTGACGCTCCTGTACGGGGAGTTGTGGCCGCAGGAGGACGGCTCGGCGGTCCTCAAGATCGTCTGCGCAGGCCATCCGCTCCCGCTCCGCCTGCGCCAGGACGGCACGGTCGAGCCGTACGCGGAACCGCAGCCGCTGCTCGGCGTCATGGACGACCTGGAGCTCTACGAACAGACGACGACGCTCGACCCGGGCGACGTCCTGCTCTGCGTGACCGACGGCGTCACCGAACGCCGCGAGGGCACGCGCATGCTCGGCGACGACGGCCTGGCGGACGTCCTGGCCACCTGCACCGGCCTGACGGCGGGCGCGGTCGCCGCCCGCATCATGCGCGCGGTGGAGCGCTTCGCGACGGACGCCCCGTCCGACGACATGGCGATCCTGGCCATGCGCGTGCCGGGCCTCCACAAGGACTGAGGCGCCCGGCCGCCGGCCGCTCCGGAAACGAAAGAAGGTCCCCGCCCAGCTGGGCGGGGACCTTCTCTTCTTACTCTCTGAGCCCCCATGCGGAATCGAACCGCAGACCTTCTCCTTACCATGGAGACGCTCTACCGACTGAGCTATAGGGGCCTGTTGCGCTGTGCGGTTTCCCGCGCGGCAACGGAATAGATCATACCTGAATCCGAGCGCCTCCCGAACCGCCCGTTCCTCTGGACCACCGACCCGGGCGCTGCCACTCTGCGCTCATGCCGACCCGACGTGGTAAGTCCATGCGGTACGCCCTTCCCGCAACGCTCATCTCGCTGCTTCTGACACTCGCGGCCTGCGGATCCGACGACGAAGGATCCGCCGAGCCCGACAAGACGAAGCCCACAGAGAAGAAGCCCGCCCCGGAATCCCCGCGCCCGGGCGACCAGAAGGTCACGCTCTCCTGGAAGGGCGAGAAACGCGTCTACACCGTGCACGCCCCACCCGGCTACACCACGAGCAAGCAACTCCCCCTGATCATCGCCATGCACCCCTATCCGGGCACAGGTGCCGCAGCGGCACAGATCACCGGCCTCAGCAAGAAAGCCGACAAGGAAGACTTCCTCGTCGCCTATCCCGACGGCCTCGACCAGGGCTTCAACGCGTTGATCTGCTGCGGCACGGAGGACGACGTCGGATTCCTTCGTACGATGACGAAGAGGCTGATCGGCACCTGGAAGGCCGACCCGCGACGCGTCTACGCCACGGGAATCTCCAACGGCGGCGACATGACGTACAAACTCGCCGTGGAACTCCCCGACACCTTCGCAGCGATAGCCCCGGTCAGCGGCGGCTACATCGGCCAGGACGCTGCACAGGACTCGTACATCCCCAAGTCCCCCGTCTCGGTGATGACGTTCATCGGCGGCCTGGACCCGCACTACGCGGAGTTCGACGAGGGAATCAAGGCCTGGCAGAAGCGCCTCTCCTGCAAGGCACCGCCGCCGCAGAAGCTCAAGAACGACATCAAGAAGACCTCGGCGAAATGCCGCGACGGCTCGACCACCGTCGCCTACCGCCTCCCGGAGATGGCCCATCAATGGCCGGGCGGTGCCGGACCCATGGCCGATCCGGAGGCAGGCGTCAGCGCGACGGACCTGATGTGGGAGTTCTTCAAGGCCCACCCCAAGAAGACTTCTTGAAAGGCGAGTTACGGGAGGACTCCCGACACCCGACACAAGCGGCGGCTAGAAGGCCGGTTGAAGAAGCCCACCCAGCGCATTGCACGCGGACACGACACGCTGCAGCTCCCGCCGGGACATCGCAGCGTCGACGGGCAGCGCCAGCGTCTCGTCCGCGGCCCGCTCCGTCTCCGGCAACGCCACGTCCCGCCGGAACTGCGGCATCCGGTGCACCGGGATCTTCACGGGCACGCGGCAGGCGACGCCCCGCGCCCGCACGGCGCGAGCGAACGCGTCCCGGTCGGGCCGCCCGTTGCCGGGCACCCGCACGACGTACTGCTGATAGCTGTGCGCGGCGCCACCGTCCGGGGTAACGACCCCGCTCAGCCGCCCATTGAGATAGGCGGCATGCGCCCGCCGTTGGGCCATCTCGTCGTACGGAGCGTCCAACTCGCCCTGCTCGAGCACCAGAACCCCATGGCGCCGCCCCACGTCCCGCATCCGCCCGACATCGGCCTGGTTCCCGAAGCGGTGTACGACGATGACAGCGGCCGTACGCGCGGTGATGGCAGCGGATACCGCCTCGGCGTCGAGACAGTACGTCGACTGCTCTATGTCGGCGAAAACGGGCATGGCACCGGCGAGCACCACGGCCTCGGCGACCTCTGCGTTCCCGTACGCCGGCACGATGACCTCGTCACCGTGCCCGATGCCTGCGGCTCGCAACATTCCAGCTGTCCCCATACCTGCGGATGTTGGTCGCACAACGTGAACGGCAAGTGACGCAAAACAAAAAAGAGCTGGTCCCTGAACCGAAGTTCAGGGACCAGCTCTTCTAATATTAGTTCGGCGGCGTCCTACTCTCCCACAGGGTCCCCCCTGCAGTACCATCGGCGCTGTGAGGCTTAGCTTCCGGGTTCGGAATGTAACCGGGCGT